>JAAHFN010000073.1 GCA_010672965.1 Oscillatoria sp. SIO1A7
CCCACCCCCCACCGACGCCCGCCCCCAACCCCACACCCCACACCCATGGCGGCCCCACACCCCCAACACCCGACCGATGGCGGCCCACAACCCCACACCCCAAACCCCAGACCGATGGCGCCCCCAAACCCCAAACCCCAAACCCCAAACCCCAAACCCCACACCCCACACCGATGGCGGCCCCACACCCCAAACCCCACACCCCACACCCCAAACCCCACACCCCACACCCTATACTTCTAGCAACCCCACACCCCAAACCCCAGACCCTATACTAAGGTAACGTCGAGAATAAATAGGAGCAGGAATGATTAACCCAGATTGGGTTAAGGAGAAAATCGAGGCAGCAATACCTGAGGCCCAAGCGCAAATTGTAGATTTGACTGGCGGCGGCGACCACTACGATGCGATCGTGATTTCTCCCGAGTTTGAAGGAAAATCCCTAGTCCAACAGCACCAAATGGTCTATGGCGCTCTCAAGGAGGCAATGGCTAGCAATGCCATCCATGCTCTGGCTCTGAAAACCTATACTCCCGAAGCATGGGCCTCTAAGAAATAATTTTGAATGTCGAGTTTTGAATTTTGAGTTAAAACTCTTTAAGGGAATGCCAAGAAATAAATTACCCAATTCGTAGGACCCGACCAGCGAAAAGCCCGGTGCCGAGAGGGAGAAATATTTATTTGGAAATCCCTAATTTAAAACTCAAAACTCAAAACTTAAAACTGAACCCAGACAAGTAACTACCAAGAAAACTATGACTACAGAAGTTCAATCTAGAATAAAAAAGTTGGTCGAGCAGAACAAGGTTTTGCTATTTATGAAGGGCAATAAGATGATGCCTCAGTGCGGCTTCTCTAACAACGCAGTACAGATCCTCAATGCTCTGACGGCTCCTTACCAGGGTTTTTCTTACGAAACTGTTGATGTGTTGGAGGATTACGATATTCGTCAGGGCATCAAAGAATATTCTAACTGGCCAACGATTCCTCAACTCTATATCGACGGCGAGTTTATAGGCGGCTCCGACATAATGGTCGATTTATACAACAAAGGCGAATTGGAGGAGAAGCTAACAAAGGCTCTGGCTTCCTAATCCCTCTGCCTCTTAATGCCGAATTTTGGCTTGCAAAACCCCCTCAAAGAGATCGAGACAATAGAAGCGAGACTCTTTGAGGGGGTTGTTATGTGGGAGAGTTCTTAGCTTGAGAGTTTGAGAGTTCTTAGCTTGAGAGTTTTGAGTTCTTAGCTTGAGAGTTCTTAGCTTGAGAGTTTTGAGTTTGGATTTTGGAGGTTTGAGTTTGGAGGTTTGAGGGTTTTGAGCGGTTAATTAATTTCTAGGGTTTAACTTGTAGTTGCTAATCTTTAACTTAAAGCTCAAAACTCAAAACTTAAAACTCCTTTTTAGTTGCTAATCTTTAACTTAAACCTCAAAACTCAAAACTTAAAACTCTTTCTCAAGTCCCAATTTTTATATTGCGTCAATAATAACCAACTTCTCGTTCGGGCTGAGGAAGGGTCATTTCAAAGTTTGAGCGATCGTAGATAAATCGAAATGCCTCTTCCTCTAGCCTGTTGATGTGATAGGGTTCAATTGCTTTGCTATGCCGCAAAGCAGCTAAGTATCCATCTAAATACATCCGTAGGTCGTCGAAGCGATAACCTCGGTTCCAAAGTTCGACGAAAGCATCGCTAAGTTTTTGGTAGTAGCGGATGGTGTTAGTGTCTTGGAGCATAATAGCCTCTTTAAATGGTAGATTCAATAACACAGTTAGAACCGATCGCAGTGCTTTTTTGTAGCAGCCCTTTAGTAGCGATCTTCTTCTGAGAGGGCCAATAACTGGCATTGGATAGGCTGTAGGCCCCTTTCAACTATGGGAAGGAGTGGCAGTTGGAAACCACTCCCTTATATCCATTGTATCTAGAAGTTATCTAGAAATGAGGCAAGGATTCTAGAACTTTAGAGGTGGGGTCCAAAATTTGACGAAATTTTTACAATCGCAGCCTTGATTTGGGCATTCCTTAATAATTGCTTAACATCTAATCTAGATTGAGAGTAACGAATGTAACAAAATCTTGACAAAAGCTCTGTTAAGCTGAAAGCCATTAAAGTCAGGGACGCCCGGATCTATACAAGTAGTAAATACGCCTTGGGAAAAATCTAAGGTCTATTTTTATGGGAATCGGATGTATGTCTTGCGATCGCAGGATATGTTTCCCTCTTGTATGTCTCGGTCTTGGGCGAAGCGGCTAGTTTGTTGGCTGGCCATTATGAAAGGTCCATTGCTTAGCCCAAGCTTGTGGAGCAGCGGGCTATCCAAGCCCTGGCTGTTCGACTCCCGTTCAACTGGCAAAAACCGATTGGTTTGTATAGCACTACCGATTAAGGGAACAGACAGTTGCAAAATGCTTTGAGTGCGCTTGTTGGCAGGACTTTAGCATAATGCTGACTGCTGACAGCTAATCGCTTACTGCTATATCGAACCTGATGGTTGGGTTTTATGGAGGAGGTTTTGGTGGGATCTGGAAGTATTTTGATTGTTGAAGGAAATCAGCATCTGCGATCGCTGTTAGCTTGGCACCTACAGCAAGCGGGGTATTGGACTTACCAATCTCCCGACATCCGTCAGGGACGAGAGGCGTTTTATAACAGAGTGCCAGCCCTAGTGATTCTAGAATCGGAACTCCCGGACGGGGATGGAATAGAATTTTGTCGCTGGATGCACGAGCGGCAAAAACCGATGATTTTAATTTTGTCTGCCCGCATCAACGAGTCCGATATAGTAGCAGGACTAAAAGCTGGAGCCGATGACTATCTGAGAAAACCATTTGGCATCCAGGAGTTCTTGGCCAGAGTCGAGGCGCTGATGCGACGGCACAAGCAGACTACCCCAGCGGCTTCTTTGGATTACGGTCCTCTGCAAATAGACCTGATTCAACGCTGCGTAAGGAACGAAGGTCAACAAATAGATCTGACGCCCCAGGAGTTTAGCCTTCTGTATGTCCTAGCTCAAGCAGACGGACTGCCGATGACCCGTGCAGAACTTCTGCGCAGAGCATGGCCCGACGCAATAGATAATCCCCGCACTATCGATACTCATGTCCTGTCTCTGCGCAAAAAACTCGAAACCGATCCCAGGCAACCCAACTTAATTCAAACCGTTCGCAATGTGGGCTATCGGTTTAATATCGAAAAAATCAAAAGCAATCCGGTAGCGGAGAACGGAGCTTGGAACGGAGCATCCAAGGAGAAGAGTGAGAAACTATCGCCAGTGCGTCATTTTTCCCAAGTGGGAGCAGGCGATCGCGCCCTTTAGGAGACTTGCAATTATATAAACAGGACTTACGCATTGCCCCTGTATCTGGTAGGGGCGATTTCGCGAAATCGCCCCTAAATTTAGGTTTGAACAAGACAATTTGCGTAAGTCCTATAGCGGTTCTCAAATTGATGTAAGGTTTCTGGGGCCCGCGCATCCCACTAGGGAAATTACTGTTATACAGAAAAGATGGTCAAGGGGCATGCTGTCGCCCCTACGTTTCTAGAGTCCTATCGTTTATTACACTTATTTGAGAAACGCTATAATAAAGCACCCAATTCGTAGGACGGGCGTCCCGCCTGTCCTGACTTCTCGGAAGCCTGTCCTACCGGGAAGCGAGGGAGAGATATTTATTTGGAAATACCTTTAGTCGCCGCAAATATCGGTAAAGCAATCTGTAATATAGCACTACGCACTCAAGGAACGGACAATTCAAATCTCGCTCCTTGCTAGTAACGGCAAGGCTTGTGCTAAAAGCATGTCCTGAGCGAAGTCGTAGGCGTAGGCGTAGCCTGCCCTCTGGGGCATAGCCTGCCCTCCGGGGCATAGGGCTGACTGCTGACAGCTGACTGCTTACTGCTATACCAATTCTGTATTTTTTCTGTGGGTATTTAACCTGACTTGATATAACGCTGCCTTCCAGGGGGTTTCCTTATCCCCTGGAGTTATTATTATTGCAGTTATTTGGTTATGTTAGAATCTCAATAGTGGTTTCTAATTTGCCTAATTGTTATGGCCGTTCTTGTTGGATACGAAGACTTAATTCAAATCCACGATAGCGATAACTCGCAAGTGTATCGCGCCCGAAGGATTAGCGATAATAAACCTGTAATACTAAAGTTTCTCAACCGAGAATATCCGACCTCAGAGCAAATTCGACGCTACAAGCAAGAATATTATCTTACTAGCCAGCTAGAATCCCCCGGTATAGTCAAAGCTTATGGCCTTCGAGAATGGCAAAGAAGTTTTGCGATCGTCCTGGAAGACTTTGGGGCAATGTCCCTCAAGCAATGGCTAAAAGAGCGCTCGGTACTATCCCTGCCGGAATTTTTGTTTTTGGCGATCGCTATTACCGAGAGTTTGGGACAAATTCACGCTCATAACATAATTCACAAAGACATCAATCCCGCCAATATCCTCCTCAATCCCGAAACAAAAGAACTAAAAATAATTGATTTTGGCATATCCAGCCAACTGAGTCGAGAAAATCCTACTCTGAAAAATCCCAATGTTTTAGAAGGCACCCTGGCTTATGTCTCTCCGGAACAAACCGGGAGAATGAACCGCAGCTTAGACTATCGGACGGATTTTTATTCCTTGGGAGTCACTTTTTACGAACTCTTAACCGGGCAACTGCCTTTCACTGCTGAAGATGCCTTGGAATTAGTCCATTGTCATATTGCGAAAATGCCGACTTTAGCAGTCAGCTTTCAGCAGTCAGCTTTCAGCAGTCAGCTTTCGGATAACAGTCAAAAAATTCCGCAAGTTTTAGCAGATATCGTAATGAAATTGATGGCTAAGAATGCAGAAGAACGCTATCAAAGTGCCGAGGGATTGCAAGCAGACTTAGAAGAATGTCGGCGACAGCTAGAAGCAATAGGTAAAATTTCCTCCTTTCCTCTAGGTAAAGGGGATATTTCCGATCGCTTTCAAATTCCCCAAAAGCTCTACGGGCGGGAAGGAGAAATTGCGAGTTTACTAGAAGCATTCGAGCGAGTGGCGGAGACGGGGAAAGTCGAATTGATGTTGGTGGCGGGTTACTCCGGAATTGGGAAATCCTCCCTAGTGCAAGAACTGTACAAACCCATCACGGCGCGTCGGGGCTATTTTATTGTTGGGAAATTCGACCAATTTCAGCGCAATATTCCCTATTCGGCGATCGTTGCTGCTTTTGGCGGACTGGTCGGGCAACTTTTGGGAGAAACTGAGGCCGGGTTGCAAGTCTGGCGCGAAAAAATCTTGAAGGCGTTGGGAAATAACGGACAAGTTATTATCGATGTCATTCCCGAAGTCGAGCTGATTATCGGCAAGCAACCGAGCGTTCCCGAGTTAGGAGCCAACGAAGCGCAAAATCGCTTTAACCTGGTTTTCGGAAACTTTATCGATGTTTTCTGCGATAAAGAGCATCCGCTAACTCTGTTTATAGACGACTTGCAATGGGCGGATTTGGGGACGTTGCAACTGCTGGAGCGGCTGTTGCTAGAAGGGCAAACAGAGTATCTTTTGCTCTTAGGTGCTTATCGGGATAATGAAGTTTCTGCCGGCCATCCTTTGGCAATGTCCCTGGCAAGGCTCCGACAAAATAAGGGCGAGGCGATCGCCCAGGTTACTTTAAACCCTTTGCCCCTCGATCGAATTGCTGCTTTAATCGGCGATACCCTGCAGCAGAACCCGCAAGCCGCCGACTTAGCCCGGTTAGTCTTGCAAAAAACCGGGGGCAATCCCTTCTTTGTTAATGAGTTTTTACAAGCATTGTATGAAGAAGACTTGCTGCAATTCGACCGACAAGCGAGAAGCTGGCAATGGGACATGGGAGCGATCGCAGCTAGGGACTTCACCGATAATGTAGTCGAGTTGATGGTCAAGAAATTGCAAAAATTGCCCCCATCCAGCCAAGAAACATTATCCATTGCCGCTTGTTGGGGGGCAGAATTTGACCTAGAAATTCTGAGCTGGGTTGGGGAAAAGTCGCCCAGAGAAACTTTCGAGCTTATAAAAATTGCCCTCGATAGTGGTTTTATTTTACCGCTATCGGAACTAGATGAAAACCTGCTGATTCAGTCTTATAAGTTCGGGCACGATCGCATCCAACAAGCGGCTTATGCTCTGATTCCTGGCGACAAAAAAGAATCGCTTCATTACCGCATCGGACGAATACTGCTCCAAAATCTCCCCCCAGAAGCCAGAGAGGAGCGTATTTTTGAGCTAGTCGGCCAATTAAATTATGGAACGGCTTTGATTAGCGATCGACAAGAACGCGACGAACTCGCGGCACTGAACCTGACTGCCTGTCGCAAGGCGAAAGAAGCCACCGCATATCAAGCAGGGAGGGAATATGCCAGTACGGGATTATCTTGGCTAGGCGAAAATGCTTGGGCGAGACAATATGAAATGACTCTGGCCTTACAGGAAACTTCGACTGAATTAGCTGCGGCCTGCGCTGACTTTGAGGCAATGGAAGGATTTGCCGAGACAGTCATAGAAAAGGCAGGTTCTTTACTGGAAAAAATATATGTTTACCGAATTGTAATTGTATCGAATATTTCCCGAGGTCAACCGAAAGAAGCTATTGCTATTGCCCGATCGCTCTTGCAAGATTTGGGTATCGACCTTGCCACAACGCCGACAGAAAATGATATCCAAGAAGCAATTGCCGAAATTGAGGATCTGATTGGCGACAGGGATATTGAAAATTTAGCTCGCTTGCCGATAATGACGGATGGGAAACAAATAGCCATCCTCCAGATTATCAATAGCATGATACAAGCCGCTTACATTTCTGGTTCTTCTTTGTTGTACTTCCTGCTGGTTGCTTGGTCAGTAAAAATATCAATTCAATATGGTAATACATCGGTTTCAGCCTCAGCTTATTCACACTATAGTATGATTACTTGCAATCGCTTGCAGAATGTGGATAGAGGAGTGAGGTTTGCTAGTTTGGCACTCCAGCTTGTCTCCCAACTTGATGCCAAGGCTTTTAAACCAGAGGTGTTACATGTGGCTGGAGAATTCATCATACACCGCAAATATCATCTTAAAGAAACTTTGCCACCGATCCAAGAAGACCATGCGGCTGCATTAGAAACTGGCAATATGCAATATGTTGGATATTCTGCCAGTCTATTTTGCTTCAATTCTTTTTGGTGCGGTCAGCCCCTTGCTAATTTGGAGCAGGAGACTCTTAGCTACTACCAGAAGTTGATGCAATTAAACTTGACAATAGAGAATTACTTTCAAATATATTTTCAAACTATTTTAAAATTGCGAGAGGTGGCAGATTCTCAGAGTATTTTGTCTGTAAAAGCAATCGATGAAGAGGAGTTACTGTCTTTACTGATATCTGCATCAGACGCCCTTGGATTGCATATATTTCATTTAGACAAGTTAATGCTACGCTACCTGTTTGGGGAGATTGATTCAGCTAGAGACGAAGCAGTTGAGGTCAGGCGCTATTTAATGGTTGGTATTGGAATGGTAAGCATACCTGCCTTTTATTTTTACGACTCTTTGGCTGCTCTAGCAAAAGGTACAGAATTAGCGCAGAGATACGAGATACTCGAACAGGTGGAGAACAACCAAGCAGAATTGCAAGAACAATGGGCGCGTCATGCCCCTATGAATCACCAACATAAGGTGGATTTGGTGGAAGCGGAAAAATGCCGATTTTTAGGACAAAAGGCAGAAGCGATTGAATTTTACAATAAAGCAATTTCTGGCGCTAAGGAAAACGAATATATCCAAGAAGAAGCCCTTGCCAACGAACTAACTGCTAAATTTTATCTGGATTGGGGTCAAGAGACTGCAGCCCGCGCTTACATGGTAGAGGCTCGTTATTGCTATTCGCGCTGGGGCGCAACGGCGAAGGTAAGACACCTTGAGGACAACTATCCGCAATTATTTCGATTGTCGGCCGCTGGAAGTTCGACAAACGATTCCCCCGATCGCTCGAAGACTATCCAATCCACTACCTCCAATTCAAACAGCAACCTGGATATCGCAGCTTTGATGAAGGCATCTCAGTCGATCGCTAGTGAAATTGTTTTAAGGCAATTGCTGACTCAATTGATTAAGGTTTTGATGGAAAATACCGGCGCTCAATTTGGCCTTTTGATTTTGGAGACGGAGGGGGAGTTACTCATCGAAGCGGAAGCAGGGGCAAACGGCGAGATAGAGGTGTTGCAGTCCATGCCTCTGGAGTTCGTAAAGCCCGATGGCAGCTTACCTTTACTCTGCTCGGCGATCGTTAACTATGTTGCTCGTACCCAAGAGAGCGTGGTTCTCAACGATGCCCGCAATGAAGGCAATTTTACTGCTCAATCTTATATCCAAAATTTTCAGGTCAAGTCGATTTTATGCGTGCCTCTGGTGGAACAAGGTCAGCTCGGGGGTCTAGTCTATATGGAAAATAACCTGACTACAGGGGCTTTTACCCAAGAAAGGGTTGACATAGTGCAATTGTTGTCGGGACAAGCTGCGATCGCCATTAGCAATGCTCGACTCTATAGCCAACTGCAAGAGAGCGAACGGCAAATTAAAGAATTGTACGATGCTTCCAAGCGTTTCGTTCCTGCGGAGTTTCTCAGCCTTTTAGATGACAAAAGCATTGTTGATGTGAAGCTGGGCGATCGCGTGGAACGGGAAATGACAGTTTTATTCTCGGACATCCGCGACTTTACCACCATCTCGGAAAAGATGACTCCGGCGGAAAACTTTGCTTTTATTAACGAGTATCTCGGTTATATGGAACCGCTCATCCAACAGCATGGGGGGTTTATAGACAAATATATCGGCGATGCGATTATGGCTCTGTTTCCCAATGAGGCGGATGATGCGGTGCAAGGGGCGATCGCCATGCTGCAAGAGTTGAAAAAATACAATTATTATCGACAAGAAAGGAATCTCAAACCCGTGCGCATCGGCATCGGCTTGCATTCGGGAAGGTTAATGCTAGGCACGGTCGGGGGTTCGGGTAGGATGGACGGGACGGCGATCGGGGATGCGGTTAACCTCTCCTCCCGAGTCGAGGGCTTGACCAAGACCTATGGAGTTTCCCTGTTAATCACCTATAAGACCTGGCACGGCTTAAGTAATCCCTTAGAATACGAGCTAAGATTTATTGACAAGGTTAAAGCCAAAGGAAAATCTGAAGCAGTAGGTTTGTTTGAAGTCTTTGCCGCCGACCCGCCAGAACTGCGAGAAGCCAAAATCGCCACGAAAACGAAGTTTGAAGAAGCAGTTCTGCTCTATCACAGTCATTCCTTTGAAGCCGCCGCAAGTTTATTTGAAGAATGCCTGTCACATTATGAGGGCGATCGGGCTGCCCGGATTTATCGCGATCGCTGCCAGGGTCAATTTCATTAAAGAACTAAGTCTTGAGGCAGATATCGAAAATGGCACTCGGGTACTTATGTGGAAGACGGCAAGACCTACAGAGTTACGGGCCTGGTAGATCCAATTCAAGGAAATCTGCCAGAACTGGTACAGCAGGGTCATGGGTTAACCACGTCTTCTCAAGATAATGATGGAAAAGTCCTAGTGCCCCTGCGCGGAATTCAAAATTCAAAATTCAAAATTTTTAAATTGCGTTTGTACCCTGGCTTTGGGCTTGCGCATTTGATGTAGCGACAGCGAAACGCCCCTACAAAGGCCCAACTTCTAAGTTGGTATAGCTTATCTTTCCCAGATTTTCTGGACAAGCCTGGATGCGATGGCGAGAGATAAAATTTGGAAGTGCATGAAAGCCATACAAGGCATGGGATAGAGGCATTATGCGCAGGAATAGATGGAGGATTGGATTGGGGGGAAAGGTCGAAAAAATAATCACAGATGTGGGTTGGCGATCGTCATATGAATAGAAGAGAGGGTGGAAGAAGAAGAAATAAGACATGGGAAATGAAATAGGAGTTAGAGGTATGAAAGACATACTAATGAGGGCAATTGCAGTACTGGTCACAATCGGATGTATTCTGACAATTAATACCGGAAACGCGGTTGCGGTGGATAACTGTGATTGGGTCGCAGAAGGTGAGGCGAATAATTATGTCCTAACACAGGAAGGTTACGATGCTGCGATCCAGTGCATGAGGAACGCGAGGGCAAATGCAGGGATTGAGGGTAATCCGGAGTGGAGTGTAAGGATATTGGAAGGCGCTCAGGAAAAGAATGTAATAAAGTTCAAACCGAAAAGCAACTACGAAGTGACCAAGATTAACGAGACTGCTCTGAACAATTACAATTATGAGGGAACATTCGAGACAGTGTTTGCGGAGTGGTTGAAGGCGACAGTGAAGTCCACAGACAATAAAAAAAATAAGAAGTATCAGAGCCTAATAGCCATCTTCGCTGAGGCGGCGAGGAGCGAAGTAGTGCGTGAGCGAGTGGCCAATGCGATAACTGCCGGTACGGGATTTAAGCCCGGGGATTTGTTGTGGTTGTATCAAAACTATAGTGCAACATGTAAAAGAATTGGATATGAGAATTTACAGCAATGTCCGGTGCTCCAGGGTGAGAATTATGTGACCTATGCCGAGGGGGTGTTTGGGGCAGGTTCCCAAAAAGTCCAGGACTTACAGCACCTGTTGGCGGCTAATTAGGGAGAGTGATGGGGACAGAGATGGCGGGTGATCTGGTGTGAAGTGCGGAGGGGAAAGGAGGACGTCGCTGTGACGACGTTTATTGGAGGAGGACAGGCCCGATCCGGGTAGCCATTACAAGGGATGGGAGTAGAACGTCTAAGGATCTTTGTTTTCCGTCCTCCCCAACTCTTTCCACAAGATTCACTCCCGTCTTTACCCACCGCAACCAATGGCGAAGATAGGCAGCAATACGAACCGGACTCGCATTTTGCTCGGTATTGCCGCTGCACTTTCTCCAGCATTCTCGCCACGGTTTTTGCCGCCACTGCCACCCCCTGGGGCAAAAACCAATAACCCATAAAATAGAATCCCTTATCGACGCGCCCGATAACAGTCTTATCAGGCGCTTTTCTACTTTGAGGGAGGCCATCACCTGTTTGGTGGCCACGATCGCCCGCCTTTCCACCGAGTTGGGGCGAGAATCACCCAATCGTCCATAAAGCGGGCATAAAAACAACCCAGTTCAGCCATGCGATCCCATGCATGGCAAGAACTCAATACCGAATTTAAACTAAAGGATAGGTTAATATTTGCAGAGCATACAAGCCAGTCCAGGCTAGGTTTTGAGCCCATTCTGTAGGATTTTATTCCGGGATAATTGCGGCTGTTAGTAGCAAAATAAATCACAAGAGGGAGTTGGCGATCGTCATATTAGTAGAGAGGAAAAGTTGAATGGAGGTATGAAGATGAGTAATGGTACCGATCCACTAAAACAAATAACATTTGAGAACTACTCGAATCCTATATGTGGTGTTGTGAGTGCGATGTCATATTGGTTCGAAGCGTTGCCTGTTAATGATCGGGCGGCTTGGGTAAACAAAGACCTCAAGAAAGGAGAGCGTAGTAAATTACCGTGGTGGTGGTTCGAACATTACCTTAGTGTGATGGAGGAACTGAAGAAGCAGAAACGTGGGAAGCAGGTAGAGGATCGGGTAAAGTCAATCGAGACGTTCACGAGGTCGTTCGGGGGGGAATGGACTAATTGGAAATGGGATGGTTTTGTGACGGAAATTCGAGATTGCTCCGACGTGCCGGAACCTATCCGGGATGGTGCCGGTCTAGCGCTCCCCCCGATGGAAGTTATAGAGGTGCTAAGGTTAGTCACAGGGAAGGGGCAGGTGCAGTTGATCGAAGGTGAATGTAACAGCGCAGGTGTTGTGGGACTGGCGCAAAAATCTCGGAAAGAGAAGGAGTTGTACGACGGTTTAGCGCACTATATATACCGACAGGAGGATGGGACAATATACAGTTGGGGAAACAAGTACAAAAACCTTGAGGAGTTAAACGAGGCTCAGGGAAACAAGGGGGACGATGTGTTGTATGAGCTGTTCACGATAGTGGTGAAGAAATAAGGTATGGGTAGGGATTGTGTACAGTTTTAAAGGTTGATGAAGTAGGAGGTACAACGCAGATCTACAATTGGCGGCACCAGCACCAAAGTCTCACCATAAGCGAGAGGCTTGAGGAGGGAGTTGTAGGGAAAACGACCGAATATCAACATTCTCCCCAACTCCCCCCACCAGATTCACTCCCGTCATAACCCACCGCAACCAATTGCGAAGATAGGCAGCAATGCGAACAGGACTCGCATTTTGCTCGGTATTGCCGCTGCACTTTCTCCACCATTCTCGCCACGGTTTTTGCCGCCACTGCCACCCCCTGCGGCAAAAACCAATAACCCATAAAATAGAATCCCTTATCGACGCGCCCGATAACAGTCTTATCAGGCGCTTTTCTACTTTGAGGGAGGCCATCACCTGGTTGGTAGCCACGATCGCCCGCCTTTCCACCGGGTTGGGGCGAGAATCACCCAATCGTCCATAAAGCGGGCATAAAAACAACCCAGTTCGGCCATGCGATCGTCCAGGGGTTTCAAATAAAGCGCCCCCATCAGGGGAGGCGCGATCGATTGTATCGTCGGAGGCAATTAATGCTATGGTATCCATAAAGATCCTCCTGTTCGGAAGAAGGAGCATTGGGAGTTACCCCAGGTTGTCGCCCGGAACGAGCCGCCCCAGTCCCACTCGCGGTATTGGCGGGATGCCTCAGAGCAAGTAGGGGAGGAGGAGCAAATGCTCGCCCCTTACCAATCACTCCGGGAGGGGGCGGGGCACGGCCATTAAAAGATATAGCTAAGATTTGACATATATAGCGTTTCTCAAATAAGTCTAACGAACGAAACGTAGGGGGCGACAGCATCCCCAAAACAATCTCGGTGCCCCGATCGCTAACTTCCGTTCTGGGCGAAGCATCCCAGAACGCCACACTACACTTTGAGAAACGCATAATTTACGCATCAACCATCGCTACCGGGTTGGGGCGATCGCTTCCCTGACCATTGATGTGAGGTGTCACCGGCGTTGCATCCCAGAACGGAAGTTCCCGATCGGAGCGCTGAGGTATGTGCAGGGATGCTCTCGCCCCTACACTTCTAATTTACACTTATTTGAGAAACGCTATATTTTTTCCATTGCTGATGCCTTAATATCTAATATAGCGGTTCTCGCGCTTGATGTGAGGTGTCACCGGCGTTGCATCCCAGAACGGGAGTTACCGATCGGAGCGCTGAGGTATGTGCAGGAATGCTCTCGCCCCTACGTTCCTTTATATTACACTTATTTGAGAAACGCTATATATAACTGTAATTAATCAGAAAAATCAATAACGAGGTACGCATGGCAAAACCACTGGTTTTAACATATGAGGGGAAGGAGATCCCGTTTGCACTGGCAAAAGTGGATCGAAGCAAATTATATGGTTCGGTCGATATCGAAACTCTTGATGAGGATGGGAATATTTGTGAAATGGCCGTCTTAGCCGGAGATGGAAAAACATTGATCGGCAAAGGAGGCACTGCTTTGGCTTATATTTCAGAAAACGGGGAATGGTGCGACAAATCAAACCTCAAACCCGTGGATTTCGACGGCAAGGAAATAAAGCCGGTTCAATCGAGTTTCAATCAGCCGAATCCATTGGAACGAAAGGTTACTATAGATGAATTCCTGAATTTCAATATTCGTTCCTCTTATCTGCTCAATTGCGAAACGGAATTAGAGCCAAATTTACTGGAGGAACTCGGAGACGGCGCTATTTATGCCTTTCCATTCAGCTATCGTGGCGGACTGGAAGCGGATACGGCATTTCTATTGAAAGGTACGGACGATACTATTTGGATGCTCGTAGGAAAGGAAACCGAGATTAGTTTTATAGGATACGAGCAAACCGCTGCCGTGGAAGACGCGGAGGAGGAAATCGAAGAAGACGATATGATGGACTTTGGCATGATGTAAAATTTATTTGCAAATGGAAGATACCCCCAACCCCCCTGAAAAAGGGGGGCTAATCGGATTTTGGCATATAATTATGGAAAATCCCCCCAACGCCCCTTAAAAAAGAGGGATATCCGGTTATAGTCCCCCTTTTTCAGGGGTATTTAGGGGGATCGGATGTTTAATCATTATAAGGAATGCGATCGTGGGCAGAATAAATATCAGTAACAGCCGGGGCCGGGATGCAGCCGTAAGTACCGAGTCAGTTTCAGCGGGTTTGAAAATGCGCTGGATAGATATGGATGGCACCCAGGCAGAAACGAAAAAAATTCTCCGAGGTACGATGGATCGGGATTTGGAAGCTTTGCTGGAAAAATACGGCGATTTGGAGAAGCTTACCCAAGCGCTGATCGAAGAAGACCCGGAAATCGATCTAGAAACATACGGCAGTTTTTTGAAAAATACGGCTCGGGTATATATAGATCCGAATAGAGAAATCGTTCATCGGATCGTGCAAAAGGAAATAGTTAAGAACCCGGACGGCAGCGAACGGGAGAAACGACCGAGGCAAATGCCCCAACCGAACGTGGCGACGGAAATTCCGTTGAAATGGACGGGGAAAAAGATGAAGAAATCGGAAGTATTCAATAAGTTCGTCTTTTCCGGCAAACTTCAAATTACCCATATCAACGGGCTCACTTATGATTTTCTGTATGCCATAGCAAAGGAGCTGGAAGAGGAAGACTGCCTGATGTTGGTGGGAGCAGGCTCTAAAGGAAACCAGCCTTTGATTTTTCGTCGAGGCGCTACGGCCTACCGGGGTTTCCTGGAAGGCCGGACTCAAGATGACAAGTATGCCTTGATCCTCCATCTATCGAAGATGGAACTAAAAAAACCGATAGGGGAGGAGGAAAGATAACAGGGACTTGCGCAGAAATAAAGTACCACAGGACTTACGCATTAACGCTATTGACGGGGCGATAGCAACGCTCTCCCTGGCGGTGCGCGGGGGGATTGCCCCTAAAAAACACCACACCTGGATATTTTCCGTAAGTCCTATACCAGTGCAAGAGTTCGGGCGATCGCCACCGTTCGGGCGATCGCGGAGTGGGTGGGGCTTTCCACGGGTATGTTTTTTTATAATCTCCCTTTTTAGGCGTTCGGTGGGCTGCATGGGATTCTTGGGCGAAGCATTCCAATACAATAATTTTTTTTAAAGGCAAAAGCTGTCTCGGGAATGCTGTCGCCCCTACGCCCCGGGTCGATACTCTTGGGCAAAAGCTGTCTCGGGAATGCTGTCGCCCCTACGCCCCGGGTCGATACTCTTGGGCAAAAGCTGTCTCGGGAATGCTGTCGCCCCTACGCCCCGGGTCGATACTCTTGAATGCCAAATCTAAAAAACATACCCGTGGAAGGGGAGGGTGGGGAGCCCTATGGAGAGAGAGGTTTTATTTCGATGCGCATAAAAGCCAGACAGGGAAAGGGGCAGAAGCAGACGATCGCGGGGAAGGAACAGCGGAAAAGGGGGGAGAAAGTGGCAAAAAAAATCACAAGTGGAGGCTGGCGATCGTCAAAGGAATAGAAGGATAGTAGAAAAAGAGGGATAGATGAGAGGCTGTGTTGGGGAAGGCAAGGAAGGACTAAGACCTTATACGTTAGGGTGGGAGGAGGTGGAGAGTGAGAATAGCATAATCGACAACGAAGGGTGGCTAATGGGCATATTGATGGGAGGGAAGATTGAGGCCGCTACGGAGCTATCCCACCCCACCGGAGAAGCCAACGAGAACCTTGTTCATGTCAACCTCACTGGACTTGAAGCCTGTTCCATAAACAATAACAAATTAGGATAGTGGATATTTTCTAACTAGCCGTCAACTTCTAAAAGTAAACTGCTAGCTATTAAAAGACTATGATAAAGAATTTTGGTGTTTTGAGAATAACCGCTGCTTATTTAGTGTTTGCGATCGCCGGATGGCTTGGCATTTCCCGTCCGACAAGCGCCGAACCGCTCCTAAAACCCCTGAGAATAGATCGAGGTTTTGAATTTCCGTTATCCGGGTCTAGACTATACAATTTTTATCCTCCGCCCAGCATTGAGGAGACAACTTCCAAGCTCTACATGGTTTATATTCCCGGAGATAACCAACGCATTCTAGAACGGGTTAGGTTGGTGGAACCGGAGGCTTTTCTCTCTAATTATCGAGGACGAAAGGTGATTCAGGCTGGGGTATTTAGCATTCGCTCTAATGCCCAGCGGCGAGCCCGAGAGCTGGAGCGAGATGGCGTGCGGGCAGCGATCGCTACTTTAGAAGAGACTCGGCCAGAGGTATCATTTAGGTATAATTTTGATGGCGATTCTATTCCTTTTGACGAGGACTTATTCTCCGAAATTTTTACCTCTAAACCGCCATTAAACAAGTCTTTTGATAACCAAAAGACCTATGTTGTAGTTATTCCCAGCAGCAGGTTGGACTTAGGAAGAATTGCCCAGCTTGCTGTTGACGCCGGAATTAGCAACAACGAAATAACTGTCCGAGAAGAGCCAATCGGTCTTCACGTCGAAATAGGACCGTTTATTAGCAGGACGATCGCCCAACAAGAAAGCAAATTACTGCGACAATTCGGCCTTGATGCCCGAGTCTATTATCGGCGATCGAGCCCCTTGATTCCATGCAAAAAAACCTGTTGATGCTCCTTGATGTTTTTTTACATATTTTTTGACAAAAGTTAAACTATCGGAGTCAATAAGAGTTTTTTTTCAGATTAAGTTAGAATTTATTTGCAACCTTAGCTGTGTTTTTTGGCCAAGTGCAGTTTGGGGCGATCGCTACTTTAGAGATAAAAAGGCCGTCGAAAGGGTAGCACTTATACCAGAGAAGAATATCTATAATTAGAGTAAAAGGCCGAGTACAAGAGCGAATATAGTCATGGAGAAATTATTACCATGACAGGTGTAACTACAAATCATAATGAAATTACGGGACTGTCAGCACCTATCTTTATAGCATTTCTCAAATAAGTGTAATAAACGATAGTGCCCTAGAAACGTAGGGGCGACAGCATGCCCCTTGACCATCTCTGCTGTATAACGGGTATTCTCATATTGGTATGCGCGGGCCCCAGACACCTCACATCAATTTGAGAAGCGCTATATCGCGGACAAATCGTTAAAATTTTTAAGCGCATACAAGCCATGTATGGCAAGGTTTTGAGTCCTCTATTTCCGGTTAGCTTCCGCTCGAATGGCGGCTGTTAGTCGCAAAAAAAGTCACATGTGGCAGTTGGCGATCGTCTATATATTAGAGACTTCACCTCGATCGGGGAGAGAGAGAAGGGAAAGAGGTGTAGGAAGTAAGGACGAAGGCTCTCATATAGAAGGCAACACCAGTAGGAGGAGAGATGGAAGGTCAACGCGATGATGACATCTGGTTTGGGGTGGAAGATGCAGAGGTGGATTTGACATACGATGAGATGATAGCAGAGATGAGGAGAGTGGCTGCGATCGAATCGGCAGGAAGTTATGATTGTTTCTCCTTGTGGGAATGGATAGCAGAAGAGGAAGAGGTTGAGGAAGGGTTAACGTATGACTGGATTAATGATAACTACCAAATAATTACTATTGACGATATCAAGACAATTTATAATTACACAAAGGCGAAGAAGAAAATCGCAGTAGAGATAGGGAGAGGATGTCTGCGGAATAGTGTAAACAAAAAAGGAAGAAAGGGACATAGTAGGAAGAAGGGAATAATCGCACTATTAGCGGAGGCGGGTAGAAGTCAGGTAGTAAGTGAGGCGATCTGTGCAGTGTTGTATGAAAAAAAAGAAAACAATAATCTGGCGGAAATAGGGGTCATGCTAAATAATTACGGGCAGTTATTCAATGCAACAGTGGAAAAAGTAACGCAAGAAGCGTGGAAACCACTGAGGGAGTTGAGAGGCGACGATCGCTATAAATCCAAAAAGCCCTCCGAGGCACAGGACCCACAATCTGCCTTTTTCAGCAAGTTCTATATAAATAATGGTATTGATTAAGCGAATTTGATATTTATTGCCGACGGTGCTGGAGGCAGCTCGGAATCGGCTGCGATCGCGATAGTTATGCGATCGCAGCCGATTCCTTTGTCTTGGGAGACCTTGCAGACTATACGAAAAACGACTGCAGAGGCGATCGCGGTCAAGGATTTGCGCGCTATAGCATTACGCGCAAGTCTCAAGGTAATATAGCGGTTCTCAAATTGATGTGAGCCTGGGCGAAGCAACGAGAGTACGGGAATTACCGTTCGGACGCCGAGATTGTCGCTCTTGTTGCTGTCGCCCCTACATTTTCGTTTATTACACTTATTTGAGAAACGCTATAAGTCAAAGGTAGTCTCTGACTAAGGAACGAGCATTTATAAGTGTCCTGACTTATTTGCGTAGTGCTATACTATTCTTGTAAGGGAGTCACTTTGGCTGGCGATCGCCTCTGCAGACCTTGCCATTACTGGAACCGTCAATCTAGAAATAGCTCGGCTGCTACTATTGCGCTCCTATACTGCGCTCCTATACTGGAGTGCGAGCGGCGATCGATTCGCGGAGATCGCGTTCCGGCTGAATGCTGGCAAAAAACCTAGCGATTAGGAAGAGAAGAATTGATTATGGATACATTTATCGATCGCTCTCGATTGGTCTATAAAATCGGCAATTATGCGACAGCTCCGGCGAATGCTCTCAAAGATCCCATGTTGCATCCGAAAGTGCAAATGTTTCGCCGGAGAATGGCGAATAATATGATACCGCTGGACAAATCCTATATTTCCCAAAAAATCCCAACGGATAACTATCATATCAGCCGCAAAATTGATGGAGAATTTACCGTACTGCTGTTCGACGGAGAAAGCGCCATTACGGTGAATCCCGGCGGTACGGTTAGAACCGGACTTGATTTCATGGCAGAAGCCGCTAGTTTGTTGAAAAAAGCCGGAATAAAACAAGCCGCGATCGCCGGAGAATTATACGTCCAGCCGGATGAAGATAAAACGCGCCCCAGGGTTCGCGACGTGATGGCCATTGCGCGCAAACCAGAAAATGAATCGGAGCTAAAACGGCTTAAGTTTGCCGCTTTCGATATTATGGAATGCGACAAAAAACCATATCCCGTGTATGCCGATGCTTGGAAAGCGATCGAGGCAATATTTGGCAAAGGAGAAAATATCCATCCGGTGGAAACGGCGATCGGCGAAAAACCCGCTCGCATCAAAGAATATTTCGAGCAATGGGTGGAAGTGGAAGGCGCTGAAGGTGTCGTGGTTCGAGGTCAATCGAGTGGTATTTTCAAAATAAAGCCCCGGCATAATATAGATGCGATAGTGTTGGGTTTTACTGAAGGTACGGGCGATCGCATCGGCATGCTTCACGACGTTCTGGTGGGAATCATGCGCAAGGATGAAACCTTTCAATTGCTGACTCATGTAGGCGGTGGATTTACGGAACAAATGCGCCAGATACTGCTTTCGACTCTCAAAGATATCGTGGTGGATAGCGAATATTCCGAGGTCAATTCCGATCGCGTGGCATATCGCATGGTGGAGCCGAAATACATTATCGAAATATCCTGTTTGGATCTGATTGCCGAAACTACCAAGCAGAAGACTGTAGATAAAATGGTATTGGACTGGAATGGTTCCCAAAAACGCTATGAAGTGGTCAGACGCATACCTTTAGCCAATGTGATTTCACCTCAGTTCGTGAAAATCAGGGAAGATAAATCAGTCAATCCCGTAGATTTAAGAATCGAACAAATAACCGATTTAGTTGAAGTGCCGCTGGCGGATATATCGGCAAAAGAATACAAATTGCCTGAAAGTACGCTGTTGAAACGTCAAGTCGCAACCAAAACCCTTAAAGGCGCTGAAATGGTAAGAAAATTGGTCATGTGGAAAACCAATAAGGAGTCTTCCGATGAATATCCCGCATATGTTCTGCATTTCACAGACTTCAGCCCGAACCGCAAAAACCCGCTTTCCCGCGAAATCCGAGTGAGTAATTCGGAAGAACAGATAGAAGCATTATGGTTGGAAATGGAAAAGAAGAATTTCGTTCGGGGTTGGAAAGTTATCGATTAAATCATTATAGCAGTAAGCAGTCGGCTTTCAGCAGTCAGCTTATGCGCGTAGCGCTTACGGCTATTAGGATTTACGCTTTCTTGTAGAGATGCGCCCTAAGTGTAGGGGTACTCCGGCCGGAACGGCCGGAGTACCCCTACCAGATTAGCGAGATGGTCAAGGGGGGTGCTGTCGCCCCTACGTTTCTAGAGCCCTATCGTTTATTACACTTATTTGAGAAATGCGTTTGCGACGATTTAGGACGTTCTTGTTCGTAGGGGCGTAGGCAACGCAGAAGCCCTTCGCCCCAAGACATCTCCTTAAGCTGTCCGTTCCCTGAATCCCTAGTGCTTATAACCTTTTAGCTTTTAGCTTTTAATTGGGTATTGGGCAAAAGGGCATTACGCAAAAGAGCATTGGAAATCATTTGAGTTTTGAATTTTGAATTTTGACTCAAAACTCAAAACTCCGGTTAGCTCGAACTCCGGTTAGCTCGAACTTTCCCACACCCTAACATTTAGCGAACCGATGCGAGCTGAGGGCTAGTCGTCTTGAGAATTCGCTCGGCCATTTGGGCGGGAGTCAATCCCAACTCTACTTTAGATTGGTCGGGGGTGGCATGGTCAACCAATTTATCCGGCACGCCAATCCGCTCCACCGGCACCAAGACATTATTATCTAGCAGGGCTTCGGCGACGGCAGAACCAAAACCGCCCGTCACGCAACCTTCCTCCATAGTAAATACTTTGCCAATGCGCTGGGCAAGGGGCAAAATCAAATCCTTATCAAGAGGTTTGACGAAACGGCCGTTAATCACCGTTGCCTCAACTCCATGTTCGCTGAGAATTTCCGCCGTTTGCATAGCGGGATAAACCATTGAGCCGTAACCAATTAGGAGAACGTCGTCGCCATTGCGGAGAATTTCCCCTTTACCAATCTCGATCGCTTCCCAACCTTCTTCCATTAAGGGAACGCCGTAGCCGCTGCCTCGGGGATAGCGCATGGCGATTGGTCCGTCTGTATAGTCAATGGCGGTGACTAGCATTCGCTGCAATTCCGCTTCATCTTTAGGAGCCATAACTACTATGTTGGGAATGCAGCGGAGGTAAGCAATATCGTACATTCCCTGGTGGGTGGGACCATCAGCACCGACTATGCCAGCGCGATCCAGACAGAAAACTACCGGCAGCTTTTGGATGCAAATGTCGTGAATGATTTGGTCGTAAGCTCGTTGCAGGAAAGTGGAATAAATGGCGGCAACCGGACGCATCCCCTGACAAGCCATACCAGCGGCGAGGGTAACTGCATGCTGTTCGGCAATGCCAACATCAATATATTGTTTTGGCAATTTCTGCTGCAATAAGGAAAGACCCGTACCCGTAGCCATCGCAGCAGTAATGCCGACGATTTTGGGATTGTTTTCCGCCAGTTTTATTAGAGTCCCTGCAAAAACTTTAGAATAGCCGGGAGGTTTGGGCTTCTTAGAGGGCATGGCTTTGCCGGTAGCCAAGTCAAAGGGGTTTTGGGCGTGGTAGCCTACTTGGTCTTGTTCGGCGATCGCATATCCTTTACCCTTGACCGTCGCCACATGAACCAAGACCGGGCCGGGTATCTGATGTGCCTGATTAAACGTATTGATGAGTTCTTTCAGGTCGTGCCCTTCCACAGGTCCAATATAGGTAAAGCCCAGCTCTTCAAACACCGCCCCTACCTTGGACACGGCCAAGCGCTTCATCCCTTCTTTAACCCGCTTCATTTCGGGCTCAAGGCTCTCGCCGACAAAGGGAATATTTTTAAACTGTTCCTCTATGTTATCTTTCAGGAACTGTACCGGAGGGCTCAGGCGCATTTTGTTTAGGTGCCGAGAAATCGCCCCCACATTAGGGGAGATAGACATCTCATTATCATTAAGCACCACCATCAGATTGGTATTGGGCAAATGACCCGCATGGTTAATCGCTTCTAGAGCCATACCGCCAGTGAGCGCGCCATCGCCGATAACGGCCACGCATTTGTAATTTTCCCCTTTCAGGTCTCGGGCCAGGGCCATACCCAAGGCAGCAGAGATACTGGTGGAAGCATGGCCAGCACCAAAATGGTCGAATTTATTTTCGCTGAGTTTGAGATAGCCCGCCACCCCATCTTTTTGTCGCAAGGTCTCGAAGTGGTTGTAACGTCCAGTCAGCATTTTGTGGGGATAAGCTTGGTGACCCACATCCCAGACGACTTTATCTCGGTCTAGGTCTAGGGTCTGGTAAAGACCCAGGGTTAGTTCTACCACTCCTAGCCCTGGTCCCAAATGTCCCCCAGTGGCTGCAACTGTTTGTAGATGCTTTTCCCGAATTTGTCGGGCAATTTCCTCTAGTTGATTAATGGACAAGCCGTGCAACTGGTTCGGATGTGTCAGTTCGCTTAGATGCATAGGTCTTAATTAGATATAAGTTGCCCGTAAAATATAGGGCGAGCGGCTGCAATAAGTCTTGCTTAATTGCGCCATAAGTCCCGCTAATTCCGAAAATAGTACAGGATTGCGCCCCCATCCTTTAAATCATCCTAAAGATGTCCTGGAGCGCGATCGCCAGTTTCGATCCCTATTTACGCGCTAGTCTATTCTTTTAAAAAATAATACCTCTCGCATATAAAATAATTTACATAATTTTTATATCCAAAAAAAAGTATCTGGGTTTAAGGCGATCGCTCTTTTCGCTCCTGCCATAATAGGCATTGAGGACCCTCCATAGTAGCTATTGTAAAGGCGATCGCCCTCGGAAAGCGCACCTCGCCGCTTTTTCACTCTGTAAGCAATTGAAGCAATTCTGATTTCATTGGCCTTGATTATTGGCAAAATCTACATCTTCATACAAACTATCGATGCTAGTCTTAAAATTGACGCTTTCGATAGTTATCTCGCTACCAGCAGAATAGGATTGCAATACCCAAAGTCCTTCCCGATTCCGCCGAAAGCAGTCCAAGCGCTGGCGCTTTTGGCTAATTAAAATATATTCTTGTAAATTTTGCATTTTTTGGTAACTAGCAAATTTTTCTCCTCTATCGAATGCTTCCGTTGTTCCCGATAAAAATTCTACAATTAAGCAGGGATATTTTTTATGGTTAGCAATGTTTTTGTCTCTGGCATCGCAAGCGACCATAACATCGGGATAGTAAAAGGCATCCGCTGCTTCAACAAAAGCTTTCATATCTGACATATAGACCCGACAGCCAGAGCCTCGCAGGTGGTTTCTTAGCATTGCAAACAAGTTGCCGGCAATAGTAACATCGGCATCGCTTGCCCCAGCCATCGCATAGATTTCTCCATCAATATACTCGTGCTTGATGAGGCTATCTTCCTCTAGGGTCAGATATTCTGCTGGAGAAATATAATTGGGAATTTGGTTAGCAATCATTACCTTGTCAAGATGGCGACTCTACGAGTATAGCATGAAACTATCAAAAAGTGAATTGCTGGCTGGTTCGCAATTTTTATCCAATTCGATATTAACCCTCACCGCGAATCGCTTTGCGAAAATTACCGCATCATTTTGGTCGCTCATATTAACGCAGCTAGTCAATAAATCCAAATCTAATTATGGCAAAAGCTGCGGTCAATCTCTTCGTATCCTCTCGCAAGTAGTATAAGGAAAAGCGATCGCCTTTCCAAAACCAGACTTCCGTAATCCCCAAACCTTGGTAAATGTCCAGTAGCGCAATGCTGCCGCTGGTCACAATTACTTCTGCTTCACTCTGCAAGGTGCGGGCGGCGAATACTTTTCTTAATCAAACTTAACAAAACTTAAGCAAAAAAAGCCTTGACAGAATTAGTCTCGGTCAGCTAAACTTAAGTGAAAATTTACAGATTGTAGAAAAAATCGAAAATGCTAGCTGCAACGCCGGTCTCGCAAAGAGCGAAACCACTGCTACTGTAGCTATGGTTACAATTTTCATTTGTATGCTACAAAATTGATATTTTTACACCTAGTAAAATGCTAGGCATATTTGGGATATGTGGCGATCGCCAATGATTTCCGATATATGAGAAACCCGGTTTTTTCAAAAACCCGGGTTTCTGGCTCACAATCGGATCGGATCGTAAGTCCGTATCTCTATAGCGGTATTGTTATTGGATTTAAACTAATGACTGAGAGTAATATAGACTATGCTAATATTGTCACCCACGATCGCGAAAAAAGACTTCGCTATTTTAACGAACACAAACGCGCTTTTAATGTTGAGAACCTGTATGTTTTGGATAAGTTTGAGTTTTTTCTGCAAAAGATAGAAGAGCCATCCTTACTAGAAAGTGGCTTTAAGATAGACTTGGATAGGCTTCATGCAGGTCGTTTTTGCCTGGGTTACCTGCCTCAAAATAAAGAACGTCAATTTACTGAAGCTTCAAATTTTTTGCGCTACATTGAAAGTAGGGTAGAAGTCAAGCTAAATTATAGTATAATATATCGTTTTTTAGAAGGTTTTGATGCCAATAAAGCTATCAAACTTTTAGTCGGGGTAGATGCGAGATATGAACTGGCTGATTCAAAAATAAAGTTATATATATTATTAGAAAAATATCCTGAAAAATTTGAACAAGCAATTAGCTTGTGCGGCGATAGCTCGGATGTGCGATCGCTGATTTGTGAGACTAAAAACTTGCTGGTTGGGTTTGATTTTTATTTAGATGGAAGAACGGATATAGAGATTTATCCCATGCTTGTTGAGGAAGATTGGCTTCGGGCTGAGGTGCGGGAAAAGCTGGAAAAGATGCTACCATATCAAGCGTTGAAGCTGCTAAAAGCTTGCCACGCCCTCCAAATTGGTTTTAGCAAAGCTAATGACAGCAAAGTAATTTATTTCCACCCTATAGATAATAAAGGCTTTGCAGAAAGCTTAGACAATGAGATGGCGAAGAAGGTGAATGCTTATTATCGAAACCAACCCGTCATAGACTTACTTGTAGCTATACCAGAGTTAGAGTTGCGCAAAAGGTCGATACAGCGACTGAATCTATACTATACTATTGCTTGAGCTAATTAGGACTTAGGAAATTAGTCAGACTATAGCTACATATAGCGTTTCCTGCGCGGTGCTAAACCTACATAGGTAGGGAGCATTTCAATTTTGTAAAGGTTATCCCTTAAGGGCTTTGTTTGTGTAGCCGCGCCTTTAGGCGTCAGGCGGCAAGGTACAAAATTGAAATGCTCCCCATAGGTAGCCTATTGGTAAGTCCTGTTTATGACAAATCCCAGGGGGCAGTGCTATAACCGAAACAAGTTTAACTAAAAATGAACAATGAACGAGGCATTAGGGCAAAAAGGCAAATTGGCTGGTCCCTTATCGAGGCGGCTCGGGTTTTTATTAATATTGCTTGGCTTGATGCGGCCGGACTCGGTACGAGCGCAAGTTAGCCCAGATGGAACCCTACCTAACAACAGTATTGTTACCCCTCAAGGAAATACGATCCTTATAGAAGGGGGCAGCCAAGCCGGAAGCAACTTATTTCACAGTTTTGCCGAATTTTCCGTTCCCACTGGCATGGAAGCGTTTTTTGACAATGCTGCGATCGTCGAGAATATCATTACTCGCGTCACGGGGGGTAACATTTCTAACATTGACGGTGTAATTCGCGCCAATGGAGCAGCTAGCTTATTTTTGCTTAATCCCAACGGTATTTTTTTTGGAGATAACGCTCGACTAGCTATGGGCGGTTCGTTCTTTGGCAGTACCGCCGAGAGCTTGCAATTTGGCGATGGATTGGAATTCACAGCCAACGTAGGGACGACCGAGCAACCGCCCCTCTTATCTATAAACGTGCCTATTGGTTTGCAATTTGGCTCCAATCCGGGCTCTATAGAGGTTCGGGGAACATTTGAAGATACCTTCGAGTTGCCGAGGAGAGCGAATAATGAATCTGAGTTAGCTCTTGTTTTTACAAGCATTATCAACCCGTTAAGCCGGCCTGCGAACCTAACAGTTGCACCGGAGAGAAGCTTAGTTTTGGCGGCAGGCGAGATTGCCGTAGAGGGTGCGCAACTGTCTGCTCCAGGGGGTCGAATTAGCTTGGGCAGCGTCGGATCGCAAAGTTCTATCGGTATCGCTCCAACGGGAGACTTGAGCTACGATCGCGTTTCTGCTTTTGGAGACATTAATCTCGATCGTTCGGCAACCCTCAATGCCAGTGGGGATGGCGGCGGTCGCTTGCAGTTGCGGGGCCGCCGCATTAGCCTGACCGACGATTCGGTAGGGATAGCCTATAACCTGGGCGATCGGACCAATAGCTTCACCGGCATAGAAGTTGTTGCCGAGGAACTGACCCTTCAAAAAGAAGCGATTTTGTCATCCCTGGCCTTAGGTAACCTTGCTAATGGGCCGTCGCAAGACGGAACTATTTCTTTCAGTAGCGGAGCTTCCGGAGATGCAAGCATCCAGGTGGGAACGCTGACATTGAAAGATAGCTCTTTTATTTTTACGGGCAGTTTAGGATTAGGCGATTCTGGTGGCATTACTATATCTGCAGCAGATACTATTTCCATTACCAATGGCAGCAGTATTTCAACTTCTTCTTTGGGGGCGGGCGGTCCTATTGATATACAAACCCGCCGCTTGACCTTGGGTGATACTGGGCAAGTCGCCACTTTAGTAGACGGTTCTGGACCCGGAGGCAATCTCAATATCCGAGCCTCCGAATCCGTCGTCTTAAACCCCGGTCCGCCTTTAGCATCTGAAAACCAAGCCGGAGCTGTGTTGACTAATGGTCTGATCTCTACAGCTTTTGGTGCTGGCAATGCAGGCAATATTGTCATTGCGACCGAGCGCCTGAGCATAAGCGGAGCGGTTATATCTTCGGCGACCGACGCAGAAGGCGAAGCAGGAACGATAACGATTCAGGCTAATTCCCTTGAAGCGATCGGCTCCTCGGCCCAAGGAGTAGAAATGACTGCGATAACTTCTGATGGAAGCGCCAGCGGCTCCGCAGGGAGCGTAGCTCTAACAGTGGATGATGTTACGGTTAGCAATGGAGCGCAACTACTGGTCAGCAACTCTGGTTCCGGGGATGCGGGTAGCTTGAGCGTTGTTGCCGATAATCTCAACCTGGAAGATGGAGGGGAAATAGCCGCTTCCACTGTTTCCGGGACTGGCGGTAGCGTTGCCTTGACCGCCAATACCCTCACCTTGCGTCGCGAGGCAAGAATTGCTACGGATGCGGGCAGTACCGATGGCGGCAACATTACTATAAATACCGACGTGCTGGCTGCCTTGGGCAATAGCGATATTACCGCCAATGCCGAAACTGGTTTTGGCGGACGAGTGAGCCTCACGGCGAGGGGTATTTTCGGAATTCAGTTTCGCCAACAACTCACCCCCGAAAGCGACATTACCGCCACTTCCAATCTTGGTGCTGAGTTTAGCGGCGAAGTGGAAATCAATACTCCCGATACCGATCCCACTTCGGGATTGTTGGAGTTGGCCGCTTCCCCGAGCGACCCAAATAAGAAGGTTCTTTCTGGTTGTGCTGCAGATGAAGGCAATGAATTTTATATTATCGGGCGGGGCGGCATTCCCGACAACCCCTTAGATACCTTAAGAAGGCCGCCGATTTGGCGGGATATGCGCGCCGTCACTCCCAATGGCATTCCAACAGAAAGTCAATCCCACAAACCCAAGCCCCAACCTCAGATTGTCGAAGCAACAGGGTGGGTGGTTAGTTCCGATGGCTCTGTAGAATTAGTAGCGCGTCCTGCCTCCTCTTCTGCTGGAAATCCCTGGCATCGACCGGCTGACTGTGGGGATTTGCATTCGGGGTTGCAGGGTTTGTAGGGGCGATTTCGCGAAATCGCCCCAAGAGGTTGAATATGCATCGACCGGCTGACTGTGGGGATTTGCATTCGGGGTTGCAGGGTAGTAGGGGCGTTTCGCTGTCGCGACATGAAAGGCTCGCCTGCCCAAAGAGGGCATACGGCCGTTCTCCCCTACTATAGTTTCCCTAACCAAACATCCGTATTGCTATATAAGGTAGCGTGCGAGTGATAGCTCACTCTTTATATAACGTAAAAAAACTTTACTAAAAAAACCTTGACAGAATTAAATAGGTCGGCTAGGTTGGAAGCAAATTATATCTGTTACGGAGAAAAAAATGAAAACCAAGACATTGACTCCTCGCAACGCCGCTCCCGTGAAGCGCGAAAAAGCAGGCAATAATGGAGCGGATGGTAACGCGATAGTTCCAAACATTTGGTGGAGAGGAGCTGTGCCATTTGCGGGTGACGACGCAGAGTAAAATGTATAATTTGTTACTACCAAGAATCGATAGGGTAAAAACCTCGTTTATAGATCGGGTTTGTTACTGACTCTGAGGGCGCTAGCTTGGCCTTGGCGAACCTAACCGGGAACTGAAGTTTAAAAAGGCAAATGGGGAGTATCCAGAGCATAAATATAGAGTTTAATGGTTCTTGGGCGGTAAGGGAACCAGGAACAGCCGCCAGATGGCGGCGTTATCAATAATTAGGTTTGTCTATTGGCAAAGATGCTCGCGGTACATGGTTTCTCGGTAGGTTCGAGGCGCTGGCTCCTTCGCAATTCATTGGTAGAACTTAGTATAAATTTAGCATTTAACCCTCTCCGATGTTTTGGGGAGGGGAAATACTCCTTGTATTTGCGAAACTGACCTAGGGTGTAGGGTGTAGGGTGTAGGGTGTAGGGTGTAGGGTGTAGGGTGTAGGGAAAGAGTTTCTATCCCAGAAGTTATGTTACCTAATAGACGCAAGAAACAGGAGCAAAAAAAGCCAGTAACTTATGGGAAAGTCTCATATCGCAAATGATTGAAGACTCTATAGCCTCAAATAGGTGTAATAATTTAAAGCTGTAATTTAAAATGTGGGTCGAAGCGAGTGATAGGCTCGTAATGCGATCGCCCTTATACTAAAACTAATCATTTTTACCTAAAAGTAGCAAGAATTAAAAATAGTTTAACTTATATACGATACTTGTGCCTTATTGCCAGAACGACTCATGTCGGAACTAGCTGCCATTCCCGGACTCTACGATCTGTGGCAACGCACCAGGGGAACTTTGGATGTCTCCGTTGCCGTCCTCGACGGTCTCGTTGACACGGACCATTCCTGCTTTCAGAGAGCCGAACTGAAGCGGCTGCCAACTATGGTGCAGGGAAAAGCCAGCGCTACCGGGCGGATGTCTGCCCACGGCACCCACATCGCCAGTATCATTTTCGGGCAACCAAACAGTCCCGTCGAGGGCATCGCCTCTAGCTGTCGGGGTCTGGTTGCTCCGGTCTTTGCCGACAATAGGCGATCGCTCTCCCAATTGGATCTTGCTCGGGCTATCGAAAGGGCTGCCGAAAGCGGCGCTAATGTCATTAATATCAGCGGCGGTTCTCTCACCGATTTGGGCGAAGCGGAAGACTGGCTCTTACGCGCCGTTACTATGTGCCGCGATCGCAATATTTTAATCGTGGCGGCTGCCGGTAACGATGGTTGCGACTGCTTGCATATCCCTGCAGCCTTGCCAGCAGTTCTGGCGGTAGGTGCGATGGATGCCAAGGGCAAACCCCTGGACTTCAGCAACTGGGGAGAACAATACCAAAGCCAAGGTATTCTGGCTCTGGGCGAAAACTTGCATGGGGCGAAGCCGGGAGGCGGCACCATGCAAATGACTGGAACCAGCTTTGCCGCCCCGATCGTTACTGGTGTTGTGGCTCTGTTACTCAGCTTGCAAATCCAACGGGGAGAAAATCCCAATCCCCAAGCAGTGCGGGAAGCGTTGCTGGCGACTGCCCTTCCCTGCGAATTTGCCGATACCGATCGCAGCCGGAAATGTTTGGCAGGAAAGTTGAACATTCCAGGTGCTATCGAACATTTAACAGGAAAAACAATGTCTGAATCTGTAGCAGAATCTCTAGAAACTGGGACGGCAGAAACTGGAATGGTGGATGCCTCGGACTGTAGCTGCGGCGGCAGTCCCGAAACCGAACCCCCCAAAGTGAAAGTTACGCCCCAGCTCGAAATAGAAAGGCCGGAACTCTTTACCCCAGGGGTGCCAGTTCCCCCAGGAGTACCAGTTGCCTCTGTGCCAGTTGCCTCCGTGCCAGTTCCCCCAGGAGTACCAGTTGCCTCCGGGGTGCCAGTTGCCTCCGGTGTGGCGGCTTCGGAAACGGCAACTTATGTTGCTGCTGCGGAGGTTCCTGCCAAGCCCACCCCTGTAAACCCCGTTAGTTCTCAAGGAGCGATCGTGCCCAATCTGAATCTAATCCCCAGCAACGCCGTCACCCCCAGCCAAGCCGAATCTGGCGATGGCATGGTATATACCATAGGAATCCTCGGCTACGATTTCGGTACTGAGGCGAGGCGCGACTCTTTCAAACAAATGATGCCCGCCGTAGAGTTTGACGGGACTCAGGTTCCGTCCAACCCCTACGATGGCCGTCAAATGGCGGATTACTTGGCGAACAATCCTTCAGAAGCTAAGTCCTTAATCTGGACGCTGAATCTGGAACTGACTCCTATTTATGCTATCGAACCTATGGGTTCTTTTGCCCGAGATGTCTATGCCGTCTTGCAAGAATTCCTGGCCGGACAAGTGGAAGCGGAAAACAGCGAAGATTATATCGAGCGCGTCAGCATTCCCGGACGCATCACCGGGCGCACGGTGCGCTTATTCTCGGGTCAGGTGGTTCCGGTAATAGAACCGCAAAGTCCTCGCGGAATGTACGGCTGGAGGATCAATACCCTGATAAGTGCAGCCCTGGAAGCAGTGGGAGCCGAGCTTGAAGATGCCCAAGAACAAGAAATGCGCCGTTCTTTGAGCAGTTTCCTGAATCGCGTTTACTACGATTTGCGGAATTTGGGACAAACTTCCCAAGATCGGGCGCTCAACTTTGCGGCCACCAATGCTTTCCAAGTCGCCCAAACTTTCTCCGCAGCAGTGGGAGCGGGCATGGAACTCGATAGCATTAACGTTCAGAAGAGCCCCTTCTGCCGCATGGATAGCGATTGCTGGGACGTACAGTTAAAATTCTTCGATCCAGAAAACAACCGTCGAGCCAAGAGAGTCTTCCGGTTTACCATCGATGTTAGCGACTTTATTCCCGTAACCTTGGGCGAAGTTCGTTCCTGGTCTTCCCCGTATTAAAGGGTGTGGGGTGTAGGGTGTAGGGTGTAGAGAAAAATTTTTAATTTTAAGGTTTAAACTTTAAGTGAAAACCTCAAACCTCAAACATCAAAACTCTAATGCCCAATGCCACCCACCCCCCCTCCCAAGAGGGGGAGGTTGCCCAATGCCCAATGCGAACATGCCCAATTACGAATTAACCATGAGATTACCCAAACTGTCTCCTCCCGTTAAACGTCCCCACTTCATTCAACCTTATGAATGCGTCGATTTGGTTAATGGACGAGCGGAAGATTTATTCCGCCTCCGTCTGGACTTAATGCACGGAGCAAACTATAACGATCCGGCTGCATTTCAATATCCCAGCTATGGTTCTCTCAAGATGTCCGCAGGAAACAGAAGCTTCTATGGTTAAAAAAAACTTAAGCATTCCTTGGAATAGTCAACAGTCTGCCTGAAAATTGTAGGTTGGGTCGGCCATCAACGAAACCCAACCTATATTTACACTGCGGAGCTTCTGGGCTGACCGCTGATAGCTGGCGGCTTACTGCATCATTGTGCTGCATCCCCCAATTCAGGTTTAGTCATCTTAGTTTAGGAAAGATTCCCATGAGTGATTTAAAATCAGTGCTGACATTTAATGGAAGCAGCGATTACATTTCTGTTACCGATGGTTCTAGCTGGGACATAACGAATTATACGGTGGAAGTATGGATAAAGCCCAACGGTGAACCGAATGAAACTTGGGCCGGAATCGTGGATAGTAATTTTAATATTTTGTTAAGGAAGAATGGAACTATCCACCACAGATTTAATATAAATAATAACAATGATGCCAGAATACCTAGGACTCCCGAAAACTCTATAGAATGGGATAAATGGAGTCATGTGGCTATTACAAATAATGGCGAAAATGCTAAGACTTATATCAATGGCGAGCTAAAAGCAGAAGGAGCTACAGGAGGAAATATAGTTCTAGATGAAACACCACTGTATGTAGCTCGCAACTTAGATGGTAAAAGTAACAGTTATTTTAAAGGTCAGATAGCGGATATTCGGGTTTGGAACCAAAGCCGTTCCCAAGAGGATATTAAAAACGATATGAGTCGGCGACTCAAGGGAGACGAACAAGGACTGGTTGGCTATTGGCTTTTAAATGAGGGAAGCGGCAATATAGCAGGCGATCGCACTGCTAATGAAAATGAAGGAACAATTCACGGAGGCACTTGGGAGCAGACGGAGATACCGATCGTAGAACAGCAGCAGCATCCTATCGTAGAACAGCAGCAGCATTTTTTTCCAGAGCAAGAAGAAGGGGGAACTGGGTTGGTAGGTTATGCTTATTGGTATTGTTGGAAGCAAAATCTTCTCCAAGAACAATCCGAGAAAAAGGAGTTTCGGCGCGGTCGGATTTCGGTTTGAAGAAATCAGAGTTTTGAGTTATTAGCTTGAGAGTTTTAAGTTTTGAGTTTGCAAAAATACTTAAGGCTCAAAACTTAAAACACCGCAAGATAGTTAGCTGTTAGCGACCGATAGCCGATAGTTAATTTTTGTAAAAGTGGGTGCTTGACAAAAACAGCAAAACCTGCCTAATATAATATTTTAAACATTGACTCGCCTCTGGCAAAGAGAAACATTTTATGTTGAATGTTTAATTGGATTGATAGGGACACTTAAAAACTGGAAACAAAAATGCAAAAACAACAAGTCCAATATACATCGGCGCTAGATGCTTTGCTTGCTGTAGCAAAGCGTCTGAGTTTGTATGAACATCAGCACAATATAAATTCTAAGGTTTTTTTTGAACGCTATAGCAAAGGAGAACTGCCCGATGATGTGATTTTCATAGAATGGGCAAATGATTATCGCCACTTTTTAGGATTGCGTCGGGAGATCGAGAAGAAGTTAGAAAATGTTGCCTAAGCTTTTAGCAGACTATCTAGACCGAATAGAGAAGGCAATTGTCACTTTGAATGACGTTTATATAGAGCGTTATGAAGAAGAGATTTTGACGCCAAGAAGGGTAAATTTGCGAATAAGAGTTCGTTTTAAAAAAGGACATTTATTGGAAATAAATGAGGCAATAGTGGTAGAGATGAATGGGTTGACATGGCTGGATTATCGCTATCATTGTCAAGACGAAAAAATAGCTTAATATTTCGATATGACAGTACGCCCCATTTTCCTGATTTACCCAGTTTTCCACACCATAAACACTTACCAGAGGAGGTAATCGCTAGCCCAAAACCAGATCTTTTTAAGGTCATAAAAGAGGCAAATAATGTATAGCATTACAGGTTGGGGACAAATTTTAAATAACCTCTGAGAAATATTAGCGCGATTCTATACCATTTTAGCTTTTAACTGAATACCTCCCAGTGACAAAAGGCGATCGCATCTCCAAATGTGACTTTAAAAGCATAAAAAGTAAGTAGTAGGGAGCGGCCCGGGAACGAAACCCAACAATAGCGACAGTTTTGTTGGGTTTCGA
>JAAHFN010000074.1 GCA_010672965.1 Oscillatoria sp. SIO1A7
TGTGGGTCGGTATGGGTGGGGTGGGGGGGGGGGGGGGGGGGGGGGGGGGGGGGGGGGAGGGAGGGGGGGGGGGGGGGGGGGAGGGGGGGGGGGGGGGGGGGATGGGGGGGGAGGGGGAGGGATGGGGAGGGATGGGGAGGGATGGGGAGGGATGGGGAGAGATGGGGAGAGATGGGAGGACTTTGTTTATTAGGACTTACGCAAAATATCCATATCTGATGTTTGTAGGGGCAATCCCCCCGTGGTTGCCCCTACTCGTAGTGTAGATGCGTCCTATTTATATATACCTTCCCACTCTCTCCCACTCCTTCCCACTCCTTCCCACTCCTTCCCACTCCTTCCCACTCTCTCCCACTCCTTCCCACCCTCTCCCACTCCTTCCCACTCCTTCCCACTCTCTCCCACTCCTTCCCACTCTCTCCCACTCTCTCCCACTCTCTCCCACTCTCTCCCACTCCTTCCCACGGGAGGAGCTATTATATAGGTATGACGACCTGCGTCCAAAAAGGCAATACAATGCAAAGTGTTACAGTCAAGATCGGTAGCAAGTGTCACCAGACCCTCCAGGAGCTAGCAGCTAAATCGGGAGAGTCTATCCAAATTATCCTTGAAAAAGCTATTGAAAATTACCAACGGCAATTGTTTCTGGAAGAAGCTAACCAAGCTTTCGCGGCTTTGCGCAATGACCCGGAAGCGTGGCAAGCTGAAATGGCAGAGCGATCGGCTTGGGACGTCACTTTGGGGGATGGGTTGGAATGACATTGCTGAAACCATTGCGCGGCGATATATGGCTGGTTGATTTGAACCCGGCCCGAGGCCACGAACAGGGGGGCAAGCGCCCTTGCTTAGTCGTCTCCGTAGATTTATTCAATAGCGGGCCGTCAGAATTGGCGGTTGTGCTGCCTGTTACAACTAAGGACAAAGGAATTCCCTTTCACGTTGAGGTTAATCCTTCAGAAGGCGGCCTCAGAGAAAAGAGTTTCATCAAATGCGAGGATATACGCTCTATCAGTACCGAGCGCTTTGTGCAACGGTGGGGCGCAGTTTCTACCACAACTATGATGATGGTGGAAGAGCGATTGCGCATCCTTTTGAGCCTTTAGACCCAGTAGAATGGGGCTATCTTTGTCATAGTTACTTTAAAGGAAGGGTGACAGTAAACATAGTGCCTTTGCCGACTTCAGTTTGCACGGAAATCTGGCCGCCATGAAGCTGGACGCTGCGTTTGACAATTGCCAATCCCAATCCCGAGCCGGGGATAGTGCCGACATTTTTAGAGCGATGGAAGGATTCAAACAAATGAGGCAACTCATCTTTGGGTATGCCAATGCCGCTATCTTGAATTTGAAAAACTACCTTCTTATCGCCCCAGGTCAGGTGAAAATGAATTTCTCCATTTTTAGGAGAATACTTGATAGCGTTAGAAAGCAAATTGCCTAAAATTTTCCGCAGCAGCTTCTCGTCCATGCAAGCAACGGGGGGATGGGCTCCTCCTTGGCAAGCTTCCCCAGTTCCGAAATGCTCTCCGAAGTGGATGGGGTTCTGACCTTTGGTGGTTTCTTGAAACTCTTGCACCAGTTGGCGGCAGAACTGGTAAAGGTCTATCTCTTTCGGGTTAAAAGGGATTTTATTGGCATCGCTGCGACCGACGAACAAGACATCCTCTAATAGCTCGTTCATATTTACCGAGGCTACCTGGATGCGCTGGATATACTGGAGTTGTTTGTCGATAGGCCATTTCCCGAGATAATATTCCAGCAAGTCTGCCGCCGATAGGATAGTAGTAAGGGGAGTGCGGAATTCGTGAGATACCATCGCAACCAAGCGAGTTCTCAATTCCGATAGTTCTTTTTCTTTCTTTAAAGCCTTGAGCTGGTCTTCTTCGGCTTGCTTGCGATCGGTGATATCCTGTCCGACTGCTTGGAAGCCCAGCAGTTGTCCCCGAGGATCGAAGATAGCGCGATCGGTCCATTGATGAATGCGAGTTTCTCCATTGGCCAGAACGATGCTCCGCTCCCGAGTCACTACTGGATAGCGATCGATATCTCGCTCTAAGTCGGGAATTCCCGGTACTAGACAGCCTTCGACTATCTGCGCTTGGGTCTTCGCAAAATAGCGACAGTAAGCATTGTTGGCAAAAGTTATAGTTCCGTCCGGGGCAAAGCGGCAAATCAGTTCCGTTTGGTCTTCGACAATGGCACGATAGCGAGCCTCGCTTTCTTGGAGAGATGCTATTAATTGCGTCTTTTCTTCCTCCGCTGCAGTTCGCTCTAGATGCAGGGAAAAAGCAGGAGTTACGGCGCTTATAAATTCCAGCTCCGACCAATTCCAGAGGCTAGCTTCCATATGCTTCTCGCAAGCGATCGCCCCGAAAAAAACACCATTTATGGTTAAAGGTAAAATTAAAATAGCCCCTATGCCCAAAGACTCTAAAAGTTCTCGCTCTTCCCGGGAGAAGTCACTCGGCAGGCCGTGAATTGCATCTCCCCGCCCCAGAGTTTCCAACCAGGAAGAGGGAAGCACGGTAAGTCCTTGGGTTGCCGTGCTATGGTGCCATTCTGCTCGCAGACGCATCCCCTCGATGCTGCCGTTTGATTTATCGTTTGATTTATCTTTTGATTTATCGTTTGATTTATCTTTACCCTCCGAGCCCGGGTGGCGATCGCACAAATACGCCCGACTCGCGCCCATTGCTTCCCCTAGGATAGCAAGGGATTCTTTATAAGTTTTCCAAGCGCCATCCCCAGCCAGCAATCGCCCCTGTACTTCTACCAAAGCGGCCAAATACTGATTGGCTCGGGATAGTTGTTGAGTTAAATTGCGGGCTCGCAGGCCAGCTCGCATTCTGGCCAACAACCTCTGCGCTTCAATAGGCTTAGAGACAAACTCATCCGCTCCCGCATCCAGTCCCTCGACCAGATCTTCGGCTTCCTGGCGAGCTGTCAGCAAAACGAAAAAGATTGGCGCTAGTTCTGGGTTAGCTTTTATTTTTCTGCAAAAGTCTATACCATTAATCCCGGGCATCATCCAGTCGCAAATTATAGCGTCGGGATACTGCTCTCCAGCCAATAAAAGTCCTTCGCTGCCATCCACAGCCGTTGCAACTTCATGTCCTTCCTTTTCCAGCAAGCGTTGCAGGATAGCCAGATCGGTCAGATCGTCATCAACTACCAGAATTTTGGCCATATCAGCAGTTTAAACTTTACCGGTTTTCGTTACCTTTTATAAAAGGCGAAAATAGCGCTCGCCTTAGATTTAGTTTGCTCTTTTATTGCCACTCATGCCGAGGGGATTTCCTTTGCTTCCTGCACCTTCATATCCTGGGAAGTCGGGAGCGCGATCGCGCCTGAGCCCTTCCCCAGGAGAATCGCCTTATTTCCTTTTTCACATCTTCCAGCAAAGCTAGTCGGATGTCAAGAAAGAATTGGGCATCGGGTATTGGGCATCGGGCATTGGGCATCGGGCATTGGGCATCGGGCATTGGGCATCGGGCATTGGGCATCGGGCATTGTAAAAAAATGCTTAAATCTTAAAATTTAACAGACTACTAGCAATAGATATAAGGTATTGCCCACCCCGGATACAAACAAGGGATCGACCCCGAGCCTTGAGCTTAAAACAATAATTTATATAGCAATTCTAAACCATTCGCGTAATGGCGCGATCGCGCGATCGTCTCCGCTTCTGAGAATCCACTAGGTGCGGCGCTTCCGTTGCAACTGGCTTGCGCACAAACCGGCATGGGGCAAAAAAGCGATCGGCTATCAGCTATCAGCTCTCATCAATAGGACTTATATCATGTCGGTTTGAATGCCCCAAAAAAAGTCAAGATCTCCGTAGGACGGGCGTCCCGCTGTCCCAAAGAGCCCAGGCGGACTTTTCGGAAGCCCGTCCTACGGGAAATTACAAATTTTTTTGTGGGTATTTAACTAGACTTGATATTACGCTTTCTTGCCATATTTAACAGTATCAGGACTCAGAGCTGAGAGCTGAGAGCTAAAAGTTTATTCTCCTTCTTCATCTATTATCGCATTGCGATCGAGTACGAGCAAGTTTCGCAACTGGTCGGTATCTAAATCGGCCAGCCAATTTTCTCCAGCACCTATAGCTTGTTCGGCCAGGGCTTTTTTACTTTCGATTAAATCGTGAATTTTCTCTTCCAGAGTCCCGGTGCAGACAAACTTATGCACTTGGACGTTTTGAGTTTGACCGATCCGAAAAACGCGGTCTGTGGCTTGGTTCTCGACTGCTGGATTCCACCAGCGATCGTAGTGAAAAACGTGATTGGCGCGGGTGAGATTGAGGCCGACGCCGCCAGCTTTAATAGAGAGAATCATAATCGGCGGGCCTTGGGGGTCGTTTTGAAAGCGATCGATGATTTCTTCTCGTTGTTTCTTGCGCGTGCCGCCATAGAAAAACAACATTTCTCGCCCAAACTTTTTCTCTAAATAGGGTTTGAGCAATTTCCCCCATTCGGCGAATTGAGTAAATATTAAAGCGCGATCGCCCTCAGCGAGCAGCTCTTCCAACATTTCCTCCAACCGCTGCAACTTGGCACTACGCCGTCCTGCTGCCAGAGCTTTTTCTCCCAAAAAATGCGCCGGATGGTTGCAGACTTGCTTGAGCTTAGTCAGCAAAGCCAGAATCATACCGTGCTGCTGGATGCCTTCGGAAGACTCTATCGCATTGAGAGAGGCATCTACTTCTTGGCGATAAAGCTGTGCCTGTTCTTTAGAAAGACCGCAAAAAACTGGCATCTCCTGTTTTTCTGGCAAATCTTGGATAATATCCTTATCGCTTTTGAGCCGGCGCAGAATAAAGGGACGAACCAAGCCGCGCAGATTCTGCAAAGCTTCCGGGTCGCCGTATTTCTCAATCCGAGTTGCAAACTGGCGCTGAAAACCTTGCTGGCTGCCCAAATAGCCGGGATTGAGAAAATCCATAATCGACCACAACTCTTGCAGCCGATTCTCTACCGGCGTCCCGGTCAAGGCGACGCGAAAGGAAGCTTGTAGCTTGCGGGCTGCTTGGGATTGCTTGGCCTGGGGATTCTTAATATTTTGCGCTTCATCCAAAACAATTCCGTCCCACTCTATTGCTTGCAGAGTTTGGATATCCCGATAGACCAGGGCATAACTGGTGATAATTGCGTTTTTGTCGGCGATCGCCTTAGCAAACTCTTTTCCTTTGGGGCGTTTGTCTCCGTGATGCACCACCGTTTTTAGGCTCGGAGCAAAACGCTTAATTTCCCGTTCCCAGTTACTTAAAACCGAAGTGGGACAAACAATTAACACCGGCGCTTCTAATTCGTCTTGTTCTTGCAAATGCAGGAGAAAAGAAATTAGCTGCAAGGTTTTGCCCAGCCCCATATCGTCGGCCAAGCAAGCGCCCAAGTCCCAACTTTTTAGAAAAGCCAACCAACTGAGACCTCGGCTTTGGTAAGGTCGCAGTTCTCCTTGCAAAGTTTCTGGAGATGCGATCGCCTCTAACGGACGATTATTAATCAAAGTATCGATTAGCTCTTGAAGTTTCCCCTCCGCTGAGAAACTCACCACCGGCAGTTTTTTCATCGTATCATTATTGCCGGTAGCCAGACGCAAGACATCTTCTAGAGATAGAACCATGCTATCTTGGCGAGAAGCGAAGAATTCTTCAGCAGCTCGGATATCCTGGGGTCGCAGTTCCACCCATTCTCCATTCACCTCGACTAATGGGGAATTCATGGCGACGAGGCGATCGAACTCTTTTTTAGAGAGAGTTTGACTGCCAATAGTTAATTCCCAGCGGAAGTCCAGCAAGCCCCGCAGTCCCAAGCCTCCCTTACGACGCTTCGGCGCTTCGGCGCGAATGCTCAAACCCAATTGGCTTGCCCATCCTTCTTTTCTGGTTAAGCTGGGAGGTAAAATAACTCCCAAACCGCTATTTTCAAAGCTCCAGGCAACAGACTTGAGAAATTGATAAGCTTGGTCGGGGTCGAGGAAGCTAAATTGGGGGCGGGCTTGTTCGAGGCTCGCTTCGATCGCGGGAAACAGTCGAGAAGCCAAACCAAAACCGCTTAATAAAGTTTCTTGGGGATGTTCTATCGCTCGCCCCATATGAACTAGACGATCTACCGGATTTTTCCAGATAGTCTTGGCTTTTATTAAAAAATGGGGATTGTCAGCGGCTTGCAAAAAATATTGCAGCGTCCAGCGGCGATCGCCATAAGAAGGCGGCATTAGCTCGAACGCTGCCCGAAAATTCTGCTGTCCGGCTAGGTGGTGCTGTACCGGAGCAATCCAATTTTTCAGAGCCACTTCCAGCTTTTCTCCTGCCCCGGGAGGAATTGCCCCTAAAGGTCGGTCTGCCAAAGCGTGCAACCACTCCCTTATCGGAGAGGGCATATTTCTGACTGCCTCAGTCCGAACTAGGGGACGCATTTTTGCCTCTATTGCCTTGGCCAAAAATTCTCTGATTAAATCTTCTGGGTCTGGCGGTATATCCAAAGCGACAAAAACCTCGCCAGTTTCCTCAGTTTCTTTTTCCAACTCCTTATAAGTCCGGCAGACCAGAGGAATTTCCCTGCTAAAGCGGCCAAAGCGATCTTGGTCTGTGGCGCTATCGAGCAAAGGTTGCCAAATACCCACCATATTCCCGTCGGAACGCCGCTCGACTCCGGGCAGAAATTTGCTGCGAGCGAGCAAATCCAAACTCCAGCGAGCGATATGAGACCAAAAGCGCAAATCGGCCCCGAGCCAACTATCTTCTGCGTTGGCCAGAGCTAGGGGCAGAACTCGCAAGAATTCCAGACCTTTGACAAACTCTAAGCGGATGCCCTCCACTTGCCAGGGATAGAGCGCAATATTTTCGTCTTTGGCCGAGTCGGCGGAATGTAGGGGAATCGGGTTGCCGCTCTCGGCCATAAGGCTTGGCAGGGCGATCGCCAGGGAATGCCATCCGACCCCGTCAACTATTTTGGCTTTTTTGCTTTTTGTTTTTTTGGCCGTTATCCCTGGAGGCAGCTCCCAGTTCAGGCGCGAAGGATAGAGGGATTTGAGGAAATCCATCAATTCCTTCTGGGTCATTGCCAACGGGTGCGCCGCCACTACTCTTGCGATCGGGGATTCTTCCTCTGGCGTAACTCGTCGCCAAGTTTCTCCCCATATCAATAGATAACTATCCCGTTCTTGAAGAATCCAACTCCCGTGTAAAATCGCCATGCCGCCTAAAAATCCTCAAACCTAGACCATTATAGGGCATTGGGCATCTCTAGGGTGTGGGGTGTGGGGTGTGGGGTGTGTGGGGTGTGGCTTGTGGGGTGTAGGGTATAGGGTGTAGGGGGTGGGAGACAGGGATAATCTGGGGCCAATAAAATCGGGGGAGGTTTGAGAGGTTTTAGAGGTTTTAGAGGTTTGAGAGGTTTTAGGACTTACGCAGATTTTGAAATCCAACCCCAAATGTAGGGGCGATTTCGCGCGAAATCGCCCCTACCAGGTATAGAGGGAATGCGTAAGTCCTGGGTTTGAGAGGTTTGGGAAGAACTAGAAGTAAAAATTTTCCACACCCCACAAGCCACACCCGACACCCCACACCCCACACCCCACACCCCACAAGCCACAACCCACAACCCACACCCCACAACCCACACCCCACACCCCACACCCCACAACCCACAAGCCACAAGCCACACCCCACACCCCACACCCCACAAGCCACACCCCACACCCACAACCCACACCCGACACCCCACACCCGACACCCCACAAGCCACACCCAACACCCGACACCCCACAAGCCACACCCAACACCCGACACCCCACACCCTAGAGATGGGAAAACGATCGGGGCAAGCTGTAGGTTGTCAGTGTTAGGATTGCCAAAGAAGATAAAGAACAGCGAGTAAAACAGAAGGACAGGGCAATAGATGGAAGAAATGGAGAAGTCTATATCTTTTGACGGAAGAGATATCAGACTGAGCGTAGGCTTAATGGCCCCACAAGCTGGAGGCGCAGTTTTAATTCAATCGGGAGACACAGCGGTATTTGTCACCGCCACTCGGTCCGGGGCAAGAGAGGGGATCGATTTTCTACCCCTATTAGTAGATTACGAAGAAAGACTTTATGCCGCCGGTCGGATTCCAGGGGGTTTCTTGCGCAGAGAAGGACGACCGCCAGAAAAGGTGACCCTGACAAGCCGCCTCATTGACCGTCCCATGCGACCCTTATTTCCCCAATGGCTTAGGGAAGATATCCAGATTGTAGCGACAACTCTGTCGATGGACGAACAGGTGCCGCCGGACGTGCTGGCAGTAACCGGCGCTTCTGTGGCAACGCTGGTGGCACAGATGCCTTTTTACGGTCCAATGGCAGCAGTGCGCGTCGGTTTGATGGGAGACGATTTCGTAATCAACCCCACATATAAGGAAATACAACAGGGAGATCTAGATTTAGTAGTAGCCGGTTCGCCAGATGGGGTGATCATGGTGGAAGCCGGTGCCAACCAACTGCCAGAGCAGGATATCATTGAGGCGATCGATTTTGGCTATGAAGCAGCGCGGGAGCTAATTAAAATCCAGAACGAGCTGATGGAGCAACTGGGCATCCAACGGGTAGTCGAGCCACCACCAGAAGTCGATCCAACTCTGGAAGAATATATAATTTCCCAGGCTACAGATGATATTAAAAAAATATTGTCTCAGTTCGATCTAGATAAAACTGGGCGAGACAATGCTCTCGATGAGATTAAAGGAAGGATTTCAGGAGAAATTGCCGGCCTGGGTGAAGAAGAACCGGTAAGGGTTGCGGCTGGGGAAGATGACAAGCTTCTCGGCAAGGTTTTTAAGAGCGTGACCAAAAAGCTGATGCGCCAGCAAATCGTATCTGATGAGGTTCGGGTAGATGGTCGCAACCTCCAACAGGTACGGCCGATTACTTGTCGGGTAGGATTGCTACCGAAACGAGTCCACGGCAGCGCTCTATTCACCCGGGGATTAACCCAAGTTTTATCTACGGTAACTCTCGGCACTCCCGGAGATGCCCAAGATCTGGCGGATGACTTGCATCCGGAAGATGAAAAGCGGTATTTGCATCATTACAATTTTCCTCCCTACTCGGTGGGAGAAACCAAACCCCTGCGATCGCCCGGTCGTCGAGAAATAGGTCACGGGGCTCTAGCAGAACGCGCTCTAGTACCCGTATTGCCTTCCAAAGAAGATTTCCCCTACGTCGTCCGGGTTGTCTCGGAAATCTTATCTTCCAACGGTTCCACTTCGATGGGTTCCGTCTGCGGCTCTACCCTAGCCCTGATGAATGCTGGCGTCCCAATTTCCAAACCCGTCTCTGGTGCGGCGATGGGTCTGATTAAAGAAGGAGACGAAGTGCGGATTCTCACCGATATCCAGGGAATTGAAGATTTCTTGGGAGACATGGACTTTAAGGTAGCCGGCACCGATACTGGGATTACCGCCTTGCAAATGGATATGAAAATATCTGGCTTGTCTATGGACATAGTTGCGAAAGCAATCCATCAAGCCAAGGAAGCGCGCCTGCATATCCTCGGCAAAATGCTGGAAACTATTGACGAGCCAAATTCAGAACTCTCTCCGTATGCTCCGCGCCTGCTAACAATCAGGATAGATCCGGATTCTATCGGCACCGTTATCGGTCCGGGAGGCAAGACTATTAAGGGTATTACCGAGGAAACCGGGGCTAAAATTGATATCGAAGATGATGGCACGGTAACGGTTTCTGCGGTAGATGGCGCAAAAGCCGAGCGAGCGGTAATGATAGTTCAGAATATGACCCGCAAGCTCTCTGCAGGGGATGTCTATGCCGGTCGCGTAACTCGTATTATTCCCATTGGCGCTTTTGTGGAGTTTCTCCCGGGCAAGGAAGGGATGATTCATATTTCCCAAATCGCCGACTACCGCGTGGGCAAAGTAGAGGACGAGCTGAGTATCGGCGATAATGTGATTATTAAGGTGCGCGAAATTGATAGCAAGGGTCGGATTAATCTAACTCGTCTGAATATCCACCCAGATGAAGCGGCGGCAGCTAAAGCAGCGGCTGGGATAAAGGACTAACTAATTGGGGTGTGGGGTGTAGGGTGTGGGGTGTGGGGTGTGGGGTGTAGGGTGTGGGGTTTGGGGTGTGGGGTTTGGGGTTTGGGGTTTGGGGTGTAGGGTAGGGTGTTGACTCTGAAACTTTTCACGCCAATTGGTGACATCCGGGGATCGTTGCCGCTTGAAACCTGAAAGCACCTAAATGTAAGACTTTCCGGCTCCCGAAAGCGATCGCGAAAATAGGATTAAGTTTCCCTACACCCTACACCCTACACCCAACACCCTAAGTGTAGGGTTTGGGGTTTAGGGTTTAGAGTTTAGGGTTTAGAGTTTAGGTCTCCCTTGTCTCCCTTGTCCCTTGTCCCCTTGTCTCCCCATCTCTCTTTCCCGACACCCGACACCCCACACCCCACACTCTAGTTTTGCACAGCAGCCAACTGCCGCTGAGTTTTTTTCTCAGATGAGATTGGCGATCGCAAAGCATCTTGTAACTGCGATCGCCCCAATCGCTCCTCCAAAATACGCATCACTTCGCGGCCAAAATCACTTTCGTTACGACGCCAAGCCTCCAGACAAACTTCCCCAAAAAACGACCCCAAGGGTTCTGGATTCCAGAGCAACTTCCGAGCAGTCCAAGGCATCAAGCTCATCGGGTCGTATCCGGGCTTGAGAATATCATTCTTAAAGGCGTACTCTTCTAAGTGAGTATGGGGTTGCAAGCCGATAAAGAAAATAGCAGGCTCTACCAAATCTGCGCCAAATATGCTTTCTAGTTCCCGGTGATAGGCAATAGTCTGGCGAATAGTCTCGTAGGTTTCGTCAATCACGTTAAACGAATAGTTCACCGAAACCAAATCGTTAAAGCCTGCGGCCTTCAAGTCGCGACAGTTTTGCAAAACCACCCGCAGGTTGTAGCCCATCCGCATTTTGCGCACCAGCTCTTGGGAACCGCTGGTAATACCGATTTCAAAATAATTCATCCCAGTTTTGACCATCAAATCGCACAACTGAGGTGTCAGATTGTCGGCGCGAATGTAAGCAGCCCAGTGGATATCTTCCATACCAGCAGCAAGGATTTTCTCCAATAGCTCTACTGCATCGTCGATAAACTTCCGAGCCGGGATAAACTGAGCGTCGGTAAACCAGAAGTTGCGAATGCCTCGGTCGTAGAGCTGGCGCATTTCCGCAACCACTTCGTCCGCTGGATTCACCCGTACCTGCTTGCCTTCAATAACCGTATAGATGCAGTAGCAGCAGTTGTGGGGACAGCCCCGCTTGGTTTGCACGCCAATATAGAAGTCTTGTTCTTGGAAATAATAGGGAAATTCCGGCCAGATGCTTTCTATATAGTTGTAGTTGCAGGCGGTTTTCTCTATGGGCGTCGGTTTTTCGTGAATAGTGCCCTGGCGCGGTTTGGTTTCTCCGGCCACATAGCAGCGCTCGTCGCTAAAATCCTCGCCCCGCAGCAGTTTTGCCAACAAAACTTCCCCTTCGCCGATGGAAACGATTGTCCCTTTTGGCAAGCTGCTGCCCAACTGCTCGTAAAATACGCTAACTGCACCGCCTCCGACTACTGCCCGAGCCTCTGGGTTGTACTTGCGGGCTCGCTTGAAACCCCGTTTGATTAGACCAATGTTGCGCCAGAGTTCTGTGTAGTAAGAGGTTGTAACCCCCAATCCACCTAGGGCTCCCCGCAATTTAGTTAAGGGATTTTTGGCGTAATAGAACTCGAAAGCACGTTGCAGGGGATTGCCTCCTCGTCCTCCCACTGGAGCGTAGATTTGAATATCTCGCCAAGAAAATACCAGCAGGGTCGGCTGAAATTCATCCACGCAGGTATCGAGAGCGCTGCCAAAGTCCAGGGGGGGTACTGTCCCCAGGTCAAAAATGCGCTGTTCTACGTCTGGGAATAACTTTTGGACGCTATCGGCGAGATATACCACCCCGATCGGGAAGATGGGATTGCAGGGGAGGCGGACGTAAAGAATGCGATTTTCCATGACCTTGAGGTGTGTTAAGATTTATGAATATTTTTTCATATAACTTAACCGTAGCATTTGCAGAGAGGGGAAGCAAGGGGGTGGGGACAAGGGGACCAAATTTTGAGTTTTGAGTTTTGAGTTAAAAGTCATAATTTATACTCAAAACTTAGGAACTTTCAGGAAATGGTACATAGAAAATATGGGACCTTTGGAATATGGATGCTTGAGGGCCGAGTTTTAAGTTAAAAGTCTTTAATTTAAAACTTAAAACTCAAAACTCAAAACTTAGGGATATGGCGGTCCCAATTCCCCATTCCCAATTCCCCATTCCCAAAATAATAATGATAAGGAGAACTAAACTTTAGTATTAGAAATGCTTAACTATGGGCTCCCGGGGGTACGAGGCAAAATTATTTTTTCCAAAAAAATGCCGGATGGTATTCTTCATTACAACAAGGGGCGATCGCTCTGTGTAAGAATGATTTTATAGGATAAAAAAATTGCTCGGTAGCTCCTCTATAGTTATGTCTCAGATACTCGACCCCGTTCCAACCGAAAGCGGAAACCACGTTCTCTGCTGCTATGTCAACGCCACTAGCAAAATTCAGGTTGCCCGGATTACTAATATTAAGGATTGGTATTTCGAGCGGGTTGTCTTCCCGGGGCAACGCCTTATGTTTGAAGCTCTGCCCGAAGCTTTGCTAGAGATTCATTGTGGGATGATGGCCAGTGCTATTCTGTCGGATAGTATTCCTTGCGATCGCCTGAGCCTCGATAAAGAAGAAAGCATAGAAAACGAAGATAGCAAAAGATTGTCCGAGCCCTCCGAAGAAAATAGTTATACATCTCACAATTGGGCTTTAAATAATAAAAACGTAAGTTTCAAAAAAACTATAAGGGAGCCGGCTCTAAGCTTATAGCAGCCAGCGATTATCGGCGGTTCGTGGGTCAGCAGTCAGCTTCTTCTGCGGCACCCAAGAAGCATATCCAATAGCAATAAATTATCGGCTTTCGCCCTTTTAGCTCGAAGGTCAGTGCCATATATTTGCACTGACCTTCGAGCTAATTTTATTCCTTAAATCTGATAGGAAATCACATTTGTCCTGGCTGCCAAATTTTGAGGGTCATATCGTCAGAGCCGCTAGCGATCGCTTCCCCATCTGGACTAATAGCAACAGAATTGACTGGTGCCAAGTGGCTGGATAAAACGCCAATTAAAGCTCCTGTAGAAAGATTCCAAACCCTAACGGTTTCGTCCTGACCGCCACTGGCAAGCAGTTTCCCATTCTCGCTGACTGCCACCGAGCGAACTGACCTAGAATGACCGCGAAAGATGCGAAGCAGTTCTCCGGTTTTGAAGTTCCACAACTTAATAGAACTATCATCGCCGCCGCTTGCAAGAGCTGTTTTGTCAGCGGGGTTGAAAGCTAAAGTATGCACTATCTATATGGCTTTTTTGTACGAATGCGCAGTATGCCTGCAACCTGCGAGTAGCGCGATCGCACTTGACAGGCAAGCGTAGGGGCAGTCCCCCTGTGGCTTGGGGCAGCCACGGGGGGGCAGCCACGGTGGGACTGTCCCTACTACCCCTACAAATTGATATTAGTTGCAACAAATTTGGACTCTTGCAACCCACCTAAAAAAATAAAGAAAAACTCGCTCGACTCTTTTATAAACAAGAGTTTGGGATGCTCGTTTACGAAAAAATAGGGTTTTATTTGATTCTATCTGTAGCAGAAATAAATTTTAAAGTATAATTACCTAAAGAATTAATATTTCGCAGGAAGGGTGGGAACCTGCCTGGAGCTTTTTTTGGGAAGGCTTCCGAGCCTCCTGCGGAAAGCTTAAATTCTTTTTTTTTTGATTTGGGGTAGTTAACAAGATTTGGTATAACAATGGTCAAGTAAGAAAGCCCAAAGATAGGATGTCTATTGTAGGGCCAGTATAGGCATGGGGAATCACCCCACATCTAGGGTGTGGGGTGAAGGGTGTAGGGTGTAGGGAAACTAGATGCTATTTTCCTCGCGCCCGGCTTCGGAAGCCAGAAAGTCCAGAATCCAAAATCTAGAACCTAGAGCCTACGACCCAAATTCCAGAACTCAACCCAGAGTCCACAACCCAGAGTCCACAACCCAGAGTCCAGAGCCCAGAGTCCAGAGCCCGATCGTTTATTGCTGACCGCTGCCAAAAGCGCTCGCCCTTCTGTAGGGTGCTAAGACCACCAAAGATCCACCGAACGCCGAACGCTGACCAACAATAACAATGAATCCTATAGACTCTCAACTAAGACCAGAAGCAAAAGTCGATACCTCTAACAGTCTCCCAGTCATATTTCCTCTATCTCCTTTAATTCGGATAACACTTCTAAGTCTGTATGCAGCTCTAACGGGGCCGTTGCCGTTCCTCTCGGGAGTTACCGAAGCGCCGGTGCCCCCAGGTCTGTTGTGGCTGGGTATGGGATTGGGAGCAGTGGCGCTTTATGGGGCACTGAGCGAACGAGTTATTTTAGACGATCGCGGTATCCAAGTCACTTATCCCAAGTGGGTTCCCCGTTTTTTTCGCTCTGGTTGGTCTCTAGCTTGGGACGAGGTACAAGCCCTCAAACCTCGCACGACGGGCCAGGGGGGATTGGTTTATTACTTTCTGAGCAAGTCGGGGCAAGGATATCTATTGCCGATGCGGGTGGCTGGGTTTGCTAAGCTGACAAGATTGGTAGAAGCAAAGACCGGTATCGATACTACAGACGTGCGTCCTTTAGCCCAACCCTGGATGTACTTTATTTTGTTAGTATTTACTCTGCTATTGGTTGCGGTCGATATTGGTACTATTGCTACGGCCATAGGTTGAAATAACTATTTTGTATGGCAAGCTAAATGAAGTCGATTGGCTTAGGTAAGAAAAACTAGGGGTGGCTGTAAAAAGGAAGATGCTCTCGATCGCCTTTAGCTAGAGGTTGCTGCATCTAACTGAAGAAAGCTATAATCCTTAGTTATCAGGACGTGCAGGAGAACGGCTTAGATACAATGCCTCAGCTCTGAGCGGTTCCACATTTAACTTATATAAAGAAAGTCGCAGATGCTCTTCGGCTCCGATTTCCGCTACTGGAACCTCGGCTAGTTGCGAGCGATCGACAAGATATGCAATAAATGGTTGGCTCGGCTTACCAAAGCGAGCAAAAACCCAGATCGCTTTTGACTTTGTTTAGATAGCCAATGGGGGTTGAAACCCTTGGGCAATAAGTTCTCATACCTACACTGTCAATGACATACGAAAACAGCGAATACGAAACAATGCCATACGCCCAAGCATGGCAAGCATTGCAAAACTCGACTATACATTACAAGGGTCGCCCGGTTGGCAACCTAGCTGCTTGCGACCCCAGCGTCGAGTCCCTCAATTACGACCAGTGCTTTATCCGCGATTTTGTCTCTTCTGCCCTGGTCTTCCTCATCAAGGGCGATGCAGAGATTGTCCGCAATTTTTTGGTACATACCTTAGAGCTTCAGATCAAACAAAGGCAGCTTGATTTCCTGGAACCCGGTCGCGGCCTGATGCCCGCTAGCTTTAAAGTCATGCATGACGGGGGCGAGGAATATTTAAAGGCTGATTTTGGCGAGCGCGCTATTGGGCGAGTCACTCCCGTAGATTCCTGCCTGTGGTGGCTTTTCGTGCTGCGGGCTTATATCAGGGCTACTGGAGATTTATCTCTAGCTCATAGTGCGGATTTCCAAAAAGGTATCAAGCTGATTATGTCCCTGTGCTTGGTGGCTCGGTTTGATATGTATCCCACCCTCTTGGTTCCCGACGCGGCTTGTATGATAGACCGGCGTCTGGACATAGATGGCCGTCCTTTGGAAATACAAGCTCTATTTTATGCTGCTTTGCTGACAGCTAGCGAACTGTTGCTGGACAGTCAAGAAAATGCAGATATTAAACAAGCGATCGCCAATCGCTTGCACCCTCTGGCCGACCATATTCGCCACCATTATTGGCTGGATCTCAAGTCTCTTAATGCCATATATCAATACAAGGGCGAAGAGTATGGAGAACTAGCTACCAATGAGTTTAATATCTATCCAGACTCGATTCCCTACGACGAGTTAAGCCGCTGGCTGCCCGAAGGCGGGGGCTATTTAGCGGGAAATATCGGTCCTTCAAGGTTGGATTGCCGCTTTTTTAGCTTGGGTAATTTAATGGCTATTCTTTCTGGTCTGACGACCGCAAGCCAGTCCCAAGCAATTATGCATACGATAGAACAGCGATGGGACGATTTGATTGGCAAAATGCCGATGAAAATCTGTTTCCCGGCTCTGAAAGACCGAGACTGGAAGCTGTTGACCGGGAGCGATCCGAAAAATCGCCCTTGGTCTTATCATAATGGCGGCAATTGGCCGGTTTTAATTTGGTTGCTAGCTGCGGCAGCTATAAAGACTGGGAAAGAAGAAATGGCGCGTGAAGCTCTTAAACTTGCTGCCTCCCGTTTGCCGAACGATGACTGGCCAGAATATTATGACGGCAAGAATGGGCGCTTAATCGGTAAGGAGGCTCGGAAATATCAAACCTGGTCGATCGCCGGTTTCTTGTTAGCGAAAGAATTGCTAAGCAATCCAGAACATTTGAACCTAGTCAATTTTGAAGAGGTTCCAATGTATGCGATACCTCTTGCCAGTTGATGCGATCGCATAAAAGCAGGACTTACGCAATGACACTATTCGTAGGGTGCCGCACCGCGCACCAGAACCTATATATGACGCTCAGTCTGACGAGAAAGCGTAAGTCCTGAAAAGGTTTTTTGTAGGGCAGGCGTCCCGCCTATGCGAGTCTTATCAAGATTCGCCAAAGTAGCACGGGGGGGACGCTTGTTGTCTTTGTATGGATAGGTATTGGATAGCCGAGAAAAACTTGCACTCATATAGAGTTATAAGCGGGTATAAAGCACTATATATGGCGGTAGAGCTGGCAAAATGCCTAAGTCCCAATTGCTATAGAATGAGAGTTTGGCAGTATCAAAATCAGGAAAACCCCAGTTGTGAAGGTCTTTGTTTACCACACTCCAGAACTTACCCCGACCGAACGGATGCCAGACTGCGCGATCGCCGTGGATGTCCTGCGCGCCACCAGTACAATCGCGACCGCCCTCAATGCTGGAGCCGAAGCAGTTCAAGCTTTCAGCGATCTCAACAAACTGATGGAAGTCAGCGCCTCTTGGCCAGCGGACAAGCGTCTGCGTGCGGGGGAAAGGGGAGGGTCCCAAGTGGAGGGCTGCGATATGGGCAATTCACCCCTGGATTGCACTCCCGAACGAGTGGCAGGACGCCGGTTGTTTATTACTACCACTAATGGCACTAGAGCGCTCCAGCGAGTACAATCGGCTCCAGCGGTCCTGGCCGCTGCTTTAATTAACCGTCAAGCTGTCGTCCAATATCTGCGCGATCGCCAGCCAGAGACTATTTGGATTTTGGGTTCCGGTTGGGAAGGGAGCTATTCCCTTGAAGATACTATCTGTGCCGGAGCGATCGTCGATCGCCTTTTGAGCGAGACCAATACCGAGCCAAGGGATATCGCGGGCAACGACGAAGCTATAGGCTCCCTTGCTCTCTACCGCCAGTGGGATCGAGATTTATTATCTCTAATGTATCTGGCCAGTCACGGCCAACGCTTGCTCCGGCTCCAGCGCGACGAAGACCTAAAATATTGCGCCCAAACCGATGTTTTGGACGTAGTTCCCATCCAGAAAGAACCTGGAGTTTTGGTTAAGTTATAAGCGGTTGAATTATAGCGTTTCTCAGATAGGTGTAACGAACAAAAATGTAGGGGCGACAGCATCCCCGCAACCAGATCGGCTGTATAACGAAAATTTCCGTAATGGGATGCTTCGCCCCAGATATCAAATCAATTCGAGAACCGCTATATAAGCCCCGACCTAAGAGTAAGCTGACACCATCTAAGCAGTAAGCTCTCAGCTCTCAGCAGTCAGCTTTTAGCACTAGCGTAGCCCGGATGTAGGGGCGATTCGCGAATCGCCCCGGAGAGCAAACAATGAGATTGCCCTAACCAAAAATGCTTAGTGCTTACTAATTTCTGAAGGCTGAAGGCTGAAAGCTAATTGCTGACTGCTATCAAATTACCAAAAATCCGTTACGTCGTAGCCCAAGTCGGCCATCATCTGGCGCAATAGAGGCAAGCTCAAGCCAATTACATTGGTGTGGCAGCCTTCTATTTTTTCTACGAATAAGCCGCCGCGACCGTCGATCGCAAAGCAACCGGCACAGTTGAGCGGTTCTCCGCTACAGACATAGGCTTCTATTTGGCGATCGCTAACATTGGCAAAATAAACTCGGGTTGTTTGACATCGCACCAAAGCTTTTCCCTCGGTCAAATCTAGCAGGGCATGACCCGTATAAAGTTCGCCGACATTGCCCCGCATTCTTTCCCAGCGAGCGATCGCCTCTGTAGCATCCGCTGGTTTGCCATAAATCTCTCCATCCAGTCCCAAAACCGAATCGCATCCCAATACTAAAATTGGGCAGTCTCTACGATTCTCGGCAAGAGATTCTATTAGCTCTATGGAGCCGAAGCCAAAGCCAGCGGACTCGGGCAGGCGCAATTTTTCGGCAACTGCTTCTGCCTTGCACTGTGCTAAAACTTGCACTAGCTTTGCTGGATTGCTTTCTCGGACTTGGCTCTCGTCAAAATTGCTACCCATAACCGCCGCCTTTATCCCAGCATTTTGCAATAAAAGCCGACGCGCTGGCGACTTTGACCCCAATACAAAAGTAGGTTTGCTCATATATTATTCTTAATAGTTTTGAGTTTTGAGTTTTGAGTTTTGAGTTTTGAGCCGTAGGACAGGCGACACGAGCTGTCCCTCCACGAGCATAGCGGACAGGCGTCGGGAGCATTTCAGTTTCGCAGACCTGCCGCCTGACGCCTATAGGCGGGGCTAAACAAACAAAGCCCTTCCGGGCTACCGAACCGGGAATTGAAATGCTCCCGACGCCTGTGCTACGGGAAAAGGCATAGCGGACAGGCGGGACGCCCGTCCTACGGGAAAACATATAGTCATTTCAAATAAAAACGAGACAAAATGTAGGGGCGATTCGCGAATCGCCCCTACATTTTGGGCTATCGTAACTGTCTCATCCTTAATTGAAATGACTATATCAAATCAAAAATCTCAAGCTAAGAACTCAAAACTCTCCCAATGCCCAATTCCCAATGCCCAATGCCCAATTATTAAAATTAATATACAGAAAAAGTCTTGGCGACTCGTTCAAACTTATCTTGATTTTTCTGCCAGCGCGCTTCTGTAGTAGATAGATTCAGGGTAAAAAGCTTGCCTCGGCTAATGGCCACGCTCGCCAAATTATGCCGCTCTTGGGAAGGAAGTTTAACCGCGTATTCCAAAAGGTAATAGGTTTTATCGCCTTTTTCTAGAGGTTCCGCATTGACCAATTCTGCTGTTCGGCCCGAGTCTGGGGGAGCGATCGCATTCTTAGAGAGCTTGTAGCCGACCTCGGAAGGAGTGCCCAAATCCGCAAGGGTTTTGTCCCCTTCTACTTTCGAGATAATGACGCTGACATTTTCCGTCTGCTCGATTAAATCCCGGAACACCACATCCGGTCCATTATTCACTTTGACTTCCATCCAGCCATTGGGATAGAGAAACTCAAACCCTTTGTAGCTATCTACATAGGGTTGCAGTCCAGCGGTGGCGGTGGCCACGCAGCCGGAGATAGTGAGGCTAGAGATAACTAGAAGTATTGCCGCAATCCGTTTGAGCATCTTGATTATTTATTTGCAACAGTCTGAAGATGGCGATCGCTTTTGCCCGCCATCCTTTTAATTGTCACATCTCTTGGGAATTGGGGACAAGGGGGAGTGGGGGGACCGAGAGAGTGGGGGTGGGGAGTGTGGGGAGGGTGGGGAGGATGGGGAGGTTGGGGAGGTTGGGGACCATTTAGAAGCTGGACTTAGGGATTTGCGCAGAAATAAAGGCGTAGGGGCGACAGCATGCCCCTTGACAATCTCGGCTCCCCGAACGACAACCGTTGTATTGGGATGCTTCGCCCAAATATACAGATAATGCGCAACAATTTAGATCGACGGTTTGAGGAACGAGACGATGAAGGGGATTCAATTTGTTGTAGATGACGCGGGCGAGAAACGGGCAGTCTTAATTGATTTGGCAGAGTGGGGTGATTTGTGGGAGGACTTCTACGATATTATTGTCGCTCGAAACCGCCAAGATGAGGAGGATCTGTCTTGGCAGGAATTAAAAAAAGAAATCCCCCGTCCGCTTTTATTTGGTTCCGACAAAGGCCGTATTTATATGTCTGATGATTTCGACGAGCCTTTAGATGATTTTCAGCAACATATAGCGTTTCTCAAATAAGTGTAATAAAAGAACCGTAGGGGCGACAGCATCCCTTGGACGATCTCGGCTGTGGAACGGTAATTACCGTATTGGGATATTGCATCCCCCAGACACCTCACAGCAATTTGAGAAACGCTATATGCAATGATGCGATGCTCGCAGAAATGCTTCGGCACCGCTTGTAGGGGCGATCGGGGCGAATGCATTTCTCAAATTGATGTGATATGAAGTTGTTTAGGGCGAAGCATCCCAGTATAGGGTCACCGTTCTACGACCGAGATTGTCGAAGGGATGCTGTCGCCCCTACGTTTCGCACATTACAATTTGAGAAACGCTATATAATATAGATAACATCGCGGTTTGTGGAATATGGACGAACAACGCCGGCAAGCTTATGTCTCGCTAATTCAGGAATTGCTCAGTTGCCCCAGTGGGGAGGAAGTGCAAGTCCTCAAACGACAAGCAGAACTGGTCGATGAGGGCTTGGTGCTGGCCTGCCGAGAGGTGGCGGAACAGTTGCAGGAAGAAGGACAAGAATACCGGGCAAGGCTTCTGCGACATATTGCGCAATATTTGGCGGAATCGCTCGACAGTTCCAGTAACGATTCCTCAACTGTAGATGTCGCGGAAAGCAGCAATTTGAAATATTTTAGCTTTTTAATGGAGGTCTTGAAAGTAACTGCTGACAGCGACAATGCTAAAGATTTATATCCTCTCTTGGCGCAACATGTTGATAAACTAAACGAGCAATTTTTAGAAATTGTAATAACCTGGTTTAGGTCAGAATACGATCGAGATCGGCCTGAAACAAATCAAGCTATAGGGTCAGTCTTGTATAAGTTGGCTTTTGATATTCAACAATTGCCGTTAGGCAGTCGGGCAAACAATATCGAAATTGCAATAGCTTGTTATGAGGCGGTATTAGAAGTTTTTAGCCGCGAAGCCTTTCCCCTAGACTGGGCAACAACCCAAAATAATCTGGGGACTGCCTACCATTATCGTATCCGAGGAGAGCGAGCCGAGAATCTCGAAATCGCGATCGCCTGCTATCGGGAAGCATTAAAAGTCTATACCCGCGAAGCCTTTCTTCAAGACTGGGCAACGACCCAAAATAATCTAGGTCTTGCCTACTCAGACCGAATCATAGGAGAGCGGGCGGAGAATATCGAAATCGCGATCGCCTGCTATCGGGAGGCATTAAAAGTCTATAGCCCAGAAGCCTTTCCCCAAGACTGGGCAATGATCCAAAATAATCTAGGAAATGCCTACTCTAACAGCAGCATCCGAGGAGAGCGAGCCGACAATATCGAAATTGCGATGGCCTGCTATCGGGAAGCAGTAAAAGTCTATAGCCCAGAAGCCTTTCCCCAAGACTGGGCAATGATCCAAAATAATCTAGGAAATGCCTACTCTAACAGCAGCATACGAGGAGAGCGAGCCGACAATATCGAAGTAGCGATCGCTTGCTATCGAGAGGCATTAAAATTATATAAACCAGAAGCTTTTCCGCAATACTGGGCAACGACCCAAAATAATCTCGCGGCTGCCTACAATTATCGAATCAAAGGAGAGCGAGCCGACAATATTGAAATCGCTATCGCATACTATTATAAGGCATTAACAGTCCGTACCCGCGATGCCTTTCCAGAAGATTGGGCAGTAACGCAACTTTATCTTGGCGATACCCTTATCGATCGCTTTGAAATATCGCACCAAAAAGAAGACATCGAAAGAGCGATCGCTCTTTATACAGAAGTTCTCGACGGCTACGAGCAACCGTCCCTAATGCTATCTCGCCCTCGTATATTCTATAAGTTGGGCAAGGCACTTTCAAGGCGAGGCTCTTACCCGCAAGCAATTGAAGCTTTGGAACAATGTCGTATTTTGCTAGAAAAGAAGGTCGATTTATCTCTGTTGGCGCTAGCGTTTTTTGAACTGGCTCGGCTCTACCATAACATCCACCGCTTGGAAAAAGCCAGACTCTATTATAAGGATACGTTACGGCTTTTTCGTCGCCTAGAAGATCGAGAGTCTGTGGCGGACGTTGCAGTTGCGTTGGGGAATCTAGAGCTTCAAATCGGGCGGTTCGAGCAAGCCAAGGAGCGCCTGGAGGAGGTTAGAAAGTATTATGAAGCTAAGGACAGGCAGGATAGACTGGAAGAAATCGATCGGCTGTTGGAGTTGCTGTGCAAACCTAGTATGGCGATAATATAATTGGGCATTGGGCATTGGGCATGGGGCATTGGGCATTGGGCATTGGGAAAAACTTCGGCCGACCGTTCGCCCTGAGCCTGTCGAAGGGTTGAACGGGCTCAAGATAAAACTGGGAATTGGGCTCTTAGGCCTTCGACCCTATGCCCCAGAGGGCAGGCTTCGCCTACGACAGGCTCAGGGCGAACGGGTGTTTGTGTAGGGGCGTAGGCGAAGCCTGCCCTCCCGGGCATACGGCCGTTCGCCCCTACGCTCCTGAAGGCTGAAAGCTGATTGCTGAAGGCTGAAAGCTGATTGCTATAAATGAATGAATAAAAAATGTTTCAACTTAAGTCTTACAAATCTACTTTGAAACGGTGGGGATTAAGTGACAATCCCTTTAGATCCCAGCCGCCGGAAGATATTAAAAAGCTGGGTCGGATTTTTTACGGTCGAGAACAGGAGCTAGAAACTGCTATCCCTGCTCTCTACGAGGGACGGAATGTGCTGGTGAGAGGGGCTTGGGGAATTGGCAAAACCGCTCTGATTCTGAGACTATTGGATTGCTTGCAGCAAGAGGTAGCCGAGCTGGACGAGAAAATGCTGGTGCTTTACTTGAATGGCGTTAAGGGCGATTCGGCTGCCGACTTTTATCGCGCCCTGCTGCTAGCGATCGCCGATAGTTTAGAAAAGGAGAATGGCGACTCAGAAGCCAAGGCGATCGTCGATAGTTTGCAAGGTCGCGCTAACTTAGGAAATAAAGTCAGAAAAGAAGGCAAGGTAACCCTAGGTGTTATTTCTTTCGGAGCTAGCAGCGAATCTGGATTGCCGAGTAAAATCGAAAATCCTTACGCGCTGTTGATGCCAATTTTGGACAAAGCCCAGGAATCTTTCGATCGCGTGGTGCTGGCTGTGGACGATCTGGATAAAAAAGATACTGTAGTAGTGCAGGATATTCTCGAAGGGAGTTTGGATCTATTTCGTCGGGGAGAAAAACGAGCTTTTTTAATGACCGGGCGAGGCTTTACCGACTTACAGGAAGCGAACCTGAAAGCTTTAGGGATATTTTCAGCGGATTTAAGTCTGAGTCCCATGAGTCGGGAAGCTTTGTATCAAATTGCCATCAACTATCTCAATCTAGAGCGAGAAACTCCCAGAGACGACCCCTATCCTTTCAGCGAAGAGGTACTCAATCTCATCGTCGAGTACGCTCAAGGAATTCCCCGACAGCTTAACGTTATTTGCGAGAAAGTTTTGCGCCAAGGAGCTATGAAAGGATGCGATCGATTGGATGAAGCGACATTTAGGCCGATTTGGAACGGCATTCAAAAAGATTTGACTTACCAGCTAACTCCCCAAATGCGTCAATTGATTTACATTGCCTACCAAGCAGGAGGGATTAGCGAAGATATAGACGATCGCTATCTGGAACAATTAAATGTGCAAACTTTTGTCGAGCTACTGCCGATACTCAAAGATTTAGAAGGGAGGGACATCTTGATTCGCCAAGAACAGGAAAGCGGCGATCGCATGCTTCCCTCAAAACAGTATCTTCCGCCATCAAAGTCAGATGAAGAGTAATATCAAATCTGCTTAATTGCCCATAAATCTCGTAGGGGCAATCCCAAGAGCGTTCGCGTTGGCGGAGCCTGCGCGACAGCGCATAGCGTCTCCCAATGCGAGAATCGCCCCAGACCAACCGGAGCGGGCAAGGGTAGCCTAAATTGCATAATGCGAGTTATACGTTATAATAACGAAAAAATATAAATACTGAAACCAAACAATAGGTGACAAAAATGTCAATTGTTTATCGGTTAAAAGCCAGCGAAATAGACGATCGCTTTTTAGAAAGTCTAAAATCGCAATTTGGTAACAAGGAGATTGAGATTGTTGTTTCTGAGTTTGATGAAACCGAGTATCTGCTCAAATCGCCAAGCAACCAAAAGAGGCTTTTGAAAGCGATTGAAAACTTGAACGAGGGTCAAAATTTAGTTGAAGTTGACTTATCGAACTTGCAATGAGGTAGGGACAGGCGGGACGCCTGTCCTACGGGAAGTTACTTTGCCTTGAAAGCTCCGCCAACCTCCTCGGTCCCAAGGCGATGGGAGCATTTCACTTTTGTAACGGGGCAGCCCGGAGGGCTTTGTTTGTGTAGCCGCGCCTTTAGGCGTCAGGCGGATAGATACGAAATTGAAATGCTCCCAAGGCGATCGCTCGTCAATGTCGCGTTACAAAACTGAAATGGGCGGGCGATCGCAACCTTGTTTAGTGAGCGGTGCCATTACCGTGATAGTCGTCTGTATTGTAGAACCCATTTTTGGTGCCAAAAAACAGGCAAGACACGGTAAACAGAGCAGTTAAGACAACGAGAACTAACTTGATATCCATAAAATTGCCATGAGAAACTATTGCAGAACTTACGCATTATCTTTATATTTGCTGCTAAGCCGGGGCAGGCACCGGGGCACTGCCCCTACAGATTGTTCTGCGTAAGTCCTATTGATGACTATAAACAAAAAAACTATAGATGGGGGATGGCTGGCGCGGCCTTGTCCCGAAGTTGCGTCGGAGCTAATAGGCTGTACCTTGGTGCGACGCCTTGCCGATGGCCAAATCATTCGGGGGGCGATCGTGGAAACTGAAGCTTATCAAGAAGGAGACCCCGCTTGCCACGGTTCCCGCCGCCGCACCCCTAGCAACGAAGCTATGTTTGGGCCACCTGGAACCATTTATGTCTATTTAATATATGGAATGTACAATTGCCTGAACATATCGAGCGATCGCGCCGATTTTGCTAGTGGGGTTTTGATTCGCGCCTTGCAGTTAGAGAAGATACCGCCGGGATTGGAGGAAAAAGCCAAACAAGGCGATCGGCTGGCTGCCGGACCAGGCAAGCTCTGCCTAGCTCTTCAAATCGATCGCAGTTTAAACGGCCAGCAGTTAACAGTTAACGAAACCCTATGGCTCGAACACCGTACCCCTGAATTTCAGCAATCTCTCGACAATGGAGAAAATACCATAATTCAAACCACGCGAATTGGCATTTCTCTCGGCAAAGACTTGCCTTGGCGCTGGTATCTAGCCAACTGCCCTGCTGTTTCCCGGAAGGGGGACAAGGGGGACAAGAGGACCTAAAGAGTGAAAAGTGAAAAGTGAAAAGTGAATAATTGGTTTTCTTAACTTTTCACTCTTCACTATTCACTTTTCGCTCCCAATGCCCAATGCCCAATGCCCAATTCCCAAGGAAGCGGTCAGCGGTCAGCGGTCAGCGGTCAGCTAGAGCTAAAAGCTGAGACCTGTTGGGCGAAGCCCTTCCCGCAGGGTGAGCTGAGAGCTTTTTTGCCCAATGCGAACATGCCCAATGCCCAACGCCCAAAATTAAATAAATTTAAGAATATGTTGGGCGGTTATTTGCGGCTGTTCTAGATGCGGGATGTGACCGCAGTTTTCAATCCAAATTAGCTGGCTGTCGGGAATCGTTTCCTCGAAACTCCGGGCATGGGTCGTTCCCAGAATCCCATCAGCATCTCCCCATAAAATCAAGGTAGGTTTGTCAATCTTGGCAATTGCTGTCTGTGCTACAAAACCGTAGCCGCCACTTTTAGCAAAAGCTCTAGTAGCTTGAATCCACCCCGGCATTTTTAGATGGAGCGAGGCACAGATGTTGGCATCCTCAGTTACTAAGCTTTTATCTTGGTAAGCCTTGAAGCTGACTTGTACGCGCACGCGGGAGTTGCGCAAAAACTGAGCGGCTAGATAGTCCAAGGGCGGAAATAAAAAATTTCCCGATATCGGCTCTTTGGCAAAGCCAGCACTATCAATTAATACCAGCTTTTCTACGGCGTCGGGGTGGGAGAGGGTAAAATCTATTGCCGCAGCACCTCCCATTGAAGCCGCTACTAAAGTAACAGGTCGATTAATCAGAGTTTTCCAGAAAGAATAGAGATGAGTTTTAATAGTAGGGGGGTCAAAAGGGGTGCCAGCCGTTCTATCGGTAAAGCCAAATCCCAACAAGTCCATCGCATAAGTTTCGTTTTCAGCGGCCAGCAGGGGTAGGAGGCGGCGGAACTCCAATACAGAACTGTCAAAACCGTGAAGTAAAAGGATAGGGGTGCCGCCCTCCCCCTGACGGACGTAGGCAGTGGCAACGGTTTTTTGGCTTTTTTCGGTTTCGGCTTCGTCTTTTCTGCCTTCGTCTTTTCTGCTTAGAGGCACGATCGCCTCGGCGCGTTGAATGCTCCGAGCTAGGTCAATGGAGGTAGATTCGGTTAGTTTTTGGGCTTCGGATGGCAGAAAGGTAGGAAACATAATTTGATTTTATCTAGTTTTATCTCATCTTATCTATAGAGCGATCGCCTCTGCTATGGTAGATAAGCAATTTATTTATAATCTGCTGGACCGCATTAAGATTATATAGTGCGCGATAGGCAATTTACTAAAGCACAGCACTACGCACGGGCAGGTTGGGGTAATCTCATTGTTTGCTGTAGGGCTTTCCGGCAATGCTTGTGCTGACTGCTGACTGCTGACTGCTGACTGCTATATTAATATTGTAGGGCAACGCCGCACCATAAAGCTGTAATGCTTGGGGAAAAATAACGGGCGATCGCGCCTGGGCATAAACAATCGCTAATCGAGAGAGAAACAGAGAATGACGATCGCACAATCGCTACCAGTTTTAGAAGAAACAATCGATGGATTGCCCAATATTTGCGGTTGGGAAGAGGAGGTTCGTTCTGTAGTCCAAAAAGACGAACCAGTATTTTTGCCCAAGACCAATGTTCGCTTGTCCGACTTGACCGCTGTATGCGCGATCGCCCTCCACATGCACCAACCCACCGTTCCCGCCGGTGGCAATGGCCAACTCATCGGTCACCTTCAATATATGTTCGAGCATAGCAACGAAGGGGACAACCACAATGCCGGTGCCTTTGCCTATTGTTACAGTCGCATGGGCGATTTCATTCCCGAACTGGTTGGCAACGGTTGCAATCCCCGGGTAATGCTCGATTACTCTGGCAATCTTCTTTGGGGACTGCAACAAATGGGACGCGGAGATATCCTAGACAATCTCAAACGCATTACCTGCGACCCCAATTATCAGCCTTATGTAGAGTGGCTGGGTAGTATGTGGAGCCATGCCGTAGCCCCTTCCACCCCAATTCCCGATTTCAAACTCCACATCCAAGCATGGCAACATCACTTTGCCGCTATTTTTGGCTGGGATGCCTTAGCCCGGGTCAAGGGATTTTCTCCTCCAGAAATGCACCTGCCCAATCATCCCGATACCCTATTTGAATTTATCAAAGCCCTCAAAGAATGCGGCTATCGCTGGCTGATGGTTCAGGAACATTCTGTGGAAACTCTCGACGGCTCGCCGCTTCAGGAAAAATATCTGCCCAATCGCCTTGTGGCTCGCAATAGTTCCGGAGAAACCATTGCTATTACTGCTTTGATTAAAACCCAAGGTTCCGATACCAAGCTCGTCGGACAGATGCAGCCATATTATGAAGCCAAAAGCCGGGGAAGCCAGACATGGCGAGATATCTCCATCCCCTCTATTGTTACCCAGATTGGAGATGGGGAGAATGGCGGCGTGATGATGAATGAATTCCCCGATGCTTTTAAAAAAGCTTGGTATGAAATGCTTGGGGAAGGCGGAGGTAAGTCTGGCACTATAGGACTTAACGGCACCGAATATCTGGAATCGATCGAGGCAGCGGGTTGCAATCCCGAAGAGTATCCCCTTTGTCAAGCAGTCGGTCAACATAAACTATGGCAGCGAGTTGCTCCCGACAATGCTACCCCCGAGGCAGTAGGCAAGGCCATAGAAGAGTTGAAAGAAACAGACCATAATTTTCATATGGAGGGCGCTTCTTGGACTAATAACATTAGTTGGGTCGCGGGATATGAAAATGTTTTGGAACCGATGAATCAACTGAGCGCTTGGTTTCACGATCGCTTCGACCCTTTGCAGCAAAACGATGCAGCCATAACCCAGCAACCGGGCTACCGCGAAGCTTTACTGTATAACTTATTGCTCCAGACGAGCTGTTTTCGCTACTGGGGACAAGGGGCATGGACGGACTATGCTCGCGAGATCTACCGGCGCGGCGAATCGATAGTAAGGGTTTAGGGTGTAGGGTTTAGGGTGTAGGGTTTAGGGTTTAGGGTTTAGGGTTTTTAGGGTTTAGGGTTTTTAGGGTTTAGGGTTTAGGGTTTAGGGTTTAGGGTGTAGGGTTTAGGGGCTTTACGGCCGGAAAGCCCCTACGGCGAAAAGAAGCCCACTTGCCCCCTGAAAGCTGCGGCGAATTCGAGCAGAACTGGGGCGATAATCAGCTCGGGCGGGCAGTCAATTCGTACTGGGTGTTTGGAGTGTAATGCCAAACAGGATAGCGAGAACTTTAGCCAAGTCATTGGGGACGCCGTAGGTATTGATATCTTTTTGAACTAACTTTTGCTGGCGATGGAACAGACCAAATTTCCAGGTCTCTCCTGTCGTGACCGCTCCATAGAGATAGTCTGTAGGGGCATCAATCCACTGGTCTAGGGCAATGAGTTCCACTGCAAGCTGGGTAAATCCTTTACCGATATCGGCATTTTTCGCTTCAATAATTACGAGATTTTGAGCTGTGGGAATGAAGTAGTCCACATTTCCCTTGAGTTGGTTGCTGACTCGGATAGAATACTCAATCTTGAGGGGTGACTGGATAAACTTGCATACGGTTTTCAGCACTGGAAAAATGAGCGATTCTCGACGAGCAATTTCTGAGGTGGGATCGACTAAGGACAAGTTTTCTACCAATTCATGGGTCAGTGGGGTGGGGTCTAGGGGCTGCTGCTCTGGGAGCTGGAGAAAAGCAGATTGGAAAGCAACCCCGAATTCAGCTAGAATATCGGCGGTGTCAAAGGGTAGAGTGCTATACTGGCTAAAGCTGTAACTTGCGGCAGGGTCAAGGATTGAAGGTTTCACCATTGCGTTACTCCATTTTTAACAAGCCCTGTGTTTGTGCGATCGGCATGGACTGTCTTGGATGAAAGTATAGTAAGCGATCGCAAAACAAGATGTCTGCGATCGCAGCCGCGATCGCTCATTTTAGCTGTGCCACGGCACTACAAGATCCGGCGATCGCAAAGAAAATTATTGTGTTCAGCATAAGTTGTGAGAGGGAAGCGGTTCGTCACTCATTTTTAGAGAACTGACTGAAGCATGCGTGCTAACAAGCGAATTCCATCAGAATTTTTCATCTCTTCCCAGGAAGGTGCCCAACCTTCAGATGCGGTCATTAAGGATTCATCAAGTTCTGGGTGAAACTGGGTAGTTAGTGCTTTCCGGCCGTTCTCCCAATAAATACCGGTTGCTGCAACCTCACATAGCGGATCGCCACTTTGACTATGTGTTGAAGCTAAAATTTCGACGCCAATCGGTGCAGTCATTAGGCTTTGTAGGTCGATTGTCGAGGCCGCTTCAAGGCTGTAAGCAGCGATCGCATGGTTAATTTGCTGATAAGCCCAACATACGAAGCGCATTGATTCTTCCGATACTTCGTTGCCATGAAATGCCTGAATGTGCAGATCGTTCTCGTACTGGAGTGCTACATCAATGATGGCATCAAAACGTTTTGCTACTACACGATATGTCTCCGTGATTTCAGTCGGAATATGAGGAAGATCGCTATCTCGGTAAGGGTATAACCTTGTATTAGAATGGCTAATTTCTTCATTTTTAGCAACGGCAAACGACTCATCGTTCCAAGATTGGGCGACGGTACCATAACTCTTTTCGACCTTTAGGCGATTGGCAATCTCGGCAATGCGACGACTGACAGCAACAAACGCCGATTGTTTTGATTCTTCTAGACGACGCACGGATTCGCGGATTAATTCTACATGGGCTTGCGCCGCAAGCTGATGAGAAAGACAAATGCCAATGAAAGGCACCTGTTTTAGGAGTAGCTCAACAATCAGTTGCGTGGCATCCGAACGAGGAAATGCTTCCGAAAAAGTCTCTTTTACATGAACGTCCGGTTCGCCGCCTTCAAATACTATAAGTTTGGCTAGGCTTGTCAGGGCAGCAAAGCGCTTTAGGTCGGAAATACCATTCTTCCAAGCGGGCACAATAAGGGTAGGTAAACCCAAAATTTGCTCGACAATATAGGCTACGTTCTCTGATGCCATGACGCCAACCTTATCGCTGGGTCGTTCGCCAACATGCTCCCAGGGTTCAATAACCACAACACTTTCTGCAATTTCTCCAGGATCGACCGTAGAAAGATCCTCTACTCGACGACCCCAGGTAGGACTACGATCGCCGAGAGGATTTGGTGCATTGCGATCGGTGAGAAAAGCATCAATTAAAACTTGACTAGATTTGGACATAGCGCCTCCGATTTGGTGAAGACTTGTATTTTACAGTCTTTCCCAGTGCATCGGCGGTGTCAAAGGGTAGGGTGCTATACTGGGTGCCATACTGGCTAAAGCTATAAATTGCGGCAGGGCCAAGCGCTTCGCGGTCACGAAGATGGAGATGCCAATCGTCAGGTCGGGTCAGTGTAAGCTGTTGCATAGGAGCGTAAAATAAGTATAAATTTGAGGAAGCTAGAGGTTTGAACTTGACCGTTATGGAAATCCAACGAGTTATTTTAAACAATGTTGGGCTATTTGAAAAGGTGGAAATTCCCTTAGCGCCCACCGATCGAAACCCCAGCAACATCACCGTCTTTGTTGGGAATAACGGGGCTGGTAAAACCTCTGCGGTCAAAGCCTTAGCAACCTCTTTGAGTTGGTTGACTGCTCGTTTACGCACCGAAAAAGGTAGTGGGAACCCTATTCCCGAAGAGGCGATACTCAACACCGCCAATGCTGCCAGCATTGAAATAGAAATTTGCGATTCCTCTGACGGGTCGGGCCCATGCGATAGCCATTTTGAATGGATCTTAGCAAAAAGTAGAAAAGGACGTAAAACTCGATACAGTAGCAACCTGAACGACTGCACTCGTTTAGCGAATCTTTATCGCGATGCCCTGAACCGCGATGAAAAAACTAGCCTTCCCCTAATTGCGTTTTACCCTGTCGAGCGCGTCGTCCTCGATATTCCCCTAAAAATTAGAACGAAGCACAGCTTTTTGCAATTGGATGCTTACGATAATTCCTTAAGTCAGGGTGTTGACTTTCGCCGCTTTTTTGAATGGTTTCGGGAACGGGAAGATACTGAAAATGAAGCAGGAATTCCTGAAGACGTTCTGAAGCAACTAAAACCATTCGCTGAAACGAATCAAGAGACATGGCAATGGTTAAACGAACGCTATGCCTCAGCTAAAGATCCACAATTAACCGCAGTTCGCACTGCCATTGGCCGATTTATGCCCGATATGGACAACCTTAGAGTCCGTCGTAAACCCCTCCACATGGCGATTGACAAAAACGGTGAAACCCTGGATGTCGTCCAACTTTCCCAAGGCGAGAAATCCCTGATGGCTCTTGTTGGCGATATTGCCCGCCGTCTAGCCATGCTGAACCCCGCCCTAGAAAATCCTCTAGCCGGTGAAGGGATCGTCTTAATTGATGAAGTCGATTTGCATCTACATCCCTCTTGGCAACGGAACCTGTGCGATCGCCTCATTCAAACTTTCCCTAATTGTCAGTTTGTGCTGACGACTCATTCACCTTTGGTTATTAGCGACTGTAAAGATGTTTTGGTTTACTCCTTTTGCAATGGTGAATTGCGACAATTGCCATCCCAGTATGGGCAAGATGCTAATACTGTTTTATTAGATATTATGGATACCAGCATCCGTGATGAGACAATTGACGTTAAACTCAAAAATATGCTGGATGCTATACAAGATTTCAAGCCAACCGAGGCCCAAAAAATCCTTGCAGAATTAACTGAGGAACTTCCCGATAATCATCTCGAATTGGTTAAAGCTAAATTACTACTCCGCAAACAAGAATTGCGTCATGCGAAAGATAGATAAAGGCACCGATCCCTCCTGTTTAACAGCCTGGAAAAAGAAGAACCCTCATGGAACCTACCGGATTTGATATAAAAAGACAATTGAATCCCTCAAAAATATAGAGGCGAGAAATTTTTCGCCTCTACATTTTTTGTAAATATACGTCCAGCGTAGTTGCAATATAGCACTACGCAAATGAGTTAAGACATTTATAAATGCTCGTTCCTTAGTCAGAGACTACCTTTGAATGCATGACTTTTGACTTTTGACTTTTGACTTTTGACTTTTGACTTTTGACTTTTGACTTTTGACTTTTGACTTTTGACTTTTGACTTTTGACTTTTGACTTTTGACTTTTGACTTTTGACTTTTGACTTTT
>JAAHFN010000075.1 GCA_010672965.1 Oscillatoria sp. SIO1A7
CATGGCCGGTGGTAGGTATCTGGTTCACCGCACTGGGTGTATCCACGATGGCCTTCAACCTCAACGGTTTCAACTTCAACCAGTCGATCATCGACTCACAAGGTCGCGTGGTTTCGACCTGGGCTGATGTTATCAACCGTGCCAACTTGGGTATGGAAGTGATGCACGAACGTAACGCTCACAACTTCCCCTTGGATTTGGCTTCGGGCGAAGCAGCTCCAGTAGCATTGGCCGCTCCCCAAATCAATGGCTAATTCTTAGCCCCCGATAAAACCGGATAAGTCCGGTTTTATAAAAAAAACGCCCCTTGTTAGAGGGGCGTTTTTTGTGTTTTTTTGTGTTTTTTTGTGCGATCGCGCCCAAGGCATTATAGCGCTACGCGCAAGTCAAAAGTCAAAAGTCTCAAGGTAATAAGTAGTCTCTGACTAAGTTTGAGCGTTTATAAATGTCTTAACTCATTTGCGTAGTGCTATACATAGAATAGAATAGAAATCGAATCGAATCGAATAGAAATCGAATCTTTCTATGGTAATCCTCAAAAAAATAGTAACAATCGAAAAATTATTTAAACTGCCTATTGAGGGCTCATTACCAGAGCAAGCCTAGAGTAATCAGACTAAATCAGTGCCGAGTTGATATGCTATCTGAAAACCAAAGAAAAGTATTAAAACAATATGATTCCGAGCAAGGGCTAGAGTTTTATAGAAGATTTATGGGTGAATTTAACATTCATTATGGCATTTATGAAAACCCTTATGAAGATGTTACTATAGCCTCAGAAAATGTCATCAAATTTATGGTCAATTTGATACATAAAAGGTTATCTCTTGGGTCAGAACATTGCATTGTTGACTTAGGTTCTGGGACTGGGGGAGCCGCTCACTATCTGGCATTAACCTATGGATGTCAAGTCACCTGCGTCAATATTGGTCTAAATCAAAATCAACAGAACTCTCTACGGGCTAAAGAACTTGGTATTGCCCATCTCATTGATATTGTTGAATGCAGTTTTGAAGATCTTCCCTTAGATTGGAGTAATAAGTTTGATGTTGTATGGAGTGAAGAAGCATTTTGTCATGCAGAAGATAAACATCAGGTAATTCGCGAAGCGAAAAGAGTTTTGAAACCTGGTGGAACATTTGTTTTTACAGATATTATGCTTGCCGAAAAAGCATCGATGGATGATGTCAAAGCATTTACCGCTAAAAATGCGGTTACAGATTTGTCCTGCATCAAGGATTATGTAGAATGGTGTGTTTTTGAAAAGCTAAAAAACTTCACATATCATGATTTAACGACCCATTTGTGGATAAATTTTCATAAACTGATCGAGCGAATCGATAGTTTATGGAATCAAATGAATGATGGTGGCGTTAGTGAAGCTTATCTCAAAGAATTTCGCCAGTCTTTGCTCGATCGCCTCGATCTGTTTGAAAAAGATAGAGGCGCTTTTGCTTGGGGATGCTTTTATATGACAAAAGCGTTAGAGATACCATCCAATAAAATTAAAATACTGATTGCAGAGCGTAGTCTTAATTCAGTTTCAGTTCGCCCACTAAGCCAAGAAAATTTGGGAGATTTAGGAACGGTTTTTGCTAATGAAGATTGGCATAATATCCAACTTACACAAGTCCAGTGGACTTCACCAACAGGGCGTAAAATTTTGGATGGTAAAGGTATAAGTAAGTTAGTCGAGGCAGAAATGATTGTAACCTGGGATTCGGAATCCCTCTCGGCTGAGAATAAAGCTATCAATTATAAATGTCCTAATTTGGCTCATCGCGATTGCGAAGGTAATATTTACTTAGAATGGTTTAACCGACATGAAGATGGGGGTCAAGCATTCATCTGTCCAGGTCACAAACTGCTCTATGTGATAGCACCTCCTGTAAGTAATCCAAAACCACAAGATTTTCAAGCCTTTGTTAGTAATGGTAGCTATGGAGTCATGCTCCAACCAAATGTGTGGCACACAAATCCCATCCCCTTAGAAGATCTTGAAGTCCGTATTCTGACACGGCAATGCGAATTGGATGCAACTATAGACTGCCATCTTGCATCCGAACATCAGACTTGGTTAAAAATTACAGGACTTACGGCTCGCCAATAGAATTGCTCTTGCGGCTCGCCAGGAGAGAATTATATCAAATCCAGCAAATCTAGTTAAACAATTGCGGTATTTGTAGAGGCAGCCCCCGTGGCCCCCGTGGCTGCCCCTACTTTGTGGGTGTAATTAACCGGATTTTGCGGATTTTGTATTACTCGCTATCGCTCCCCGGAAACCATTTTGCGTCTAGGTCGCCCACTACACCTTTTTCTTTTAACCGTAAGAGAACGCGGTTAATCTGTTCGCGATAGGGACTATCTTGTGGAATAGCAATTCCATATTTTTGCTTGGCGAATAGTCGGCCAACTACTTTAACGTCGGGCTCTTGAGAAGCATAGTATAGCAAAAGAGGGGCATCGCCTACTACAGCCCGTAACTCATGTTTTCTAAGAGCCTCATATGCATCTTCTATTCGATCGAATTCAACTAGCTTGAGGGGTTCTTTACGCATGCGATCGGCAGAGGTAGTACCTGCCACTACTCCCACCCGCTTGCCGTGCAGATCTTCTGGTCCAGATATGTCCGATTGCAGGCGGTTGGCGGTAATCAGTGCTGTAAAATAAGCAAATACGAATATCGCGCCAATCATCCAGCCGATCGCGACTATGCGACCTACAACCCCTTTAGGACATTTGTCGCCGTAGCCCACGGTTGTAGCGGTAACCAAAGACCACCAAAAAGCTTCCCATATCCCTTCTATATAGGATTCGGGAAACATATCGGGATTTTTGCGCCGCTCAAATGCCCACATTAAGTTTGCGGAAATAAAGGCCAAACCAAATAAGAAAGAAATGGCTTTAATAGTTTCCCAAGAAAACACATAAGACGCAAAAGCTAAAATGGGATTTTCCGGTTCGTCTAAGATGAGTATTTGCAACCCAGTTTGGTAATAACTAAAAGAAAAGTTTATTGATTTTTCTCGTTCTTCAGTAATCGTTATTCCAGAGATTCCTATATCTGCTTTTCCAGATTTGACTGCTTCTAATATAGCTGGTGTTGTCTCGTACACGACAAACTCAGACTCGATGTCTAAATTCCTAGCAATATCATTCCATAGCTCTATACTATAGCCTTTAACAGGTGGGCTAGCCGAAGGGTCAACAAATACGAAAGGTTCAAATGACTTGGTTCCTATTTTCAATGATTCTGCTGCGGATTTAGGAACTAACACTAGGCAGCTTGCCAAAACCACGCCGACTATTCTCCATACTTTGAATGACAATATTCTTTTCATTAGAACAGTTTAGATTAGGATAAGTTCAGGCAAATTTTAAAAATTAAAGAATTGACTCCCAAGCACAACCATCAACATGGTTGGGCGTTTAGATATCGCATAGCGACAATTTATATTGAACTATTTTGCTACAGTAACCTTTGGTTTGAAGAAGACCAATAAAAACAAAAACATAGCAGCCCAGACCGCAATTATATTCTTGCTTTTAGGCTAACTTTAACCTTAACATCTTCCTTGTGCCTAATCTTCAGCACCGCTTATTGCGGAGCAAGCTTCAAGGAGTTCATCCCAATAGCTATAGGTAGCGATAGAATCTATCGCTCGATCGCAAAATATAACAAATTTATTGGTAATAGCAAGAACTGTTTACTACGTCGATAATCAATCCTTCTTTTGCCATTACAGAGTTAGGATAGGCAAGTTTTACTTCAACATCTAGGTTGTCGAGAAAATCATCATGGTGAATTGGATCGTGGTGAAATATTACCAGTTTTTTAACCCCTGCTACTTTGCATAGTTTCACCGCTTCTTGCCAAGTGGAATGTCCCCAACCGTATTTAGGAGATTTGGGGTTATGGTATTCCTCGTCGGTGTACATGGCATCGTAAATCAAAAGATCTGCATTCTGGGCTAAATACAGGACGTTTTCATCCATGCGATCGGGAAAATGTTCTGTATCGGTGCAGTAAAACACAGAATGTCCCTGCCAGGTTACTCGATAACCCATAGCATTGTTGGGATGATTTAGGGGTCTAGTTTCAAATGTAATATCGTCTATAGCGAACTTCTCGCCACAGACTAGATCGTAGAATTTGAGATTGGCTTGTATCCCATCTATGGGCACTGGCGAGTTCGGATGGAGAATCCGTTCGAGAAAATGCTGTTGCATCGAATCTCCATCCGGCGGGACTGCACCGTGAATGTGGAAGCAGTTGCCTGGAATAAAGGCGGGGGTAAAAAAGGGAAAACCTTGAATGTGGTCCCAATGGTAGTGGGTGAAAAAGAGATAGGCTTCTACGGGCTGCTGCTTTAGGAGACTTTTTCCTAGGACCTGCAAGCCGGTGCCGCCATCAAAGATTAGGCGTTTTCCTCCAGCGCGCATTTCTATACAGGAAGTATTGCCGCCGTAGCGAACTGTATCTTTGCCTGGGGTCGGAATACTACCTCGCACGCCCCAGAACTGGACGGCAAAATCAGAGTAAGGGCTAGTTTCCATACTGGCTTTTCTATTGATTCAATTGGCGAGAGTGACTGTGGTATATGAGATACGATGGCAGGACTAATGGTTTAGCAGCTTATGGTGTGCTAGCTCTTTATGGGGTGCCCGCTCTTTATAGGAGCGATCGCAATTGAGCATACACTAGCAAACTCCTGCGTTGCTGCCCCAAGACTTGCCTCCAAAAATCCCTAGACTTGCGCCCGAGCGGATAATAACCTCCAAAATACCCGCGTATCGGTTGGCCGGGGGAGCGATCGCTCTTGGATCGCCTCGGGTGGCAATAGGCGGCAAACGGGTTTGGCTCTGAGTCTTTCAAGACGCTTGTCTGTTTTGGCGAGAACGGGGTTTATGCCGGAGCGATCGCCGCACATTGGCCCTGATGGCGTAAGAAATGATCGCAAAGTACGAGAGCGACCATTGCCTCTACCATTGGTACGGCTCTAGGCAGAACGCAGGGATCGTGCCGTCCTTTAGCGGCCAGGATTGTTTCTGCCCCCGAGCGCGTAACCGTGCGCTGCTCTTTCCGAATTGTAGCAGTTGGCTTAAAGGCCACTCTGATAATAATGTTCTCTCCGTTAGAAATCCCCCCTTGAATTCCTCCCGAGCGGTTGGTTGCAGTGCGTATATTACCGTTGGGGTCGATGTAAAATTCATCATTGTGTTCGCTGCCAGTCAGAGTCGTTCCGGCAAAGCCAGAGCCAATTTCAAACCCTTTGCTCGCAGGCAGAGACATAACGCCTTTGGCTATGTCGGCTTCTAGCTTGTCAAACACGGGCTCTCCCAAACCTTTGGGAACATTGCGGGCAACGCATTCTACAACGCCACCAATAGAATCGCCCTGCCTGCGCGTGCTTTCAATCAGTTCGATCATACGCTGGGCGCATTCTGCTTCTGGACAGCGCACAATATTGGCTTCGACTTCTTCGAGGGTGACGCGATCGCTATCTACACTTGCTTCTAGGTCTTTTATCCGTTTGACATAGCCAACAATTTCCACCCCGGCACTCTGGCGTAAAATTTTTTTTGCGATCGCAGAGGCTGCCACCCGCCCTATTGTTTCTCTTGCCGAGGAGCGTCCTCCCCCTTGCCAGTTGCGAATGCCGTACTTGGCATCATAGGTTGCATCTGCATGGGAGGGACGATACTTTTCTGCCATCTCGCTATAGTCCTGGGGACGAGTGTCCTTGTTCCATACCAAAATGGCGATCGGCGTTCCTAATGTCTTTCCCTCAAAGACCCCGGAGACAATTTCGCATTTGTCTGCTTCCTTGCGAGGGGTCGTAATCTTACTTTGCCCCGGACGGCGTCTATCCAGTTCCACTTGGATTTCTGCTGCTGAAATTTCCAGTTGTGGCGGGCACCCATCAACTACTACGCCTACGGCACCACCGTGAGATTCCCCAAACGTGGTGATTCTAAATAGATGCCCGAAGGTATTAGCCATACTCTTTGAACAAGCGACTTTGGAATTTGTATTTTAGCCTAGCGTTTCACCTCTTAGCGCACGGGATTCTGAAATCATTGTGCTGGCCCTTATTTGACTCCAGCAAGGGATTGATGCTGGGTATGGCAAACAATGGTCCATTTTTTCCTATTCGGTCGAAAACTATATTGGGCATTGGGCATTGGGCATTGGGCAACTTGGGCAACTTGGGCAACTTGGGCAACTTGGGAAATCATAAAATTTTGGGTAAGAAGCAAGTGTAGGGGCGTTTGACCAGCGCCCCGCTTAATACCCCAATGCTGGTCGGACCGATCTCCCATGCCCCTTTGAAAGAACCCTTTAAAGTAGGGACTGTCCGATGCCCTATGCGCCTAAGGCGCGCAGGCGTTGGCCCTCCTTGGGCCGTAGGCGTAGCCTACGGCCCAATTCCCAATTTCGCTCTTCCCAATTCCCAATTCTATTAAAAGTTACTGAGTAACATTTTTGTCTGAAAATTTACTCCTGCTTATTTCAGCTAGCCTGCTGTTGCTAGAGACCCATAAGGCTGAAGCTCTGGAGGTTTTTGTAGATACTGTAACTTAAAGCTTTTGTGGGGTTAAAATTTATTGTTATTTTCATTACCTAGTCGCTAAATTAAGGAACTTAAAAGTTGATTTGGCGATCGCACCTAAGACATGGATATTTTCGATCCAGGACTTACGCTTTCTCGTCAGATCGATTTCTATATATATAGCTTCTGGTGCGCGGTGCGGCACCCTACGAATAGCGACATGAGCGTAAGTCCTGCGATCGTATCAAGAAGAATATTGCGATCGCCAACATAGAGATAGCACGGTCTGCTTATGCACGGAGCGCGGAGCGTAACCGGCCGGTCACGAGTATTGCCAATCCTGCGCTTCGGCAAAGTTTTAACGTTCCTAACCTTAATGCTTAGTGCTATAAAGATAAAGAATCAGCCCAAAAGCTTCTGCCCCTTTTCTCTACAGGTCGTAAGGGCGGGCTTTGTTCGGCAAGCCCCACTATATAAAAGGAACAGATTAGAGCCTTTTTTGGTCTAGGCGAGTTCCCCAGGCATATCTGTATTTGATGCTCGAACTCAATTTCAGAAATCTTATTTTTTTCATGTCCTATTTGTCCTGAAAGCTTGCAACAAGCCAGTAGAAGTGATTGGTAACTTCAACAAGAGCTTGTTTATGCACTCTTACAACTTTTTGTTTTTGGCCGGAATTGCCATGCTAGGTTTATTCGCCAACTTTGCCTTTGGTGCAACTAATGCCGTAGCTATGGGTGATTCCCTTGTCTTAGAACAGGAATTATCTGACGGACTGAACTCGAACCAAGACAACAAACCTCATCGAGGCAGCGGTCGCTAAAGTTGAGATAGCCAGAGTCTCGATACCAAACGGCTAGATTTAGAAAAATGCAGGGAGCTAGCCGAATAGGCGATCGCTTTTTGTCCCAGTCTAACAAAGACTAACCTCGATAGCAATAAGGTTAAGCAACATCAGGGGGTTGCTAACCTGAAAAATTACGCAATAATCTGGCAATGGGTGCATCCCATTTTTTCAGAAAAAGAGATATATTTTCTCTCAGCTATTTTATAATTATCAATTATTTTATATTAATTTTTAATAATCAATGCTCCACAATCTAGTGGACTACCGGGCTTAAAAGCGTTTTGTTGGGTTTAAGAAAGAAACCCAGCAAAGCGATTGCTATGGTCGGCTTACTCTCCTTTGAAGGCTTCGCTAATATTCCCGAGCAGCTCTCTACATTTACGCACCGCTTCAGCTATAGCAGTCCACTAGGGTTTCAAGTGGTTTTAAGTTGTCCTTGGCGGATGCTCTACCGATACGTCAGGCACTAAGTTTAGGGCAATTTTAAAATACGAAAGAGAAAAGATAACTCCATAAATCCAGAGGTTCAAGTGAAAATTGAGGGTTTCTTTGGCATTTTCTTTGACAACAGGGTCCTAGGAGATAAAGAAGATGGCGATCGGTGCCCCGACGGAGATGAATAAGGCGCTTAGAAAAATAGACCCTTGACAGAGGGCCGATAATAGTTGGCGTAAATCTGAGTCTTCTCCATCAGGACTTACGCAAATTGTCTTATGCAGACCTAAATGTAGGGGCGATTCGCGAATCAAACCTAGCAGATATAGCGTTAATGCGTAAGTCCTGTCCATACAGCTCTATCCTAAAATTGCAGATTATATTTGCTTTTATAGCGTTTCTCAAATAAGTGTAATGAACGATCTGGTAGGGGCGACAGCAACAAGAGCGACTGTCTGGGCTGTAGAACGAGAATTCTCGTATTGGGATGCTTCGCCCAGGTACCTCACATCAAGCGCGAGAAACGCAATATAGCACTACGCATATTTGGTCAGGGCAATTTAATGTTTGGCAATTTAATGTTTGCGCTTACGGCTAGTAACGGCAATGCTTGTGCTAAAAGCTGACTGCTGTTGGCGTAGCCTGCCCTCCGGGACATAGCGCATAGGGCTGACTGCTTGCTGCTATAAGCTAGCACTTTGATGGAGGAGCTAGGGAGCATGGCCGTAGAGCAAGCCTGCTAGACTTGAACGAGATTGCTCCTATAAGAATTGTCGAGGTAAGTGCCGGGATGACTACTCAAATGCAAGATTTTTTAGAACAAGAGGTAGAACGACGCCGCAACTTTGCGATTATCTCGCACCCGGACTCGGGGAAAACCACTCTTACTGAAAAGCTCTTGCTCTACGGTGGAGCGATTCACCAAGCTGGTGCGGTGAAGGCACGCAGAGCCCAGCAGCATGCTAAGTCAGACTGGATGGCGATGGAGCAACAACGGGGAATCTCGATTACTTCTACGGTGTTGCAGTTTGAATACAAAAACTACCAGATCAATCTGCTGGATACTCCGGGACACCAAGACTTTAGCGAAGATACTTATAGGACCCTGGCAGCGGCGGATAATGCAGTGATGCTAGAAGATGCGGCTAAGGGGTTGGAGCCGCAGACGCGGAAACTATTTGAGGTTTGCCGAATGCGATCGCTCCCTATTTTCACCTTTATCAATAAAATGGATAGACCGGGGCGAGAACCTCTGGAACTGCTAGACGAGATAGAAGGGGAACTGGGACTGGCAACCTATCCAGTGACTTGGCCAATTGGTTCTGGCGATCGCTTCAAAGGGCTTTACAACCGCAGAACCAAACAAATTCATTTGTTTGAACGCACCGCTCACGGTAGCAAAGAAGCCCGAGCGACTGTAGTCGATATCGGCGATCCGCAAATTGAAGAACTGCTAGACCGAGAACTCTACTACCAATTTAAGGACGAATTAGAGCTGATAGAAGAATTGGGCTCTAGCCTCGACCTGGAGCAAGTCCAGCAGGGACAAATGACACCAGTATTTTTTGGCAGTGCCGTGACCAACTTTGGGGTACAGCTATTTTTGGATGGGTTTCTCGATTATGCTCTCAGGCCAGAGGGTCGCCGCAGTACCGTTGGAGATATATCGCCGACTCATCCAGAATTTACTGGCTTTGTCTTTAAGTTGCAAGCCAATATGGATCCCAAGCACCGAGACAGGATAGCATTCGTGCGCGTGGTCAGTGGCAAGTTTGAAAAAGATATGAGCGTTTCCCACGCCCGTACTGGCAAAACCGTTCGCCTCTCTCGCCCTCAAAAGCTTTTTGCTCGCGATCGCTCTTCCATTGAAGAAGCCTATCCCGGAGACGTGATTGGTCTGAATAATCCGGGGGTCTTCGCGATCGGCGACACTATATATAATGGACAGAAGCTGGAATATGAAGGTATTCCCTGCTTTTCCCCAGAAATGTTTGCCTATCTGAAAAATCCCAATCCCTCCAAGTTCAAGCAATTCCGCAAAGGAATCACTCAATTGCGCGAGGAAGGTGCGGTGCAAATCATGTATTCGGTGGACGAATCCAAGCGCGACCCGATTCTAGCAGCAGTGGGCCAGCTACAGTTTGAGGTAGTGCAGTTCCGGCTCCAACAGGAATATGGCGTCGAGACGCGATTGGAATTGCTGCCCTTCGCCATTGCTCGATGGGTTTCTCTTGGCTGGGATGCTCTGGAAAAAGTCGGACGCCTGTTTAATACGGTTACGGTAAAAGACAGTTGGGGTCGTCCCGTGCTACTGTTTAAAAATCAATGGAATTTACAACAGGTCCTATCTGACAATCCAGATTTAGAATTAAACGCTACAGCGCCGGTTGTGGCCGGTCGGGAACCAATAGATTTTGGGGCTTAGATTAGAGTGGGTGTAGGGTGTGGGGTGTGGGGTGTGGGGTGTGGGGTGTGGGGTGTCGGGTGTCGGGTGTCGGGTGTCGGGTGTAGAAAAATAGAGATTTTACGCTCTCAAATCTTCGGGAGCATTTCACTTTTGCAACGGGACAGCCCGGAGGGCTTTGTTTGTGTAGCCGCGCCTTTAGGCGTCAGGCGGCTAGATACGAAATTGAAATGCTCCCAAATCTTCCCCAATCTGACCCCAAAATTAGGCGGTTTTGGGTAGAGAAAATTTTGCTTAGAGACAAGCGACTGCAAATTTAGTACCAGTCCAAGAACGTTCTTTGACTGTCACCGTTCGGGCGCTCGCTTGGTCGTTGCCCGGTACATTATTAACTTGCAAGTCCCTTAGTTCTTCTTCCCACTCACCCTTACCCAACCGGGAGAATTTCAATTTCGCATACAGCCGCCTCGCCCCTTGGGCTTAGCCGCTCCTAGACGGAGTCTGGCGCGGCTACACAAACTCTCGCCCTTGCGGGCAAATGGATTGCAAAAGTGAAACGCTCCCTACCCAAACCTTCCCACAGTTCCCCTCTCTCTTTGCCTACAGCCAACACCCTACACCTAGGGTGCCCTTCTCTGCGGTCTTTTCACCAAATTGACGACTGACGGGGAGCGTGCCGGCGCGATCGTACCGAAAGCCGCTAAAAGTAAGGATTTAAGCCCTCTCAGAGTAGGGTAAAAAAATTGCTATAAGTTTCCCTACACCCCACACCCTACACCCCACACCCTACCCTTGGGCTTGGGAAATCGCGCAATATCGCTCTTGTATTGCTTTTATCGTATTATGAAAAACTTGGAGCTTGAGGCAGGATTGGCGGCGCTGAAGCAAAAGGATTACCAAAAAGCGATCGCCCATTTGAAAACTGTCTGCGACCTGGAATTGCACGAAACCACGGTCTTAAAGGCACAAATGAATTTGGTCATGGCTTATCAAGCCAGCGGCCAATACCAGGAAGCAATGGCACTGTGTCAAACCCTGACCGAGAGCGAGAACAAAAAGGTTAGGGACTGGGCTGAAAGTACCCGCGATCGCTTAGCCCAGAAAAATCCTGGCAGTAGCGTCTCATCTACTTCCAGACAAAATATAAGTTCTACCAGCAAGCAAACCCCATCCGCTCAAGCTCCTAATCAAGTCCTGTCTTTAGACAATCTAGTTCCAAAAAAAGAGTCTAAAAGCTCTTCGCCCAAAAGCTCTTCGCCCAAAAGCTCTTCGCCCAAAAGCTCTTCGCCCAAAACTGGAAATCCCCCCAAGGTAGCAAAAGCCAAAGATCCGACAGGGTTCGTTCCTTTCGATAGTTCGCCACAGCCAGGGACAAAATCTGGAGTTTCGCCCAAAGCCGCTTCGCCCAAAAGCGCTTCGCCCAAAAGCGCTTTGCCCAAAACTGGAAATCCCCCCAAGGTAGCAAAAGCCAAAGATCCGACAGGGTTCGTTCCTTTCGATAGTTCGCCACAGCCAGGGACAGAATCTGAAGTTTCGCCCAAAAGCGCTTTGCCCAAAGTAGCAAAAGCCAAAGATCCGACAGGGTTCGTTCCTTTCGATAGTTCGCCACAGCCAGGGACAGAATCTGGAGTTTCGCCCAAAGCCGCTTCGCCCAAAAGCGCTTCGCCCAAAAGCGCTTTGCCCAAAACTGGAAAACCTCCCAAGGTAGCAAAAGCCAAAGATCCGACAGGGTTCGTTCCTTTCGATAGTTCGCCACAGCCAGGGACAGAATCTGGAGTTTCGCCCAAAGCCGCTTCGCCCAAGACTTCGCCCAAAAGCTCGCCCAAGACTTCGCCCAAAGCTTCTTTGCCCAAAGCTTCTTTGCCCAAAGCCTCTTCGCCCAAAGGACTAAAAACCAATAATCAGAAAGGTTTAGTTTTTTTCGATAGTTCGCAACCGAGAAGGGGAATAGAGGGGGGAGCTAGCAGAAGCAGAATTGAGCTGCCAGAAGAAATAAATCTCGACGAGGCGACGGAGCTGCCAGAAGAAATAAATCAAGAAAAGATAAATCTTGATGAGGGGATGACTTCGGGCTCTGAGGTCGAGTCTGACTCTAGTTCCTCCGGTACTTCCATAAACGCCCCTAGAGTATGGCGTCAGGCAGGACGGGCGGGTAAGTGGCAGGCGATGAAAAAAGCTAAGTTAGGTCGGCTGCGGTGGGTCCAAGCAGGAACGGCGATCGCTTTGTTTTGGGTTATTCGCGCTTTTCTCCAGTTTTGGTTACTCAAAACAAACGAATTCTTGTACAATCTTCCCTACATTTGGCCAATACAAGCTTTTTACAGCCCCCAAAATTGGACGCTTTATTCATTAGTTTTGTCGATGGTGCTGCTTGGCGGCTCTCCCTGGTTAATGGATTCAATTCTGAGGACCTATTACGGTTTGGATTCTTTTAACGTCAAAGCTCTAGCCGATCGCAGTCCAGAAGCCACTAGGCTAGTACGGCGTTTTTGCTTCGAGCGCAGTCTGCCGGAATTAACTTTGGGAATATTGCCTCTCGATGCGCCGATGGCTATAACTTATGGGGGAATCCCCCGTTTTGCGAGGATTGTGGTCAGTCGCGGTTTGTTAGAACAGTTGGAAGAAGATGAAATTGCTGCAATATATGCAGGGGAACTGGCACATATTATTAATTGGGATTTTGGCTTGATGTCTGTCGCCCTTATTCTCGTCCAGATTCCTTACCTTATATATTGGCAAGCGGCTGAAGTGGGTTATAAGTGGATTCAGGTGCGGACCTGGCAAGGACGGCTGATGACCGTAGGAGCGGCGATTTTTTCGGCAGTGGCTTACAGCTTTTATTGGCTGGTGCGGTGGCCGGCATTGTGGCTCTCGCGCTTGAGAACTTACTACAGCGATCGCGTGGCAGCTTCTTTAACGGGCAATCCTAACGGTCTAATTCGTGCTTTATTGAAAATCGCCATAGGTATTGCTGCTGATATCCGGGAAAATGGCTCGACTAATAAATTGCTGGAAAGTCTAGAAATAGGCTTGCCTCTAGGACACCGGCAAGGAACGAGCTTGGGTAGCATACCGAATCCTACTCCTTGGGAAGAAGTTTTGACCTGGGATTGCCACAACCCCTACCGGCGCTGGATGACAATTAATAATTCCCATCCGCCTACGGGCGATCGCCTGTATCTGCTCTGTGCCTATGCCAAATTCTGGAAGCTGGTTCCAGAGCTGGATTTAACTCGAAGGGGAAAATCGCAATCCAAGCAAGCCAGCCAATCTAATCCGTCCGAGCGGCTGCCATTCGATCTGCAGCGCCTGTTCCTGCAAGGGGCTCCCTTTTTTGGCTTGCCAATCGGGTTGGCAATTGGCTATGCAATCTGGCTGGTGGGGGCGATCGCTGGCACTCTGGGGTTTTGGCAGTTGGAATGGCTCTGGGGAGATCCCTGGATTTTGATGGGTTGCCTGCCCATAGGCATTAGCCTCGGAATTATTATCCGGAGCGATCGCGCTTTTCCCGAGATATCCCCAGGTTCGGTGCCCGCAGATCCGGCTTTGCCAGATTTGCTCGCAACTCCCAGCACTCTGCCAATAGATAGCCAACCCATTAGCATGTCTGGCAAGCTCTTGGGGCGTTGCGGTATCGGCAACTTGCTAGCACAAGATTTAATTCTGGACTTGCCCACGGGCTTGGTAAAATTGCATTGCTTTTCTCCATTGGGACTGCTAGGCTATTTTTCGCCAGGGCAAGCTCGTCCTCTAGATCTCATAATTGGTCAATCGGTCGCTGCTGTTGGCTGGTTTCGTCGTGGGGCTACTCCTTGGCTTGACGTTGAAACCCTGGCAGGCAAGGAAGGCAAAGAAGTTGTGAAAAGCGACCATCGACTCTGGTCCACGATTGTGGCGATTTTTGCAGCAATCTGGGGCGCTTATTTAGTCTCTCGCGGCGGTATGTTGTATTAAGTCAATATTTATAGGACTTACGCAAATTACCAGATCTAACTCTATAACGTTTGTAGGTGCCCGCCCGCGCAGCCTACAAATACAGGACTTACGCAAATAGTCGTCGATGATTATATATATAGCGTCTGGTGCGCAGTGCTACCCCTACAAATAGATTTTTGGCGCAAGTCCGAATCTAAATAGGGTTTGCTGAAAAAGGCAGAGTGTGGGGAGGGTGGGGAGAGGGGGGACTGTGGGGAGAGGGGAGAGGACAATTTTATTTAATTCTTCCCACACTTCCCACACCAAACCATCCCACACCAAACCATCCCACACCCCAGGCTTTTGGATTTATACAGCAAGCCCTAAATATAGGCCCATTGTCATATCTTACTGCAAGTCTAACTTGCAAAGTGACAGCGAGGGAAGGCATCAGGGGCGATCGCGCCCCAGGTTGTTGATAGTTCGCTTTGCTATAGTCTCCACAAAGACTGGGTTTTTGCGGATTTTCTCTATAGATCGTTGATTTAATCTAGATCCGTTACCCATCCTGTGATACATTAGTAAATGGCTCGATACTGGAACCAAGCAAGAAATGCAATTGTATGGGTCGATGGTTGCTGTTAAAATCAATAGATGAGGACATAGATGAGGGGATAAATGAAGGGATAGATGAGGATAGGATAAAAACAACATTGCCAGCTAATATGAGGATGAATTATCCCGACGCCGTTGAAAACCCAAGGAAATTACACCAAAAATGTAACGGTTATTGTTATGGCTGGCGGCAAGAAATGTTGTGGTGGATATGTGGCGATCGCTTATTGGATATGAAACAGCAAGACCATCGAGCCGAAAAACTATCGCCGAAAAACTATCGCCGAAAAACTATCCCTATGCAGCACCAAGCCTCTCATCGGCACGGCCAAAATCCTTGGCGAAATGACAGCGCCAAAGAAAGTATTCTCGATATGGTAAAAACCGCTGTCTTGAAGAATAAAGAATCGCTTACAGAAGCTAGGCATATGCTCCGGTCGATTTTGACCGGAAATGTCAATAGTCGTAAGTTGCGCTTTGCCCGAGCCGAAGAAAGCTGGCGTCAGATTTACTGGCGTCAGATTTACTGGCGTCAGATTTACTGGCGTCATGCTGGCAATATAGCCAGCAGCTAATTCGATGGCAAGAAATTAATTTTTACCTAGAGGAGGAATCCTTTTATGTCAATTCGTCTGTATATAGGCAATTTACCCAAAGAAGTCGATCGCAAAAAACTGCAAGATGTTTTTGCCGATGCCGGCGACTCAGTTACGACCAAAGTGATTAAGGATCGCAAAGGCAAATGTCGGGGGTTTGGCTTTGTGACGGTGAAAACCGAAGAGGAAGCCGACCAAATCATTGAAAAATACAATGGCTATAAGTTCGAGGAAAGCGAACTCAAAATAGAGAAAGCCATGCCTCGCGCCAAGAAGAAAGACGAAAAAGAGGAGGAAACAACAACAGCACCTCGCAGCAAACCCACCATTACTCCTGCTTCTGAAAAACAACGGCGCGGCGGCGGCAACCAGAATAAGTCTCGTCGCAATAACAACAATTCAAACAGCGAGCCAGAAGCAATTCAACCGGATCCGCGCTGGGCTTCCGCTCTTGAGGAACTCAAGAAGCAACTGGCACAAGAAGTCACAAGTTCGTAAGCAGTCAGTAAGCGAGGGCATTGGCCATTGTACCCACAAGCATTGGGGATTTTGGAAAATTGTTTAACCCTCAAAAATGGCGCTTGCTCTCTGCTAGAAGCAGATCTTGGTTGCGATATTTTGGTTGCGATCTTGGTTGCGGCGCGGGTCGAAATAAAAGAAGTAACGCCGCCTTTTGTGCGGTATCATCCCCTGGAAAGCCCAGTTTTGTCCCCTGGAAGGTGGCGTTACGAATTCGAGAAATTGGCATTAGGTGCAGTATTTCTGCCAGACAATTGGCGAGCTGTTTTAAGGCAAAGCGCTTTGGAAAGACAAGGTGGAAGAGTATAGGGCGATCGCTCTGTACTCTTCTCTTATTTGGGAATTGGGAATGGGGAACTGGAGAAAGTTTTAAGTTTTAAGTTTTAAGTTTTAAGTTGAGAATTGGCAACTCACAACTAAAAATTCAAAATTCAAAATTCAAAACTCAAAACTTTTCATCGGGCCCCATGTTACTCCATCCGCCTGCCTCTTCCGCTGACCGCTGACCGCTGACCGCTGACCGCTACTACTCTTGCTCTTCAGGCACCTGTTTGGGAAAGTTCAGTCCGGGGAGCCTAGCTCCTCGAAACACCTCTTCGCAAGATTTTCCCAAGGATTCCAAAATCGGAAAAGCAGCTTTAGCGCCAGCTAAACCTAGTAAGGTAGGAACCGCCAGTACGGCAATTAAGTTTTCTGAAGGGATTGCTACTTTGAAGCTCTTGTCTGGCTGGGTAGAAAATTTATCTTCACTGTCGGAATTCATCTAGGACCTCCATTTATTGCTCGCAGGACTTAGGCAAAGATGCTGTTTGTAGAATGCGCAGTGGGATGCACAGTCGGTATAGGGACAGGCGGGACGCCTGTCCTACGGGAAATTACAAATTTTTTTTTGGTTATTTAACCGGACTCGATATTAGTTATCCAGACAAGCACTCTTGGGACCAAGACCTGGATAATCTGAATAATATTGAAATCTATCTAAATAGCTCCTAATTCTATCGTAGCGTTATGCTATGTCTAATAGGACTTGCGCTTTGCGATCGCTCGAAAGCTATATGGCGTCTGGTCGGCGGCGTCGCATCGAGCGGAAGAGCGACATGAGCGTTAAGTCCTGTCTTTGAACAAACATGAAGAGCGGGTATTGAATGGCCATGTTGCGAACCGAGAGGTCGGCAGTTGGCGGGCAGCTAAGTTTAAAAGAATGGGTTAAGCGTTCTTTGCTCTCGACGGGAGCAAAGGTATTGTTGCGAGTGCGAGGGAATATTCTGCATATTCTCTGCGAGGGGGAGACTTGTCCAGATATGGCGATCGCTCGCTATAGCTTGACTCTTGCACTCAAAGAAACGCACCCCAACGAGTTGCTGCCAAAAAATCATTCCCCAATCTACCAAGTTTTTCTCTACGGTCGGTCGGAAGGGACAAAACGAGCAGAATGGACCGTTCGGCTAGACCCCAATAATTTTCGCAACCCAAGCTCGGAGCTAATCTCCGTATCTTACCCGGAGCAAGATCGAACCGGGCAATTTTCGGATGCGTTGTACTCCGAGGTGCCCACAGAAAAGATAGCTCGCCATCTGAGCAACGTTCTTAGTCCTTTTGGGGTTGGGGTCAAGGTCGTTATTGGTAAGGTTTCTGCCAAATCCAAAGGCGAAGTTCGCAGCGAGGCGACTGCTCCAGAAAAAGAGGGGAAGCGCCTGTGGGTTTTTTGCCAGTCTGCCTACAGTCCGGATCCGGTATTTTTGGTGGAACCGATCGCCGAGCAGTTGCGGAAACTAAATTTAATTGGATTTCGAGATGCTGCGATCGCCGGAACGGTGGCGGGCGAAAAAAAACCCGAGTGGACTCTGCGCCTAGACCTAACCCCAAAAGAGCAGATTTTAGAAACATGGTCTCGCTGGGGAGACGTAGAGGCCCTAGCAAAACTGCTGAATCTGCACTTGGCAGCATTAAATATAGAAGCAACGGCGGTGTTAAAGGAATCGACCGTGCATCTGTTTTTCAATCATAAAGACCCCTCCGTGGCTCAGGAGTGGAATATCGGGGCCAATAGTTCGCCTCCCAATGACGAGCGATCGCCTCATAATGACCAATCCCCGAAGGAAGCGCTAAAAACAATAGTCAGGCCGATACTCCAAGCCGTAGCACCTCAAGGTATCTTTGGCGCGACTCTCTACGGCCAGCTAGCAGATATGGCCCCTCCTTTATGGGTAGATTGGCTGGATTTGCCCGCTTCTTATCAAGCAACTCTGGCTCCCTCCGCAATGGAGCTAGCATCTGTTGGCAACGAGCTTGCCCTGAAGTTTTTGCTCGATCGCCTGCTCAATCCCAATATCGACAGCAAACTATCGACCGGCGGCTATAATATCGTCCTTCGCCGCAAATCCGACTTGCTGCATATTCTTATAGATGGCTTAATGGCTCGCAAGGAGGATTTAGCTCCTCTTATAGTAAAGTTCGTCGCCAGTCTGAATATCCCAGAAGTCGCCGGAGTTCGCATCTACGGACGCAGCCCTGATTCCCCAGGAGATAGATGGCGCGTCAGCATTGATTTTAAAAAGAGAAAACCAGCACCCGTGGAGGAACCGGGAGGTGTGGGAAGTGTGGGGAGTGTGGGGAGTGTGGGGAGTGTGGGAGGGGTGGGGAGTGTGGGAAGTTTGGGGAGTTTGGGGAGTCCTTCCCTCCCTTCCCTATCGCCCGCTCCTCAAGTCTCCCCCCACCCCTCCCACACTCCCCCTCCCCAAGTCCCAGACGAGGAGGCCGATTCCGATGAGTTGCAAGCTTGTCTTACTAAGCAGCCGTTTAAAATTTATTCCCCGGCGATCGCTACAGGGCGTCAATATTCAAACATCCTCAAGCAGTTGCTGCAAAGGTCTGGACTCTTTATCCCCGAATCCTCGGCATTAACTCCCATCGCAACATTGCCAGGAAGGGGATTGGGAGGGTGGGTTTTTTTTGTTTGGGGTCTGCTCGGATTGCTCCTGACCCTACAAGTTGATTGGTTTGTCGGCTCCCTGGTACGACAAATGCCCTCTGGTTCTTTATCTTCAGGTGCTTTATCTTCAGGTAGTATTGCGATAGGAATTGACGATAACCCTGGCAACGATTCTCTGCAAGCGATCGCCACTTCGGGAACAATCAAAAAATCCCATCCCAACAAATCCTCCCCTGGGATTCCGGCCAATAGCTCCGATGGGGATAAGGGCGATTCTCCTACAAGGACAGTTGCCGATTCGGGTCTGCCCGATAAAACTACAGTTGCCAATTCCCAAAAATCTTATCCCTCGTTTAACAGCCAACAACTAGACCGCCAAATAGCTGACTATCTCCAATACGTTAGCCTCGGCGGTCCGCCAGACGTTCTCATTCTCGGAAGCTCTCGGGCTCTGCGCGGTATAGACCCCCTGGTTTTGCAAGATGCCCTTGCCGACTCTTATAATAAGCAAGAAAAACTGCGGATTTTTAATTTTGGAGTTAATGGCGCTACTGCTAGAGTGGTGGATTGGATAGTTCGCGAACTGATTCATCCGAGCAATTTGCCCGAGCTGATTATCTGGGCTGATGGGGCGCGGGCTTTTAATAGCGGCCGCGACGATCGCACTATGGGCTCGGTCAGTGCTTCTGAAGGTTACGAATTTATTGCCAGCGGGGAGCAGATTGGCGCGATCGCCCCTGAAGAACTAGAGGGAGATTTGGACGAAGCATCAAAACAGGAGGATAGCCCTGGATTTTCCTGGCCTGTTTTCGATACGGCACAGAGTGTTAAGCAATTGGATGGTTGGCTTCAAGACCAACTCGCTGCTATATCCCCTAGTTATGGCGATCGCGATCGGGCTATAAATTTTTTGACCAACAGAATTCGCGCTCTCAGCGATCGACCCGCTCCCGGGCTAGAAGTAGAGGTTGCAGGCCAGACCCTGGAAGCTACTGACAGTTCCTTAATTAATAACGAGGAAAATACAAAATCGTCGCCGCAATCCAAGCCGAGCGAACCGATGCCCGAGCCAAACGGATTTTTACAAGTTTCTGCCCAATTCGACCCCACCACTTATTATCAAAAATATGCCCGAGTTTCTGGAAACTTTGATGCCGATTATGCTTCCTTTGCCTTAGCGGGAGAGCAAACCATAGCCGTAAACAATCTGTTAAACTTTATTACAGAAAGGCAGATCGATCTTATTTTCGTCAATATGCCTCTCACCGAGAATTACCTAGATGCCGCGAGAACTGCATCCGAACGTAAGTTTCAAGATTATATGGAATCTTTGGCTCTTAAAAACAACTTTATCTTTAGGGATTTGAGCGACTTATGGCCGAGGGAATATTCTTTTTTCAGCGACCCCAGCCATCTGAATCTTTATGGGGCTAAAGAAGTTTCTCTACTACTGGCTCGCGACCCAATATTGCCGTGGCCGCACTAGCTAGGGTGTGGGGTTTAGGGTGTCGGGTGTCGGGTGTGGGGTGTCGGGTGTGGGGTTTGGGGTGTGGGGTTTGGGGTGTCGGGTGTCGCTCTTCGCACAACAGTAGGGGCGAAGAGCGAATCGCCCCTACTGCGGATTATAGCACTACCGATTAAGGTGTTTGACAGTTGCAAAACGCCAACATCTTGAATTGGCAAGGCTTTGACGCTCAAGCTGAAAGCTGAAAGCATGTCCCGAGGCTAAGTCTAGGCGTAGGCGTAGCCTGCCCTCTGGGGCATAGCCTGCCCCAGAGGGGCATAGGGCTGACTGCTTACTGCTATACTGATTGCTATAAATAATTTTATGAGCGTGAAAATTAGATTTTTGCCAGACGACATTAGCATCGATGCTGAAGTAGGAGAACCATTGTTGGAGGTGGCCGAGCGCGCCGGAGTCTTTATTCCCACCGGCTGCTTGATGGGTTCCTGTCACGCCTGCGAAGTAGAAATTGATGGGGGCATGACTATTTGCGCCTGCATTACAGCCGTACCCCCGGAGCGTTCTTCTCTTACTATTAATCTCTATGTTGACCCGACTTGGTAGGGAATTGGGAATTGGGCATCGGGCATGGGGCATGGGGCATTGGGCATTGGGCATTGCGATCGCACCGCCCAACCTATAACAGCCGCAACCGGGGCGCTCCCGGGGGCACCGCCCCTACACCGCCCACCGATCGCTTTCAAATAATCAACTTTTTGCTGACTGCTTTTAGCCAATCGCTGAGAGCTGAGAGCTGAGAGCTGACTTCAGCTTTCTGCTGACTTCTTTAATGCGTATTCGCGAAATCGGTCTAAGTCTGCTTGAAGGTTAGATTCAACGAGCTTGCCCAAAAATAGATTATCCATCGCTTGTCCTAGGATGCCCGGTATTCCATAAGCTACGGTTAGCTTAACTATACTTTTGTCGTGGCGATCGTAGAAGCGAATAGCTCCTTTGTTGGGCAATCCATCAACTGATTCCCACTGAATAATCTGGTATGGAACGGTTTTGAGTATGCGAGAGAGCCAGCTAAACTCAAAGCCGCCAGATGCCAGCTTCCATCGGGAGATATCTGGATTGTCTTCTAAGATTGTCACCGATTCGATCCATTTCATCCAGCGAGGCATTTGCTCCAAGTCTGACCAGAGATCCCAGACCAAATCTATGGGGGTTTCTACTTCAACGAAAACGCTATGTTCGAGCCAATCTGTCATAAGATTAAGAATGGGAATTGGGAATTGGAGAAAGTTTTAAGTTTTAAGTTTTAAGTTTTAAGTTAAGGATTAGCAACTCAAAACTCAAAACTCAAAACTCAAAACTTTTCATCTTTAGCTGACTGCTGAGAGCTGAGAGCTGACGGCTGAGAGCTGACCGCTATTTTCAAGAATCGCCTTGGCCGCTTGACGGCCGGATATAGTCGCTCCTTCCATACTATCAATGTAATCCTGCTGGGTGTAGCTCCCGGCCAGGAAGAAGTTGGCAACCGGGGTTTTTTGGGGCGGGCGATAGGGGTCCATCCCGGGCGCTTCCCGATAGAGGGATTGGGCTAGCTTGACTACGCTATACCAAGTCATGTTTAGGTCTCGGGAGGATGGGAATAATTCTCTGACTTGTTCGAGAATGCGGTGCGCGATCGCCTCGTTAGTCTGTTTTATAAAAGGATCTCCCGGTGTCAGCACCAACTGCATCAAAGAACCTTGCCCCGACCGATAATAATCTCCCGGAGAAGCCAGCGCCATATCGGCAAAACAAGAAAAATCCGCATCGGCAGTATAGAGCAGATTGTCAATTCCCGCTGCTTTTTCCAACGAAGAGCGCTTTTCGGCATCTTGCAATTCCGTAACCCAGCCATCAAAACGCAGTTGCACCGTTGCCACTGGCACCGTATCTAATTTATAGATATTGTCAAATTCCGGCCATTGCCGCCAGCTATTTGGCAAGATTTTTTGAATTCCCGGCACGTCACAGGCGCATAGATAGGCATCGGCAATAATAGTTTCTTCGCTCTCGCCCTTAGAGACTACTATGCCCGTAACCTTGGTATTGCTAGATTCCCCTTCAAAGCAAATTTCTCGCACCCGCCGCCTGGTGTGGATTTTGGCACCTCGTTCTTCTAGATAGCGGACAATTGGCTGGTGCAGGTATTCGTTGGGAGAGCCTTCGAGCATTCGCAGCACCGATGCTTCTGTTTTGGCGGCAAAAAATTGAAAAATAGTCAGCATGCAGCGGGCGGAGATGTTCTCGGTGTCGATGAAGCCCAGGGCGTAGGCGATAGGATTCCACATTTTATCTAGACTGCCCTGGCTGCCGCCGTGGCTTCGGAACCATTTTGCAAAGCTAATCCTGTCTAGGTCGCGGATGGATTTCATTGCTCCGTCGAAATCTATTAAGCCGCGAATTAGGGGACTGGTTCCTAGGGCTATTGCATTTTGCAGTTTATCCCGCACCGAGAGCTGTCCCGTAGTGAAAAAAGCTTTTAGTCCGTGAAATGGAGCGCCGACGAAAAAGCGGAAGTCTAGCTCTGCGACAGTCCCGCCTTTGTTGACAAAAGTATGAGTATGCTCTTTTAGGCGCAGGTTTTTCACCGCGCCAGTTTTTTCCATTAGGTCGAATAGGTTGTAGTAGCAGCCGAAAAAGACATGCAACCCCATTTCTATATGATTGCCCTCGGGGTCAACCCAGCTCCCGACTTTGCCCCCTACGAAGGGACGAGATTCGTATATTTCTACTTCGTGGCCCGCTTCTACCAATTCTACTGCTGCGGACATCCCTGCCAGTCCTGCCCCGGCGATCGCTACTCGCATTCTGCTTTCTGGATTTAAGTTTCTTTAAGAATTTTAATATAATCCGGGCATTGGGCAAAAAAGCGGTCAGCTCTGAGCTCTCAGCAGTCAGCTAAAGGCACGGCTTTCTTGGGCCGAAGAGCATTGGGTCCAAGGGCATTGGGAATTGGGCAAAAAAGCTCTCAGCCGGAGAGCTGAGTCAACTTTCGCTCTCAGCCGGAGAGCTCAGAGCTGAGAGCTGTTGGCGTAGCCTGCGCGGAGCGCATAAGCTAATCGCTAATTTTGACCAAACCGGGCTATGAGTTCTTCCCGGGACAACTGCAAAAGTAGCGGGGCCGACTCTTCTGGCGGCTTGGCCAACAAAGTCTCGATAATTGCACTATCAACCGGCTCCAAGGAACCAAAACGGGCGCGCAGCAAATTTTCTAACAGCAGACGTTGGCCCTGTTGCTCTCCCTCGCGGAAGGTTTGTTCGCGTTCCTGCTCGTAAAGAGGTGTTAGTCGCATAATTAACTCCTTATCACTTGTGTCTCTATCTTTCCTGGTTTTCAAATGTTTCTGGAGGTTGTACAGCAAGCTTAGCGTAACCGAACGAAACTGGCTTTCTGGTCCTAGCTTTTCCAACTCGCTAATAGCTTCGTTCTGTACCTTATCCCTGCCCAGCAATCTCAACCAGAGAGTATCTGTGGTTTGCGGTAGTTGGTGGATTACTACTACCGCCGTTCTCAAACCTTCGGGCAGGAAATACACTCCCGATAATTCTTCCTCGTCGTTCTCTTTTGCGTAAAATTTAGACAAGACTTTGGCGCTAGCGGTGGGGGTGAGAATCCACATTTTCGGTAACTGCTCTTCAGTCACTGGCTTTCCATCAACTCGATTGCTAGCTCGCAACTCATCTTGACGTTTATCTAGCAGTTTGTTGATGCAACTACTGGACTGTCCGCATTAAAATTGTAGGGAGCGGTTGAGGAACGAAACCCAACGTAGCGATTGGTATAGTTGGGTTTCGTTCCTCAACCGCTCCCTACATTCACACACAATTTGAGCCTTGCCAAAGCACTTGTTGACGCAACTACAGATTTCATTGACTCCAACTGGGTTGCGAAAGGCTCGAACAAAGAAGGGTATTCCCCTCCCAAGGCCAAGCGTCCCAACGGGAGCATTTCAATTTTGCACGCTGCCGCCTAACGCCTAAAATGCTCCCGGTTTTTGTGCCTCGCAAAGCACTCTACATTTGGAGCCTATGCGTAAGTCCTGTCTCATTACCTTACCTGGGTTTGGCCTGCGTGCTGGAGCGGGAAAGCGATCGCGATCTCTCCCCAATCCTAACGGGACAACCATAGGCCGCGATCGCCTTTTTGCACGAATCTTTTTGCACGAACGACTTAGACGCGCTATACTAGAAACCTTAGATGCGAATAGCCTCTGGTTCTCGTCAATTAGATAAGATAAACTATGTCTTCTTCGGTGCTATCTCGACAAATTCAGCAATTTTATGATTCCTCCAGCGGCCTTTGGGAGCAAGTGTGGGGAGAACACATGCACCACGGCTACTACGGACCAGATGGCAAAAAGTCTGTAGAACGGCGTCAAGCCCAAATCGATCTTATCGAAGAACTGCTGCGCTGGACTTCGTTGCAATTAACAACTCAAATCCTAGAAACTAACGTTTCTACATTTCTAGATATCGGCTGCGGCATTGGCGGCAGTACCTTATATTTAGCGGAAAAGTTTCAAGCGGCAGGTATGGGCATTACCCTCAGTCCCGTACAGGTTGCTAGAGCAAAAGAAAGGGCTCGGGAATTTGGCCTCGAACCCTCAGCCTCTTCCCCTAAGCGATCGGCAGACTTTCTAGTAGCAGATGCTCTGGATATGCCTTTCGCCGACGAATCTTTTGATTTAGTCTGGTCTCTAGAAAGCGGCGAGCATATGCCGGACAAACAAAAATTTTTGCAGGAATGCTATCGAGTTTTGAAAAAAGATGGCATTTTTATTCTGGCCACTTGGTGCCATCGCCCGACCGACGGCGCAGAGCTAAGCCCAGCAGAGCAAAAACATTTGCAGCAAATTTACGATGTTTACTATTTGCCTTATGTCATCTCTCTGCCAGAATACGAAGCGATCGCCCGTTCTTGTAATTTCCAAAATATTTCCGTCACCGATTGGTCAACTGCCGTCGCTCCCTTCTGGAATGTCGTTATTGGCTCTGCCTTCAATCCCGCCGCTATCTTCGCCCTCCTGCGATCGGGCTGGCCTACTATTAAAGGAGCCCTAGCCCTGGGATTAATGAGCCGAGGCTACCAAAGCGGTTTAATTCGCTACGGCGTACTTTGCGCAAGAAAGTAAATTGAACTTGGGCATTGGGCATAGGGCATAGGGCATTGGGCATTAGGCATCGGAGACATGGAGACATGGGGACATGGAGACATGGAGACATGGAGAGGCTTTCCCCGGGCGTCCTTGCCTCCAATTCCCAATGCCCAATGCCCAATGGGCAGGTATGGCGCCCAATGGGCAGGTATGGCGCCCAATTCAAAACTCAAAACTCAAAACTCAAATGACCTATCCCCTAAAACGCCTTTTAAGCTATGGGCGCAAATATCGAGGGCTAATCTGGCAAGCTAGTGCTTACTCAATTTTCAATAGAATATTTGGCTTAACTCCCCCTGTCTTAATTGGTGCTGGAGTGGATGTGGTGGTGCAGAAAGAAAATTCTCTGATTGCAAATTTGGGCGTATCTAATGTCTTACAGCAGTTCTTAATCCTGAGTTTGATTGCTTTGTTCTTGTGGCTTTGTGAGTCGCTCTTGGAATACGCATATTCCCAAGCTTGGCGCAATTTATCTCAGACAATTCAGCACGACCTACGCCTGGATGCCTACGCTCGCCTGCAAGAGCTAGATCTGGCTTACTTTGAAGAACGCAGCACCGGCACTGTAGTGTCCGTGCTGTCTGACGACATCAACCAGCTAGAACGATTTCTCGATAATAACGCCAATGAAATTATCCAGGTTTTAACGGCAATAATTTTTATTTGTGGCGCGTTTTTTTTGCTGGATCCAAGCATAGCCTGGATCTCGTTCGTACCCATACCCTTTATTGCCTGGTTAGCGATTTGGTTTCAGAAGCTGCTGGGACTTCTCTATGCCAAAGTGCGGGAAAAACTAGGCGTTCTCAACGGCCAACTTACCAATAACATTTCTGGCATTACTACGATTAAAAGTTTTACTGCCGAAGATTATGAAATCAGTCGCATCGATAGACTCAGCGACGCTTATCGGCAAAGTAACAAAAAAGTAATCTTTCTAAGTTCCGCTTTTATCCCCTTGCTTAGGATTGTTATTTTATTAGGCTTTACCGGCATCCTCGTCTATGGAGGAATCGAGGCAGTAGAAGGAAGACTGGCTGTGGGCACCTACAGCACTATGGTCTTCCTTACCCAACGGTTGCTATGGCTTTTGGCACGATTTGCTCAAATCTTAGACCAATATCAGCGGGCAATGGCTTCTATTGATAGAGTAATGGATGTGCTGGATACCCCTGTTGCTACTCATCCGGGCGATAAGCCGTTACCGATTGAGTCGGTCAAAGGGGAGCTGGAGTTTCGCGACGTTGCCTTTGCTTATCACCAAGGATTTCCAGTTGTCGAGAATCTCTCCCTCAAGATTCCCGCTGGCAAAACTATTGGCATTGTCGGCTCTACGGGTTCTGGCAAGAGTACCTTGGTGAAACTGCTGCTGCGACTCTATGAAGTGCGATCGGGAAGCATCGCCCTCGATCGCCTAGAATTGCAAGATATCCAATTGCGCGATTTGCGCCAAGCCATTGGTTTAGTCAGCCAGGACGTATTTTTATTCCACGGCACCGTAGCAGAAAATATCGCTTATGGCAGCTTAGATCTCGACTTAAAAAAAGCTATTGCCCCTGAGATTATTGAGACTATGGCTAAGGCCAACGACCGAGCCGATAATCAAGCTTTAGAAAAAGATCTGGTTGGTGCGACTATGGCCAAAGCCAACGACAGAGCCGATCGCCAAGGCAATAACCAAGCTTTAGAAAAAATTCTGGTTGGTGCGACTATCGCCAAAGCCAACGACAGAGCCGATCGCCAAGGCAATAACCAAGCTTTAGAAAAAATTCTGGCTGGTGCGACTATCGCCAAAGCCAACGACAGAGCCGATCGCCAAGCCGATGACCTTGTTGACAAAGAGCGCGACATTAACTTAGAAAAAATTATCGCCGCCGCGACTATTGCCGAAGCCCACGACTTTATTATGCAGTTGCCCCAGGGATACGATACTATCGTCGGCGAGCGGGGACAAAAATTATCGGGAGGGCAGCGACAGCGGATTAGCATCGCTCGCGCTATTTTAAAAAATCCGCCCATTCTGATTCTCGACGAAGCTACTTCCGCCGTGGATAACGAGACGGAGGCAGCCATCAGCCGATCGCTCGAACGCATTACCCAAAATCGCACTACGATCGCGATCGCTCATCGCCTCTCCACCGTGCGCAATGCCGACTTCATCTATGTTTTGGAAAAAGGCCGCCTCGTCGAGGAAGGCACCCACGAACAACTCCTAGAGCAAAGCGGCATCTACGCCAGCCTCTGGCAAGTGCAAACCGGCAGCAGTCGTGGAAAGTTTTGAATTTTGAATTTTGAGTTTTGAGTTAGTCGCCCATAATATAGCGTTTCTCAAATAAGTGTAATAAACGATAGGGTTGGAAAACGTAGGGGCGACAGCATCCTCAAGACCATCTCTGCTGTCAAACGGGGATTCTCATATTGTGATGCTTCGCCCCAGACACCTCACATTAATTTGAGAAATGCTATAAGTGTAATACGGGAACCGTAGGGGCGACAGCATTCCCGAGACTTTTCGAGGCCGTAGAACGGTAACCCCCGTACTGGAATGCTTCGCCCCAGACAACCTCACATCAATTTGAGAACCGCTATATTCACATCAATTTGAGAACCGCTATAGGAAAGTAAAACTCAAAATTCAAACCTCAAACCTCAAAACTCTCTAGCTAGGAAATAAAAACTCAAAACTCTCTAGCTAAGAACTCAAAACTCTCTAGCTCAAAACTCAAAACTCTCTAGCTAAGAACTCAAATGTTGCATCCTTTCAAACGCCTTCTAAATTATAGCCGCAAGTATCGGCGGCAAATGTCGCAAGCTACTGCTTATTCGATTCTGAATAAAATCTTTGACTTGGCTCCGCCCGCTTTAATTGGTGCTGCAGTGGATGTCGTCGTGCAGCAAGAAAATTCCCTAATTGCCAAGCTTGGCGTAACCGATACTTTTGGGCAACTGTTCGTACTGAGTTTGCTTAGTTTCCTAGTTTGGGGTTGCGAGTCCCTATTTCAATATGCTTATACCCGGGCTTGGCGCAATTTAGCTCAGGCAGTTCAGCACGATCTTCGTCTCGATGCCTACGCTCACCTGCAAGAATTAGAGCTAGCTTATTTTGAAGAACGCAGCACCGGCGGTTTGATGTCGATACTCTCTGACGATATCAACCAGCTCGAACGATTTCTGGATATTGGCGCTAATGAAATTCTCCAAGTCTCTACTAGCGTTATTATTATTGGCACGGCTTTCTTTGTCCTGGCTCCGAGCGTAGCCTGGATGGCAGTAGCTCCCATGCCCTTTATTATTTGGGGAGCGATTTGGTTTCAGGGTTTGCTCGCTCCTCGCTATGTTGATGTCCGGGAAAGAGTCAGCGACCTCAACGGCCAGCTCGCTAATAATCTATCCGGGATGATTACGATTAAAAGTTTTACCGCCGAAGATTATGAAATTCGCCGCATAGAACGCCAGAGCCAAGCCTATCAGCAGAGTAATAGAAAAGCGATCGCTCTGAGTGCGGCCTTTATTCCCCTAATTCGGATTATTATTTTATTGGGCTTTACCGGCATTCTCCTCTATGGCGGCATGGCAGTGGTAGAAGGAGGGCTGGCCGTGGGCACCTACAGCGTCTTGGTCTTCCTGACCCAGCGCTTGCTTTGGCCGCTCACCCGATTGGGTCAAACCTTAGACCAATATCAACGGGCAATGGCTTCTATTAATAGAGTGATGAATTTGCTGGATACGCCGATCGCCATCGATCCGGGAGAAAAGCCTTTGCCGATTGAGTCGGTCAAAGGGGAGCTGGAGTTTCGCGACGTTACTTTTGCTTATCACCAAGGATTTCCAGTTATCGAGAATCTCTCTCTCAAGATTCCGGCTGGCAAAACTATTGGCATTGTCGGCTCTACGGGTTCTGGCAAGAGTACCTTGGTGAAACTGCTGCTGCGACTCTATGAAGTGCGATCGGGAAGCATCGCCCTCGATCGCCTAGAATTGCAAGATATCCAATTGCGCGACTTGCGCCAAGCCATTGGTTTAGTCAGCCAAGACGTATTCTTATTCCACGGCACTGTAGCGGACAACATCGCCTATGGCACTTTCGACGTTGGCCTAGAAGAAGTTATCGCCGCCGCAACTATTGCCGAAGCCCACGATTTTATTATGCAGTTGCCCCAGGGTTACGATACTATCGTCGGCGAGCGGGGACAAAAATTATCGGGAGGACAGCGACAGCGAGTTAGCATCGCTCGCGCTATTTTAAAAAATCCGCCCATTCTGATTCTCGACGAAGCTACTTCCGCCGTGGATAACGAGACGGAGGCAGCCATCAGTCGATCGCTCGAACGCATTACCCAGCACCGCACTACGATCGCGATCGCTCATCGCCTCTCCACCGTGCGCAATGCCGATTTCATCTATGTTTTGGAAAAAGGCCGCCTCGTCGAGGAAGGCACCCACGAACAACTCCTAGAGCAAAGCGGCATCTACGCCAGTCTCTGGCAAGTGCAAACCGGCAGCAGTCGTGGAAAGTTTTGAGTTTTGAGTTTTGAGTCTTGAATTATAGTCATTTTAATTAACGATCCCCAAATCTCACAAATGTGGTGAAAAAGCCCACAATATAATCACCCTAAACCCTCCCAGGAGGGGATCGTCGTAAGTGATATTCGATCGGGTATCTTTACTATATCTCAAAAATCAAAAATCAAAAATCAAAAATCAAAATTAAAAACTCTCTAGCTAAGAACTCAAAACTATTTCTTATGCCTAATCTCCGTTCTTTGTGGAAATTTTCTCGCCCCCATACTGTTGTTGGCACTAGCCTCAGCGTCCTGGGCTTGTATTTAGTTGCTATTGCTTTCGCGAACTTAGAGCAATTTCCGCCCCTGCTTCCTTTGCTGGGCACTTGGATTGCTTGCTTGTCCGCCAATATCTATATAGTCGGGCTCAACCAGCTCGAAGATATAGAAATAGATAAAATCAATAAGCCCCATCTGCCCCTAGCAGCCGGGGAGTTTTCTTATCGCCAAGGTCAAGCGATCGTTGCTATAACTGGCATTTTGGGGGCGATATTGGCCATAGTTCAAGGGCCTTGGCTGCTGGCAACCGTCGCCGTCAGCTTAGCCCTCGGCACTGCCTATTCCTTGCCCCCGGTGCGCTTGAAACGGTTTCCCTTTTGGGCGTCTTTTTGTATCTTTGCCGTGCGCGGAGTTGTAGTCAATGTCGGACTTTTTCTTCATAGCGCTTGGGTATTGGGCAACTCCAGCCCTGGATTGCCTCCCGCAGTAGTTGGGCTAACTCTATTTATATTAGGGTTTGCTTTTGCGATCGCCATTTTCAAAGATATTCCCGACCTAGAAGGGGACAAGCAATACGGAATCGCTACTTTTACGATTAAGCTCGGAACAGGAGCAGTATTTAACTTCGCCCTCCGCGTCTTAACTGCCTGCTATTTAGCCACAGTCGTCGCCGGCTCGCTAGGTTTGCCCGGAGTCAACCCGGTGTTTTTGACCATGAGTCATCTATTAGTAATGGCCTCCCTCTGGTGGCGCAGCGCCGAAGTTGACTTAGAAAACAAGAAAGCGATCGCCAGTTGCTACCAATTTATCTGGAAGCTTTTCTTCCTAGAATACCTAATTTTCCCTGCAGCTTGCCTCTTTAATTAGGGTGTAGGGTGTGGGGTGTAGGGTGTAGGGTGTGGGGTTGTTTAGGGTGTAGGGTGTGGGGTGTAGGGTGTAGGGTGTGGGGTTTAGGGTGTAGGGTGTGGGGTGTGGGGTTGTTTAGGGTGTAGGGTGTGGGGTTTAGGGTGTAGGGTGTGGGGTTGTTTAGGGTGTAGGGTGTGGGGTTGTTTAGGGTGTAGGGTGTGGGGTTTAGGGTGTAGGGAAAGGCAGAAAATTTAACGCTTGCCTCCCTCTTCCCCTACACCCCACACCCCACACCCTACACCCTCTCTCTTCCCCCACACCCCACACCCTACACCCCAAAAAAAAGGGCTCCCAAAGGAGCCCGGCTCGAATCAATACTAGGGGCTTAGCGGCGGTGCAGAAGGTCTATTTCTATTAGTCCTTGTACCGCCGCTTGGCACTGGTCTAGAGACAACTTACAATCGCGCATCATGTCCCGGTAGGTTCGTCCTTTGATCTTGT
>JAAHFN010000076.1 GCA_010672965.1 Oscillatoria sp. SIO1A7
TCCCGTGCCCGCCCCGGTTGGTCTGGGGCGGCCGGGGCGGGCACGGGGAACCCCTACTATGACTGTTTAACCGGATTTGATATAACCTGGGTTTGAGGCGCTATCTGGCTGGGAGCATTTCACCTTTGCAAGCAGTAGGTTGGATTGAGGAACGAAACCCAACAAGGGGCTACCGTTGGGTTTCGTTCCCGGACCCAACCTACGCAACCAAAAAGCTCGGATTACAAAATTGAAATGCTCCCATCTGGCTGGTGAATCTGGTGGATTATTTCTGCCCCACTGCACTAGCGCTAAATACAGAGAAGAAATATGGGCATTGGGCACTCTCCTCCCCTCCTGGGAGGGGTTAGGGGTGGGTTGGAGGGGTTGGGGGTGGGTGGCATTGGGCATTGGAAATTAGCAGAAAGACTTAAGAGCAATTTCTGCATTAAATAGAGGATAACTATAGGCAGGTAAATATGACGACTGCGACAACTGCGATCGATATTGGAACGCTAATCGTACAGACCCCCGGAGTTTGCGGCGGGCGATCGCGCATTGCAGGGCGAAGACTTTCCGTACAGCAAGTTGCCGTTTTGTACAAAGAAGGTCTAAGCCCAGAAGAGATTGCCGAAGAATTTGACTCTCTAACCTTGGCGCAAGTCCATGCAGCATTGGCCTACTATTACGCTAATACTGCTGAGATATAGCGGTTCTCAAATAAGTGTAATAAACGATCGGGATGGGAAATGTAGGGGCGACAGCATCCCCAAGACAGTCTCGGCCGTAGAACGACAACCTCCGTCCTGGGATGCAACGCCGGTGGCAACCTCACATCAATTTGAGAAATGCTATAGAGGCATATTTAGCTGAGGAACGGGCAGAGTGTAATAGGCTAGAAGCAGAATCGACACCCAGAGCAATCCGCAACCATAATGCTTTTTTAAACAGCTACGCGCCAGAGGATGAGGGGCTATATGACGACTATTAATCCCAATGCCCAATTTTATCCTGAGCCTGACGTAGGCGTAGCCCGCCCTCCGGGGCGTAGGGGCCCAATGCCCAATGCCCATTATTGCTCCACCGCGCCCAACGCTATCAGCGAAGCTTTCTGAGCCGCCGTCAAACCCTTCGCCCCGGTAAAATTCATCCCCGCATAGAGCTTATTGCTAATCGTTTTCAGACATTTCCCCGACTCCAAATCCCAAATCTTAATCATTTCGTCGTAACTCCCCGAAGCCAGAGTATTGCCATCGGGAGCGTAGGCCACCGACCTTACCCAGTTGCTATGCCCCTGCAAAGTTTTCAAACATTCCCCGCTATCGACATTCCAAGTCTTAATCGTATTGTCATAACTGCCAGAAGCCAGAGTTTTGCCGTCGGGAGCGTAGGCCACCGACAATACCCAATTGCTATGCCCCTGCAAAGTTTGCAGACAGTCGCCGCTGTTGGTGTCCCAGAGTTTTATAGTTCGGTCGCGGCTGCCTGAAGCCAGGATGTGACCGCTCGGGCTGCAAGCCACTGACAACACTGAATTGCTATGACCTAGAAAGGTTTGCAGACAGTCGCCGCTGTTGACATCCCAGAGCTTTATAGTTTGGTCATCGCTGCCAGAGGCTAGAGTTTTGCCGTCGGGAGCGTAGGCCACCGAAAATATCCGATCGCTATGCCCCTGCAAAGTTTTCAAACATTCCCCGCTATCGACATTCCAAATCTTAATCGTGTTGTCATCACTGCCAGAAGCCAGAGTTTTGCCGTCGGGAGCCCAGGCCACCGACCATACCCAGTTGCTATGCCCCTGCAAAGTTTTCAAACATTCCCCGCTATCGACATTCCAAATCTTAATCGTTTTGTCATCACTGCCAGAAGCTAGAGTTTTGCCCTCGGGAGCTATTGCCACCGACCATACCCAGTTGCTATGCCCCTGCAAAGTTTTCAAACATTCCCCGCTACCGACATTCCAAATCTTAATCGTATTGTCATCACTGCCAGAAGCCAGAGTTTTGCCGTCGGGAGCTATTGCCACCGACCATACCCAGTTGCTATGCCCCTGCAAAGTTTTCAAACATTCCCCGCTACCGACATTCCAAATCTTAATCGTTTCGTCATCACTGCCAGAAGCCAGAGTTTTGCCGTCGGGAGCGTAGGCCACGGACCATACCGAACTGCTATGCCCCTGCAAAGTTTTCAAACATTCCCCGCTACCGACATTCCAAATCTTAATCGTTTCGTCATCACTGCCAGAAGCCAGAGTATTGCCATCGGGAGCTATTGCCACCGACCTTACCGAACTGCTATGCCCCTGCAAAGTTTGCAGACATTCCCCCGACTTCAGATCCCAAATCTTAATCGTATTGTCAGAACTGCCAGAAGCCAGAGTATTGCCATCGGGAGCTATTGCCACCGACCTTACCGAACTGCTATGCCCCTGCAAAGTTTGCAGACATTCCCCCGACTTCAGATCCCAAATCTTAATCGTATTGTCAGAACTGCCAGAAGCCAGAGTATTGCCATCGGGAGCTATTGCCACCGACCTTACCGAACTGCTATGCCCCTGCAAAGTTTGCAGACATTCCCCCGACTTCAGATCCCAAATCTTGATCGTATTGTCAGAACTGCCAGAAGCCAGAGTATTGCCATCGGGAGCTATTGCCACGGACCATACCGAATTGCTATGCCCCTGCAAAGTCTGGATCTGCTTGCCATCGATCGCTCGCGAGAGGCGAACTTCTCCATTATCATGACCCGTGGCCAATAACTTGCCATCCGGACTGAAGGCTACCGAGTAAACATCGTCGAAGGTTTTGGCAAAGAAGGATTCACTCAGATTAGCATTGGCAAAATTGACATTACGCAGACTGGCGAGGGTAAAATCGGCACCCATAACCACAGTTTCGCTAAAATCGCGATTTTGCAGACTCGTTGGGTAAGCCTTCAACAACAACGTTGCGGCATTGCCGCCCAGATAGCCGACTTCCGCTGCAGTTTTGCCCCGAGTCGAGTCAATCAGATCTAGCAGCCGCTGTTTACCGATCTCGGGGTCGAGCATGGGCTGCAATAAATCCAGCACTGCTTTGGTCAGGGGAGCTTGGCCGAAGGTATCGCGCAAACTATCGGCAAATGAAATAGTAGCGACTTCGGCAAAGTCCGACGCCAAGATACCCAATTGCGCCGCTAATTTATAAGCGACAAAAAATTCCAGCAAAGAACGATGGGCGGGAGAATAGTCGCCAACCGCATTACGGATTAGCAGGGTTTGACCCATCATGTCGTAATGCCAATGGTCTAAATCTTTTTGCTCCTGCACCACCCCGCCAAAATAGCGACGAATCCGGTCTGGAAACAGGCTATAGTTGAGGCTCATCTGCTCCGTCGAGAGCATTTCCCAGGCTAGCTCGCAGAGAAAATAGAGCTTATCTGCCATCGAGGTAAAGGTGCGCTCCGTTGTAATGTCCCGTTCCATTTTCCGCCGCACGGCATAGAGATAAATCCGCGCTAAATCGACTGGCTTGCCAGACTCGATATCCGGCAGGGCTTCCAGAATCAAGCCGACCATCACCGGACGACGGGCTAAGTCCAGCAATTCGGGATTGGCCATAATTTTGGCAATAGTTTCCGGCTTTGTTTCTCGCTTGGAAAGCACCGCCCGGATTTGCTCGTCGTTAAATTTCTCCAGCTCCAGCACCTCGAACTGGGGCGGTTCGCGTCTCAGGTTGGCGGTAGAAGCTTTTAATTCGGCACTGAGAATATCCCGCCCTTCTTGGGCTTCGGGAAAATGCTCGGTACGACAAGTGAGGATAGCCTTGGAACCGGGCACTACTACTTTGGCCAATTCCCAAAAATTATTGATCGTTAGCTGGCGATCCACTTTGGCGGCCATTTCGTCAAAGCCATCAAAAATTAGCAGCAGCTTGCCCATGCGGTTTAGTTGCTCGAAAGCTTGGTAATTGGGCAAACCCAAATCGTGCTTGCGGAAGAAAAAATCGGAAAAGAGCAACTCCACGCTTAGAGCTTTGGCATAGTCGCGCAGGGGAATTACCAAAGGCAGGCGGGGCAGCTTGCGACCTTCGGCCTGGGCAGCGCGATATTCTCGTACTGCTTGCCACGCATAATGGAAGACAAACCAAGTTTTGCCAGTTCCGAATTCTCCCAAAATAGAGATATGCTCTTTGGCGGGGTCGTCGAGCCAGCGATTTATGTAGCCATCTATCCAGCCATTGCGTTCGTCATAGCGACTTTTGCCCAAACTGCCCTTAGTTTTTGGATCGATTTCTTCTTTAATACAAGCCAAGGGCACATAGAGACTGTCGATTTCTTGGCGCTTGACTTCCGCTTCCAGCCAATCGAGATAGCCGCTAAAGTCCGCCGCTTCGCCGATTAGTTCGTCAAAGGTATAGCAAAAGAGCCGGTCGTCTTTCTCTACCGCATCCCGAGCCGCCTGAGAAACCCGACTCGCCGCCACCAGCCAGCCTTCGTCGGTTTTGCGCGCCTCCACCGACTGGCGCAGAGCATCGAGATTTTTGAGATTGGCTTCTCCCTCGACTCCCCGCACTAATATGCGATCGTAGCCCCGCCGCTTTGGAATTTGTATCGTCCATTCAAAATAGTCTTCCCAAATCTCATCTTTCTCGAACTTGTACAAATTCTCAAACCAGTCGTGCAGTTGCCGGACAAAGGCTGTTTGCGAGAAGGGCGTTTCTGATAAAGCCGTTTTGGAGAAAGCCGTTTTGGAGAAAGCCGTTTCCGATAAAGCCGGTAAGCTGTTCTTCCCTGTAATAAGAGCCAGCTCCTGGCGGATTTGTCCGAAAATTTCTGCGGGGCTGGCCAGACTGGCGAGCTTGTCGTTGAGTTGGGCAATATTTTCTTGCAGGTTCTGGAAGTTGCGCTCCAAGTTGCGATCGCGCCTTGCCTCTGCGGGAGTGCGACTGCGATCGACTATTTGCATAAAAATCCAGCTAAATTCGGCCAACTCGCGCAAAACATCGATGCGGCGATCGCGGATATCGTCTCCCAGAGCATATCCTTCAATATATTTTTCTACTTCATCCAGCAGAGTTGCGGGTTCGTCGGCATCGAAAGCCTCGCGAAAAGCCGTCCTAATTTCTTCTTTGCGCAGCAGTTCCAGAACCAGCCGCAAATCTTCTTCACTAATATTGCCTATCTTGTTCGTCCCATACTCGACCAAAGCATATTGATAAACATCGGTAAAGTTCCCTGGGGGATGCTCTGGATCTAGCTTCAGTTTTTTCAGTAATTTTAAAGCTAGCTCTCGGCGCTGTATTAGTTTCGCAGCGAAAGGAGCCGCAGCCTTAGCCGCACCCAAGATAACCCCAATAATATCGTCTGTTCCGAACATAGCCCAACTTAGGAGAGATTGCGATTTGCGATTCGCCATCATTCTAGCGCGCCTGCAGGGGGCAGGGGGGAGCGGGAGATCCCACCCTTCCCACACTCCCCACCCTTCCCCATCTCTGCCTCTTCTAAGGAACTATCCGCAAAGTCACCCGAAGGGTCCCGCTAAGCCCGGGGCTGACTGGCCATGCTTGGAGATTTTGCTTAATTGCAGTCAATACAAATGCTGCATTGTTTCTGAGAGTCGAAGCGCGATCGTCCAAGACCACCCGCACCACGCGACCGCGCCGGACCGGCAACTCGAAAACAACTTTGCCGCTCAAGCCGCCGGGAATGCGGACGGAATCTAAATGTCGCCTTAATTGGGCCGTTAATTGGGCAAAAACCGCTTCAGTTCTAACTGAGCTATTTTCCTGTAGGGTCGGATCCCCCCAACCGCCGTTAAAAAGGGGGGCAATAGTCAAAAGCGTCAAAGCCCCCCTTTTTAAGGGCGCTTGGGGGGATCGAGCGTCGGCCGACGAACAGGCATTTTTGCATTTTGAGCGATCGCCTCCGTCCTCGAAACCAGAGCGATCGCCTCCGTCCTCGAAACCAGAGCGATCGCCAGAAGAATTAGGCGACTTCTGGGAAAGAAAATACCGCTGGGAGGGGTTGGGGGTGGGTTTTTCCCCCGGAGTACCCACCCCCAACCCCCTCCCGAGAGGGGGCATCGCGCCAGAATTATCGCCAGAATTATCGCCAGAATTATCGCCAGAAACATTACGAATAGATCTATTAATAATCGGTTGGCGCAGCCCTCCCGATCGCATTGCCATTCCCCTGGCGCTCTTCATATCGGCGGCAGCAAAAATTCCTCCAAAGCTGACCCCTTCTGGCAATTGCACCGGCACTTGTACGGAAACCAAATTGCCCGCCTTCGAGCCGACCTCGGAGCTAACAGCCACAAAAGCAGTATAGGGCGAAAGTAGTTGATAGCTCAGAGCCGTTGCCGTAACCGCATCGATCCCAGAAGTGGTTTCGCAGCCAAACATCTGACTGGTCAAAGCTTTAATTTTATGACGACCCCAGAGTTGGGCGATCGCATCAGGCCGAGAATTAGCACCAGGAAAATTAACCTCCAATATTTCTTCGTAGAGCCGACCTCCAGCCGCAATGCCGCTAATTTTTAGTTTCCCAGAATTGCAGTTTTTTGCGCGCCCGAATAAAACTAAAGGTTCTTCCGCAAACAAATCGGGAATAGTCGCCGGATAGATTTCGGGATAGGTGCGATCGAAAGTAGTTGCAGAGTATCCCCCCCAAACCCCCCCCCTTCGACTCCGCTCAGGACATGCTTTTGCAAGGGGGGGCAAAGAAGCCGATGGCGTTTTTAAGGGGGGTTTGGGGGGATCGTCCGACTGGAGTATCCCATGACGATCGACGGGCTTTGACGGTGCCTCGGCTGCCTCCGCCAGTTCTTCGGTTTTCTCCGCCGCATCAAGCCAAGTTATTTGAATATTGGTTAGCACCGGATTATTAATCTGTCGCAAAAACTTTGCCACTGCCGGCCTGGGATCTTCGTCCGGTCTGACTGCTTGCATTGTCCCTCGCCCGACTTCTGCCAAACGATTGAGCAAAAAGCGATTCACTGCAGAGCCGACGCCAAAACAATAGAGCCGGTTGCCCCGGGAAAGCCCTTTTTCTACTCGGGCAATAGCCTCATAATCGTTGCCAATATAACCATCGGTCAGTAGCACGATACTGCGCAAGCGTCCTGCCGGTGCCGGAGGAAAATCCAGGGCTGCCTCAATGCCCTGCAGCAATTCCGTGCCGCCATTGGCTTCAAGATTATTAATATATTGAAGGGCGCGATCGCGATTTTCCGGCGTATTGCTCAGAGGCGATCGAGACAAGCGCTTCGCCAGATTGGCAAAGTCCAGAATTGCCAGAGTATCCTGGGGATTCAAGCCGCGAATCAACTGGCGCATCAGTGCCTTAGATTGTTCTAGAGGCGCTCCGTACTGAGAGCCAGACGTATCGATTAAAAACACCACATCTTTCGGCAATATTTCCTCCGGTTGATAGGCCAGAGCCGGAATCAAATAAACCGCAAAATGTCCCCCTCGTTCGTCAGCCTGGGTTAGCACCGTCGCTTGGGTCTGGGCACCGGCCACTCGATAGCGCAGAATTAGATCCTTATTGGCAATCCTATCTTCGGGGTGTAACTGCACCAGCAAAATTTGCTCCGATTGGGAGACGCACAGCCGATGAGAAGGAGAATAAACTTCGGCAATGGGCAAGCCCGCATCTATTTCTATAGTTACATCTATTTTTCCCTCGACCTGGCCATAGCATTCCTCAGAAGCGATCGCCAAGGGAAAAGGCAGAGAAAGACCATTTTTACTTTGTCTGTTTGCTTCCCCGATAGTATTTTTGCTGGCCAGGATAGGAGGGGCAATCCGCGAAGCATCGGGAACTCGGTCTGTATCGCCCCTACCTTCGATAAGCCGACCGGGGCTATAGCGCGGACCGACAACCATTGGCAGGACAAATTCATAAGAGCCGGAGCGATCGCCGCCGGAACCCCCAGAAAACTTACCCCCAGAAAACTTACCCCCAGAAAACTTACCCCCAGAAAACTTGAGACTTTCGGCGTAGCGAATCGTTATTTTAATAGAGTCCCCCGGTTGGATATTGGCCAGGGATTGGCTAAAAATATTATCTCTTTCTTGTTCTAATAACCCGGCAATCCGTTTTTTTTGCTTAGCGACTTCATAGAGCTGCTGGGCTTGTTCGCGGACTTCGATTTTACCTTCGATGCGGCGATCGCCGATTAAAATCTCCATACTATCCACGGCGGCTTCATCTGGTAATGGGAAAATATAGACAGCTTCTATGGGATAGGCAAAAGGATTGGCAAAAGTTTGAGTCACCTCTACTCTAGAAACATGGCCGGTAATTTTGGCATAAACCTGCGTTTGTTGCAGGGGCAATGCTTGACTGGAGCGATTGGCGGTGGCAAACAATCCCCCCGCTAAGGCGCAATTTTCCCGTTCGGGCGCTACTCGCTTCCCAGAGCCCATCTGTAGGACATAGGCTGGAGAGACGCTATTCTCCCGTTTAGACAGTTCTCTATCGCTTGTTTTAAGTTTCATAAACTTTTCCTAGATTGGCCAAACGTCATACCCCGATACATTCACCCACCCAGAAACATACTTATTAAGTAAACTGCCCTTTTCGACGCAAATCGCTAGTGCCGCTGCGCGGAATTCTCTCATTCAAAATTCTCTCATTCAAAATTCAAAATGCCCAATGCCCAACGCCCAATGCCACCCCCGATCTCTTTCAAGGGGTATGTTTTTTAGATTTAGCATTTTTGAAGGGTATCGAGGACGCGACCCGGGGCGTAGGGGCGACAGCATTCCCGAGACAGCTTCTGCTATTCAAAAAAAGTTATTGTATTGGAATGCTTCGCCCCAGAAACCCATGCAGCAAGCCGATTCCCTCCGGGCACGCTAAGCGATCGCGCTCATTAAAGAGGATTATAAAAAACATACCCGCAGATTGCCCCCCGATACCCTCCCAAGAGGGGGAGATTGCCCAATTGCCAATGCGAACATGCCCAATGCGAACATGCCCAATGCCCAATGCGAACATGCCCAATTCAGAATAATCTTTGACAATAGACGTCATCTATCGCCCATTTGCAAATCAGCTCAAATCTAGAGGAGATAAAATTTTTGTCTGTCGGGAAAGCATAGCGAATTTATTTTTATCTACCGTTCTATTAAAGATATACTGAGTTTTGCGGTAGCATCCGGTACAATACACTGTTAAATTTGCTAAGTTTAGACCTCGCCTCATATATTTAGTTTCAACGATCGCATTTGCATCAATGGACGGGAGATTAGCGATCGCGATTTGCAAATTGCTCCTGAACGGACATTTGAGGCTATAGAATAATATCAAAAACGCTAACATCAGGATTTTTGTGGAGCTTTTGAAGCATGACGAGAGTGAGAATAAGGACTTTAGCAATTACCCAGAAAAAATCTTATTTTTATCGTAGTCTGTTCACTGATACAGACCCAAACGCAAAAAGCCAGAAAAAATAAAGTTTTTTCTCACCCTCTGGCTCATAATCTAGGGACCAATAAGATAGATCGCCATTAAGCAAAAGGCTGGTAGCAGCAAGCCACCTAGTGCCCCTGCGCGGAAGTCAAAAGTCTCAAGGTAATAAGTCAAAGTGCCTTTGTACCTTGGCTCCCGGCCACAAAAGAGCTGGTCGATTATTTCTGCCCGGAGGCACTTAAGCGTTTCTCAAATAAGCGTAACGAACGAAACTTAGGGGGGCATAGGGGCGACAGCATCCCCAAGACAGTCTCGGCCGTAAAACGACAACCCCCGTCCTGGGATGCAACGCCGGTGGCAACCTACATCAATTTGAGAAATGCTATAGGTCGGAAGCCGCTAGTAGAAAGCTAGCAACAGGAAACTGGGAGGCGATCGGTAAAAAGCTGTCAGTATAAAGCTGTCGGTAAAAAGTGGGGAGGCGCTCAGTCCTTTTTGCAGGGTAAGCTGTAGGGCGTAGCCCGCTGCCCGTTGGATAAGCTTAGAGCTGAAAGCTGAAAGATGAAACTAAGTTTGTGTACGATCGCCAAAAATGAGCAAGCATCTCTGCCAAGGTGCCTCAGTAGCGTCAAGGATCTGGTGGACGAGATAGTATTGCTAGATATGGGTTCCACCGATCGCACCCCCGAGATTGGCCAAAAGTTTGGAGCGAAGGTCCATGACTTCCAGTGGTGCGATGACTTTGCGGCGGCTCGCAATGAAGCATTGAAATATGTGACTGGGGACTGGGTTCTAGTATTGGATGCAAATGAAGCGATCGCCCCGGAGATTGTGCCACAGATGAAAGAAGCCATACACCAGCGCGATTTCGTTCTCATTAATCTATTGCGCCAAGAATTGGGGGCACAAGCTCCTTACTCCCTAGTTTCCCGCTTATTTCGCCATCACCCAGATATCCGCTTCGAGCATCCCTACCACGCAATGGTTGACGATAGCGTGGCGCGACTATTGGATCGGGAACCGGAGCGCTGGCAAGTCGGATGTTTGAAGCCGGTAGCTATTTGGCACCAAGACTCCCAAAATAGCGTTACTGCCAAAAAAAATAAGCGGCAAACTGCAAGACGGGTTATGGCCAAATATCTGGGGGAGCATCCAAACGATGCCTATACTTGCAGCAAATTGGGCGCTTTATATGTCGAATCTGGCGACCTCAAGCAAGGTATGGAGCTTTTGGAGCGAGCATTGGCAGTAGAGAACGTCGAACTTCCCATCCTGTACGAACTTCATTACCATTTGGGAATTGCCTACAGTCGCCGTTCTAAAATTTCTAGAGCCAAGTCTCACTATCAGAAAGCCCTCGATGTAGATATTCTGCCGCAACTAAAGCTGGGAGCTTATAATAATCTGGGAAATTTATTGTTACAGACCGGAGACTTGAGCGGAGCGATCGCTGCCTATGAAATGGTAGCCCGCCTCGACCCGCACCTAGCAGTCGCTCGGTTTAACTTGGGGATAGCCCTAAAAGAAAAAGGCCGCATCAAAGAAGCGATCGCTGCTTATCGCCAAGCCATAGAACTCCAGCCCGACTATGCCGAAGCCTATCAAAACCTCGGCGTCACTCTGCTCAAAGCCGGCAACGTCTTGGAAAGCTTAGATAATTTTCGAGCGGCGATCGCTTTGTACGAACAGCGCCAATCCCCCGCTGCCAAAAAACTGCGCCAAACTTTGCAGGAAATGGGATTAAAACTATAATATAGCAATAAGCGGTTAGCTGTCAGCAGTCAGCTTTTAGCACAAGCGTTGCCGTCACTAGCTTTGGATAATTTTGAATTATAGCGTTTCTCAAATAAGTGTAATAAACGAAAACGTAGGGGCGACAGCATGCCTTCGACAATCTCAGCGTCCCGAACGGTAATTCCCGTACTCTCGTTGCTTCGCCCAGTTACAAAGTGCCAATAGCTTGAATTGGCAGAATTGGCAAGGCTTTGACTGAAAGCTGACTGCTGATAGCTGACCGCTTACTGCTATATTAGTAAATTTCTGCTGCGCGCCCTACATTTTTCTAAAATCGAGAAAACTATGGAACTGGTTGCTATTATCCTGTCTGGTCTCCTGACCCTGATTTCCCCACTTGGGGTTGTATTAGATAGCGTCGCCGAAAAGAGCATTCGATCGCAGCTTTACTCGGCGGAGCAGTTGGAGGTTCGGGTGGACAACGTTCCCAGCTACCAGTACCTGCAAGGAAAAATAGAAAGAGTGCGATTTGCCGGTCGGGGCTTATACTTGACGCCGGACTTTCGGATTGATACCCTAGAGATAGAAACCGATCCGATTGATATCGATTTAGAGCGGCTCAATCGGGAAGGACAAAATATCCCCCAGTTTCTCAGGCAGCCCGCCCGTGGAGCTATGCGATTGGCGATCGTCGAAGAGGATATAAACCAAACCCTGCGATCGCCCGCCATTTTGGAACAGCTCGGCCAAATAGGGCCAAACCTAGCCGAAGGTTCGGAAACCAGCGAACGCCTAGCGCAGCGGTATCGACCTATCAACCCCCGAATAGAATTTTTAGAGAACAATCGGCTCCGCTTCCAGATAGAAATCGAAGACAGACGGGACGGCGGCACCCTAAGAATTCGGGCAGAATCTGGGCTAGAAGTTGTCTCGGGCCGCAAGCTCCAACTGGTCGAACCGATTGTAATGCTAAATGAGAAACAAGCGCCAACTAAGCTAGTCAATAGGATTGCCAAAAATCTGAGCGATCGATTAGATCTGGGCAGCTTGGACGATAGGGGACTCCAAGCCCGCATCCTCCAACTCAACATAACCCCAGAACGGTTGGAAATTGTCGCATTCGCCCGCATCGAGTAGGGTGTGGGGGACTGGGAGACTGGGGGACTGGGAGACCGGGAGACCGGGAGACTGGGAGACCCGGGGAAAGCCTCTTCTACGTCCCCCTGTCTCCTTGTCGCCAATTACCACGGCCCCCCACTCCCCTGCCCCCAGTCCCCCAGTCCCCCGGTCCCCTTGTCCCCCGGTCTCCTCGCTAATTATTTCTGGAAAAGCTCAGAGGTTCTCTGTAGGGTGTAGGGGGTATTTATTTCTTGTCCCTACACCCTACACAAGCGGGTGTCGGGTGTGGGGTGTGGGGTGTGGGGAAAATTAACGCTATTTTCTCGTTCGCGAAGCGTCTCCGTAAGGAGAATTGCGCTTCGGGAGCCGGAAAGTCTTACAGGAAAGGAGATTTCGGGTTCTCACCGTGACGATATCCGTAGGTCACCAAAACGGTGACAAACCCTCAGAGCGAACACCCTACACCCCACACCCTACACCCTACCCAATACCCTTTTGTATCCCAAGGAGAGACGTTGATATGGCAGAACAACAAGTTCGCAGTTTTCCTGCCGGACCGATCGCCGGCATATCCGCCCTACTTTTGATAGTAGGAGGCGCAACCGCTTGGTTAACTTGGAATTCCGTACCCGAGAAGGCAGAAACGCCCCCAATTCCGACCGCCATCGAAAGCGCACCGCCAAAAAAAATCCCAGAGTCTGTATCTCCGGTAGTCGTCAAGCAGCCAGTACAAATCTACTTGCTCAAAGACAATGGCTACGAATTTGAGAGAATGCCAACTACCGTACAGGTCAAGGCTAGCGCCAAACCCAAGGAAGTCTTAAGGGCAGCATTTGATAGCTTGTTAGCAACAAAAAGCGACACGGCCATACCAAATGGAACTAAAGTCCGAAACTTGACCTTGCAGGATGACAACATCTATTTAGATTTGTCCCAAGAATTTACCTCCGGCGGCGGCAGTACCTCAATGACCAGCAGATTAGAGCAGGTTCTTTATACTGCGACCTCTTTAAACGAAAATGCCCGGGTCTGGATTTCTGTAGAAGGTCAGCCCCTGGAACTGCTTGGCGGCGAAGGCTTGGAAGTTCCTCAACCGCTCGATCGCACCTTGTTCGAGTCAGAGTTCAATTTCTAAAAAGCTAAAACTAGGGTGTGGGGGTGTGGGGTAGGGTGTGGGGTAGGGTGTGGGGTGTAGGGTGTAGGGTGCAGGGAAACTTCATGCTATTTTCCCGTTCGCGCCCCGCGTATCCGTCCCTGAGAATCGCTCTGCTGTCGCCAGAAGGTCTTACGGGAACGGAGGAGTATGGTTTCGAGCTGGAACGATCCCCGAGGGTCACCAATTGAAGTGAAAAAGCCGAGCGAGTCAACGCCCTACCCTACACCTCCTACACCCCACACCCTACACAAGCGGGTGTAGGGTGTGGGGTGTAGGGTGTAGGGAAACTTCATCCTATTTTCGCGATCGCTTTCGGGAGCCGGAAAGTCTTACATTTAGGTGCTTTCAGGTTTCAAGCGGCAACGATCCCCGGATGTCACCAATTGGCGTGAAAAGTTTCAGAGTCAACACCCTACCCTACACCCCACACCCTAAGTTAAAACTCGGAATTGGCGAGCCTGCTGTTCGCTCCGGTCGGCAAGGCGATCGCACACCAAATGGCACAATTCAAAAATCAACGGATCTACCACCTGATAATAAGCGGAAGTTCCCTCGCTTCTACGGCTGAGAATTCCTGCTTGCAGCATTACCTTCAGGTGCTTAGAAACATTAGCCTGGGAAGTTTGCGTTGCCTCCACCAGTTCTTGGACGCATTTTTCCTCATTGCGCAGTAAATTTAAAAGTCTCAGGCGCATCGGCTCGCTCAAAATGCTGAAATAATCCGCCACATAATCGATAATTTCTTGCGGTATAGCTCGGGCTGTCTTCATAAAACTAGCTCCATCATATTGAGTGCTTATATAGCTTTCAGCTTTCAGCGGTCAGCGGTCAGCGGTCAGCGGTCAGCGGTCAGCGGTCAGCGCTCTTAGCTTGAGCGCTCTTAGCCTTGCCACGTTCGAGCTGTTGGCATTTTGTAATATAACTGTCCTAACCGAGCGTCAGTATTGCTTTGCTATACCACAATTATACCCGTTCAAATTTTTATAACAATATAGTGATTAACTTGTTAAAATTAACCTGCAATGGTTAATTTAATTAGGTATTGGGCGGATAGAGATTTGGGACTATGGCAAGCTGACGCACAGACCCGCTGACCCACCGATCGCGCTTCCGCTGACCGCGCTCCGCTGACTGCTGACCGCTGACCGCTGACCGCTGCTATAAAACTCAAAACTCAAAAAAGAGAGCCTATCCTCAAGCGGATATGGCTCTCTTTTGTTTTATTGCGCCACCCATTTTAACCTTGCATAAGGGTCAAAGAGCGATCGGCTCAATCCGATTATTGCCCTAAACTCCAATAATGCTTAGTTGTCGTCTCTTGCTGGCGGGAAATTGATAGCACGGATATTGCTAGCCTTATAGATAAATAAGGTAACTATGTTGACACTCCGGAATCTCGCACCCGAGAAGGTCGAGCGGAACAAAGTGATTGTACGGGTAACAAAAATGGCGCGGATCCGACCGACTGATAGTCCGTTAATCGAAGCAATAGCATTGCTCAGACTGGTGGCCTCGTTGACAATGCTTACAAAACCCTCATTGTTGTAAGTATCGATACTAAAGATTCCCGCTGCTCGGAATTGGGCTTCCGCTGCTTGCAGGAAACCTTGAGCGCCAGGGCCATAGGCTTGGATGCTAGTTTGCACCAGACTGGTCTGGAAGAACACTTCACCGTTAACACCCAAGGCTGCCGCAGTGGTTTGCACGAAAGTAACGTCTAGGCCGCCAAACTGTAATGGCGGGGCCACTGGTGGAGCTACTGGCGGGGCCACTGGTGGAGCTACTGGCGGGGCCACTGGCGGAGCTACTGGCGGGGCCACTGGCGGAGCTACTGGTGGAGCTACTGGTGGAGCTACTGGTGGAGCTACTGGTGGAGCTACTGGCGGAGCTACTGGTGGAGCTACTGGTGGAGCTACTGGTGGAGCTACTGGTGGAGCTACTGGCGGAGCTACTGGCGGAGCCACTGGTGGAGCTACCGGCGGGGCTACTGGTGGAGCTACCGGCGGGGCTACTGGTGGAGCTACCGGCGGGGCTACTGGTGGATCCACCGGCGGAGCCACTGGTGGAGCCACTGGTGGGGCCACTGGCGGCTGACCTGTAATCGGCGAACCGCCAGCTCCGGGTGGAATTACTGGCGCGGTTGGATTATTTACTGTGGGCGAGACTGGAGAATTTTGCGCCCGAGCAGACTCGGCGGTCGCCAGAGGAACCACAGAGGCTGCCGCAGCTGCCATGCCTGCCAACAAGGCGCGGCTGATTGGCCTTTTTAGGCTAGAGAATCGCTGTTTTCCGTTCATCTTCCAAAAATCCCGCAATCGACTCCTCTGTTGTAGAGGGGAGGAAACGGGGCGGGTGAGTCCGTTTCCTCATGGACAGTGTACCCAGTTTCGATCGCACTACGACAGAAACAGGGCAAAACCCCTATCAACTGTCCCTTTTCGCTTTTGCAAACATTTACTGTAACTCCCCCCTTGGGGAACCCCCTAATGCAGAATCTCTCTAACACGAAACCTACAAGAAAACTAATTAGGGATTTTCCCCAAGGCAGCTTATATTGACTTGCATCTTTCTTTCTGCCTGCCAGGGCTGGGAATGAAAATTATAAACTCCCTTTTTCTATAATTCTGCTTACAACCAATTTTCCCTTTATTTTAATTTTCCTATATCCATCCCAGTTTTCTCTAAATTCGGGACCTAATAAAAAACACCTCGGCTAATTATATCATTCCTTAGCTTAGTGTCAAGTGGGGCGAAGCATCCCGATTATAGCTTGTTGCTTGGGGGCAAAGATTATTATCTTTTTGAGAGCTTAGGGACGATCGCAGAAATAAGGTATCAGTCACAGAATCGGCTAGGCATTGGAGTAGCCCCCTGGATCGGTGCATTATTAACTTGCAAGTCTCTTACAGGTATTGGCCTTAAAAAGGCTCCCCTGCTCCTTGCTCTCTTGCTACCCCGATCCTCTGAGCCCTATGCCCTCCTTAGGCAGGCTTTCGCCTACGACTTCGCCTCGGAAGTTCCTTGTCTAAGGACCCTCTTTTCCTGCTCTTACAAGGTATGTTTTTTAGATTTGGCATTCAACGCTCGGTATTATCTATTCAGGGCGTAGGGGAGGCGTAGGGGCGTAGGGGCGACAGCATTACCGAGACAGATTTTGCGCTTAGAGCAAAATTATTGTATTGGAATGCTTCGCCCCAGAAACCGATGCAACCCGCCAGTCGCGTCAAAAAGGAGGATTATAAAAAACATACCCTTGTAAGCTGTCCCCGATCCCTCTTTTTTGGTCCAATATACAACACCAACACTTATATATTATGGCTATCATGCCAAATCGCCATAATAGAGACTAGATCTTTGTAGGCTCGTTCTTGGTTGAAGCTTTTTGTAGTTCAGTAGTTCCCGTGGCTTCAGGAAAAGGAGAGACTGGTATTATGCAAGGTCCTGGATAAACCCCGTTTTTTTCAAAAACCTTTTCTCACAGATAGCTTGCCAAGAACAGAGGAGCGCTTTTGCTAGGAGTACAGGAGCGATCGCTCTCTATTTTTTAGTTAAACTCTCCGGCATCAATCCCATCCCCTACTACACAATCCCAAGCCGCAATATCCGCTCGATACTCTGGAACTTCAAAATCTTCCTTCAGGGCAGCAATAATTTCGGCTTACTCAATCTGACGGTAGCGTTCTGCCAGCAGCCTTGATATAGGTGACTTGCAAGTTAATAATTATCAACCTAATGAGTCAGAAACCCGGGTTTCCAAAAAACCGGGTTTCTTTGGTTTCTGGCTCCCAATTATATTGTACCCATTTAGGGTTATATAGCATTACATAGTAAGGTTAGGACGCTTACAAAATGCCACAGCTTACGAAAGGCAAGGCTTTGGCCGATAGCTGACCGCTGATAGCTGACCGCTTACTGCTATATAGCGCTACGCGCAAGTCAAAAGTCAAAACTCATAGTCTCTGACTAAGGAACGAGCATTTATAAATGTCAAGCGCGTACTTTGCGTAGTGCTATAGCTGACTGCTGACCGCTGACTGCTAATTGCTGACTGCCCCTTAAAAGATAATACTATAAACTAGATTGCCATTGAACCGAACGCCATCTCCTGCAGAGCCAGTCACATCTACCAAAGAAGGAGTAAAGACTAATGGCACTTCTCTAAAAGGAACTATCGACATTCCCAAGGACAAATCCTGTCCCGTCCATTCCACAATCCCGTTAATATTCGGGCTAAAGTTGACGGCCACGCTACCAAACACGTTAAAGGGAGTGCCCCCGAAATCTTCATCGGGTTCAAAATCATCTTCAGAGCGATAGATACCATTTCCCAAACCCACAGAAACATAAGCAAGGCTCAAGGGTTCGCTTAAGTCTTGTTTCAGAGCCTGGATTTTACTCAGCACCACATAGCTACTGGCTCCGTTATCGCTAGCCCCGGAGTTCCAGCGAACGATATTTTGCAGCCCTACGCCAATGCCAAAATTGTTGGGAAGAGTGCGGCTGAGCTGAAAGCTGAGGGAGCCGCCTCCGAAGTTGTCTTCTTCTCCTGCTTCGTCGCTCAAGCCAGTTATAGCGACTGAAGCATCGAGCCCCACGGCTTTTTCTGGGTTGCCCAAGCCAAAGGAGGCAGAAATCGAGGCATCGGCCGATTGAGTAAAGCGGGTGCGATGGACAAAGACAATGCCGGCGGAAGCCGTCCTCAAATAGCCTCCAAAGCCAATCGGGGTTAGGACGCTAACCGAGGGGCTCGCTCCAAAATTGCCCAAAGCCCGGGCGATTTGGCGAATTTCCGCTCGGCTAAAGGAGTCGAGGAGAAACTCGATCTCATCGATTTGCTCCCCGGTCAGCAGATACTGAGTTCGGCCTTCTGCCTTGCGAGATTCTAGAAGCTCAAGCCATTCTGCTACTTGCCTAGCCCTTTGCGGTTCTAGGTCGATCTCGGAGGCACCCCGAAACACCCGGATCAGGTTGTCCCATTCTGCTTCTGTGAAGACCCGCGCTTCTGTGGTTTGAGGCAGCGCCTCGCTTAAGGTATCGAATTGTTCCGGGGTTAAAGAGCCGATTAAGTTGCCAATTGTCTCCCGCTGCTCTTCGCTCAGCTCTACCTCATCTGCTCCTTGCGCTTGGAGCTGCTCTACATCTCCAATCAGGGATGCAATTTGCTGGTCTTGCTCGCTGTCGAGCCCCAGTTTTTGCATTTCTTGAAGAACCAACAACAAATCTTGCAAATCCTGCTGACTTAAGCTGCTTGGTATTGCTATAGAACCTATCCGATCTACCCCCAGTCGTTCTCGTTCTTCTGGGGTCAGGGAATCTTCCAGAGCGAAAATAAATTCAGCCTGTTCGGTCGAGAGAATTACTTCTGGCCGTTCTTGGGCTTCGAGTTCTTCTAGTTCTATAATTAGAGCTTGAATCTCTCTAAATTCTCCGGGTCTTAGTCGCTCTTCTTGAATCCCACGCAACAATGACAGCACCTGTTCTAATTCCGAACGAGTCAAGATTGCCACTTCTACTTGCGTACTGCCTAGTTCTTCGTCTAGACTGGCAATCTCTTCTGGAGTTAGAGATTCAAATAAAGATGCTAAGAATTCGTTTTGCTCCGGAGATAGTTCTATCTCCTCGCCCCCTTGAACCTGAAGCCTCTCTAAATCCCGGATCAGAGATTTAATTTCTCGTTCTTCTCGCGGCCTGATGCCCAACTTTTGAATTGCTTCTAGTACCAAGACAAGCTGTTCTAGCTCTTCTTGGGTATAGAGGATAGCTTGCTGCTGTTGGAGAGCTAATTTTGACGGGGGTTTGTTTTGGCCTTGCGGCAATTCTAGCGACCAAGAGGCTGCTGGAATCCCTTCCAATAAATCGGCGCTGGCTAGAGTAGGACTTGGCCGCAGCACCGCTAAGGCACTCAAACAAATACAACCAATATGTAAGGCTAGGTAATTTTCTCTCACTCCTCTGGCTCCCAGATTTAGATATATCCGTTTAAAATAATACAGGGCATGTTGGCATTGGGCATGTTCGCATTGGGCATGGGAGCATTTCAATGAAAGCACCTTGCCGCCGCAACGACCAAGCTCATTCTAGTTTGGGCTGGTGACGTTTCTCACCTATAAATTTGTTCCCAGTTACGGATTAGCTATGAGCGGTCAGCTCTGAGCAGGTCAGCAAGTCAGGTGCCCAATGCCCTATGCCCTATGCCCTATGCCCTATGCCCCTATGCCCTAGTGTCGTCGCAACCAGCCTTGGAATTTGAAACAAGTATCGGCCAGGGGCACTGATGCAGGAGACAACAAAGGCTGGATTTGATAAGCGTAGCTGCTCAAGAAAAATACAATACTATTTTGACTTGGCACAATAGACTTGAATGACTCTGCCGGAATGCAGACCCCATTCTCAATCTGGCTATCGTATAATATTAGCTCCCCGCCAGCAAAAGCCTTGGGCTGGCGATAAAAATAATAAATAAAGCTAAGGACTCGCCGCTCGGTTTCAGAGGATCCGTTGTCTCTAAAGACTCGATCGCTCAGTAGGGGTTCTGGGTAGAGAACAGTTTCTATCTCGGGCAAGGGAAAAGCTGGAATTCCTAATTGCATCAGAACTTCGGGCAGAACTTCAAGCACCCTATTGCTGAGCAGGTTACGCAACTCGGCAAAAGACTCAGCTAGAGTTGGCCCCCCGTCACTAGACCCATAGGCTGCTTTCTGTTTGCCAAGGTAGCCCAGAAGCATATTGTATTCGTTTTTCGGTAGAAACTGCTCTAGCTGATAATAGCGAGAGAGAATATAGAGATCGCAGGCCGTACTGGCTGCCTTTTTTTCAGTTGGGACAGGTTGATTTTCCCTGACAATTTGGTTCGGCTCTACAGGTGGGTCAGTCAAAATCGCTACCAAAGCCTTGCTGGGAATATGCAAGCGCGATCGCCCCTCATCAATAGCAATCTCGATCGCCCTATCCCCTGCCCGACCTTCGCTACGGTTCAGCAACATTTGAAACAAATCTCGCAGCAAGGGCTCATCTCGCGCCAGAGATATTTCATAGCTATTGCTATCAGCCATCAGCAATACCAGGCGGATCTTCTCAGTCTCTTTCAACATCGGTTAATTGCATTAAATGCATTAAAGTTATCGGTAACCGGGCTCCAGCAGCGACCTGTAATTATTGTCAAAAATAAAATTCATCAAAGAAAAGGATATCGAGATATCCAGCGCTTTGACCTGATGCCACCAGGTAGCAGGTATGAATAAGACCTCTCCCGGTTGCAAAATCGTCTCGATGATTTTGACATTCTCGAATCGGGGATAGCGATCGCAATCTGGATTTTCTAAATCAATCGGGCTGAACCAGGTTTTATAACTGTAGAGCAGATGGGTTTGGTTGGGAGAAATCAGCCTTACCCGCTTGCGTCCGTAGATCTGAGCCAGGAAAGTGTTGACTAGATCGAAATGAACTGGGGTAATTGTTCCTGCTGGCCCGAACCAAAACGAGAACTTCGCAGGCTCAATAGGACCGAGATACTCGGGAAACATCTTAATATCTTCAAAAAGCCCGTGCAGCTCCTTGTTATAAATATTTCCGTTGAAAGGCACCATATAGTAGTCATTCGTCTCCCCCCCACTCAGTACCATATCCACATATTCGCCGAAGGGCATGGTGGTATCGTGTTTTTCTTTTTCCTGTTCATACAGGGGGTTAGATTCCCGGCCTACTAGAACATTGACCAAAACACCACCATATTTCTCCTTGAGGTATTCTGGCCTCCACAAGGAAAGTGCCGGCCAATCGCTTATTAAGTCCGTCATAATTACCGGAGTATTCTTAGAGTAGTATTTTTCTAAAAAATCCTCCCGCGACAGGCGACCTTGCCGCTCTATCTTGCCATAGTTCGGCTCTAGCTCTTCCAGCTTGTTGTAGAAATTGAGCTGAAATTCTAGGCTTTGCACTTTTGAGCTTTGCTCTTTTAGCTGCGATTCTATTGCTTGCACTTGCCTTTCGAGAGCTTGTGTTTTTTCTTGCTCGCTCTTGACCGCAGCACTAGCAGCTTGGTAAAAGCGATCGGAGACAATAGCCCTAACTTCTTCAATCGCTATACGAATATCTATGCCTCTAGCTACCATTGCATGGACAATTTCCCCATCGGAAACGTTTTGCAACTTCTGGGACGATATCCATTCTCTCCAATCATCAGAAAGTAATTTTGGGAATTGGGCATTGGGAATTGGGCATTGGGAATTGGGCATTGGGAATTGGGCATTGGGCATTGGTGAATCCATATTCTAGAGATAGTTTGCAGATAGATTTTTTACAGAATTGGGAATTGGGTAATTGGGTAATTGGGCATGTTCGCATGTTCGCATTGAGTTGGGGAGAAAGGAACCGTCCCGCCTGTGCCCCAAGTCCCAAATCCTGTAGCGCGATCGCCCCGCCTGCGCGAAGCAATCTCAAAACTCAAAACTCAAACCTCTCAAGCTAAGAACTTCCCCCAATGCCCTATACCCTATTTTCAATTTTCTCGCCTAATCCAGCCATTGAGAGTGAAACGGCTATCGGCAAAGGCTCCAGACGGACATACCACCGGCAGCACTTCATGTTCGTAGCCGCTGTAGAAAAATACAATACTATTGTTGCGAGGTTCGACCATTTTGTATGAGTCCCCTCTCTTCCAGATATCCTGCTCTATTTTATTATCGTATATCCGCAAATTACCTTCATAAAAAGCCTTCGGCTCTCGATAGAAGTAATAGACGAAAGTTAGCTGCCTCATTGCAGTGGTTTCCGAGCCGTTGTCGTCATGGATTTTGTAATAATCGCCATCATTGCTGGCCGTCAACTGAGAATCTATGCCAGCAATAGAAAAAGGAGATAAGCCTAATTTCCCTAAAACGCTCGGCATAACATCTTTAATCCGGTTCACAACCGTTTCAGAAATGATACCGGCATTATAAATTAACTTAGAACGGCGATAATTATCAACTTGACCTACCGTAGTGCTATCTACAAACTCCGACTCTTTTGCCAAAACGTAGTTTAAGAGGCGTTGATATTCTTCTTGGGGTAAAAAATTATCTATTTGCTCGTACTGAGCCCCCAAGTTATAAGTAGATGGCAGTTCCGTTTTTAGGAGGTACTTGACGATTAACCCGGTACTGCTTACCTGCATGGGCGGAACTGTGGCAACCCCAACGATAGAATCGCTGGGAACGTACATGGCTGCCGAACCATTATCGACGGGAATTTTGAATAACTGGCCGCCCGGTTGATTGTAGGAGCGCCGGAGCAAAGCGGCAAACAGCTCGCGCAAGAATGGCGTATCTGCTGAAGGGAGGGCAATTTCAGATTGATGGCCTCCAGCTAGCATTAGCATGACATGAACTAGCTGCGAGTCAGGGGATTGGATTTCGTCTGCCATAAAATTAACCTGCGATTTTCACTTCCAATAGGACTTACGCAAATCATCAGTTTTAACTCTATATATAGGTTTTGGTGCGCAGTGCTACCCCTACATTTGGAGCCTATGCGTAAGTCCTGTTCCAAGTAAGCACGAAGCTTTCCTCATACCGATAGCTGACCCAAACTCTAGTTATGGGCCGCTCCAAGGATTGCAAATTCTTCCGAGTTGAGGGACTCTAGCAGGGCAAAAACCTGTTCTGCCTGGGCTTCTTCCAGTTCTATGCCAGATTGGGCTTGAGATTGGAGGGGTTCGAGTTCTCGAATTAGCGATCGCGCCGAAACCTTTTGTAGGGGACTCAGCCGCAAATTTTCAATCTTTCGCAGCATTGCTAGCAGTTCTTCAAGTTGAATTGCTGTCAATTGAGTAGGCCCTTTTGTAAGCTGGCCTTCTAGTTGCTGCTGTTCTTCTGCACTGAGTCCATCTATTAAAAGTTGCATCTCTCTAGCCATAGGTGCGGTAATCATAGCCTCTTGCAATCCTAAAGCCGAGATAGCTTCTAACTCCGTAATGAAAGATTGGACCATTACGGTTTCTTGCGATCTAATCCCCGACTTTTGAATTCCCTTGAATACAGATAATAGGTCTTGCAGTTCTGGTGGAGTGAGGATGGCCATTTCCACAGAAGGCTGTCCGAGCATCCTATCTATATGTTTTATGTCTTCTGAGGATAGAGATGCCAAAATATCTGCTAAGTGCTGGCCCTGCTCGGGAGACAGTTGTATCGTTGCCTCTTGCCGAGCCAGCAGAGCCTCCAGTTCTGGAATTAGGGATTGAATTTTATTGTTTTGTTCTGGCTTTAGCCCCAATTCTTGAATCTGTCCTAGAACCAATATTATTTGTTCTAGTTCTTCTCGACTGTAGGCAAGCACTGATTTATAATAATGGATATTCATCGGCTATGTTTTTTGCTTATTCTGTCCCTTGTTCTTTCCCTTTCTCATAACCTGTCCGCCCAGCGGGAGAAGTCATTTTTAGGTTAAGACGAAATTTCAGCAGTCAATTGTTCCTAGATTCTTAACCTAAAAAATATAGCAGTAAGCAGTCAGCTATCGGTCAGTGGAGCTTCTAAGCATTGCTCAATGCCTAGGGGCGTTTCGCGAAACGCCCCTACAGGCAAACTTTAAGTGCCCGCTCCCTTACTCCGTAGTGCTATAGCAAGATCGAGCTTAGGTTATGCTATAGCGAAGCAAGCTTTTCATTATACTAGGCTTCTGAAAAGGACATCAAAAAACTTAGAAAATTTTCAACTTTCTTATCTTGTCTCTGCTGCGACTCATAATTATAGGACTATTCTATGGCGGACTTCAATTACTACGAGATTTTGCGCGTTAGCCCAACGGCTACTCAAGATGAGATAAAGCAAGCTTACCGGCGTTTGGTCAAAGTTTTTCATCCCGATAGCAATCGGGAGACGGCCGATCGCGAAAAAACCGTCCGGATTAACGCGGCCTATGAGGTTTTGGGCGATCGGCAAAAGCGACAGGGTTACGATCGGAAACGGCGACAGGGTGGGGGCGGGAAATCGGAAGAACGCCGCGAAGGATATAGATCTTCTGAGGCCCATTACAAACGCCAGCACCAACAGGCGAAACAGGCGGCGCACAATGCCGATAATGATTTATCCCAATGGCTTAAACTCGTCTATCGACCTGTAAATCGTATCCTGTTTCAAATCCTGAATTCCCTAGATCGCGAAGTGGACCAACTGTCTGCCGACCCTTTTGACGACGACCTGATGGCAGAATTCCAGACCTATCTAAATATATGTCGTCGTTCTCTAGACCAAGCTCAACAGTTTTTTCGTTCTATGCCGAACCCATCTAATGTCGCTGGGGTCGCAGCTAACCTCTACTATTCTCTAGATCGAGTGGCCGATGGAATTGAGGAGCTAGAGTTTTTTACTCTCAACTATGACGATCGCTGCCTTCATGCGGGCCAAGAGCTGTTTAGAATCGCCGCTGGTTTGCACGCGGGAGCCCAGGAGGCGATTGGAGACATAGGACAAACCCTGTAAATATATCCGGGAGCATACATAAAACTGGCTCGGGTTGCAGCCTATATTGCAGGATGCGTTATTTTTAGATATCCTAGAATAGGAATAAATTTACATAAATTGACAGGTTTAGATGAGATGTATCATTAAGCGTCGAGCGGAGTTTTCCGCCTGCTACAGGTACTGGTTGCCCGAACTGAGCCCAAAGGAAAATCAACAAAACTTCGCTCTAAAGAACCGGGAAATAGTACGCGGCCATAACTACGTTCTTTATATTTCAATCGCGGGCGAACTAGACAAATATGGCATGGTGCTTAACTTTTCTGGCCTAAAGCAGGTCGTCAAGCGAGAAGTCACCGACCAGCTAGATGGTTCTATTATAAATGAAGTTTGGGCAGAATTTCAAGCAACGCCCCCCGCCACGGAAAACCTAGCACGGGTTATATGGCAGAGGTTAGTGCCTAATTTGCCTATAGTAAATATTCAGTTGTTTGAAAATCCCAAAGTATGGGCTGAATACGAAGGAAACGAAATGGAAGCTTATATTACTGTAGCAAATAGCTTTAGCGCCGCTCATAGATTGGCTCTGGACGTTCTGAGCTTAGAGGAAAATCTAGAAATTTATGGCAAGTGCGGTCGTCCTAATGGCCACGGTCATAACTACCATCTAGAAGTAACTATTAAAGGGCAGATAAATTCGCAAACCGGCACCATAGTCGATTTTGTGGCTTTGGAAAAAGTAGTGGAAGAACTAGCTGTAGAGCCACTAGACCATACTTTTTTAAATAAAGATATTCCTTATTTTGCTAAGGTAGTGCCTACAGCAGAAAATATTGCCGCTTACATCGGCTATATACTTTTGGAGCCAATCCGCGAGTTGGGAGCAGAGCTGCATAAGATTAAGCTGAGCGAGACGCCCAATAATTATTGCGAACTCTATGCTGCTGACTTGGGCGAAAGTTCAATGGAAAGTCATTCTAGGGCTTATGTAAAAACTAAAGATATAGGATGCGCCCTGCGCGCCAGCCAATATATATAGCTTTGAGTGAAGTCGCAAATTATTAGAAGGCGGTAGCATTTCAATTTCGTATCTAGCCTGACGCCTATAGGCTTAGCCCCCGCCTCCGAGGCGGCTGGCGCGGCTAGACAAACAAAGCCCTCCGGGCTATCCCGTTACAAAAGTGAAATGCTCCCAACTTAGGCTTACGATGCGCTCAGTTTTAGTTCTATTTGAGAAGCTCAAAGCCCACAGCTAAGAGCTTACTGCTTTTTTTGTTGGTATTTGATGGTGAGTCTATGACTGCTATACAAGTTGCTACCCCTGCTTTGAAGGAAATTGCGCGGCAAACTAGGCAAGCCGCAAGGCAATTGGGGGTCGAGTCGATTGAGGCAAGAAATGAAGCGATAGAAGCGATCGCCGGAGCCCTAGAAGCTGCGGCCGATAACATTTTGGCGGCTAATGCAGCGGACTGCCAAGCAGCTCTTGAATCTGGAATTGCTAAACCCCTCTACAACAGGCTGAAGTTAAATCAAACCAAGCTAGCTGGAGCGATCGCCGGGGTGCGAGATGTTGCCCGACTAAGCGACCCCATAGGCGCTGTGCAAATTCACCGGGAACTAGATAGCGGCTTGATTCTCAAACGATTCACTTGCCCTCTGGGAGTGCTGGGGGTAATTTTTGAAGCGCGACCCGACGCGGTTATCCAAATTTCTTCTCTAGCGATTAAGTCTGGCAATGGCGTTATCCTCAAAGGGGGCAAAGAAGCCACTCGATCTTGCACCGAGTTAGTTAAGGCAATTCGCCAGGGATTGTCCCAAACTAAGGTGAACCCAGAAGCGGTGCAGCTTCTGACCACCAGAGAGGAAATCCAGGCATTACTAAAACTGGATAAATATGTAGATTTGATAATTCCCAGAGGCTCTAACTCTTTTGTGCGGTTTGTCATGGACAATACCGATATTCCCGTGCTGGGTCATGCCGACGGTATTTGCCATCTTTATATACATGAAGCGGCCTCACTAGAAAAAGCGATCGCTATTACTGTGGATTCCAAAACTCAGTATCCGGCTGCCTGCAATGCGGTGGAAACTCTCCTGGTTGACCGAGGGATTGCAGAAGAATTTTTACCCGCCGCCGCCAAAGCCCTACAGGAAAAAAATGTGGAATTGCGAGGCGATCGCTCGACTCGGGAAATTATAGGCGGACAATTCCCGGTAGGCGAGGCGACCGAAGAAGACTGGCAAACCGAGTACACGGATTTAATTCTCTCGATTAAAATAGTCGATTCTCCAGACGAGGCAATAGACCACATTAATACTTATGGTTCTGGCCATACCGATGCCATTGTCACGGAGGATTCTCGCGTTGCCGCTACTTTTATGAATCAAGTTGACGCTGCTGGAGTCTTCCACAATTGCTCGACTCGCTTTTCCGATGGTTTCCGCTATGGTTTCGGTGCGGAAGTGGGCATCAGCACTTACAAAATGCCTCCCCGTGGTCCCGTAGGGCTGGAAGGCTTGGTGACTTATAAGTATCGGGTAGTTGGCGACGGTCATATTGTCGATACCTATTCTGGCTCTAATGCCAAACCTTTTACGCATAGGGATTTGGGTAGTCAATAGGGCATTGGGCCGAAGGGCCGAAAGGCAACTGTAGGGGCGTTCGCGATTCTCCTTACGGAGACGCTTCGCGAACGCCCCTACGAGCGAGAATTCCCATTGCCCCTTCTCCGTTACCCCTTCCTTGCTATACCCCCCTTACTCTATTTACTAAAATAGGACTTACGCATAGACTCTATGAGTAGGGGCTATCGCGGGGGATTGCCCCTACAAATACTAGATATGGATAGTTTGCGTAAGTCCTGTAAAAATTGATATGAAACTGACAAAACTGCGATCGCATTGGCAGAGCCTGTGCTATGGGTATAGCGCCTCCCTAGCAGAATCGCTCCTATTTTTCTTAGCCTTTATAACAATATCTGCCCCAGCTTGGGCCGATCCGCCCCCCGGTACTGGGGTGCGCCTGGACGAGTATGGCGACAGATTTGAGCAACGGCGCTGGAGATATAACAACAACAATCCTAAGCTGGAAAACCAGCATAGCGACTCTGGGTCAGGCTTGACCAACAATATTCGCAACCAAAATAACCCCCTAGGCAGATCTGCCAATGGGCGCTGGATTGAAGGAACGGTTCGAGGACAGCCGGATATTGTTAGGCGGGTGAGGAGGCCAATAGGGGGCCTGCGGAGAAGCCGCTATGCTCTGCGCTTGCAAACCAGAAACTCTGGCACTCCGGGGGTCACTGAGGGGACCTTGCAACAAGACGACCTGCTCAACCAAGCTAATGGCAATTTATTCGCGAATAGACCTCTGGGCAAGGGATTGAGCGTGACTACCCGCATCTATCTTCCCAAGCTGAGTAAGTGGGAAGACCGCAACGGCTGTCACTTGGGATTCCGGGTTAGCGCTAGCGGCCATAAAGCTAACGGCGATTTGTTGGACTATTGGCCGGGTATCTGGATTTGTTTTAATAATGGCGGCGAAGGCAAAGACCATTTTCGTTTTTCCGTTCGAGCGAATAATGAGGGCAATGACGTCTGGGCGACGGAAAAAACCTACACCCGCGTAGGCTGGTGGACATTGGGAATGTCATTTAATGCCGATGGCTCGATTAGTTATTACGCGAGTCCGGGGGTTGACGACCTAACTGCCGAAGACCTGCTCGTTTTTCGTACTGACTCGGGAAGCGCTCCCGCTACCTATAAACCTTATGGAATAGAGTTCGACAACCTGGATTTTGTCTTCTTTTCCCTGGCCAATATCGACGGCCAATGGTCAACTGAGTTCGTTATAGACGATCTGTCTGTTTATGAAATTCGGTAAAATTTTGTTTTGATTTAGCTTGATAGTTTTGATTAAATTGACAAGTTAATAGCGGTTCTCAAATAAATTTAATTTACATCCCGTAGGGGCGACAGCATCTCTTAGACTTTTCTAGGCGCTCCAAACGGCAACCTCTATACTGGGATGCTTCGCCCCCAGACAACCTCATATCGCATCAATTTGAGAACCGCTCGTTGTGGGCGCTCGGCCAAAAAAACAATATATGTTAGGCGCTGAGTATTTCATTTTTCTACCAATGCCCAATGCCCAATGCCCAATGCCCAATTCCGCTCTTCCCAATTCCGCTCTTCCCAATTCCAATACAAATAATGACTGTCAAACTTAAATAAAGTCGAATTTAAATTCTGGGTAAAGTGCTTCCCGGTTTGGACGTTCTCTCTGAGGACAAACGCGAAAGAGTGCTGGATGCGATCGCTTCTCTGGAAATTTTTTCTACCGACGCTCCGATGCCAGCTAACGTGCAAAAATTTACCCCTGGCCATATCCCTATTTTCTATCTCCTTCATGTCGATTCCAGTTGGCGCGTAATTTTTAACATCAACGAGCAAGACGAAATAGAAATTGCTCACCTTTTTATGAAGGAAAGGTTAGAGTATATGTTTGGTAACAAAAACTAGGACATTTAACTCAAGATGAAAAATTTATCTAAATTTGAGTTCAATCCCAGGATTTGTCGAGACCAAATCTTTGAGCTGCAACGACTCCTGCAAAGTCGTCGGTTTCTTTCGGAGCGAGACGACATCCTGCCATTCTTTCGGGAACGCCAGCATCTATCTGCTTTTGTGAGTTCTTTCCATCCCCGGATTATCAGATATGACCGGATTGCTTTTGAATTTGACATTTTTGGCGATTTTAAAAGCGACCTAGTTGTAGGAGACTCGGTGACGCAATCCTATTGTTTTGTGGAATTCGAGGAGGCGGCAGCGACTAGCCTCTTTGCGTCGAAGTCCGACAGAAGCACCCCGGAATGGTCGCCCAGATTTGAACGCGGATTTAGCCAGATCGTCGATTGGTTTTGTAAACTAGACGAACTGGAAAAAACCGATAGCTTCGAGGATCGGTTTGGCAGCCGCTCTATTGATTATATGGGATTGCTCGTCATCGGCAGGAGCGAAAGCCTCGAACCCAGAGAACGCCGAAGGCTGAGGTGGCGGCGGGAAAATACAGCATTTCACTTTGTAATCGGTAGCCCTTAAGGGCGTTTGTTTTGTGTAGCCGCGCCAGCCGCGAGCGGAGCCTCTGCCTGCGCCTATAGGCGTTATAGGCGTTAGGCGGCAGCGTACAAAATTGAAAGGGAGCATTTCAATGAATGCAATCGGTAGCCCGAAAGGGCGAGAGTTTGTGTAGCCGCGCCAGGCTCCGTCTAGGAGCGGCTAAGCCCAAGGGGCGAGGCGTCCGGCTACGAAATTGAAATGCTCCCAATTGAAATGCTCCCTCTCGGGAGCATTCGAGAAAGCTATAAAATGTCCCCGCAGACGCGAGCGACAGCAATATTTGCAAAAGCGATCGCCATTACTGTGGATTCCAAAACTCAGTACCCTGCTGCCTGGTTGACCGAGGGATTGCAGAAAATTTTTGCCCGACGCCGCCAAAGCCCTACAAGAAAACAATGTGGAATTGCAAGGCGATCGCTCCACTCGCAAAATTCTAGGGGGACAATTCCCGGTAGGCGAGGCGACAGAAGAGGACTGGCAAACCGAGTACAGAGATTTAATTCTCTCGATTAACATAGTCGAGTGGGAAGTAACGGCAATGCTTTTGCCTATTGCTGATTGCTTATTGCTATAAGCCTTTCATAAACTCAACTAACGCATCTTTTTCGCTAGATGAGAGGTCGGTGCCATAGAGATGCCCGCTATTGCTGTTCCCTTCTAATTTGGTATCAAATCGGAAGTATTTTTTGCTATTGGCTTCGGAAACCGTTGAGACAAATCCAACTTTATCCCGATCGATTTCGTCAATACCTCGATAAAAGAACGCCGGACGATCTTCGGGCTTATTTAATAGATCCCGCAGAGTAGGCACCGAGCCGTTATGTAGATAGGGCGATCGCAGCCACAATCCGTCTAATGCGACAGCAACGTAACCATCTGTCTTGCGAAGTTCCTTGAACTCCCATGAATAACCTTTGGTAAACTTCTTGTAAGCATCTACTGCTTCTTGAGTCCACATATCTAAACGATGGCGATCGGTCCCTATTTCATCAATGGGAATTACAGTTCCAGTTCGTTCTCCTCCAAAGGCATGGCAAGACGCACAATTATTGTCAAAAATAGCACTACCGCGTTCGGCCAAAGCATTGTCCTTCTCAAAGGGATACTTTGGCGGTGTAAAATTGAGAATATAGTCCTCAACTCGTTGAATACCTTCAATATTCACTGACTTTGGTGTAGCCCCATTTCCTCCTATGGCACCTGCAATGGTAGTCTCTGTCAGAGAAGTTTCCAAACCATCCCAATGGAGAGCAAAGTCCTTATGTAACTTCTGATTCCAGAGGGGCATCATGTCCGAGTTCCCAATCGTGCCATC
>JAAHFN010000077.1 GCA_010672965.1 Oscillatoria sp. SIO1A7
AGCGAATTCGCAATATAAGTATGTCTTTGAGAACTTTTTCTCGTAGGGATACGACGAAACCAGTGCCATATAAACTAGAAGAAGGATTGGATAGTACCTTGCTGATTCTCAAGCACCGACTAAAAGCTCCCACACCCGACACCCCACACCCGACACCCGACACCCGACACCCGACACCCGACACCCCACACCCGACACCCCACACCCTTACTGACCTACAGAGTTATCTAGCAGAGCGAGCCAAAGACGGCGGTGACCTTTGGGGCTGCTGTAAAAGAGCAAATCGATTAGCAGTTTGAGCGCTAAGCGACTGAGTAAATCTGGCGCAGTATCGTCTCCGTCTTCCATCCGTTCTTGGTAAGTATAGATAAAGTTATCGAGATAGTCTCCCAGGAGTGCTGCCGTATGGGGCTTGCGGTTTTGTTCCGTCAGTTGCTCTAGAAGGGCAACGGCACGGCGGATTAATTGCTGGTGTTCTTGGGCGAGGTGGCAGCTTATTAAAACAAGCGATCGCGCTTCTTCCACATCCAGCCTTTTCCTACCACTCTGACTTTTTTTGCGCAGGGGGTTAGACTGGCGCAGCCGCCACAAAGAAACCCTATCCATTACCACAGACTCTATTTTCAAACTTACGGCAGCTCGAATTATAGCTTCGGAACCAATACCAGCCAATGATTCCAGCGCCAATAATAGCAAATCTAAATGAGCTTTAATATTTTCAAGCTGTTCGGGAGAGGGGACGCCAGCCAGCTCCTGCCCGATCGCCGCAACATTATTAGGTCTGCTGCGATCGGGTGCTATTTTTCGGTCGGTAGCAGCAATCCGGTTCATCATATGCCGCTGCGTTATTGGGCAATTATTTGAGACAAGACTTACGCGCAGGAATTATTTGGGTAATTCCAAGAAATAAATTACCCAATTCGTAGTACGGGCGTCCCGCCTGTCCGGAGCTAAGAGACTTTTCGGAAGCCCGTCCTACGGGGGAGGCAGAGATATTTATTTGGAAATCCCTTGTATATACTGTGCGTTTTGGCCACCGGGCGCTATATATTTATAGCTTGAAAACCAACAAGAAAGCGTAAGTCCCGTACATAATCCTATCGGGACTTACACACTGACACAATCTGTAGGGGCACTAGACCCGGGAGAAGCCCCGGGTCTAGTGCCAAATATAGAGAAATACATAAGTCCCGTACATAAATCCTATTTTAGATAGGCGATCGTAACCCCAGAACCTCCATCCTGTGACTTGGCCAGCTCGTAGTGGCTGATATGGGGATGTTGTGCCAAAAAAGCGCTAACCCCTTCGCGCAGTTTACCAGTTCCTTTGCCGTGAATTATCCAGAGGGCACCACCTGTAGGAATTTGAGTAGCGATCGCCTGCTCCAGTTCTATCTCCCCATCCGCCACTCGCTTCCCACGAAGGTCCAGCGTATTGCGCGATGTTCGCACAGTGGGCGGAGGTGCTGCTGGAGCCGCCTTCTCTGCTTGGGTCTCCTTCCTACCGCCCGCTAAAGGCTTGGATTTAACAGCTTGCTCTGGCTTAAGTCCATCGAGAGATTCTATCTCTGCTAAGGAGACAGTCATTTTCATCAAGCCAAACCGCACCGTTACTTCTGCGTTCTCCTCGACCACCTCAAGAACCTCAGCGGTTTGTCCCAAACTGGGAATGCGAACGCGATCGCCCTCTTTTGGTCGATATCCCGGTTTCGGTTTTGGAGGTCTGCTATAGGAAGGCAGATATTCTTTGGCAATAGCATTAATTTTCTTGGTAGCCTCTGCCGCATCCTTACCCGTCGGATTCCCTGACTGCAACTGGCGGATTGCCCGGGCAATTTCTGCTTTCGCCTCCGCGATCGCCTCCTGCACTGCTCGCTCCTGTTGCAGTCGCAGTAACCTTTCCCGTTGTTCCAAAGACTCCGCTGCCTTGGACACCTCGCGATTGAGCTCCTCTGTCGATTGCAGCAACTTCGCTGCTTCCTCGGCCTTAATTTCTTGTTGCCGCCGCTGCATTTCCAAAGCCGCGATCGTGCGATTAATATCCTCGCTGCCCGTCGGGCCAACCCGAGTTCTCGCCTCTTCTATAATTTCTGGCTTTAGACCCAAGCGACTGGCAATAGCCAAAGCATTAGAACGTCCTGGAATTCCCCACAATAGGCGATAAGTGGGGGATAGGCTCGCGTCGTCGAATTCCACTGCAGCATTCTCGAAGCGATCGTCCTGATATTTGAGCGCCTTGAGTTCTCCATAATGAGTAGTAGCCATTGTCAGCCCAGCGCGAGCGGCCAGATGTTGGAGCAGGGCGATCGCCAAAGCACTGCCCTCCGTCGGGTCCGTTCCCGCCCCCACTTCATCCAGCAAAACCAGACTATCTAAAGTCATCGCATCCAGAATCCGACCTATGCGACGGATATGTCCCGAAAAAGTAGAGAGACTTTGTTCTAGGGATTGCTCGTCTCCAATATCCGCTAGCACTAAGTCAAACCAAGGCAGTTCTACAGGTTCTCGCGCCGGGACGAACAGTCCTGCTTTGGCCATCAATACTGCCAATCCCAAAGTTTTTAGAGCCACCGTTTTGCCCCCGGTGTTGGGTCCGGTGATGGCAACTATTTTTATATGGGGTTGGATTCCCAAGTCAATAGGAACTACAACTGGGCCTTGTTCGTGCTGTTGCTGCCATACCAGCAGGGGATGACGCAATTGACGCAGAGTTATCCGGGAATTAGAGGAGTTATTTTTATTTGCTTCTTTTTTACGGTTTTTTTCGCCAGCCCCTTCCTGGGTTCGTTCCAAGCTATCTTTCTCGCCCGGTTCTTCTTCGCCCGATTTTTCGCCCGATTCTTCTTCGCCCTCAGCGGGTTCCTCAGTTTGTTCTGTCGATCGCTGCCAAAACTGGGGGGCATTGCCTCCGAGCCAGAAGCTATAACGGGAGCGGGCAACGGCTAAGTCCAGAATTGTGGCGATCGCCAATAATCTCTCTAAATCTTCGGCGACCGCAGCAACCCCAGCCGTTAGGGCGCGCAAAATTGTCTCTTCCTCTGTTTTTTCCTGCCGAAGCAGCACTCGCAGTTGATTGTTAAAGCCGACAATAGCATTCGGTTCTATATATAGAGTCGCTCCAGTCGTAGAGGCGTCGTGGACAATGCCGGGGATGGCATCTTTTTGAGGGGCCTTTACTGGAATTACAAAGCGATCGCCCCGTTGGGTAATCAGTTGTTGCTGGATTGCATTGCCTTGTTTTTGCAAAATGCCCTGCAAAATTTGATAAACCCTATCTCTGAGCGATCGCATCTTATGGCGAATCTCTGCCAGCTTTGGGCTTGCTCTATCTGCTACCTTCCCTCGTTCGTCAATACAATGATGGATTTCTTTCTCGATTTCTGGATAAGTCCGCAAATCCGCCACCAAAGCATGGAGGGTAGGAACCTCTGGCTGGCTGTCGATAACTCGACGCAAAGAGCGAACTCCGGCGAGGGTCGTGGCTATGGCCAGCAGTTCTTCTCCGGAAACAATCCCGTGCAGGGTCGCTCGTTCCAGGGAATCCCCAAAATCGTGGATGCCCTCGAAAGATAGCTCTGCAGTCAGATTCGTTTCTATTTGATAAACTTCTTTTGTTTGAGCTAAAAGTTGCTGGGTTTCTTCAAAAGTTTCGGGAATTTGCAGACTGCGCGCAGCCACTGCACCCAGCTTGGTGGCTGCAAAGGTGGCCAAATGCTCGCAAAGCCGGGGCCATTCTAACAGTTCTAGGGTTTCAGACTGAATCAAAGCCGAAAAAGCTTATATTATAACGTCAAGGATTAGGGTGTAGGGTGTGGCGGTAGAGTGTAAAGTTTAGGGAAATAGCATACCCAAAATTGGGCGGTTTTGGCTATAAGAGTCCGGAACTATCCCACCCGTGCCATCAATGCGACCAAAAACCCACACCCTAAGATTATCGCAAGAGCGCGATCGCGGTTCTTGCTTATTATACTACATGATACTACAAAATTTGGGTGGAGCATGGGGCATGGGCAGGTATGGCGCGCAATACTAGCGGAAGCGGAATTGAAATGGAGCAGCGGCGTTACAATACCGCCAGGGATAGCGGCAAACAATGGCGGCATTAGGGGGCCCAAGCGCTCTGAGGTGCAAAGGTCTAGGGTGTAGCAAGCATTATATAGCAGTAAGCTATCAGCTATCAGCAGTCAGCAGTCAGCAAAAGTCCTGCAATCATTGCAATAGAGCGTTTGTAACTGTCCTAACCTTAACCGGTAGTGGTATATTTTATGTCTTCCCCAATGCGAACATGCCCAATGCCCAATGCGAACATGCCCAATTCCCAATTCCCAATTCCCCAATGCTAAGGCATTTAGGATTGCGATCGTTGTAGAACTAAGGAGCGACAGATGATACTCGCTATGGAACTACCCATCTCTAGTTATATTATTTTTCAAATCGTTTTGACTTTAGCTCTGTCTGGAGTCTTTCTCTGGCAGGCGATTAAGGCTTTCAACGAAGTAAAGCGATAGAATTGTTTCTCGGACGCATTTCAATAATAGATGCAAATAGCGCCGCAGTCCCGATAGTTGTTAAGCCTCCGGGACTGTAGCTTTATCGGCAAAATAGTGGAATTGTTGCGGAATTGTCAATGGCAAGAGTTATAGAAGTTAAGTTTGCTGTGGCCGACGTTCCCGATCGAGTAGCTTCTTCTTGCGTAGCAACTGCCGAACGCAAAGCCAAAGAAGCTTTTGTGATGGAGTTACTACGGCCAGGTGAGATTAGTGCTGGGCGAGCTGCAGAAATTTTAAGTATCGATCGCTGGCAGCTATCCGATTTAATGTCTGAATACGGCATTTGCCCTTTTGACGAGACAGTATCGCGAGAGGACTTGGAGCGAGAAGTAGCGATCGGTTTGAAAGTATTGGAGAAATATAAGGGATTTCCAAATAAATATCTCTCCCTCCCTTCTCCGTAGGACGGGCGTCCCGCCTGTCCGGTGCCGAAAGACAGGCGGGACGCCCGTCCTACGAAGAATTGGGTAATTTATTTCTTGGAAATCCCTAACAATTGATTATTGTATCGACTAGGCTGCCCTTTTGCCCATGACCAATGCCATTTCCAATCTAATTAAAAACCTGCGCCAACTCAGTCAAGTTAACGTCCAAAGTAGCTGGCGCTATAATTCCCAAGACCTAAGCATTGCTACAGCAACTCAGAGCGATCGCTGGCTAAGCTGGCCTCTTGCAGCTACTAATGAAAAAGAGCATATTGCTTGGCCAGCCGGTCGTAAAGTTCTCTGGCTCGTACAGCAATTCTCAATTCCCCAGGATTTGCACGGTTATCCTTTATCCGGCTTAAGCTTGCGCTTAGTGTTGGCTTGGTGGGCAGAAGACGCTCTTATTTTTGTCAATGGCCGACAAGTCCAGCAGGGAGACTTATTCGATTGCTCCATGCGAGTGTTGCTCAGTCCGTCAGTCGCTCCCGGTGAAATCATTAACGTAGCTCTGCGCCTAGTCAGTCCGGGACACGATCGCGGAGCTTTAGTCCGTTCTTTATGCGTTTACGAACCGAGCAACAACGACTGCCTAGACCCGGGCTTCATCGCCGATGAATTAGAGATATTACAAAAATATTATTTCTTGGGACGCGAGGATTTGAGTTCCGAGCAAGAAAAAGAAAAGCAGTCAATGCTTGCAACCGCAGAGCTAAAATCAATGCTTGCAACCGGAGGACTAGAGTCTTTACTGGAAAAGGCAGGGCTAAAGTATTTCCTAGAAACCGGAGGACTAGAATCTTTGCTGGAAGGCGCGATCGCAGCAGGCCGGTCGGAAACCATCCAGGACGCGCTCTCTAAATTGCGCCAAACTCTCCAATCCCAAATTCCTTCTCCCCAATCTAAAATTTTTCTGCTCGGTCACGCCCATCTAGATTTGGCTTGGTTGTGGCCGGTAAGCGAAACTTGGCAAGTGGCGAAGAATACTTTTGCATCCGCGCTTAACCTGATGCGAGACTTTCCAGAATTGACCTTCTGCCATTCTACTGCCGCACTCTACGCTTGGATCGAAGAGCATAGCGTAGAGCTGTTTGGCGCTATCAAAGAAAGAATTAAAGAAAATCGTTGGGAACAGTTAGCCAGCTTGTGGGTTGAGCCAGAGTTAAATATTATTGATGGCGAGTCGATTGTCCGGCAAATATTATACGGTCAGCGCTATTGCCAAGAAAAATTCGGTCAAATTTCCCCCGTCGCCTGGTTGCCAGATAGCTTTGGCTTCTGCTGGCAATTGCCGCAGTTATTGAAACAAGGCGGTGTTGAATACTTCGTTACCCAAAAGCTGCGCTGGAACGATACTACTCAATTTCCCTACGATCTGTTTTGGTGGCAGTCTCCCGATGGTACTCGCATCTTAAGTTTAATGTCAGCTCTAATTGGCAAAGGAATAGAGCCGGTGGAAATGGCCGCTTATGCCCGGGAGTGGGAAACTAAAACGGGTATTGGCGATGCTCTTTGGCTGCCTGGGGTTGGCGATCGCGGCGGCGGCCCGACCCGCGATATGCTGGAAATCGCCAGACGCTGGCAAACTTCTCCCTTTTTACCAGATTTAGAATTTACAACCGCCGCCGAGTATTTGCGCCAGTTGGAAGAGGCAGGGGGACCTGGGAGTGTGGGGGGACAAGGGGACAAGGGGACAAGGAGACAAGGGGACAAGGAGACAAGGAGACAAGGAGAATTTTCTGAGAGTTCCTCCCACACTCCCCACCCCTCCCACACTCCCCACCCCTCCCCCTCTTCCCTACACCCTACACCCTACACCCTACACCCTATTTGGAATGACGAACTTTATTTGGAATTTCATCGCGGTTGCTATACCAGCCACGCGGATCAAAAGCGCTGGAATCGCCGCTGCGAAGGATTGCTGTACGAAGCAGAACTCTATAGCTCTTTGGCTTCCTTGGTTGCCGGTACGGGTTATCCCCAAACCGAGCTAGAAGAGGCTTGGAAAAAAATATTGTTTAATCAATTTCACGATATTCTCCCTGGCTCTTCGATTCCGGAAGTATATGTAGATGCCAATTCCAGTTGGCGGCAAGTGGAACGAATGGGGAGGGAAATTCTGGAGCGAGGGATGGAGGCGATCGCAGCTAAAGTCTTAGAAGATAAAGTCTTAGAAAATAAAGTCTTAGAAAATATAGCTCCAGAAAGCAGCAGGTTGCTGGCTTCGGCTTTAGAGGCTCGACCGCTGATTATTTTTAATTCCCTAAACTGGTTGAGATCGGAAGTAGTCGCTATAGACTTACCCGCAGCCGCTCCGGACGGGAAACAATGGCAAGTTTGCGACCTTGAAGGAGAACAACTGCGATCGCAGCTCCAGGGTCAGATGCTTTTATTCCGCGCTACTGATATCCCGGCGATCGGTTATCGCTTGTTTTGGCTGGTTCTGGTAGCGGATGGTGGCAGCGGATTTGGTGGCAGCGGATTGGTAACTGATGTAGCGGATGGTGGCAGCGGATTTGGTGGCAGCGGATTTGTGACTGATGGAACGGATGGTGGCAGCGGATTTGGTGGCAGCGGATTTGGTGGCAGCGGATTTGTGACTGATGGAACGGATGGTGGCAGCGGATTTGGTGGCAGCGGATTTGTGACTGATGGAACGGATGGTGGCAGCGGATTTGGTGGCAGCGGATTTGGTGGCAGCGGATTGGGTGGCAGCGGATTTGTGACTGATGGAACGGATGGTGGCAGCGGATTTGGTGGCAGCGGATTTGGTGGCAGCGGATTTGGTGGCAGCGGATTTGTGACTGATGGAACGGATGGAACGGATGGTGGCAGCGGATTGGTAACTGATGTAGCGGATGGTGGCAGCGGATTTGGTGGCAGCGGATTTGTGACTGATGGAACGGATGGAACGGATGGTGGCAGCGGATTTGTGACTGATGGAACGGATGGTGGCAGCGGATTTTTGACTGATGGAACGGATGGTGGCAGCGGATTTGTGACTGATGGAACGGATGGAACGGATGGTGGCAGCGGATTTGGTGGCAGCGGATTTGTAACGGATGGAACGGATGGTGGCAGCGGATTGGGAACTGATGCTTCGCCACTGGTGATGGAAAATGAATGTTTGCGCGTTGAGATCGATCGGGAAACGGGAAATCTCAGCAGGGTCTATGACAAAATTAATGAGCGAGAAGTTCTCAGCGGCCAGGGTAATCAGTTGCAAGTCTTTCGGGATAGCGGTCAATATTGGGATGCTTGGAATATTGACCCCAATTATGCCGAACATCTCTTGCCCGCTCCTGTTGTTAAAGAGATTAAATGTCTGGAACGAGGCCCAATACGATGGCGATCGCGGGTGGTGCGATCGCTGGTCAAGTCTGAATCTGAGTTAGAATCAGAATCCAAATCAGAATCAACATCCTTTGTACAAGACTTCGTACAAGACTATATTCTCGAAGCCGGTTCGCCAGTGCTGAAAATCGCTACTACTGTCGATTGGCAGGAGCGCCATATAATGGTTAAGGCTGCTTTTCCCCTGCAAGAAGGAGCCGACTATGCTACTTACGAAATGCCTTGTGGTGCTATCGAGCGATCGACTAAACCGCAGACTGCCGCCGAGAAAGCTAAATGGGAAGTCCCCGCACTTCGTTGGGCAGATATTAGCTCCCCTAAGAGCGAGGATTTGACTGTTTCTAGCCCAGAGTCAAGCCAAGAGTCAAACCAAGAGTCAAGCCAAGAGTTAAACCAAGAGTTAAACCAAGAGTTAAAGCAACCGTCGAACTCCGGCTACGGCGTCAGTTTATTAAATGATTGCAAATATGGCTACGATGCCCAGCCCCATCAATTGCGCCTTACTCTGCTGCGGGGTTCGACATGGCCGGATCCAGAAGCAGACTTAGGAAAGCATGAATTTACTTATGCTCTTTATCCTCATGCTGGCAATTGGCGATCGGCTCATACGGTTCGACGCGGATATGAGTTAAATTTGCCCTTGCGCCTGTTGGTAGGCAAGACAGAAACAAAGACTCAAAACCAAAATCGAGATATAAAGAACAAAGTGCTAGCTGCCAGCGGGTCGCTGTTGGATCTGTCGGCGGAAAATCTGGTTTTAATGGCATTTAAGCGGTCGGAGGACGATCGCGATCGCTGGATTCTGCGCTGCTACGAATGTTGCGGAGGAGAAGCAGAACTGACCTTGCGCGGTGATTTGGGATTGGCGATCGTCGAGCCTGTCGATTTATTAGAGCAACCCGCCCCAACACCCGAATACTTGCCGGAAAATAAGACTTACAAAATATCTTCCTGGAAAGTCGCGAGTTTTGCGCTAGTAGAGAGCGATTCTGAAATAAGTGTAATTTGAAAATGTAGTAGGGGGAAGAGCATCCCCCTCGGCAATCTCGGCTCCTTACAAAAAGTCATCGATCTCTATCCTCTCTTATTAAGGTAGTGCTGTCTGGCAGTCCAAGCTCGGCAGGGCTTGCCCGACGACGGCTGCGGATACCAGCCAAAGTTTCTGTTTGGTTTGGCCCTTGGTCTTGTACGAGAGATTCCTGACGAGGACTTTCAGCCAATATATTTGCCATAGACTCAGGCAGATCGCTAGCGGTTGGATATTCTGTTTTCTGTAATGCCTTCTCTAGCAATCTCACCGTTTGCTCGTCAATGGAGCGGTTCTCTGTAGCGGCCAATTGTTCTAGCTTTGCGTACAACTCATCTGGGATATTCAGGTTAGCCATAGATTTACCTAGAATAAAATAGGAATACGATCGCTCTTGGGGATAATTCAGGCTCGGCAGCGAGAATTAAATACCCTATCGGGAGCGATCGTATAGATGCCCCCGGTACTTTCTTTCCCATCTCCTAAAATGCGATCGCATTATCTAGAAATATTGGCCTTTCGATCCTCGACAATTAGCAGGCAATGCCTTGTTCTTACAAATCGGTGCGTAAGTCCTAACCTTTTAAACCGCACGTTCTTGCAAGAGCAAACCCATCTTACCAATCAATAATTGTTAGCCTGACGGGAAACAATTAATAGCGACAGAGCGCGTAGTCTCCGCTTCCCTCCCAACTCTGGTGGAAACTGCCTTACTGCTATAATTCTTCCTGGGCAACCTAGAAAAGCCAAGGAGGTTTTCGCCCAGTTCCAGGCCGATACCCTTGAGGACAAGGGGACAAGAGGACAAGGAGACCGGGAGGCCGGGAGACCGGGAGACCGGGAGACCGGGAGACTCGTCCCCATGTCTCCTTGTCCTCTTGTCCTCAAGGGGGCCATTATTACAAAGAAAAACGAATTTCTCCCAAGGGAAAACCCACCCGCTGACCCGCGACAGGGTGCGGTATCGGCGGGGGTATTCGGGTGGGCTATCTTCCCACCGGGCGCTATTGGAGGCACGCCAACGGACAAGTTAGCCCCGAGTCCAAGGCTTACCCCGCAGCAGCTCGGTTTTTTAAGGGAGAAATTGTTTGATTGAGAATGCCTCCTTACTAGGATTTGCTTGGTCGTCATTTGGCAGGGGGTCGCGGTTAGCCGTCGCCCCTATTTATTGCACCCTCTAGCCAGGGAGTTATATACATAGTAGCACGATTTTTCTCAAATTTCAACATTGGATGGAAAAATTTTTTGCGCCTTGTGCATTTTTTGCAGTTTCTGCACGGTCGTATAGCCTAATGTTACAGAGGGCGATCGCCAATACCCTATACCTGGCCTACAGGTTTGCTGGCACCACAAATATTGGCGAAAAAACACCATACCCGACCCCGTATTTACGATATCGTAGAAACCCGTTCAAATTCAACAATACGCCAAAATTAAAAATCAGAGCGTTCGCTCCCCCGCGTAGCCTGCGCGATCGCGCATAGCGTGCCCGGAGGGCAATCGCTCCCCCGCGTAGCCTAACCCCCAACGCCCTTAAAAAGCTTTCAAAGGGGGGCAGGGGAGACTGCCCAATTCCGCTCTTCCGCTCTTCCGCTCTTCCGCTCTTCCGCTCTTCCCCATTCCCCATTCCCCATTATGATATCTGAAAAAAACGACCCAAGCATCATAGTTTTGACCCTGCTCGTCCTCTTGGGGTTAGCTGCTGGTGTCTTATCGGGATTTACTAGAGGCTGGAAAACTGCCTTAAACCCAGAGCCCAATTCGGAAAGAAGTCAGCAATCTTCCGCCTATTCTTCAGACCCTCCCGGACAATCTCACATCGACAGTTTTGCTAGAGTTACGAACGTACCGGCTGGATTGTTCAACTATGGTGGCAGCACCGCTTGGGCTCCGATCCGCAAAGAAGTACATCCCCTGCTGGAGATAATTGTCCCTCAGTTTAAGCTGCGCTATACTCAACATCCCAGCGAACCGCCTGGTTCTAGTAACGGGATTCAGATGTTTCTAGACAACCAGCTTGCTTTCGTCCAGTCTTCTCGCTCTCTAAATGCTGGGGAATACCAACAGGCTAAAGAAAAAGGGTTGGCTACTCAAGAAATACCCGTGGCAATTGATAGCATTGCGGTGGCAGTTAATCCAAGTCTAAATATAGAGGGTTTAACTGTTGCCCAGATAAAGGATATTTATACGGGCAAGATTAGCAACTGGAGCGAAGTCGGCGGCCCGTATTTGGCGATCGCTCCCTATTCTCGCAGCCCGGAATACAGCAGTACAATTGAATTTTTTATCGAGGGTGTTTTGAATGGGGAAAATTTTGCTTCCAATGTCGAGTTTCTCCCCACTACAACAGAAGCCTTGCGGGCAGTAGCTGCCGACCCGGGAGGTATCTATTTCGCCTCTGCTGCCATTATCGTCAAGCAATGTACTATTCTACCCCTGCCCGTTGGTCAGACCTCCGACCAACTGGTTAGCCCTTACCAGAAACCTTTTGTCCCTCCCTCTGACTGTCCGAAACAGCGCAACTCGCTTAATGTAGCGGCTTTTCAAAATGGCGATTATCCAATTACTCGCCGCTTGTTCGCGATCGTCAAAGAAAATGGGCAGCTCGACGAGCAAGCCGGTCTGGCCTATGCGAGCTTGCTTCTGAGCGAACAAGGGCAAGATCTAATCGAGAAAAGCGGATTTGTCAGAGTCCGCTGAAGAGGCTAGCGCCGCTGTGCGGAATTCAAAATTCAAAAGTCAAAAGTCAAAAGTCAAAAGTCAAAATGCCTTTGGATCCGGGCGACCGGCCACAAGGATCGCGCTGTGGACTATTTCTGCCGCTGCACTAGGGGATTTCCAAATAAATATTTCTCCCTCGCTTCCCCGTAGGACGGGCGTCCCGCCTGTCTCTGGGCACCACCGGACAGGCGGGACGCCCGTCCTACGAATTGGATAATTTGTTTCTTGGAATTCCCTAGAGCCAGTGCCTTCGCAACCAGTAAGGAGATTGAGGCCAGCGCTGCTCCAGGGCGTAAATTTCTCGTCGCATTTGGCTATAGCGATCGCAAGCTGTCTGGAGACGAGACTCGTAGGCACTGAAAGCCTGGGAATCTCCTTTTAAAATAGCCCTCGCGCCATCGCGAGCGCTGGCCAGAGCCAAAGTCAAACCGTGGGCAGAGAGAGGATCGTAAGCGATCGCCGCATCGCCGATAGCCAACCATCCCTCGCCCCTAAAGCGCTCCAAGCGACTGCTATTAGCGGGGACAACCTTGAAGCTGGCGCTATGGCAGTAGTGACGAGCGCGATCGCTCGCGTACTGGGTTGCAGCCAGCTCGCGCCACCAAACCCCGCGATCGCGCGCCACCTCCGAGTCCGGGTCCGCCGCCCGGAAAACCGCCAAACGTCCGTCGGGAAGCAAGGCCGAGTACCACCAGCCCCCTTCCACCGCTTCCACCAAACTGGTTGCATCTTCAATGGGACTATCGCGAGGTTCGAGAAACGCCGCCACGGCTACTTGGCGATCGTCCAGACAGCGCCGTATTCCCTGGCGGCGGGCAAACCAACTGTTGCGACCCGTAGCATCGATGGCGAAAGGAGCGACAATTTCTCGGTTGATTTTCTTATCCGGGGCGATCTTGTCCGGCGCGATGTCCGGCGCGATTCTCAAATGCCATTGTCCCAAAGGCGATCGCTCGAACTCCGGCAAGACGCGCCCGATCGCAATTTCCACCCCCAACGCTTTGGCTCGCTGTTCTAAGCGCGACTCAAAACGAAGGCGATCGAGATGCCAGCCCGAGCCGTAGGGATTGCCGATAAAACTGTAGTCTGTCAGCTCCGCACTTCCCCAGGCCGAGCGATTCCCCGGACAGGGCAAATGTTTGTCCGCCAAAAACCCTTCCCAAACCCCCAACTGCTGCAAAATTGGCTTGCTATCGGGAGCCAGACTTTCGCCTATTTTGTCTCTTATTTTATTGCCGCCAATTTTGTCGCCAATTTTCTTGTCGCCGCGATCGCAATTATGGGTCTGGGAACGAGAATCAGCTCGCGTCACCACTGCGACGGCTACCCCAGCTTGCGCCAGAAAAATAGCCGCCGCTAACCCCGCCGGACCGCCACCGATTATCGCTACGTCTGCCATTTCGGTTATGTCATGTCACGAAGGTTTATTGTGGTTAAAACAGCTTCTCTTGGTAGTACAGAAAGGTGGAGTTATTGCACTTGATAGGGTCATCGGGGATTATTCGATCGGCTTCATAGTTAGAGCCCAGAGTTGCTCCCAGTAGATATACTGTATTGTTAACAATATAAAACATGGGTCCTCCCGAATCTCCTGGGGCGGTGCTGGTGTTGTTGGAAGCTGTGACGGTCAAGACATTGTTCAAACAGAGATCTCCCTTGTCCAGCACTGTTTCGGGCAATCGGGTAATCGTAGCGGTGCGAACCTGAAAAGGGTGGCTTTCTTGTTTTTTTGGAGGGAATTGGCCGTTCGAGTCTAATATGTTGCCAAAGCCTGTCACGAACACCTGCTTATTCAGCAGAATCTGCTTACTCGGCCGATCCTGCCGATCCTGCCGATCGTGCTGAATCTGCTGAATCTGCTGAATCTGCTGCTTACTCTTCTGCTTACTCTTCTGCTGAATCTGCTGCTTACTCTTCTGCTTGCTCTTCTGCTGAATCTGCTGCTGATTCTGCTGAATCTGCTGAATCGGCTGATTATGCTTACTCTGCTGAATCTGCTGATTCTGCTGATTCTGCTGGTTCTGCTGTTTGTAAAATTCAGGGATATTCTTATAAACAGAGTAGTCTATTCGATGAGATCTATTCGATTTGGCCCACTGCTTAATCTCTAAGTCCCCTTTAAAGGAGATAAACATCAGGTCGTAGTCCCAGCTTTCATTGCCAGCTCGGAATTCTATGTCGCTGTTTGTGGATGTAAGTGCCTGAGTTTTTTGAGGGTCTTGATCTATTCCTTGAGGGTCGTAGCCTACAGACAATCCGTTGAGAAAATCCGCCATCAGTTTGTTGACCTGATCTTGGTCCCATGTTTCGGGCCTCTTGATTCCTGCTTTGACGCACAAATTGTGCTTGGCAGTGATAATACCTATGATATCATAAGAGTCAGAGCTTTTTACCAAGACGCCCGAGCCTGTGAAGCCGCCATTGGTTAAACGCACCGAGCTGAGCCGCATCTGATTCCGTTGTTGCTCCGGTACTTTGTTGAATGCGTCTTTTGCTGCTTGTTTTTCTGCACTGTTGAATTGCATGATTTTTGTCCCTTTTGATTTACCTTGGTGGTTCGGTACCTTGTGAACTGTATTTTTAAGACGATTCCAGGACGAAGTTTCTGAATTTTTTTTTGTAAGAAGCTGAGGCTCTCCTGGATTTAGGGTAGAAAAGTTACATACGATACCAAACAATTGGGACTATAAGGCTGAAATCCTTGAATTATCGTTTAGTGTGAACTCCTTCGCCACCAGAGTTCCAAGAGAGCCTTAGCTGGCTCTCTGGGAACTCTGAGGTGAAAATGTCAAATAAGATATATGCGAAACCTCTTTCCAAGTATCGTGGCCCTTGAATTATCTTCCAAGGTATAGCAGTAAGCGGTCAGCTATCAGCTCTCAGCTATCGGCCAAAGCCTTGCTTTTCGTAAGCTGTGGCATTTTGTAACCGTCCTAACCTTACTGCGTAAGTCCTAACATAGCGCCACAATTGCAGGAAAGCCAGCGACCGTAAGGTCAGTCAGACAGACCGTCAGAATCAAGTCCGATCGCGCCGCTTAAACGGACTAAGGGCTTTCTCAACAAAGCGCAACTCCGCCTTAGCTTTCTTGGCGATCGCGTCGAGTATGGCATTAGTCGGCTTGTCTTCAGCCACTTCTTCTGCCACTTCTTCAGCTTCTTCAGCTACCTCCAAACCAGCCATCAACTTCGCTTTATGGGATAGCGCTAAAGGCTCGACTTCAGTCTCCACATACATCACCTCGGGCAAGCCAATATCTGGCGCTCCCGGTTTTTCCTCCACGATGCCCAAGCGCCAAAAATCGCTAATCATGGCCCGAACTTGCTCTAAATAGCCCCCCGGTAGGGTTCGCAGCCACTCCCTTCGCTTGAGGAAAGCCAGTTGGCGGTCTTCGGCAGACTTGCTCTTATCTACTATTGTTTTGTAGTCTTCTGCGGTCAAAACCTGATTGGGAACGCGGGCCGGCCAAAACGTCGGCACATACTCGTCATAAGTTTCGATATAGCCGTCGCGACAGCTAGCCGTATCCGTTTGCCAGGGAACTGCCATCCAGCGGCTGATGTCCCCCGGTCCCTGGGCATACAAGGGCCCGCCAGGTACGCCCAGGCCGTAAATCGCCGTAGGGTTGCTGTCGGAGGAAGAATCAAACACCTGGTTCGGGTGCAATTCGTCGCCATAGTCGGGTTCCGTCTCTTGGGGCGCTCGCGGCAAAATGCGAAAGGCACCGCCGTACATACTAGCGTGACGCACGGGCCAGGTCACTTCGCAGCCCGGATGGAAAGCATCCCCCAGACAGTATTCCAAAGCGGCGCGATCGAGGGTGGCCGGTTGGCGGCGAATTGGTACTTCTTCAAAAGAATCGTACTCTGCCCAAGGCGGACGGGTTTCGCTTGCCAAACCGTTTTCTTTATAGCGATCGGGCAAGTCATCTTTAAACTGACCATTCGCCCAGAGTTTTAAAATGTCATAGACATGGGGCGGCAATGCCAGCCATTGACGGTTATTATCGGCGGGCACGTTCATGCCATCGCCGTACAGCCAAGGCAAAGCCAGAACTTGGGCATCGCTAAAGTCGGGGTTGCGAAAACTATTGAAGATTTGGCGGCGCAATTCTTGATAGGGATCGTCTTTACTTATGTAAGATAAACGCCGCAGCATTTCTGGGGTTAAAAAATCTTGCGGACCGCTAAAGCCAAATTGGGTAAAGATGCCTTTATTGACCCATTGCAGTCTGTTATAGCGCCAGAAAACAGGCAAAACTTCTTTGGTAAAGGAGACTTTTTTGCTTTTATCGAGGGGGGGCAACCATCCGCCTTTGATGGCCGCTTCGGTAATGACATCGTATAGGGTCACCGCACCGAGGAGATCCGGGGCGTAGTTGGGAGGAGCCGTCACCACCCAAGCGGAATCGACGGGAATTTCTCGACCGTTCAATTTGACCTTTGCTAGTATCGGTCCGTCTGAGATATCGTCGTGCCAGCCATCGTTATTGGCAAAGGTATAAGCCGGATAGCCACCAATAGAAGCGGAGGCTCCCCGTCCGCCGAGGAAAAGCAAGCGTCCCAGCTCGTCGGTTTTGGCTTCCCCTAGATACACCTCCTTATCGAAAAACTTACCATCGTCGAATTCATGGCATTGGTTTTTGCCCGCTAGAGTCGCCGGAGCCGGAGTAATTTTGAGTTGGTCGCGATCGCTCCCTTTCACCGTAGGATTCCGACGCGCTACTGGAACCGCTTCGGGGATATCTAGGGCGAGTTCAAAATTGTACCAAGCGCTTTTTGTGTTGGCAATTTCAACCTTCCACTCAATCTCAATTGCCGGATTGTCTAACTTCAATTCGCGAACCACTCGGCCGCGATTGTCGTAACCGTAAATGCGAAACTGGGCCGCTTGCCGTTTCAGCCTTCCGTGGCTATCTTTAAAACCACCTTCGGGGGTGGGATGGGAATAGGGTAATTCTGGGCCGATAAAATATTCGTCGGGACTGTCGCCGACTCGGGCAATGCCGATCGCCGGATGAATGGCGGCTCTAACAACGCGATCGAGAGACATTTAATTGTTCCTATAGATATGAAATTGAGTCTCTATCAATTTATCCCCAAAGTAGCAAAAGCGATCGCGCTAGCGATAAAACGTTATACTTGTTTATAAAAGTTTACCAAGGAACGGGGAATTGGGCCACAGCAAAAAACGGGTAAAAATATACCGGATGTATGGAGAGAAATAAATGACCATAGATGGAGGAATCCTGGCGGCGAATCCTGCTTTTTGTCGGATGATATAGCGTTTCTCAAATAAGTGTAATAAACGATTGAGGTGGGAAATGTAGGGGCGACAGCATGCCCCTTGACTATCTTTGCTGTAACACGGGGACGATCGTATTGGGATGCAACGCCGGTGGTACCTCACATTAATTTGAGAAACGCTATAGGATACACAAAAGAGCAACTTCGTCACTTGGATCTGCGTAGCATTTCTCATCCAGAAGATTTTGCAGTTGAGGTGCGGCTGATTGAATCGTTACTGGAGGAAGGCTTAAAGCGACAATCTTTGCGCAAGCGCTACTTGCGCCTTGGAGAACGGCAGGGGACATAATGGTTTTTGCCCGGTGTCAATTAATATCAATGCAGTTTAATTTATAACCAGAGTTTATATCAAAATTTAAATAATTTAAGAGATTTATAAACGCTCGCTCCTTAGTCAGTTCCTACTTTTGACTTATTACCTTGAGACTTTTAAAAAGGTTGTTATTACTGTAGCAATTTTGAAAAATGATGGGATATATAGCACATCGGTTTTCCTACAAATGATGGATTCAGAGGCAATATAGCGGTTCTCTCGCTTGATGTAAGGAGGAGCATTTCAATTTTGCAAAGGATACATAGCAAGGTAGGGAGCGGCCCGGGAACGAAACCCAACAATAGCGACAGTTTTGTTGGGTTTCGTTGATGGCGGACCCAACCTACTACTTACAAAAGTGAAATGCTCCCATGTAAGGTCTCTGGGGCGAAGCATCCCAGTAGGGAAATTACCGTTATACAGCAAAGATGGTCTTGGGGATGCTGTCGCCCCTACGTTTATAAGATTACACTTATTTGATAAACGCTATATACCAGAAGCTCGGTAACTTCTGCCAATACCCTTGCCAACATTAAAGACCCCTCGACCTTTAAAAAAGGGGTATTAAGTATAGTGCAAATAAACATATTATTATTTTAGCAATTTCAAATAAGTATAACGAAGGAAACGTAGGGGCGACAGCATCCCCGAGACAATCTCGGCGTCTCGAACGGTAAGCCCCGTAATGGGATGCTTCGCCCAGCTTTATATCAATTTAAAATTGCTCTATATAATTTGTCTCTCCCCCGATCGCTTATTGACAAAAAAGCTACGATTGTGCTATAAGATGAGCGATCGCTTCATAAAGATGGGGTCAAAAGGCAAAAATAATCTGCCCTAGGGTATTGGATCGGAGTCGATGTAAAATAAAAACAATCTTATCCGTCGATTGACTATGAGCCAGCAAATCTCGCAACAAGACGTTAGCCCCCTAAGATATCAAACGGGACGCCAAAATAAACATCTGCTTGGGCGCTTAGTTTCCTGGGGTAGCGGGACTGGGAATTTCCCGGCCAAAAAACCTTGGAACTGGCTGTTGGCTCTGGGACTGGTACTTCCCTTCCAGTGGTATATCGGCAGCACCTCGGCCAGAGCCCAAGTTTTGCCCGATGCAACCCTGCAAAACAATAGTCTAGTGAATTTCGACGGCACCACCTTCCAGATAGAAGGAGGAACGGAAGCAGGCACGAATCTATTTCATAGTTTTGAAGAGTTTTCTCTAAATTCGGGACAGACTGCTTTTTTCAATAATGCAGCGGCTATAGAGAATATCTTGGCTCGGGTGACTGGAGGCAGAATTTCCAATATTGAGGGCTTAATTAGAGCCAATGGAACGGCTAATCTGTTTCTGCTGAATCCGGCGGGAATTGTCTTCGGACCGGGAGCAAGCTTGGATATTGGAGGGTCGTTTGTAGGCTCGACGGCGGACGGCATAAACCTATCAGATGGCAGCAGTTTCAGCGCGATAAACCCAGAAGCCCCGCCTTTACTGACTATAAATGTACCGATAGGATTGCAATACGGTGCCAGCCCGGGGTCTATAGAAGTACGACAGGCAGAGCTGGGGGTAAATACCGGTCGCAGTTTGATGTTAGTCGGCGGGGAAGTCAGCTTAAACGAAGCAAGGGTGCGATCGCAGAACGGACGAATTAAGCTGGGCAGCCTGCAAGGGGTTGGAACCGTGGAGCTAAATGGATTTGACTCTCTAAGTTTCCCAGCAGAAGTGGCGCGAGGGAATATTTCCCTAAGCCAATCGGTAATAGATGCAGTAGGAGACGGAACTGGCAGTATTGCCATTAATGCTCTGAATTTTGATATGGCTAGCAGCGACGTCAGAGCTGGAACTGAGCCGAATATTGGCAATGTGGATGCCGACCCAGGAAATATAGAAGTTAACGCCACGGAAACTATTAGCCTGAGTGGAAATAGCAGGATTAACAACGATTTGGCCGTAGGCTCTATAGGGGCTGGAGGCAATATAACCCTAGAAGCGGATTTCCTAACGGTAAACGATTCGCAGATATCGGTCAATACGAGCAGCGAGGGAGATGCTGGCTCTCTGACAGTTCGGACAGCGAGCGGGATAGATATTGTAGGCGGGCCAGAGCAAGCTCGCGCGGGTTTGTTTTCATCAAATTTGCAAGACTCGACGGGCAATGGTGGGACGGTAACGGTAGAAACCGGACAGCTAACTTTGCGGGATGGAGGGCTGATAGGTGCCGATGTTACGGGAATGGGCGATGGCGGCAGCGTTACGATTCGGGCGAGAGAAACTGTGGAGGCTAGCGGTACTTCCCCCAGCGGGACGGGTGCCGGTATATCTTCGTCGGTAAATCGAGGAGGGAGCGGGGATGGCGGCAGCGTTACGATTCAAACTCCAGAGTTAATTATCACTGACCGTTCGAGGATCGCCACCAATACATTTGGCTCCGGCAATGGAGGCACGATAACTATTGACACCAATCGCCTGACAATAACGGGTTTATCCCAAATATCGGCAGATACAGTTGGATCTGGGGATGGCGGTACCGTTACGATTCGGGCGACAGAAACTGTGCAGATAATCGGCGATACAACCCCGGAAGCTCAAGGGGATATGCCCCCAGAAATGCAAGGGGATATGCCCCCAGAAATGCAAGGGGATATGCCCCCAGAAATGCAAGGGGATATGCCCCCAGAAATGCAAGGTGATATGCCACCAGAAATGCAAGGTGATATGCCACCAGAAATGCAAGGGGATATGCCACCAGAAATGCAAGGGGATATGCCACCAGAAATGCAGGGTGATATGCCACCAGAAATGCAAGGGGATATGCCTCCAGAAATGCAAGGTGATATGCCACCAGAAATGCAAGGGGATATGCCACCAGAAATGCAGGGTGATATGCCACCAGAAATGCAAGGGGATATGCCTCCAGAAATGCAAGGTGATATGCCACCAGAAATGCAAGGGGATATGCCACCAGAAATGCAGGGTGATATGCCACCAGAAATGCAAGGGGATATGCCTCCAGAAATGCAAGGTGATATGCCACCAGAAATGCAAGGGGATATGCCTCCAGAAATGCAAGGGGATATGCCTCCAGAAATGCCAGGAGATACTATGATGCCGTCGTCTTTGACCGGTATTTTCTCTACAGCCCAGACAGGCTCAACGGGAAATGGGGGCAGCGTGACTGTGTCTGCTCCAGAACTAACCGTTACTGACGGAGGTCAGATCGCTAGCAATACATCTGGCACGGGCAATGGAGGTACGGTGACTCTCGAAATAGATCGCCTCGCCGTAAGGGATTCGGTAGTTGCGGCGGATACATTTTTGGCGGGAAATGGGGGCGGCATTGTTGTTCGGGCTACAGAAACTGTAGAAGTCAGCAGGAGCGATACCAACAACAACTCAAACCTTGGAGGTTTGTCGGCTGCGGTTCGGCAGGGAGCAACGGGGAATGGAGGAAATATAGATTTGTCCGCTCCCGAGGTGACTCTCAATAACACTCAGATCGGAACAGTAACATTGAGTACGGGCAATGCCGGAGATATAAAAATAACAACCGATCGCCTGAGCGTGGCCAATGGAGGATTCATTGCAGCAGATACATTTGCCGAGGGAGATGGCGGCACCGTCGAAGTGAGCGCCACAGAAAGAATAGAAGTTTTTGGCACTTCTGCCCAGACGGGGGATGGCGGTGGGATATTCTCTGCAGTCCGACAGGAAGGTATGGGAAATGGAGGCAGCGTTATGCTATCCGCTCCCGATATAATAGTGAGGGATGACGCAGGGATTACCAGCGAGACATCCAATACGGGGAATGCCGGAGACGTAATAATAGAAAGCGATCGCCTGACCCTCAGCGGTGGAGGGCAAATCTTGGCTAATTCTTCTGGAGCTGGGGACGGCGGGACGGTGACAGTTACTGCTACAGAAAGGGTGGAGATATCCGGCCGATCTCCCGAAAGGAACGATAGCAGCGGTTTATTCTCTTCAGTAAGTAGGCCGGAAGCAACGGGAACTGGAGGTAGCGTTACGGTTATGACTCCAGAATTAGAAATGAGCGATCGCGGGGTAATATCTACCAGTACGTTTGGTACGGGGGATGCGGGACGGGTAATAATAGAAAGCGATCGCCTGAGCCTCAGCGGCGGAGCGAGAATAGATGCGAATACATCGGGAGCCGGAATGGGGGGTAACGTGACAGTTACTGCCAGGGAAACTGTGGCCATATCCGGTCAATCTGCCACGGACAACAGTACCACCGGTTTATTCTCGAACGTGCGAGATCAAGCAACTGGAAACGGAGGCCGCGTTACAGTTACGGTTCCAGAATTAACTTTGAGCGATACCGGACAAATCGCCAGCAGCACCTCGGGTATAGGCGATGCAGGACAGGTAACCGTAGAAGTAGATAGACTGACGGCTAGTAGTGGAGGGAGAATATCGGCCAATACATCTGGAGAAGGAGAGGGTGGCACTGTAGAAGTTCGCGCTAGAGAAACAGTAGAAATTATCGGCAATAATGAAGAAGCTCAATCTCTCGGCGGTTTGTTCTCGGGGGTGCGCATGGGAGACACGGGTAACGGCGGTAGCGTGCTGGTAATCGCTCCAGAGGTAACTCTAGATGGCGACAATGTAGCGATCGCCAGCGAAACTTTCGGCTCGGGGGATGCAGGAGAAGTAAGCATAAGAACCGAGCGGTTGCGGGTGCTAAATGGTGCCAGAATAGAAGCAAATACTCGTAACTCCGGGGTTGGCGGCACCGTCGAAGTGAGCGCCACAGAGACAGTAGAAATTATCGGCTTTTCTCAAAGGGCAGAAGGAGGCAACACCGGCATATTCTCCGACGTGCGAGATGAGGGGACGGGAAATGGCGGTAGCGTCATTTTAGTCGCTCCAGAAATAACGATCGATAATAATGCCCAGATAGCCAGCGAAACTTTCGCCTCGGGCAATGCCGGAGAGGTAACCGTAGAAACCGCTCGCCTGAGGGTCGGCGGTGGAGCGAGAATCGCAGCCAATACTTCTGGAGCCGGAAACGGCGGCGAAGTAACGGTTAGCGCTACAGAAACAATAGAACTCGTCGGTCGCAGCTCCGAAGGTAACGCCGGCAGCGGCATATTCTCGTCAGCCCTGGAATCTTCAACGGGTTTGCGTGGAGGCAGCGTCACGGTGACAGCTCCAGACCTAATTCTTAGTGATGGCGGGGAGATTGCTAGCGATACATTTAGCAGCGGCAAAGGTGGAGAAGTAACCGTAACAAGCGATCGACTGACAGCTAGTAATGGAGGGAGTATATCGGCCAATGCATCTGGAGCGGGAGACGGAGGCAACGTCAGCATTCGAGCCACAGAAAAAGTAGAATTGACTGGCACCGGCTCCGGTCAGGGACAAACTGCTAGCGGTATATTCTCCTCTGTCGGGAGGGACGCAACTGGACGCGGGGGCACCGTTACCGTGATAACTCCAGAACTGAGTCTCGACGATAGCGCCGAAATTTCTACTAATACTGGAGGCGCGGGGGATGGCGGCACTGCGAGCATAACCACTAATAATCTAACAGTTCTGGGCGGGGCAAGAGTCGCTGCGGAAACCAGAAGCTCCGGTCAAGCAGGAGAAATCACAATAGAGGCAACGGATTCTATTTTACTAAACGGCTGGGCTACCGATACTGGCAGAACCAGTGCTTTGACCACGGATGTGGAGCCGGGAGCTACGGGAAATGGAGGTAGCATAAATGTAGAAACCCAACGGCTGAGTGTTACGGATGGCGCGTCGATAGAGGCTTCTACTGCCGGAGTTGGGTCTGGGGGAACTATAACCATTCGAGCCGCAGAAGTAGAATTTATTGGTAGCTCCCCGGGGGGAACCGGCACCAACGGGCAAGGAACTTTGAGTGCTTTGCGATCGGGGGTGGAACAAGGAGGCACCGGAGATGGGGGTAGCTTAATTTTGGAGAGCGATCGCTTAGTCCTAAAGGATGGAGGCACTATTGATGCTGGAACTTTAGGAGCGGGCAATGCTGGCTCCGCCGAGATTAACGCCACTTCTGCAATAGAAATCGGCAGCGACAATCTCGACGAGTTGCCAAGCAGCTTGGTAGCCCGAGTTGGCGAGAACGCAAGGGGCAATGGCGGCAACTTGACTGTAGAAACCAATCGCCTTACTCTTCGCAATGGCTCGCAAATCTCTACCGCCACTTTAGGAGCCGGTAGCGGAGGGGACTTAAGCGTCCGCGCCACAGAACGAATAGAACTAAATGGATCGACTCCGAGTAGCAACGATGATAGCTTTGTCACCGACTCGTCGGGGACGCGCTTCCCGAGCGGACTGTTTGCCAGCGCCCCCGGTGCCAACAATGCTGGGAATTTAACTATAAGAACTGGAGAGCTGCTAATCGAGGATGGAGCAGAAATTTCTGTGAGCAGCCAACAAATTGGGGAGGCGGGTTCTTTGACTTTTGTAGGCGATCGCATTTTTCTGGATAACGGCAGTATAACTGCCCAAACCGTAGAAGGCTCTCAAGGCAATATTTTCCTAACCGCCCCGGACATCCAATTGCGCAGGCTCAGCCGCATCAGCACCAACGCTACCGGAGAAGCAACCGGCGGCAACATTACTATAGATACAGAGTTCTTGGCAGCCAAAGGAAATAGCGACATTACCGCAAATGCCCAACAGAGTTTTGGCGGGCGCGTGATTCTCAATGCCAGCGGTATTTTTGGCATCGTCTTCCGACAACAAGCAACCGGGCGCAGCGATATCACCGCCACTTCCCAGCTCGGTGCCAGCTTCGGCGGCGTCGTGGAAATTAATACTCCCGACGCTGACCCCACTTCGGGATTGGTCAGTCTCAATCAAAACATCGTGGATGCTGCTAGTTTGGTCGGAAAAGATATCTGCTCTCAAGGAAAGGGAAGCGAATTTACTATTACCGGGCGCGGCGGCTTGCCTCCCAACCCCGCCGATCCTCTGGATGGTTCGGCGTCTATTGTCGAATGGGCAACTCGCGAACCGTCTCAATCGGAGAATGAAATCCAAGGCAAAAAAGATTCCGCCAATAGCCCGGAGCAGTCCGAAACCATAACCCAAATCGTAGAGGCTCAAGGTTGGATAGTTCGCCCCGATGGCTCTGTAGAATTAGTAGCTTATCCAGCAACAGGCACCTCCCAGAGCCTATGGCACCAGGATGCTAACTGCCATACTTCCAATTAGGTGTGGGCACAGAGGGGAGTGTGGGGGGAGATGGGGAGAGACAAGGGGAGATGGGGGGAGTGTGGGCAGAGCGGGAGAGGACAATTTTATTTATAGTCATTTCAAATAATATCAAATCCGGTTAAACAGTCACAGTCACAGTTTGTAGGGGCACCGCCCCTACGGGATTTATTTATGAGAGATTAACCGGATTTGATATAAGTTTGATACAGCGAGCGATCGCTAGAATGTAGGGGCGTTGGCGGAGCCTGCCCGTAAGGGCATACGGCCGTTCGCCCCTACGTCTTGTCTCATCCTTAATTGAAATGACTATAATTCTTCCCAATCCTTCCCACCCTTCCCACTCTCTCCCACTCCTTCCCCCTCCTTCCCACTCCTTCCCCCTCCTTCCCCCTCCTTCCCACCCTTCCCACTCTCTCCCACTCTCTCCCACTCTCTCCCACTCCTTCCCAATCCTTCCCACCCTTCCCAATCCTCCCCAATCCTTCCCACCCTTCCCACTCTCTCCCACTCCTTCCCCCTCCTTCCCACTCTCTCCTACTCGGATTCCATCGTCATGCCAATTGAGGTATTCATTTGCAACATTTTTTGGTCTGCCCTGCCATTCTCGCTAATTTGCACCAGCATCCGAGTATTAGAATCCATCGAGACATTGCCTGCTATAGGCACTATCTTATTCAAATCCATCGTCACTTGTCCCCTACCGCTACCGTCGAGAGATTCCAGATTAACAGTAGCATTAGGAGGCAGTCCCGGTAAAGTCATGTTTTGAGGCTCGGCCTCCTGTTCTACCTGGGTATCTAGAACAATGCGATCGCCCTCAATGCTCGCTATTTCATAAGTAGCGGTTTGATTCATCCGAATCCCATTTAAAGTTGGGGATGCAGAAACGCGCCACTTGGCTCCTACTCCCACAGCTTCCTCGGGCATCGGCGCAGAGATATCGCCCAAAGAATTCATCGTTTGCTCGAACATTTGCCTAAGATTCGGATCCATACTATCGGGCACAATAAGGTTTATATCTTTAGCGCGCCCTTGGCTATCCATAACTAAAGAAGTGCTGAAACCAACCATTTTTTCTATTTCTGCTTGCAGCTTCCGGGCTAAGGGGGGAGGAGTACCCGCTTCGGCTACTACATCAGTGCGAGAGCAATAAAAACTAGCATGAATATCTCCATTAGAGTCAACTTTCTCGACTTCAATCTCGAATTCGATTTCAACTGGCGGCATATCTATCGCTCGGCTACCCTCACCTTCTACGGTCATTTCCATATCCATATCCATAGTCATAGTGAGGATTTCTGTCCGGCTACCCTGGACGGGAGAAAATCGCAGTTTTTGCCTCGGCTCTATGCCCGCATCGAGCAATTCTAATTCAGGCTTTGTGGCTAGCTCATTCTGGGCGATCGCAAATATTGGTTCTGCTCGAACGGGGAGAGAAGGAGGAGCCTTGCCCAATCCTGACATCAGAAGTACGAGCAAGCTAACAAACAATGGTTTTTTCATGGGAATCTAGTTTTTATAGTTGTACAGTTGGGCAAAGAAGTTCTCAGCCCTCAGCTCTCAGCTTTTAGCTCAAAGCTGACTGCTAACCGCTGACTGCTGAGAGCTTCTTTGGGCATTGGGCAAAAAACGCTTGGTGAGGGCGTAGGGTCTAGGAGGTATAGCAGCCTTAAAATTGTAGGTTGGGTTGAGGAGCGAAACCCAACTATACCAATCGTTGTGTTGGGTTTCGTTCCTCAACCGCTCCCTACAGTTACTTTTCCTTAAACCCTAAACCCTACACCCTACACCCTACACCCTACAGCTTACACCCTAACTTACAATGGTATAGCATAGTTATTTCGCTATGGCAGCGCTATATTCTCACCATGAGTGTATTTTAAAAAGCATATTATTTAGGACCAATTGCTACGGAGCTACAAAATTATTATGGATGTCAAAGAGCTGTTGCAGCGCTATAAAGCCGGAGAAAGAAAGTTTGCCAAAGCAAAACTCAATGGAGCTTATCTTAAAGGAGTCAAACTTAGAGGCGCTAACTTAAGTAATGCCAACCTGAGCTGTGCCTATATGAGGTCTGCCGACCTGACAGCCGCTAATCTTAGGGGAGCCAAATTGTGCAGCACTTTGCTTAGGGGTAGCAATCTAAATAATGCTGACCTTACTGGTGCCAACCTAGAGTCAATTAAACTGAGTTGTGCTTATCTAGAGGATGCTAAATTAAGCGATACATATCTAAAGGGAGCTGATTTAACGGGTGCGGACTTGAGCAATGCAGATCTGGAAAGAGCCGATCTGAGCAATGCTAACCTAGAAGGTGCCAATCTCAGCGGTGCCGACCTGAGCAATGCCAACCTAGAAGGTGCCAATCTCAGCGGTAGTAAAATAGCATTTGCCGACTTTGAAGGTGCGAACCTCGCCGGTGCGAATCTTAATGGGGCTACGCTGATTTCTGCTATTTTATGCTATGCCAACCTGGAAAATAGCACTTGGAAAAACACCCAATTACGGTTTATAAATTTAAAGAATGCTTGCCTGAGCGATAGAAATATAATTAATGGCAATTTGCATTTAATTTGGCAAATTGTCAACAACAAAACGACCAGTCTAAATTTAAAGGGAGCCGATTTAAGCTATCTTTATTTAGAAAATGTTAATTTAGAGAGTTTTAATCTAGAATACGCGCATCTGAGCGGAACTTATTTGAATAGCGCCAATCTCAAAGGTGCCAACCTGAGTCGTGCCGACCTTAGAGATGCTCATTTAATGAGTGCTGACTTGAGAGGTGCCAATTTATTTGATGCCGATCTCAGCGATACTAGAATGAGCAATGCTAACTTAAGCGGTGCTAATCTCAGCCGTGCCGATCTGAGAAATGCCGATCTTTTTAATGCAAATTTAAGTGGGGCTAACTTAACAGGTGCTAGCCTAAATAGTGCTAACCTAGGTCGTGCTTCTCTGCAAGGTTCAGAACTGGATAGGGCTAACTTGAATGGAGCCTATGTATGCGGTACTATTTTACCCGAATATTGGTCAGAAACAGAATTATTGAACATGAGGAATAGGGCAAGAGTTAGGTACGGTTGAGTTTTGAGTTTTGAGTTTTGAGTTTTGAGTTAGGACTTACGCGCATTAAATCGCTCATGTGGTAGGGGTCAACGGCCGTTGACCCTAGAGAGTGGTATTGGACGATCTCTTTTGCGTAAGTCCTGTGAGTTTTTAATTAGGATTGGGCTACGAGGCCGCGCTTTTAAGGGAATTCCAAGAAATAAATTACCCAATTCGTAGGACGCCCGTCCTACGGGGAAGCCAGGGAGAGATATTCAAAACTCAAAACTCAAAACTCAAAACTCAAAACTTAAAACTCAAAACTCAAAACTTAAAAAACATGACCGGGAGAAACGAAGTCTTGATATAATTGTGCGGCATCTACTAATTTGCCGTCTCGCCCCAAGGCTTCGTCGGCCAGTTCCACAATCCAGAGGTTAGGGGTGGCGATGGGTCTAGCTTCCATCACATAGGCCATTGCTTGCTCTTCTTTCCCCGGACCTAGGAGAGTCGCCAAAACTGTTAAAGCTATGGCAGAAGAGCGGCTTATTCCGGCTTGGCAATGAACCAGCAAAGTCCCTTTATGTTTAGCAACAGAAGGAGCAAATTCTATCGCTTTATAGATATCTTCAACAGGGGGCAATTTTGATTCTGGGTCGTCATGGGGTTCTTCTATATCGTCAAATTCTAGCCGCAGTCGATTGGGCACTCGCTCGAAACCCAGGGGTGCGGATGTTCCAGGAGTGCCAATGGAGATGATGGATTTAATTAATCGCCCAGTTCTAGGATCTCGGAGTTTTTCACTCGCTTCTAACTGGGAAACAATGGAGATATTGGGGAGCCCTGCCTTGTTGGGGATGTTGCTGTTGGTATTAATAACGGCTTCGGTTTCGATTTTCTGCAAAGCAACCGATGCCCATGCCCGCACGTTATTATGTTTGTGTGAGGCTGCCTGCCGCAAAGCAGAAAGGGCTGCTTTAGAGCCTATTTCTCCTAATGATTTGGCAGCCCTTTGACGAACCGTCGATCGCTCGTCGTCAAGAGCGCTTACTAGACCGGCCACTGCTCCTTCGCCCCCAAGCAGCCCTAGAGCAGCAGCCACCCTCCATCGCACATAATATTCTGGGTCGTCTAGTGCTTTTAATAGTCCGGCGATCGCTCCATTATTTCCCAACCATCCTAACTCGTCAGCGGCCTTTCCTCGCACCATATAGTCTTCGTCTTGAAGGGCTTCTAATATACCAGCCAGAGCTGCCTCGCCTCTAAGGCTTTTTAAGGCAGATACAGCCCGGAACCTGATATATCGATTGCTATGCCTGAGAGCCTCCATTACCCCCGATTCCGCACGAAAACCACCAATCTTAACTAATGAATCGATCGCTTTAGAAGAAACATATTCATCTCTATCGTTTAATACTGCATTGACTAGCTTGCTAACCGAAACTTCCGCACCTATTTCCCCTAAAGCAGATGCAGCTTTAGCTCGCACTTCATTATTCCTGTCTTCTAGGGCTTGCAGCAATTTGGGCACTACATCTTGCCTCCTGTTTTTGCCCAAGCCAGCAACTGCACGCCAACGGACTTCAAAGTCTGGATGCTCGACGGCTTCTAGCAATCCGGCAAATGCAGCATCAGAGTTCATTTCTCCTAAAGCCCAAACCGCCCAATTCCTAACGCTAGATTGGTTACTATTGAGAGCTTTTCGTAATTCTCTAACTGTCGTTTCCGAGCCGATTTGACTTAAAGACCAAGCAGCCCAGCCTTGAATGTCATAAAATCTACTGGCGAGCGATCGCAGCAACAGAGACACTGCCGCATCGGAACCAATTTTTACTAAAGCTCGCGCCGCAGTCCGTCTGGAGCGAGCATCTCCATTAATGCTTAAGGATTGTAGCAATTGAGGAATAGCACTATCAGAGCCGGTCATGCCCAGGAGCCGGTTTTTCAGGGGCAGGGTAATTTTTAACTCAGCAATTAAACTTACTGCTTGCTGCTGAAACTGCACTTGTACTGCTCCCGCCAGCTTGGCTGCCAGCTTCCAATCAACTTCTAGGGCTAATTTCACCAAACGCAAGGCCAAAGACTCTTGGGCCACTAGCGGCAGCATCTGCACCAAAAGTTTCGTCCCTTGTGCCCGATTAAAATACGCCTGTTTAAGCTGCTCGTCACTCAAATCCGGTAGCTGCTGGAGGAGCTGTGTTACTGTAGTCATGCTTAGGCTGAGTTAATGCTAATTAAAAATTATAGCACTGCTCTAGGACTGCTCTGCTTTAGGGAAAAGCTGTAGGGCAGAATAAGTTAGTAGGGTGTAGCGGTAGGGTGTAGGGTGTAGAGAAAATTGCCGCAGCTATTTCAAACAATTTTTTTTATTGGAAAGAATATCTTATGCTAAAAACATTATTTTGGGATCGGCTAACTGTTTTATCTTTATTGCTGGGTACTGTTACCTTCTCTGGCCTGAATCCGGCAATAGCTCAGGAACAACATAGTAGAATTCTGAGCGTAACGGGTCGAGGAAGCGTGACCGTTCCCACAACCATAGCTCGGGTACGTCTGGGAATTGAAATCGAAGGAAAAACGGCCCAGAGAGTGCAAGAGGAAGTAGCGCGGCGCAGTGCGGCGCTAGTGCAACTGCTACGCAATTCTAATGTGGACAAATTGCAAACTACGGGCGTTCGCCTCAATCCAATCTACGATCGCAGGAACGATCGGCGATACCTGACGGGATATGCGGCGACGAATACTGTGAGCTTTCGCGTTGCAACCGAGGAAGCTGGCAAGCTAATTGATGCAGCAGTTAAAACGGGAGCAACTCGCGTTGATGGGATTAACTTTATCGCCACTGACGAAGTTCTCGAACAGGCTCGCCTCGAAGCCCTTCGCGACGCTACTGCCGACGCCCAAAGCCAAGCAGATGCGGTTTTAGGAGCGCTGAATCTCTCGCAGCGCGAAGTTATTAGAATTCACGTTAACCAAGAGCGATCGCCTATAATGACTCAATCCAATATCACCAATATGGCACCGGATGTTGGCGATTTTCAAGCTAGAACCGTATTAGTCGGCGGCGAGCAAGAAGTCCAAGGATTTGTCACTTTGCAAATTAGCTATTAATATAAAGTTTTGAGTTTTGAGTTTTGAGTTTTGAATTTTGAATTTTGAGACCAATTCTTTATGAAGCTGCACGCAATCCGCCGTTCGGGCTGAGCTTGTCGAAGCCCAGAGCTAGGCGGGCTAGGCTAGCTCTGGGCTTCGACAAGCACAGA
>JAAHFN010000078.1 GCA_010672965.1 Oscillatoria sp. SIO1A7
GATATCGATGCGCGCAAAGTCGGAAAAGACGTAGCAGAAGCTATCTTTGCCCCGCCGAATTGCACGGTAGTATTCCAAAAAGATATTCCCCCGACAGGCACGATTGTTAAAATGGGGAAAGTCGAGGATGGTTTCTCCAAACACATGCAAGACTATTCCGAAGAACATACGTTTGTCCTCAGCGAGGAAAATGAATGCAGTAAAGATGAAATAGTAAAAATTTTGCGCGATTCTGGGGCGCAAATGCTGCTGAACTACCTCCCAGTGGGCTCGGAGATAGCGACTCGCTTCTATGCGGAATGCGCTCTGGAAGCAGAAATAGGATTCATTAATAATATTCCTGTATTTATCGCCAGCGACCCAGAGTTCGCCAAGCGATTTGAAGAAAAGAATTTACCGATTATCGGGGACGATATCAAAGCCCAACTCGGCGCAACGATTACCCATCGCACCCTAACTGAATTATTTAAAAAGCGGGGAGTCAAGCTAGAAAGAACCTACCAGCTTAACACCGGCGGCAATACGGATTTCCTAAATATGTTGAACCGCGCCCGATTGGCCTCTAAGAAGGAATCGAAGACCGAGGCAGTGCAAGCGGTGACAGCAGAAAGGCTGGAGGATGAAAATATCCATGTGGGGCCGAGCGACTACGTTCCCTGGCAAAAGGACAACAAACTCTGCTTTATCCGCATGGAAGGAAAACTCTTTGGCGACGTGCCGATGAATTTGGAATTGCGACTGTCCGTGGAGGATTCTCCTAATTCCGCTGGAGTGGCGATCGATGCAGTTCGTTGTTGCAAGCTAGCTTTAGATAAAGGCAAAGGCGGGATTCTACATTCGCCCTCGGCTTTCTTTATGAAGCATCCGCCTCAACAATATAGCGATGAGGAAGCCTATCAGATGACAGAAGCCTTTATGAAAGGAGAAAGAGACGACTAAAAAAGCGATCTCCAAGGCTGTAGGGTGTAGGATTTAGGGAAAAGAAACAGATATCCTCCAAAAAACTACAGTCTTTTTCCTAGGAGCGATCGCAGCTCTAAAGAGATTCAGGACTTACGCTTGCTTGTCGGCTCGAAATTTAGGAAGTGGTGCGCATTGCGCACCCTACATAAAGAGTCTGTGCGTAAAGTATTGATATTTTTGCGATCGACAAAAAAGCCTCAATTGGGATGCGATCGCACCAGAAAGCATTTCAATTTTGCAAGGGATACATAGCAATGTAGGTTGGGCCCGGGAACGAAACCCAACAATAGCGACAGTTTGGTTGGGCCCGGGAACGAAACCCAACCTACTACTTACAAAAGTGAAATGCTCCTTCGCACCAGAAATCTATAGCAATCCTAAGTTAGGTTTCTCTAAGAACCGGAGCCAGAAACCGGCTGCTGAGAGAAACCCGGTTTTTTTGTAAGATTAGCGAATGAAAAAGGACTTACGCAAATTGGACGATTTAATTATATAGCGTTTCTCAAATAAGTGTAATAAAGGATCGGACTCTAGAAACGTAGGGGCGACAGCATCCCTTCGACCGATCGCAGGCGCCCTAACGGCAACTCTCATATTGGGATGTTGCATCCCCAAGATTATTCACATCAAGAGCGAGAAACGCTATATACAGGACTTACGCTTGCCTGTCCATATCTAGTATTTGTAGGGGCAATCCCCCCCGTGGTTGCCCTCCCCGTAGTGACGTTGCGTAAGTCCTAATATAGCGTTTGGTGCGCGGTGCGGCACCCTACAAATAGTATCTCTGCGTAAGTCCTATAAAATAAAAAATGATCTGAAAATATCCTATGGAAAATACTATAGAGACTACGGCTTTATCTGGAATAAGTTCGATTTTACATATTAACGAAAAAGGGGGAAGGTTTGGGGGAACCGAGGAGTATATCGCCAGTTTAGCCAAGATAGTGGCTCCGATGGGGATAAGCTCCCACCTGCTCTACGATGGCGTACACGGCAGTATGGCTTCTGGAATATTCCATCGGGAAATTAAAGGCTTGGGAAACCGCAATGGAGATAGGGAATTAGGCGATCGCATTCTCCGTGCCGTAGAAGAGATAGACCCAGACATCGTTTACGTTCACAACATATTTGACGGGCGAGTGATGGAAAGTCTGGACAAGCCCGGAAGGAATTATCTAATTATCTGGTATATTCACGACCATTTCCCGACTTGCTTGACTGAATTGCGAGCAACGAGAGAGGAAGCAAATATTATCTGCGATCGCGCCCTTTCCCAAGCTTGTCTCTCGAATATAGAATCTGGTTTATGCGTCAAACGACACCAAGACAGGACTTTTTCCGAAAAAGACTTATCCGCTCGCTTGGATCTGCTGGGTTCGCTCCGAAACGCAGATGCGATCGTAGTAGTCAGCAATTATATGAAGCGGGTTTTGAGTAAAAACCTTCCCGGTATTGAAGATAAAACATACTTCTTGCCCCGACAGGTCAGGGAAAGCCAGGTAGAGAGCGATCGGGAAAACAATCAATCGCCAGTTATTGTTTTTAGCGGTCGCATCACTGAAGAAAAAGGTCTGCACCTGGCCATAGAAGCCCTGGGGAAACTGCAGGTCGAAGGGGAAATCCTCTTTAAAATTGCCGGAGTAGTCGAAACTGAAAGTTATTGGCAGCGCTGTCTGAAGTTGGCTGAAAATGTCAAAAGAGAAAATCCAGCTATCAAAATAGAATATCAGGGACATTTAAGCTATCAAGAGGTTGACGCGCTCTATGCAGAAGCGGATTTAGTTGTGGTTCCTTCTATCTGGGGAGAACCCTTGGGGGCGGTGGCGGCGGAAGCTATGAGAAATGGTGCTGCGGTGGTGGCGTCAAATGTTGGGGGTATCGATACATGGGTTATTCCCGAGGAAACGGGCTTTTTAGTTAAGCCAGATGTGGATTCCCTGGCAGAGGCGATCGCTCGCTTGTTATCCGATTCCGACTTGCGCGATCGTCTGGCCACAACTGGTCAAACTTTAATTAAAACTCAATTTACTGCAAAAGAGCATATCAAAGTATTGTCTGAGGTGATTCGGGACTGCCGCTCGCTTTCCCCAAGTTAAATTTAGGTTCAACAGGACTTACGCAAATTGTCAGGTCTAACTCTTTATATAGCAGTAAGCAATCAGCTATCAGCAGTCAGCTATCGGCACAAGCCTTGCCGTTACTAGCCAGGAGCGAGATTTGAAATGTCCTAACTTTAATGCGTAGTGCTATATAGTGTCTGGCGCGCATTGCGCACCCTACAAATAGACTACAAATAGACTTTTGGGTAATTTTTGTTACCTACAAGTAGGTTAGCTGCAATATATTGATTGCAGCTTTTTTAATGGTTGGTTCTGGAAAAGCAATAAAATAAAACCCTTGTTTGGTATGGGTTTGAGGCATTTGTGAGGGGGCGATCGCTTCTTGTCGGCTATTTTAGCGGCTATTTACTTTAAATCAGGGTTAAGCTAAAGTTAAGAAAAAAGCTAATAGGCCAATCCCTAGAACTCAGAAGGGGAAAACAAATGACTATTGTTCCAGATATGCGCGCTCATTTTTCCCAAGTCGCGCCTGACTACAGACAAGCCCGTACAACCGACTCCGAGCCGATCGCTTTCATTAGCGAAAATTTGCAACATCTGCCCGAGGTCTCGGCTGCGGATGTCGGCTGCGGTGCCGGACGCTACGACTTACTTCTCTTCCAACATCTCAATAACTTGAAGCTAACCTGCATAGACATTAACGAGTCTATGTTGGCTCAAGCTTCAGAATATTTAACCGATAAGGGTTTCAGCAATTTTAAAACTCTGGAAGCGAAGGGAGACTCTTTTTCCTTAGCACCTCGGTCTCTAGACTGCGTGCTTACCTTTAATGCAATTCATCACTTTGATTTTGCTGGCTTTCTGGAGTCCGCCGCTAAGGCACTAAAAGAAAGCGGACAGATTTTTATCTATACTCGCTTGAGAAGCCAAAATGCTCGCAATATATGGGGAGAATATTTCCCCGGGTTTACCGAGAAAGAGGATCGGCTGTATGAGATGGATCGAATAGAAAGCTGGATTGCATCTAGCCAACAATTGACCCTCAAAACGGTCAAGCGCTTTGAATACGAACGAACTGCCAGCTTAGAGCAGCTTCTTAAAAAAGTCAAAGTCAGGCATTATTCCACTTTCTCGCTTTACGAAAAAGGCGAACTGGCAGAAGCCTTGCCAATATTTGAAGAGCGACTCGGAGAAAAATTTAGCGATCTCAATCAGATTAAATGGTTCGATGAGAATATTTTGTTAGTTTTGCAAGCCGAAAGTTAACCTAAGTCAGAACCCCGGTTTGTTTGACAATACCTTCGCCAAAAGGCAAAACCCCTTTATTTGTAGGGAGCGGCTCGGGAACCAACCCAAAAAATGCCTGTTCGTCGGCCGACGCTCGCACCGCAGGGAGAGCGTTGCTATCCCCCCAACCCCCCGATAAATTGGGGGGCAAGAGAAAGATTCAGAGCTTAGCCCCCTTTTTAAGCTTTTTAAGGGGGGTTGGGGGGATCGTCCCCTGGGGCAAAATGGCGAAGGTATTGTTTGAGAAACCGGGGTTCTTATCTATCATAGGGAGCCTAACTCGTTACGATCCGGCTCGGAGCCAGAACCCCGTTTTTTTGAACAATACCTTCGCCAAAAAGGCAAAGGTTTAGAAATGCTATCCAATTCAAAGCAATATGAGAACTCTGATAAGTTAAAACCTAAAAAAAAATTAGTTATTTTCCGCTCAAAGTTTAGGCTTACCGCAATTCAAAAGTCTCAAGGTAATAAGTAAAAAGTCAAAAGTCAAAATGCAAAATGCACCCATTCAAAATGCTTTTGCCTCAAGGCTCAGGAGGGAATTTTGAATGCATGACTTTTGACTTTTTACTTCACGGGGGGCCGCATGCCCTCCGTCGGCATACGAGCGCATACAAAAGCAAGCCATTGTAAAATCAACAAAAAGCAAGGAGGTGCTACGCCTAGTTTTCTCCCTGGCGCAAATAGCCGCGTTGGCGCGATCGCTCCTCAGCGACGCGCATTCCAAGCGAGCGCGATCGAGCGAGAGCGATCGCGGAAGTTCGGGCTCGCTCGCGACGATTTCTTACCGCCGCCGGGCTCCCCGACTTCCAGGCTAATTAAGGCCAGTGATGAAAACTAGGGTGATTTCTCCCAATGGAACCCATCCAAACGCCCCTCCCAGGAGGGGAACCCGCTGCCGCTTTGCCGACCGTCAGCGGTATTTTTTGGGCGGGCTTTCCCACCTGGCGCTGCTATTGGAGTAAGCCACTTGCCGCTAGTCCCCACTAGGTCCAAGGCTTACCCCTAGCAGGCTGGGTTTTTGAGGGAGAAATTTTTTGAGTGAAAACACCTCCTTGGTAAGGTTTACGTCTTTTTGGTTTCAAAGGGTCCCGGCCAAATTGGGCCCTTTTTTTTGGCTCCCTCATGGAAGCTATAAAAGCATCATAGCACTGTTTTTCTCGAAAAACAACATTAAATGCAGAAATTTTTTCACCTTCTGCACCTCTGCCCCCTTTCCACTGTCGTATAGCCTAATGTTACAGAGAGCGATCGCCATTGCTCCATCCCCGGCCAACAGATTTGCGCTGCACTACAAATATTCGCGGCAGCCCCCTCCTAACTGGCCCTGGATTTGACGAAGGTATTGTTAAAGAAACCGGGTTTCTCATATATGGAATCGAAACTGCCAAGGAATATATATTTGCTCTGCACCAAGATCGAAATATTAATAAAACATTAACTTAATACTAAGCTGAAGTTAATTAGTTAATTTTAGGTAAAACTTTGATAAAAAATAGGCGCATAGAGATAGAGTTGACTTGGGATATGCTAATTTAAGTTTTGCCAGCCATGCGATCGCATGGTTAGGAGCGCTGCGATCGGCTCCGATCGCACCGCCAGCAGCGATTTGAAAAACCATAAATTTTAGCTAGCCTAAAGGAGAATTCATTCATAATGAATAAAAGCTGGATGGCCAAACTTGCCTCCCATTACGGACTCGCTCGCCAAATATATCCCGAAGACAAGCTGGCTATTGTCTTTGATATTGACGGGACAATTCTCGACATGAGGTATATGGTTCTGTCCCTACTCCAAGCTTTTGACAAGCATAACAATACGCATTTTTTCAGCAGGCTGACCATTGCCGATATCTGCGTCCATGAAAACCAAGTAGATCGCCTTTTAGACGAATTGCCAGTACCTGTCAGCAAGCACGCAGAAATTCTCGAATGGTATCGGCAGAATCGCTGGTCTTCCGAATATATATTGAACGCTCACCAACCTTTTACTGGAGTTCTCGAAGTAATTCGCTGGTTTCAGCTACAGCCCAATACCTTCGTGGCTTTGAATACCGGACGACCGGATTTTCTGCGCGAGGATACTCTCAGAGCCCTGAATCAACTAGGCGAAGAATATAAAGTCCAGTTTAGCGACGAACTGCTATACATGAATCCCGCAGGCTGGGAAAAGAATGTCTTGGGCTCGAAGGGAGATGGCATCCGTAAATTTCAAAAAGATGGCTATCGGGTTTTGGCCTTTGTCGATAACGAGCCTAATAATTTACAAGCCGTTGCCGAAATAGACCTAGAGCGAGAAATTCTCTTGCTGCATGCCGATACTATTTTTGAGTCAAAAAGGATAAACCTCCCTTCTCGCGCAATCAAGGGTAATGCTTACGACCTAACAGAACTGATTCACGAAAAAGCGCTTCCCCAACATATTCAATTAGTTTGGCATGGGATTAACGACGAAGCGAACTTGCGGCAATTCCTGGCCGCTAACGTAGCCTGGGGGGAATGCGATGTTAGAACTGCTCTTACCGGAAACCATATGATTTTGCGGCACGACTCTTTTCGCGATCGCCCTCCAACACAAGAAGAAGAATGGTTGAGTTTTGAGATATTGCTCCAGCGCCTAGTGGCAACGGGCAAATCCGTCAAAATTGACTTAAAGTCAGGAGGGGAAGCCTTAGATAAGGTAATGAAATTAGTCGATAGCTGTGGATTTGAGGAATCGCGCTTGTGGTTTAATGGCAATCTAGAAATCCTGCAAGAGGAAGGATTCCGTAAATTAGCGGCAGCTTACCCCAATGCTATCTTGCAAGCGCCGGTTAATTTTTTGGCTCCTTTGGTTTGCAGCGTTCCCGAGAAAGCCAAGGAACTGCTAGACCTGTTTGGCTCTTGGGGCATAAACCGATTTTCTATAAGCTGGAAAATAGAGAATATGCGCCCTTTCTTCGATCGCCTCAATGAATGGGGATTGGAAATCAATATTTATAACGTACCGGATTTAGAATCATTTTTGCGAGCAGTCCTGCTAACCCCGCGATCGGTTACTTCTGATTTTAACTTTCCGAAATGGCACTATTACGGGCGAGGCTCGGGAGAGTTGGGTATAGAGCGCGAGTATATGGAAAAAACAGATAGAGTTCTGGTGGCGAGCCAACTGTAAGTTAGGGAATTGGGCTCAAAATTAGGGTGTAGGGTCTAGGGTGTAGGGATTTCCAAATAAATATCTCTCCCTCGCTTCCCCGTAGGACAGGCTTCCGAAAAGTCCCTTACTGGTACGGCGGACAGGCGGGACGCCCGTCCTACGCAGGACTTGACTTTTTTTAGGGCGATTAAACGGATCTGATATAGCACTACCGGTTAAGGTCAGGACAGTTACAAACGCTCTATTGCAATGATTGCAGGACTTTTGCTGACTGCTGACTGCTGATAGCTGATAGCTTACTGCTATATTACCCATAAATCCCGTAGGGGCGGTGCCCCCGTGCCCGCCCCGGTCGATCTGAGGCGGCCGGGGCGGGCACGGGGGCACCGCACCTACGGGTACTGTAACTGTTTAACCGGATTTGATATTAGAACTCAAAACTTAAAACTTAAAACTCAAAACTCAAAACTCAAAACTTAAAACTCAAAACTCAAAACTCTCTTATTTATTCCCGCACGGTCAGAGTGTAATTCTGTCTAGAGCCAGCTTGCATCGAACCAACCCAGATTTTGTAGCTGCCTGCCTTCCAGTTGGCATCTTCTATGCTGGCATCTCGGCTAGAATCCGTATCGTCCCCGCAGCGAATTGCATTATCTGGACCTTGAATTAATAGGGTGGTATCGTGACCCCTGCTATTGACTTCCAGTCTGAGCTTAGAAAAGTCGCGCTTTAGCTCCATGACATGATCTGGGGTCGGATCGCCAAAACCGAGACAGGGATTGTTGTCGCGATCGCGATTGGCAACTATCGCCGGTAGGGAGGTGGAGCCGCCAGTAAAACCAGAGACTACTCCACTGGAGGCTTCAAATCCGGGGGATAGGGTCAGCTTATCGAAATTGGCTTTATTCGCCAGAGCGCTTCCGGCGCTCAGGGTGGCGAATAAAGCCAAGGATATCCCCAATCTAAAGCCTTTCGCAGTTTGTCTGGCAGTTTGTCTGGCAGTTTCTCTGGCAGTCTCTCTGGCAGTCTCTCTGGCAGTTTGCCTTATAGGTTTCAGTTGCATAGCCTTACCTCTTTTTCTGATTGTCTTTAGTATTAAGATGACGAAATCGTAATAGCCAATGGGGAAGGGAAAATTGGGAATATAACTAGCTTATCCAAAGCCGCCCCCAAGTTAGATCTCAACTACCGACCCAATCTTGCCCAAATTACCGACCCAATCTTACCAAGACCCTACCAAAACCCTACCAAAAGCTTATTCTCATCAAAGACGAGCTTGCTAGTTATATGTTTCGGACTACAAGACTGCCCGGTATGCCACTCCTCGATCTGTCACTGCCCGGTCTGCCTGCCTCCCATAGGACGGGCTACCAATAAGTCCTCTTAAATGGGACTTCTCGGTAGCCGTCCTAAAGTATCGCTCGATAGTATTTGATTGACCTTACTCTACAAATCTGCGTTACTTCGAGGTTGACGGGGAATCTTTAGCGCTCATCAGCATTAAATGAGAGCCCTCATAATACTTATAACCGATGCCAAAATTTATTGGTTTGACGTCAGACTCCTGGGCATACATATTTTTAAGGTCTTTCTGATAAAACTCGGCAAACAGAGGAATTGCGCCAATATAGTTGCCGTAAAATTTCATATCCCATTTAGAGGGATCGAAATGGCGGAACGGCATACCAGAGTCATCCTGGAGGACATGGCTGCTTTGGGAGAGAATCAAGTTGCGGATATCGGTAAACTCTTCATAGTGCATCAGATAAGATGCCGCTTTCAGGTAAGTTACTGGGGCTTCCTTTGTTTTGACAAATTTGGCGAACTGCGGCGTTTTAGCGAGGCCGGCATCAGACAAGTCTGTGGAAAAATAATAGAGATCGCGAGGATTGGATTGACCTTCGGGGACAAAGGAAATCTTAACTCCGGTAATCGCGTCTTTACTAGCTGCTATTCCCTCAGATAGAACCTGTATCTGGGCGTCTTTGTCTAGGGCGACGTACTGCAAGTCTAGGATTTTATTATTGGTACGAGCCATAAAGACTAGCAAAACGGGCAAGACTCCTTGCTTGCTCAAATCCACTGCCATATCTTTGGTGCGGAAAAAGCTAAATTTGAGGATAGCATACAGAGACTCGCGAGCGTCCTGCAGTTTGCTATTCACTGCTGAGGCCGACAGTTTCTCGAAATCATCTAGAGTTCCTGGAGGTTCCAGACCTACTAGCACATATTCCCGAGCGTTAGGAAATAAAGAATAGGCGTATAAAAAGTCCGGTCCGCTAAAGGGATAAAAGATTTCGGGTGAACTGGCGTTAATAGAGGTCAGTTCTGCATCCGACCATTTCCTAACTTTAGAGAGCTGTTGGTTTTCTAGTTGAGACCAGGCATTTTCAAAAAAACTATTTTGTTGGCTCCAGGCGTTCGTATTCTGAAGGTCTGCGATCGCACTTCCTTCTCCCAATTTCATGCCTGCTAACAATTTAGCAGTATCCGTTAACTTAGCCGACCGCTCCATATCGAAGTCGGCCATAGTTTTTGCTGGAGTTGCCTCTGGAGTTGCCTCTGGAGTTGCTTCTGGAGAGGGCGTTGCCTCTGGAGTTGCCTCTGGAGTTGCTTCTGGAGAGGGCGTTGCTGCTGGAGTTGCTTCTGCGACGGGGGTTAGTTCTGGAGTCTCTGAATTTTCTCCCGATCCTATGGTACTGCTAGTATTGCTACAGGACTGTAGTGCAATCAGGCTGCCAATGGCCAAAAAGATAGAGAGGTATTTTTTTAGTTTCATATTTTTCCTTATGTTCCTCAATTGCATTCCTCAATTACAGGCATTGCTTATTTTTTGGTTAAGGCTAAGAATCTAACGAATCTAATTCTGGGAATCGGAGGAGACCAGTTTTTTCTTTGAGGCGAAAAAGTACAGGGGCAAACCCAGAAGTATGGTTGCCAATCCGGCTATAGATTCTACGGGTTGCTGCGTTAAAACAAAATACAGAATCCAAAGAGCGATCGCCAGGAATACGATTGGCGTCACTGGATAGCCCCAGGTTTTATAGGGACTGGGAGCGTCGGGATATCTGATTCTGCGAACGAACACTCCCAAAACCGTGAGAAAGGAGGATAAAGTCAGGGTAAATCCGAGATAAGTGGTGACTGCATCAAAGGTGGAACTGATAGTCAGAACCAAGACAATGGCTAGTTGCAGAAAAATCGCATAGTGAGGAATGCCACTGCTGTTTTTGCGAGCCAGGATTTTAAAGAAGGGGATATCCTCGCCTATCGTTTGGGTTACTCTCGGACCCGCCCATACCATCGAGCTAATTGTCGAAATCAGCCCAAAGGAAATGAGCAGGCTCATAATCTTACCTCCTACGGAACCAAAAATATATTCGGCAGCGACGGCAGCTACTTTTGGCTTTTCTTCTATAGGTAGGGCGTCGATCGCGGCCAATGGAGTCCCATAGAGAAAAATAAAATTCACCAGCAGATACAAGACCATCACAATCGCCGTCCCCATTAACAAAGAACGGGGCAGATTTTTTTCGGGTTCTTTCACCTCGCTGGCTAGATATATAGAAGCATTCCAGCCGGAATAGGCATAGGTCACAAAGACCATAGAAACCGCATAGGGAGCGCTAAACACTGCCTTGAGATCTGCCGCTCCGGGAAGGAAGCTGAGGTTCTGAGGTTCGGCCAGCAAAAATCCGCAAACTATTAGAGCAACAATGAGCAGAAGTTTTGAGATTGTAAAGACATCTTGGAAATAACTGCCCAGTTGCAGGTTTTGGCTATGAATTAGGGAAACGACGATAACCACAGTTAAGGCGATCGCCATTGGCGGTACAACCGGAAAGACTACGGCAAAATACTGCCCCAAGGCCATTGCCGCCAGGGCAATAGGAGCTGCAAAACCGACGGTAACCGAAACCCATCCTGAAAGAAAGCCTAGGGCCGGATGGTATATTTTTGATAAATAGAGATATTCCCCGCCAGAACGAGGCATTGCTGCTCCCAGTTCTCCATAGCAAAGAGCGCCGCAGAGGGCAAAGATGCCGCCAACCAGCCATAAGGATAGCAAAGCAAAACCGGACTTTATTCCCATGACTTGGTAGCCCAAACTGGTAAAAACGCCCGTTCCTATCATGTTCGCTATCACAATCGAGATAGCCGTAAACAGGCCGATGAGACGAGGGTTTCGATCTTGGTCTGAATTCATTTATCTATCGGGGTTTTTCGTTTCTGTTTTACTTGGGTTCGCGACTATCGCCATTTAATTCAATCACCTCGGGCTCAAATCCTGATGGTTTTGAGATCCGAACCGGCCGCACATATATAGCAGTCAGCGTTCAGCTATCAGCTCTCAGCTCTCAGCTAAAGTCCTGCCATCTAAGCCGCGCATGCGCGTTTTGATTCCTGTGAAACACCTTAATCGGTGGTGCTATAGTCGTAGGTAGAGAAAGATAGACTCAATAAATAACGAATTAAAACGCATTTTTCCCGTGCTGTGCCCTACTCCGGGCAGCAGGCCAGGATAAGCCCTAAAAAAAAGAGGGGCATGGTGCCCCCTCGAACCAGCCTTCTCATCGGCCGGTCAAGATACGCGCATCAGACGCCGACAGCAAAAAGCTATATATTAAGACAAGTCTTCTTCAATCCGAGCGTAAAAATTGCCGCGAATTTTCACTTTTACTGCGGCTTTAGCTCCCAAGTCAGTATCGGAAGGCTGTTCGCTATCGAAGATACCGGCAATTTCACCAGTGCTGGGATCGATCTTGGTGACTTCCAGAGCAACCTCTCCTTCCAGAGTCTTGGCTCGCTTGACGTTGGCCTGAATGAGATCCTTGTCATCGGCGCTAGCTGGCAGAGCGACAGCATTATCATAACCAGTGGCTCCGCCGCGACCCTTGGGATCCAGGAAGCCCGCCGAGCGATAGGAAGGAACCTTGAATTTTCCTTTGAAGTCGGTGGAGGTGTTAATGCTGTCGAGACCAGGTTGGCTGTTAGCCACTAGCTTTTTGACGGTGAATAGGAAAGGCACTTCCTCTCCACCGGGGAGCATAACCGTGGTCGCCTGAAAGTCAATCCCTTGTTTTTCAATGAAGGTGAAACTCCCATCGGAGTTGATTTTGAGAGGGCCAGATATTTGGGTTAGGCTGCTTGTCTTCCGGGTCAAGATTTTAGAGGGAACAAATTCAGCCTTGTCGCGCTTATTAGCCGGTTCTTCCTCGACAAAATACTCTGTGGGCTGCATGCACAGGTCGGTAATGCTATAGGACAGGCTGGAATCGAGGGTAATTTCACCCCGAGCGCTTTCTGGCAGAGTAGGACAGTTGTTAGCCAGTCCAGTATTGACAATATCTTTGTAAGTGAGTAGATCGCTACTCGTTGAAGGTCCTTCGCCACAAGCGGCTAGCAGACCAAAACATAATCCTAAGAGTGCAACAATTAAAGCGCGAAACCTCATGGTCAACCTCAATGCAAAAATATAACACTATGGGCCTTTGGGAAAAATACCGATCGCATTTCCAGGAGTATTGCTTTCCCAAAGGGTGCGATCGCGCCTTTGCCCTTTATGGGAAAAATGGTTCCGGGACTTGAGGAATGGGGGAGCCCAACGATGCCGCTTCCTGGTTGCCCGAGGTAATAATTGCGCGATCGCTACCCATCCGCTACCCTTGCCTGGGGATCTAGTTTTCTTCCGCCAAGAGCCATAGGCTGAATTTTACCTAAAAACTGTCAGCTTCCCAACGTTTTTTAGTCTCGATCCCAGAAAAAGCGATCGGGGCTATCGTCTTTGTTCTATGTTTGCCAGATCGCGGTTTATCAGATCGCGGTTTGCCAAAGATACTGGGCAAAGATACTAGGCAAGCGATCTCATCTCTTAGCGGACCATGCTCTGTGCCTCTTCCCCCAGGGTGTGGGCTGTAGGGTGTCGGCTGTAGGGAAAACTCCTGCTAATTTTCCGCACGCTGGCGCAAGCTGTAGCCGGAAAGTCTTACAGTTAGGCGCTTTCAGGATGTTCGTCGCGTATCCCGCATGTCACCATAGGGAGTGAAAAAGCTGAGGGAGTCAACACCTTACCCCTGCCCCCTTCCCCTCTGCTTCCCCTCTGCCTCTTCTGCACCCTGTCTGGGTTTAGCACTCGTTCCGAATCAACAATCTACCCAAGCCAAAACCAGGGTAGGCGATCGTAATTTATTTTTTTATCAGATAAAAATAAATCTCAATATGCATAGATAGGGAAGTTATCCTGTTTTGCCATCGTCCCAACGGACTTATATATCCATAAGCCCGAGAGCGCGAGCTTTCTATTCGCACTCCGCAAGCACATCACGACTGAGGCAAATTGTTAGAGATAACGCCATATTTAACATGGGGTTATAGCAATGCGTCAAAGTATTTTTGAAAGTAGCTGTGCTGGGTTTCCCGTTAAGCGAATGCTTGCTCCCGTTAAAATGACCCAATTTATTTTTGACGAGCGCCCGGGAGCGCGTACCCAAAACTAAATATGGCAGCTTTGCGTAAGTCTCGTACATAATGACTTACTGCGTAAGTCCCTAAATATTGTTGTTGTAGGACCGCTCGGGCTCTTTCCAGTTTGAAATGGCTACTGAACTCTGTCAATACCCGAGCCTTGAAGAAAAAGATAAGGGCTCTGTTGGATCTATGGCGAAGCGGTCCTTTTTCAAGGATAATTCAAGGGTTCCAGCCCTTTCGGCCCAATGATTGGGTATTTTCTGTAACTTGTTCGCCCTAAATCCAGGAGAGCCAAGATAAGGACAGGACTTACGCATTACCCCTGTATCTGGTAGGGGCGATTCGCGAATAGCCCTACATTTAGGGTTTAACAAGACAAGTTGCGTAACTCCTGATAAGGAAAGATTGTTCGTGCAAGCGAGGTAAAAAAAGCATGAGTACCGATGCAGATTTTGAGTCACAATGCTGGCGCGCCGAGTTAACGGCTATGGCTAATGCCGTTCGCGATCGCTCTGTCAAGCTACAAGATCGTCCTCTGGCGCTGTTGGATTTGCTGCGGATTTTAGAAAACCTGCATCGAGAGATTCGAGAGGATCTGTTTCAAGAATCTTTGCCGGACAACCGTCAAGACTTGTATGCGCTTTTGAAAGAGATCGAAGCCGAAGGAGGCTGGCCTTACATTGCTCGGCCGCACTTGCGATCGCTTTTAGTCAATCTATCCCCCCCCCAGTCTGACAAGGAGTCACCTGACAATTAATGATTAACAATTATAGATCTCATTTGCTTAATCTTCTTAAAAAACTTTTCCCGTAGAACGGGCGAGACGCCCGTTACAAAACTATGGCTGCTGGACAGGCGTCTCGCCTGTCCAGCAGCCATAGTTTTAAGTTTTTGTATGTGGCAAGCGGATTCGATCTTACTTGACCTTTTAGGTAGCTATCAAAGTCAAATCGTAATCCGTACTTCCTTCTACTTGAAAGACGCGGACAAAGTAAGTGCCCGCGTCCAATTCACTTACTGCAATAGATTCGCTGTTGGTGCCAGTCTGTGGATCTGAATTAATAACATCGTCATCGTCAATCTGGCCATTGCCATTAAAGTCTTGAATCAGTTCTATATCAGCATTACTCGTCAAGCCATCGAGATCGGCAGTAAAGCCACTGGTCTGGCTGAGGGTAAAGCTATAGATATCGACTGGGTTATCGTCATCCAGAGTCCCATCACGGGTTATAGTTCCTGTCAGGATATCGAGATTTTCTGCAGAATTCAGGACGGCTTCATCGGCATCCATAGTATCGTTGCCTTCGCCACCAGATGGAAGTGCCCCAGCCACCGTATCTCCGCTAATAGTGAGGAAATCGCTTTCGTTGATGCTACTTCTAGCAACCCCTTGCAGAATAGCAATCACCTTATCATTGCTGGCGAGGGAAATCACGGCGCTTTCAATGAGGGTGTTATCAGGACCGACCTGGTTGATGGTATCCAAGCTTAGCAAATCAAAGCTGAGATCCGTGTCTAAAACCAGAAAATCTTCGGCATCATTATAGTCAACAATTAGATCGGCACCGGATGCTTCAAAATCCGTACCGTCGGTTTGCTGCAAAACAAAGAAATCGCTGCCACTGCCGCCACTGAGAGTATCTTCTCCTCTATCTCCGAAGAGAATATCGCTGTCGGTTCCGCCATTTAGGGTATCGTCGCCGCGACCCCCGCGCAAAGTATCGGCACCATCTTGGCCATCAAGGCGATCGTTTCCGGCATTGCCATTCACAAAGTCATCGCCCAAACCGCCGAAAAGGAAGTCATTATCATCGAGGCCAAATAGATTATCGTCGCCGCTATTTCCGTTTAAAGTATCGTTACCATTGCCCCCCACAAGCAGATCGTCGTCATTGCCACCATTTAATATATCGTCGTCCAAGTCTCCAGATAGGGTGTCGTTACCATCTTCTCCATCCAGAGTATCATTGTCTTTCCCGCCGAACAGGGAATCCGCACCGTCGCCCCCGCCTACTATATCGTCGCCACGGTTGCCATTGATATTGTCATTGCCTTCTGCCCCAGTAAGGGTATCGTTGCTATCCAAGCCGAGTATCAGATCCGCCTCGATTGTTCCGTTAATTAAGTTAGGACCAAGATCGCCAATCAGTTCTGCCATATTGGAAAAGTCGCTCCCTAAATTACGATCGCCGATTCCCCACTTCTTGCAGGGATGGTGAATACCCAATTCTTACTCGTGTTCTTACTCATAGTAATCTTGACAAGCAAGAATCGGTATTTGCTTGAGGGGAAGAGACGTTTGTGACAAGCCATAAGATTCCGTGGATTATGCCAGGGGTGTGGGAAGTGTGGGAAGTGTGGGAAGAGGGGGGAGGGTGGGGAGAGGGGGGACTGTGGGGAGAGGGGAGAGGACAATTTTATTTAATTCTTCCCGCACTTCCCACACTTCCCACACCACACCATCCCACACTCCTGGCGAGTATAGGCGACAATAAGATGGTAACTATAACTTTTCAAGGGAGAGCGCGATCGTGGTTAGAGATTCTTCGCTACCAGTGGAGGAAAAACCGATTAAGTTTGGCACGGATGGCTGGCGGGGGGTAATTGCTGCTGACTTTACCTATGAAAGAGTGGAGAAAGTGGCACCAGCGGCAGCAAGGGTGCTGGCAGAAGTTTATGGGGAGGCAGCACAGAGCCAAACAATTATCGTCGGCTACGACCGGCGCTTTATGGCAGAGGAATTTGCTCGTACTGCTGCCGAAGCATTGCTTGAGGCCGGTTTTGAGGTGCTGCTATCCCAAACCTATGCGCCAACTCCGGCATTTAGTTGGGCTGCTAACGATCGCAAAGCTCTCGGGGCGATCGTCATAACCGCCAGCCACAATCCAGCACCCTATTTAGGGTTAAAAGTCAAGGGCTCTTTTGGCGGTTCGGTTCCGCCAGAAGTAACCAAAAAAATTGAGGCGAGGCTTAGGGAGGCTTCCGAGGAGGGTTCCCAGGCTCTATCCGGGCAGGCTTTGACCGGGGGCGGGCACGGGGGCACCGCCCCTACCAGATATATGACCGGGCACGGGTCGCAGAAGAGGGCCGCAGGAGCCTTGCAAACTTTTAATGTATGGCCGTCTTATTGCGCGATGTTGGCCAATAAAGTAGATCTAGACTCTATTAGAGAAGCAATTCGCTCTGAGGAAGTGACAGTATTTGCCGATGTCATGCATGGAGCTGGCAGTGGTGGGCTCGGTGAAATCTTGGGTCTGCCAGTGCGGGAAATTAATGGCGATCGCGACCCACTATTCGACGGTGGCGCTCCCGAACCGCTTCCCCGCTATCTATCCAAGTTATTCCGATCGCTGAGAACTTACCAGCGTCAGAAGTCTTCCGGTATCTCCGTTGGATTTGTCTTTGATGGGGATGCCGATCGCATTGCCGCTGTAGATAGCCAAGGCAACTTCCTCAGTTCTCAAATTCTCATTCCTATTCTGATCGAACATCTCTCCCAGACCCGGGGATTAACCGGCGAAATTGTCAAAACCGTCAGCGGCTCCGACCTAATCCCGGCCATAGCGGCTCTCTACAATTTGCCTTTATTTGAAACCCCGATTGGTTACAAATACATTGCCGACCGAATGTTAGAACAACAGGTCTTAATCGGGGGGGAAGAATCTGGGGGTATTGGCTATGGCACTCACGTTCCCGAACGGGATGCTCTCTTGTCGGCTCTTTATGTACTGGAAGCGATTGTCAAATCCGGTCGGGACTTATCGCAACTTTATGCTCGCTTGCAGGAAAAAACCGGCTATACCTTTGTATACGATCGCATCGATTTGCCCCTGTCGAGTATGGAGGTGCGGGAGCGATTGCTGAGTCGATTGCAAAACTCTCCTCCAACAGAAATCGCCGGTCAAGAAGTGGTCGATTGTCTTACGGTTGACGGCTATAAGTTCCGACTCGGCGATCGCAGTTGGCTGTTAATTCGCTTTAGCGGAACGGAACCAGTTTTAAGGCTATACTGCGAGGCCCCTACATTCGAGCGGGTACGCACCATCCTGGCTTGGGCAAAAAATTGGGCAAATTCGTAATATCAGCTATCAGTTATCGGCTATCAGCTCTCAGCTCTCAGCTCTGAGTTATAATTTTAAGCGGATTACTAAGGACTAATTGCTGACTGCTTTTAGCTTTTAGCTAATCGCTGACGCACCAACAGCTTTTAGCTAATCGCTGACGCACCGCCCTTAGCTAATTGCTGAGACAGGACTGACTCATTGCCCCTGTATCTGGTAGGGGCGAGAGCGCGAAATCGCCCCTACATTTAGGTTTTAACAAGACAAGTTGCGTAAGTCCTATGAGAGCTGAGAGCTGAGAGCTGACCGCTGATAGCTGATAGCCGCCCCTACATTTAGGTTTTGACAAGACAATTTGCGTAAGTCCTATGAGAGCTGAGAGCTGACCGCTGATAGCTGATAGCTGATAGCTAAATATTTACAATGACAATTCTAGTAGTAGCAACGGGAAATCCCGGCAAAGTAAGGGAAATGCAGTCTTATTTGGCAGATTTTGGCTGGGAATTGCAGCTAAAGCCACCAGAGCTGGATGTAGAAGAAACTGAGGAGACTTTTATGAGCAATGCCCGTTTAAAGGCAACGGAGGTGGCCAAAGCTACTGGGGAATGGGCGATCGCCGACGATTCTGGTTTAGAGGTCAGGGCTCTTGGAGGGGTTCCAGGAGTACATTCCGCTCGTTATGGAACTACAGATGCCAATAGAATTGAGCGACTATTGCGGGAATTGGGAGACAATTCCAATCGGCAAGCCCAGTTTGTCTGTGCGGTGGCGATCGCTCGTCCTGATGGGTCTATTGCTTTGCAAGCAGAAGGGACTTGCCCTGGAGAAATTCTCAAAGCCCCCCGAGGCAGCGGCGGCTTTGGTTACGATCCCATTTTCTATGTCGAGAGCGAAGACATGACTTTTGCCGAAATGCCTCCAGAAACAAAAAAACGTCTGAGCCATCGGGGTCGGGCGTTTCAGGCCTTACTGCCTCAGTTAAAAAATTTAGAGACTTGAGGCAGGGTGCGATTCCAATCCAGGCATACCCCGCTAGCAAATAGCTAGTAAGTAGTAGGTATAGCACTACGCACTCAAGGAACGGACAGTTCAAATCTCGCTCCTTGCTAGTAACGGCAAGGCTTGTGCTAAAAGCTGACTGCCGATAGCTGACTGCTTACTGCTATATGCCTGGAGTGGCTATCAACCATAACTGTTTCCTGGATGCAGGTTCGAGTCCTGCCGATTTAGACCTACTGTAAGAGGCGTCCAGCATTTTCTTTGTAGCCCTGTTTACAAATTGCGAGCGAAACTAGCTTGTCAGCCATTCCCTGTAAGGGTTGTGCCCGTTTTGCCTTTTACGTTTAAAAATCGACATTTTGACAAAATTCGGCAAAGCTAATAAACCTTGCCAAAAATTAACAAAATTTAACTGACAATTCACCTCCCTGAGTGATACTATGTAAAAGACTCCAAGAACTGGCAAGCTAATCCAAAAGTTTAGGTATTTTTAGGGGCATCAGCTAAAAATTATATTTCTGGGAAAACTGCACGCGCTCTCTTTATAAATTTGGTATCTTAGTAAGGCAACTATGTCATTTGCCTAGAGAAATACCAGGGGAGAGATACCAGTTGGTCTCGTGAAGAGTAGATAATATTTTTAGCTATCGCTTGAATTACACCTAAATTGGTAATGCGAGTTAGTAATAAATCTTGTAGCGATCGAGAAAATGCATATTAGTTGTGCGATCGTAAATCGCTGCTGATTTTAAGAGCAACTCCGCTCTTAAAACCTAGTTACACCCAAAAAAAGGAGCATAATAGTGGCTGAAGTAGCTACGATAAATCTGACATTCTGGAATACTAAAGACTATAAGTACCCAGGATTTGGCCAAACTCTGCAAGTGCCCGATGGTTTAGGCGGCACAATCGGCGTCACTTATAATCAAATAGACTATAACGACCGGGCTTGGAAACGAAAGCCTGATGGCGATACTCCCATTACAGAAGATCGCTTTCTTTCAGGAGAAATAGACGAAGTATTTACCCTAACAGGCAAGGTAAATAGCATAACTTCTATTATGCCTCCATTGAGATCCAAAGGAACAGAAAACAACTATTCTGTAACCCTGGATTTTAGTAAATACAAAGCATCTGTAGCTAATTCAAAAGCAACGGATGGTGCGACTTCTGGCGATACCTATCTTGCCATCTCAAGATTTTTTAACGGTAGTAATTACGCATATACAACTATCAAAGTAACCGCCACAACTCTAGATGGCAGTACGCTCAATATAGCTGATTGGAAATTATTCAACAGTGGAGCGCTTCCCAATCTCGGTTGGAAGGGTGGCCATAATGCTCGGGTATTCCTAGATGCAGGAACGCAAACGATATCCGGGAAGAACGCTGCAGGCCAGCAAGAATTCTGTCCGACTCCACCAGATCCTGGTTCTTCTTTTGGTTCGGATACAGGTCTAGGCTTATTTCAACTGCCCAGTAACCAGCGTTATGTTTCGGTGACTTTCACCGTCAAACAGCTACATATTGGCGGTGGAACGCCTAATGATTTGCATGACATTTATGTGGCTAGCAATACTAGCTCTACAGGGCCAGCGATTGTACCACCACCACCACCACCACCGCCGCCAGTAGTAGTAGCACCACCACCACCGCCGCCAGTAACACCACCAGTAGCGCCACCACCAGTAGCGCCACCACCGCCGCCAGTAGTAGTAGCGCCACCACCACCGCCGCCAGTAGTAATAGACCCACCAGTGGTGCCACCAGTAATAGTAGAACCACCAGTAGCACCACAGCCCACGGTTTATTATGTAGTCTTGCAGCCAATAGTTGTGCCTACGCCATCATGGTTTGGTCAACCAGGAGGAATAATTCCTGGCTTCCCAGGAGGCGTGATTCCAGGACAACCCGGTGGCATTATTCCCGGTTTCCCAGGAAGTTTGATTCCAGGACAACCGCCAACGGTGATTCCAGGACAACCGGGCGCAATTATTCCCGGACAACCGGGCGCAATTATTCCCGGCTTCCCAGGAGGCGTGATTCCAGGACAACCGGGCGCAATTATTCCCGGCTTCCCAGGAGGCGTGATTCCAGGACAACCGGGCGCAATTATTCCCGGCTTCCCAGGAGGCGTGATTCCAGGACAACCGGGCGCAATTATTCCCGGCTTCCCAGGAGGCGTGATTCCCGGACAACCGGGCGCAATTATTCCCGGCTTCCCAGGAGGCGTGATTCCCGGACAACCGGGCGCAATTATTCCCGGCTTCCCAGGAGGCGTGATTCCCGGACAACCGGGCGCAATTATTCCCGGCTTCCCAGGAGGCGTGATTCCCGGACAACCCGGTGGCATTATTCCCGGTTTCCCAGGAGGCGTGATTCCCGGACAACCCGGTGGAGTTATTCCCGGTTTCCCAGGAGGCGTGATTCCCGGACAGCCGCCAACAGTTATTCCCGGACAGCCCGGTGGGTTTATTCCAGGACAGCCGCCAACGGTGATTCCCGGACAGCCCGGTGGGTTTATTCCAGGACAACCGCCAACGGTGATTCCCGGACAGCCCGGTGGGTTTATTCCAGGACAGCCGCCAACAGTTATTCCCGGACAGCCCGGTGGGTTTATTCCAGGACAGCCGCCAACGGTGATTCCCGGACAGCCCGGTGGGTTTATTCCAGGACAACCGCCAACAGTTATTCCCGGACGACCCGGTGGGGTTATTCCCGGACAACCGCCAACGGTGATTCCCGGACGACCCGGTGGGGTTATTCCCGGACAACCGCCAACAGTTATTCCCGGACAGCCCGGTGGGGTTATTCCCGGACGGCCCGGTGGGTTTATTCCCGGACAGCCGCCAACGGTGATTCCCGGACAACCGCCAACAGTTATTCCCGGACGACCCGGTGGAGTTATTCCCGGACAACCGCCAACGGTGATTCCCGGACAGCCCGGTGGGGTTATTCCCGGACGGCCCGGTGGGTTTATTCCCGGACAGCCCGGTGGAGTTATTCCCGGACAGCCGCCAACGGTGATTCCCGGACAACCGCCAACAGTTATTCCCGGACAGCCCGGTGGAGTTATTCCCGGACAGCCGCCAACGGTGATTCCCGGACAACCGCCAACAGTTATTCCCGGACAACCGCCAACAGTTATTCCCGGACAGCCCGGTGGAGTTATTCCCGGACAGCCGCCAACGGTGATTCCCGGACAGCCCGGTGGAGTTATTCCCGGACAGCCGCCAACAGTTATTCCCGGACAGCCCGGTGGAGTTATTCCCGGACAGCCGCCAACAGTTATTCCCGGACAACCCGGTGGGTTTATTCCCGGACAAGCCTTAGTTTTAAGTATCAACAGTTACGGAATTTGGTCCAATATCATTGAGGAGGGCACGGGTGGCAACTATCTTAATGGAGTTGCCACCAATCAAGTGAGCTGGGGAATTCCCTATTACCAAGGATTCCAGAGTTCTTACCGCTTTGATGGGGTTAGTTCGGTTTCTGTGGTTCTTAACGGTTCTGCTTTTATGTTGGGTAGCTTCACTCACTTTAACTACCCAATTATTGGCTCGAGCATTGTGTCAGCTAACCTAGCGGTCACTCTGAATATTTCTGGGGTCAATGTTCAGTTTAGCTTTAATTTCCGTCACATCGAAACTGCTAATGAAGGATTCAATGGAACTTGTCCGGCCACACCAGGGATGATGCCTCCTTGCCCAGATGTGGTATTGGTGGAAAATGCCCAGTCCCGTGAAACTGTGGTGATTAATGGGAAACAATATGCTCTGATTATTTTGGGTTTCTGGCAAAATAATCAACTGGTTACTGAAATGGTGACCGTAGAAAATCAACACAATACTGCGCAAATTTATGCTCAGTTGTTTGAAATATCCGGCGGACAAACCGCACAACCTGCCTATAACTATGTTCTCAGCTAGGTCAGCTAGATAAGCTCTGAATCGATAAAGATTTGCTAGAGCGAGCATATTTTTGGGTTTGCCATCAGACTATATCTGATGGCAAACCTATTTCAAATATTAGTCCCAATTGGGCAATTATTATAATAGAACGATCGCACCTGATGAGACAGGGCAAAGGCTTATCGTATTTATTTTTTCTGTGGCTAATTAACTGGATTCGATTTATTTTCTATCGCTTTATTATAAAAAATAATAACTTTATAAAAAACAATAATAATTTATACTACAAAAAAGGAGTGCGTCTGAAATCGCTAGTAAGATAAATCTGACATTTTGGAATACCAAAGGCTATAGGTATCCAGGATTTGGTCAAACAGTAGAAGTACCTGATGGTTTGGGTGGGACAATTGGTGTTACTTATAATCAAATAGACTATGATGACCGGGCTTGGTATTGGAAGCCTTATGGTGATATTCCTGTTGTCGACGATCGCTTCCTTTCCGGAGAAATCAAAGATAGATTTAGCTTGACAGGTAAGGGCAGGGGGGCAGGGGGGCAGGGGGTAGGGTGTTGACTCTGTAGCTTTTTCACTCTGTTGACGCTGTTGACGAGATTGGCGCGATCGCGGGCGTGCGGAAGTTCCAAAACCCTTTGAATGTAACGATAAGAGCCCCCTCTGAAGGGCAGGCAAAAATTGCTAGAAAACCCCCTTTGCGTTTCCCCCACAGAGTCAACACCCTAGGCAGGGGATAAGGGGACAAGGGAAAGCTGGTCTCTGAGTCCCCCCTTTCCATGTCCCCCCTTTCCATGTCCCCCGGTTTCCCCTGCTCCCTGCCCCCCTGCCCCCCTGCCTATGCTGGCATCCTAGACAGCTTCGCCATCTTTTTCTCCGGTACGAATTCTGACAGTTTGATTTACAGGGCTGATGAAAATTTTGCCATCGCCTATTTTATCCGTGCGTGCGGCAGCGATGAGTTTCTCCACAACCAGATCGACTTTATCGTCCTCGACGACGATTTCCACCTTGAGCTTTTGCAGAAATTCAACAGTGTACTGGGAACCTCTATAGACCTCCTTTTGGCCTTTCTGACGCCCAAAACCTCTGACCTCTGAAACAGTCATGCCGACGATTTCAGCATTAACTAGGGCGATTTTTACATCGTCTAGTTTGAAGGGCCGAATTATTGCTTCTACTTTTTTCAAGCTCTTGACTCCTTACGCTTTGTTTATAGAGTTTGTTTTAACTCGCATCGTACCTTGCTACCATCGCCAAGCTAGATTTTTTTTAAGGTTTACGCATAGTCGCTCGATGCAGTCGCAAATACAGCAGGATGACAAGGAAGAAAACTAGGACTCGCGATCGCCGATAAATCGCGTGCCTTGCGCCTTAAACGGCTTGATCGCCTCTCTCGCCAGTGCGAATTCGTATAATTTCCTCTACGGGACTGACGAAAATTTTGCCATCGCCGATTTCGCCAGTACGAGCTGCTTTGATGAGTTCTTCCACAACTTTATCAACGCTCTCGTCTTCGACGACAATTTCTACCTTGAGCTTTTGTAGAAATTCAACAGTGTATTCGGAACCTCGATAGCGCTCGGTTTGGCCTTTCTGACGACCAAAGCCTCGGACCTCAGAAACGGTCATGCCGACGATTCCACCATTGACAAGGGCGATTTTTACCTCGTCTAGTTTGAAGGGCCTAATAATTGCTTCTACCTTTTTCAAGGTCTTAACCTCCTCACGCTTTGCTTCCGATTATCTTTTAACTCGCATCGTACCTTACTACCACCACCATGCTAAATTTTTTTGTAGTTTTGGATACAGCCTTTTCTATATTTGCTCCTAGGCCAGCCAAGTAGATGACTGCCCACCCTCGCGCTGTCAAAACAGAATTGGGCCCATAAGCATTGGGTATTGGGCATTGGACATCAGCAGGACTTACGCTTGCCTGTCCATATAAGCGTATTTGTAGGGGCAATCCCCCCGCGCACCGAAGGGAGAGCGTTGCTCTCGCCCCTCCCCGTAGTGCCGTTGCGTAAGTCCTAATCAGAAAAAATTGCTAGGACTTACGCCAATCTGGATTTCGAGGGCTACAGATAGCGTCTGGGTGAGCAATGCACTACTACAAAAAGCGCCCGTGCCCAGGCTCTGGGGGAGAGGCATCCGAGGGGGTCAACGGCGAACAATAGCGTAGGGGCGTTTCGCTTCGCGACATGAAACGCTCCTATATAGCTATCAGCAGTCAGCAGTCAGCACAAGCATTGCGGAGCGTAGCTTTGGGAACCTTAAGTTGCCCTCAACATGGCTTTGTGCTATATGCGGCGATCGCTCTTTTTCCCGTTCTGGCTGAAATTCTTAACCTTGTTTCCGGTCCCCTTGTCCCCCTGTCTCCAAGTCCCCTTGTCCCCCTGTATCCTAGCTATATTCTAGGAAGGGACGAAGTAATTACGGATGTGAAGTTGGTATAATTTCAGTGAAAACCGCGATCCGGGAACTGCTTTGGTCCGGGGCAAACAAAGGTACAATGCCGGAGATTCCCTTGCCTACTCCGAAATTACCGAGTCCGCCAAGTGACGGATGACAGTTGAGAAAATGGAAGGTAATAATGATAATATATGTTTTTTAGCCGATTTTACCCTTTATTTGAGGCCATATCTTCAAAAAAACCCAACTTCAATCGATCTGCGCGATCTGCGTCTAAATTTAGTTGGCTTGGGGAAGAATAAGGTACAATATGCGATTTTGAGAAACTAAACAGAGGTCCGAGGGTCAAGTAGATAGGAAATAGCACTAATAAAGCGGAAAATACGGCCCTTTTGGAGATAGATAGCCTAAGCCTCGCGATTCTAGTCATCTCAAGCAACTTATTTCATTAGGACTTACGCAAATTGCCAGATCTAAGAGTATATTTAGCGCGGGCGTGCTTCTGTAGCACCCTACAAATTATATGCGTAAGTCCCGTTCGCGACTCACAAGTGGACTGGACTAACTGGCTCGAACCTAAGCCCAATCCACGCAAGCAATGTAAAATACGACTCAATGACTGCTATGGCACTCCCTGCTGTCTTACATCCAGAAATTGTTGATTTCTTACGAACCATTCCGGAAAATGGCCTTCACGATCGCGTTTGGAACTGCATCCAAAAACTTAGGGTGCAGCAATTCGATAGTGGCTTGCGGGTCAAAAAGCTGCAAGGCGTGTCTAAGCGAGTTTGGGAAGCAAGGATAAATTCTGCCAGTAGGTTGATATTTACCTACGAAAAATCGCGGGAACCAAATACGGGAAACGCGCAAATCTATTTGGCCATTCAAGATATATGTTTGGACCACGATGACGTATCGCGACGGGCGCGCTCCAGAAACCAAAGCCCCGACGCAGAATGGCTGGATGCTCGGGAAGTCGAGTCGATTGGCAGCTTGGAAAGCGATCGCGACAATCTGGATATAGAGGAACAATCGGCTCTAGAGGCGGCGGAAAAGGAAGATTGGACTATTGAGGTAGGCTTCAGCGACGAGCTGCTGAGCAACATTCAATGGCAAATCCTGGAAACGGAAGAGCAATGGCGCGAAGCAATAGTTCGCAACGACGCCAATCTACCTCTAAAATTAACTCCAGAAGAATACGAGCTGGTGAAACTGCCAGGAAACCTGCTGCTGTCTGGTTCTGCTGGTACGGGAAAAACTACTGTTGGCCTTTACAGACTGTTGCAAAGCCTCCAAGAAGAGCGATCGCTAAATCGACTCTATGTAGCCTATAACCCGTTATTAGTCAAAAATGCCCGAGAGCAATTCTACCAACTGCTAGGAACGAGCAAGCGAGAACTAGCGAACTTATTCGAGTTTAAAACAATGCGGGATTTATGCCTCGAAATACTTCAGGAGGCAGGAGAATCTTACCGGCTCGAAGATGAAGTGACTTTCTTGGCATTTTGGGAAATGTACCGGGGTCATCCCAAACGAAAAGAATATCCCACAGCCCTAGTCTGGGATGAAATTCGCAGCATCATTAAAGGGGCTCAAATCTCCCCGGGGAAAGATATTCTAGCCAAAAAAGAATATGAGAACTTAGGGAAAAAGCGCTCCACCGTCATTCCCAAAACCCAGCGGCGGGAAGTCTATAAGCTGGCCGCGTGGTATCAGGAAAAACTGAAGCGGGACGGACGCTTCGATGAAATAGACTTAGCACGCAAGGTTTTAAACTCTATAGGGAATAAGGCCGGAGAGCGCTATGAGTTAATTGTCTGCGATGAGGTGCAGGATTTTACCGAAATCCATCTAGAGATGTTGCTGAAGTTATCTGCACCGGAAGGCTATTTCTTTTTTGCTGGGGACTTGCATCAGGCCATCAGCCCCAGCGGCTTCCGCTGGGAAGAACTAAAAGAAAAATTCTATCGAACCCAGCAAGATGTAGTCGAAAAAACTTTGTCCTTTAACTTCCGCAGTGTCGGCAGTTTGGTTAATTTAGCCAATCAATTGCTAGCCGTGCGAGCGAGAATGCTGAAAGTGCCCGTGGGCAACGTTTCCCAGCCCGGGATAGGTCATGGAGAACCTGCCCGCTTAATTGCAGCTCCCCCCGATGAGTTGAAGGCGACTATAGAAGAATTAAACCCAGGGGATGCCATTTTGGTGAGAACCGATGAGGATAAGGACAACTTCAGCAAGTCGTTCCAATCTAGCCTGGTGTTTACGATTGAGGAAGCCAAGGGGCTGGAATTTGATACGGTTTTCTTGATGGAATTTTTCCAAGTGGCCGATAAAGTCTGGGAAAAATTGTTTCGGAATGCAACGGTGTCTCCTAAAGATATGCCCCAGCTCCAGCTAGAAATGAACCTGATTTATGTGGCGGTGACCCGAGCTAGGCGGATTTTGAATGTCTGGGAGTCTAATATTTCTGAATTGTGGAGCGAGCCAGAATTGTCCGATTCTGTATTGCCCTTGAGTCCGGAGCTGGTGAAGCAGGATCGCATAGCGCCGACGGTGGAAAGTTGGCGGGAACGGGGTTTGTACTATTTGAAGGCGGAGTTTTATCGCCAAGCAATAGAATGCTTTGAGAAGGCAGGAGACAATCTGTTGCGGGAGAAGGCTTATGCTTACAGCCTCGTCCAGCAAAGGAAGTACCTCCAAGCTGCGGAATTGTTTGCCGAGTTAGAAGATTGGGAAACGGCAGCGGGGCTGTATGAAAAAGGGCAGCAGTGGCGACAAGCTGCAGAATGCTGGGCGAAAACAAATGAAGCGACCAAGCAAGAGGTTGCCAGTATTCATGCTCTGGAAGCAGAATCTCTCTGGGAGGAGGCTGCCGAGAAATGGGAAGAGGTTGGCGATATGCTACAGGCGAAGCGTTGCTGGCTCAAGAGCAATAACGAACAAAAGAAGGCCACGATTCTAGCGGCGGAGTACGAAGAACAAAAACAATGGATGAGGGCGGCGGAACAATATGAGATAGCGGGGAATGCTAAGAAGGCAGTTGAATGCAAGGCGATGGAATATCAGAGGAAGCAGCAGTGGGATAAGGCGGCCAAAGAGTATGAGTCTATAAAGGAATACGATAAGGCGGAGGAATGTTTGACGAAAATTACTGCTGCCAATCCACAAAGAGCCTCAAGCTATGCAGAACGAGGCAATCTGCGCCTGAGTAAGGGAGACTATCAAGGTGCGATCGCCGATTATTCCGAAGCGATCGAGTTACAACCGAGGTTTGCCTATACCTACCACAACCGGGCAGTAGCTTATCATCACCTCCAGGAGTACGATAAAGCTATTGAAGATTACGATCGCGCCCTCAAGCTCTGTCGTCCTACAGATAAAGATGGGATGGCACGGATTTATGCTTGCAGGGGAACGGCCCATGTTGCCAAGGAAGACCTCCCCGCAGCCATAGAAGATTACACCGAAGTTCTCAATATTCATCCCAACGACATTACCAATTGCACCAATCGAGCCGCTATTCGCTATCGCGTGGCCGACTATGAAGGGGCTGTTGAAGATTACAGCCGGGTCATCGAGCTATCTCCCAAAAACTTCCTGGCCATTGTTAACCGAGGAACGGGGCTATCAGCTCTGGGAGATTATGACAAGGCTATAGAAGACTTTACCGAAGCTCTGAAAATCAATCCCTCAGTGAATGAAGTCTATTACCGGCGCGGCAAAGCACGTCTGGCGATGGGAGATTATGAAGCCTCGATTGACGATTTTGATACGGAACTCGATCGCAATCCCACCCAGTCCCTGCTCTACTACCACCGGGGTAAAGCCTATCTGGCTATGAAAGACTATGCCAGCGCTCTGGAAGACTTTAATCTGGAGCTAGACCAAAATAAAAACAATGCCGATGCCTACAACGAGCGGGGCTGCGTTTACTCGGCTTTGAAAAACTATGAGGCCGCTCTGGCAGATTACAATAGCGCTCTCGATATCAATATTGAGTTTGCTGCTGCCTACAATAACCGAGGTTGCGTGCGCCGGGAACTCGGAGATGCCAACGACTCCCTGGAAGATTACGATGAGGCAATTCGCCTGAATCCCGATTATGCTGATGCTTACTATAACCGAGGCGTTTCCTTTGCGGTTCTGGAGCAGTACGAGCGAGCGATCGGGGACTGGCAAAGGTCTGTAGAGCTTAATCCGCAGAACCCGGTTACCTTCTATAACCTAGGTTTGGCCAAGATTAAAATGGAAGATTTCGAGGGAGGTATTAAAGAATATACCGAAGCCCTGCGGATTCAGCCCAACTTTGCCGAAGCATTCTATAACCGAGCGGTGGCTTACAATCAACTCGAAGATATTGAAGCAGCGATCGCAGATTTTGAGCTGGCGGCGCAGTCTTACTCGGAACGAGGCGATAAAAATGGCTACAAAGAAGCCATGTCTAAGATAGACAGGCTTCACAGGAAGTTGGCTGGAGAAGATATTGACGACGAGGAGGATGACGACGAAAAATCTGAGCTGAAGCCTGAGAGGACTTCTGAGGTGATGTTTGAGACCAAGCCTCAAGAAACACCTAAAGCTAGGTCTCAGACCAAATCTAAAGCTAAGTCTCAGACCAAATCTAAGGCCAAGTCTCAGACCAAAGCTAAGTCTCAGACCACAGCTAAGTCTCAGACCAAAGCTAAGTCTCAGACCAAATCTAAGTCTGAGACTAAATCTAAGTCTGAGACTAAATCCAAAGGCAAGCCCGAACCAGAGAATCCTTAGGTGACTTTCTGTATTGAAGACGCGCTTTATTAGACTTCTTGCATAAATCCCCCCAACCACACCCTTTCAAAGGGGAGTTGGGGGGATTTTTAGGGATTTTTATTAAAAAAGCAAGAGATATAGTTAGATCAAGTCAGGTTAAATACCCACAGAAAAAATTTAGAATCTCCCGTAGGACGGGCTTCCGGAAAGTCCCCCCCGCCCTTAGGACAGGCGGGACGCCCGTCCTACGCAGAACTTGACTTTTTTTTGGGGCATTCAAACCGACATGATATTAGATCGAATCCGGCTAATCGCCCATAAATACCGTAGGGGCGGTGCCCCCGTGCCCGCCCCGGTTGGTCTAGGCGGCCGGGGCGGGCACGGGGGCAC
>JAAHFN010000079.1:0-2080 GCA_010672965.1 Oscillatoria sp. SIO1A7
TTACAATTAAAGCAAAAATTAAATATTGTTTTAGCTGGCTTCCCTCGACTATCTCTATTATTTTTCGATTAACATCTATGCAAGGGTTCGTAAGGAAATTAAAATTAATTTAGATGCGTTTACCCTGGCAATACAATCACGAACGCTATGCACTTCAAACTCTTCCCAAACTCCATGTTCGTCGTAGCCTTCATGCCACCCTTCGTCCACTTCACGATAAGTTCCGCTAGGAAGCTTGCAGGCATAAACCTGCTCTTCGCCGCAAACTCCGATGAAAACAGACTTTCTAAAGGAAAAACGATTTGGACGAACTACCTGGGCGTGCCCCTCACTTATGCAAAGCGGCAAAGGCCAGCTTAAATGAAAAGCTTCAAATTCGACGTAACTGCAATAATACGGGTGCTTGCAGCTTTCCAAGCCAAACGGACAACTCATAACTAGTTCTTCAAACAAAAATCAACGCAGGGAATTTGCCAGTCTTCAAGGCCAAGAGGATGAACTGCGCAAAGAAACCCTTGAGAGGTCGCGCAGCCAGAGGCGCATTTCAAACAGTCGCGTTGTTGTAGCGATCGCCTTTTCCTGGCCTCCAGGTAGCGATCGCGCCCTTCTTCTATTGCCTCTCTGTTAGCTTCAAAAATGGCTACATATCCTTCTCTCTTATCCAGCCATCCACAATACTCTTCAACGTTTTCCGCCAAAAACGCTTCGACTCGCTGGCGAGAGTATAAATGCATTGGAGCAAAGTACTCGTGGTGTGGGTTGGAGGTGTACTTGTCAGGTTCGCCCAGCCTTCTTATCCAACTTTCCGAAAGCAAATAACGCGATCGCAAAGTGGCTTTGCAAATGAAGGAGTCTGGGGGCTCCCACTGGCAGTCGTCCGGGTGCCAAAGCAGTATGGTGTCCCAGTCCTCATACCTTTTGTCCCAGCTGCGAAAGAACCCCCGAGGCTGGGCATCGCCTGGAGCTAAGTTCTGCTTTTTAAGCTGCGATCGAGTCTTCAGCTTCGGGGCAGCCCCGTACTCGCAGTAAGGGGGTAGCGAGGGGTCGTCAATCGGGCACTGCTCTAAGTCGTAAAGAAAAATCCATGAACCGTTGTGCCGGATGCAGCCTAGCGGCCTTTCCGGCCTTCGGTTGTACTTGTACAGTTTATAGGAAGTGCATAAATTTTGAGGTCGATTTTCCCAAGAATAAATCCTGGGCAGGTTCGGTTCGACAAATTCGGTTTCAGACTCCCAGTAAAGTAAGTCCCACCGGCTATTGCAGCGGAAACAAGCAGCCGGGGCTCCAGTAGGTCTTAGGTTCTTGTCTGCTAGCTCGTACTCTGTTTTGAGACTGAGCCTTTGACTCGGCGAAAATGACTCGCGGACTGGAATTCCAGGGCAAGCAGCTCTTGGCTTACCCTTCCACTGCTGACGGCAAACCTCGCAGATCCATTTTCCGTTTTTCTTTAAAAGCTTGTGTTCCATATACCCAGAGCGATCGTTTTTTGAATAGGACCGTTTCGTAGCTCTCTGGGAATTCCGGTCACGGCTTTAAATTTGGAGCCGCCGTCGGTCGTGCCGTTGCTGACGCGATTTCCGGACTGCGAGAATCGGCAGAGGTATCCCGTTGGGCGGCAGGGAATTAGTCATATAGGCATTAAGCAATCAGCAGTCAGCCATCAGCCTTTGTCGTTACTACAGCGGTTCTCAAATAGATGTACGATTTTCAAGTGCAGTCACTATAAGGCTTTCAGCCGATAATATTCCCGATATCTTGCTGACTGCTGAAAGCTGAAAGCTTACTGCTATATATCAAGTCTCTTAAGCAATCAGCTGTCAGCAGTCAGCCTTTGTCGTTACTACAGCGGTTCTCAAATAGATGTACGATTTTCAAGTGCAGTCACTATAAGGCTTTCAGCCGATAATATTCCCGATCTCCTGCTGACTGCTGAAAGCTGAAAGCTTACTGCTATATATCAAGTCTCTTAAGCAATCAGCTGTCAGCAGTCAGCCTTTGTCGTTACTACAGCGGTTCTCAAATAGATGTACGATTTTCAAGTGCAGTCACTATAAGGCTTTCAGCCGATAATATTCCCGAT
>JAAHFN010000079.1:2090-30234 GCA_010672965.1 Oscillatoria sp. SIO1A7
TATATCAAGTCTCTTAAGCAATCAGCTGTCAGCAGTCAGCCTTTGTCGTTACTACAGCGGTTCTCAAATAGATGTACGATTTTCAAGTGCAGTCACTATAAGGCTTTCAGCCGATAATATTCCCGATATCTTGCTGACTGCTGAAAGCTGAAAGCTTACTGCTATATATCAAGTCTCTTAAGCAATCAGCTGTCAGCAGTCAGCCTTTGTCGTTACTACAGCGGTTCTCAAATAGATGTACGATTTTCAAGTGCAGTCACTATAAGGCTTTCAGCCGATAATATTCCCGATCTCCTGCTGACTGCTGAAAGCTGAAAGCTTACTGCTATATATCAAGTCTCGGTATAGGTAAAAAAAAATCGGTTTAATGCAATATTGCATTAAACCGAGAGACGCTGCAAGCTCGGGCAGAGACAAAATTAGAAATTATTCTCTATTCTTATATACCAATATCTCTGCGACCAATTCTTAATTGCCATTGTCACCGTTGTCGCCGCGTCCATTTCTGCGCCGGTTGCGGCGACCCCCTTGCCGACGCTGTTGCATTTGCTCGGCCCATTGTTCCCGCTGCTCCGGGGTCAATACGCTTCGGATTTCTAACATTTGCTCGAAGCGCGTTTGTGCCATTTCTTGGTGTAAATCAATCACTCGGTTATGTTGGGAACGAAGCTCGCCATCGGAAGCATTACTGGACATTAGCTGCTGCAATTGCTGTTTGGCATCGCGCATTTCCTGACGCAGGTCTTGCGTTTCCTCTTGGTACTGGTTGCGAATAGCTTCGATTTCCTCGCGTTGCTCCGAAGAGAGATTGAGCCGCTCTATTCCTCGTAGCTCTCCACCACCTCGGCGACCCCGCCCTTCACGTCCCCCTTGACGTTGGGCAACTATAGCATTCGGCGAATCGGGAACTGCTGCATAAGCTGCTCCAGCACCACCGAGAGCTATGGTTAAAACGGCTAGGGCAGAAAGGCGACGTAATAACATAACAAGTACCTCTAAATTGCGATTTTTGTTATTTCGATTCATTCTTGATAGTTTAGACCGAGCAACTGCCAAAAAGGTTCATTGTTTATAATTTATTTTTTTGCAGTTGCTGCGCTAAAGGCTAGGGTGTGGGCTGTAGGTGCTCTTGTGTGGGGGAATTTCATAGCTAAAGGCATTGGGGCGATCGCGATTATTCCCGCAATTGTTCCCGCAATTATTCCCGCTATCTAAAGGCTAGGGTGTGGGGTGTAGGGTGCTCTTGTGTGGGGGAATTTCATAGCTAAAGGCATTGGGGCGAATCTCATTGTTTGCTCCTTGCTACTAACGACAATACTCGTGCGTTCAAGCTGACTGCTGAGAGCTGACTGCTGACTGCTATATAGCGTTTCTCAAATGTTGTCTGGAGCGAAGCATCCCAATACAGAGATTGCCGTTCTAGAGCGGAGATAGGTGCGGGGATGCTATAGCGGTTCTCAAATTGATGTGAGGTGTCTGGGGCGAAGCATCCCAATATGAGGTTGCCGTTAGGAGCCCCGAGATTGTCGAAGGGATGCTGTCGCCCCTACGTTTCTAGGACCCGATCCTTTATTACACTTATTTGAGAAACGCTATATCGCCCCTACAGCTCCAACCCGCGAAGCGCATTACACTTATTTGAAAACTGCTATATTACCGGGAATTACCGCCCCTGCGACCTTTGCGATCGAGCATCTCTTGGCGGCGCTGTTGCATCAGTTGGGAAAACTCCTGACGTTGTTCTTCAGTAAGAACCGCTCGGATTTCTAACATTTGGTCGAAGTACAACTCGGCCATACCTTGGCGCAAGCCTAAAACTCTCTGGTGTTGGCCGCGCAGATCGCCATCGGAGGCAATGCCAACCATCAACTCGCGCAACTGGTCTTGGGCTTGGCGCAGTTCTTGATACCGACCTTGGAGTTGGTCTTGATACTGATTGCGAATCTCTTGTATTTCTTGCCTTTGCTCGGCAGTGAGATTCAACTCTTCCATCAATCTAGCTCCACCGCTCCCCGGCCCGCCCCTTTGTCCGCGACCTCCTGGACTTTGGGCAATAATTTGGTTGGGCAAAGGATTGGGAAAGGCGTAAGCAGCCGCGCTACTGCAACCGAGCATGAGAGCGGCTAAAATAGAAATGCGACGTAATAACATGGCAATTACCTCTTAAGGGAAGGGTGTGGGGTGTAGGGTGTAGGGTTTTTAGAAGGAGCTTTGAGTTGTTAGCTTAAAAGTTGCAAGTCAAAACTCAAAACTCAAAACTTAAAACTTAAAACTATTCAATGGAAGCCTCTGGTGCAAAAAACCAATCCGATTCTGATTCGATGGGGTCGATTTCGGCCAAAACGCTATCCCAAGTGCTTTCCATATATGCTTCCAATCTGGCCAGTTCCGCTCTTGTCGGTTCTGGGGGAGCCAGGAGGATGTCAGCTCCAGCCGCGATCGCCAAACCAGCAGCAACTGCCGAAGGAAGCATCCACAAGCGGCGTCGAAATGGCAAGACTTTCCCGACTTTTTTGGTCGAGGGGTAATTTTCTTGCTGCGAGTTTTCTTGCTGCGGGTTTTCTTCTGGCGATTCTTCTTCCCGGGCGATCGCTGCCATAATTCTTGCTTCCAAAGCCTCTGGGGCAACAGGAGCTTCTGGGCGATTTTGGCGCAGAAAATCGACTAAGGCTCGGTCTTCCTTATATTCTTCTGGGGAAAGCTTGCTCATAATTGCACTCCCTCCTGCTGTAAAAATTTCCGCATTCCAGCTCTAGCATGATGCAGGCGAGACTTGACAGTTCCCAATGGCACTTCCAAGATTTCGGCAATTTCTTTTTGGGGCAGATCTTCTAGGTCGTGAAGAACCAGCACGCTGCGATGCTCTAGGCTCAGCCCAGCTAATCCGCGCTGCACTAAGTCTTGATAATGTAAGTGCATCAGCGCTTGGCCGGAGTTGCTAGAAGGGTCTGGTAGTTCGGCGGGCTGCCTTGGGCGATCGCTCCCATTTTCTGGGGAGGCGACTAATCCGATAATTTTGGATCGCTCCTTAGCAAATGCCTGTCGCCGGTCGGCAGCCACGTTCCAAGTGATGCGATAGAGCCAGGTAGAAAATCGCGCTTTTCTTTTGAATTTGGGCAGCCCCTTCCAGACCCTCAAGAAAGCCTCTTGGACTAAATCGTCCAGCCCGTCGGAACCGCACAATTGGTAGAGCGTTGACCTGACTTTTCCTTCATAGCGCCGGTACAGTTGCCGAAAGCTGTGGCGATCGCCCTTCAAAGAGCGTTCCACCAGTTCGCGATCGGGGCGTTCCTGGATTGATACATCAATTGGCACGGCTAACACCTGTGGGCCCCCATTAACCAAGATTGCTGCCCGTTTAGACCGGGGCACAAAACAAAAGGTTCAAATACCAGTTCTCAGTTTTTAGTTTTGAGTTTTGAGTTTGAGAGAGTAATGTTAGTTAGGGGAGGGGCGATCGCGCGAAATCGCCCCTACACTTGCCGAGCATATATCGCCCCACACCAACCGGGGCGGCGCGGGGACCTCTAGATCGCATGACTCATTTAGACTATATATATGAGTAGCAGTCAAGTCTTCGTTTGGCAATTTCTCATTTTGCAGTTAAGCTAAGGAGCCGATCTTATGAATCCAGGGTTTCAATCTTGGCAGGAACATTACCAACCTCTCATCGATTCTGGAACAATTCGCCCCGGAAACGAACCGAGAATTATGCTACAAGAGGGCGAAACAACCGTAGAGAATGCGGTCATTTTAATACATGGCCTAAGCGACTCTCCTTATTTTATGACAGCGATCGGCAATAAATTCTACGAGCTGGGATTTAACGTCCTCATGCCTTTGATGCCCGGGCACAGCATCAACTCAGTTGACGAAGCCGAGAAAAAAATGGAAAGTCTGGACGTAAAAGAATGGCAAGATGAAGTTGCCTTTGCCGTGGCTTGCGCCCGAGAGCTAGGGCAGAAAGTTTCCATTGGCGGCCTATCAAACGGCGGACTGCTGGGAACCTATCATACCATTATGGCTCCCCAGGATATAACTGGAGCGCTCTTTTTATTTTCAGCCGCCCTCGATCTTGGCGATATTATAGAAAACGTCGTCCGCGTCGATAGTCCCGTAGTTTCCTTTTTGCTAGGAGTTGGCGAAAAATTTCAAGAAAACAAAAAAGGAGAGCTAGTCAACGATAACAATCCCTATCGATATGCCTGGATTCCCAAAAATGGCGTAATTCAGCTATCCAATTGTATTAAGCAAATAGATGATTACTACGATCGCCAGGGGAAACCCAAATATAGCGATATCACTCAGCCAGTCTTTGCCGCTCATTCGGAAGCCGATGCCGCAGCCAGAATTAGTGAAATTGAATTACTGGTGCGCAACCATCCGCAAAGCGAAACTAAAACCGAATTCTTTAGAATGAAGAAGAAATTTAATGTTGACCATGCCGGCGTCGTCCTCGCCGAAAATGTTTATTCTCCCACCGGCGAACCACAGGAAGGCAAAAACATCTTTTTTGACGATATGATGGCAGCAATGGAGGGGTTTATCAAAAAATATTTGTAGGATTTAGCTTTATAGCAGTAAGCGATTAGCTGTCAGCAGTCAGCCCGATCGCAGCACTGCCGGGATGTAGGGGCTTTCTGGCCGTTTCGGGTGGGCGACATGAAACGCCCCTACGTTTGGCCGTAGGGTATTGTTCTAAAAAAACCCCAAAGATGGAAAATAGCCTCAATAATATGAACGACGATATTTGGGAAAAAGTCCGAGAGCAATATGACTTTATCCCTTATCCAGAAAAACCGATAGAAACTCCAATTGGCGAGGACGATAATTTACTATTCGTCCATAACCTGGCTACGATTTACTACTCGGCCAAAAGACAAGCGATAGACTCTAGAGAAAAAGTCATTCTCGATGCCGGATGCGGTACGGGTTGGACTTCTTTGATTTTAGCTGCCGCCAATCCAGGAGCCCGGGTCGTCGGCGTTGACCTTTCCCCCAAATCCGTGGCCTTGGCTGCAGAGCGCCTCCAGTACCACGGCTTTGATAATGCAGAATTTCACTCTCTAGCGATCGAAGATTTAGCCAAATTGGGGATAGAGTTCGACTATATTAATTGCGACCAAGTGCTATCTTTTTTGCCGGATCCGGCTCTCGGGCTCGAAGCGATGAAATCGGTGCTAAAGCCAGAGGGCATTATCCGCGCTAATTTACACAGCTCCCTACAGCGCGCTGCCTTATACCGGGCTCAGGCTGGCTTAAAAATTCTCGGTCTGATGGAGGGCAACCCGGAGGCATTGGAAATTGGGATAGCTCTGGAAATTATGGAAAGTCTCAAGGCAGAAGTAGATCTGAAGGTGCGAACCTGGCAGCAGGCTGAAGATAAATCCGAGGAACTGAAAAAAAGTTTTATTATTCGGGATTTTCTACTACAGGGCGATCGCGGCTACACTATTCCCGAAATGTTTGCGGCTATCCGGCAGGCAGGGCTGGAGTTTCTCGGCATGGTCAACGAGCAGCAATGGCGATTTTTAGATTTATTCGAGGATAGCGACGACCCTTTAGCATTTCTAGCCTTTACTTTGCCGGAAATGCCAGAGGAAGAACGGCTGCATTTATTTGAACTATTCCATCCCGTTCATCGCCTGCTAGATTTTTGGTGCGATCGCTCTGGAGCCAGAGGAGCGAACATATCTCTAGCTGACTGCTCTTTAGCAGAATGGCAAAAATTCCGCTTTCGCCTCCATCCGTTGCTCTCTCTTCCCGAAGTCAAAGAAAAATTATTAGCAAGTCTCCAACAGCAACAATCTCTGGACTTAGGCTCTTACCTCAGCGCTACTGGAGAATTTCCCTTTCCCCTGCAAGGTTTAGAAATTCGCTCTTTGCTCGCTCTACAGGATGGGTCGCAATCCTTAGCATCTCTGGCAGAGCTGTGGCTAGAAGAGCATCCCAATGCCAACGCAGAAATAGCGATCGCCGAGCTACAAGAATTTTTAGCGCGCTTGGAATCTGTTGCTTTTGTATTGTTGGAAAATTAAATTGGGGCATTGGGCATTGGGCATTGGGCATTGGGCATTGGGCTACACACCCTAATCTTCTCCTCCAATATTATTAAGCTCCAATCAACTCGTCTAAGACTAACAGCTCTAAACCGGGTAAAGAAGGCAAGCGGGTATCATTAGTTAGAAAAAATGAAGCCCCGCGACGAATTGCCGTAGCCATTTGAATAGCATCCGGCGTTCTCAGATTATAATCTGCTCGAAGCCGTGCAGCAGTTTCAGCAATATCTTCAAAAACTTCGACAGTCGTTAAACCCTCACCATTAAACAAGATATCTCTGTATTGCTGCGTTAGCGTTATGTTGTCCTGTCGCAGTGGATAGACCAGGGTTTCAACCAGGGTTAAGATAGATGTAACAACTGTAAAATCTCCTCGGTTCATCGCTCGGAAAAACAGCCGCATTGTATCTACATAGATATGATGTCCTTCAATAAAATAAATCAGCGGTGCCGTATCCAAACCTACTATTTGTCCTTCTAGCCGATCTATCCATTCCATTTGCCTCGCTCCCGATCTACATATTCTTGTGCGTCAATTCCTTCCCAGACTTCCTTTCCCAATCCTTCTAGTTCCAGAATGCTGCGCTTGGGTTTGGGAGTGAAGTTCACTCTGCGTCGCATGAATTTTGCCACATCTTCTAAAAGTCGTATTTGCTCCTCGGGGCTCAGGCTTTCGACTTGCCGGAGAATTTCGTTATAGTTAGACATCTGCCCTTGGCTCGAATTCTACTACAGTAACTTTAACATATGAGAAACCGGGCTTCTTCGAGAAGCCCGGTTTCTGGATCTGATTCTTATTGTAATGCTTAATTCCGTCTCTTTAGGCGGTGCTGGTTTTTTCTGCTAGCAGCCAGCACAAGAGCGGACAGTAGATTGTGGTAAAGGCCGTCACAATCAAGACAAAGTATAGACCTTCGATCGCATCTGGAGTCATAACAAAAATAATGGCTCGTTCTCAGAGACCAAAAGGGGCTCCGGCAATGCCATTCCCCTGCTACCTAGGATGAGAACAATGCCATCCCTCGAATTTTACTTATCTATTTTGACCGCAACCTGGGCAAACTGTATCCCAAATGACAGAAAAGTTTACAATGCTGGGCATTGAGCATTGGGCATTGGGCATTGGGCATAGAAAGAGGCAGGGGGCAGGGGGCGGGGGGAAGGGGGCAGGGGAGAAGAGGTAGAGGGGAAGAGCTTGCATAGATGTCTAGGGCGAAGCATTCCAATTTTTAAATTTGTTTTATTAGCAAAATTTTTCTGGGGAATGCTGTCGCCCCTACACCATCAACCGATATTCGCTTTTCACATCAATTACCCCTATGTAAAAAACCTACCCCTGCTCCGTGCCCCCCTGCTCCCCTGCTCTCTAAGGCCCCCTGCTCCCTGCCCCCCTGCCTCTTCCTAAGCTTTCGCCAAAAGGGGAGCTGCGGCTAGGAGAGTTTGGGTATAGGGGTGTTGGGGATTGGTGAAAATATCGTGGGTGCGGCCGATTTCAACGATGCGACCGGAGTTCATTACCGCAATACGATCGCAGAAAAAGCGCGCTACCCAGAGGTCGTGAGTAATAAATAAATAAGTAAGGTCGAATTCTTCTTTGAGTTCTAGCATTAGTTCCAGAACCTGAGTTTGGACGCTAGCATCGAGCATGCTCACCGGCTCGTCGCAAATAACGAGCTGGGGATTGACTATCAGGGCGCGGGCGATCGCCACCCGTTGTTGCTGACCTCCAGACAACTGGCCTGGATAGCGATTGTAGTAATCTTCCACCGGAGTTAGCCCCACTCGTTCCAGCATTTTTTCCACCTTAGTTTTTGCCTCCGCCGGGGAAGCGAGGCGATGAATTAAGAGCGGATCGATAATGCTCTGTCCTACAGTCATCATCGGATTCAGGCAAGCATGGGGGTCTTGAAAAACCATTTGCATTTGCCGCCTTAGTTGGCGCACGGATTGGTTAGAGAGTTTGGTCAAATCTCGTCCCAAAAACTCTACCTTGCCGCCGGTCGGCCGAACTAACTGCAAAACCGTGCGCGATAGGGTACTTTTGCCGCAACCGGATTCCCCCACCAAACCTAGGATTTCTCCCGGATACAGCTCCAAGCTCACCCCATCTACCGCTTTAATAGTTTGGCTTTTTTTGGCAAAAAACAGCCGCTCTATAAAATTCACCTCCAAACTGTAATACTGCTGTAACTCTTCTAAGCACAATAGAGGGTTAGGGAGTTTTGAGTTTTGAGTTTTGAGTTTTGAGCTATTAGCTTCAGCTTCTGAATTTTTAATTTTTAATTCTGGAGATTCGGGTTGAGTATCGACTGCTTGGATATGGAGGGCGGCTTGCAGGAGCGATCGCGTATATTCGTGCTGGGGATTTTGCAGAACGCTTTCGGTTTTGCCGAGTTCGACTAAAAGACCGCCATACATTACGGCAATTCGATCGCAGTATTCCCCCACCATTGCCAAGTCGTGAGAAATTAATAGCAGCGCCATATCGCGATCGCGGCAAAGTCGCGTCAGTTCTTGCAAAATCTCTGCGGATACGGTTACGTCCAGACTCGTCGTCGGTTCGTCTGCGACAATTAGTTTTGGGTCGAGGAGCAGAGCCAGAGCGATCGCCACCCGCTGTCGCATCCCGCCACTAAACTCGTGAGGATATTGCGACCAACGCTCTGGCGGTATCTTCACTGTCTCTAAAGTTTGGACGGCAATTTTTTTAGCTTCCTTGCGACTCAGATGGGGCTGGTGAGCCAAAAGAGTTTCCAGACAATGCTCGCCAATAGTCATCAGCGGATCTAGGCGAGTCATCGGGTCTTGAAATATCAGGGCAATAGCTTCTCCTCTAAAGCGTCTTAGTGCTTCTGCTCTCAAGTCAAAAATAGACTTGCCCTGAAAATATGCCTGCCCTTCTACCTTCGTCTGGGACGGTAGCAATCGCATGACCGCCCGACCTAGAGTTGACTTGCCGCAGCCGGATTCTCCCACCAGCCCCAATCTTTCCCCCGGAGCCAGGCTCAGAGAAACCCCATCTACTGCCCAAGTTGGCTTGTCCCCCTGCCCGGGATAGGCTATGCGCAGATTTTCTAGATCTAATAGAGGTTTGCTCATTTTCTCCACCAAAATCGTCATCTAATATTTAAGATCGAATCCGGTTAAATAACCGGACAATTTGGAAACCCTTCGCCCAGCAAGGGACAGGCGTCCCGCCTGTCCCTTGCTGGGAACTAGCTGGGAAGGGGACAGGCGGGACGCCTGTCCTACGGGAAATTCTCGTGCGCGTCGTAGTCCCCACACCTCCCACAGTCCCCACACCTCCCACAGTCCCCACACAGTGGCAGTGCCAGACTGCGTAAAATTACTCAAGTTTTAGCAGTATAAGTACGCCTTGCTATTGACAAATTCTCTAGCATAGGCTAATTTGAAGCAGAAGCTATAGCACTACGGACTCAGGTTAGGACAACTGTAGGGGCGTTGGCGGGGCAGGCTCCGCCAACGCCCCTACGCCCCTAAAAAACCTTTGTCCTAAGCCGTCTTGGTACTGCAATATTAAGGAGATCGCCCTAAATAACGCGATTATCGACAATAGCCTCCGCTGACTCTTTACCCATCCGTTACCCCATCCGCGCTGTCGCCATCGCTGTCGCCATCATAGCTCCAGCATATGCCAGCAAAAACCCATGAAATCAACACTTAGAGAATCGGCAAATATAATATTGTCCCAGAATAAAAATCAAGGCAAAAGCCCTAGCGGTTTATCGCTAATAGCAGGGCTAATCCTAGCTGTATCGTCGGGAAATGAAGCGATCGCCCAACCAATAACCCCCGCTCTAGACGGCACCGGCACCCAGGTACAGCAAAACGGAAACCAATTTGATATTACTGGGGGCAGCCGTGGGGGTGCGGAAGGCGCTAACCTATTTCACTCCTTCGAGCAATTTGGCCTAGATGCAAATCAAACCGCTAATTTCTTAGCAACGCCAGAACTAAGGAATATTTTAGGAAGGGTAGTCGGCGGCGACCCATCTATTATTAATGGTCTCATCCAAGTCAGCGGCGGCAATCCCAATCTATTTTTAATGAATCCCTCGGGGATAGTCTTCGGGCAAAACGCTAGCCTGAACGTCCCCGCTAGCTTTTTCGCTACGACAGCTAATGGGATAAAGTTGGGAGACAACCAATGGTTTGCGGCTCGCGGTAGCAATAACTATGCGACCTTAGTGGGCGAGCCCCGGGCTTTTTCCTTTTCGGGGCTAAACGGAGCTTTGGCCAATTTTGGGGAATTAACGGTTAATCCCGGGCAATCCTTGGGTTTATCCGGCAGCAGCGTACTCAATGCTGGAACTTTGACAGCCCCGGGAGGCGAGATAACTATAACTGCAGTACCCGGAACCAACACAATACTTTTGGGACAACCGGGACATCTATTGAGCTTGGAAATAGACAATTCTGGCCTCGCTTCCCTACAACAGCCGACAAACCTACCATCTCTGCTGACTAACAACGCTTCAACTCACGCCAGTCAGGTAACGGTAAATTCCGACGGCACGGTGACTCTGGCCGGTTCGAGTCTGAATAATGTGCCAACTACTGCTGGAACTGCGATCGTAGCTGGCAATTTAGACGTATCCGGGCATGGGGCATTGGGCATTGGGCATGGGGCATTGGGCACTGTGCATCCTTCCCCATCTCTCCCCCAAGTCCCCCAGTCCCCCGGTCTCTCGGTCCCTCCATTTAACGGCCCCCAAGTCCCCAAGTCCCCAAGTCCCCCGGTCTCCCGGTCTCCCGATGCCCCCACCGTAGGAATTTTCGGGCAGCAGTTGGGAATAGCTGCAGATATCGATGCTTCGGGAGCGATCGGCGGCGGCAGGGTATTTATTGGCGGCGATCGCCTAGGTGAGGGCAGCTTGCCGACTGCGCTTAATACTTTTGTCGGTTCTGACAGCAATATTAATGCCGATGCTCTGACTAATGGAAATGGCGGCAGCGTTATTGTTTGGGCCGATAATAATACCTTCTTTGACGGCACCATCTCCGCTCGGGGCGGACTTACTGGCGGAGATGGCGGCTTTGTGGAAACCTCCGGGAAAATTAACCTGAATGTAGGTAGCTCTGCTTCCGTAGATGCTTCTGCCATAAACGGTCAGCCTGGAGAATGGCTGCTCGACCCGAGCGATATTACTATTTCTAATGGCAGCACCACGGCTACGGTCTTTGGGGGCAGGATCTTTTTTGCAGGGGGAGGGAGCGCCAACGTAACTCCTGCCACAATTGAAGCATCTCTCAATGGTGGCACTAGCGTCACCGTAACCACTGCTAGTCTAGGTTCTGGCGGAAATGGGGATATTACCGTCACAGATGCGATTAGCAAAACAGCGGGAGGCGAGGCAACTCTAACTCTGGATGCAGACCGCCACATCAATATTAATAGCGGCGCTAATATTATCTCCAGCAGCGACAAGCTCAATCTGGTACTGGAAGCTGAAAGGGCAATTAGTATTACCGGAGCCACCATTACTACAAACGGAGGCAATTTTACAGCCACGGGAAGTAGCTCTGGAGCTGAGGGCATTGAGATTAATAACAGCACGATTAATTCTGGAGCTGGTTCTATTACTATGACTAGAACTGGCGCGGGAATTGGGTCGAACAACGAAGGTATTGAGGTGAGCAGCAGCACCATAGAATCAAATAGCGGCTCGATTAGTATAAACGGGACTGGCGCGGGAATTGGGTCGAACAACGAAGGTATTGAGGTGAGCAGCAGCACCATAGAATCAAATAGCGGCTCGATTAGTATAACCGGGACTGGCGCGGGAGGTGGGTCGAACAACCAAGGTATTGACGTTGAGAGCAGCACCATAGAATCAAACAGCGGCTCGATTAGTATAACCGGGACTGGCTCGGGAATTGGGTCGAGCAACCAAGGCATTCTGGTTGATAACAACAGCACCATAGAATCCACTGGCAGCGGTAATATTACCCTGACCGGCTTCGGAGGTTCGGGAACCGAGGGCAACGACGGGGTAGAGGTCGATTCCGCCTCGATATTCGGTCGTAGATCGATCGTGCGTACAAATAGCGGCTCGATTAGTATAACCGGGACTGGCGCGGGAACTGGGTCGAACAACAAAGGTATTGACGTTCAGCTCAGCACCATAGAATCCACTGGCGGCGGCAATATTACCCTGACCGGCACCGGAGGTTCGGGAACCGACGGCAACGACGGGGTAGAGGTCAATTTCGCCTCGGTGCGTACAAATGGCTCGATTAGTATAAACGGGACTGGCGCGGGATCTGGGTCGAGCAACGAAGGCATTGACGTTGGGAACATTGCCATAGAATCCACTGGCGGCGGCAATATTACCCTAACTGGTACTGGGGCAGCAGGCGAACCGGGGATTCTCTTAAGTGACAGCTCCATCAATCCCTCGGCAACCGCAACCGGCAACATCACGTTAACTTCAGACGAAATAGATATAACCGGCACTTCCCAAATCCAAAGCTCTGGCAACCTCCAAATCCAACCCCTGACCCCCAGCGCTAACATAACTGTTGGCGGCAGCGCCGATACGGGAACGGGAATTTTGGATATTACCGCAGGGGATTTGAGTACCTTGGTAGATGGCTTCGCCTCAATTACTATCGGGCGCTCCGATAGCAGCGGAACCATTTCCATTGACAGCAGCGGAGCAACCTTCCAGGACCCAGTTACTCTTCAGTCTCCTAGCGGCGGTTCTATTGCGGTAAATGGAAATATTACCGGCACTGGAGATGCGTCAATTACCTTAAACAAAGATACTACTCTCAATGCAAATATTGTTACTGCCGATCGCGATATCGCGATTAACGGCAATACAACTCTGGGCAATGCCGCTAGTTTAAACACCGGCACGGGCAGCGGCAATATAAGTTTCAATGGCACGGTTGACACTTCGACTACGCTCAGTGCGATCGCTCAAGACCTAACCCTGGACGCCGGAACGGGAAATATTACAGTAACTGGCGCGGTAGGAAATAGCCAAGCTTTGGGCAATCTAACTGCGACAACCTCTGGGACAACTCAGTTCGACAGCACCGTAGCGGCAGGAAATATCCAGCTAACTAGCGGCGAAGTCAACTTTGGTTCCACGGTTAGCGGTAGCGGCAGCCTAACTATAGAACCCGCTAGCGCGAGTCAGAATATTTCGATTGGCGGCTCTAGCGATAGCGGCTCGGCTTTGGATCTGACTGCCACGGATATTAACAATCTCGGCGATGGTTTTAGCTCTATTACTATTGGCAGCGCTTCCGGCAGCGGCAGTATTTCTATCGAGAGCGGCGGAGCAAGCTTCAAAGACCCAGTTACTCTTCAGTCTCCTAGCGGCTCTATTGCCATAAATGGAAATCTTGCGGGAACCTCAGATGCGTCAGTGACCCTGGCAGGAAATACTAATCTCAACGCCAATATCGATACTGCTAACCAAAATATCGCGATTAACGGGAATACGACCCTGGGCAATGCTGCTAGTTTAAACACCGGCAGCGGCAGCGGTAATATCGACCTCAATGGCACGGTTGACAGTTCGACTACGCTCAGTGCGATCGCTCAAGACCTGACCCTGGATGCCGGGACGGGAAAAATTACAGTAACTGGCGCGGTGGGAAATAGCTCGGCTTTGGGCAATATAATTGCTAACAGCTCCGGGACGACCAAGTTTAATAGCAGCGTTAACTCAGCCAGCTTAACGACGGATGCGCTTGGAAGCACTCAGCTAAATGGCAGCGTAACCACTACGGGCACTCAAAGTTATAACGACCTAGTGACGGTAATTGGCGATATCACTCTAAAGGCCGACGAGCTGGACATTGGCAACACTTTTGCTGGCTTGGGCAATCTGAGCTTGGAGCCAATCGATGCAGGCCAAGCTCTGGCAGTTGGCGGTACGGGGGCAACCTCGGCTTGGGACTTAACCGCTGCAGAAGTTAGCCGGATAAATGGTTTTGCAAGTCTTACGATTGGGCGATCGGATGGCAGCGGCAAGGCTACCATAGCTGGAGGAACTTTTAGCGTACCGACAACTATACAGTCTCCCGGTGGTTCCATAGCCCTAAACGGTTCTATTACAGGTATAGGCAATGCCTCTATAACCCTAGAATCTCCAACCATAGACCTGAGTGGCAGCATCGCCACCGACAACCAAAATATTTTACTGAATGGAGAAGTCTCCCTAAGCGGAGCTAGCAGCCTGAATACGAGTTCGGGATTGGGAAATATTACCTTTACTGGCAAGGTTGACGGCAACCAGAACCTAACCCTCAATGCAGGCAGCGGCTTAGTAAATTTCCAAGCAGCAGCCGGAGCAATGACGGCTTTAGGCGGTTTAACAATAAACTCCGCCAGCGCCGTGAATTCCAATGGAGGCATCAGCACGGACAATAGCAGTTTAAACTTTACGATGCCAGTGAATCTAACTGGCGATAGCAGTTTTGATGTGGGTAGCGCTACGGCGAACTTTGGCAATAGTCTGAGCGCTGGCAGCCATAACCTGACCGTAACGGCTGGGGAAGTCAACTTCGGCAATAGCGTTACGGGTACGGGAACCCTAGAGCTGCGACCTGCAAGTGCTTCCGGGGAGATTCAATTAGGAGGAACCGATGCGGGGACTGGAGCGTTAGAACTAAGCAGTGCAGAATTGGGTCAAATTCAGGATGGCTTTAGCAGCTTGATTATTGGCCGCAGTGACGGGAACGGTGCCATTACTGTAGATAGTAGCGGCGTCAGCTTCTCGGACCCAGTTACTCTCCGTTCTCCCCTACCTGGCGGTCTGCTGGACAATTTAATTGTCAATGGCACGATTAACCTGACGGACAATAGCTCCCTGACTTTAGAAATCTATCGCGCCCAACTGAATGCCAATATTATTTCGGCTGGGGGCAATATCGACTTGGGCAATGCTAAAGTAACCTTGGGCAGCGATGCAATGATAAGCACCGGAACTGCCGGGGGCGATATTAACATTGGCGGGACAATTGACGGCACTGTAGGGGCGAACGGCCGTATGCCCTCCGGGCAGGCTCCGCCAACGCCCCTACTCACCCTGAATGCGGGGACGGGCCAAGTGAGTCTGGGGGGCGATATCGGCCAAAACAATCCCCTTTTAGGTTTGTCGCTAACTGGCGGTACGGCTAGCTTGCCCAATCTAATTACTACTGACAACGGCAATATTACAATTAATGCCAATGCTTCTCTAAATGGAGGAGATAGCGATTTTTCTGCGGGAACCGGCACGATTGAGTTTGGTTCTAGCTTGAGCGCCGGAACCAATAACCTAACCCTAACTGCCGACGAAATTAACTTGAATGGCGGCAGCAGCTCCGTCAGCGGCAGCGGCATCCTGACCCTACAGCCAACTACTCCAACTCTTGACATTAATATTGCCAATGCTACTGATACTACTGCTGCCCTGGATTTGAATAGCGGCGATGTAGATGCTTTGCAAAATGGCTTTGCCGAAATTACGATAGGTCGCGCCGATGGGAATGGAGCTATTACGATGGAGACCGCGACATTTTCCGACCCAGTAAGGCTGCGATCGCCAGTGGATGGCGGCACCCTCAGCATAAACGGAGCTGTAACTCTTCTAGACGATGGGAAGCTGACTCGCAACATTCCTGGCTTAGTAGAAATTTTTGAGGGTTTTCAACAGGACAGTGGAGACATTATCTTTAGCGAAGATGTTCTGCTCCGGGAAGATGTCGAGTTTATTGCGAAGAGTGGCAATATCATCTTTGAAGGCTTGCTAGACGGCAATCAAAACCTAACTTTAAGCGCCACGGGTTTCATAGAGTTTCAAAAAGCCGTAGGTGCCTTTGAACCCTTGGGCAATTTGACTATGAATGCCGCCGAGGTGCGGGTTGCCGGAGGAATTACAACCTACAATAATCCCCCGAATCAACCGAATGACACGATCGAGCAAAAACTACTCTTTAATATGCCAGTTACTCTCCTTGGAGATAGCACCTTCAATGCGGTAAATGGCGAGTTAGAATTTAACGATGTCCTCAACGCGGGCAGCCATCAATTGGGATTGGTTGCCGATGAGATAGATATCAACAATACGGTCAGCGGTACGGGAGCTTTGGAAATACAGCCCAAGACTTCAGCCGGAAATATCATTATTGCCGGAACCGATAACAATACTCAAGCTCTGGACATTACTGCAACAGAGCTGAGCCAAATTCAAGAAGGATTTAGCTCCATTACCATCGGCCAAACCGACGGCACCGGCACGGTCAGCGTCAATAGTTTTTCGACGAGCGACCCAACAAGGATTCGCGCTGGTTTGGGCGAGGTCAATATAGATGGCGCTATAACTGGAACTGATAATGCCTCTATAGATATAGACGGAGGAACTGTTAACCTGGGAGCCAATATTTCCACAGCGGGAGAAAACATTACTATTGGCTCCAAAGCAATTCTCAATACCGATATTAGTTTAGATACGGGAGCGGGCGGCGGCGATATTACTTTCACTGGCACCCTGAATAGCACCTCGGCTGGCAGCCAAGCTCTAACTCTCAATGCCGGAAGCGGAGGAATTCGCTTTGAAGATGTGGCGGGAGGCAGCAACCCCTTGAGCGGTCTATCCCTTGAAGGGTCGGATATTTATCTTAAAGGAAGCATAAGCGTCGATAGCGACCTGACCTTCGATATGCCAGTTACCATCGAGGAAAATTCAGAGATAAATGCCGGTACTGGTAGTCTGACTTTTAACGATGCTCTTGATGCTGGAACATTTGACCTAACCCTAACCGCCGATGAAATAGATTTAGCCGCAGCTCTGACCGGGACTGGTAACTTATTGCTGCAACCGGCTACGGATAGTTTGGATATAGCTGTAGCGGGGACGGGCAATAGCGGCGGCTTGGATCTCAGTGCCGCCGAAATAAGCCAAATTTCCAACCAGTTTGAGTCGCTAACTATCGGCAGCGCTACGGGCAGCGGCAATATAACCGTAGAAAACGTAACTTTCGATAGCGCAACAACAGTGCGTAGTCCTTCTGGCAGCCTATCGGTTTTGGGAGATATTACCAGTAATTCCGAGCTAAGCCTCGGGGCTACTAACCTAAACCTGAATGCCAATATAAGCAGCAATGGCTCGACAACGTTAGATGGCAATACCAGCTTGGGAGCCGACGTTACTATTAATAGCAATAATAACAGTATTGCCATTAACGGTACTATCGATGGCACTTCGACTGCGATCGGTGCCACTTCGACTCCGCTCAGTGCGAACGGGCAAGAGTTGACTCTAAACGCGGGCAGCGGCCAGGTCCAACTGGGCGGGGCTGTAGGCGGAACGAATCCTCTATCGAGCTTGAGGGTTACTGCGGCTTCGACAGATATATCGGGGACGGTAGCAACTAATAATGGAGATATAAATTTTAGCGGCAGCGTTACGGTTAGCGGCTCGGGGGGTAGCTTCAGCGCCGGGGAGGGAACTCTATCTTTTGGTTCTAGCCTCGCGGCGCTAAGCCAACAAGATTTGACCCTAACTGCCGATGAAATAGATTTTAACGGTTCGATTAGCAGCGGCGGCTCCCTGGTACTGCAACCGGCTACCTCTTCCCGAAATATTGCGATCGCTGGGACGGCGGAAAGCTCGGGAACTTTTGATTTAACTGCTGACGAGATAAATAATCTCCAAGATGGATTTCGCAGCATAACTATCGGTCGGGACGATGGCAGCGGGACAGTAACTATTGACAGCATTACTCTGAGCGACCCAACGACAGTGCAAGTGCCCTTTGCTCCGGGTTCGATCGCACTCAATGGAGATACGAGCCTGACGGATAACGGCTCGCTGACTCTGACCGCTCCGGCTTTAAATCTGAATGCCAATATTGAGAGCCAGGGGGGCGATGTTCTTCTCAGTGGCAATGTTACCCTTGGGGCCGATGCGACTATTGATACTAATAATGGCGGTATAGGTGTTGAAGGCAGTATAGATGGTAACTATTCTCTTAGTTTGAACGCTGGCAGCGATCGCATCGGCTTGGCAGGAGCGGTAGGGTCGATAGCTCCTCTAACTGGACTCTCGGCGATCTCTTCCCAAGTATTTCTGGGAGGAGCAATAACTACCAATAACGGCGATATCAGTTTTAGCGGGGATGTAACGGCGATCGGTTTTGCCAATAGTTTCAACGCCGGTACGGGGACGCTCTCTTTTGGTTCGGCTCTCGTCGCCCAAAGCCAACAGGATTTAACTCTAACTGCCGACGAAATAAACCTGGGCGGAACTGTTAGCAGCCAAGGCAACCTAATATTGCAACCGGCTAGCCCCGGATTGGCTATTGCGATAGGAAGCTCTCAGCAGTCAGCGGTCAGCTCTCAGCAGTCAGTGCTAGATTTAAGCGCCTCGGAGATAAGCAATCTCCAAGATGGTTTTGCCAGCGTAACTATCGGTCGCGCCGACGGTAGCGGTGCCGTTAGTATAGATAGCATTTCCCTAAGCGACCCCACCACAGTTCAAGTACGTCTGGAACCGGGTACTATTGATGTTAATGGCGATGTTGCTCTAACAGACAATGGCGGGCTGACTTTGATATCGCCAACAACGGATCTGGCCGGAGACATTGCCTCTTCAGGTGGAGCGATCGCCATCAATTCTCCCGCCGTCAGCCTGGATTCCGACGTAACCCTAAGCAGCAGCTCTGGAGACATTAATATAGAAGGGGCTGTGGATGGTTTCCATCAACTTATTTTAGATGCTGGCAGCGGCAATGCTAGTTTTGGCGGCAGCCTTGGCGAGAATACGCCTTTGGCTAGCTTAAGAGTAGCTGCCCAAGCGGCAGCTCTAAACGGAAATATTAACACTGACGGCGGAGATGTTAATATTCAAGCAGCTATAAGCCTCCTTGGGGATTTGGTCGTCAATGCTAACCCCGACGCGACGAACGCGGGGACAAATGAAGGAGGCGGAAATTTTACTGTTGGGGGGGCTATAGATGGAGCTTATGCCCTGACTGTCGAAGCTAATAATGTAGAAATTGGCGATGTTGGTGGCAGCGAGTCCGTCCGAAGCATCAATATTGATGCCCAGGGAGATGTCAATCTTGGCAATGCAACTATTTCCGGCGGCGATGCGAGTATCGCGGCTACTGGGGATGTGAGTACGGGCAATATTTCTACAGTACCTATCATCCCTGAAGAGCCTAGCGGCAATATTGACTTAAACAGTACCGCCGGTTCTGTTAATACTGGCAATCTAGATTCCAGAGCCTCTGGAGATGGAGGAAACATTTCTATTAGCGCGGCTTCCGACATTAGCGCTGGCAACATCACATCATCCAGCAATAGTGCTAGCGCTGGGGATATCGATATTACTAGCAGCGGCGGCTCTATAGCAACTCAAGATATAGCAGCGGAAAGTCTAGGAGTTGATGCCGGAGATATCAGCTTCTCTGCAGCGGACAGTATCAGCACTGGGGACGTGAGCCAACAAGGGGGAGACATTGACCTGACAGCAGCTCGCAGCATTACAACGGGAAATATTTCTTCTCGCAGCGTCGCAGGGGAAGCGGGAGATATCTCCCTAAATGCGGTGGAAGATATTACCGTTGGCAATATCAATAGCGACGGTTTTACGAATGCTGGTGGGATTACTATCGTCAGCCAAGAGGGTTCGGTAACTGCAGGCAATATTCAAGCATCTTCTGAGAGCGGAGCGGCAGGGGAAATAGCCTTAGAAGCTGCCGGAAATGTTTCTACAGGAACCATCCAGGCGGTTGGCAATGATACTGCTGGCACGGTTAATCTCACCAGCACTAACGGCGGCACCATAGAGACTGGAGAGATAACAGCAGTTGCTACTGCTACTGGAGAACAAGGACAGGTAAATATTGAGGAGATAGTAGCTCAAGAAGCAGCCCCCGAGGAGGCAGAAGCTATACAGGATGAGGAGACTGCTGGCGGCGAGCCACCAATAGTTCCAGGGGAAGTAGAAAGCTCCCAAGAAACTCCCGCGCAGGAGGAGGCAGAAACTGCGGGAGAAGGAGGCGAGCCAACTGCGGTACAGGAAGACGAGACAACTGCGGTACAGGGAGGCTCGCCTTCTATAGGAGAAGGATTTGACAATCCAGAAGAGCAGCTAGAGGAGACTGCTCCCGCTGCTGTAGAGGCAGAGCAAGAGGCTGTTCGAGAGGCCAATCTTTCTTTGGATAATGTCGAGTTAGAGCCAGAGGAATTAGAAGGGGTTACGGCAGAGGAAGTGGAGGCGATCGCCGAGCTAGGGCAGGAAGCTCTTATAGAAACATCTCCCCTATTGGCCTCCGAAGCTTCGGAGGCCAACAACAATACTTCGGGAGTTGTTGGGAATTTTTCTATAGCAAGCGAAACGGTAAATGCAGATTCGACTGGAGCTACTTTGGAGCCATCCGGGTTTACAGAGATCAACTCAAATGCAGCCCAGCAATTTGTCTCTGCTAGCCTGTCCGGGAGGGAGACAGCTACCGCTACTTCAACTATAGGTAATAGTTCTTCTTCTGGGGCGCAGGTCGAAAGTATTACCAATCAACAGCAGCAAATATTAAATGCGCTGGGCATTACTGCCGCTAACAACCTGGCAATGGGGAATATCGCCGAGTCGGTGCCCCAAATCGAGGAATCCCAGGCCAGCGAATATGCCGAGTATTTTGGCGATGAGAGTTTAGAAGATGCGCCGGTTACAGCTCAGGGGATTCGAGATACTCTTAGCAACATTATTCAGGAAACTGGCACCAAGCCAGCGATTGTTTACGGGTTGGTTTTGCCAGACCAACTGGAGATCGTCTTGGTTACTCCCGACGGTCGCCCGATGCGCAAAGTGGTGTCAGAAGCTCCGAAAGAATTGCTGATAAAAACCATCCGCAAGTTTCGGGGAGATTTGACTAATCCCCGGTTGCGCAATTCGACTCGCTATAAGCAAAATGCCCAACTACTCTATAAATGGCTGATTGCCCCCATCGAGCGGGAGTTGCAAGAAAACAATATCGATACCTTGCTTTTTAGCATGGATTCTGGGCTGCGCTCTTTACCAATAGCCGCCTTGCACGACGGGGAGCAGTTCCTAGTGGAAAAATACAGCCTGGGTCTGATTCCTTCGATTAGTTTGACCAATACTCGCTATCGCTCTTTGCAAAATACCCAGGTGCTGGCAATGGGAGCGAGCGAGTTTCCCGAGGACGCTCCCCTACCCGCAGTGCCAACGGAGCTAGAAACAATTACCGAGCAAGTTTGGCAAGGGAAGGCGTTTCTCAACGAAGACTTTACCCGGGATAATTTGCTTTCGGAGCGCGATCGGCATGGCTATGAAATTGTGCATTTGGCCACCCACGGACAATTTAAGAAAGGAGCGCCGGAGAATTCTTATATTCACTTTGGCGATCGCAAGTTAGGTCTGGACGAACTGCGCGAGTTGCGCCTGCGCAAACCCCAAGTGGAGCTATTAGTTCTCTCTGCCTGTCGCACCGCCCTTGGCGACGAATCCGCCGAGTTGGGTTTTGCGGGATTGGCCGTCCAAGCTGGAGTCAAATCCGCGTTGGCTTCTCTGTGGTCTGTTTCCGACGAAGGTACTTTGGCGCTAATGACCGAGTTTTATACCAATCTGGCAAAAGCTCCTATTAAAGCCGAGGCTCTGCGAAGCGCTCAGATTGCGATGATTGCGGGCGAGGTACGCATCGAAGATGGTCGAGTCAGCAACAGCGGAACCCAGGGTGGGCTAGCACTGCCGAAGGACTTGGCAGCGATGAGCGATCGCGACTTATCCCATCCTTATTATTGGTCTGCTTTTACTATGATTGGCAGCCCTTGGTAAGAGGCAGGGGGGCTTTCGCAAGAGCGATCGCCCTCCGGGCAGGGAGCAGGGGAGCACAGGAGCAGGGGGGCACAGGAGCAGTATCAAAATTCAAAATTCAAAATTCAAAATTCAAAATTCAAAATTCTCTAGCTAAGAACTCAAAATTCAAAATTCTCTAGCTATAGCGTTTCTCAAATTAATGTGAGGTACCACCGGCGTTGCATCCCAATACGATCGTCCCCGTTTTACAGCAGAGATAGTCAAGGGGCATGCTGTCGCCCCTACATTTCCCACCTCAATCGTTTATTACACTTATTTGAGAAACGCTATAAGAACTCAAAATTCAAAACTCTCTAGCTAAGAACTCAAAACTCTCTAGCTAAGAACTCTCTAGCTAAGAACTCTCTAGCTAAGAACTCTCTAGCTAAGAACTACCCCATACCATTACTGGCAACCAACTGGCACAAGGAAATCTATCTTCTAGCCCCTGCAATCTTTCCCGGGCTTGGCGGACGGCTCTCTGGAGAACCTGGCGATTGGTGGCAAATTCTTGCAGAAAATATTTTAAAAACTCTCGGGCGATCGCATCGGGAATGGGCTCGCGCATTACTATAGCTTGCGGCAAGTTCAGGGCGGCCAGTTGTCGCGCCAAGCCCAAGCCATCGCAGGAATTAAAGATAGCCAGCTTTAAGCCGGATTGGATTGCTTGCTTGAGGGCAAACTTCAGCTCTTGTATTGTCAAGCTATCTTGCTCATTTATATAGATGCGACCTTTCGCGCCATTGCCAGCGGCTTCGGTATGACTGTGACCGGCAAAAAAGAGTATGTCCCAAGGTTGCTCCCAAAGGCGATCGCTGATTTCTTTTCGCGATGGCTCTAACAAACAAGTGATATCCGCTCCGGGAATTTGCTCCAGCAAGCGCCGGTCTGTCTGGGTATCGATTCCCTCGCTATTGCCCAAAATCGCTAAAATTTTCAACGGCTCTCCCTGGGCTCGGCAATTCGGCGGCCGAGCTTCTTGGTAATTGCCAAGGTTATTGCCAAGATTATTGCCAGAACAATTACTAAAACAATTGCTAAAACTTAGAGCTGCTTCCAGGCGATCGCTCTCCAAAATATCCCAGAGATGCCAAGGGAGTCGCCATAGTTCTAGATTTTTAGTTTTAATTGTCAGCAACAACCGGGAGGGGCGATCGCCGAGAGTCCTTAACAATTGGTCTCGCAAGGGCTGAAAACCTCTATCTCCAGAATTCAGCCAATCATTGAGACTTTCTTGCAGCAGTTCCGCCGAATGCTGAATAGAAACATTAGTCTGCTGTTGCTCTACGGGTTGCAGCCTGGAATGGAATCCTTCCAATACATGGCGATAAGTTCGCTGCCATGTCTCGTATTGTTCGGCAACTCTCGGTGCTGGCGGCAAGCGACCGTCGATTTCGCAGGCTCGCCCATCTTCCCACACAGTCCGCAGAGTCGTCGCAAAACCAGAATCAAAATTTCCCTCTATTATTTTAATAGTCGCCGATTTATTCATATATAATTTCCTGGATTGAAAGATACAGCAGCTCTCAAATATAGCGGTTCTCAAATTGATGTAAAGTGTCTGGGCGAAGCATCCCAATATTAAAATCACCCTTTTACAGCAGAGATTGTCTCGGGGATGCTGTCGCCCCTACAGCATCCCAACCCGATCGTTTATTACGTTTATTACGTTTATTACACTTATTTGAACGAAACGTAGGGGCGACAGCATCCCCGAGACTTTTCGAGGCGCCCCGAACGGTAACTTTCGCAATCGGATGCTTCGCCCAGACACCGAACGAAACGTAGGGGCGACAGCATCCCCGAGACTTTTCGAGGCCGTAAAGCAGTAACTCCTGTAATGGGATGCTTCGCCCAGACACCTCACATCAACTTTAAAAACACTATAAACTGAATTTGCTACAATCCTAAAAGCCAGCATCGAGCCAAAGCAAGCCCGCCTTGCTTGCACTTAGTTCCTACTTCTATTTCCCTAAAAAATAGCATCCAACTACAGCCTACCCCCTTGCTTCCACTTAGACAACAGGTCGCTTTCCCTAAATGTAATTTAGCTTCCACTTAGAGAATTAGCCCCCGTTTCCCTGTTAAAATAGGATCGGAGCCTGTGGAGCAAAGCGCGGGGTGTATTATGTCATGGAGCAATTTTCTCAGAGAAATGGCCGATCGCTATGGGTTGTCCCCAGAGCAGACCGACGTTTTCCTGCCTCGGTTTGGCGAAAAGAATCGCGGCCAAACCGAGAGCCAGATAACAGAAGGGCTGCCAGAAACATTGGGGGTTCTTATCGACCCAGAAGCTTACAAAAAGCGGATGAAAGGAGTTTATGACAAATTCACCCGCAGCAGGCAGAACCCGGAAGGCTGTCCCGACATAGATTACAAAGGACCGCATAAGTTTAAGAAATTGCTCGCCTGGCTGGAAGGCAAATATCAAACCCAATCTGGAAACCAATATAGCCAAGCTAATTTGGAGTCAGGACTAGAATATCCCGAGGGTCAAGTTCCTCTAGGTTCGCCCTTTTATATAGAACGTCCCCCCATCGAGTCTATTTGCGATCGGGCAATCCTCAAACCGGGGGCTCTGCTGCGAATCAAAGCTCCCAAACAGATGGGGAAAACTTCATTGATGGCTCGGGTTATGGAGCGAGCCGCGAAGGAAAACTGTCAAACAGTTTATTTGGACATGGCCGCGATCGATTTGCCGGCTTTGAGCAATATCGATAAATTCTTGCGCTGCTTCTGCCTAATCGTCGGTCGGCAACTGAAGCTGGAAAATCAGCTCGATGAATATTGGGATGAGGAACTCTTGAGCAGCAGCAATAACTGTACTGCTTATTTTGAAGAATATCTTTTTTCAGAAATAGAGGGGGATTTGGTCTTGGGTCTGGATGAAGTCGATCGCCTCTTCTCCTATCCCGCAGTGGCAGAAGATTTTTTGGCAATGCTGCGAAGCTGGCACGAAAAAGCCAAAAATAAATCTGTTTGGAAGCGATCGCGCTTGATAGTCGCCCATGCCACAGAAGTATATATTGACTTAGATGTGAATCAATCTCCTTTTAATGTCGGCGTCCCCATAGAGTTGCTGGATTTTGCGCCGGAGCAGGTGCAGGACTTGGCTCGACGGCACGGGCTGGAGCCGAGCCAATGCCCAGTAGAAAAATTAATGGCAATGGTCGGAGGGCATCCCGGTTTGGTGCGGCTCGCGCTCTATGAAATTGCCATTGCCAACGCGACCCTAGAGCAAATCTTGCAGGACGCTCCGACGGAAGCGGGAATTTATCGCCACCACCTGCGCCGCCATTTAGAAACTCTGCAAAAAAATCCGCTATTGGCAGAAGCCCTGAAACAGGTTATAGATTCTCCAGAGCCAGTCAAATTAGATCCAATCCAGATTTATAAATTGCACAGCATGGGTCTGGTGGAGCGACAACACGATCGCGCTTTGCCTCGCTGCAACTTGTACCGCGAATATTTTGGCAATATAGAGCAATCAGCTAGAGAGCGGTCAGCGGTCAGCGGTCAGCTAGAGAGCGGTCAGCGGTCAGCGGTCAGCATTCAGTCAGCTTTTAGCTAGAGAGAGTCAGCGTTCAGCAAAACGCCCTACCTGGTCAAAGCTAGGAACAGCAGTAGTCTTGCTCAAGGCTGACCGCTGACCGCGCTCCGCACCGACCGCTGACCGCTGACCCACCGACCACTGACGAGAGCATTTCAATTTCGGCATATAGCCGCCTAACGCCTATAGGCGTAAGCCCCGCCTCCGAAAAGCGGCTGGCGCGGCTACACAAAACTTAGCCCAAGAGGGCTAATTTAGGACTTACGCAAAATATCCGTGGCTAAGGCGAATTGTAGGGGCAATCCCCCCGCGCACCGAAGGGAGAGCGTTGCTCTCGCCCCTCCCCGTAGTGCCGTTGCGTAAGTTCTATAATTGTTGCAAAAGTGAAATACTCCCCCACTGACCGCTGACCGATCGCTAAAAGCTAAAAGCTAAAAGCTAAAGGCTAACTGCTGAAGGCTAAAAGCTGAGAGCTAAAAGCTAAAAGCTAACTGCTGACCGCTGACCGCTAAAAGCTAACTGCTGACCGCTGACCGCTGACCGCTGACCACTATAAAACAAACCAATGACCGACTACGAATATCAAGTTGGAGGCAGCTTGCCCGCCGACGCCCCGAGCTATGTCAAGCGACAAGCAGACGACGAATTCTATACCAGATTGAAAGCGAGCCAATTTTGCTACGTTCTCAACTCGCGCCAGATGGGCAAATCCAGCTTGCGGGTGCGGGTCATGCAAAGGCTAGAAGCCGATGGCATTATCTGTGCTTTCATCGACCTGACGGGAATTGGCAGGGAAGACGTCACCCCGGAAAAATGGTATGCCGGATTCGTCCAATCTCTGGTTAGCAGTTCCCCGCTCTCGGGAAAATTTAAATGGCGTCCTTGGTGGCGCGAGCATCGGGATTTGCTATCGCCAGTGCAGCGCTTGAGCAAATTTATTCGCGAAGTGCTGCTCGTCGAAGTCCCGCAAAATGTGGTTATTTTTGTCGATGAAATTGATAGCGTCATTAGCCAGAGCTTTTCCCTAGATGATTTTTTTGCCCTGATTCGCTTTTTCTATAACCAGCGAGTCGATCGTCCCGAATATCGGCGGCTTGCTTTTGCCTTGTTGGGGGTGGCCACGCCGTCGGATTTGATTGCCGATAAAACCCTGACTCCTTTTAATATTGGCCATGCGATCGCCCTCAATGGATTTGAGCCGGAGGAAGTCGAGCCGCTAACTGGGGGCTTGGTCGATATAGCCAGCAATCCCCGCGCCGTTATCGCAGAAATTTTAAATTGGAGCGGCGGCCAACCTTTTCTAACCCAAAAGATTTGCCATTTAATAGTCGCCTCTTGCCGAGAAGCGCCAGAAGCGATCGGGGACTTGCCCAAAAATAAAGTACCAGGCCAAGAGCGTTACACCGTTCGGGCTGAGCGGAGTCGTAGGCGAAGCCTGCCCGGAGGGCATAGCCCAGATGGAGAAGTCCCTAACCTTTCTTCTATCTCTACCGTTCGGGCTGAGCGGAGTCGAAGCCTGCCCGGAGAGCATAGCCCAAGCCCATTGTCCCCAGATGGAGAAGTCCAAGAACTTTCTTTGCCCCCCACCGTTCGGGCTGAGCGGAGTCGTAGGCGAAGCCTGCCCGGAGGGCATAGCCGTCGAAGCCCTAGAATTCCCGCCGGTGGCGAAGCCGCTTGGGTGGAGCGAGTGGTCAGGTCGGAGGTTATCGAGAATTGGGAATCTCGCGACGAGCCGGAGCATTTGCGGACAATTCGCGATCGCCTCCTCGCCAACGAGAAACGCGCCGATCGCCTGCTCGTACTCTATCAGCAAATCCTGCAAAATTCCCACTTACGCGCCAACAACAGTCTGGAACAAACGCAACTGCGGCTCTCGGGAATAGTAGTCAAGCGAGATAGCCGCTTGCATCCCTCGAATCGAATTTATCAAGAAGTTTTCGATCGCGACTGGGTGGAAAAAACCCTAGCTTCTCTGCGACCTTACGAACGCTATTGGATTGAAAAGGTGCTAGCTTCTCTGAGACCTTACTCCGAATCCTTCAAAGCTTGGGCAGCTACCGGCGGTAGCGATAAATCCCAATTGTTGCGCGATCGGGCATTACAAGAAGCGCTAGACTGGGCTGATGGCAAAAATTTAAGCGCTTTGGATTATAAATTCTTAGCTGCCAGCCTACAACTAGAATTAGATCGAGAAAGAGCCACCTTAGAAGCAAGGCAGATAGAAACAGAACTGGAGATAGAAAGAAAAGCCAAAGAAGCAACCGAACGGGCTCAGCAAATTTTAGCCGAAGCTTATCAAAAAGCTCAGCAACGGATTCGCATTGGCTTCACCGGATTGGTGGCAATCGGTTTTTTGGCAACGGTAATAGTCGGATGGGCTTGGGCATCCCTGAGAGAAGTAGAGCAAAAAGTGAAAAGAGAGGGTACAGACAATAGCGATCGCTGCCAGGAAATGGGGTTTATCTCCCAGCCAGATAGCTGCCGAATACGACCTTAGCGAGGCGATGGTCAACGAGGCTTTAGCTTTTTATAGCGATCGCCGCCAGGAAATAGATACTTATACCCCACATTCCGCACTACAAATGTAGTATTAATAATACACCGATGTTTCTAAATTCTATCGCCTTCAAAAAGAAAGAAAAATATAGAAAATATCAGAAATAAATTGCCATTGACTCGTATCTACGAAA
>JAAHFN010000008.1 GCA_010672965.1 Oscillatoria sp. SIO1A7
TCTCATTTTGGACAGGAACAATGTTAACTTTTTTGAATTATTTTGTTAACTTTTTGAAAGCGATAGATTCAAATCAAGACTGTGTAAGGGTTTGACATTGTAAAGAAAGATGTGAGTAAGGCATAGCCTGCTGCGAGGTGGGCTTGCACTATATCTAGTTTTCCAAAAAAGGAACCCTCACGCTTGCCGAGCGACTAATTCCCCCTGACGAGCTGCACCTTGCAGCAGGCTGACAGTTCAGCCGCGACCTATTATGCGCATCCTCGGTCGAAACGCCCCAGCTCGGGCGTCGGGGAAGGGATGCGCAATCCTTCTCCGCCGTCGTTTGAACGCGGGTGCGGGCTTTCGCAGCGAACCAGACTGACCCTAGGGTTGGTTTTCATCCGTTCATAAGCACCCCCGCGCTAGACGGTTTTTAAGCCCACATCGACCGTTAGGTTAGGGTCTTCGAGATGAAGCAGGCTAGCCCAATTGTGGCGGGCTTTCGGGAATTCACAGACTTTGGATGCTGGGTAAAAGGCGTATTTAAATTCCCTTTGGCAGGACATGGAAAACCGAATAATTGCTTTTGACGCTGGAGAGAATGGCGGCGTAGCTTGCGTTTTCAATGCCGAGCCCCCTCGTTCCTACGAGGCTAGGCGCAGGGCATTTGTCAAAACAAAGTTTCACAATCTCGAAACTAACAAGGAGGGATTTAAGAAACTTCTCAAGCTAGCCCCCAACGTGTTTGTAGTGGAGCCCACGGGAATGCACTACATTCGCCCCTGGCTCGATTTGTGCTGGGAAAATAACGTTGAGGTGCGTCTCGTCCACAACTCCGAGCTGGAAACCTATCGCCGTAATGGCTGCGGCTGGGAAGAGAAAGACGACCCCCACGATGCTTTTGCATTGGGTTGTTATTACTACGATTATTGGAGGGAACCGAGCAGGTTTATAGCAATCAAAGACCCCGAGACCTATCAGCTTCGCGATACGATTTTGCGGCTGAATGCTTTGGCTAAAGATTGCACGACGCGGAGGAACCGAATCACTAGCTATTTAGCCCAATACTTTCCCGAGCAAAAAGACCGAATTAGCAATTGTGGAGCAAAGGGAAATCCGCCACCGTTTTACGCTTGGATTGCCGATCGCTCTGATTGTCCCAAGCGAGAGCGAACCGCCCTCGACAAGCAATATCGAGAATCGGTGGCTTTCAATCCCGAGGGCTTCCCTTACTTCTTGCAGCGTCAGGCCGACCAGCTTTGTGAGATGGAGATAGACCAATTCGTGCTGGATCGGGAGCTGGAGCAACTGCTAGACCACCCTCGTTACCGGCGCTATCACGCCAGCTTCGACAAGCTGGGCATGGGGAAGCGGATACGGGCCACCCTGCTCAGCCAGTTCTACCCGTTCGAGACTTTCCTTACCCCCGACGGTAAAGAAATCGTCGATCGCATTCGCTATCCTAACGGGAAGCGTACCAAGCATTATATAGGACGCAACCGTTTTATGGCTTGCTTGGGCATGGGCTGCAAGAGCCGCTCGTCCGGTAAAAAGGACGGTAAGGTTAAGAAAACCGGCTCGGCTTTGTGCAAGAACGTCCTCTGGCTTTGGGTCTTTTCCCGAATCGAGGTTAGTAAACGTGCCGCGTTGAAAAACGAATACGGTCAAAAGTTGAGAGCTTTTTTCCAATCGGAAAAGAAGGAATTGTCTAACGACGCGGGGGAAATTTTCAAGACTATCGAGAAAATCCGCTCGGAAGCCGAAGAGATTGGTAGCAAGAAGATTCTGGAGCTGCTGGTGGAACTGTACGATAACTTGCCCCGCAGGCTCAAAAGACTCGACCTCAATAAGGTCACTCAAGCCAAGGTCAAAGAATTGCTTTTGCCACTCGCCCGCGAACGCACTGCAGCCCTGGGCGTTAAAATGTTGTACAGGCTCTTGCTAGCGGAGTTCAATCGCTAGATAACTAGGCCCGCCAACCGGTGGGTTTCTAAGTTGTTATTGTTGTTATCTGAGATGAACAAATATATAATTCATGCTTTCGACCGATACAGCGAATCCATCTACCGTTCTTGATAGCTTGATTGTGGGTGCAGGCATTAGCGGGCTGAGTCTCGCTCGTGCTTTGGATAGCAGCCCTGGAAAAATTTTGGTTGCAGAAAGCCAATCCCGAGTGGGAGGCCGGATTGTGACGGCATCGGAAGGCGGATTTCTCTGGGAAGAGGGTCCTAATAGTTTTTTACCGACGCCAGCGCTGATGAAACTGGTGGTAGATGTGGGGCTAAAGGATGAGTTGGTCTTGGCCGATCGCCGCTTGCCTCGTTATGTGTATTGGAACGGTCAGTTAATGCCGGTGCCAATGAGTCCGCCAGCAATGGTCGCTTCACAATTACTGAGTTTCAAAGGGAAGTTGCGAGCCCTCTTTGGTGCCTTGGGATTCGTACCGCCAGCAATGGCCTTCGATCTCAATAGTTCCGGCGGCGAGGAAACGGTAGCGCAATTTTTTGGCCGCCATTTGGGGCGCGAGGTGAAGGATCGGCTAGTCGCGCCGTTTGTATCGGGAACTTTTGCTGGCGATCCAGATAAGCTGAGCGCAGCAGGTGCTTTTGGCCGAGTGGTGCGGATGGCAGAGATAGGAGGAGGGCTCTTGGCCGGTGCTATCCTGTCTCGAAAACAAAACAAAAAACCCCAGGAGCCCCTAGACCCGAGGATTCCGAAGACTCAGCGCGGAGAACTGGGGTCTTTTCGAGAGGGTCTTGATGTGCTACCAAAGGCGATCGCTGCTGAGTTAGGAGATGCGCTTAAGCTCGAATGGCACCTGATCGGCTTGCGTTCGACGGAACGCCAAACCTACCTGGCCGAATTTTCCACACCATCGGGCCCGACTCGAATTGAAAGTCGCACGGTTGTGATGGCCACTCCCAGCTATGTATCCGCCGATCTATTAGAACCTCTCAATTCCGAACTTAGCGAAGAGTTGCGCGGATTTCCCTATCCTTCCGTCGCTTGCGTGGTTTTAGCATATCCCGCAGAAGCATTCTCTGGGGACTTAAACGGATTTGGCAATCTTATTCCCAGGGGTCAGGGCATTCGTACCCTAGGCACTATTTGGTCTTCGAGCCTGTTTCCCGGTCGGACTCCCAAAGGATGGCACCTGCTGATTAATTTTATTGGCGGAGCCACAGACCCCGAGATTGCCAATTTAAATAGCGAGCAAATTGTCGATATCGTTCATGGCGATATTCTGACAACCTTGCTCCGGCAAGATGTCAAACCTAAAGTGCTGGCAGTACATCTGTGGAAGCGAGCGATTCCGCAATATAACCTGGGACATCTCCAGCGCCTAGAGAACATCGATCGGGCTTTGGCCAATTTGCCCGGGTTGTATTTATGCAGTAATTTTAGCGATAGCGTTGCTTTGGGAGAATGCGTTCGTCGCGCCGGAGAAGTTGCCGCTACAGTTCGCCAATATTTAGAGCGAGGATAGGGGAAGGGGGAGTGTGGGAGGCCGCCTACGAGGTGTGGGACTCACTCCCCACACTCCCCCCTCTCCCCACACTCCCCACACTCCCCACACTCTGCCTAATCTGAGGTTTCAGAGTTTTCGGGAGGTTCAAACTTGTAGCCAACCCCTCGGACGGTATGAATCATCGAAGGATGACTGGCATCTGGTTCTATTTTGCGGCGAATGACGCCAATATGAACGTCCACCACGCGGCGATCGCCTACAAAATCGTAGTTCCAGACGTGATGCAGCAGTTCGTCCCGCCGCCAAACTCGACCTGGATTGTTGGCCAAGAAATAGAGTAAATCGAACTCCAGGGCAGTTAAAGATACCTCTTCTTGATTAAGGACTGCCTCGCGTCGTACCGGATCTATCTTGAGATTGCCCACGGTTATAGTAGGTTGTTCGGGAGGAACAACCGCTCGCTGTCGCTTCAGAAGGGCACCTACTCTAGCTCCAAGTTCTACCAGGCTGAAGGGCTTGGTAATATAGTCGTCGGCACCCAGGGAAAACCCCCTGATTTTGTCATCTTCGCCGGAGCGGCTGGTGAGCATCAGCACAAATACGTCGGTGCGCTTCTGCATTTCTTGGCACAACTGATATCCAGTCGTGTCGGGCAAGTTCACATCTAGAATTACCAAGTCTGGCTTGAATTTATCAAAAGTGTGTAGAGCTGTCTTGCCATCTTCAGCCGACTCCATCTCATAATTTTGCTTGAGCAAAAAGCGATGGATTAAATTGCGGATGGCAGGTTCATCATCAACTACAAGAATTTTGGCGGTCGGCATGGCTACAACGAATGCTCTTTTTACTGGGTGAGAGTGATTCGGTCGGGTTATGACGGAAATGGTCATATAGAAATTCCCGGGCGAGGATCGCGTTTTTTTTGGAGGCTGCCATTATCGCTCTTTATGCGTACCCACCCTGTAATAACTTAATGGGAGCAGAACCGGGAGCATTTCAATGAATGCAATTTGAGGTAAGGCGGAGCCTGCCCTAGGCGAGGGCATATGGTATTCGCTATGAGTGTTAACGGCGTTTTAGGTTACTGTTTGCAAAAGTGAAATGCTCCCGCAGAACGCAGAACCGAGCCGTCAACTCCCGTTCGTTTCTATCAGGCGGAAACGAGCGCTCGCCTAAACTTGCGATTTATGGAAATTTTATACAGAAATCTAAGGAAAGCAAACCGAGATCTTTTGTGAAGATAGTTCCTCCTATAATAGGAGATTTCATAGAAAAATACGAGTTTGGCTATAGCAAGCCTTCGGCTTGGCACTATACGGCTCTTACCCTGATGTCTATCCTAAAAATAGCTAGCAGCCCCATTGTCAAGCAGGTTCCTTATCCTGCGACGAATTAACCCGGGGACCAAGAGTGAAAAAAAGGAGGTGCAACTCCCGTCTTTGACAGCCTTGCCCGAGGATTAATACCATTGGATTTTCCATTTTAAAGAGAGGAGGATTGGGTTTTACAGGAGGACCAATGTCTGCAACAAGACTGGTCTGCGGCCGTTCCGCAACAGCCCCTACCCTGCCACCCAGGGCTGAAATTTTTTCCGACCTCGGTACTATTATAAAGGCTTGTCAGCGTGCGGGCATCTTTCTGGATGAGTCGAGGGCGAAACTGTATCCGTGGCTTACTCCGATTTTCTCTTGGGTGCTAATAATCTGTTTTTAATAATTTTATGGGCAAAGGAATCTATATGTCGGTGGTGGGGGAGCGATCGCCTAAATTTTGATTCTGGAGGCTTTTGAGCTAGTAGGGTTCTCCCTTGAATCGACATAACTGGTCATAACATCCAATTCAAGGGAAAATATATTGACAGCTAAATTGACCAGAAGTTATCGCCCCTCGGAATTGTCCAAAATATTTATATTGATGGTTCTTCCCCAAAGGCAGACTTTACTCCCGAAGGCCATACTCGTTATATTCAAAATATTATGGTCCTGCGCGCTCTAGCTTTTGGCCTCAGAATTAGGTTTGTTGCATCTGCTTCATCTATTGAGTTCAAAATCGGGTCAGAGCCTGCCATTTTATTTCCCATCCTGCCAATTATGCTAATAATAGCAAGTTGCCAATATGAATAATGCTGAGAAACAGACTAATTCCCCCCTCATCCTAGTTGTGGATGATGACCGAACAATGCGGATGATGCTCAATCGCGCTATGAAAAAAGAAGGATATCAGGTGGCACAGGCCACAGACGGGATAGAGTGCTTGGAATCTTACAAGGAAATCCAGCCAGATATGGTGCTGCTCGATGCCAGAATGCCAAAGATGGACGGCTTTACTTGCTGCCAGGAATTACAAAGTCTCCCGGGGGCTCAAAATACGCCCGTGTTAATGATTACGGGCCTGGAAGATGAAGAATCCGTCGATCTCGCCTTTGAATGTGGCGCTACAGATTACATTACCAAGCCTATCCATTGGGCCGTTTTGCGTTACCGGGTGCGGCGGATGCTCCAGGAAAAGCAAGCAGAAACAGAAATGCTCAAAGCCCTAGAGCGGGAAAGAGAACTCAACGACCTCAGAGCCCGGATAGTTACGATGGTGTCCCACGAATACCGCACTCCCCTGACTACGATTTTGTCTTCGGCGGAGTTGCTCGAACATTACGGAGAAAAGTGGGCTTTTGAAAAAAGAAACAAGCATATCAAACGGATTCAATCTGCCAGCCACCATATGACTCGTCTGGTGAGCGATGTGATGTCAATTTCTGAGGTATCCTCGGGACAACTCAAATTTGAACCACAACCGGCCAATATAGAATATTTATGCCGCGAAGTAGTAGAGCAGGTAATACAGAAAGCTAATTCTAATAACGAAATTAGCTTTACTTTTCAAGGGGAGTTCGGCACTGAGGTAATTGACGCTAAACTAATTAGGCAATTTCTATCTAATATCCTTTTAAATGCAATCCAATATTCCCATGCGGACAGCCCCGTAAAATTTGATATTATACAAAGACGCTCTGGGAGTTCTGGCAGCGACCAAGTCCAAACATACGTTAACGAAAAAAATGCGATCGCCAGCGACAAAGGCGGATTTGGGGTTGAAAGACAAGTCATTTTCCGGATTGAAGACCAAGGGGTTGGTATTTCTTCCGAGGATATGGGACAAATATTTGATGCTTTTTATCGAGGCAATAACGCCGGTAATCTTCCAGGGACGGGATTGGGGTTGGCGATCGCCAAAAAATGCGTAGAATTGCATGGGGGCCAGATTACTTTGGAGAGCGAAGAGAATGCAGGCACCACAGTAACAGTCACCCTGCCCGTCAACAGCGAACCATAATAGATCGATACAAGAGCAAATATTGTTGCTGGAGGCCAGACATAATGCAAGTAATTAGAAAATTTGGCGCGATCGTAATGGTGAGCCTTGTTTGGTCAGTCGCCCCTGTAGCAACCGGCAGCGAAGCAACTCGGAAACCGGATTTCGCACAAGCAACCTTGGCCGAATCAGTGTCGCAGGAGCCCAGCGCTCCGACAAAACAAGAGGCTGGCGATCGCGAGTCACAGGCAGCACCTGCCAACCCTGGCAATACAGAAGATCCAGAAAAACCTGCTGGCGATCGCGAGTCACAGGCAGCACCTGCCAACCCTGGCAATACAGAAGATGCCGCAGAAGATACAGAAGATGCCGCACAAGATCCAGAAACCCCTCGGGTTCCTACTGGCGATCGCGAGTCACAGGCAGCACCTGCCAACCCTGGCAATACAGAAGATCGCGAATCACAGGCAGAACCTGCCAACCCTGGCAATACAGAAGATGCCGCACAAGATACAGAAGATGCTGCAGAAGATACAGAAAGCGCCGAGGAAAACGTTAACTCGGAGGTAGCCGGGGCAGAGATCTGCGCTCCTGTGGCAGATGAAAGTAAGTTGGAACTCAATATCGCAGATCCGAGCAATCCGTCTTCCTGGATTAACCAAGGTAAATATTTCCTCAGAGCCAAACTCTATCAAGAGGCTATGATAGCCTATTACCGAGCAATTGGTCTCGATGCGAACGAGGCGGACGCCTGGATTGGTTGTGGCTCCGCTCTTGAGATGCTCTCAGAGTACGAAAAAGCAATCCAGGCTTTGGATCGGGCAATCGAGATTAAGCCGGAATATTCTCTAGCTTGGTTTAATCGAGGGAAAGTTCTCAAACAGTCCGGTCGGTACGAAGAGGCATTAACTGCTATGGAGCGATCGCTTCAAGGCAATGGCGAGTGGGGAAACCATACGGCGGCTGAGGTCTGGGCGAATAAAGGCTCTGTACTTTCTAAGCTCGATAAGCTAGAGGAAGCGATCTCTGCTTTTGATAAGGCAATAAAACTAGATCCAGAATATGCCCTAGCTTGGTTTAATCAAGGCACCGTCTTTTTAAAGCAGGGCGTGGTACTGGCACAGGACAATGAAAACGATGAGGCCAAGGTTGCTTTTGAAGAAGCTGTCGAATCTTATGACCGAGCTTTAGTAAGTCAAGGACAATGGGGAGAAATTAGAGGTCCTGCAAGCGCTTGGTATAACCGAGGCATTGCCCTAGAAAGGTTGGAGCGATACGAAGAGGCAATTGAATCTTACGACCAAGCCCTAAAAATTATCCCCAACCATACCAAAGCTCGCCAGCGGCTAGTTGCTTTGCGCGAACGATTGCAATAGTTATAAGGTTGAGGAGTTTTGGCTTGGGAACCGATCGCGGCCTAGATATTTTGGCTAGGGAGCATTGCCTATTTCCAGGACGATATCATGCCTAATATTTATTAGGAATTGATTGACCAGGATATTGATTTGGTTCCAGAGATAAGAGATATTCCCTTACAAGCCTCTAATCGCCTCTTTAACTTTGCTTAAAAGCGAATTTACTTAAAAAAATTAAGTAAAGATTAAAATTTAATTCAAACTCATTTAAATGTAAAGAATATGACAAGAATAGCGAAAATTAAAATCTGAAACTTTAGAATATGCTATCATTCGGATAGAAGCCGTATTGGAAAATACAAAAGCGCTTGGGGCTTAAAGTTATGGTAGCAGTGGGAGAGGGGTTCCCAGGTTTATCGGGACAACCAGAGTTAGACGTGTTGACCCGAAAACTGCATTTGGAATCAACCCTGGAGGAACTAAAGCTATACAATCATCAGTTGGACTTGGGGCAGCCGGGGAGGGAAATGGCCAAGGCATTAGCCGAAAATCCTCTGATACCTGGAATTATCCTTACCGAAGAGGAACAGTTCGCTGGTATGATTTCCCGGAGGCGTTGTTTGGAACACTTGAGCCGACCTTACGGGGTAGAATTGTTTGCCCGACGCTCCATTAAGACATTGCATCGCTTTGCTAAAACAGAAGTTTTGATTTTTCCAGCCAACACGTTAATAGTGATGGCTGCTCGCAGATCCTTGCAGCGATCGCCAGAGTTACTCGACGAACCGATTGTGGTCGAGACGGCACCAGAAGTTTATAGACTGCTAGACGTACATCAATTACTGGTAGCTCAGGCAAAAATTCACGAACTGGCTACCCAAGTTATCAGGGAGCAAAATAGAGCGCAGCTCATACAAACGGAAAAAATGGCGAGCTTGGGGCGGATGGTGGCTGGAGTCGCCCATGAGATGAAAAATCCCGTCAACTGTATTGGTGGCAATATAGGCTTCCTAACGAACTACTTGGAAGATTCAATGAAGCTGATATCTTCTTATGAAGAAGAAATGGGAGAAGACCCTGAGAAAATCTCTGCTTTTAAAAAAGGTATTGACTACGAGTTTTTAAGAAAAGATTTGTCCAAAATTATGCGGGCGATCGCAGTTGCATCAGAACGACTAAATAATATTGTTGGCGGTATGAGAAACTTCTCGCATATGGATGAGAAAGCTCGTCAACCCGCAGACTTGCACGAGTGCATTGACAGTACCCTATTGATTCTAGAAAACCAACTAAAGTATAGTATCGAACTAGAGAAAAAATATGCCATCCTGCCGGAGGTCAATTGCTACTCCGGCCAGTTAAGCCAGGTCTTTATGAATATTCTCAGTAACGCTATTGATGCGCTCAAGGAGAAAGCCGAACGAAGAGAGAAGGCAGATTGCGATGCCAAGATTACAATTACGACAGAAGTTATAGAAACAGACTTAAAGACTTGGGTAGCAGTTCGTATTGCTGATAATGGCCCGGGGATTAAGCCCGAAATACAGCAGCGTATTTTTGACAATTTCTTTACCACCAAACCCGTGGGCAAAGGAACTGGTTTGGGCTTGGCTATTAGCTATCAAATTGTCACCGAAAAACATGGAGGCCAGCTAAATCTGAAATCCCAATTCGGCCAAGGCACCGAATTTGAAATTCTGCTGCCCGTGGACGCAGAAAATTGAGTGGTAAGCTCAGAAGCGGTAAGCGATCGGCTATGCGATCGGCTATCAACAGTAGGTGAGAAAGCGATCGCTCTCTTGGGGCAAGAGCGGCAGCCCGCGTCTTGGTGGTAAATTTGGCAACGAAAAACCCTTGTTTCCGACAGTCTTGCTTGCCTTCTGGAGCGCTCCTCCCCGCCGCTTAGATAGTCCTAATTGCAGGACCCTTTTAGCTGAAAGCCAGCAATCTCGTTGGTCGCCAAGACGCAGGCTGGGGCAAGAGCGATCGCTCCTCGGCAAGAAAGCGATCGGCGCTCGACTGCTGACCGCTAAAAGGTTAAGATGATCTAGAAAATCTATAACCATCGCCATTAGCATTATGCCAACTGCTTTAATTACCGGCGCCTCTGGTGGAATTGGTGCGGTATTTGCGCGGGAATTGGCCGATCGCCAGATGAATCTCATTTTAGTTGCTCGATCGCAGGCCAAGCTCGAAGAACTTGCTACTCAGTTGCGGAAGGAATACAAAATCAGAGTAGAAGTCTTAGTAAAAGATCTGCTGGAACCGGGAGCGGCCACAGCAGTTTTTGAAGCCGTCAGCCAAAAGGGTTTAACCGTTGACCTGTTAATTAATAACGCTGGTTTTGGCGACTATGGCACTTTTGCGGAGCGCCCGTTACCGAAACTGACGGATATGATGCAACTGAATATTATTGCTTTGGTGGAGCTGACGCGCTTATTTTTGCCGGCCATGCAGCAGCGCCGGTCGGGCAGCATTATCAATGTGTCTTCTATTGCCGGATTTCAACCCCTTCCTTATATGTCGGTTTACGCCGCTACCAAAGCGTTTGTTCTCAACTTTAGCGAAGCTCTTTGGGCTGAAAATAGGCCTTTGGGCATCCGCGTCCAAGCTCTCTGCCCTGGGCCAACAAAAACGAATTTTTTCCAAATGGCTGAATTTCCCCAGTCGAATAGACCTGGCGACGAACCCGATGCCGCTTCCCCAGAAGAGGTCGTGCGTCAATCTCTGAAGGCTTTGGAAAATAACGAATCTACAGTGGTGACCGGCGGCCTGAAAAATCAAGTTATCGTCAATTTGCATCGGTTTTTCCCTCGCGATACTCTAGCGAGCGCTATGGAAAAGCCGTTTAGAAATCTCGGCAGCAAAAATTGAGTCGTTGTGCAATATAGCACTAGCGATTAAGGTGTTTGACAGTTACAAAACGCGCATGTATGCGTATGGCAGAACTTTAGCTGACTCCTGACTGCTGACAGCTAATAGCTTACTGCCATAATATCGACGGCAACCATAATAATTGGAAGCCAAAGCAATTAGAGCATCGACTCTAACATTTGATATTACTAGCAATCCATTTCCATAATATCTGCGGAACTTGAATCAGTTATTTGCCTCTTTTCAACCCCTAGTAGCGATCGCGACTACCCCCAGCGGTGCCCGACGCCTCCAATCTCTGAGCCAAACCACCGGCGCTACTCTCTGGCTGCCCGAGTCCAAGGCATCGAAGATGGAGCAAGAATCCCCAAACGACGCCCAATTTGACGTCCAATTCGATGCCCAATTCGACGCCCAGTTCGATGCCCAATTTTACTCTGAGCCCCTGAAAGACAGGATTGCTCATCTCTGGCCCGTTGCTCGCGGCTTCATCTTTTGTTTGGCCGCTGGCGCAGTCGTGCGCCTAATTGCTCCCCTATTGCAGGACAAGTCTCGCGACCCCGCTGTGGTGGTCATCGACGAAACGGGCAAATTTGTGATTAGTCTGTGCAGCGGCCACCAAGGCGGTGCCGATCGCCTTGCTCGCTTAATTGCCGCCCAAATCGGCGCTACCCCAATTCTCACCGGAGCCTCTGCGGGACAGGGATTGCCCGGGATTGACATCTTGGGCAATCCCTTTGGTTGGCGTCGCGGCCAAGGCGACTGGACCGGCGTTAGCGCCGCCGCAGCCCGAGGCGAACTTATAGAAGTTATTCAAGAAGCCGGCTCTACTCTTTGGCAGCAGCATCTCCCGGAAAATCATTCTTTCTATTTTCAGATTCCCGAATCAGATCGGGAAACAGATTTAGCGGATAACCTGGCAGCGGATAAGCTATCCCTAGCAACAGACAACCAATCCGCTGCCAACCAATCCGTTACATCCGTTAACCAATCCGCTGCCAATCCATCCGTTAACTCATCCGTTACATCCGCTAACCAATCCGCTGCCAACCAATCCGTTACATCCGTTAACCAATTCGCTGCCAACCAATCCGTTAACTCATCCGTTACATCCGCTAACCAATCCGCTGCCAACCAATCCGTTAACTCATCCGTTACATCCGTTAACCAATCCGCTGCCAACCAATCCGTTACATCCGCTAACCAATCCGCTGCCAACCAATCCGTTAACTCATCCGTTACATACGTTAACCCATCCGCTGCCAACCAATCCGTTAACTCATCCGTTACATCCGTTAACCAATCCGCTGCCAACCAATCCGCTGCCAATCCATCCGCTGCCAATCCATCCGTTACATCCGTTAACCCATCCGCTGCCACTAAGATTTTGATTGGCTTCGCCGGGGCAAAACTAGCTTCTAACTCGAAAGCTTCTGAGGCGCAATTGCCAACAGTTCAATGGTATCCGCGAGTTTTGTGGGTCGGCATAGGCTGCGAGCGCGGTACGTCTAAAGCGGTTATGGAAAAAGCGATCGCGCAAGTTTTTCAGGCCAATAATTTGGCGGAGGAAGCGATCGCCGGCATTGCCACCATTGACCTAAAAGCCGACGAAGTAGGATTGCTGGAACTCTGTCAGGAGCGAGATTTGCCTTTACGAGTTTTTAGCGCCGAACGGTTGCGATCGCTCAGCGTCCCCACTCCCTCCGAGATTGTTAATAAAGAAGTCGGCACCCCCAGCGTCGCCGAAGCCGCAGCAATTCTTGCCGCTCTAGAAGCCGGCTCGGCTATTGTTCCGGTCTCCAATCCCAACTCGCCGGAAAATTCAGAACAAGCTAACGACGGACAAAACTCAAAAGACCCTAACGACTCAAAACTAACAACTCAAAATTCAAACCTCTTAATTACCAAACAGATTTTTCGCCTAGAAGGGCAGCCCGGGGCAGCAACGATCGCAGTTTCCCGAGGGGAACGGGAATATACCGGTCGCGAAGGCAAACTCTTGCTAGTTGGTATCGGTCCGGGTCAGCTAGAACAGATGACTCCAGCAGCACAGATGGCGATAACCGGTGCCGATGCGATTATTGGCTATTCTCTCTATATTAATTTGATTTCTTCCCTACTTCGTCCCGGTCAGATTGTCGAATCTTTACCCATCGCTTGGGAGCGGCAGCGAGCAGAGCGGGCGATCGCTCTAGCAAACTGGGGCTTAACAGTAGCAGTAGTTTCTTCTGGAGATGCGGGAATTTATGGCATGGCGGGATTAGTTTTCGAGCAGCTTCGCGCCCAAAACTGGGATGGGAAAACCCCCGGCGTAGAAGTCTTTCCCGGAATTACTGCCCTGCAAGCGGCAGCCTCTCGCCTCGGCGCTCCTTTAATGCACGATTTCTGCGCCATTAGTTTGAGTGACTTGCTGACTCCTTGGCCGGTTATCGAAAAGCGCCTCGAAGCCGCCGCTCGGGGAGACTTTGTTACTGCCCTGTACAATCCGCGATCGCAAACTCGAACCGAGCAAATTTCCGTAGCGCGCCAAATTTTTCTGCAACATCGCGATGCCCAGACTCCGGTAGCGATCGCTCGTTCTGTATATCGAGAGCGAGAACTAATTACCATCACTACTTTAGAGAAAATGCTAGATTTTCCCATTGATATGCTCTCTACCGTACTAATTGGCAATCAAAGCACCGGCTTTTATGAAAACTGGCTGATTACTCCTCGCGGCTACTTGAGTTAGGGTGTAGGGTGTAGGGTGTAGGGTGTGGGGTGTAGGGTGTAGGGTGTAGGGTGTAGGGTGTAGGGTGTAGGGTGTGGGGCTGGAAGAAGAGGTTAGCCGAAATTAGGGTGTAAGGAATTAATAATTTCTCCCTTGTTTTCCCCTTATTTCTTGTCTTCTCCCTCTCTCTTTCCCTACACCCCACACCCTACACCCCACACCCTTCTTGCCCACCCTCCCCATCTCTTCCTCTTCTTCCTTCTCTTCTCTTCCCCTACACCCCACACCCTACACCCTTCTTGCCCACCCTCCCCATCTCTTCCTCTTCCTCCTTCTCTTCTCTTCCCCTACACCCCACACCCTACACCCCACACCCTTCTTCCCCCACACCCCACACCCTACACCCCACAACCTTCTTGCCTAATCCCCAATGCCCAATTCCCAATTAATCTTCTATCACCAAAGAGCCAGCCACGCGATCGTGCCAGCGTTGCTTTTTGACCGGATCGACCCCTAGTGTAAAACCGAAGAGGCCAATCCCATAGAACAATAAGCCAGTAAAAATCAGCTTAACCAAATACCTTTTATTGGCCTGCCAAAAAGAAAGTCGCTTCCCCTTGGCATTCACGACCCGGATTTGGCAAACCATTTTGCCAATGGTCGCTTGTTTGGGGGAACTTTCTAGGATGGTGAAGTACAGCCAACTCAAAACAGACCAAATGGCGATCGCTATTTCTCTATTGCCGACAACTAAAACAATACTGCCCCAGGCCGCAACCATAAATAGATCGATTAAATAAGCATTAAGGCGCGGCCAAAATCCGGCTGGGTCGAGGAGAATTTGCTTATCGGTATTGGGCGCGAGTATGGCGCGGATATTTTTTCTAATTAAAGGCCACCATTTCGACGAAGATGCGAACTTAGAATAAAAGAGAGTTTGGGAAGAGCGATCGTAGAGGACTGGCATAGTAAAGACGCGATCGCGCACGATAGGCTTAGCTGTTTCTACCGCCGTTGAAGTTCTGGCATCGACCGCCTCGGCAATAATAACCGGAAGACAAACTATTTTTTCAGAGCGGATAATTCTATTATTGGCAGCATATGCGGCGCATTTGATGGAAAATTCTCTCAAGTCCCCGGGACTGATTGACTTGCGTTCGTCAAAAGCCAAGAAAGTTTCTCGCTTGCGCTTGCCAAAAATACAAGCACCCTTGGCCACATATTGAATTTTTTGATGGCTATAAATGACATTATCCTTAAAGAAAAAATCTTCCGTTTTCAGACGAGAGATCGCCAGCGAGAGATAGTCAGCGCTGAAACTGAAAGGAAACTCTGGCAGGGAAGTCTCTGCAGTCCTCTCTATCTCCTCAAAAGGCAGCGAGTTTTCTACCGCCGCGAGCAGTTGTAAAATCTCTTGGGTATTTTGAGGTCGATTGCCGGGAAAGGGAGCAATCAGGCGATCGATCAAATCGGCCATAGAGGCAGAAATGCGGGGCGAAATTTGCGTCTCGGGGGCGAAACCAGAAGTTGCATTTCGCCACAGCAGCAGTCCAGTCCGAGAGTCTTCGGAAAAAGCCGTCGGCGGTTGGCCGGTTAACAAATAGACGAACGTGCGTCCCAGAGCAAAAAAGTCCGATTGCGGCACGGCCTTGCCATGTACTTGCTCCGTCGGAGTGTAGCCAGCAGAAATAATACCCGTCACTTGTTGCTGGGGCAATCTCTGGATATAGGTTTCCGTAACTTCTCTTACGCTACCAAAGTCAATCAACGCCAACTGTCCGTCGGGACGAAGCATAATATTCGTCGGTTTAATGTCCCGATGGAAATACTGCTCCTGGTGAACGACTCCTAAAATTTCCGTTAGTTGTTTTAACCAATTCAGAGCTGTTTCTTCGGAGATGGGTTCATAGTTGCGATCGCCGAGATATTGCTCTAAATTCACCCCCTCTATAAACTCCATTACCAAACAATGCAAGGCAGTGGCGCTATTTCTGGGAAAAAAGGTGAAGTATCCATCGGCCTCGACCCTGGGAATGCCCGGGCGATTCAGCCTCGCCAGCACCTGAGCTTCTTGCTCAAAAAGTTCTATAGCTTTTTGCTGAGTGTTGTGCAGGACTTTTAAAACTTTTAGGGTGCCGCGATCGTCCGCCTCGTAAATCGTGCCAAAGCCAGTAGGCTTATGAGGATCGCTCAGCAAACGAATCGCTCGGTATCGCTCGGCGAACAGCAACTCCGAACCACAGGCCAAGCAAAATTTAGGATCGCCAGGATTGTCGGGCTTGGGACAAGTAGGATTGATGCAATAACTCATAGTAGGCCAGAATTTAGCTTTTAATCCTTAATTTCCATTAATGACTCCCCAACCTCCTAAGCCATCTTTTTCCGTAAAAAAAATTTATGCAAGTTAAAAGAACCGGAGCAGACTGAGTAGAACTTAAGCTCGGACTTAAGTTTGAGAGGATTGGCTCGGGGGGCAAGGGAGCCGTCGAAACTCCCAAAAAAGGCTTGATGAGAGGGGAAGGCGCTGGGAAAGGACAGAGGTCGAGTCGCCCCATCCACTGCAGCTAAAGTGAAAAAAGCGATCGCTGCTTACTTATGTACGAGGGAGGAAAAGGGCAAGGCCGCTGTTTTGCTCCAGCTATACTAGCATCAAGCGCCAATAGACCAGGCAAGCCGATGAGCAGCATATTCCGAGGGTTCGAGGAACTTCTAGAATTAGCTAAAACCTTAGAAGAAAGAATCGAACAAGGCGAAATCAAAACAGCAATACAGGTTAACTCTGTATCGAGCATTCCCCGTGCTGGTAGCATACCGCGACGTTCTCCGGTCAGTGACACTCAGGAGGTAATCGTCACCCCGCCAGCTCCAAAACCCAAAAGGGGAGGTCCCGAAGACGAGAATAGGTCGGCCAATAACGCACCTTTCGCAGAGCCCTTGGGCAAAGTGGGTGGATTGGGTAATGTCTTGCAAGAACTCAGGGAACTGGTAGAACTTCCTCTCAAACGTCCGGAGTTGCTAGTCAAACTGGGACTGGAGCCCCCTCGCGGGGTGCTTTTAGTCGGTCCGCCGGGAACTGGCAAAACCCTGACGGCGCGTTGTTTGGCAGAAACCATTGGCGTCAATTATATAGCGATCGCCGGCCCGGAGGTAATGGGCAAATATTATGGCGAAGCAGAAGCCAGATTGCGGACAATCTTCGAGAAAGCCGCCAACTCTGCCCCATGCCTAATTTTTATCGATGAAATCGATAGCCTCGCACCCGATCGCAGCAAAGTAGAAGGCGAGGTAGAAAAACGAGTAGTAGCACAGCTACTGAGCCTAATGGACGGTTTCGCCCCAAACACAGACGCCCACAAAAACAAAAGCGTCATAGTTTTAGCCGCCACCAATCGCCCCAACCATATCGACCCAGCTTTGCGGCGGCCGGGTCGCTTCGACCGAGAAATCCAATTCCGCGTACCCGATGGCGGCGGGCGCGAAGAAATCTTGCAGATTCTCTCTCGCTCCATGCCCTTAGATAGCTCGGTGAATTTAGTAGAAATCGCCGCTGCAGCAGTTGGCTTCGTCGGAGCCGACCTCAAAGCCCTCTGTCAAAAAGCCGCTTATATCGCTTTGCGCCGGTTAGTCCCTTCCACACAAGCCCCCGCCCCAGATATCATGACCGTGACTCAAGCGGATTTTCTCAGCGCCCTCGAAGAGGTAAAACCCTCGGTCCTGCGTTCTTTGCAATTAGAAACCCCACAAGTCTCTTGGGAAGATATCGGCGGATTGGCAGAAGTCAAGCAAACTCTGCAAGAATCTGTAGAAGGGCAGCTACTATATCCAGAACTCTATCAAAAGGCTCGCGCCAAAACACCGCGAGGAATTTTGCTCTGGGGACCGCCGGGAACTGGCAAAACCTTACTCGCTAAAGCCCTCGCCTCCCAAGCGAGCGCTAATTTTATTGGCATTAGCGGCAGCGAACTGCTCGATCGCTGGGTTGGCGCTTCGGAGCAGGCAGTACGAGAACTGTTTGCAAAGGCCCGTCAAGCCGCCCCTTGCGTCGTATTTATAGACGAAATAGACGCTCTAGCACCGGCGCGAGGAGCCTATATGGGAGATTCGGGAACGAGCGATCGCGTTGTCGGCCAACTTCTCGTAGAGCTAGACGGTCTGCAATCCTCACCGGAAACAATCCTAGTCGGGGCCACAAACCGTCCCCAAGCTCTAGACCCCGCCTTAATGCGAGCCGGTCGCCTCGACTTACAGCTAGAAATCGATTTACCCAACCGAGCCAGCCGCTTTGCCATCCTCCAAGTCCACAACCAGGACCGACCCCTAGGGGACGACATGGACTTAGATTATTGGGCCGACCAGACCGAAGGCTGGAATGGGGCAGACTTGGCCCTCCTGAGCAACCAAGCCGCTCTCGAAGCCATTCGCCGGGAGCGTTTTGCTGCAAGACAAGAATCGTCCAAGGTCTCCACAGGAGAATCGCCCAAGGTCTCCGCAGGAAAAATGCACGGCAATCCAGACCCTGCCAAGATATCCATCCTCGCCCTTGACTTCAACCGCGCCTACGAAAGCCTTGTCAAACAGAGAGATTTTGGGGCAGGGGAGTTTTGAGTTTTGAGGAGAGTTCTGGGAAAGAAAGTACCGCTTCCCCTCCGAGGAGGGGAATATGGGGTGGGTTTTTCCCCGGTCGGAGTACCCACCCCCAACCCCCTTTCAAGGGTATGTTTTTTATAATCCTCTTTTTTGAAGAGATCGGTAGGCGGCATACGTTTCTGGGGCGAAGCATTCCAATACAATAGTTTTCTTTAAGAAAAAAGTCTGTCTAGGGAATGCTATCGCCCCTACACCCTCAAGGGTACCCTCAAAAATGCCCAAATCTAAAAAACATACCCTTGAAAGACACCCAACCCCCCTCCACCCACCCCTGTTCCCCTCCTGGGAGGGGACTAAGGGGTGGGTTTTTCCCCGGTCGGAGTACCCACCCCCAACCCCCTCCCGAGAGGGGGCCGAAGCGCCACCCTACAAATAGACTCATTGCGCAAGTGCGGTAAAAGCTGACTGCTTACTGCTGACTGCTGACTGCTATATATAATTCAAGGAACTGCAATTCCTAAGCTACTTATGCTATAAAATTTAATCCAGAAGGCATCAAGAAAATTCAATAACCATGATTGAGATTTCGGGCTACCAGATTCTGGGTCAAATATACCACAGCGTATCCTCTACAGTTTATAGAGCCCGAAGAGAAGAGGATAATTTACCCGTTATTCTCAAGGTTCTAGACCAAACAGCCGCCCCAAAATATCTCCCTAGATACAAGCAGGAATACGAAATAATTCGCTCCCTCGATATAGACGGAGCAGTCAAAGCCTATAGCTTCCAGAAACATAGAAACAATCTCTGGGTAATGGCCTTAGAGGACTTTGGCGGCGAATCCCTAGATAGATTAATAGACCGCCAAAAGTTCAGCTTGGCTGAATTTCTCAGCATGGCCATCAATATCGCTGAAATTCTCGGACAAATTCACTCGGCCAATATTATACATAAAGATATTAACCCCTCCAATATTGCAGTCAACTCAGAGACCGGGCAGGTAAAACTAATTGACTTTGGTATCGCCAGCATATTCAGTCGGGAAAGTCAAGCCCTAAAAAATCCTTCGGTCTTAGAAGGTACGCTTGCCTATATGTCTCCAGAGCAGACCGGGAGAATGAATCGGCCTCTGGATTACCGCACGGATTTTTACTCTTTGGGGGTGACTTTTTATGAAATGCTCGCCCAGCAACTACCGTTTGGCAATACGGAAGATCCTATAGAGCTGGTTCACTGTCATATAGCAAAACAGCCGCCATCTCCCCACGAAGTGAATCCAGAAATCCCCAAGCCTCTTGCCGACATTATTGTCAAAATGTTGGCCAAAAATGCTGAAGACCGATATCAAAGTGCCTGGGGAATTGAAGCTGATTTGGTATTGGGCATGATGCAGTTCGAGGCCAATGGCGAAATCGAAGAGATAATTCCGGGGGATAACGATGTTTCCGATAAATTCCAAATTCCCCAAAAACTCTACGGCAGGGAGCAAGAAGTAGAAGCCTTGCTAGCTGCTTTCGATCGCGTCAGTAACGGTCCGAGCGAAATAATGTTGGTCTCTGGCTACTCTGGAATTGGTAAGTCAGCTTTGGTGCGGGAAATATACAAACCCATTACCCGACAGCGGGGCTATTTTATTTCGGGCAAATTTGATAAGTTGCAGCGGAATATCCCCTACTCGGCTGTGGTTAGTGCTTTTTCCGATTTAGTGCGGCAACTCCTGACCGAAAGCGAACAGCAATTAAATCGCTGGCGAGAAAAACTGCAAGCCGCTCTCGGGTCGAACGGTCGGGCAATAGTTGAGATGATTCCGGAAGTAGAGCTGATTATCGGCGCTCAGCCCGAGATCCCTAGCTTAGCCCCGGCCGATGCCCAAAAGCGCTTCAACTCCGTTTTGCAAAAATTTATTGGTGTATTTTGCCAAAAAGAGCATCCCTTAGTCATATTTCTCGATTACTTACAATGGGCTGACTCCGCATCCCTAAACTTAATCGAATTAATTATGACAGACAAGCAAAGCCAATACCTGTTTCTAATTGGCGCTTATCGCGATAATGAAGTCAGCTCCAGCCATCCTTTGCTAGGGACTTTTGAGGCTCTGCGCTGCAATAGTGAAAATCCTATAGATGGGGATGGGGCGACCAAATGCTATAGCGTTCCGATGAGTCGCATTGCCCTCGCCCCCTTAACTTTAGAGGATATTAGCCAACTGGTTGCCGATACCTTGCGGGCGGAACTGAAGGAGGTAGAACCCTTGGCGCAACTGGTGGAGCGCAAAACCCAGGGCAATCCTTTCTTTGTCAATGAGTTTCTCAAAAATCTCTATCAAGAAAATCTGCTTGGGTTTAATTTTGACTATCTCGTTTGGGAATGGGATATAGAAAAAATTGAAGCTCTGGACATTACTGATAATGTGGCGGAGCTGATGAGCGAGAAGCTAAAAAAACTGCCAGAAACTACCCAAGAGGTTCTCCGCTTAGCCGCTTGTGCTGGGAACGAGTTTGACTTAAGGTCCCTCTCGTCGATGTACGAACAATCTCCTGGATATACATTTCAAGCTTTGTTGCCTGCTATTGAGTGGGGCTTAATCCTACCCAGCAATATGGGTATCGTAGAGGAGGATCTCGATGTTGCAGCTTTAACGCCGCTTACTTATAAATTTCTGCACGATCGCGTCCAAGAGGCAGCAGCGGAGGCTATGGATGAGGAGCATAAAAAGGTAGTGCGCTTGCAAATAGGCCGACGGTTACTCCTGACGACGCCAGAACCAGAGCGATCGGATAAGCTTTTCGAGATTGCCGACAATCTGAATTTGGGTCGGGACTTAATTTCCGAAGATGCGGAAAAGGTACAGCTCGCCCAATTGAACCTGGAAGCTGGGAAAAGGGCAAAATCCGCAGGAGCTTATGCCTCGGCTTTGAAATATTTGACGGCGGGGACGGATACTTTGCCCGATCGCAGTTGGTCTCGATACTATGACCTGACTTTAGCTCTATATAAAGAACGGGCAGATGCAGAATATTTGAATGGCAATTATAAGGAGTCGACAGATTTAATTGCTCGGGGGGAGGCGGCAGCAATAGAACCCCTCGATAAGGCAGAGTTTTATCATCTGGCGATCGCGCAATATACGAGCCAAGGCCAATATCCAGCAGCCATAGAAGCCGGTCGCAAGGGTCTCAAGCTGCTTGGTATAGACTGGCCAGAATCTAACTCGCCAGAATCTAACTCGCCAGAATCTAACTCGCCAGAATCTAACTCGCCAGAATCTAATTGGCTAGAATCTAACTCGCCGGTATTTAACTCGCCGGTATTTAACTCGCCAGAATCTAACTCGCCGGTATTTAACTCGCCAGAATATTACTGGCCGGTATTTAACTCGCCAGAATCTAACTCGCTAGAACCTAACTCGCTAGAATCTGAATCGCCAGAATCTAATTGGCCGGTATTTAACTCGCCAGAATCTAACTGGAAAAAAGCTCTGGATGCAGAACTGGCAGAAGCTAAGCAAAATTTGGGGGACAAAACTATTGACTCCTTATTATATGAAGGGGAGATGGCCGTACCGCAGCAAAGACTGGCGGTCAAACTAATTGCCAGCCTACAATTAATAACTCAATTTTACGACCCAGAATTATTTAATGTCTTGGGATTGAAAATAACCAACCTATCTCTGAAATACGGTCATGCGCCAGAATCTCCTAAAGGCTATTCCACTTACGGGACGATTCTCGGCTCTGTTTTGGGAGATTATTCTTTGGGCTATGAGTTCGGCCTCTTGGGAGTGAAACTGAGCGATCGCTTCAACGACGGAGCCCAAAAATGCAAAGCATCCTATCTGTTGGGCAATTTAGTCATTCCTTGGGTCAAGCCCTTAGCAGAAGTCGATCCTATTTTCCAGGAAGGATACCGGGCGGGCTTGGAATCCGGCGAATTGCAATATGCTGGCTACATCCGGACTTACCAATTAGTAATGCGATTTTATCGCGGAGAAAATCTGGCGGATATTTTGGCAGAAATCCCCAAAAGCCTGGAGTTTGCCAATCAGACCAACAATCAGTTGGCTCAATTGACGATTTGGGGACTAAAACTGATTTTGGGCAACTTAAGCGGATCGAGCGCCGGACAATGGGAGTTTGACAGCGAGGAAGGTAGCGAAACCGAGTATTTAAAAACTTGTCAGTCCAATCGAGGCTTTTTGGCAATCTGTACCTACAAGATTTTTAAAACCAAAATTCTCTATTTATACGGTCGGCATTCGGAAGCGCTACAAGAAGCTCGTGCGGCGAGGGATTATGCTACCCCCTTCCGGGCGGCTGCGCCTGCGGGGACTCTGCACAATAATTCTGCTTCAAGGGATTCTGCTAGTTCTTTCGGGGCGGCTGCGCCTGCGGGGAGCGATCGCCTATCTTTAATTAGAGGTCAAATTTCCGTTGCCGAACATAATTTTTATACTTCTTTGACCTTGGCAGCGCTCTATCCAGAAGCAACAGCAGCAGAACAGGGTCAATATTGGAGCGAGCTAGAAGTCAATCGAGAAACTCTACAACTCTGGGCAGAGAACTGTCCGGCTAATTTCCAGCACAAATACCTGTTAGTCGCTGCCGAAATGGCTCGTATCTCGGGCAAAGATTTTGAGGCGATCGAACTATACAATCGCGCCATTGAATCCGCCCTAGAAGGTAAATTCGTCCATGTCGTTGCCTTGGGTCGCGAACTAGCCGCCGCTTTTTGGTTGGGCAAAGGCCAACAGCATTACGCCCAAGTTGACTTGCGCGAAGCTCGCGACGGTTACGAACTTTGGGGCGCGACTTGGAAAGTACGAGATTTAGAGGAGCGTTACCCGCAATGGCTGACCGCTACTTCTGTCCCTGCTCCCCAAGACAATAGCCAGACTCTTGGGTTTAGAGGTACTTTGCCGAGTAGTTTGCCCGGTAGTTTGTCCAGTATTTTGTCCGGTAGTTTGCCCGGTAGTTTGCCCGGTAGTTTGCCGAGTAACCCTAAACCCAAGACGATTGAAAAGAGTTCTCGGGAACTAGACTTAGATACAGTAATGAAAGCGACTAGGACGATTTCCAGCGAAATCGTCCTAGAAAAGTTGCTTTTGAATTTGATGAATATTACTATCGAGAATGCAGGCGCTCAAAAAGGGTTTCTGATTTTGAACCGAAGAGGATGCCTGTCGATCGCAGCAAAGGCAGGGATTGATTCTGAGTCCCTCACTATTCAGGAAGCAATCCCAATTGATACCTGTGAGGATTTGCCCTTGACAGTTATTAAGTATGTGGAAAGAACTAGAGCCGATGTAGTTTTGGAGCGAGCTGCCACTGAGGGACGCTTTAGCAACGATCCTTATATTGCCAGCCGTCAGTTGCAGTCGGTTTTATGCAGTGCAATTGTCAATCAAGGCAACCTGCTGGGTATTCTGTATTTGGAAAACAATTTAACTCCAGGGGCTTTTACCAGCGATCGCTTGGAATTCTTGAGAATCCTATCTTCCCAAGCAGCGATATCCCTGGAGAATGCCCTGCTATACGAATCTTTGGAAGAAAAAGTTGCCGAGCGAACCCGGGAAATAAACGAGAAAAATAATCGCCTCGAACAGACTCTGCAAAAACTGCAACAAACCCAATCGCAACTAATTCACACGGAAAAAATGTCCGGCCTGGGACAAATGGTAGCCGGGATGGCTCACGAGTTGAACAATCCGGTTAACTTCATCTACGGCAATGTAGAATACACTCGCGACTATATCGAAGATATCTTCGATCTGATCGAAATTTACCAGCAGGAATACCCCGAGCAGACTCCCGCGATCGAGGAAAAAATAGCAACGATGGATTGGGAATTCATGTTGGCCGACCTGAACAAGTTGCTCAATTCCATGAAAGCGGGGTCGGAGCGCATCCGCAATATTGTTCTTTCTCTGCGGAACTTCTCGCGCCTAGACGAATCTGATATGAAGCCGGTGGATATTCACGAAGGAATCGAGAATACCCTGCTGATTTTACAGCATAGACTAAAAAAAGAAGGCAAGCGTCCCGGGATAGCGACAATAAAACAATTTGGCAAACTGCCGAAGGTCACCTGCTATGCTTCCCAGCTCAATCAGGTATTTATGAACGTTTTGAATAATGCTATAGATGCCTTGTCTGAGAAAGATTGGGAATCGGCAGTCCAAGATAGTGCTGCCTTGAATGAAAGCTTCATAGCCAATACTCTCCATTCTGCCAATCCAGAATTAAACCCAACCTCTGAAGATCTGGTAAGGGTTCGGAGTTTGGGTTTATTGACTCCCACCATTACTATTAGCACGGAACTAACGGACTCCCAATTTGTGACTATCCGTATTATTGACAATGGTCGCGGAATGTTTGAGGGTATCCGTAAAAAGATCTTTGACCCCTTCTTTACCACCAAACCCGTAGGAAAGGGAATAGGTTTGGGGTTGTCGATTAGTTACTCGATTGTAGTGGAAAAGCATGGCGGTCGGCTCGATTGCGTTTCTCTACCCGATCGCGGCACGGAATTATCAATCCAGATTCCTATCGAACCGTCTATAAGGACTATAAGGATTTGACCATTAACATGGAATGAGGTTGGTAGCCCATGTTCGCGTATAGCTCGATAGCCGGTTTGTTGGCAACAAAAACTTGCACGGTAATTTGGCGATCGCCTCTTTCCTTAGCCCATTCCTGAGCCCGACCCATTAACGCCGACCCAATTCCGCGCCGCCGATGCTTCGGCGCTACATATAGCATAAATATATGAGCGTGGCGATCGCCCCGTACCTGGTCGATAGCATTCCCCATCCACAAGCAGCCTACTGGCGATTTCCCCGCTCGGACGTCAGGCGAAAGCTTTGCAGTTGGGCGATCGCCCTCGCTCCCATCCCCGCAGTCGGCAACTTCGACCCACCACAAAGGAGTTTCCTTAGAATAATATTGCTCAACCGTATCTGCCAGATGGGAAAAATCCTGCTTGGGATACAGCTCCCGATAGGTGCGCTGTAGAAACTTGACCAATATAGCTCGGTCTAGTCCCGAGCTAACCCGCAATTGGTAACCAGGAATTAATTGGGAATTGGGCATTGGGAATTGGGAATTGGGAATTGGGTATGGGGAATTGGGCATTGGGCATTGGGCATGGGGAGACCGGGAGACAAGGGGACAAGGGGACAAGGGGACCAGAAGATGGGAGACTGGGGGACATGGGGACCGGGAGACAAGGGGACTAGAAGACAGCGGGACAAGGGTGGGAAGAACTGAACCAGGACTTAGGGGACTTGCGCAGAACCAGTCCCTAAGCCACCACCGTTCGGGCGATCGCGGAGTCGTAGGCTACGCCTGCCCTCCGGGGCATAGCCCAAGAACGCCCAAGAACTGGTACATTATTAACTTGCAAGTCCCTAGGCAAATTGGACGATTTAATTATATATATAGCGTTTGGTGCGCGGTGCGGCACGCTACAAATAGTATCTCTGCGTAAGTCCTGCGAACAAAATTCTCCCTTCTCTCCCCACACTCCTCATGTCCCCCGGTCCCCATTTACCCCGGTCTCCCAATGCCCAATGCCCAATGCCCAATGCCCATTTAACTGTTGGTCCCTTCGTCGCCAGGAAGAACCTGCTCCTCTACAGGTGCCGGTGCCATCATGTCCGAGGGCAAGAAAATGCGGGCGCTTGTGGCGGCTAATGCGACCAAAAATACTAGCACGATTAAAAATGGGGCAATATATTGGCGAAAAATAGACATTATCTTAAAAACTGTCAATAACTGCGAAGCCGGATTTCGTTTTCTATCTTACAATTTTCAGCTTACAATATTTTTAATTTTTAGACCCTATCGCCCCGATCGCGATCGTCCAATCCAGGTCTGGGCATGGGCTGTATTTTAGAAAGGCGATGCAACCACATCCCGCTAGCAACCGCGATCGCTAGGCCCAACCAGCCTGCGATCGGCTGCAGGAGCCAGAAGCCCCCTACAGCAAATACGGTGCCAAACAGACATAATATAAAAGCGATTCTCGCCTTTTGTAGGTTTTTGGTCAAATCTCCTCCTAGCACTTACCTAGGGAGTGGGGTGTAGGGTGTGGGGTGTAGGGTGTAGGGTGTAGAGGAAAGTCAAAGGTGAAAAGCGAAAAGCGAAAAGTGAAAAGTGAAAAAAATCAACCCCCATTCGCGCGATCGCCTATTCACTATTCACTATTCACTGTTCGCTCTTCCCCTACACCCCACACCCCACTCCCCACACCCCACTCCCAATACTGTAATTGTTTAAGAGATTTTATCTCAAAAATCAAACCTCAAAATTCAAAACTCTTCTAAAAAAGCCAAAAGCGGGCAAGGTGCCCGCATTATCGTTTCAATATTCGTGCTAGTAAATTGCCGAAACTATTGTGCTAGAGGCTTTGCTATAGGTTGGTTTGCTCTCTTGTCTTTAAGCCTTTTTTCCGGCCAAACGCTAACTGCTATCTCTATGGTTAGCTGTCAGTATTTACAAGGTCGAGAAGCTTGTAGGCTTGTAGCAGGCGTCGCCAATGCTTGGGTTCCTTGGTTACCTTTGAGGTCATGCAGTTTTTGGGATTGCTGTTTTTGTTGTTCTCAGAATTGCTAGCGTCCTTAGCGTTTGCAATGAGTCCGGTACTGCCGAGCGCTAACTGTTTTGAAAGGACATACTCTTGCTGCTCTTGAATATCGCCGTATATTTCCATAATTTCAAGAGCGAACTCAAAACACTGATTGTCCATTATGCTCTGGCTCATCGCGTCAATTCCTACTCTTATATAAATTGAGTTATAAAGCTCCTAGCACGCTCGCAAGCAAAGCTTTTTGTGCGTGCATTCGGTTTTCGGCTTGGTCCCAAACCCTAGACTGGGAGCCTTCAATGACACCATCAGTGATTTCTTCACCCCGATGTGCTGGTAAACAGTGCAGCACAATGGCATCGCCGTCAGCAAATTTTAAAAGTTCTTCATTTAATTGGTAAGGCTGAAACAAGGGAATTCGGGTTCTTGCTTCTTCCTCTTGGCCCATACTTGCCCAAACATCGGTATAGAGAGCGTGGGCTCCCTTGGCGGCCGCCGCCGGATCGTTGCTAACGAGTACCTCGCTGCGCCCTCCAGCAATGGCTTTTGCCTGTTCGACAATATCGGCATCTGGTTGGTACTCAGCAGGGGTAGCTACTCGGACATTCATCCCGACCATCGCACAGCCGATTAGGAGCGAGTGCGCGACATTGTTGCCATCGCCTACATAGGTTAGAGTAAGGTCCTTGGTTTGCCCAAAGGATTCTTTAACGGTCATTAAATCGGCCAATGCTTGACAGGGATGCTCTCGGTCGGTTAGCGCGTTGATTGTTGGAATCTTAGCATAATGAGCGAACGCTTCGATATCTTTTTGTGCAAAGGTCCGCACTGCCAAAACATCTAGATATCGATCCAAAACCCTCGCCGTGTCCGATAATGGTTCTCCTCGGCTGACTTGAGAAACGCTGGGATTGAGGTCTATAACTTGGCCCCCCATTTGGTACATGGCGGTGGAAAAACTCACCCGCGTTCGCGTAGATGCTTTATAAAAGACCAACCCCAACACTTTTTCGCAGCGAGGTTTGACCTTACCCGCTTTCATCTCTATTGCTAAGTCCAGCAATTCCTGCAATTCAGAGGAATCCAAGGAAGCTACGCTCAAAAAGTCTCGTCCCTTCAATGCCTTCATAATTTCTCTTCCAGACGCTATCAAGCCGACTAAGTTCTCATTCCAATTGAATAGGACTTACGCATCTACGCTACGGGGCAACCACGGGGGGATTGCCCCTACAAAGATCAAAGCTGGATAGCGTAAGTCCTGTTGAAGCTGGATTCGGTGCCGATCGCCTCGCGCTTTTTTTATGGACCAGCAAAAATAGCTTAACGCTCTCTACCGATCTATTACTGCTTCGGTAACAAACCTATGCAATACGATAATTGCAACAGAATAATTGCGATCGCCGAATTATCTGAAATCCAGTTGCCTTTGGGCAGGGCGATCGCAATTCACCGCAAACTGTCCTAATACGCTAGATCGGATTTAACCCAAGCAGCCGAAGAAACAGAAGACTATTATCTCGATCTCGTGACATTGTATATAGGGCATTGGGAATTTGGCATGGGGCATGGGGCGCCACACCTGCCCATTGGGCATGGGGCATGGGGCATTGGGGGCAAGGGAGAGACGTACTACTCCCCGCTCCCCGCTCTGGGGCCGCTCGGGGGGGGCTCGGGGGGTGACTTGGGAAATTGGGGACCCTTAGTCTAGCTCAGGACATGCTTGGGGAATTGGGGATCATCGTAAGTTTTGAGTTTTGAGTTTTGAGTTACAAAAAACTAATTTAAAACTTAAAACTTAAAACTCAAAACTTAAAACTCTTCCCAATGCCCAATGCCCAATGCCCTATGCCCTATGCCCGTTTACTCCTCCTCTGCTGCTTCCTCTTTGTCGGCATTAGGAGCGACTGAGTTGGCAGAGACGGTCGCGCCCATTTCTAGTTTTTCGCGCACCTTTTTCTCTATCTCTTCTGCGATCGCGAGATTTTCTTCTAAATACTTTGTCGAATTGTCGCGGCCTTGACCTATATTATCGCCGTTATAGTTATACCAAGTTCCCTTGCGGATAATTACTTTAGTTTCTTCCGCCAAGTCTAGGAGGCAGCCGATGCGAGAAATTCCTTTGCCAAAGAGAATGTCAAACTCGGCAATACGGAAGGGAGGAGCTACCTTATTCTTGGCCACTTTCACCTTGGCGCGGATTCCATATTCTTCGTTGGACTTCTTGAGAGTCTGAGTGCGGCGGATATCCAGTCTCACCGAAGCATAGAACTTCAGAGCTTGCCCCCCGGTCGTTACTTCTGGACTGCCATAGGTTATGCCAATTTTTTGGCGCAATTGGTTTAGGAAAATAACCGTGCAGCCAGATTTGCCGATGTTACCAGTAATCTTCCGCAAGGCATGACTCATTAAACGAGCCTGAAGACCAATTTGAGATTCCCCCATCTGGCCTTCAATTTCTGCCCGGGGTACTAGGGCCGCCACAGAGTCAACTACGACAATATCCACTGCAGTCGATCGCACCAGTTGATCTACAATTTCTAGACCCATCTCCCCAGTATCAGGCTGGGAAACTAGGAGATTCTCGATATCGACCCCTAAGTTAGCAGCATAGGTTGGGTCCAGAGCGTGTTCCGCATCCACAAAAGCGGCTATTCCTTCTGCTTTTTGGATTTCGGCGATCGCGTGCAATGCTAGGGTAGTTTTCCCCGAACTCTCTGGCCCATAAATCTCGATTACCCGCCCCTTGGGCAATCCACCCCCCAGAGCCAAGTCCAGAGTTAGCGACCCGCTGGGAATTGTCTCCACCTTCATCCTGGCAGAGTCTCCCAGACGGACGATTGCCCCTTTACCGAAGTTGCGCTCGATCTGATTCAGTACGTTACTGAGGGCCTTTTCTTTATTATCCGAGTTGTTCGTTGCAGCAGGCATAGGTTCTGGGTCGTGAGGGTTTGCGATAGTTTATTATTCTAACCGCTTGGAAAAGGGTTGAATATATCATCAACATTATCTTAACCCAATCTTAGCAAATCCACCACTGTTAAGTTTTGAGTTTTGAGTTCTTAGCTTGAGAGTTTCTTGATATAGCAATACCAAACAGGATGTACGCATTACCCCTAAATGTAGGGGCGAACGGCCGTTCGCCCCTACTAGATGTAAATTTGAATAAGACAATTTGCGTAAGTTCTAACCAAAGTAGCTTAGGGCGCTTAGGGGCTGCTTGTGGGGGCGTTTCGCTGTCGCGACAGCAAAACGCCCCTACTATAAATGGTCCGCTCCCTTAATGCCTAATTATATAATAAGTTGCATATATTCAACTTAAAACTCAAAACTCAAAACTTAAAACTTAAAACTCAAAACTTAAAACTCGATATGACTCCCGATTTAGATCGCCTGCTACCGGATACGGCGGTATCCGTCGCTGGACTCACTTCTTATATACAAGCGCTTCTAGAATACGACGACCAATTGCGACAGGCTTGGGTTGTTGGGGAGGTCTCCAGCGCTCGCCAACATTCCAAGGGCCTATTTTTTACCCTGCAAGATCGAGGGGCTTCGATTCGATGCGTGGTCTGGAAAAGCCAGGAAGCGAAGTTAGCCCAATTGCCGGTAACTGGCGAAAAGTTGCTGGTACTCGGTAGCATTCGCCTCTATCCGAAACGGGGAGAATATCAACTTAATGTTTGGCAGGCGCTACCGGCGGGAGAGGGATTGCAGGCCCTGCGCTACCGGCAATTGCGATCGCGCTTGGAGGCAGAAGGATTATTTGACGTTTCTAGAAAGCGCCCTTTGCCGACCCATCCCCAAGCGATCGCCGCAGTTACTTCTCCTCAAGCAGCGGCTTGGGGGGACCTTCGGCGAACCCTCGAAGGGCGCTATCCGGGATTGCGGGTTCTCCTTTCTCCGGCTATCGTCCAAGGGAAACAAGCGCCGGCCTCGATCGCAAAGGCGATCGCTCGGGTAGAGGCAGACGGCCGCGCCGAGGTGCTGATTTTAACTCGGGGAGGTGGGGCCACGGAGGATTTGGCTTGTTTTAATGATGAAAGGGTAGTCAGAGCGATCGCCACTTGTTCTATTCCCGTTATTACCGGCATCGGCCACCAACGAGACGAGTCTCTGGCGGACTTGGTTGCGGACGCCCGGGCCCACACTCCCACCGCCGCCGCCGAGTTAGCGGTGCCCCAATTAGCGACCCTCTATGCAGAGCATTGGCAACGGGTACGGGCTTTAACGGAGGCGGCCCAGGGACAGCTCGATACTGCCGGAGCCGAGATAAAAAACTTGCGATCGCGGCTGCAGCGCCTTCCCCAAACTGCTCCGGCAATTGAGGATGCCCTAGAGCTATGTCATCTCTTGCGCCAAAAGCTGGCCGCTCTCGATCCCAATGCTGTTTTGAAGCGAGGCTATGCTCTGGTGCAACAAGAGTCTGGAGCAATAGCTCGTTCTACCGCCGACCTCCTCCCCGGCCAAACCCTTTTGGTTCGCCTCGGTGACGGTCGGCTTAATGTTAAAGTTTCAGAAATTTTAGATTAGGAGACTTCCAAATAAATATCTCTCCCTCGCTCCCCCGTAGGACAGGCGTCCCGCCTGTCTTTCTGCTCCGGACAGGCGGGACTCCGGACAGGCGGGACGCCCGTCCTACGAAGCAGGATAATTTATTTCTTGGAATTCCCTTAGCAGATTGTCTGGCTCCTAGCTGTAGGGGCGATTTCGCGCTCTCGCCCCTACAGGCGATCGCAACCGTACAATTTTAGCTTTGCCAAAGCATTAGATGCCCATGCCCAAACAAAAAAAAAGTAACCAAAAAGATTGGAACTACGAGGCGACGGCGGCTCGGGTCGAGGCAATTATAGAGGATATCGAGTCCGGGAATCTGGAGCTGGCAGAAACCTTCGAGCAGTTTGCTCTAGCTGTAGAATACCTGCAACAATGCGAAACTTTTGTTTTGGAAAGAAAGCAAAAAATGAGTTTGTTAGTAGAGACTTTGACGGACGAGCCCGATTTTTAAGCAGAAACCCGGCTTTTCCAAAAAGGTAAGAAACCAAAGAAACCCGGCTTTTCCAAAAAGCCGGGTTTCTGGCTTTTTCCAAAAAACCGGGTTTTTCAGCGATCGCAAATAATATCAGATCCGTTTAATCGCACTAAAAAAAAGGTCAAGTCTTGCGTAGGACGGACGTCCCGCCTGTCCGCCAGGGCTGGGGAGGGACTTTTCGCTGGTCCCGTCCTACGGAATCTTCGAGATTCAATGCAATGGGTATTTATAGCATTTCTCAAATAAATCTACCGAAGGAAACGTAGGGGCGACAGCATCCCCCTTGACTATCTCGGCCGTAGAACGGTAACCCCCGTAATGGGATGCTTCGCCCCAGACACCTCACATCAAGAGCGAGAAACGCTATAACCGGATTTGATATAATCTTCGCTCTTTCCGGAACTAGCTGTAGTACGAGCGTACTTGCTTAAAATAATTTTGCTACTCGCCGACTCTTGCGAGCCAACTAACATCTAATCCGGTCAAATACCCAAAAAATTTCTAATCTTCCGTAGGACGGGCGTCCCGCCTGTCCCTAGCGCTTAGTGGTATTTTTCGGAAGCCCGTTCTAGGGGTTTCAATTTTTTTTCTGGGGATTTAACCGGGTTTGATATAAAGCAAAAAATTGGCGTCTTCAGTCTGGAAATGGAGATGAAAACTATGTTAAAACGCACTTTGATGGTGGCGATCGCTTCCTTCGCTTCTTCTATTCTTACCTGCCCCATCTGCCTTGAAAATGCCTTGGCCGCTCAGCCACCAGAACCGGATAGGGAAGGTTACTTTCGTAATATAGATTGGCCGTTTTGGCGCGTTGTTGACGAAGATACAAATGGTCTCAATTGCCGTAGAGGAGCCGGAACTAATAATGCGATCGTTACCCGCTTCCGCTTGATGACCGTGCTAGTTCCCGTCCGCCCCCGCCAAGTAAAATTCGATCGCGATGGCGACCCCTGGATGGAAGTCAGACTCGCGAACGGTAGCTCCTGTTTAGTCAGCGCCAATGCTTGGTACGTTCTGCCAAGTTGGGAAGGAAATTAATATAGGGCATGGGGCATGGGGCATTGGGCAATAACTGGGGTGTAGGGTGTAGGGTGTGGGGTGTAGGGAATTGGGAAGGGGCGTTCGGGCTGAGCCCTGAGCCTGTCGTAGGCGTAAGCCTGCCCTCCGGGGCATAGAGTCGAAGCCCACTCTCCTGCAACAAATCCACCGTTCGGGCTGAGCTCTGAGCCTGTCGTAGGCGTAAGCCTGCCCTCCGGGGCATAGAGTCGAAGCCCTCAAACTCCCGCAACAAATTCACCGTTCGGGCGATCGCGAAGTCGTAGGCGTAGCCTGCCCTCTGGGGCATAGCCCCCACACTCCCCTCGGTTAAGCGTCCTTCTCATCTTGGTCTGCCATCTCAAGCTCCTCGGAAGTCATGCCGGCTTGATTGGCAATAGTTAAAGCTCGCCCTATCTCTTCTACCTCTCCCAAATTTTCTGGTATCGTCTCCAAGCTGGGGGCGTCTTTCAGGAAATAAATCCATTTGTCGCTCAAACTGCTTAGCTCTGCCAAATCTTTCTTAAATTTGGGCAACTCCACAAAAAATAGCTGCAGTTCCACGTCGGGATACTTCAGGTTCCCGTCTTCCTCTTGAAGGGTAAATTCGGTTATGACCTTTTCAGAATCTTGGAAGATAACGAAATCGACAATTGTTACTGATATAGCCGGTTTTAGCTTCAGACAATCCTCTACGGTCTTCACCTGATTTGCATAAGCTTTGCTCAGGTTGTACATTGTCAGTTTGGGAAAACCACTCATGCGGCCTATCTGCACTTCTATGACTACGATAGACCCATCATTTAAGTTTGCCTTTACATCCAGATAATTTTCGTTTAAATCGCTAATTTTGCCCGGGTTGTAGGGATTGATTATTTTCAAAGACTTAATTGTACTTTTGCTTCCATAGATTATAGCGTTGAGGAAGCTAATTAAAATTGGTTCGCTTTCTTCGGAACCGAATATTTTTTTAAAGGTGAAATCGACCTTGGGACTGACAAATCTCATGGGGGTTGCTCCATAGTTAGTGCTTTTAATTATAGCATTGCGTCGCTTCGCGCCCCGTTTCGGTTGTATCGCGATCGCAAACTACTTGGGCGCGATCGCAGCCACCGTTCGGGCGCTCGCCTCTTCGTTGCCCAAAGCGATCGCAATTACTTGTAATCGCAAATAACTTGGGGGCAATAACTTGGAGGCGATCGCAACAACTTGGGCGCGATCGCAACAACTTGGGCGCGATCGCAACAACTTTGGGCGCGATCGCATAACTACCACCGTTCGGGCTGAGCTTGTCGAAGCCCAAAGCGATCGCAACAACTTGTAATCGCAATAACTTGTAATCGCAACAACTTGGGCGCGATCGCAAATAACTTGGGCGCATAACTACCACCGTTCGGGCGCTCGCGGAGTCGAAGCCCTTCTTGGCGATCGCAACAACTTGTAGTCGCAACAACTTGTAATCGCAACAACTTGTAATCGCAAATAACTTGGGCGATCGCATAAATACCACCGTTCGGGCGCTCGCGGAGTCGAAGCCCTTCTTGGCGATCGCAACAACTTGTAATCGCAACAACTTGTAATCCAACAACTTGGGGGCGATCGCATAAATACCACCGTTCGGGCGCTCGCCTCTTCGTTGCCCAATAAGGCGCTCGCAGCAACTTGTAATCGCAAATGACTTGGGGGCGATCGCAACAACTTGGGGGGACGGTGCAACACATTCGCCGTTCGGGCGATCGCCTCTTCGTTGCCCAATAAGGCGCTCGCAATAACTTGTAATCGCAATAACTTGGGGGCGATCGCAGCCACCGTTCGGGCTGAGCCTGTCGAAGCCCAAAGCGATCGCAATAACTTGGGGGCGCGATCGCAAATAACTTGAGGGCGATCGCAACAACTTTGGGCGCGATCGCATAAATACCACCGTTCGGGCGCTCGCGGAGTCGAAGCCCTTCTTGGCGATCGCAACAACCTTGTAATCGCAACAACTTGTAATCGCAACAACTTGGGGGCGATCGCATAAATACCACCGTTCGGGCGCTCGCCTCTTCGTTGCCCAATAAGGCGATCGCAACAACTGCAATATCGATCGCCTCAAGTTGGAAAGAGCAAAAAAGCGATCTCCGTGGCTTTTCAACAGTTAATGGTGAATTACCTAACCGTCCAGGTCCTCTGCTGCCAAAATCCCGAGTTTGTTAAGAAGACTGCCGAGGCGATCGTTCGCGCTAAGCTGCACAACTCTCGGGTTTTGCTGCACGACAAGCGCGACAACCCGGCTCTGGTTTCGGACCTGATGGAGGAGTTCCGGGCTCAGGTGGTGGACTCTTTGGTGGCCTATTTGACGAATAAGAAAATTTTTACTCCCGATGACTTTACTCTTCCCGACGAGCGGGGTGGAGTTTACCTGCAACCGCACGCTCTCATAGGACTTACGCAAATTGTAGAAACGCGCCCTAAATGTAGGGGTCAACGGCCGTTGACTCCTACTAGGTATATATACAGGTAATGCGTAAGTCCTGTCTCAAAAAGTTTTTGGGGTACTGGGAGGATAAGCTACAATCTGAAATGACCCACCCCCATACCGACTCTAAAGTCAGCCTGCGCCGCTGTATCGAATGAGGGGTCCGAGAGTATGTCTTCTGCTTGACAGGAGAGGTAGAAGTGTATCGCTCCATTACTTGGAGATTCTAGACTGTTCGATAAGCAAAACTTATCAATTATGGTCAAACGATAAGCACCCGAGGGATACAGAAAACGGCTGAAACCCTCATTCTTTCGTCGTATCCCTCGGGTGCCTCTCCCAGAGCGGGTTTCAGGCACCCGAGGCCGAGACTTATTGACAATGACCCCTCCTTATTGACAGGTCAAAATGACCCCCTCGGATCTGGCATGCTACGATCCAGTCATGGCAAGGGTTTCAGACCCCGGCCCTTTTGACTTTCCTAAAAGTCGAAGTAATGGAAACGATGTCCTTCAGGCTTTCTGAGCGGGCTTGCGTAATACTTTTGACTTTCCTAAAAGTCGAAGTAATGGAAACGAGAGCAGAAATAGCTTCTCGTCAAACCCAGCTTCTAATCTTTTGACTTTCCTAAAGGTCGAAGTAATGGAAACTATCATCAGTCTTTACAAGGTTTTCTCAATACAGACTTTTGACTTTCCTAAAAGTCGAAGTAATGGAAACATGCGTTGTCCAGCAGCAATCACAGGGATTTCAACACTTTTGACTTTCCCAAAAGTCGAAGTAATGGAAACCTGTTTCTGGAGTGCGCCGCAGTACTCTGTAGAAGGCCAATTCTTTTGACTTTCCCAAAAGTCGAAGTAATGGAAACCATCTTGCCGTGTCTTCCCCTCTTCGCGTGGAGCGGGCTTTTGACTTTCCCAAAAGTCGAAGTAATGGAAACATTGGCGGGTGAGTTTGCCTTAGCGGGCTCACCAACTCTTTTGACTTTCCCAAAAGTCGAAGTAATGGAAACTTGTCGGAGTAACGGTTAGGGCGTCTGGATAGTGCTTTTGACTTTCCCAAAAGTCGAAGTAATGGAAACCCTCCGTTTTGCTGGAGACTTGGGCTTGCAGTAGCACTGCTTTTGACTTTCCCAAAAGTCGAAGTAATGGAAACTCATAAAGCATTACACACAAAACACTACCAACAGAAACTTTTGACTTTCCTAAAAGTCGAAGTAATGGAAACTGATAAATCTTCTTTGAGCTTTATCTACTACAGTAAACTTTTGACTTTCCCAAAAGTCGAAGTAATGGAAACCCATCACATGGCAGGCGCATCTCTGAAGTGATTTCAGTCCACTCTTTTGACTTTCCCAAAAGTCGAAGTAATGGAAACTTTAGTATATCAACAAACCCCTTGGCTTCATTAGCACTTTTGACTTTCCCAAAAGTCGAAGTAATGGAAACTGGAAGTTGAGGAACTACTTTTAAAATGTCACACTTTTGACTTTCCCAAAAGTCGAAGTAATGGAAACACAGACTCAGAAGGATTGCCATAAGCCAACATTCTTTTGACTTTCCCAAAAGTCGAAGTAATGGAAACTGTTCTTCATTCGAACCTTCACTTCCTTCGGTGATTCCTTTTGACTTTCCCAAAAGTCGAAGTAATGGAAACCTAAGATATGACGTTGCTCTAGCATATCATCATAAAGCTTTTGACTTTCCCAAAAGTCGAAGTAATGGAAACTTATAGCTTTTCCCCACTTTGGGTGTTAGATAAAGTCTTTTGACTTTCCCAAAAGTCGAAGTAATGGAAACTCCGAGTACTAGCAACACCACGGAAATCCCTCCAAACAGGTCTTTTGACTTTCCCAAAAGTCGAAGTAATGGAAACTGTACTCCCGCTCTTTCTCACTCAGAACATGCTCCGCTTTTGACTTTCCCAAAAGTCGAAGTAATGGAAACGCCACCACTTTGCTTTGCAGTTCCTTCAGTCTTCACTTTTGACTTTCCCAAAAGTCGAAGTAATGGAAACTTTAATTCTTTGGAGTATTCGCTGCCAAAAATCACTTTTGACTTTCCCAAAAGTCGAAGTAATGGAAACAATTGCACTACTCCCGTACTTGAACTAACATTTACACTTTTGACTTTCCCAAAAGTCGAAGTAATGGAAACGGTGTTGTTAAGCCTGCGTCTTCATCGCCATTTAGCTTTTGACTTTCCCAAAAGTCGAAGTAATGGAAACTTTTCCTGATCTGGGTAGCTTTGGTGATAACCTGTATCCTTTTGACTTTCCCAAAAGTCGAAGTAATGGAAACAAGTGTATTTCTACTTCTCCTTGGCCCTCAATATTTTTTGACTTTCCCAAAAGTCGAGTTGACAGTTGACAGTTGACAGTTGACAGTTGACAGTTGACAGTTGACAATGAAAAATCAACAATTAAAAGCAGGCTAATTTAACTATCAACTATCAACTGTCAACTATCAATTAAAAAAGAGGCAGCGATCGCATGATTGTCGTGCGATCGCTGCCTCTTTTGTTTGGTTATACAGGCTTATTTGCGTAAAGTTTCCATTACTTCGACTTCTCCGCTACATATAGAGGGCGAAGCATTCCAGTACAAAGGTTTATTTTATAGCAATAGGTTGTCTCGGGAATGCTATCGCCCCTACGCCCTCCGCTCCCCCGCTCCTCCGCTCCCCCGCTCCTCTGCTCCCCTGCTCCTCCGCCCCTCCGCAAATATGAAATGCCCTCTATTTCTTGGCATCGGCATCCAGTTGTTCCACAACCCAACCGGCGATTTCGTCGTATATATAGTGACTGGCGTCTTTACCTACAAACTGGAGCAACCCAGAAGAAGGCTGGCCTAAGAGGGCAAAGGTACAGCGGACAATCTTGCTCATTTCCAGAATAATGTCCTCTGGCTTGCAAGAATTACGGGCCTTTTTCATCTTTTTGGCATAATCCTTATTACGAACCTCATCCATACGTTTTTTAGATATACCCTCTGCGCTGTGAATCAACTGATTGCGCTTGCCAGCCCAGTAATCGAGTCGATTGAACGACTGCAACAGTTTATCCCAGGTTTCTAGGTCGCCGCCTTGAACCTCTATCAAAGCTCGGACAAAGTTACGCTTGCTAGGCCGACCCCCTAGCTTATAAAGTTCATCATCTCGATCGCGACTTGTGCGTTTACTAAAATCGCATCCTGTCTCTTTTTCAATTTCATAGAACTTATGCCACAATTCATCATCTAGCGATCGCGGTTTTAAGTGCCAATCTAACGGATACTGTTTTTTATCAAAGTACCCTTTGTCGCCAAGACCGATAATTAATTGATGCAGGTTATCCTCGTAAAATGAAGACATTCGCGATAAAAAAATTGCTGCACGATCTAACTGCCAGTGTATTCGGCATTGGCTGTAGAGATTGAGCTGGCTATTATAATTGCTTTTAATCCGCTTAAAGGGTTGCAGAGATGAAACCTTTTTTTCTAACTGGGAAGCGTAGGAATAATCCAAATTTAGATAACCTACAGCCACATTCAAGCCTTGAACAACCAGTTCAATCTTTTTTCTAGTATCCGCTAGCTGTGGCTCTTGCACTCCGCTCTTGGTTAACTCTTTGAGAGTCTCATCCCAATCCTGAAGGACTTCGCGAGCGCCGTCAAAATCCCAGCGAGCCAGCAGCAGCTTGACCGTCTGGTACTTTTGAGTTCGCTGATAGCGCCAGTAAGAAATGCGCTGGCATTCCGAAGGCTCCCCAGCCAAGAATTTTTTGACAACGAGAAGTGGCTCCAAGAAAATTTGCTTTTTGATGCCAGAGGACATGGCCTGAAACTTCAGAGCATCCTGCATTTTAGGAGTACCGCCTTTAATGCTAATTAGGACTCGGTCGCCTAGCTCGCGTTGGTTGAAAAAATTGTAATATACCTGTAACAGCTTGTCTAAATCGATGGCTGGCACGTCTTTGGGAATGGGTTCGGATTTCAACTCTATCTCATCACCGAACTCCCGGCCTATCCATAGTTTCAGAATCTCGAATAAATGGACTGTATCTGAGTCGTGCCCCGGACCTGGGGGTTGATCTGTAATAAAGAGATAGACGGTTTTGACCTCAAATTCTTTGCGAGCTTCCTTGATTACTCCCCAAATGCGCCCCGGACGAATGCGAGAATGCCATTCTTCTGGATTTGCTTGGTAGGCACCTAGAAGTTTTTTAGTCAAATTTCGGAACGGAAAATTGTTATCTTCCTCGTCACTTTCATTGTTATTTTTTTTTCTTAAATCGTTCCTAAGACTAGCAATGTATTTTTGGCGAAATTTTAAGTCTTTCCAAATTAAATCCTCGTTCTCATCAAGATTAGACGTGTCCGTATTGGGCTCGTCGCGCTGAAAACCAATCGGAATATAGTATTCTTCAATCTTAACGGATAAGTCCGAAGTGCCGAGATTGGCAATTAGAATAGTCATGGTCTGCTTCTCCTCTCAAAGTAAAGTTTTGCTTCAGTCTTGGGCAACTTCCTAAGTAGCAATATCGTTATCGCCTGCCTCGCCCGCCCCCTGTTTATCTTTTCCTCCTTTTGCCCGTTTTTACCTGTTTTACCTGTTTTAACTGTTTTACCTGTTTTTCAGGTTCTTTACCAAATACCAGCATTGCTCCTTCCTCTTGCAGAGCTTGGGCAAATTCGCGGCGAGCCTTATCGTTCGCTCCGAAAATGCTGACAACTTGATAGGGATTTTCGCCGCCTCCGGGAAAAACCGACTTAATCCAGACAAAAGATGGCGTTCCTCTCGCCCCACCCACCTTAGCGCCGATATCTTCTTCCTGTACGTCGCGGTTGACTCCTTTAAAATTCGGGTTGCCATACAGCAAATTTAGTGCGTCTCCCCGCACGCTCTTATTTCCCCAATCATCAACATCGTCTGGTTCTGGTAAATTCGGGCATTCCAGCAGCCAGATTTGGGCATTGTCGTCTAGCACATCTTGGTAGCGACTTTGTTTAGCATAGGGAGTACCGGGAGAACTGTTGCTGCGAGATAGGGGAGAACGCACCGCTTTAAATGCAGCAGTCAGCTCCTTAAAAAACTGCTGCCATCGATCGCGATCGCGCGACAGCGGAAAATCTACGTCCTTAACCTCCCAGTGACAACCGCGCATCCTGCCGTTAAGAAGGTGTAAGGGACGGCGCGACCCCCGCCCGAAACCGCCCAAACTAGCTGCCAAGGCGAGCAACATCTCTGCCAGGGCTAGATATTTTTCATCGCCCTGCTGTACTTCAAAACAAATCCTGCCATCGTATAAGTAAGGATTTTCCTTTTTACTCGGATTAGTCGCCGTGCGAATCGACAATTTACCTGCTTCTCCCAAATCACCAAATATTTCTTTCTCCAGCTCTTGGCAGCCCGAACCGTAAAGCGCTATTGCCATTGCCCGAAACCAATAGCGCAAAATCCCCCGCAGGGCTGTCGGTCGAAACTCAGAATTACCTTTAGGGTCAGCGCCATACATCCCTTGAGTCCATAGCTCAAATTTGAAATCTTTTGATAGCAAACCTTTTGAAGAAGGCGACGCTCCCAAACGCCGACCGTATCCGGCGCTAGTCCGAGAACCAATTCCCAGATATAGGGCATTTGCCAACCAAGTTTTTACCGTATTAACGTCATCGGCAGTTCCATTGCTTGCCGGACGCAACCCAATTAAAAGAGTGGGTTCGTACATCGTCAGCAGAGGGTGAGGTTCTGGCTTGTATGTTACGCGATCGCCCTTCCAACTCCATTGGGGAGTCGCGACATCTACGCTCAAACAGGGTTCCGTGGGAAAAGCATCGAGAAATTCAACCTTGGCCGCCCTGGCTGTCTTCCCATCTAGCATTCCCAACAGTTCTCTCACCCTAGATTCACTATTCTCCTTTGCCCAGGCTCGCGCCGCCCCTTTCAGAGAAGAAGCGGGAATATAAGGAATGCCAAAAACGGGATGGAAGACCGGCAGCAACAATTCGACAAAACCTCTAGTACCCCCTACTCGCAAGCGCCAATCAAATAATACGGAAAGGGTCTGGCCGTTGGGTTCGACTAATGCGCGGGTGCGATCGCACAGTTTCTGGTAAATCTGTTGGCAGTGGGTATCTCTCTCGGCTGCCGCTTCCAGAACTGCCCGGGAGCTTTTTTCTGCATGAATCGTGCGTTCCTCGAACTTTAAAGCCATCAAAGGCGTTTTAGCTCTAGCGCCGTATTTGTCTCCACCCTTATTGTTGCTCCGACTGGGAGCGGCTGCCACTGACGCTGGAGCCGAACCGACACAAGGCTCAAGCTTAATGCAATCGCAAGGCAAAAGCAAAAGCAGCTTTTGTTTCACATTCTCCAACTGTCCCTTAGCCTTTTTAAGCGCGTCCTCATCGGCAAAACAGAGCGTCAGTATTTTATTCTTATAGCCGCGAAACTCAGCATCCTTGAAAAGGTTACCAATCTTGGAATTATTCTTAAGCTGCTCCTGAATAAAGCCTTGCCAAATCTCAGCCGGAGAACCGCCGATACTTTTCTTTTGAGGTTTCCTTTTATTAGCCACAATTTTTTTATTTCCTTCAAAAACGACAATGGGGGTTTGGGTAGGTTAGACCAATTCTTTATCCACCGTTCGGGCAGGCTTCGCCTACGACTCCGCTCAGCCCGAACGGTAAATTTATTGCATTTTCATACAGAAATGTTACTAGAGGTAGCTTAGAGTTAGCTTAGAAACCCGGTTTTTTGGAAAAACCGAGTTTCTTGGCCTTCTCAAAAAACCCGGTTTCTTGGCCTCCTCAAAAAATCTGATTTCTTAGTTGTGCCCTAGGGTGATTATCTTAAGGGCGTTCTCACCGTTTTCGTGACAGATAGGCCGCTCTATTATTCCCTACTCCTCCCTGTAAGACTTTCCGACTCACGAAAGCGAACGGGAAATAGCATCAAGTTTCCCTACACCCTACACCCTACACCCTACACCCTAGTTTTGCCTCCTTCATCCCTCTTCCGCCTTACCTAAAACCGGCACAGCCCAAAAAGACCATTCCCGCGCCATCTGAATTGCCAAGCGATTGAGCCCTGCATAAGCCCTGATATCCTTATCGAACAGCGTTTCCGGGTCATTAGGCTCAAATCTTACTTGACTCTCTGCCTTCAAATCGCTCAAAAACCTTTCATAAACCTGGCTTTTATATCTTGTTTCCTTAGAACGAGACTCACCAGCATATTTGATATTGTCTCCGCAGAGGCGGTGCAGCCCCCAGGTAGAGATATAGGCCGGCAGACTTTGCACTAACGAGCTGGCTTTTCCCAAATCGCTTCCTTGAATTGTCTTCTTTTTTAGCTCCGCCAGACTTTTATAAGCTTGGCGGCTGAAATCGCGACTGTCTATTAGCATAGTATTTTTCAACTTTTTGGACATCGAAGATTCTGTAGGACGGGCGTCCCGCCTGTCCGCCCTACCAGTAAGGGACAGGCGGGACGCCCGTCCTACGCAGGACTTTAGAGCGATTAAACGGATCTGATATAAGTCCCCCCCACACTTCCCACACCTCCCACACCTCCCACACCTCCCACACCTCCCCACACTTCCCACACGGGAGCATTTCAATTTCGCATCCAGCCGCCTGACGCCTAAAGGCGCGGCTACACAAACAAAGCCCAAGGGGCTCCCTGTTACGAAAGTGAAATGCTCCCTCCCACACCTCCCACACCTCCCACACCTCCCACACTTCCCACGCCCTACAAACTACACCGGGACTGTTGTGGCTTCGCTCCAACCTCGTCCCAATCCCTCCAAGCCGCCAAATTGCAGCCTCGAATTTAGTATTTGCCTTAATTGCTCAAAAGTATTTTTGGGAATGGCGCTGTCGTAGGCAGGCTTGGAACCCCAGGGGAAAAAGAGAATTGACTCGGAAGGGATGGCCTCTTCGGAACGAAACGAGCCGTCCGCTGCTGTTTTGGAACCATCTTTAAGGGCAATGCGCACTTCTCGCTGTAGCCCCAGCTCTACTAAAGCACCGCAGTCAAAATCGGAAACCACTACCAATTTTTGTTTCAAATTAAGGATGCCATTACCGTCCGGCAGGCTCTCGAAAGCCTCCCAGCAAACCGCATCTTTAGGTATAGTTTTGATATGGTCGCGGTTGAGGATGGCACCTTGCAAGTAAATTCTTTGGTCTAGGGGCGATATGGCTTTTTTGCCGCCTTCTCCCTCCTCATCTAAGAGCGATCGCCATTGCCCTATCAGGTCCTCCATTCTCTCATCTTGCCGCCAGCGATTCCAGCGGCTCAGCCAGAGCGGGCAGGTTATCCATATATATTGGTGACTCAAAGAGGCAATGGGAAAAAACAGCAAAGAAGCATCGCCAATCCAGATTGTCCCCTCCGTCGGCTGCTTGCCGTCTTTTAGCTTGCAACCGAATAAGGTATCTACCTCCTTCTCCTTTGCCGTACCGTTTTTGGCCAGGCGATCGCACTCGGAGCGGATTTTTCCTCGCAAACTCGAAGAGGGCAGATAGGGAAAATCGGTATGAACTTCGCGAGCAATGCCAACCAAGTTACCCTCTTGGGAGCTGCCCCCCGTATGCAAGGGCGACAGCAAATATAAATAAGTCAGATAATCGGTCATTGGTTTTTGGATTTTAGATTTTAGATTTTAGATTTTAGATTTTAGATTTTGATAAGAGTTATTCGGTTTTGAAACACCCTACACCCTACACCCTACACCCTATTTTTCCCCCAGAGAAGTTTGCCATAATTTAGCTTCTCGAAAGTTTCATGCCATTTTCTCTCCCCCTGTGGCAGCAACAAGGGCGGCTTGTTCTCCGGCCAAACTATTTTTCCTTGATTCAGTTTTTGGAACGATTCCGGCCAATTCGGTGCATCGGCTTCGGGCGGCTCCGGCGGCTCCTTAAATATATAAACGGTTCCCGGCGGCGCGAAAGCCCGTTGGGGCAAGAGGGCAAATTCTGCATTTTCGTCTTGTTGACCCGTATCGGAATTTTTGCGCTTGACCTTGGAAACTCCTCCCCAGAGAAGAGCGCGATCGGTAATGCAGGTTGCCAGATGGTCTTGCCAATGACGGGGATAAGCACCATATAGTAGTGGTTCTTCTTGGCTGACTGCCAATCCCGGAGTTAGCACATAGGCAACGCGGCTGGATTCTTGCGGCTCCTCGAACTCTTGCAACTGCTGCCACTGCCGGACGACTGCAGAGTCTGGCGCTAAGGGATAGACTAAGGCTCCGTGTCCCTCTCCACCCAGGCGAACTGTTGTTTTTTCTCCTATTTCTAGTTTTTTGCTTATGGCCGCCACCAGCCGCCAACCGGGTTCCAAGCGTATCGCGACTTCCGTAAAATATCCCTCTTGCTCCCTTACCAGACGGACTTCGCTCTGCATGTGGATGTGAGGCAAAATTTGCAAGTTCCAAGGGTCTTTGTGAAACTCCTGGGGATTTTTGAGAGTTTCTCCTTCTAAATATTGGCTCAAAGCGGAAGCCGCAATCCAGGGCATTGGGCGACAGATTCGCTTGTCTTTCCCCAGCTCGGGGGCGACGGGCGATCGCAGCTTTTCTTTACTAAAGCGGAAATGTTGCCAACCCCCATCCTCCGGTGCCGGTTGCAGGCGATCGGTATATTGCCAATTGTCCTCGGCCTCGTCCGTATGTTCGACTTTTTCCAATTCTTCCGACGGTACTATCCTCACTCCTAGCAAATCCTTGGGCGTCGGCAGCCAAAGGACATCCTCTCGCTCCCACTTCTCCCCCTTAAGCTGCCATTTCTCCTGCATCAAAAACGGCCCTACAAAATCCAAATCTCGCTCTCTGCCCCTTTTTTTCTTTATCTTTTCTTCCTCCGTATCTTCGTATTGTGGCAATAAAGACCTCAAAGCTTGAAACACCGTAGAAGGCAAGGGAGGAAACAACCCCTTTGCCCAAGAACCTTCCCCGGGACTAAAAGGCTTTGCCTCCCGGAAAAGCAGCACGTCTATAGGTTCGATCGCATACCAGTACATCATATTTTAGGGTGTAGGGTGTAGAGTGTAGGGTGTAGGGCATGGGGCATGGGGCATGGGGCATTGGGCATTGGGCATTGGGCATGGGGCATTGGGCGTTGGGCAACGAATTCCCCTCCTGGGAGGGGTTAGAAAGTATCAATTGAGGGCGTAGGGGCGACAGCATTCCCGAGATAGCTTGTGCTAGTAGCCCAAAGATTATTGTATTGGAATGCTTCGCCCCAGAAACATATGCCCCCTACCCATCGCTTCACAAAGAAGATTATAAAAAACATACCCTTGAAAAGGGGTTAGGGGTGGGTGGCATTGGGCATTGGGCATTGGGCATTGGGCATTGGGCATTGGGTGTGGGGTTTCTTGGTCTTCTCCTTCATCCTTCATTAACCCACTTATCTTGCCGTTCCATTTTGTCACACCAAAAGGCGCTAAATCGAAGTATAGTCCCTAAATCTTCAGGACGAGTTCCCAAGTTATTTTCGCTATTCTTGTTTGTTGTTCTAGCCCAGCGCTCCCACAGAATTAGCCAAACAAGCAAGGCACGTCGAGTATCCTCATCTAAATTCGCAGCGGCATCGCTTTTTTCTAAAATCGCCCTTGCCGCTTTGTAAAATAAATAAAAGAAACGAGTTACCGAACCGCGCCGGGGCAATTCTTCGGCCAAGCGATAGAGTATCGGGCTTAAATTAGTTTCGGGAATTTTTTCCATAAAACGCCACCAGCGCTCTAGCAAAGTTCCCTTCATTAAAGCTTCTAGGGTATTGCCGCTGCCGTAAATAACCCGGAAGCACAGTCCATCTTTGCCCGGTATTTTTTTCGCTCGCTCCTTTTCCGCCGTCCATAAACTTTCTAAAACTGTGGGCAGAGGAACGCTTTTATGGGCGATAACAATTCCGGCGCTGGTCGTCGCCCCTTTACCCATAGTGAAATAAGGACGGTCTTGCAATTTCGATCGCTCTCCGGGCACGCTTCGCGAAAGCAGTTTTTCCGTCGGACGCCAGTATCCACCCTCATCGCTGAATTCTCCTTGCGGGTCTTTGGCTCCAGACCAAGCGGCTCGCAAACTGCGCAAAAACAAAGGCAAATCTTCTAGGGGCAAAACCGCCATCACGTCGTCGCCGCCGCTATAGACCACTCTGCCGCAGCAGCGAACTTCCGTAATATAAGGAACCAGACGATTGGAAAAATCCAATAAGGCTCGATTCAAGCCAACGTGGGTCGCCGGTCCCATGCGCTTGCGAGTCTTTTCAAAGTCTTCCCAACCTTCTACTTGCTTGTTTCTCTCCTCTATTTCGTCTAATGCCAAATACTCCTTATATTCCTTGAGCCTCGAACCACTAACGTACTTGCCCATACTGTCGCCATCGGCCAAAGCGATCGCCCACCAGTCGGCAGGACTTCCGTTATTAAAACCGGATTCGCGATGCGCTCGTTCTACCAGGCCGCGCAGGGTTTGGGCTTTTTCCCCCGAAAGCCCCATATCGTCAGCGAGCCACTTGCTGGAAAACATCACGCCGTTGTACTCTCTATCCTTATGTTGCGCGATCGCCTTATCTGCCAAAGGCACTTGAAGAGGACGTTGCGTTTTACTGTAGAAAGCGCTGATTTCTTCAGAACTAAAGCCATCATCCTTTTTTTTGTCCGACTCTGCGACGACCAGATTCTTCAGGTTTTGCCAATAATCTTCGAGTCGCTCTGGGTATTTGCTGGCAAAGCGAGCGATCGCGATCGAACTGAGGTTTGGGAAACGAATCACCCCTTCATAGTCAGTTTTTTTATCGGTATTAATTTTAACCCCTAACTTTCTAGCTACTCCCCCATATTGCCAAGCCATGCGCTTGGTCAGCTCTATCGCGTTCAGTTTCTCCGAGCCGTTGAACAAGCCGGGATAAACCAAGGACATCAGCTTCCAAAACAAATTCATAGAGCTGCTGGGCATTCCAGAGCCTTCTATATTTAGAGAGTCGCGGCTCGATATCTCACCAGTTGTCTCGCCGTTGGAGGCCGAATTTATAGGGCTCGCTGGCCTTTGATTTACGCGCAAACTTACATCCTTATAAAGGAAGTCGGGATGCAGAGCGCTAAATTGACCGGACAAAGTGGAGCGAATGCCCGGAGCTGGGGCTATTTGCCAAGCCCGCGTATTTTTCACCGATTGGATTAGCTGCCCCAGTCGCCCTTGGGCGTTCGCCCACCAGGTGCCGACGTTCAGACTCTCGTAAATCGCCTCCTCTGCCAGGGTGGGAGTATCTTGGTGGCGCGAAGGAGCGATATCATTTTGTTCCCTTTTCCAGGTATCAAAATTACCGTCCTCCTTATTAATCTCCATAAGACTCTCCGGGCAGCCCAAAGGCACGGCCGTCCAATAGGGTTCCCAAGTATTGTCGATTTGAGCGTCCCAAAGAGCCTGCCAACGCCAGCAGCCTTTTTGACGCAATTTCTTTAAGTCCGATTCGTTGGCAGCGCGGCTATTGGGATTCGCTGCATCAAGTTCCTTTAAAAATTCCTTACAGTTTTCATCGTCTTCGAGCCATGCCATCACCCGATCCTTTATGTCTTGCCTGACTCGTTCGGCAGTATCCTGCCACTCAAGCTTCAGTTTCTCTATTAATTCCGAGGCCAAAGTCTCCGCAGCATCGGCTCCGGGTACTATAGCTGTAATTACATTGGGAAAGCCCGCCGTGCTGAGGCTGACAGAATCATCCTCAAAGCGCGATATTGGATTACTTTCTTGAAAGTTGTTAAATTCGCCTCGCCAATTTGATTTCTTTTTGTTCCTCTCTTTAACTGCATCCCCTCTCATCAGGAAGGCATCGATAATCTCCTGACTCCAAAGGGATGGAGTAATCACGGAATCGGGACTGTATTTTTTAGCAATATACCAACAGAGCTTCGCTCCTAAATAATGGAGCAGATACGACCCCGCCCAAAAATCTAGAAATTTCCGAGATGACTTGATGAACTCCTGCACCGGCGAAAAGGTAAACAGAATTAAATAAGGAGTCTCGGGCTTTTCCTCGGACCAACCTTCCGGGAACATCGCCCCCGCCAGAGCGGATGCGGTAGCGCGGTAGGAATGGATGGGGCAATCGGGCAGCACCAAGTGAGCCGGACGCAGCAACCCTTCTTTATCTCCAGCAAAGATTTCTGGCAGGAAACGCCAACACCACCAAAAAATTTTTTCTGGGTCGGACTCTTGGGCGATCGCTCTAATATCTATCGCCTCAAGCTGCGGCACGGGAGAAATCTTTTTTTCCTGGCCGCTAATTAGATGTTTTACTGAAATCTCGTTTTTTGGAGTTGCTTGCTTCTTTTTCTGTAGGTTTACTCGGTCGGAAGAACTGGCGATCGCGGTAATTAGACGTCCCCAGTTATCCCACCATTGTTTTAAAGCCTCGTCATGCTCCCTCATCCCTTCTAGCAGGTCCCATATGAAACTCCAATCCGGCAGTCCTGGAGTTTTTAGCAGTGCATAAAGCTTGCGATGATAAACGTTCATAAGGCCCCGTGCCAGCTTTGACTCAATCCTCTATATATGTCTCGGTTTGTCCGGCCTGACTTTTACGGATCGAGAGGGTTTTTGTAACAAAACTTTACACTTTCTACCAACGTTGCAGGTTCGCGAAGTTGACTGCTACCGTCCCATGACTTGGAGGACATAGACATATATGCGCGACCATCCGTCACATCCGTTACCAATCCGTTGCCACATTTTTAAAAGAGCGGTAGCTTTGGGGAAACAGGCGCGACTATACGCGACCATCCCAGGACTTACGCAAAATATCCATATCTAGTTGTTTGTAGGGGCAATCCCCCCGCGATTGCCCCGATTTATAGCGTCGTTGCGTAAGTCCTGCATCCGTTACATCCGTTACCAATCCGTTGCCACATTTTTAAAAGAGCGGTAGCTTTGGGGAAACAGGCGATCGCTCGTGGGGAAACAGGCGCGACCATCCGTTACATCCGTTAGCAATCCGTTGCCACATTTTTAAAAGAGCGGTAGCTTTGGGGAAACAGGCGATCGCTCGATCGCTCGTAGGAAACAGGCGCGACCATCCGTTACATCCGTTACCAATCCGTTGCCACTCAAACCTCAAAACTCAACCTTGAATTAAAGCTTGGAAACGTCGATCGCGGCGCAATCGGACAAAATCCGAATCGCTTTTAGCGAGTCTCTTGAAGCGATGGGGTTGAAACCGAATTGCTTGATGCAAGTTTTCTATCGCTAAGTCGGCATTATTTTGGAGCGCAGACCAACAAGCATTGTTATACCAAGCAGTGGCATAGCTGGGTTGGAGCTGGAGCGCTTTAGAGCAACTGGCCACTGCTTCTTCATAGCGCCCCAATTTACCCAGAGCGACGCCTCGATTATCCCAAGTTTGCGGGCGATCGCCGTTCGAGGCCAAGGCGCGATCGTAGCTGGCGATCGCCTCTTCATATTTGCCCGAGTTCTGGAGTGCATAGCCTCTAACATACCAAGCCTGACCGTTATTCGGATTCAATTCAACGGCGCGATCGCAGCTAGAAATGGCTTCTTGATAGCGACCTAACTTAAAAAGACTGCTGGCCAGATGGCACCAAGCATCATCGTAGGAGGGCTTGAATTCTATTGCTTTGCGATAGCTCTCTATAGCCTCTTGCTGCCGACCCAATTCCGTTAAAGCATAACCCCGGTTATTCCAAGCTTGGGCATAGTTTGGTTCTAATTCAATAGCTTTTTCCTGGCTGGCCAGAGCTTCTTGATAGCGACCGGAATGAAACAGAACCATACCTCGATTGTACCAAGCAGCAGCATAATTCGGGTTAGCATCGATAGCGCGATCGAAACTAGCCAGTGCTTCTTGGGAACGCTGGGAGCGATAGAGGGCATTGCCTCGGGCGTGCCAAATATCCGCATCATCGGAGTTTAAAGCTAATATTTTGTCATAGCTGGCGATCGCGGCATCATATTTGCCAGCATCCGACAAAAGATGCCCTAAATTATACCAACCCTTAGTTAGTTCTGGATTCAGCTTAGTTGCGCGACCAAAATCATTTATTGCTTCTTCGGTTTTATTTATCTTCGCATAAGCCACTCCTCGGTTATACCAAGCTTGAAACAAACCGGGATTGCATTCGATAGCCTTAGCGTAGCTAGCTATAGCTTCCTCGTATTGTCCTAAATCGCTTAAAGCACAGCCTAAGTTATAGAGCAAACAGGGGTCTTCCGGCTTGATGCTCAAAGCGCGATTGTAGCTGGCGATCGCTTCCTTATTAATATCTGCCTCGTCGCGCCCCAGCTTGCGCAATACTTCCCCTAAATTTTTCCAAGCATAAAAGTCATCTGGTTTTATTTGCGTCGCCTTATCGAAACTGATTATTGCTTCTTCGTGGCGACCCAACTGGCGCAGCACTAAACCGCGATTGTACCAACCAGCAGCGTAGGAAGGCTTAATCTCTACCGCGCGATCGTAGCTGCTCAGCGCTTCTTCATACTCGCCTTTTTGTTCCAGAGCAACTCCCAAATTATTCCAACTGCCATAATCGGCAGGATTCGTATCTAAACGTCGGCGGTATTCGGCAATAGTTTCTTCAGAAGAGCGTAGATTTATCATCGGTAATTTATTTGCCAATATACTTAGATTGTAGAGTAAACTAGACCGGGCTTGCTACCGATCTAAGTTTCATAATAACCAGGACTTACGCAAATTGTAGAGATGCATGCCTTTATGTAGAGGGGATTCGCGAATCGCCTCTACCAAACATAGAGTTAATGCGTAAGTTCTGATAACTACAAATCCCTTCTTGCCAAATCCGCCTAAAAAGTAAAATAGGCAAAGGCAGGGGCCAAGAGAGTTTTGAGCTTGAGAGTTATGCTGGCTCGTAGGGGCGAACGGCCGTTCGCCCCTACCCGGAATGCACCGCATAAGCTGACCGCTGAAAGCTAATTGCTGACAGCTACACTATTTCCTATCTAAGTTTTCTACTCCATCCCAGTCGGGAGATAGCTCGACAGTCTGCAACTTCTCGCAGCGCTGCCAATATAGCTTCGCGGCTTTATCTTTCTCGTTTTTTTCCAAGACCTCCTGAAAGAGACTAGCGGCCAGAGCGAATTTTTGCTCGAAATAAAAGTTCATTGCTTGTTCAAATTTGGCGCAAGTTTCCTGTTTGACCTTGCGGATGCTGGGGCAGTCTCCATCGAATACTTCAAATATCGATACCGGCACGCTTTTGCCTTTGACTCGAACTCGGGCGAGAAACCTGTGGCCGTAGCGGTCTCGGGATCGCAGTTCTTCTAGAGTTTGTTCGCTCATCACGATGCCAGCACCGTAGAGCTTGGTCAGACCTTCTAGGCGAGACCCGAGATTAACCGTATCGGAAATAACGGTACTTTCCATCCGCTGTTCTTCGCCGATAGTCCCCAGCATCAACATTCCGGTATTGATGCCAATGCCAATAGAGATAGCTTGTTTGCCTCTATTTTGGCGGCGTTTGTTATATAGCAACACTTTTTTTTGCATCGCGATCGCCGCTTGCACCGCCTTATCTGGCTCGTCGGGAAACAGAGCCATAATCCCATCGCCTATATACTTATCAATAAAGCCATTATGCTTGCGAATAATAGGCCCTATTCTACCCAAAAAAGAATTGAGAAAGTTAAAATTTTCTTGAGGCGTCATCCCTTCTGAGAGAGTGGTGAAAGAGCGAATGTCAGAAAACATCACCGTCATCTCTTTCAGCACTTGGTCTCCCAACTTAACATCTACAATAGTACCTCTATCTAAGAATTCTAGAAATTCGTGAGGCACGAAGTGACCGTAGGCCAGATTAATTCGAGCGAGATTGTGAAATGACTCTTTCAACTGCTCCGTCATCCGGTTAAAAGACTTAGCCAGCTCCCCCAGCTCGTAAGAGCGAGTCGCGGGCAAGCTTTGTTCCCATTCGCCGCCAGCCAGTTTCTTGGCAGCCATATTCAGACGTAGAATGGGTTCGACTATCCACTTAGCCGTCATCAAACCCAAGAGAGTCGCTACCCCTAAAGATGCTAAACAAAGCCAGATAGTCGAGCGGGTATTGGCGTCGATGCGTTCCATAAAATCGCTTTCGGGAATAGCGACCACAATTAGCAAATCTAGCCCGTATTCGTCTTTGATAGGAGCTACTTGAACTAACTGGCGATCGCCATTTAACTCGAAAGTGAATTGTTGGTTATATCCAACCCCATCAAAGCTACCAAACCTTTCTATCAAATGCCTAGCAGTGGCTTGCACTAAAGGCTGGCTAATCTCCGTGACGTTCAACCGTCTTGGCCCTGAATCTGTAATGATAAAGGGCAACTCTCTTGAGGAGCTGGCGACAATTTCTGCCGATCGCTCGATAATAAAGGCTTCCCCATTAGGACTAATTTCTAAAGTATTGAGAAAATCGCTAATTTGAGAAAGGGTAACATCGCTCCCCAAAACTCCGAGCAGTTTGCCAGTTTGTTCATAGATGGGCAGAACTGCAGTAATCAGCAGTGCGGGTCGCGAAGCAGAGCGATAGATAGGACTCCAAGAAGATTTGCCAAGGCGCTTTGCAGTCTTGTACCAAGGTCGAGAGCGAGGATCGTATTCCGATTGCATCCGAATCCCCGCGCGATCGCCCTGGCCATCGAGGTTATAAAGAATCCAATTTGGGGCAGTGACCTTATCTCTATACATGAGAACGGTTTGAGCATATTCTGGAAGCAGCGCTTCTTCCCGCCTAACCCCAACAAAATCTCCCTCCTGGTTGCCGTAAAAATAAGTAGTGCCCGGTTCTGCTTTTTTGACTTGATGCCAGAAGTAACGCTGCAGACTTTCAAAGTCGTTTAGATCTAGAATCCCCGTATCTATCGCGGCCATGCTGACTTCGTGGACGATATGAGAATTATTCAAATAAGTCTGAACGTGGTTTTCGATGCGATGGGTAATTTCTTGGCTCAACTGGCTGGCTAGATCGTTAACCGCTCGCTGGCCGTTGCGAAATGAAAGCCATCCTGTCAGCCCCACGGCTCCCAAAATTTGGATTAAAAAGGGCACGACGATGATGCTTCTGAGAGGGACCTTTACAGAAAGCTTAGTTGCTAAGTCCCGAGAGGATTTGATTAACATTAGGGCGATCGCTCCTTTTTAGGCAAATTCATGCGATAAATGCATTTAGTCTGCATAGTCAAACCAGCTTCGAGGCTTGGGGTAGCAAGGAAATCGGCGCGATCGCCCAAGCGTGAAAACCGCGATCGGCTAGCTTTTCGTGCATTTTTCATTCTTTATCCTTCGGCATCCGAGCTAACTTTCCGGAAACCTTGAAATATGCATATTAGATACACTAGCGCCGAATAATAGGATGCACCCTGTCCTTCTATTTTATTGCTAGAGCGGATTTAAGGTTGGTCGAGGCGCTCGCCAAAGCGCTTTAGCACCCTAGAGCAGGCTAAGCTAAAGGCATATGCCCGCTGGATTACTCGTTACCTATTACAGATTAAACTATGACTTGGGGAAAACTAAGAAATTTCGCTCTAAGCCTATTGCCGCTAACCTCTATTCTCGTACCGGGCGGCGCAGTTGCTGCAGACAATAACTACGATATTTGTGCTGGCGGCCTCACGAAGCTAAACATTCCGCCGGAAACCGTGGCAGAGCGTTGCAGCAAAATGCTGCACCCGGAGGAGTTCTCCAGTTGCGTAGTCGATATTTCCCAGCAGACGGACATTATTCCCAGCGATGCTCTGGATACTTGTTCTAAAGTGCGACGGCCTCTGGACTTGGCCACCTGCACTATCCAGATTAGCAATGTCGCTCCAACAGTAGAGGCTCCCAATATTCTCGAAAACTGTCGCCGCAGCTTATTGCCAGTGCGCTTTTCAGACTGCGTTCTCGGCCTCAACGAGCAAACCGAACTGGCGATCGCGGATTCCTTAGCCATCTGTATCGACGCCCGAGATCCCGTTCGCAACCTAGATCCGACTTTTATCCCCCGAGAAGATCTGCCCGACCGACTGCGACCGCCCTCTGGAGTTCCTTCCACTTAGAGTTTTGAGTTCGAGCGCCCCGGAGTTTTGAGTTCGAGCGCCCCGGAGTTTTGAGTTTTTAGAACAGTTGTAGAGATATATAGCGTTTCTCAAATTGATATGAATAATCTGGGGCGAAGCAACGAGAGTACAATAATTTCCGCTGGGAACGCCTAGATTGTCGCTCTTGTTGCTGTCGCCCCTACGCTTGTAATTTACACTTATTTGAGAACCGCTATATATTGGTTGATGGTGTAGGGGCGACAGCATTCCCGAGATAACTGTGGGTTATAAGAGAAAAGTATTATACTGGAATGCTTCGCCCCAGAAACCTCTAGAACCCACCGACAATATCAAAAAAGAGGATTATAAAAAACATACCCTTGAAAGATCGCCCCTACCCCAAAGGCTAAGGAATACTGGGCAGATTATAGGACACGAGAAAATGCCGACTAGCGACAGCTATCGAGACTACCTAATTTCAGCTTTGAAAGATCCCAAACATTCTGCTGCTTATATTGAAGCAATTATGGAAGAAAAAGACCCAGAGCCGGAATTGCTAAAACACGCTCTCCAGGATGTAGCCGAGGCGATCGGGGAAATGAAAATGCCCGCAGCGAGAGCCAAAGAGCATTTAGAAAAACTGGATTATCTGCTATCGGCAGAAAGAAGTCGAGAAATTTATAATCTAAGTCTTTGGCTAGAAGAGCTAGGACTCAAGCTATCGGTTACGGCGAATTGCGACAATGGCGCTATTTTAGTTTTTAGTTTTGAGTTTTAAGTTTTTAATTTTGAGAGTAGGGTGCGCAGTGCGCACCAGAATCTATATCTAGGGTTAAATCCTATAATTTGCGTAACTCCTATTTTCAGTTTTAAGTTTTTAATTTTGAGAGTAGGGTGCGCGGCGGCTCCAGGCTAAAGCTGCAAGCGATCTGGGGCGAAGCATCCCAATACGGGGGTTGTCGTTCTACGGCCGAGATTGTCTTGGGGATGCTATCGCCCCTACCCTTCTCGCATTACACTTATTTGAGAAATGCTATAATTGCTGACCGCTAAAAGCTGACCGCTGACTGCTCGCTGCTAACTGCTAAAAGCGAACCGAATTCTAGAGGATTTTCTGTCCCTGGCAAATTGATAATATCGCCAGCCACCGAACCGCCGGGGCTAGGGCTCGCAGAAAATACCTCTACCACTGGATTAATCTCGGCGCTTCCTTCCAGTTCGCCATTAACATTAGTCAAAAAGTCAAAGTTATTGTTAGAAATGGGATTTCTGGGGCGTGGCTGGCGCGGCGAGGGACTATCATCGTCGGCGATCGTCAGGGTAGCGCTAGAGACAGTCACCCCAGTAGTAGCATTGCGCAACAACAGCTCGACAGTTTCATTGCCTTCCCCCGCAATAGTGTCATTAATAATCGGCACTGTAAAAGTTCCGGTCGTCTGCCCGGGGATAAACTCAACAATTCCCGATTGGGCAGTAAAGTCCTCTCCTGGAGTAGCGGTTCCGCCGCCAGTAGCGTAACTTACCTGAATCTGAAGGTCGCTTACTACATTGAGATTGAAAGTTATAGTAATTGAGCCATCCGCCTCGCTAGCTTGATAATTGCTTTGGGGAAAGCGTCCTTCCGAGGGAGTTTCATTATCGTTGATAAAGACTATAGCGGTACTGGTGTCTCCCAAGCTATTTCCAGGGGTAGGTTCCCTCAGTCCCAAATCGAAACTTTCTAGATTTTCATAGATTAAATCGTCCCTCATGCTGATGAAGAAAGTTTGCCTGGTATCGCCGGGGTCGAAGGTAAGGGAGCCGCCAGTGCGATCGTAGTCCGAGCCTTCTTTAGCGGTAATATTGGTAGTAAAATAATCGACCGTCGCAATACTGTTCGTATTCCCCTGCCGCAAAACGGTAATCTCCAGCAAGCCTCCAGAACCTTCAGTAAATGTATAAGTAGATTCGCTAAAGACAAAAGTAGGATCGGCATCGTCTGGGTCGTCGTCCTGGTTATCATCTGGCTCCTGGGGTTCTGGGGGAGTGAAGTTAGTGGTGAAATCGCGACTGGTAATCTGGCCGCTAAGAACTCCCCTCAATACCGCATAAAATACGCCGGTATTGACATCTCTGATAACGGTGTCATTTGCAAACTCCCCAACCCCCTGAGAAATGTTGAGATCTTCAAAAGTAATCTCCGGCTCTAAAACGATTAAATCTTCATCGTTGGTAAAATCCTCAATAATATTGGCTTCGTCGGCAACGGCTCCGGCAAACTTCTGTTGCAAGACAAAAAGGTCAACTCCTTGCCCGCCGGCTAAGGTGTTTCTGCCTTGGTCGCCATAAATTAGATCGTTACCTAGGTCTCCAGAGATAAAATCATCGCCAGTTCCTCCCCGAAGGGTATCCCCATCTTGGCCGCCATATATAACGTCATCTCCTTGGTTGCCATTAATTTCGTCGTTGCCCTGGTTGCCATAGAGGAGGTCGTTGCCTAGGCCGCCGAAAACTGTATCGTCTCCCTGATTGCCCCAAGCGGAGTCGTTGCCTAAGTCGCCAAACAGTTCGTCGTTCTCGCTGCCGCCCAAAAGTACGTCGTTGCTCTGCCCGCCCCGCAAGGTATCTTCGCCGCCTTCGCCGCGAATTTCATCGTTGCCCTGGTTGCCGTTGATAAGGTCATCTCCATCAAAGCCCTGGACCGTATCGTTGCCGCCAAGCCCCATAATATCGTCACTGTCTAAGGACCCATTTAGCCGTTCATTCTCTAACGTGCCAACGATGGTTGCCATGATTTTTTCCCGTGGTAGAGTCGCGATCGTATCAAACGCGACTTATTTTTTTGGATTTAGTGCCGCAATGGGGCATTGGGCATTGGGCAAAAAAGCTATCAGCTTTCAGCTATCAGCTTTCAGTCTTTAGCTGGCCGCTGACCGCTGACCGCTGATTGCTGACCGCTTTTCTGGGCATGGGGCATTGGGTCCTAGGGCAGCCCTATAAGCCAATTCCCGTTGAACTAGCGATCGCTTACTGGGGCAATTCTTTCAAGGGTATGTTTTTTAGATTTGGCATTCAGCCCAGGTATCGAGGACGAGACCTGGGGCGTAGGGGCGACAGCATTCCCGAGACAGCTTGTGCTATTAAAGAAAAATTCTTGTATTGGAATGCTTCGCCCCAGAAACCCATGCACCCCACCGATTGCGCTCATTTATAGCGTTTCTCAAATTGATGTGAGGTGTCTAGGGCGAAGCATCCCAATACGATAATCCCCATTTTACAGCAGAGATGGTCTTGGGGATGCTGTCGCCCCTACACTTCTAATTTACAATTATTTGAGAACCGCTATAGAAGATTATAAAAAACATACCCTTGAAAGCTGGCGCTACTGGGGCATTGGGGCATACAGCGCGGCAGAAACAATCTACCAGCTCTCTTATAGCCGGGAGCAGGGTACAAAGGCATTTTGAATTCTGCTTTTTGAATTTTGCATTCCGCTCAGCGCCTGGTGGGTTTGACGATAACTGCTTATGATACGATCGACTAATAACTACAGGAGACACTCATGCAGCAAATTCAGATTGCCTTACCAGACGAACTTGCATTTTCCCTAAAGGAAAAATGGGGAAGCTTAGAACGTAAGTTAATCGAAATGATTGTGGTAGAAGCTTATCGCGAAGGTTCTATTAGCAGCGGCAAATTGCGAGAATTATTGGGTTTTTCAACTCCTTTAGAAGCCGATAAATTTCTGAAGGACAAAGGAGTATATTTAGATTATGATGAAGAGGACTTTCTCGCCGATCGCCAAACCCACGAACAACTAGAAAAAGAGGGAAGATTAAATAGGCGATCGCGCTGTTTCTTTTCTTCCCTTTGGTAAAGGCGATCGCAGTTCCGAGTTGGACGTGCGATCGCTTAGCCCTGCAAGTCGAGTCGAAAGGTCCCAGTGTTACCCTGTCCCCATTGTCCACAAACAAGAAAGGGGCCGAAGCCCCGATCTTACTTAGTTAGTTATTTGAGCAAGTCTTGCTCCTTGTGGTTTGCGGGAACGAGATCTAGCTCCAGAAGAATTTCCCTCACAAGATCCTTTGTTACCTTCCTCTTGGGCTCTTGACTCAACAGAAGCATATATCTGCTGCTAATTTCGTTAGCCAACCAAACTAACAAGATTTCGATAACCAGCCTCAGCCACAAAGGGCTGATTAGAGAAATCAGTACAATTGCAATCCCCAATAGCCAAGAAAGCCGACTTAGACGTCGTGGCTTTTGGGGCCATAATCTAACTTTCATTTTGTCCTCCTGTAGAGTCCAATAAAAACCCGACAAGGAACGTCAAAAGCCTTTTACTACCCTTTTGAGGGTTTATGATGGAACTATAAGTAATAAAAAGTCAAGGCTCGACGCTCCTAAGTCGGGCTCTTTTTTTTGCCTTCCGATTCCGATTATTAGTCTAGCACACAAAACCTTTGGTTAAAGCAATTTTATTTGTTCAAGCGCATAGCCCAAACCGTGACTCTGCGAGGGCCTGGGCTATGCGCTTTCGCGCAGGCTTCGCCAACGACAAGCGATCGCCCGAACGGTGGCTCTGCGAGGACTTGGGCTATGCGCTTTCGCGCAGGCTTCGCCAACGACAAGCGATCGCCCGAACGGTGAGAGTCGAAGAACGCTCTTTGACTGGTACTAAATTTGCTGCGCAAGTCCCCAATGCCCAATGCCCAATGCCCAATGCCCAATGCCCAGTTAAAGTCATCAAGAACTTCCTTGCTCCCCGGGTGAAGTTAGTTCGGAAATAGCGGCTAATAGTTCTTCTGGGGAGCCGATCGCAATCGAACGTTTGAGAAGCTCCTTAAGCAAAGCTGGCTCCTGTAATTGATTCAAGCTTTCTACCACCGAGGAGGGCACTTCTGAAAAGCGAGTTTCTAGAATATCAACCACCGCTTCTCGGCCTCTTTGCAAGATTCCGTCTTGCAGTCCTAGTTCCAATCCTTTATTAAGGCCCCTTTCCTCGGCTATGCGCTCGAATGGTGCTACAAATGGCATTTTCTCCGCCTCCTCGTAAGCTAATATTTCTGTTTGGAATCCCTGCTGCAAATCTTCTGGCAAGGTCATCATCCAGTCAATTAACCGGAATAATTCCAGGATATCTTTTCGTTCGTATCCTCGCTTGTATAGGCTTTTGGCCACTGCTAGTTTCCATTGATAGCGTTGCTGCTCGTCTTGGCGAGTGGCCATTGTTTTTAGATGGGCCATTACCAACGGTGCAAAGGGATTTTAGCTATTTTCTAGGGTTTCCCATCGATCGCCGTAGTCGAGGAGCTTGACTATTAGAAATCGCAATAGGGTTCTGCAGCCCCACAGCTTCTGCTTGTAATGGTTTGGTCGCCAAGATGGGCGATCGTCTCCTAATACTGCTAAAGATACTACCGGCAACTGAAACTTATCAAATATTCGATAGTTGTAAACATACATCCTCTGGGCAAAGTCCGATTCGTATTGGCTCTGGACTTCTATATGTATCAGTATCAAAGACTCCTCCCCGTTGCGACGCCAGACCTTGACGAGCTTGTCGGCTCTGCGCTGCCCAAAGGAAGCATCCCTCGCTACCTGCTGCAATTCTTTGTCCAAAAATTCATAGCCTTTTCCCCAATTTATATCGTCGTGGATTTTGGGAAAGAAGAAGGCCATGAATGCTTGAAAAAATCGCTCTATAGATTCTTTCCACGGACTGTCGTAATTTGCTAGTTGCTGTTCTGTCATAGCCGTAAATTATGGCAGTTTTTTCTCCTTTATTATTCTATAGCTTATCGGACGTCAATAATAGAATTATATCAAATCCGGTTAAATGCCCTAAAAAAATATAAGTAGCTCGTAGTGCGTTAGCGACAGCGTAACGCACCACCCCGACAGGTGCGTTACGCTGTCGCTAACGCACCCTACGAAAGTTTGGTTATTCAACTGTATTTGATATTAATAGCTAATTTTAATACTTGTATCAGATCCGTTTCATCTCCCTAAAACAAGTCAAGTCCTGCGTAGGACGGGCTTCCGAAAAGTCCCACCAAGCGCTAAGGACAGGCGGGACGCCCGTCCTACGGAATCTTCGAGATTCAATGCAATGGAACAACTACGCGGATTTGATATTAATGTATGTTATATTGCACGACGGATTCAGGGAACGGACAGTCTAGGAGCAAGGGAGAGGGCGAATGCCATATGCCCTTGCGGGCAGGCTTCGCCTACGCCCCTACAAACAAGAATTTACTAAACCGTCGTAAGTGCAATATAATTGATACTTTCTATTCGCAAACTCAAAACTCAAAACTCAAAACTCAAAACTCAAAACTCAATTTCCTATAAATACGCCCCATTGGCAAAGGACAAAAGTGGCCCGGTTTGCTCTTGACCGCTGGTGGATAAATCGCTATGACATAGGTAAAGCCGATCGCTCGTTCTGCCGAGCAAATCCAAGACAATTCTCTGCAATCTTTCTAAGTCTGCTAATTGCTCTTCTTCGGCAGTCCAGGCTCGTCCCGACCAGCTTCGCAAAAATAAGGGAGCGCCGAATAGAGTTGCGGAACCGGCGCTGAGCCACAAGGGAGAACCTGCATCTAACCAAAAGTGCCAGGGGTGATAGAGGCGAGCGGCGCGATATTGAAAAATAGTTCCTAGGGTAACTCCTTTGCTTGCGGCTGCCAGAGAGCGAACTGGGAAAGGGTTGGCGGTAACGGTTCCCTGGCGCAGCATTTGGATAAATTGACCGACGGTAACGTATTCTGGCTGATGCAAACTGGCCGATTTTTTATTTTCTTCGCTGTCTTTGCTGCCGGCATCTCGACCGAGAAATCGCCCGTTTGCTTGCCAGTAATGTCCGGCAGTTTCCATTAATTCCCGCAGAGCGGAAAGGCGATCGTAGGAGAGATGGCAGCGACCGAGCAAAAATTGCTGAATAGCCCGGTCGAGTAAGGAGATGGGACTGGGGATGAGGCGCTGTTCCAACTGCTCTCGCTGGGTTGCGAGCCATTGCAAGATTTCTTGATAGGCCATTGTGGCGCGATATCCGAGCCGATCCCAACGGGGAAAGGCAGTAACCTCTAATAATTGAGGACGGTCGATCGCCGGACTATAGCAGTGGTCGGCCAAAAGTCCCGCCCGTACTGGGTCGATATTGTTTTGAGGGGAGGTAGAACCCACCCCTAGCCCCTCCTGGGAGGGGAAGGTAGAACCCACCCCTAGCCCCTCCGAGGTAGAACCCACCCCTAGCCCCTCCCAGGAGGGGAGAGATGATGGACCGCTGAGAACTACTAGCATTTCTGCTATGGAGTCCCGATCTACGAGGCGACCCAAGCCGGGATATACCAGAGCCAGTAGAGCGAGCAAGGCGCGAATTATCGGATCGGTGGCGAGAGGTCGTTGGTCGTTGAGGGGTTTTACCGGAATTCCTAGGCCGGTTAGACTTTCTATGAGAGTGTAGCGGGCAATTTCGTCTAAACCGGGGGCAATGACGGCAATGTCTTCGGGTGGAACTATGTTGCTGTGGATGGCTTTGGCGATCGCCTCTACAGTTTGCTGCAACATCTGCGGGCGAGAAATGGTTTGAATCGAAAACAGGTTATCCCCAATAAGGTCGTATTCTGTCTGCTCCTCTCCCATTGTAGAATTGGCTAGAGTTTCTAACATCCAATTCGCCAAGGGTTCTTGCAGAGATCTCTTAGCAGGGATTGGTTGGTTGTCGGCAGGGAGATTAATAATAGTAATGTCTTGGCGATCGCGAAACTCTTCTATATAATTAGGATCTGCTCCCAAGCCAACTCGAATGCCGCCATCGGGAGAAAAGGTGAAGACGCCAATACAGTCGCGGTCTAAGAGAAACTCGAATAAATAGCGAGCGATCGCTGGATATTCATCCACATCATCGGCCAATATGCCTCGATATCTGCGCAGCAAATGATTTTGGTAAATTGGATTCGGTAGCAGATGCCGCCAATAGAGTTCGCAAATAATCCCATAAGTCAAGAAACCCCGCTGCAAACACCATGTGCGCCAATCCAGCAGCAACTCCCCCATACATTCCCAGAGTTCCGAGCTATCCCCATTTTGGTAACCCCCTTTTAAAATCAAGGGAATTTCCTCAATCGGCGTCCCGGAGCTAGCTGCCAGTTGCATCAAGTCCAAAGTGCGACGCACCAGGCGATATTCGCCAACCCCTTCCTGCCATAGTTTGCCCCGATCCAGGCTTTCGCGCCAAAGCTGAGTAGCCAATTCCTGCTCGGTTTCCGGACGCAATTTGAGGGGAAACTGCGCCTTTAGGGAAAGCTGCTCGATTAATAACGGCCAAAATAAAGTGACTTCATTCTCAAAAAAGCCTATCGGAGTGGTTGAGGAGGCTATATGCTTTCCTCCGGTAGCATCCATGAGGCGATCGGCCAGTTCGAGCCGGTTATCCCCGTTGGCAGCAAGAATTAAGACAGGCAGGCGAACGGGAGGTCCTAGGGGTAAAGGTGTGGATGAGAGAATTGCCCTCGATTTTCCAGAGGCTTGTCCAGAAGCGATCGCATCGCCCCTCTCCCAGGCAACAGGCTCAAGCTCCGCCCAGCTACAGAAGCGATCGACTAAATAAGTCGTTTTGCCGCTCCGACTATTTCCAACAATCCAAACCGACCTAGACAAGCACCGTTGTCCTCAACGCTAATTTGTTATCCTACAGCAATTAGCGGGGAAGTGTGGGAAGTGTGGGAGGTGTGGGAAGTGTGGGAAGTGTGGGGAGGGTGGAGTACCCAAGGTGCGATCGGCACTCTCGCAGCCAGCACTCAGCTAAGAGCAGTTCCTGCGGGGGGCTGAGGCGTTTGGCAGCTAATAGTTTAAGGTCTGAGCCTTAAGCTATTAACTCTTAGGACTTACGCTTTCTTGTCGGCTCCAACTCTATATCTAGGATCTGGCGCGCTCCTAGCACCCTACAATTAGGGGATTTCCAAATAAATATTTCTCCCTCGTCTCCCTGTAGGACGGGCGGAGCGCCTGTCCTGGAGCTGGGACTTTTCGCTGGTCGGGTCCTACGAATTGGGTAATTTATTTCTTGGAATCCCCTAGATTCATTGCGTAAGTTCTATAAGAGTTACGCAAATCATAAGATCGAACTCTATATAGGTATTGGTGCGCAAGAAGCACCCTACAATTAGATTCATTGCGTAAGTTCTACTTAAGCTATTAGCTCTATAGCTGACTGCTGACCGCTGACTGCTGACTGCTGACCCTGACTAATAGTTAATATAGCTTTGGGAAAATGAAACGGTATTTTCGTGCTGTAGAACAGTGGCTGTTTAACACTCCTGAAAGATCGCTAGACCTCGCTTATGAAGCGGCACTGTCGATTAAAGCAATTGAGGACCAGCACTTTAAGGGAGGTAAAATTTCCTCTGGCAAATATGGCGAGAGCGTTTTTGCTCACTTCGAGGCCGACTTGCAGAGAAATTTAGATGTTATCAAGTTAAGACTGGGGATATTTAGAAACAGTCGCTCTTTCGTTGATATCTACGCGCAATTCACGGGCAAAAAGAAAACAAAATATTTAGCGGATTATCCAAGAAATGGCAAGGCGATCGGGGCAAGAGACCCAGAAAACCTGATTTTAGAGAAGCTCCAATTTATCGATAAGGTAGTTGCCAAGTACGGGGACAGAGCGATCGCCTCCTCTTCTAGAGGAGCTGCCTCATCTTCCCCTTATAACTCGGCAACTTTAGTAGCAGTCACTCCACAATCTACATCTCTAGAGTCGGACGGGTTGCAATCGGCGAGCCTGGATAAAAATAACCAGTCACCCCCAGTAGAGGAGGGTGTAGAAAAAAGCCAGAGTCTAGCTGGGAGAACCAGTTTCTTACCCAGGTCGATTTTAAGGACTCTGGATCGATTTAAAAGAGAGCTAGACCCGAAAGCAGAAGACGAAGTAGTTCAAACTTTCCGCAAATCCAAAACAAAAACGGTCATTTCGTTTAAGTTTATCTTACTAATTATTCTCATTCCTCTTCTAACGCAACAGCTTTCTAAGAACTGGCTTATAGGCCCTATATACGATAACATTATAGGGTCGCAGAAAATATTGTTTCTCAATATTGATATGGAGGAAGAAGCTTATGAAGAATTGCATAGATTTGAAGAAAGACTAAAATTCGAGGCTTTTCTAGCAACGGAAATAGAACAAGCATATGAAGAAGAGTTGGATGAAGAAATAAAAGAGCAAGAAGAAGATTTACTTCTTAGCACGCACAAACTATCTGAAGAGGAGATAGAAGAAGAGGTAAAGCACAAAGCTGTGGAAATGGCTGAAGAATACCGAGACAGAAGCGCCAATGCTATTAAGAATGTTTTTGCAGATATTTGCTCGGTCATAGCCCTGATTATTTTCTTTATGAATAGCAACCGAGAAATTGCTATTTTTAAATCTTTTATCGACGAAATAGTCTATGGCCTCAGCGACAGCGCTAAGGCATTTATCATTATTCTATTTACAGATGTATTCGTGGGATTCCACTCCCCTCACGGTTGGGAAGTAATTTTAGAGGGAATATCCCGACATCTGGGCATCCCTGAAAGTCGGCAGTTTATCTTTTTGTTTATTGCTACCTTTCCTGTTATTTTGGATACTGTATTCAAATATTGGATTTTCCGCTATCTGAATCGGATCTCGCCTTCAGCGGTTGCTACTTACAAAAATATGAACGAGTAATCTTGCCGCCCCAAGCCCGATCTAAATTAGGCTAATTTCTCTATATATATAGCACTACGCATTGAAGTTAGGACAGTTACAAAACGCTCATGTGTGCGTATGGCAGGACTTTATATCAAATCCGCTTCCGCTGTTTCATAAATCCCGTACTGTAGGGGCAATCCCCCCGCGATTTCTCGGGAGGCACAGACGCTATGCGCCCTTCGGCGCGCAGGCTCCGCTCCCCGCGATTCTCAGAAGCGGAGACGCTTCGCGATCGCCCCGATTGGTTTGGGGCGGGCACGGGGGCACCGCCCCTACTAAGCTATTACGCATTTAAATTGGTGACCCATACCGCGACGCGACGCCCGCAACCAAAGAGCTAGCACGCCGGGGTAGGTCCCTTTTTATCCCAATCTAAATGCGCGACAGCTTATGACTGTTTAAGCGGATTTGATATTAGCTGACTGCTGACTGCTAATAGCTTACTGCTACAGCACTATGCATTGAAGTGAGGACAAATCGGTCGCCAAAGCTATAATCAGTAATAGTCCTGCTCTCCTGCTGACTGCTGACTGCCGTTGCAAGAGCGTCTGGGCAGGAGAATCGGCTTACTGCTATAGCGTTTCTCAAATTAGTAGATAGATACGAAACGGCTGAAACCCTTGTGGTGAGTACACTGGAAAATCGCACATCTATTTGAGAACCGCTGTGTACTAATTTTTCAATTGCTTGAATATCTCTCGCACCTGAGCAAATCCATCTTCTAATTGCTTGATTTGTTCTTCGGTATCTTCGGTAGAACCGCTACTCCCTTTCAGTTGCAGGTCGTAGCATAATTTAGTGATGCCAACCACGCCCATATTGGAGCTGCTGCCTTTGAGAGCGTGAGCCTCGTTATAGAGCGCCTCAGCATCTTTATGTTCTACAGCTTGGCGAATTGAAGCGATGCGGGGCGGGGTATCTTCCAGATACATATCAATCAGTTCTACCAATATGTCTGTATCCCCTTCTTCCTGAAGTTCATCCCGTAATTTCGTCAGGAATTTTATATCGACTTGACCGGCAGAATTGACAGAGTTTTGGGATTGGTCATTGGCAGTCGGTGCTGGAGAAAGCTGCTTTTGGCTTGGCTCGCTTAAAGGCTCGCTTAAAGGCTCGCTTAAAGGCTCGCTTAAAGGCTCGCTTAAAGGCTCGCTTAAAGGCTCGCTTAAAGGCTCGCTTAAAGTTTCGCTGGCTTCTAGGTCGCTAACTGGTGTGGACGAAGGGGCTTCAAATGCTACGGCTTTTGGATCGGAAGTAGCCCAGCGCTCCAAAACAGCTTGTAGGGCTTCTATTTTAACGGGCTTGCTAATGTAGTCGTCCATCCCAGCGGCCAAGCATTTATCGCGATCGCCCTCCATCGCCCCAGCAGTCATAGCAATAATTTTAGGACTGGTCGTTCGCCCGTCTTGGCGAATTTGGCGCGTGGCTTCCAGACCGCTCATTTCTGGCATTTGTACGTCCATCAGCACGATATCGTAGGGCTGTCGGGACACGGCATCTACTGCTTCTAAACCATTGCTGGCCAAGTCCGCTCGGTAACCCATGCGACCGAGCAGCTTGAGCGCAACTTTTTGGTTAATTACATTATCTTCAGTCAGCAAAATCCGCAAGGGCAGCCGTTCGGCTAAATTTTTATCAATTTCCACTTGGCTGGGACGTTTGGTTACCTTCATCGGTTGTTTGGCAACCACATCCATAAGAATGTCGTAAAGTTGGGAAGATTTAATGGGTTTAGTCAAGCAAGCAGCAAAATCTGCGGCCTCTGCATTATCGGGACGACCGATGGAAGTGAGCATTAATAAGGGCAGCGATCGCGCATCTAGCATTTCGCGAATCCGCATTGCCAGGGTAAACCCGTCCATCTCTGGCATTTGCATATCTAGTACCGCCACGTCGAAGCGATCGTTTTTCTCGATCAAACCTAGCGCCTCTTGCCCAGAACTGGCCTCTTTGGGAATCATGCCCCATTTCTCTGTTTGCAAGCGCAAAATACGACGGTTTGTCTCATTATCATCTACAATCAACAATCGCTTGCCATCCAAGTGCGGCTCCACCCCATTCTCATAACGTATCACTTGCTCTTTCGCCAATGCCACCACAATATTAAAACCGAAAGTAGAACCGACTCCGACCTCGCTTTCCACCCACATTCTTCCACCCATCAGCTCTGTTAGGCGCTTGCTAATTGCCAATCCCAGACCCGTACCGCCATATTCGCGAGTAGTAGAGGAATCTACTTGAGAAAAGGAGCGAAACAGGCGAGCCATTTTTTCTTTAGGAATGCCAATTCCGGTATCTCTAACAGTAAACCCGATATTATAATAATTGTTCTCTTTGAGAGAGGGATTATTATCAAAATGAGAGGAGTCGAACTCTAGGGAGCCTACTTGGAGCGACCAAGAGCCCATTTGTTCGGCGTTAACCGTACAGACTACCTCCCCCTTCTCCGTAAACTTGACAGCGTTGCTGAGCAGATTGGCCAGTATTTGCCGCAGTCGGGTCACGTCACCGACTATTGCGATCGGCGTATTGTCCTCGATTAAGTATGCCAAGTCTAGATTTTTTTCTGCTGCTTTAGTAACTACTAAATCCAGAGCATCTTCAATGCAATCGCGCAAGTTAAAAGGCTGGCTTTCCAAATCTAGCTTTCCAGATTCTATTTTAGAAAAATCTAAGATATCGTTGATAATAGTAAGTAAGGCGTCTCCACTATTTCTAATAGTATCCACAAACTCTCGCTGCTCGCCAGACAAATCGGTATCTAGCAATAAACCTGTCATGCCAATCACCGCATTCATCGGCGTTCTTATTTCATGGCTCATATTGGCCAAAAACTCTGATTTGAGGCGGGTGGCAGACTGAGCTTCTTGCAGAGCAGAATCTAAGTCGGAGTTATTTTCTTCTAAAGAGGCGGCAATTCGGTCTGTTTCTTCCTTGGCTTCTACTAACTTTCTAATATAGATGCGAATCTGACAGACTGCCGGACGGAAAATAAATATCGCTTCGAGAACCAAAACTAACAGGGTAATGCCAATTACAACCATCTCGATATAGCTCAAGCGTTTGACTTTAGCTTTGGCTTCGGCGTCGTACTGGAAGACAATGGCATTCATGCCCTTGAGGAAATTATTTTCATGGGCGAGAATAGTTTGAATAAAAGGCAAAATTTCCCCATTATTAGATGCCGGTTTCTGAAGTTCTCTCGCCGCACCGAGCATAGCTTGATAGTGGGGTTCAATCTCTAGGAACATCCGCTGTATGTCTTTGCTGTTTTCTCCCGGCAATCCCAACTCCACATCTCCCAGTTGCAAGCCCGTGTGGGACCGAGACCAAATTTCTAGGGCGGTTTTAAGCTCTTGCAAATGCTCTTGCTGCCGCTCGGGATTAGTCTCTACCTTCAGGGCAAGGGCCGCTTTAGCGACTTTTTGGCTCAGCATTCGCTGGCGTCCGGCAATATTAATGACTCGCGAATCGCCAGATTGCTCGTGGAGCGATCGCTGAATCAAAACTTGTCCGGCGATCGACAGAACCGCTACAGCACCGAGTGCAGCAACATAGAGGATCGTCAGACGACGGGTGGGAGATTTCTGGGTAAGTTCGCTAAGCATGACCAAAGGACTTATGAGATTATTTTAGATTTTAGATTAGGAGAAGAGGCAGGGGAGCTTTCAGTGCAAGGGGACAAAGGGACATGGAGACAAAGGGACATGGAGACAAAGGGACATGGGGACATGGAGACAAGGGGACCCTCGGTAAAAGTCAAAAGTAAAGAAACGCTCCCTCCGTTCGCTGTTCGCCTATTCACTTTTGACTTATTACCTTGAGACTTTTAACTTTTGACATTTGGTCCCGAGGGAAAAGTCATGCATTGAAGAAACGCTCCCTGCGTTCGCTGTTCGCCTATTCACTTTTGACTTATTACCTTGAGACTTATTACCTTGAGACTTTTAACTTTTTACTTTTGGTCCCCTTGTCTCCCTTTGCCCGATGGTCGGTCCCATACCCAATGCCCAAAGATGAGATAGCTGCTAGGCTAAATCTATGATTCTAACTAACGAACTTTTATTTGATTACCAACGCTGCAAGCGACGCTCTTTTCTCAATGCCTATGGAGACCTGCGCGAAGTCGATCCGAAAACTGAATTGGCCCTAAAAATACAACAAGATTCGCAGACTCATCGAGAAAATATTTTAGCTGAGATGAACGTCGAAAAGTTGCCCTACAGTCGAGGCAACTGGGCTGCCAGTGCCAGAGCAACCTTAGATTTAATGCGCCAAGGGGTTGAGTGCATTGCCAATGGAGTGCTGCTGGTTGAAGGAACCTCCAGTTTGCCGGTGGAATCCTCCCAGGATGCGGCTCTGTTGAGCCGTCCCGATTTATTGGTCAAGCAGGCAGGCAAGTCTATCTTTGGCAATTGGGTGTATATACCTGTTGACATTAGATTCAGCAAGCGCCCAAAGCGAGACTATCAAATTATGGCTGCTTTTCACTCCCTTGTATTAGCGGAAATTCAGGGAGTTAGGCCAGAGGTGGCATGGCTGATTTTGCGGGAAAAAGGAAAATATACAGTGGATTTGGCGGCGTTGATGCCCCTAATGTCCTCGATCGCCGCTGAATGTTTCCATACCCTAGATAAGCAAATTGAGCCAGAGTTATTTATTTCCCGCCATCCCTGCGAAATGTGCCGGTGGTTTAGCAGTTGCCATGCGATCGCCAAAAGTACCCGTCATATCTCTCTTTTACCCGGGGTAACTTCCAAGCGCTACGAGATGCTTCTCAAACTGAACCTAACCACTGTAGAAGCCCTGGCCAATGTCAACCCGGCCGAGCTAGCCATCCACCTGCTCGATAACTGTCGGGGCGAACCTGATGTAGCCGCAGAAGTGGCCGCCACTTTAAAGCTACAAGCCCAAGCTGTCGCCTACAATATGGCTATACCCCTACCTGCCCCTCTCGATTTTGCCGCTGCAAATCTCCCCACCTATCCCGTCGAACTCTACTTCGATATTGAAGCTCAGCCAGAAATGGATTTGGCTTTTTTACATGGGGTATTGGTAGTGGATAGAACCGCAAGACGCCAAATTTTCTATCCTTTCTTAGCGGAAAGACCGGAAGACGAAGGCATAGCCTGGGCGCAATTTTTGCAATTGGTAGAGCGCTATCCACAAGCACCTATTTTTCATTTTTGCGAATACGAAGCTCAAACCGTGAAAAAATTAGGTCGCCGCTATGGTACGCCTTCCTCTCAATGGCGATCGCTCCTCTATCGCTTTGTTGACCTTCACAAGTGGGCGACCAAAACTGTGGTTATGCCGGTGGAAAGCTACTCCCTCAAAACTCTCGCTCGCTGGCTCGGTTTTGAATGGCGCAATAAAAAAGCCAATGGCGCTCAATGTATATTATGGTACAACCAGTGGCTGGAAAATCCAGAAGATCGCCAGCATCTTGATTCTATACTCCTCTATAATGAAGATGACTGCCGAGCCACCTATATCCTCAAAGAATGGCTGTCTGGCTTTTTGAATCAGGTCTATAGAAACCATGAGAGATTATCAAGTTAAAGTAGTCTGGCCAGTAACTATGCCACTTAAGTTACTTTTTATATTGCTTGTGCTATTGGGATGCGCCAGAGAAACAAAGGAAAAGCGTAAAAATGCTGTTATAGAGTTTTTAGGTGCAACGACAATAACCACGGGCTTTACTTTTCAGGATACAGAAATGGGAGGGCTGTCGGGGATTGCTTACGATGCTAGCAACGACCTTTATTACGCTATCTCGGACGATCGCAGCAAAAAAAACAGCGCTAGATTCTATACCCTGAAAATAGATATCGATCCAGTTAAAGTTGCGCCAGTTAGAGTTACGCCAGTGGGGGTAACGACCTTATTAGCAGAAAGCGGAGAGCCGTTTGCGCCATTAAGCCTGGATCCGGAAGGCATTGCCCTGAAGGAGCCCGGTACGCCCGGTACGGCTGGATCTCTATTTATTGCTTCTGAGGGAGATAGCGATCGCCTCATTGCCCCTTTCATAAAAGAATTCTCTCTCCCTTCACCGTCTCAATCGGCTAAAACTAACCAAGCGCAGTTGCTTCAGAGCTTGCCAATCCCGGAAAAATTTCTACCAGTTCCAAAAGCTAGCAAGGGCGTTCGCAATAATTTAGCTTTTGAAAGTCTCGCCATAACCCCAAATCAAGAAACTCTATTTGTCGCCACCGAAAACGCGCTGCTTCAAGACGGTTCCCTAGCAGACATTAATGCGGGCAGCCCTTGCCGAATTTTGCAATATAATTTGCTGGCTGGCCAAGCGGAACGAGAATACCTTTATATCACAGAGCCCTTAGCCGCTAAGACCGTCGATAAAAATGGGATACCCCGGTCGGACGATCCCCCCAAACCCCCCTTAAAAACGCCATCGGCTTCTTTGCCCCCCCTTTTGCAAGGGGGGGTTGGGGGGGATCCTCTGCAACTACTTTTGACCACACCCCTTACCCATAAGGCTCTGCAGGGGTTTGGCAACAATGGTCTGGTGGAACTGATTGCAGAGAGTGAAACTCGCCTTTTGAGTTTAGAGCGCTCTTTTACTCGGGGAGTGGGAAATCGGATTCTTATCTTTGAGGTTTCTTTGGCAGAAGCTACCGATATTAGTAGTATCGAGAGTCTCAGCGAGATTGATATCGGTCGAATTAAACCAGCTCGGAAACGATTGCTGCTGGATTTGCAAGATATAGACCTGAAACCAGATAATATAGAAGGATTTACCTTTGGCCCGGAGCTAGCAGATGGGCGGCGATCGCTTATCCTCGTCAGCGATAATAATTTTAACCCCAAACAAATCACTCAGATTTTAGCGTTTGCCCTCGCAGACTAGAAAAATAATTTAAATACAACGTTTCTCAAATAAGTCGAACGAAGGAAACGTAGGGGCGACAGCATCTCCGAGACAACCTCGGTCGTAGAACGGCAGCCCCCGTAATAGGATGCTTCGCCCCAGACAATCTCAGATCGCATCAATTTGAGAAATGCTATATAGCGTTTCTCAAATAAGTGTAATTAACGAAAACGTAGGGGCGACAGCATTCCTGCGACTATCTCGACGCTCCGAACGGGAATTTCCGTACTGGAATGCTTCGCCCCAGAAAGCTCACATCAATTTGAGAAATGCTATAAATAACCGAATAAAGGAGTTTTGGATATGGTCGTACAAACAGCGCGAACCCAAAAGCAGAATGAATCGCAGGCTAAGGATAGGGTTTTGCCGCCCCTGAGTAATGGCGATCGCCTTACTCGCCCTGAATTCGAGCGGCGCTACGCAGCTATGCCCCATCTCAAAAAAGCCGAACTAATTGAAGGAGTCGTATATATAACGTCAGCAGTAAGCTTTGAGGCGTTGTAAAATCGTGGGATGATCGGCGCGATCGCAGATCTTTGAAACCCATACCAAAAGCCACTTTTAGTTATCGGCTGATTTGGATATCATCCCTAAAATTTCCAACGCCCCATAAATAAATCCTGTAGGGGCGGTGCCCCCGTGCCCGCCCCGGTTGGTCGGAGGCGGCCGGGGCGGGCACGGGGAACCCCTACAGAAGGCCCTTACCGCTTTTGCAGATCGCCTACAGAAGGCCCTTCGCGCTTTCGCAGACTGCCGACAGAAAAAACTCTAGGTCCAACGCAGATAGATAGTGATAACTGATAGCTATATGCTGACCGCTGACCGCTGAAAGCTTAAGGGCTGAAAGCCAGTCTGGGAGAGACTTATAGGAAATTAGAAAAAAAGTTTGCCAAAACCCTTGACAAATCAGAAAGGTTGAGGCTATTATAGATAAGGCTGCAGTAAGGGACTGTAGTTCAATTGGTTAGAGCACCGCCCTGTCACGGCGGAAGTTGCGGGTTCGAGCCCCGTCAGTCCCGTTCTAGAATGTTAGTGAAAATATTACGAGAGAGCTTTTTAACGTGACTGTTCGCGTTCGGATAGCTCCCAGTCCTACTGGGAACTTACACATCGGGACAGCCAGAACGGCTGTCTTTAACTGGCTTTTTGCCCGCCACCTGGCGGGCCAATTTATATTGCGGGTCGAAGATACGGATAAAGAGCGATCGCGCCCCGAATACACCCAGAACATTCAGGAGGGGCTGAGTTGGCTGGGTCTGACCTGGGATGAAGGACCTTTTTTCCAGTCAGAGCGCCTAGAGCTGTATCAAAAAGGGATAAAAGACTTGTTAGCTCGGGGTTTGGCCTACCGCTGCTATACAACTCCAGAAGAACTGGAGGAAATGCGAGCGGCTCAGAAGGCTAAAGGAGAGGCACCCCGGTATGACAACCGGCACCGGAATCTGACTAAAAAACAACAGGCGAAATATGAAGCGGAAGGCCGCAGTGCAGTAATTCGCTTCAAAATAGATAGCGATCGCTCCGTTGCTTGGCAAGATCTAGTACGGGGCACTGTAGTCTGGCAAGCCAAAGACCTTGGCGGCGATATGGTCATTGCTCGGGCTGCTTCTGCTGGCAATATCGGCGAACCCCTCTATAACTTGGCTGTTGTCTTGGATGACATTGATATGAAAATTACCCAAGTCATTCGTGGGGAAGACCATATCGCCAACACCGCCAAACAAATTCTGCTCTACGAAGCTTTCGAGGCAGAAATTCCCGAATTTGCCCACACGCCCCTGATTTTAAATCAATCCGGCCAAAAGCTTTCTAAACGAGATGGCGTTACCTCTATATCGGATTTCCGAGATATGGGTTTTGTCCCCGAAGCCCTGGCAAATTATATGACATTGCTCGGTTGGTCGCCGCCAGATGCTCGGGAAGTATTTACCCTGGAGGAAGCGGCTCGCTTATTTGACTTCGAGCGAGTCAACAAAGCAGGAGCAAAATTTGACTGGGATAAGCTCGATTGGCTCAACAGTCAATATCTACACGCGATGGATCTGTCCGAGCTGACAAATTTGTTGATTCCCTACTGGCAAAAAGCTGGGTATGAGTTCGATGCAACGGACGATCGCCCTTGGCTCGAACAAATTACCGCTCTAATTGCTCCGAGCTTAACCCGCTTGACCGATGCCGTCCCCATGACACGGGTTTTCTTTGCGAAGCAGATAGAAATTAACGAAGAAGGGGCTGGGCAATTAGAGAAAGAGGGCGCTCTAAAGGCTATAGAGGCAATTCGGGAAGCACTCGGCTCGGAACTGCTGACAGAAACAGCAAGCGCCCAAGCCATTATCAAGCAAGTCGTCAAGCAGCAAAAGGTCAAAAAAGGGCTAGTTATGCGATCGCTGCGGGCAGCCCTGACAGGGGAAGTACATGGGCCAGACTTAATACAATCCTGGCTAATACTCAATCAGCGCGGTCTAGATCGAACCCGCTTTGAACAAATCCTCAAAACCGATGTAGAAGAAGCTCCTATTTTGGTTGAAAATACTTCTACAACTTCGACCCCAGAGCCCCTGGCAGAAAAAGAGGTTGTTTCCCCAACTCAGGTTGTAGAACCATCTACTCCTGAAGTTGTGGCCGAAACGCCTGCTTCCGGAGAGGAGCCACTTCCCGAAAGCGTAGCTGAAACGCCCGAAAGCGTAGCGGAAACCCCGACCCCCGAGCCATCAGTAGCCGAAACGCCAACTCCTGAGGAAGAAGCGCAGCCGGAAACTGTAGCGGAAACGCCGAGTACCGAAGAGGAAGCGCAGCCGGAAACTGTAGAGCCAATTGCCTCGCAAGAGTCAGCAGAAACGCCAACTCCTGAGGAAGAACCACAGCCGGAAACTGTAGCGGAGACGCCGAGTACCGAAGAGGAAGCGCAGCCGGAAACTGTAGAGCCAATTGCCTCGCAAGAGTCAGCAGAAACGCCAACTCCTGAGGAAGAACCACAGCCGGAAACTGTAGCGGAGACGCCGAGTACCGAAGAGGAAGCGCAGCCGGAAACTGTAGAGCCAATTGCCTCGCAAGAGCCAGCAGAAACGCCAACTCCTGAGGAAGAAGCGCAGCCGGAAACTGTAGCGGAAACGCCGAGTACCGAAGAGGAAGCGCAGCCGGAAACTGTAGAGCCAATTGCCTCGCAAGAGCCAGCCGAAACGCCGAGTACCCCATCCGTTCCCGAGACGGCAGAGGAAACTATTAGCCCAATACGGCAATTACAGGCCATAGGGCAAAAAGTTTTATTGGTCTTGTCGGATCTACCGGAATATGTTATTGGCTTTTTTGGTGAATATCAAAAGCTCTTAGCTGCGATCGCCTTGATTATAGGTGCATTGCTTAGCATTAAAATCTTGGTAGCGGTGGTGGATACATTCAACTCACTGCCGTTATTCACGGTATTTTTTGAAGTAATTGGAATAGGTTACTCCGGTTGGTTTATTTGTCGCTATTTGCTTGCCGCTAAAAGTCGCCAAGAATTACTTGAGATAATTCAAGACTTCAAAAAACAAATTGCTGGCGACAAGGAGAGCCAATAGGGCATAGGGCATAGGGCATAGGGTGTGGGAAGTGTGGGAGGGGTGGGAAGTGTCGGACGGGTGGGAATTGTGGGAAAAACTGAAGACAATTCTCCCCCCCCCACACTCCCCACACTTCCCACACTTCCTACACTTCCCCGCTTTCCCTTGTCGGAGCCTAATTCTCATTTAGCGAAAGCTATTTCCAAGCAATGCAATAATAAATTTGAGGCAATAAAGCGCATATTGCGGGCGATCGCTATAGCGTTTCTCAAATAAGTCGAACGAAGGAAACGTAGGGGCGACAGCATCCCCAAAACAATCTCGGCGCCCCGAACGGTAACCCCCGTAATGGGATGCTTCGCCCCAGACACCTCACATCAAGAGCGAGAAACGCTATAGCTAGCTAGCGTAGCAGCAGAAGTTATTTAATTCAATGGTTTGTAATGGTGCGATCGCCTTTTTCGGTTTATGGCCTTAGCTAAAGCTAACGAGGTAAGCTCCCTATTTTGGCAAAAGCTTATAATTTGCCCTAACAAGCGGGTTTTGGAACTCAACCTTGCCTGCTGGCGTCAAGCAAGGTCGGGTCTGGCCAAACTAGGATACCTAAGTTTATCCATTCCCCCTCGTTCGCCAGGGAGATATCCCAGTCCCTAGTTCCATATCAATTGCTCCTCATTTGTTGCCAAAAAAATGCACAATTCAGTGCAGAACAAAGGGACAGGTTCGCTCAAAAAAATTAGGGCGATAATATGGGCGCACGCAGGTGCGTCTATATTATCGACGATCCTAGCAGCCTCTGGATTGTGGTTTCCTTCTGCGGCGACAACTCAGGAATCTCCAGAGCAATCTCCAGAAGAATCTTCCGAAGAATCTCCAGAGCAATCTTCAGAGCAATCTCCAGAAGAATCTCCAGAGCAATCTCCTTCCCTGGATTTGGATCTAATAATAGAACTAAGCCCGGGATTTTCCCCAGACCCATTGGTGATTCGCGGCATTAGCGGTGGCTCGATACCAGCAGCAGAGATTGCCAATCGCGACATGACTCATAATGGCCCTTGTGTTGGTTTAGTAGATGAAGAGCCCGATCATCGTATCGTCTTAACTAAATTTTTCAGCTATCTGAGCTTACAAGTTAGCAGTTCCGAGGATACGACCTTGGTAATACGCGGTCCTGGAGGGAGTTGGTGCAACGACGACCAAGAAGATAAAAATCCTGGCATTGCCGGTCAATGGCTAAAAGGCACCTATGAAGTCTGGGTAGGCTCCTACGAAGAAAACAACTTTCGTCCCTACACCATTAAAATCACTGGCGCTCCACTGCTGAATCCATTTGGGCGTTGATAGCTCTCAGCTTTCAGCGGTCAGCTTTCAGCGGTCAGCTCTCAGCGGTCAGCTCTCAGCAGGGGAGCAGGGGAGCAGGGGAGCAGGGGAGCAGGGGAGCAGGAGAGCAGGGGAGCAGGGGAGCAGGGGAGCAGGGGAGCAGGGGAGCAAAGAGCTGAAAGCTAAAAGCTGAAAGCTGAATGCTAAAAGCTCTCTTGCCCTAATTCTGAGAATTAAGTTAAATTATATTAAGATTTGGCGGGAAGTCAGTTTTTGGACCCTTCCCTAATTCATAACAGCACGTTTCAAGAGTAAAGTTAAGGGCCTGAAAACCTTAACTAGAGGGTAGAAGCGAGTTAAACATCATTTGTATATAGAGGCCAGCGTCTATGAAATTCTCCTGGAGAATACTTGTACTTTGGACATTACCGCTTTTAGTAATTGGCTTTTTCGTCTGGCAGGGAATATTCTCTCCCTCTTTAGGTTTGTCTGAGAATGCGGCTAACACTCGCATGACCTACGGTCGGTTTCTAGAGTACCTAGAGGCCCATCGTATTACTACCGTGGATCTATTTGAGGGAGGTCGCACGGCAATTGTTGAAGCGATCGATCCAGATCTGGATAACCGGATTCAGCGCCTGCGGGTCGATTTGCCTGGAAATACGCCAGAACTGGTTTCCCGACTAAGAGAAGAAGGGATTAGCTTTGACATTCATCCGGCTTCTAATAATGGTGCCATCTGGGGAATCGTCGGCAATTTAATTTTCCCGGTGCTGCTGATTGTGGGACTATTCTTGCTCTTCCGTCGCTCTAACAACGTGGGTGGCGGCCCCGGTCAAGCGATGAACTTTGGCAAGTCCAAAGCTCGCTTCTCGATGGAAGCCAAAACTGGGGTGATGTTTGACGATGTGGCCGGAATTGAAGAAGCCAAGGAAGAACTCCAAGAAGTGGTGACCTTTCTGAAAAAACCGGAACGGTTCACGGCTATAGGGGCTCGGATTCCCAAAGGAGTATTGTTAATCGGACCTCCAGGAACGGGTAAGACTCTGCTGGCCAAAGCGATCGCCGGGGAAGCCGGAGTTCCTTTTTTCAGTATCTCTGGCTCGGAATTTGTAGAAATGTTCGTGGGCGTAGGCGCCTCGCGGGTGCGCGACCTATTTAAGAAGGCTAAGGAAAATGCCCCTTGCATAATCTTTATAGATGAAATTGATGCGGTAGGTCGTCAGCGCGGCGCTGGTATTGGCGGCGGCAATGACGAGCGGGAGCAAACCCTCAACCAACTGCTGACAGAAATGGACGGCTTTGAGGGCAACACCGGAATTATTATTATCGCCGCAACCAACCGTCCCGACGTGCTGGACTCGGCGCTATTGCGTCCGGGTCGGTTCGATCGCCAGGTGAACGTGGATGCCCCAGATATTAAAGGTCGCCTGGAAATTCTCGACGTTCACGCTCGCAATAAGAAGCTGTCCGACGAGATTTCTCTGGAAGCGATCGCTCGCCGCACTCCGGGCTTCACCGGCGCTGACTTGGCAAACTTGCTCAATGAGGCGGCTATTTTAACTGCCCGTCGCCGCAAAGAAGCAATGGAGATGGTGGAGATAGACGATGCTATCGATCGCGTCATTGCCGGGATGGAAGGAACTCCTCTGGTTGATAGCAAGAGCAAGCGGCTGATTGCCTATCACGAAGTCGGTCATGCGATCGTTGGCACTCTGGTCAAAGAACACGACCCAGTTCAGAAAGTAACCTTAATTCCTCGCGGTCAAGCTCAGGGTCTCACCTGGTTTATGCCGAGCGAAGACCAAGGTCTGATTTCCAAATCCCAGTTAATGGCTCGGATTATGGGCGCTCTGGGAGGTCGCGCGGCTGAAGAAACTATCTTTGGCGATGCAGAAGTTACCACCGGTGCCGGGAACGACCTGCAACAGGTCACGGCAATGGCTCGTCAAATGGTCACTCGCTTCGGTATGTCCGATTTAGGTCCGCTTTCTCTGGAAAGTCAGCAATCTGAGGTCTTTTTGGGTCGCGACCTAATGGCTCGTTCTGAATATTCCGAAGAAATTGCCTCTCGCATTGACGGTCAAGTTCGCGCTATTGTCGAGCATTGCTACGACAAAACACTGCAGATTATCCGGGAAAATCGAGTCGTAGTAGATCGCCTGGTAGATCTGGTAATCGAAAAGGAAACGATAAACGGCGACGAGTTTCGTCAAATTGTTTCGGAATACGTTCAAGTACCAGAAAAAGAGCGCTTCATTCCTCAACTATAAGGAACGCCCGCAAGTAAAGAAATAAAATAGGGAGGTGGCAGTGCCGCCTCCCTATTTTGTGGGGTGTGGGGTGTAGGGTGTGGGGTGTAGGGTGTGGGGTGTGGGGTGTAGGTTGTGGGGTGTGGGGTGTAGGGTGTAGGGTGTAGGGTGTGGGGTGTGGGGTGTGGGGTGTGGGGTGTGGGGTGTGGGGAAGAAAGTCTTGAGTTGCTTGAGTTGTTATATCAAATCCCCTACCTAATTACCCATAAATCCCGTAGGGGCAATCCCCCCGCGATCGCCCCAGACGCTCCCCGGGCGGCCGGGGCGGGCACGGGGGCACCGCCCCTACATATACTGTGACTGTTTAACCGGATTTGATATAAATTTGCTGCGCAAGTCCCTTGTATGTTGGCCGGGGACGGGGTAAAAGCGACGCTCTCTGTAATATTAGGCTACATACATACAGTGCAGAAGGTGCAGAAGGTCCAGAAATTTCAGAAAATTTTTGCGTCCAATGTTAAAATTCAAGCAAAACAGTGCTAAGATGGATTTATAGCTCCTTAGAGGGGTTAGAAATAAAGGGTCACGGCTAGCCGCGACCCCGTATGCACAAAAAAAGTACAATCTCGCAGGGAGGTGTTTGCACTCAAAGGAGTTTTTCCCTCAAAAAACCCCGGCAGCAATGGAGTAGAGCAAAGGACTCATGGGCAACAAAGTCCTTTGGCATGCTCCAATAGCTAGCCGGGGGGAAGATAGCCCACCATTGACCCGCCGATCTTGCACAATCTTGGGGCAGCGGGTGGGCTTCCCTTGGGGGAAATTCGCCTTTGTTTTTATAGCAATACGCATTAAGGCTAGGGCGAACGGCCCTAAGGGACTTGCGCAGCAAATTTAGTACCAGTCCCTAAGTGCGCCACCGTTCGGGCGATCGCGGAGTCGAAGCCCTCTTGAACCAGTACATTATTAACTTGCAAGTCCCTAAGCCCTCCGGGGGTGCTGCGCGTTTCATGCCGCGACAGCGAAACGCCCCTACAAACCAAAATTAGACCGGAAGTCTCGATCGCGGGCGCGACAAACTAGCGAGCGTCGCCGATCGCTCGTTGCAACAATTGGCCTTCGGGCGTATTTGCACCAGGGAGGGAACTGGGCGAGACCTCCTTGCTTTTTTTTGGATTTTACAACGACTTGCCTTGTTTTGCACGTCAACGGCCGTTGACTAGGGTTCTCTTGTGTGGGGTGCTCTTGTGTAGGGAAATTTCCTCCTATTTTCGCGCCCGCTCTTTTGGCAATGAAAACCGGGCTGAACCGGGTGTACGGGGTAACGAGATTGGGAACGATCCCCGAAAGTAACCAAAACGACGAAGAAGCCTCAGAATCAACACCCTAGGTGTGGGGTGTGGGGAAGAAAGTCTTGATATGAGTTGTTATATCAAATCCGGTTAATTACCCATAAATCCCGTAGGGGCAATCCCAAGAGCGATTCTCAGGGGCGGAGCCTGCGCTCCACGGCGCGCAGGCTCCGCCAACGCGATCGCCCCAGACGCTCCCGGGGCGGCCGGGGCGGAAGGGCACCGCCCCTACAGATACTGTGACTGTTTAACCGGATTTGATATTAATTTTGAGTCTTGCTCTTGCTTTTCTTTAATTTCAAACTCAAAACTCAAAACTCAAAACTCAAAACTTAAAACTATCCAATGCCCAATGCCCAATGCCCAATGCCCCATTATTGCTTCGCCATCACTGCTTCCAAAAAATCGGTGTATATATCGCCGGAGAGAAATTCTGGGGTTTCTAAAATTCGCTGGTGGAAGCCAATGGTGGTAGGCAAGCCGGTTATGGCACATTCGCGCAAAGCCCGTTTCATTCGTTGAATCGCAGTGGAGCGATCGCTACCCCAAACTATTAACTTGGCAATTAAGGAATCGTAGTAAGGGGGAATATCATAATCGGTATAAACATGGGAATCCATCCGCACTCCCGGACCGCCGGGGGGCAAATAGCCGCTAATTCGTCCGGGATGCGGGCGGAAGTTGCGATCGGGATCTTCGGCATTAATCCGACATTCAATAGCATGGCCGCGCAGTTCCACTTGGCCTTGGCTTACCTGCAGCTTTTCCCCGCAAGCAACGCGAATCTGTTCGGCAATCAAATCTATACCCGTAATCATTTCCGTAACGGGATGCTCCACTTGAATTCGCGTGTTCATTTCCATAAAATAGAACTCGCCGGATTTGTCCAAAAGAAACTCAACCGTACCAGCGCCGGTATAGTTAATAGACTTTGCCGCTTTAACTGCTGCTTCCCCCATTTTTTTCCGCAGTTTTGGGCTCAAGGCGGAACTGGGAGCCTCTTCGAGCAACTTCTGATGGCGTCGCTGGATAGAGCAGTCCCGTTCTCCCAGGTGGATGACATTACCGTAGTTATCGGCCAGAATTTGAAATTCAATGTGGCGGGGACGCTCGATAAACTTTTCTAGATAAAGGCCGGGATTGCCAAATGCCGCTTGGGCTTCTCCCCCTGCAGCGGCAAACAATTTGGGCAGTTCGCTTTCATTTCTTACCAGACGCATCCCGCGCCCGCCCCCGCCAGCAGTAGCTTTGATAATTACCGGATAACCAATTTTGCTCGCACATTCCCTGGCTTCTTTTTCTGAAGTCAGCAGCCCGTCGCTCCCCGGCACCGTCGGCACTCCAGCCTTTTGCATAGTTTCCTTGGCTGTCGATTTATCCCCCATTGCCAGCATCGCCTCTGGCTTCGGTCCGATAAAGACAATTTGATGGTCGGCGCAGATTTCGGCAAATTTAGCATTTTCTGCCAGAAACCCATAGCCCGGGTGAATTGCCGTGGCATTGCGGGTTAGAGCTGCAGCGATGATATTGGGAATATTGAGATAGCTTTTGTTGCTGGGGGGCTCGCCAATACAAACGGCTTCGTCTGCCAGTTGGACGTGGAGGGCTTGGCGGTCAACAGTTGAGTGAACGGCAACGGTGGCAATCCCCATTTCCTCGCAGGCGCGGAGAATGCGCAGGGCAATTTCCCCTCGATTGGCAATCAGGATTTTGTCAAATTGCATTTTGCTGCTGTTCCCTCACTTATAATTCCCTCTAACCGATTTTGCCCCAGACGCCTAAGACGCCTGCTTTAGATTTTTACCCTCTTAGTGGCCCTGTGAGACTATTTTTAGTGGCCCCGATAATAACTGGCACCGGCATAACCAAAAAATAATGCTATCATGCTGGCGATCGCCTCTCCGACAATTTGCGGCCGAGGGCAAGAAAAAAATTTTTTGGCAATAATGGCCAATAATGCGATCGCTCTGCTAAACTGGTGTTATACTACAAAACGAGTTGTCGATCGCAAGATCGCAAAAATAAGCGGATGTGGTGGAATTGGTAGACACGCACGCTTGAGGGGCGTGTGGCTCTGCGCCTTGCGAGTTCGAGTCTCGCCATCCGCACTAATAAAGAAGGGGGACGACTGCAGTCGTCCCCCTTCTTTATTTAGGGTGTGGGGTGTGGGGTGTGGGGTGTGGGGTGTGGGGTGTGGGGAATTGGGAATTGGGAATTGGGAATTGTCCCCCTTGTCCCCCTTGTCCCCGCTGAGTAGGTGGCGTCAACTGTCAACTGTCAACTGTCAACTGTCAACTGTCAACTGTCAACTGTCAACTGTCAACTGTCAACTGTCAACTGTCAACTGTCAACTGTCAACTGTCAACTGTCAACTGTCAACTGTCAACTGTCAAATCTGTCGTTTCCCCACTGGCGAGGTGATTGTCCAAAATGCCGACGGAAATCTCGACTGAACTGGGACTGGCTGGAGTACCCCACCTGATATGCCGCCTCACCAACCGTAGTCCCATTGGCAATGAGCCTGGACGCATCATTGAGACGTTGGAGTTTTATGAACTGAATGGGGGAGTAAGTCGTGACTTCCTTGAACTTGCGGTGAAAAGCCGCGCGGCTCATACCCGCCTGCTTGGCCAGATCGTCAATCGAGATGGCTTCGTGAAAATTAGATCTCAGGAAAGTCAGCGATCGCGATATCCCCTGCATTCCCCCAAAGGCTTGGCGAACCGAGGAAGCGGCCTCGCCTCGAAGAACGGCAAACATCAGTTCTTTCATCCTGCCGTTACTGAGCATACTAAGGGCAATAGGATCGTCTAGCAACTCTAACATTCGCTTGAGTGCTTCTGTAAACCCGTCATCCCATTTGGCCACAGTCAGCCCAGGCATTACCTTTGTACCAGAGTCGCTGGAACTGTCGATGGCTGCCATCTCAATGACAGTCTCGACCATCATGCGGTTCTCAATGCTAAACAAGAACCCCAGAAGTGGTTTTTCCGGCGAGGCTTCGACCACCTCCGCCTCTACAGGAAGGGGCCTAGTACAGCACAAATAATGGTTCCGATCGTAAATATATGTCTTGCCGCTCAAGTATGCCCGTTTACTACCTTGGACAATACCACAAATACTGGGCTCATATATTCCTAGTATTCGTTCTACAGGATAACTCATCCGATATAACTGCAATCCCTCCAGTGGGGTATTGGTCGCTCCCTCTTTAACCGCGTGTCGATCTATGAGCTGGACGATTTTACTTTTTTTCATACATCTAAAATGGTTCATTTTTGTCTATTTTCTCATGCCTCTGAGATAAATAGGCAAAAAAATGAGAGTAAAAGAGCTGTTTTATGGGGAATCAATAGACTAATCTACTATACAGTAGGGCTTGCTGGATAAATCTAAAACCTAGGCCAGATAAGGGTTGTCAGTTTTTGACAGCCCGAAAAATGCCAGAAAATAGCTCGATAGTCTCCCAAGCTCCTTGGGGAGCATTTCATTTTTGCAATCGATAGCCCTTTTGGGCTTTGTTTGTGTAGCCGCGCCAGCCGCCTGGGAGGCGGGGCTTACGCCTATAGGCGTCAGGCGTCTGCGTGCGAAATTGAAATGCTCCCAAGCTCCTTGCACCTTGACGGGGCTTGGGTGCCGTTAGAGATATTTCGGAGACTTTCGCTACTATTTTCCAGCCTTGTAGCCTTTGAAATGGTTTTTAGAGGAGTGCGGAAAGTCCTACATAAATTCGGAGTAGTCCGATCGTGCAAAATCGTTTGGAGAGGGAAATGGTAAATATAACTTTGCTACTTATCAATAAATCGACCTAACAAGCAGCTTTTTAAATAGGACTTACGCAATGAATCTAATTGTAGGGTGCGGATTGCGCACCAGATGTAGGTGTCAATCCGACTATTTGGGTAAGTCTTGTTTGAGAAATGTCGATGTCATTCCAGACTTTACTCATTTTGGGATGACAAAAAGGCCAATATATTTTTGGTTTTTGGGGTTTGGTAACTAGCAACTTGAGTTAAATATATCGGTAAAACCCAACAATCGAGAAGGCAAGGCGATCGCTCTGAAACTCTCCACTAACAAGAATGTGTAGTAAAGTCTAGAATATGTCAAAGCTCATCCTTAATCCCGGAAAAAACGAAATTTCTTTCAAAAGCCAGGGATATACCCTTGCTGGTAATCTCTATGCGCCGGAAGGCTTCGATCCCTCTGGCAGCTATCCGACCGCGATCTATTCCCCGCCCTTCAACCAAGTGAAGGAACAGAGTGGTGCTATCTATTGCCGCAAGCTGGCTCAGAAGGGTTACATCGCACTGGCTTTCGACCATATCGGCTATGGCGACAGTGAAGGCGAAATTCGCAATAATGAAAATCCTTTTATCAAAATGGAAAGCATCCGCGATGGAATCAGTTTTCTGGGCACCTTGTCCTTTGTCGATCGCGAGCGACTATTTGGCCTCGGGATGTGCGCCAGTGGCGGTTACATGGCCCTGGTAGCGACCACTGACAAACGGCTCAAGGCGATCGCTACTGTCTGTGGCATGATGAGCAATCAGGCAAGTTATTTCAAAACAATGGATCGCGAAACAGTCTGCGCTGTTATCGCGGCAGCGAATACGGGACGGCAGAAATTTTATGAGACTGGTGAGGTCGAATACATAGACGGGCTTGGTATGGAGAGTTTGGATCTGGACATCCTCGACAAGGACTCGGCTCAGTATGAAGGCTATCAGTTCTACATGACCGAGCGGGCTGGGGCACAGACCTATCCGAATTACTCGCACAAGTCACCCAGCTTTTTTCTAGAAGCGCCGATATTGGCTGATGCCCATTCCTATGCGCCCTATCTCTATACGCCCTATATCGGCATCTATGGTGAGAAGGCATTGCAGGACACTGGCCCGTTGACAGTGAAATTCTATGAAGCTGCGAGCGAACCAAAAGAGCTGGTTGAGATCTCAGGTGCAAGCCATGTGTCGCTCTATGACATCGACGAAGATGTGGATCGTGCTGTTGCGGCAATGGATGCGTTCTTCCAGAAACACGGTGGTAAGTAAGCTGTAGCTATTTGGCCTAATGGAAGCAGCTCTTTCAACTTGGTAAATTTGGCAAGAATCGTCGTTTCATGTCAAATCCCTACACCCTAAATTTGTAACGCTGCCAGGGAGCATTTCAGTTTTGCACGCTGCCGCCTGACGCCCGACCGGCGCGGCTACACAAACAAAGCCCTTGTGGGCTAATGGTTACAAAATTGAAATGCTCCCCGCTGCCATCACCCTGCGATCGGGAACCAAAGCTCGGTCGAATCAAGGTCGCCATACAACGCGAGACCGCTCTGCTAATAAATCGGCAGTCTCCACCGCACCGAGCGGATCTTCTTGGCGGCTTGGTAAGCGGATAATCGTTCCGTGAGATGGGGAATCCTGCAATACGTCTAAACCCAACTCCCGAATGCTACCGACTTCTAGACTAACAACTCCATAGCAGTTGCGAAATTTAGCCGCACATTGCTCCGGCGAGCAAACGCTAGCAATACTGACAGAAAGACCTATTTCGTTTGGGCGTAACAAATAAGCTTCTGTGGTTACCGTTTCACCGTCTCTTTCTATCCATGTCTTACGAAGTAATGCTCTATAAACGATCGCGCGATTCGGCAATGGCCGGGACGCTGCTTGTTGGTCTCTATCGGGTTTAGTCATGCTTTGCTAACCAGACCCTCTAACCAGTACGCCAATTTTGAAGACGATACCTCTTTATCGACTGCCGCAGCCGATTGCTGGGGAGTTTTGTGGTAAATAAAGGCTGCCTCTTCGGAGCTAGCCGGACAAAATAGCATTACTTTTCCTGTCTTGTCATAATTTTTCCAAGTTAAAATAATTCCCCCTGCCTCATCTGTAGAAGAGTTAGAGCTTCGGGGGAAGCGGTTGCCCAGAAACTCATAAGCTTCGACGACTAGCTGCATTGCAGTCTGGAAGGCATATTCTGTAGGTTTGAGAATGCCATAGTCGTCTTCTTCCTCTAGCTCCAGCAGTTCCATAATCCATTTGAGGGTAGTGGTAAAGTTGGTAACATCGGTTACTCGATTGTCGCTTGGCTTAGCAATATCCTTCGTTAGGGTCATCGGATACATAGCCTCAAAAATAGGGTTAATCCTAGGATAACGCAAAATGACATATTTTATCGAGTTATAAAAACAATATATTTTTCGCTCTTAGTCGGGTCGGTCAGGCGCTGCTAAAGGCTGCTAAAGCCCCGGCTAAGGTCGAGGAAAAAATCACATCTTCAGAACCATGATCGTCCTGAGTGTCGCGATAAATGTAAGCTGGTTTTTCCGGGCTGCACGGACAAAACAAGATGACAGCGCGCTTGGGTTGTTTGCTTTGCCAAGTTATGGAAATTCCGCCTTGCTCGTCCGTACAAGTCGAGCCTCGGGGGAAGCGGTTTCCCATTATCTCATAAGCTTCGAGGACTAGCTGCATCGCAGTCTGGAAGGCATATTCTGTAGGTTTGAGAATGCCATAGTCATCTTCTTCCTCTAGCTCCAGCAGTTCCAGGACTCGCTTGATGGTAGTGGTAAAGTTGTTAACATCGCTGGGGCACTGGTCGCTTTCCGTAGCAGTGGCAATATCCTTCGTTAGGGTCATAAAATATCCTCAAAAATAGGGTCAAATCGAATCTGGTTAATTTATTCCGAAATTGTTTAGGGGCAATCCTCCCGCGCACCGCAGGTCAGCGAAGCTATCGCCCCTATTCAGACCTATCGGGGCGGGCACGGGGCGGGCACGGGGGCACCGCCCCTACATAATTGCGAATGATTTAGGATTTCTATAGCTGTTGAGGTTTTCTGGCAGATGTTACAGGCTATAGGCAATTTTGGTCAAAAAAAGGCCGGTTATCAATCCTAATAGTTTGCTTGACAATGCGGAGCAAATAACTTTCATGTTATTCCTAGGGTGAAGCACGTCCTTAAATATTATATTGTTTTCTAGAGCTATGCAAGTCCAAGTTACAACAACTAAAAATATACCAGCTAATATCAAGCTTGTTTGCGCTGGTTGAATACTTTTGGGCAGTAAGAACAAATTCATACCAAATTTGGATAATGCGGGCACATACAACAATAACCAAGTTGGCATAACATATAGCCACAACATAATAAGTAATGGCAAGCCAAATTTCCAAGATTTTGGTTTGTTCCATAACGTGCGCATAATATACAAAGAGATAGGCTCTAACAAAAACACTACTATGATATAATAGGCTTTTGCTAGATTGCTAAATGTGAATAAAAGCCACCCAGGATATATGAAGAGCAAGAAGATGACGCCCAAATTAAGCCATTCTCTGTCCCACAAGCGTCTTCTGAATATTTTTGCTTTTTTCTGTTTTGGCCTATTCCCTGCTCTTTTACCGGCTGCAGGAGCTGCAGGTGCCGGTGGAGTTGGCAATCTGGAAGGGGGTTGTGGCTTGACTGGTTGTATTGGCGGAACTGGGGCGGGGGAAGGAACTGTGGGAGCAACTCCCAGCAAGCCCATCGGCGTTAGCCATTCCTGTATTGACTGGGGGCGATCGCGCGGGTTAAGCTCCATGCCTTTGAGAATTGCCCGATTTGTCATGTCGCTAATGCGCGGATCAATCTGCTTTGGCGGTACGAGGGCGACAATTCCCGCCGCCCGGGAGGGAGCGTCCGCAGGCATTTCGCCAGTTAGCAAAGAATACAGAGTCGCGGCTAGGGCATAAACATCGGTGTAATTTCCCCGTTTTGTCCGAAAATTGTACTGCTCGATTGGCGAAAAACCCGGAGTGAAAAATTGCGTATGAGTCTGAGTCAGATTGGGGGTAAACTCGCGGGCTATGCCAAAATCAATTAACACCGCTTCGGAGCCATCGGCGCGAATAATGATGTTTTGCGGCTTGATGTCTCGGTGCAGCAAGCCATTGTCGTGAACCGCAATCAGCGCTTGACCAATCTGCTGAATGTAGCACAGGGCTTCTGCTTCTGGCAGTGCGCCCCGACCGACAACCCGATGGGCCAAATCCTCACCCTGAATAAATTCCATGACGATGCACCAGAGCTGCCCTTCTTGGATGACCTCATAAATCTGCACGATATGGGGATGCTTGCATTTGGCCAGTCGAATCGCCTCATTGAGGAAGTCTTGCTGAAATTTGCCAAAATCGGGGCTGCTTTGCGCATCGTCATTTAGGGTTTTAATGACCGCTGGCCGACCGTTGTTATCTCTGGCCAGATAGGTAATGCCAAAGCCGCCTCCGCCCAACTGCCTCTCGATCGCGTACTTACCGTTTTGCAATTTCTGTCCCGGAGACCAAGCCATAAGTTGCTATTCACGACAACAAAGTTGATTTTAGCATGTCTGCCTACCGACTTTGGATTTTGGATTTTGAAGCCAAACGCACGGAATTTAGCGCGGAAATGGCGATCGCTCAATGTTTGGCCTACATGGCTAGTCCCCCCGATCGCTCGCTTTTTGGCATGGTCACCAATGGCGGCGAGTTTATCTTTATCAAACTCAGTCGCGCCGCTACTCCCGAGTACGATATCTCGGATGTCTTTTCTCTCTTGCCTCGGCGCAATAGGTTATATGATGTCTTGGCCTTGCTGAAGCGCCTGGGTCAATTATCACTTTAGGTGCGATCGCCAAGTCCTAAATAGTATATGATACGAACCAGAGCCAGAAACAGCCAGAAACCCGGTTTTTCCAAAAACCGGGTTTCTCTGGTATCCCGAAAAGCCAGAAACAGAAACCCGGTTTTTCCAAAAAACCGGGTTTCTATAGGTTTCTCTGGTATAGCCAACTAACTCACTGCCCATGTTACTGGAACCAATTCAACGCAGCAAATTAGATGAAAGCGATGATGAGCTTTTTTATGACTTACCTCGCTTGGTCTTACATATAGATGAAGGATTTGTAGAGCAGCTCGGCAATCTGTATCGAGAGCGGCTCAAACCCAATACTCGGATTTTAGACATGATGAGTTCTTGGGTCTCCCATCTACCGGAGGAAATGGAATTTGCTCATGTAGAGGGGCACGGAATGAACGAGGAAGAATTGGCGAAAAATACCCGGCTGAATAGTTATTTTGTGCAGGACTTGAACAAAAATACTCAGTTGCCTCTAAGCGATCGCAGTTTTGACGCAGTTCTAAATACCGTTTCCGTCCAATATCTGCAAAATCCAGAAGCAGTATTTGCCGAAATTCACCGCATCCTCAAGCCCGGTGGCATCGCCATTATCAGTTTTTCCAATCGGATGTTTTACCAAAAAGCAATTCAAGCTTGGCGGGATGGCACCGACGCGAGCCGAGTAGAGTTGGTGAAAAGCTATTTCAACTCAGTTCCGGGATTTAAGGGATTTAGCGTCCCAGAAGTTATCGCCCGTCGGGGAAGCACTCCCGGCTTGCTTCAGTTCTTGGGTGTTGGCGTTAGCGATCCTTTCTATGCCGTTATCGCCTATAACAATAGCTAATGGATTAGGAGTTACGCAGAGATTTTATAGCAGTAAGCAGTCAGCTTTCAGCTTGAGCGCCTTCAGCTAAAATCTTGCCAATTCAAGCACTCATAGCATTTTGTCACTGTCCTAACCTTACTGCGTAGTGCTATATAAGGGATTTCCAAATAAATATCTCTTCCTCGCTTCCCCGTAGGACGGGCGTCCCGCTCGTCTCTCTGGCAGGACAGGCGGGACGCCCGTCCTACGAATTGGATAATTTATTTCTTGGAATTCCCAAGTAGGGTGCGCTTGCGCAGCCTAAGCTATTTTGAGGAATCGATCTACCTAGAAGGCATCAGTCCTGTTGATTTTAGATCCTGGGGATCGTTCGCCTGGGCCCGCTAACGCAAGCGAGCCCCAGGATTTTCAGATTATGTCAAATCCGGTTAAACAGTCACAGTTTGTAGGGGCGGTGCCCCCGGGAGCGCCCCAGACCAACCGGGGCGCTCCCGGGGACACCGCCCCTACAGGTTAAAAATTACCGGAGCTCAATGGAAGTCAGAAAATGTATCTCAAATGCTTAAACTACGCTGTGCTTATTTAAACTCTCATGGCCTGATGAGAAATTATGCTTAGTGCATAAATGGGATGCTCCCATTTAAACTGCCTTCTTGCAACCTCTAGATAAACCTTTTTTCCAAAAGCTGGTAAATCTCTGACTAAAATTGGTCTAACTTGGTTAATATCTTCAGTAAAGCGATCGCAGTGAGGACAATATATCCCAGTATTTAAAAAAGTTACTTTAATAATGACTGAATCCTCACAATGGTGACAGGTTTCTACCGCAGTATTTGGAAAAGAAAGGAGATGGGCCAAGTGTAAATCCATAATTGTCCGGTTTGGGTAAATTGTTATACAAAAACATTTTACACCATAACTCCAAGAGAACCAATTTTATATGGATAGGAATCCCTAAACCGCGATCGCTACCGTCATATCCGGGAATGCCAGAACTGCGCCCGTCAAAAGTTAAAAGTCAAAAGTTAAAAGTCAAAAGTCACCCAGTAATAATTTATATATAGGAATCCCTAAACCGCGATCTCCCCATCTCACAGATTTATCGCAGCGGAAGGGAGCGATCGCGGTTAGTCAAAAGTTACAAGTCAAAAGTCAAAAGTAAGAACCATCGATCCGGGAATGCCTAGACTGCGATCGCTACCGTCATATCAGGGAATGCTCCTCCTGCGATCGCCCCATCTCACAGATTTATCGCAGCGGAAGGGAGCGATCGCGGTTAGTCAAAAGTTACAAGTCAAAAGTAAGAATTTATAAGTACATTCTTTTTAACTTTTGACTTTTAACTTGTAACTTTTGACTTATTTGACTCACTCCTACTCGTCGTCTCCATCAGAGGAACAGTACCAACCCCCACAACACAAACCACACTTTCCTAACCCGTTGGGGACCGCGATGATGGTGCCGGCCTGGCCTAGGGCTTCCTCGCTTAGTTCCGCGAGGGCACTGGGCAGTTGGCCGGAGGGCACGCGGTCCACAGGTTGTTGGGGGTTGGGGGAGATGTTTTTCTTGTCCATTTTTGAGTTGTCCTCATTTTTAGGTTTACTCGTCAGACATCATTATTATAAGTCAAAAGTTAAAAGTCAAAAGTCAAAAGTCAGAATTTCTAGATAGGAATGCACAGCGGCTCAGTTTCCAAAGTCAAAAGCCTCAATCAAGTCAAAAGTTAAAAGTCAAAAGTCAAAAGCCCAAGAGTAATAATTTATAATTACCAATTCTTACTAAGCAATTCAAGCAATCGGGCGCTCTTTCGCAAGTAAAAAGTCAAAAGTAACAAGTCAAAATTAATAATTTATAAGTAAACTTTTTTCACCCTTTACTTTTTACTTTTTACTCGATCGGCGGGAGGGAGCGAGCGCAAGTCAAAAGTTATAAGTTAAAAGTCAAAAGTAATAATTTATAAGTACAAATTCTTGCCAGGTTTGCTATCGGGCTATTTTTTAAGTAAAAAGTCAAAAGTCAAAAGTCAAAATTTAGAATCTCTAAGTATGTTCTTTTTAACTTTTGACTTTTAACTTTTTACTTTTTTTGCCCCTGGTTGTCCTCGCAACAAGTCAAAAGTCAATAAGTAAAAGTCAAAAGTTAAGAATTTATCAGTACATTCTTTTTCACTTTTGACTTTTCACTTTTGACTTTTGACCTATTTGACCCACTTCTACTCGTCGTCCCCGTCAAAAGAACACCCGATCGGATCAATAGACATAAAACCCGAAAGACCAGCGGAAGCCAAGGCAAGGGCTTCCTCGCTTAGTTCGGCGAGGGCGCTGGGCAGTTGGCCATAGTAAGTCAAAAGTAAAAAGTAACAAGTCAAAAGTAATAAGAATTTATCAGTACATTCTTTTTCACTTTTGACTTTTAACTTTTTACTTTTGACTTGTTTGACCCACTTCTACTCGTCGTCCCCGTCAAAAGAACACACTTCCGGGCCTAAGCAGATCCCCGCTGCGGGCTGGGCCGCCGACCCCAGGGCTTCTTCACTCAGTTCCGCGAGGGCGCTGGGCAGTTGGCCGGAGGGCACGCGGTCCACAGGTTGTTGGGGGTTGGGGGAGATGTTTTTCTTGTTCATCTTTGGGTTGTCCTCATTTTTAGGTTGACTCGTCAGACATTATTATAAGTCAAAAGTCAAAAGTAACAAGTCAAAAGTAACAAGTCAAAAGTCACTCATTCATAACAATACCTTCGCCAAAAAAGGGTGGGACCAGGTATGTAGGGGCGATTCGCGAATCGCCCCTACATAAGCGTCTCGCATATTTATCGTTGCAATAAATATGCGAGACGCGATCGTTAAACTGGTTCCGGAAAAAGCAGATCCGGTTTTTTGGCTGATATATTTGGACGGGCAATGCTCAGCAAGTCGAGTTCACAAGGACTTAAGCCTACCGTTGCCTTCTAAAATTGGCGAAGGTATTGTCATAAGTCAAAAGCCCAAGAGTAATAATTTATCATTACCAATTGTTACTTGGTAATTAAAGTACATTCTTTTTTACTTTTGATTTTTTACTTTTGACTTATGATTTGCGATCGCCCCTTCCCACAGGTTCATCGCAGCAGAAGGGAGCGATCGCCCGTCAAAAGTTATCAGTCACTCATTCAAAAGTTAAAGGTCAAAAGTTATAAGTACGCTCTTTTTGACTTTTGACTTTTGACTGAGTGACTTTTTTTTCCCTAGCTGTCGGAGCAACAAGTCGAAAGTTATAACTTCCTAAATCTGGGAAATACCATAACTGCGATCGCAAATTTAAAAGTTATATATACCATTTATATAAAAGTCAAGACTGACTATAATCGATCGGTACAAATTATAGTCAGTCTTGCGATCGGACGTTCTTTGCCTAGGTCAAAAATCCATTAAGAATTTATAAGTACATTCTTTTTGACTTTTGACTTTTGAATGAGTGACTTTTTTTGCCCCTGGCTGTCGGAGCAACAAGTCAAAAGTCAAAAGTAACAAGTTAAAAGTTAAGAATTTATAAGTACATTCTTTTCAACTTTTGACTTTTAACTTTTGACTTATTTGACCCACTCCTACTCTTCGTCCCCGTCAAAAGAACAAATATCCGCCGGAAATATTGAGACCTCGATGGCCCCCGCTGAGAGGGCTTCTTCGCTCAGTTCCGCTAGAGCGCTGGGCAGTTGTCCCGTAGGAACGCGATCAACGGGTTGTTGGGGGCGCTCTTTCGCAAGTAAAAAGTCAAAAGTAACAAGTCAAAATTAATAATTTATAAGTAACCTTTTTTCACCCTTTACTTTTTACTTTTTACTCGATCGGCGGGAGGGAGCGAGCGCAAGTCAAAAGTTATAAGTTAAAAGTCAAAAGTAATAATTTATAAGTACAAATTCTTGCCAGGTTTGCTATCGGGCAACCGATAAGGTCAAAATTAACAAGTCAAAAGTCAGAAGTAAGAAGTTATAAGTAAGCTCTTTTTAACTTTTAACTTTTAACTTTTGACTTGTTACTTTATCGGCGGAGCAACAAGTCAAAATTCAAAATTCAAAAGTCAGAAGTCAGAAGTTATAAGTAAACTCTTTTTCACTTTTGACTTTTAACTTTTTACTTTTGACTTGTTTGACCCACTTCTACTCGTCGTCCCCGTCAAAAGAACAGTAGCCCTCCCGAGCTAACCTTCCTATCGCGGGCCGGGCCGCCGACCCCAGGGCTTCTTCACTCAGTTCCGCGAGGGCGCTGGGCAGTTGACCCGTGGGAACGCGGTCCACGGGTTGCTGGGGGTTGGGGGAGATGTTTTTCTTGTTCATCTTTGGGTTGTCCTCATTTTTAGGTTTACTCGTCAGACATCATTATTATAAGTCAAAAGTTAAAAGTCAAAAGTCAAAAGCCTCAATCAAGTCAAAAGTCAAAAGTCAAAAATCTACAAAAAATATCTCAAAACTAAATAAAGACTAATTAGTTTCGCCCAGGCGTTCTTTCCCCAAGTCAATAAGTAAAAGTCAAAAGTAATAATTTATAAGTACATTCTTTTTTACTTTTGATTTTTTACTTTTGACTTATGATTTGCGATCGCCCCATTCCACAGACTCATTTCCTGCGGAAGGGGCGATCGTAAGTCAAAAGTTATAAGTTAAAAGTCAAAAGTTATAATTTATAAGTACAAATTATTGCCAGGTTTGCGAGCGGGCGATTTCTCAATTCAAAAGTTAGAAGTCAAAAGTTAGCTCTTTGTGACTTTTGACTTTTAACTTTTGACTTTTTACTTACTTATGATTTGCGAATCGCCCCATTCCACAGACTCATTTCCTGCGGAAGGGGCGATCGTAAGTCAAAAGTTATAAGTAAAAAGTCAAAAGTTTTTAACTTTTGACTTTTTACTTTTTACTTTTTACTTATTTGACTCACTTCTACTCGTCGTCCCCGTCAAAAGAACACGTATCACACTTCCCACCAATCAACCAGTCCGCTGCTTGGACCTGGGAGGCCAGGGCTTCCTCGCTTAGTTCGGCGAGGGCGCTGGGCAGTTGGCCCGAGGGTACGCGGTCCACAGGTTGTTGGGGGTTGGGGGAGATGTTCTTTTTGTCCATTTTTGAGTTGTCCTTATTTTTAGGTTTGCATCTCAGACGTCATTATTATAAGTCAAAAGTCAAAAGTAACAAGTCAAAAGTCAGAATTTATAAGTACATTCTTTTTGACTTTTGACTTTTGACTTTTGACTTATTTCGCCGACTCCTACTCGTCGTCCCCGTCAAAGGAACATTGAAGCGGAATGCAACCCGAGAGACCCACAAAAGAACCCGCGCCCAAGGCTTCTTCACTCAGTTCGGCGAGGGCGCTGGGCAGTTGGCCATAGTAAGTCAAAAGTCAAAAGTAACAAGTCAAAAGTAATAATAATTTATCAGTACATTCTTTTTCACTTTTGACTTTTAACTTTTTACTTTTGACTTGTTTGACCCGTTCTAAGCCCGATCGCAAATTTTGACTTTATCGAGGCTTTTGACTTTTGACTTTTAACTTTTAACCTTATCGAGGCTTTTGACTTTTGACTTTTAACTTTTGACTTTTAAAACGGCATCGCCATCGGATTCATCTCGGTTTCTGGCGTCGGAGTCTCCAGCCAGCCCAGCTTCACCGGCACATCGTAGAGACGACCCGGCCCGAACCGCGACCAAAAATGGCGCATTCCCGGCACGATGACCTTGACCGTATTCAAGCCGATATCCGGGCGAGTTTGGTTCAGTACCAAAGTTTCCAACCCAGACTGCTTGACAATATCTACACAAGTCAGCACGTCATCGCGAATATCGTCCCCCCAGCGTTTCGGATAGTCTCCCATTGTTTTCTGGGGTTGCGCCGGATCGGGAGCTAAGTAGGGCTGATTCTCCAGAGTTGCTTCCAAGAGCCAGAGCTTGGCATCGCCGTCGAGTTGCTCGTCCGGCACCTTGTCCAGTTCCAAACCCGTTTGATTCACTTCCGTCAGGGCGCGGAGGATGGCGATGGTGGGGTCCAGGTGCGCCCCGAAACCGAGAATCAACCGTTGAGAATTGCCCACAACGCGGCGGGATACCCCAGCAAAAGCGGGAATCCCCAAATCGGCGGTTAAATCTAACGCCCACAACTCTCGGTCGTTTTCGGCATAAAACTGTTGCAATTCCAAAAAGTAAGACTCGTCAAAACTGGTTAAATCCACGGCGGGACGGCGCAAGCGGTTGTACCACCACAGAGCCACGCTGTCCCGCTCCACCAATTCCATAAAGCCTTGCAAAATCGCCTCTTCTAGGCTATTACCCGCCGCATTCCCGTTCGAGTCGGCCTTGCAAAAGCGCTGTTTTTTGGGCAAAGGATAGTTGTAATAGCAAAAAGCCGTGGGCAAGTATTTGTGACGCTCTTCTGTTAGCGACCAAACCGGCGTCCAATCGATGCTTTGGCTCGGGTCAAATCGCTGGGGAATCCAATCGTGAGCCGCTTGGCGACTTTTGTTGAACTCCTCGCGGTTGGCATATTGACTGTCGCTGATACAGAGACAGCGATCGGGATTAATTGCTAATTCCCCCAACTCCGCGAAAGTTGTCTGCTTGCGGGGTTCGTCTCCTTGGTAAATGGCGGAGTAGCGTTCCACTGCTTCGCACAAACCACTGGCGCGGGATTGGCTGTCGGTCTTGCCCTTGCCGGAACTCTTATGTTTGAGGGTGCTGCGGAGTCCGCGCAGGGAAGTGGCGCTCCCGAAAGCATGTCCGGCGCGATAGGTATGCACCAGGGGATTGGCGGGGTCGCTCACGCGCGTCAGTTCGGTGACCACTCCTGTAATGGGACTGATTAAATGCTCGTATTGCCGTACCGTTTGTTCCGGGGTGAGGGCGCGATGGCCGCCGTCCCGGGTGAACTGTTTCTGGCGAGATTCGATTACCACCGGCTCAAAGCCCCGACGCTGGAGAATTTCCGGATCGCCGCAGGTGGGGCATTGGGGACGACGGATGAGAATGTGAGACTTGAAATCGAGAGAGCGCAGGTTGAAGGTAATGAGTTTGTTTTCCAGAGAGGCGGAGGCGGAGGAAGCGGAGGAAGCGGAGGAAGCGGAGGAAGCGGAGGAAGCGGAGGAGACAACCAGGTATTTGGCGATTTCCGTGGCGGCGAACTGGAGTCCGGTCTGCAAAGTCGAAGGCAGGGCAGCGCGGGCCGTGGGCAAGTAGCTGTTAGGTGGATCGGCGGTTTTGCCGTTGCTTTGGGCTGTAGCATATTTTTGCCGTTGCACCGAGGCTTCCACTTCCCGGTTGCCTTCGAGGCGCTGGGCGAGGCATTGCCAGCAACCCGTTTCCCCCGGCTTAAATACGGGGCCAATCCAGAGAACGCTGCCCAAGGGTTTCACCAACATCCAGGGTTGCCCGATTTGGACTTGGTGCTTGTTGAGGGTTGCCAAGTCGGGGTGCAGGTAGTCATCGGTCAGGACGACGGTTAGAGCAGAGTCATCATTATTATCGGCCGCTTGAACCGTAATGCCCAGATCGCGGAGGGCTGTCGAGAGGATATCGATCGTTCCCTGGCCGATGCGGGTGCCGGCGGTTTTCAGGGTGACCTGCTGTTGCAGGGCTTTGGCGGCGATCGCAGGAGCAATACCCAATTCGCTCCAGAAGGCGGCCACTTCGGGGGTCATTTGCGGGGCGGCTTCGGTGAGGTAACCTTTTTCATTGAGGCGGTTGAGAACAAAGTCAATATAATCCAGGGGAACTTCGCCGCTTAGTTTTTCGGCGATTTGTTCGCGGGTGTGCTTGCCATCTAAATAAGGAATTATCTGACAGTAAAGCTGTCCGGTCAGGGCGTGGTTCTCCTGTTCGCCGAGGAGATACACCTGTTTGGGGGGGCAGATTTCGATGTGGTAGTAGGGTTTGATTTGAAAGGTCATTTTTAAAAGTTAAAAGATTAGAAGTCAAAAGTCAGAAGGGACGGGGGACGGGGGGACGGGGGGACCTTTCAAGAGTATGTTTTTTAGATTTGATGTTTTTTGGCCAAGATCGACCCTCGAAATAAGGCGTAGGGGCGATAGCATTCCCGAGACAGCTTGCGCTTTCAAACAAATCTATATACTGGAATGCTTCGCCCCAGAAACTTATGCCCCTCGCTGGCAACTCCAAAAAGCGGAATTATAAAAAACATACCCTTGAAAGGACGGGGAGACGGGGCGATCGCGGCACTATCGACTTATAATAGTTGATGCCCCAATACCAACTAAACTAAGCATATCAGAACGAGTGCTTATATCCTTGGAAACATTGTTTGGGTATCTTTTATAAGATGCGGTCCCCAGTCAATCCTCAAAAATAGACCTCTTGCATAATTACGGCAAGATCCCCAACCCCCCTTGGAAAGCCCTTGGAAAGGGGGGCTTTTTGGATTTATGCAAGAAGTCTAATAAATGCAAGCGTTGGCAAGAGTTGCCCGTGGTTCTGGCTGCATATACTTTACAGGTGGAGCCAGCGCTCTCTTAATCGGTTGGCGTAGTTCCACCGTTGATATCGATATTCGACTCGATCCCGGACCCCCTGGTATTTTCCAAGCGATCGCCAAACTCAAACAAGAATTAAACCTCAATATCGAACTGGCTTCCCCTCAAGATTTCTTACCGCCACTACCGGGATGGCGCGATCGCGCGCGTATTTATTGGTTACAAGTCAAAAGTTACAAGTCAAAAGTCAAAAGTAATATCAAATCCGGTTAAATACCCACAAAAAAAACTGGAATTTCCCGTAGGACGGGCGTCCCGCCTGTCCGCTTCGGCTGGTACGGACAGGCGGGACGCCCGTCCTACGCATGACTTGACTGTTGTTGGGGCATTCAAACCGACATGATATAAGAACTTATAATTACAAATTCGTAACTAAGAGTCAGTTTTGCGCGAAGGCGATCTTTCCTCAAGTCGAAAATTACATTCTTTTTAACTTATAACTTTTGACTTTTGACTTTTGACTTTTTACTTTAGGGTTGCCAAGGTAATTGCGGGAAGCGATCGCCAGATAATCGACAATCCAATAGTAATTCCCAACCGCCGATACTCGTCTAATTTATCCATATAATCGTCGTCCCAATTAGTTGAAGTTAATTTTGACTTTTAACTTTTGACTTATTACCTTGAGGCTTTTGACTACTCGTCGTCCCCGTCATAGGAACAGGAGCAACAGGAACAACCACACCACCCCAGGCCAGCATGGGCCTGAACTCCTCCCTGGGCTAGGGCTTCCTCGTTCAGTTCGGCGAGAGCGCTGGGCAGTTGGCCGGAAGGCAAGCGGTCAATGGGTTGTTGGGGGTTGGGGGAGATGTCTTTTTTGTTCATTTTTGAGTTTAGGCGATCGCTCCCCGGAGACGGGGAGATGGGGAGCGGAGGAAGAACTGCCCTCTGCCCCCTTTTGACTTTTGACTTCTGACTTAGGCCCAGATACGCCCACGGCGAAATGTCTTGGTATTGGGTTTGACGGTTTTAGCGCGATCGCGGGCATAGCGCCACCAATAGGAATAATCCTGTAGTCCCGTCATGGTTGTGGGGACGTAAGACTTGGGCGCATCCGAGGGCGTTGGTTTCGCAGGAGTGGGGGGAGTCTCCGGCTGAGAGTCTGTGTTTTTTGGGGTGTTTTTTCTCGGCATATTCGTCTCCTTAATCCGTGTCTTGTAATCGAGGGAAAAATTGGGAATGCTCTAAACGGGGTTAGAAAAATCGACCCATCGGACTAAAGCCGCCAAAGCCAGAATGCATAACTTGGTTGTAGCTGCGCTGGGCAAAAACCGCTGGGTCATTGTAGTTGGCTCCGTGTAGCAAGTCCATGCGGATATGTACCAGACTATCTATAGTGCCGTTTTCCACATCCACGGCTAGGGCCGGTTGAGTGAAATGGGGTCGCTTGACGGGTGCGCTTTGCTTTGGAAATGCCATTGTTTTTCCTTTTTTCTAGGGTTTGCATATTGAAGTCAAAAGTCAAAAGTCAAAAGTCAAAAATTATAATATCAAATACGCTTGAATATCCGCACAAAAAATTTTTAACCCCCGTAGGACGGGCGTCCCGCCTGTCCTGAGCCTGTCATTATAAGTCAAAAGTCATGCATTCAAAAGTCAAAAGACGCGAATTTATAATGAAAAATTCGTAACTAAGAGTCAGTTTTGCGCATGAGGCTATCTTTCCCTAATTCAACAGTTACATTATTTTAACCTTTTAACTTTTAACTTTTGACTTATTACCTTTGTGCATTATGAGCTATCGCGTCCATTATCTAATTGAACCGAAACAGCCAGAGGATTTGCCCAAAATCATGCATTTCCTCAATTGTTAACTGCAATGTGCTTTAACCGTATGCTGGGCCGCACGGGGCATTTTTTGGAAAAACGCTATTTTGCCGATGGGTTTCCGGCTGGCGATAAGGACTCCCAAGTCAAAAATTACAAGTCAAAAGTCAAAAGAGGCGAATTTATAAGTACAAATTCGTTTTTTCTACGCTTTTTTTAACTTTTGAATGCATGACTTTTGACTTTTTTAGGGACTGCGCTCGAAGGTATCGAGGATTTTGCAACCGCTACTTGCCGTTGGCTAAGCCCGCCAAGAAATGTCATTGGGGTTCTCTGCTGCTGGCCGGGATGTTGGGGAGCGGAGGAGGCAAGTCAAAAGTCAAAAGTAAGAATCTCTAAGTACGCTCTTTTTGACTTTTGAATGCATGACTTTTGACTTCTCCCCCGCCCCGCCGGGGGGGGGGTGGCCGGTATCGGAAAGCCTCTCGGTATCAGGGGTTGCCCGTCAATTTATCCAGGCGAACCGAGCGCCCTGGCTGTCGGAGCCAGGATTTTGAGAGTTGATTTGAATCGCGATAGAAACAACCCACTCCTACTCCTCGTCTCCATCGAAAGAACATGCACAGTAACTGTCTGAGCAGTTTTGTTTCAGGGGGCCAAAAGCGCCCCCCGCGAGGGCTTCTTCGCTCAGTTCCGCGAGGGCGCTGGGCAGTTGGCCGGAGGGAACGCGGTCCACGGGTTGTTGGGGGTTGGGGGAGATGTTCTTCTTGTCCATTTTTTTGTTATCCTCTATATTGATGTTTACTTAACATCATTATAAGTCATAAGTCTAAAGTCTTATTTTTTTATACTTCAAAAGTCAGTCGTAATAATTTATTAACTTTTGACTTGTAACTTTTGACTTGTAACTTTTGACTTTTGACTTGTCCACTTTCTTTATAGCAGTGGGCAAGGCAGACAAAACCTTAAAACAAAATGAATATTATTGATTGGTGCGAGGGAGCGTCCTTGGCCAGCAAGGTATTTATCGGTCAGCAAGGTATTTATAACAGTGGGCTTGCTATGAGTTTGGACGCGGCCCTTCGCTTTGGCATTGCAAGACCGCTGCTAATTTCAAGCATAGTACATATTCAGCCGCTGTATCGAGCTTTTCTGTAATTCCAACTCTGGTATAGCTACTACTAGGTGTCTGACATCTTTATGTCGGTAATAAGCATTAGCTTTTTTGGCCATCTCATTGCCTAAGCTCTCCGCAAAGCTGTTACCGTCTATTGGATGAAAATAAAGAACCTTGCTGTCATTGGCTTGGCTGAAACCAATTTGGAGCGTGTGACAAGCTTTTAGCAGAGCCAAGCCCCTAGCAGGTAACATCTTGGCCAGCAGCCTCCGCACGTCAGCCCGAGCCAATTCTGCCTCGGAAATAGTTGGATAAACCTCTATCTCCGTCCTACCATCTAAATTTAAGTCAATTCCAACGATAAATTTATTATCAAACAGGAGCGAGCGAATTTCTGAAGTCTCTAAGCTATTGCCGTAAAAGCTCATGGCTTGTTCTGCCTTTTCGGGATATTTTTCTAAGAAAATATACAACTTTACCCGAGACTCAGCAATTTCAGAGCGACCATCGACTCCCAGCAGCACTTTGCTAATTTTATTAAAATCTAACCCGTCTAGAAGCTCTTGGATTAGCTGGTAACTAAGCTTAGCCTCAACCCTACTTTCTAGGTCACGAAAAAAAACTTAAGGCTCTAGCAATTTGGCCTTGCTTGCTTTGCTTTGTTTGCATATTGATGGTAAAGCGACCACCATGAATTATATCCCTATCTATCTTAACGCCACAATCTAAAAAGTATTGCCCCTGTTGGCATCTCAGAAAACTCTCAAATTTATTTATAACATACAAATCCCCAACATCAAAGGCGCGTTTATGTTCGTGAAAATAGCGAAGTATTTTTTCTCGATTGTCGGCAACAATGTTACTATCAATCATGGTTTATAATCAAATAACCAGAACGCGCTTTAAGTCAAAAGTCAAAAGTAAGATTTTATTAACTTTTGACTTTTGACTTTTGACTTTGAACTTTTAACTTAATACGACGACGACCAGCTCTTCACCTCGCCCAAGGTCACCGGAATCAAATCGCTGACATCAATAGTGAAGCGGAAAATTTTCTTCGCCCGACGGTTGTTTTCTGGGTCGAAGAACTTGAGCTTAACATCCCAGCAGTCGCTATCCATCCGACAGAACGGGCTTTTCTCGACGGTAATGCTGTCGAGTTCCATCCCTTGCGCCACAGCTTGGCTGAAAGTGGCGGCGGCTTGGAAGGCGTTGGTAACCGAGAAGTTGAGAGCGCGGTCTTGAGAAGTAGTTCCCAAATTGCGGAGATCGTAGTACACCCGGTTCAAGAAACTGCCCAAAGTGCGGCGCATGGCATCTTGGTCTGCTTCGCCCTCAGTCTCTTGTACCGACTCAAAGGCTGCGTTGACCAGGCTGTTGACTTTCCAACCATAAACCCCGCGAGTGCTTTGGGGTTCGATGACCGGAACGACCTGCCCTGAGAACAGCTTGACAGTCCGTCCGGTCAAGATACCTGGAATGCTGACGCGCTCTATATAGTCGTCGTCACTTTCCGGCTGAATTTGACCGGCCAGGAGTTCTTGCAATGCGAGATAGGTTTCCCGCGCAAAAGGACCTTTGGGATCGATCGCATAAACCGGGGTTAGTTCGATGTTGAGAGTCCAAATCAACGACCGGGATTCCGAGATGTCGTTGCCGAGGTAGTCCACCATCTGACGGGCATCGTAGGGGTTGGCCGGCACCATCGTTCCCCCGCCTAGGTCAAACGGCGGCATCAATTGCTTGAAAGTATCGCGGCGGGCTTCAGTACCGAAGTCGTAGCCCAATGTACCCAGGGCATAGACCAGTTGGCTGGATGCGAGTTCGCTCGGGACTTGGCTGGGGGTCACGGCATTTAATGAGGTCATAGGGGTTGCTTGAGTTGAGATAGAGGTGAACGATTGAATGTTATTGCTAGGGGTATTACTAGGAGTTGCTACAGCTTCGGGGCTGGGGTTGTTGGCAGCGGCTTGTAGTTCCTCCTGAGGGGAGGCGGACTCGGGGGCAGACAGCCCTCCATTGCAGCCACAATTGCCGGATGCTTCTACGCCGGATGCTTCTACGCCGGATGCTTCTACGCCTGCAGTTACGGCCTCTTGTTCTTGGGACATATTTCCTCCAGTGAGTAAAGTTATGGCTCCAGCGAGATTGAGTTTGCCTGCCAGACATCGCTGGTCATCGGCAGGTAGGTCGTCGTCTAGGTCGCAGGGCAGGGCGCTTTGCAACAAGACTTGGCGCACGCGGCCGGGGTCGGGGGTTTCGCCCCGCTCGATTTGCAGGCTCAACAATAGGGCGGCGACCCCGGAAACAATGGGGGCAGCAAAGCTGGTGCCGTTGAGCCGTTCCGTGCCTCCCCCCGGTTTCGCCCCCAAGATTTGCTCGCCGGGGGCGAGGATGCCCTGGGTTTGATACTTGGAACCCCAGTTGCTGAAGTCCAAAGGTTGCCCCCTAGCATCCATCGCACCAACAGCGAGGACGGCAGGTAGGGCCGCCGGAACGTGCAGGCACTGGCAACCATCGTTTCCTGCTGCTGCCACGAGCAGGATGTTTCGCTCTTGGCAGAGGCGGACGGCGTTCTCCAGCCAGCCTTCGGCTTCGCCAAAGTCCGTGAGCTGACCGCCACTGAGGTTGATGATGTGGGCACCGGCATTGGCGGCCTGCTCGATGCCCCGCGCCAGGTCGAGTTGGGTAGCGCTACAGCGATCGTCGGCAAAGACTGGAACGAGCAAGCCTCGGCATTGTGGAGCAATACCGGGAACGTCGCTGTCCGGTTGCCCGAAAATAATGCTGGTCACATGAGTGCCGTGACTGGACATACTGCCATCGTTGCGGGCAGGGTCGGCAACTAGAGTCGGTAATGCGGTGAGATCGGCTCCTTGGAAACAAGGATGGGCGATATCGACCGGGCCGTCTAGCACGGCAACGCAGATGCGGCTATCTCCCTTAAGGTTGTTTTCTAACCTCAAAAAGTTATCTGGCATTTTAAGCAGTTATATATAAGAAATTCAAGCATTTCTGATTCTTCTAAGTTTCTAGGGTTTAGACAAAAATAAAACTAATTTCTAGGTTAGATTTTTTCCTATATATAGCTTTTCTAAAATAAGAGTGAGGTTGTCTGGGGGATGCAATATCCCAATACAGAGATTCCTGTTCTAGAGCGGAGATAACTGCAGGGATGCTATCGTCCCTACGACCCCAAGGCTATCGTTTATTACACTTCGTTTATTACACTTATTTGAGAAACGCTATAGAGCGGAGATAACTGCAGGCATTCTATCGCCCCTACGACCCCAAGGCGATCGTTCATTGCACTTATTTGAGAACTGCTATAGCAATACGCATCGCATTAAGCTTAGGGCTATTAAAAGCTTGCCAAGTCTAGTGCCGCTGCGCGGAAGTCAAAAGTCATGCATTCAAAAGTCAAAATGCCTTTGTCCCCTGGCGGTGAGACCCTATCGGGCGCTCTGCCACCCTGCGCTAGTAAAGGCAATAGGCCGTTGCAAGAGCGTCTCCGCAGGAGATTCTCCCGACCGATGGCAGCCGAATCGCTTAATGCTATATTTTTCTGAAAATGCCCACAGCAGGGTTGCAGGAGTGATGATTCCTGCTTTCCATTATTATTCACATGACTAGCGAGCATATTGATTTAATGCCCAGCCACAAGTAGGAGAATTAAAACTCTATTTGGTAATATGTAACTTATAGAAAATCATAACCTGCAAAAAAGGTGTTTTTTCATATGTCGTTAGTATATACGAGGCACGACAATAATATAGCATTTTCACCTATTTAAAACCATACGAATAAATTATCGTTATCATAAGCAAAGCCTTATGGATGTCTATTTAGTTAAGTTATCGTTGTTATAAGCAAAGCTTATCGATGCCTATTTTTCAGGACTTACGCTTGCCTGTCCATATCTAGTATTTGTAGGGGCAATCCCCCCGCGATTGCCCCGTTCGCGAAGCGTCTCCGCAAGGAGAATCGCTCTTTGTCGTTGCGTAAGTCCTGTTTTTGTCTGACCTTTCCTACAAACAGCAGCCTAGGGTGTGGGGTGTGGGGCTGCCAAGCCCCGGGGGCGGCTACGCCAGGGAGTGTGGGGTGTGGAGTGTCTCTAAGGTGCTTGGACACCCTGGCGGCTAGGGGTTTTCGGGATTTCAACGTGGGAACGATCGCCCGTTGGTCGCCCGATTGCCCTCCGGGTATGCTGCGCAAACGATTGGGATGGGAATGGCTTTGGGACCGGAAAACGACCTGTTATAGCGCTACGCGCAAGTTAAAAGTCTCAAGGTAATAAGTCAAAAGTATATAGCGTTTCTCAAATTAGTGTAATGAACGAAAACGTAGGGGCGACAGCAACAAGAGCAACCGTCTCGGCTGTATAACGGGAATTTCCGTATTGGGATGCTTCGCCCGCTTCGCCCCAGAAACCTCACATCAATTTGAGAACCGCTATAATCTGACGAAGGAGCGAGCATTGATAAATGTCAAGCGCTTTGCGTATATATTTTTTGAGAAACGCCTGTAATCGAAAGGGAGCTTGGCATACAGGCAGTTTGCCATGTTTTCCGCGATCGCGCTGAACATCGCTCGGACACAATATCGCAGTAAGAAGCGTCATTTAAAACTGGCAAACAGACTTTCCCAAAACCGGAACGATCTTAGCTTGCCTTTGCCGTAATTAAACTAAATCAACGGAGAAACTAGAAAATGGGTTTATTTGATTTCCTAATTCCCGGCGATGGTTTTTTCGATTTTATCCCGGGAGTAGGAGACGATCGCGGCTTAGTAGGTACGGCTTTTACGGCAGCCAAATTTTTAACTTTAGGACCAACGGGCTTTCTGGTCAGCGAGCTTGTTGATGCAGCGACAGACAATGTTGACCTGGGTAGCGTGGGCAGCGAATTCATCAATGTAATCGATCGCTTTATTGACAGCAGCGATGTCGATATCGACCCCAGCCGGCTTGGCAACTCGGTTAGTTCCGGCCTGACCGATTTTTTCAGCGCCGCCAATATTGTCAGTAGATTTGCCACGCGCAATATCGTTAATATCGCTACTTCTAATTTAATTGGCGATATCGGCGTATTCGACAGTTTTTCTAATATCGTCGCTGGGACAGCTAGAGGCAGTCAACTCGATCGTTTTTTTGATGCAGATGATGGCGATAATCTGATTGAAATTACCCCAGAGGATGCCGTGCGCGAAGGAGGATTGCGAGCCCTAAGCGGGAGCGATCGCGTTCTAGGAACAGAAAATGGAGATATCGCCAACGGCAATGCGGGCAACGATACTCTGGTCGGTCGCGAGGGAGATGATTTCCTGCGGGGCGGCAAAGACAACGATATTCTAGACGGAGGTGCTGGCAACGATGTCCTCAACGGCAATAGGGGGGACGACGATATCCGAGGCGGCGATGGAGATGATTTCCTGCGGGGCGGCCAAGGGAACGATAGCTTATATGGCGGCGATGGCGAGGATGTACTAATAGGCGATCGCGGTTCTGATTTTCTCTACGGCGGAGACGATGCCGATGACTTTATCCTCCGAGGCGGTCTAGCAGTTACAAACGCAGCGGAGGCAGACAGGATTATTGATTTTAATTCCGGGGAAGGCGATCGCATAGGTCTGGCACAAGTAACCAATCTCCAGGAAATCCAGCTAGCCGCAGAAGATATCAACGGCGATGGCAGTCTCGACACGGTTATCCTAGGTTCTGATAATCTGGTTCTCGGCGTCGTGCTGGATACCGGCAATTCATTAAATATAGAAAGGGATATCTTTTTGGTTAATCCCGAAGATACGGCGATCGACAGCATTGGCTAAGAAGAAGTTTTGAGTTTTGAGTTTTGAGTTTTGAATTGAGAATTGGGAAGAGCGGAATTGGGCATTTTCGCATTGGGCAACCTCCCCCTCTTGAGAGGGGGTTGGGGGGTGGATGGCATTGGGCATGTTCGCATTGGGCATTGCCTAGAGCTTCGGTTCGGGAAAAACAGTTTAGTTTCTGTAGGGGCGTAGGCGGAGCCTGCACAAGGAGGGCATATGGTATTCTCCCCAAGCTATAGCGTTTCTCAAATAAGTGTAATGAACGAAAATGAACGAAAACGTAGGGGCGACAGCAACAAGAGCAACTATCTCTTAGCTCCGAAAGGTAACTTGCCTTTTTGGGATGCTTCGCCCCAGAAACCTCAGATCAATTTGAGAACCACTATATCTAGCGATCGCTGGTTTCAAAGGGCGAATGCCATATGCCCTCCTTGGGCAGGCTATGCCCTCCTTGGGAAGGCTAAGCCAACGCCTACGCCCCTACCCCAAAATAGATTCCAAGCTAGAAAAATGCTATTCGACTTTTTCTAAAAAACTATTACCTACGAGTGAGGAACATTTGGCGATCGCCAAATATCCTTTAAAAAAGAGAACTGGGCATTGGGCATTGGAAGTCAAAAGTCATGCATTCAAAAGTCAAAAGTCAAAAATTTAAGATTAAGTCAACAGTCAGCAGTCAACAGTCAACAGTCAACAGTGAATAGGCTCGTGGCGAACCGAGGGAGTGTTTCTTCAATGCATGACTTTTGAGTTTTGACTTTTTCCCTAAGTCCCCCCTGTCTTCCCCACACCCCACACCCCACACCCTACACCCCACACCCCACACCTTAACAAGGAGAACCAACCATGACCGACATAGTTTTTGGAGAACTAACTAGCTCCGATCTTTTTGATGCCACTGCAGAAGCCTACTACGACGATTATTTGCTGACCGCGCCTTTTAACGGCGGCTTTGTCACCCTAGAGCTATCTTCCGAAGAATTAGATCCTTATCTAGAAGTTTACGATCGCTCCACAGGAGAACTGCTCTACGACAACGACGATGGAGGCGACGGTCTCAACTCCAGAATAGAATTTATTGCCGAAAGAGATGGCAGCTATGTAGTGCGGGCGAGCAGTTTTGGCCTAGAACGGGGACGCTACACCCTAGAAGTCCTAGAAAACGGTACGGCTCTCCAAGCCCTAGGCGGAAATTTCCAAGCCGGACAGCAGCTAACAGCTTTACCCAGCCGAGGCAATTTCACCGGACAGCTAATAAGTACCGACCCCTTTGATGGCTCGGCTTATTACGACGACTATCTACTATCTTTGCAGGACAGCGGTACGGTAACTGTCGATCTAACTTCCAACGATGTCGATTCTTATTTAGAAATTTATCGGCAAGGCACGGGCGAGCTGCTCTATAGCAATGACGACTGGACTGATGGCACCCTAGATGCTCAACTGAGAATTTCTGGACTGGCAGGCGATCGCTATCTAGTCCGAGCCAGCAGTTTCTCCCAAGAACAGGGCAGCTATAATCTCAATATTAGGAGCCTTGGCAACATTGCCTCCCTGCAACCTTTTAGCGGTGCCGCTGCCGTCCAAACAACTGCTCCAATTCGAGCCAATTTTTCCGGTCAGCTCAACAATAGCGATCCGCAGACTTCGGGAACTTTATACGATGATTACCAAGTAACTGCCAACTCTAACGCCCCTCTAACCATCGACTTAACAGGGGATTTTGATACTTATCTATACATTTATGACAAAAACGGTAGAGTAGTAGCTTTTGACGACGATAGCGGCGACGGTCTCAACTCGCAAATTGAATTTACTCCCGAAGCCGGGGAAATCTACACCCTGCGAGCCACCAGTTATGCACCGACTCAGGGAAACTATACCCTTCAAGCGAGTAGCTTTGCCTCGGTAGCACTAGCGCCCATAAACCCTATCTCTAATGGCAGTATAGCCGCCCTGCTCAACGATACTTACGGGCAAATTTACTTGGGAAACAACCCCAGCTTTCTCAACGACCCTTTCCTACTAAAAATTTTTCAAGGCTTAATCGCAGCCAACGCTTCTCTGGATTTTAAAGATTATTCTCAATCCAATGACAGCATCCAACTGGGTAGCGGTTTTTCCTCCAGCTTTCCAGGCGGCTTGCGAGCCTTTGGCGGCAGCGATGATATTGTTGGCTCTAACGGCGACGATGTAATTAACGGCAACCAAGGTAACGATACAGTTGACGGTCTCTTCGGTAACGACTACCTGCGCGGAGGTCGAGATGACGATTTGCTAAGAGGAGGAGAAGGTAACGATATTGTCAACGGCAACCGAGGCGCTGACATTCTCGATGGCGGTTTTGGCAACGATTATATGCGGGGCGGTTCCGAAAACGACCTGTTAATTGGCGGCGAAGGAAACGATGTTTTGGTAGGAGACAGGGGCAGGGATACTCTTATCGGCGGCAATGGTGCAGATACTTTTGTCTTGAGAGCAGATTTGGCCACCTTCGATCGCACTGCAGCCGACCGAATTCAGGATTTCGATTCCTTCTCCGATCGCATTGCCATCAGCGGCGGCTTATCGCCAAATCAAATAGACTTTGAATCTGTAGTAGATGGCACGGCCATAACTATCGCCGCTACTGGAGAATTCCTCGGCATAGTCGAAGGCCAATTCCTCGGTGGCTTGCATAATTCTCTCATTAGCATCCAACTCAACGACCTGGTACTCGATCGCATCGGCTAAGTTTTGACTTTTGACTTTTGACTTTTGACTTTTGACTTTTGACCTTTGACTTTTGACTTTTGACCTTTGACTTTTGACTTTTGACCTTTGACTTTTGACTTTTGACCTTTGACTTTTGACTTTTGACTTTTGACCTTTGACTTTTGACTTTTGACCTTTGACTTTTGACTTTTGACCTTTGACCTTTGACCTTTGACCTTTGACCTTTGACCTTTGACCTTTGACCTTTGACTTTTGACCTTTGACCTTTGACTTTTGACTTTTAACTTTTGACTTTTGACTTTTGACTTTTGACTTTTGACTTTTGACTTTTGACCTTTGACTGTAAAACCGGCGTCTCGCCCTTCCTACAACAAATTGAAACGGATGGGGGAGACGCCTGATATTCCTCTATGCGATCGCTCGGTAATGACTAAATTTTCTGCCAGATATTTATCTAATTATCTAAGATTGCCGGTTAAACACCTCAGAAATTAACTGGCTGAAAGCACCTGTCCGATCGTATTTTACCGTCAGCCTTTTATACTTATTCTCAGCAACAAATTTACCTGACACTAGCTCGAACTCAACTCCTATATATATCTGTTTTGGACAATTCACAACAATGCCATCAGGTAAAAAGAAAGTTTCGTTTTTGCCCTCGGTTGTATCAATCTCTAATCCTTCAATTTCTTCCGCAGCAGATATGCTTAAATCAGGGTGCATCGACTGTTTTGTTCCCGTCCATTTGCCAGAAATATTTTCTATTTTGGCTGCTGGAGGTCGATCTGGAAAACTTCCTAAGTGTTCGCGAATGTGCGTTATGCCTGTTAAATCTCTACCTCCAGAATACATCATGGCTACGCTCGTGCGCCATTCTTGATGCTGGAAAAATAACTCACTGGCAAAAAGCTTACCCGGTTCCAGATTTTGGCTAATCCAAACCTTAGCATCACCGAAAGATAGAGCCCTACCAGAAGCAGAAGCTGGGTGAATTATTCCATCCGATTTATTACAATATTTTTTATCAATTTGCCATTGTTTTTGTTCCGTCTTGCCGTCATCATATCTGTAGTTATTAGTATGATTAATTACTGTGCTATCTTGATTCGGAACAAAGCTTCTTACCGCTTGAAATGATGTCAAGACTTCTTGGTCTGGGGCATATCTTGTCCAGGTTCCATGCCAAAAAGTCCCTTCAGCAGGGATATCTCCAAATAAACTCGTCCAATTTTGCTCTTTGTTATGCATAATTTGTCTCCTATTGTGTCAACGGTTATAGCGTTTCTCAAATAGATGCGCTATTTTCAAGCCCAGTCAGTACAAGGGTTCAGCCGTTTCATCTATGTAATAATTTGAACCCCGCTATAATTTGTATTAATTCACTCTGAAATATCCAGGTATAATACTTCACCAACTAACAGAATAAAAGCACCAGATCGATCGTAGCCGTTAGCCTTTTGTACTGATGCGATCGCGCCCTACCTGGAGCCAGACACAAAACAGGGCATCAAACTCTCCCGCTTGTCCACAATTAAGGAATGCACCTCGGTGGGGGCCTTATAACCTTACCCAGTTGATGTCATCGCGAGAAATGGCGCAACCCGGAAGCATCTGAAGCCCTTTGGCCTCGATCTTGCCGATCTATGGCAGCGATCTCCCCCAAAATACCTAAAAAATTAGCTAATTTATGTCCTATCGTAAGGTTACCCGATCGCTCCTTGCTATATCCTCCGGATCGATCGTATAAGCCGAACATTGAACCACAGCAGCAGCTATATCGCTTGCCCGCTCGCGATATCCAAGCAAAGAAGAAAAGCTGCGATCGCCCTTTTGGGGGCTAGATATTTTGCTTTATATAAAGAGAATAAGCATCCTTGGATCTAAGTTTATAATTGAAGAGCCAAGACCAGCTAAGACCTCGAATCCCGGTCATTTAATTGACTGCAATATAAAAGGTCAATTATAAAGAAAATATAAAAAAACCTATCTTCTTTGTCTCCAAAGGCTTGCCAATACTGGGGATTGCCTGGGCTCGTATCCCAAATCTACTCGGGGGTATCCAAGCGCTATATTATCCCTGTAGTCTCTCCTTATTTTTGAGTCTCATGGGAGTTACGCGCATAGATCCAAAGATATAGCACTACACAGTAAGGTTAGGACGGTTACAAAATGCCACAGCTTACGAAAGGCAAGGCTTTGGCCGATAGCTGAGAGCTGATAGCTGACCGCTTACTGCTATAACTGTATATTTAGAGTTTGGCCTGCAGTGCGTCCCCTACAAATAGAGTCTCGGCTGAAATTCTGTCCCACTAAAAATTTTTTTTGCTCATGGTTCTGATTCGCATTCCAAAATCTTGGCAACTTCCCGAACGACTGGCGACTCCCGAATCGGCTTTTGTGAACCGGCGTCGCTTTCTGAGAAACGCGATCGCTGCGGGGCTCGGTACCACAATACTGCCGGTGCTGGGTTGTCAGGACCAGTCTAACGCAGAAAGCAGCGTTACTTCTGGCACGGTTCCTCTGGAATCGACCCTCAATCCTGCCTTCTCAGAAGTTGACCGGCCCGTAACTGACGAATCCCTCGCAACGAAATACAACAACTTCTACGAATTTGGTGGGACTAAATCTATTTGGGAAAAAGCCCAAGCCTTACCCACGGACAACTGGAAAGTAGAAGTCAGCGGTTTAGTAAAAAATCCGCGCACCTACGATATTGACGACCTCCAGAAAAAATTTCCTATCGAAGAGCGAATTTACCGCTTCCGCTGCGTCGAAGCATGGGCGATGACGGTCCCTTGGCTGGGATTCCCCATGAGAAAACTAATCGAAGACGTCGAACCAACCTCGGCTGCCAAATTCGTCAGCTTTACTTCTTTCTACGACCCCAAAATAACTCCCGGTCCCGGTCTGTGGGCGGCTAACTACCCCTGGCCCTACACGGAAGGTCTGCGCCTAGAGGAAATGGCTAATGAATTGGCATTCTTTGCCCTGGGCATTTACGATCGCACTTTACCCAAACAAAATGGCGCTCCCATCCGCATGGTGCTGCCTTGGAAATATGGCTTTAAGGGAGGGAAGTCTATTGTAAAGATAGAGTTTCTGGAAAAGCAACCGGCTACATTCTGGAATACCCTGGCTCCTAATGAATACGGTTTTGAGGCCAATGTCAATCCCAACAAGCCTCATCCCCGTTGGTCTCAGGCGAGAGAACGCATAGTTGCAGACGGACCATCATTTAACTGGGAAGTCCGCCCAACCCTGCCTTACAACGGTTATGGCGAATATGTCGCCGAACTTTATAGCAGTTGAAGACATGGGCATGGGGCATTGGGCATGGGGCATTGGGCATGGGAAGTGAAAACTGAAGAGCGAATAGTCAATAGCTGCCATCCAATCCAACTTTTCATCTGTTCGCGTTTTCACTTTCACTTTTCATTTTTCCCCTTTTGCCCCTTTTGCCCCTTGTCCCCAATGCCCAATGCCCCATGCCCATGCCCAATACTATCGATCTTTAAATTTGGGAGGAAAATCTGATGAACGAGCAACAGCACGAAGAACACGAGGCAGCACAAGAAGCCTTTATGGATTCTCTGAACCAATTGCCAGCAAGTCTATTAGTTGACGATCGCCAGTCTCGGGAAGCTCGCCAGTCTCGGGAAGCTCGCCAGTCTCGGGAAGCTCGCCAGTCTCGGGAAGCTCGCCAGTCTCGGGAAGCTCGCCAGTCTCGGGAAGCTCGTCGGTCGAAAGCCACAACAACCAAAACGGAACCGAGCCAAGCCACGAGAACTCAAACGGAACCGAGCCAGGATAAAAAACTGGAATCTCTGCTCAGGGAGTTTGAAGATGCTGCTGCCGATATCGATCGATTCATGGCATCGCGGAATTCAACCTCCGATTAGGGAGCGGTTTAATTAAACTCAGAGACCTATTTCAGCCTGGGTCTCGCTGGCGAAGTGCTTCATATAAGACTAAGGCGGCAGCGATCGCCACATTCAAAGACTCCACCCCAGCCATCAGGGGAATTCTTACCTGGAAGTCAGCAATAGCGGATAATTCTGCTGACAAACCCGCCCCTTCATTGCCCAGCAAAATCAGAGTAGGGCGACGATAGTCTATTTCCCAATAAGTCACCGGAGCGTTAGAGCGGGTAGCGATAACCTGCATTCCCCGACTCCGGCAATCTATAACCCGAGCTTTCAAATCGCTACTTACTGCCATCGGCAATCGAAACCACTGACCTGCCGAGGCTCGCAAGACTTTCGGAGAATCTAAATCTACGCTATCGCCGCTGAGCCATAAGCCATCGGCTCCAGCGGCAGCAGCCCCGCGTATAATGGCCCCTAAATTACCTGGATCTTGAATAGTTTCCAAAGCTAGTGCCACTCCCGATGTCGCTATTGGTGGCAGTTCGGTCGTGCGTCTCTGGGCTGTCGCCACAATCCCATCGGGTTGCATCGTCGTGGCGATCGCTTCCAATACAGACTCGCTCGCCAAAACCGAACGCCGAGCCTGCTTTTTTAGCTCCTCCCAAAGTTGCTCGTTTCGTTCCTGCCATTTGGGAGTGCAACAAACTGCCATCAAGGGATAATTCGCTTCCAGAGCGGCTTCTAGCAAATGCGTCCCCTCCAGCAGAAACTGATTTTGCCGGTCCCGCCCTTTAGCTGAATGCAGCTTGCGGATTTCCTTGACTAAAGGATTTTGCCGACTGGCGAGTATATCCATCTTGGCTCAAAAGCTCTCTCCATAAAAAAGTCTGACCGAATTTTTATCCGGATAGCCCCTACAATTGCCGAGCAAGTAATACAGATTACTTGACCTAAACCGAATCTAGGCTATACTCCAATTGGCCATAAGCCAAGAATATCCTGGTTGCGAACATGCAAAGTGCTTTATTGTTTTCTCCCAAAACATCTTTACAACAGTGCCAGTTTATTAGCCAGTTTGCGACCGGCCAGTAATGAACTTGTAATTTTGTAAGATTGGCTTGGCCAAAAACTATGCCCGGGACGATCGCGAACGCTCAAACTGAACAGACCCAAAATGCAAGTAATGCGATCGCGGAGTCGAAGCCTAAGGGCATATTTTATTTTGAGTTATGGCTATGCGGAACCCGGGACTTGAACCCGGAAGTCTTTGCAGACACTAGAACCTGAATCTAGCGCGTCTACCAATTCCGCCAGTTCCGCTTATTTTTTATTTTGCATCACAATTTCCTATTGTGCCGCAAGAGTTTCAATTTGTCAACCCCTTAGGAAAATTTTTTTTCAATTCATTGGGGTCCTATGGTATTGGGTAATGGTTATCTATATTATACAACGGCAGCATCTGGGGTATGCCAGCCCGATTTGCAGCCTACTACTGTAGTTCAACCGCTATATTTAGCGTTATATCTAGCATGAAAGGGCCGCTAATTATAAAGAATCGCTTGGCTATAATTGCTCGGGCTTAAGAGCATCCAGGCCGATGTGCTACCCCATTTTTAGGTCCAGCAAAGCCTAGATTGGCGGTTCGTATTTGCCGTTGTTGACATAAATGGCGAAATCTCTACAAGGATATAAATTTTTCCTGTAGAATCGAAACCAAAATACAAACAGTAAAACTACCTATAGATTTAGGAGGACATACCTATTACTCAGTCTCTTGGTTCGCTGGACAAACCGCTCGACAAAGCGATCGACAAACAGGTTGCGCCCGAAGCCAACCAACAAGTAATAGAGATTTGGGGCCAGTCACCTCTTGCCGGACAGGTTAAAATAAGCGGCGCAAAAAATGCAGCCTTAGTTCTCATGGCTGGCGCGCTTCTATGTTCAGAAGATACTCGCCTTCGCAATGTTCCTTCTCTGGCTGACGTGGCCCGCATGGGTCAGATCCTCTCCGCTTTGGGAGTGAAAATAGAACATCAAGACAACATTTTAGACATAAACGCTCGCGACTTGGTAGGGGATAATGCCCCCTACGAATTAGTCAGTCGGTTGCGAGCAAGTTTTTTTGCAATTGGGCCAGTGCTAGCTCGTTTGGGCTTTGCTCGGATACCGCTACCGGGAGGATGCAATATAGGTGCTAGGCCGGTGGACCTCCATGTCAGGGGTCTGCAAAAAATGGGAGCCGAGGTACATATAGAGAACGGCATCGTTAATGCTTATGTCCCTGGAGTCAGCAAGCGGTTAAAGGGAGCGGAAATTTATCTGGATTACCCGAGCGTTGGGGCCACAGAAACCCTGATGATGGCTGCAACTCTGGCTGACGGAGAAACCATTATCGAAAACGCAGCCCAAGAGCCAGAAGTGGAGGATTTGGCCAATTTCTGTCGGGCAATGGGAGCCAAAATTCGGGGAGCCGGAACAAATACCATTTTTATTGATGGTGTAGAGAAGTTGCATTCGGCTGACTATAACATTATCCCCGACCGGATTGAGGCGGGCACTTTGTTAATTGCTGGGGCGATCGCTCGCTCTGAAATTACTCTGTCCCCAGTAGTGCCAGAGCATATCGCTGCTCTTCTGGCCAAATTGCGCGAAGTTGGCGTAAAAATTGTCCCCGAAGGCTCCGATGGCCTGCGGGTTATTCCCGGCCACTCAATCCGAGCCACAGATATCGAAACTCTGCCCTATCCCGGTTTCCCCACGGATATGCAGGCCCAGTTTATGGCCTTAATGACCGTGAGCGAGGGGGACAGCGTGATTACCGAAACCGTATTCGAGAATCGCCTGCGCCATGTAGCGGAACTCAAGCGGATGGGAGCAGACATTCGGGTCAAGGGCAATAATGCTATTGTGCGGGGCCTCCCCTTCTTGACTGGAGCGCCAGTTCTAGCCACTGACTTGCGAGCCTCGGCAGCGCTGGTCTTGGCCGGACTCGCCGCTGAGGGCAAAACCACCATCCGAGATTTGCAGCACTTAGATCGGGGTTACGAACGACTAGATCTCAAACTGGAAAAACTCGGGGCTCGCATCCAACGAGTCAATGCCGAAGTAGAAGCAGACAGCAGTGCCCCTGTAGCGCAACCCGTGGAATCGGCTATAAAATAAGTAGGGACTGTTTAGTGTTTCTGATAGAAGACAGCAAGTTTAACTTGCCATCTTCTATCAAAACTCCAGCCCCAGCAGTTAATCCCTCATTTTGAGTTTTGTTGGCATGGCTTTCCCAAAAGTATTCCTGCTCGGTCTCAAAGCAGACCAATTCCGTCACCCTCTGGACCTGGAAGCAACGAATGCCCTCAAGCAGTTGCCCGGTCTCGATTTAATCGTCCGGCAACTTCTCGGAGCCCTTGGGGAGCAATTGTTTTATATGGAAAACATTGCTTCGAGCGTTCTGGTTGGGAAAGAGCAATTGCCAGAGATTCACGGTTTGCTGCTGGAAGCCTGTCAGATTTTGGACCTGGAGCCGCCCCAACTCTATGTGCGCCAAAATCCAGTTCCCAATGCTTATACTTTTGCCATGCGGGGCAAGCAGCCTTTTATGGTCCTGCATACTTCCCTGATTGAATTGCTAAACCCAGAAGAGATTCAGGCAGTAATAGCTCACGAACTGGGCCATCTCAAGTGCGAACATGGGGTTTATCTGACTTTGGCGAACTTGATAATGCTGGCTGCAGGAAGTTTGCCTCCTTTTGGGGGGTTAATTGCGCGAAGTCTGCAAGAACAAATGCTACAATGGTTGAGGTGTGCTGAGTTTAGCTGCGATCGCGCTGCTTTGCTAGCGACCCAAAATCCCAGAGTAGTTAGTTCTGTACTGATGAAGCTGGCAGGGGGCTCGCCAACTCTTGCTCCAAAATTAAATTTGGATGCTTTTTTGGCACAAGCGCGCGCTTATGATAAGATAAGTAATACCGACCTCGGCAAAATGCTCCAAGAAACGCAGACGGGCCAGCTAACCCATCCTCTACCCGTTCTTAGAGCCCGAGAGGTAGATCGCTGGGCCAGCAGCAAAGAATACGAATCTTTGTTGCAAAGACGCGAACATATGATGTATAATAAAACTGCTAAGCCCAAGGGCGAGTGGCGAAATTGGTAGACGCACTACACTCAAAATGTAGCGGCTTCGGTCATGGGAGTTCGAGTCTCCCCTCGCCCACTTGTTTAGCAGGAAGAAAGAAAAGTGGCCCAACACCTAAAAAGCTGGGAGTCTCCTCGCCGCCAGGGGAGAAATGCTAAGGGAAAAGGCGGTAGCGCCCGTCAGCGACAACTCAAAAAGCAGTATAAGATGCTGCGCAAGAAGCTAAAGGGAGAAACCCAAGGCAAAGATACAAAGAAGAGAACCCATCCCGGGTTCTCTTTTTTTGTTGGGGTGGGAAGGGTGGGAAGTGTGGGAAGTGTGGGAAATGTGGGAAGGGTGGGAAGGACTGACCATAGCACGAAATTTCATAAACATAAAAAAATCAATGAATTTTGCTCGTTATGAAACAGATTTTTACGCTTGGACTCAGTACCAAGCTCAACTATTAAGGGAAAAAAATATTGAGCAATTAGACTGGACTAATTTGGCTGAAGAGATTGAAGATATGGGACGTTCGGAAAAAAGGCAACTGGAAAGTCGCTTAGAAGTTTTGATAATGGACTTATTAAAATGGCAATTTCAGCCTAACTTACGCTCTCGCAGTTGGCAATTAACCCTGAAAGAACAACGACTCCGCTTAGAAAAACTCTTACAAGATAATCCGAGTCTAAAATCTAATCTTGAAGAGGCGATTGAAAAAAATTATCCTCTAGCGGTTGTGAGTGCAGAAAGAGAAACCGGCTTATCTTCATTTCCTGAAACTTGTCCCTATTCTATAACCCAACTTTTGTCTCTCGATTTTTTACCAGAAAACTGTTCTTAACTGGAGTTCACCATGACCTTTACAATTGCTAGAAGCGGACAGATTCTCCGCTACAACGTCTCTTGGCAAGAACTCGAAGAGATACTTGCCGAGAGAGAGGATAGCTCTGCCACTAGACTGGCTTACGACCGAGAAACCCTAGAAATCATTAGGCCACTGCCAGAACACGAATACTTTAAAGAAATTATCGGCGATTTAATCAAAGACCTAGCAGAAGAATTGGATATCGACTATGAATCTTTTGGCTCGACGACCTGGAAGCGAGAAGATAAATTAGCGGGAGTAGAGCCGGATAATTGCTTTTACATTGAGAAAGAGCCCTTGATTAGAGGCCGACTGGATATCGACCTCCGCCAAGACCCACCCCCAGACTTGGTATTAGAAATAGACCTAACCAGCAAGTCCCTCGACCGACAGCCAATTTATGCCCGTCTGGGGGTGCCGGAGATGTGGCGTTATGACAAGGGAAAGCTGCTAATTTATCGATTGGAAAGCGGAGACTACGCCGAAACCGAGACCAGTTTATTTTTTGCCGAATTTCCGGTTAAAAAAATTACGGTTTTTGTCCGAGATAACTTGGGTATAGGCCGCAGAGCTATCCGCAAAAAATTTAGAGCTTGGGTGAAAAGTGAAAAGTGAAAAGTGAAAAGTGAAAAGTGAAGCAAAAGGCAGTAAATTATGACTATCAAAGAACAACTGATTAAGGAAATCGATAGAGCCCCAGAAGATATAGCCGTGCAGTTACTCAGCTTCCTGCATCTGCTCCAATCTCAGGGTCAGACCTCAGCACCAGCTACCAAGACGGATGAAAGTCCTTTCGTTTGCGTTGATGGGCTTCTAGCCATCAAAGGCCAAGACCCTTTGCCTCAAGTTGATTGGATGTCTTTGATTCGAGAAAAAAGAATTAATGATTTGATTAACCACGATCGAGGTATTGTTCGATACTAAACTCCCAGATTGTTAGGAATAGAAATCGCCCTATTTGTTTTTCTGGCTTGGAGGAAAGGCGATCGCATCATCCTGCGAATAGTCCTTCCCAATACCCAATGCCCTTTAACCGCCAGCAATGCCCAATGCCCAATTCCCAATTCCCAATTCCCAATTCCCAATTCCCAATGGAATTACTGTTTGTTGCTGCTTTTCTTTACCTCAGCTTTGCCATCCAATCGCCAGGAGCCGCGCCCGTTGCCGGTTAAATCGTTACTCTCTACAGTTCCGGAACCACCGGGATGGACGAATACCGCATAATAGCGATTTTTATTAATCTGACAGCGGCGAATAACCGGGTTGCCTCCGCTTTTAATTTCAACTCCGGCATAACTATTGCCAACAATCTGGCAATCTTCGATAGTTCCCAAGCCTTTGTCGTAAACAAAAACGCCGCTTTCTTTGCCATCGCGGATTTGGCAGTTACGCACAGTTGGGTTAGCACCTTCTTTGATTTCAACTCCAGCATGACCGTTGCCGATAATCTCGCAGTCCTCGATAGTTCCCCGAGCCTTTTCATAAGCAAAAACGCCGCTGGCACTGCCGTCGCGAATCTGACAGTTGCGCAGGGTGGGATTGGCGCGATCGCCCTGGATAGCTACTCCAGCCAGTCCCTTAGAAGTAATCGTACAATTCTCCAGGAGCAATTCCCCTTGGGAAATATAAACGGCATTATGTTTTATCGACCTACCGATTAAGGTAATGCCCTGCACTACTGCAGAGTCGGTTTCCATTCTGATGCAATCAGAGCTAATGCTTTCGATAACTATCTCTTCCACTTCTCCGTCGCCGACAATTTCCAAAGGCTTGTCAATTATGATGCTTTCGTTGTAAATGCCCGATCGCACTTTAATGCGAGCGCCCGGGGCAGCATTTTTAATAGCATCGCTAATTTTCCTATAATCGGCTTTGCCAGTTTTGGCGACAACTATTTTATTCGGGTCTCGGAGCAACCCGGAGCGGAGACCAACAGCCCCGGCAATGACAAAACCCACACCGATAAGGCCAGCTCTCTTTAGAAAGCGGCGTCTTTTCAAGAGTTTGCGGCGATCGCCGGATAATGTTGCGGTTTCCGGCGTTGTTTGCGGCGTTGGTTGCGGGGCAGAGGTTGGAGCGATCGCTGGCTCTGGTAGAGCTGAGATTAGCTCTGGTTCTGGGATTGGCTCTGGGATTGGCGGAAGCCGATGCAGCTCGCTTTCTACTTCCGCTGCGGATTGGTAGCGCTGGCGATAGTCTGGTTGCAAAAGGCGATCGAAAATCCGAGCCAAGCCGTCGCTAAGGGGTGCTTTTAAACATTCCCGCCAACCGCCAACCCAGCTATAGCCGTATTTTTTCCAAAGTTCCCCGGGATGAATTCCCGCCAACAGGTGAAAGCAAGTTGTTGCCAAACTATATAGGTCGCTAGCCGGATAAGCGGTGCCGTTTTCCAGTTGTTCTAGGGGTACATAGCCGATAGAATCTTTAAAAGTTGTCAACCCAGATCCTGGATTTGTCTTTAATTCCTGGGCTATTAATTGCTGGGCTATGCCAAAGTTAGCGATCGCCAATTTACTGGATAACTCGCTCGGCAAGTTACTAGCCAAGTTACTGGGAGCATCTTTCCAAGGATCTTCCTCAGCATTCTCCCCTGCTCCCTCCTGAGCCTGTCGAAGGGTTCCTTGCTCCCCTGCTACCTGCTCCCCTCCATCTTTTCCTGGGGAGGTCTGGAGATAAATAATATTTTCTGGTTTGATATTGCCATGAATAATATCGTGCTGGTGGAGCAAGTTCAGGACTGGCAACATCTCCAACAATAGCTCGCGAATCCTTTCTTCCTGGAAGGTTCCTCCAGCCTCTAACTCTTGGCGCAGGCTATGGCCTTCTATATATTCCTGTACCAAATAGAAGTAACCATCTTCCTCGAAGCATTCCAATACCTTGGGAATCTGAGGAATATCTCCGAGCTTTTCTAGTTGCCTTGCCTCTTGAAAAAATCGCTCTTTAGCGGTCTCTAAAGCATATGCCGAGCTAGCCGGGGGCACGAACTGCAAGATAAGGTAGCGATCGCCAGGATTATTTGCTTCTTTGTTTGCTTCTGCCCCTGCCTCTATATCTATTTCTGGGCTTGCCCCTTCAGCCAGATAAGCCAGATAAGTTTTGCTCGCTCCCCCGCCCCCCAAAGATTTAACGGGTCGATAGCGGTCTTTTAGCCGCACTAAAGGCATACCGCAATTGGAGCAGTAACTTTGCGTTTCCTCGGCATGAGACGGATTGTGACAATTGGGATTAAGGCAACAAATGGTCATTGGTTCTATTGAGTATTAAAGTTTCTTTTGGGCATCGGGCATTGGGCATGGGGCATTGGGCATCGGGCATTAGGCATGGGGCATGGGGTATTGGGCATGGCTTCGACTAAGCTCGACGCGAGTCGGTGGGATGCAGAGCTTTCTGGGGCGAAGCAAAGGGCTGTCTCCGGGATGCTGTCGCTCCTACGAAAAAGGGGTGCAGAGTGTAGGGAGAATTATATGTTATTGGTTAATCTTCTCACCAACAACATATAACGCCCTACACCCTACACCCTACACCCCACACCCTTAACTATTGCCCAATGCCCAATGCCCCATGCCCAATGCCCCTACGGAATTTGCCAAACCTTAACGGTCATGTCCTCGCTGCCGCTCACCAGGGTTTGTCCGTTGCGGCTAATCGCCAGAGCATAAACTCCTTTATCATGTCCGCTTAGAGTTTGGATTTCCTTACCCGTCGTCAGATCCCACATCTTTATAGTTTTGTCGCCGCTTCCCGCCATGAGAACTCGTCCGTCCGGGCTAATGGTGAGAGAGCGAAACCAACTGGGATAGCCTTTTATAGTCCTTTTCAGATTTCCCGTCTTTCCATCCCAGAGTTTAATTGTTTTATCTTCGCTGCCGCTAGCTATAATTTTGCCGTCAGGACTAATGGCAACGGAAAGAATGCCTCCCGTATGGCCTGTCAAGGTCTTTTTCTCCTTACCTGTTTTCAAATCCCAAGTTTTAACGGTTTTATCCTGAGAGCCGCTGACTAGGGTAGAGGAGTCGGGATGAAAAGCAAGAGAGCGAATCCAATTGCTATGTCCGGTGAGAGTATTTTTCAGCTCTCCGGTTTTCAATTCCCAAATCTTAATTGTTTTATCGCTACTGCCGCTGGCTATGGTTTTGCTATCGGGACTGACTGCAACAGTAAATACAGAGAAGTCGTGCCCTTCGAGAGTTTTTTTCCGCTCGTTCGTCCGCAAGTCCCAGATCTCGATCGCCTTATCTCCACCGCCGCTAACTAGAGTTTTTCCATCGGGGCTAATCGCCAGAGAATAAACGGATTTCTCATGTCCGGGCAGAGTATTAATCAGTTCTCCGCTTTTCGCATCCCAGATTTTAATAGTTTCGTCAGCACTGCCGCTGGCGATAGTCCGCCCGTCGGGGCTAATGGCCAGGGAAACTACTAGAGAGATATGGTCTTGGAGAGTAGCCGTGGGAGTTGCATTCTGATAATCGGCTATTGCGGGGGGGCTGTTGCCTGCAAGTTTCGTCGCAGCAAAAATTCCCAAACCCAACAAAGCCACAGCACCGCCAATTAGCAATGGCTTTTGCAAGCCGCCTTTAGCTCTTGTTTCTACCGGAGCAAATTGGCTTTTTTGGCTTGATTCCCATGAGGCGATCGCTCCCTGGCTATCTTGCTGGCGAGTCTCCGGGCTATCTTGCTGGCGAGTCTCCGGGCTTACCCCTGTTTCCAGGTTCTCAGTATTCTCGCTGCGATCGTTCTCGGCCGCAGGCAATTCAGTCGCAGGCAATTCAGTCGCAGGCAATGCTGACTCTACATTATTATCATCTACATTATTATCTGCTTGAGCATTTGCTAGTTCTGCCTCATTAATCGATTCCCCCAGCAAAGAGGAAACCATTGCTGGAGCAACTGCCGTAGCATTGGCCGATTCTGCTGTATTTATTTCTGACTCCGGTTGCCCCAGCAATGGATCTATATTTGCTCCATCTGCTCTATCTGCCGCTCCATCTGCTCTCGGTTCCGCATCGGCTGGCTCCGGCAGGGGAGGGATAACAGGCAATACTGGAAGCGGTCTTTGCCAGCCAGAATTGATATGTTCTAAAACTTCTGCTGCCGATTGATAGCGTTGCTGGGGGTTTTCTTGCAGGAGCCAATCCATAATCCGCCCGAAGTCCTCGCTAACGGGTTGCTGTAGATAATTGCGCCAGTCCTCGATCCAGCCATAGCCGCGACTTTTCCAAAGTTCCCAGGGGCGAATATCCCCGAGCAGCTCGAAGCAGGTACAGCCCAAACTATATAAGTCGCTAGCAGGATTGGCCTCTTTTCCTTCTAGTTGTTCCAGGGGGATATATCCTAGGGAACCCACCGCTATTCCCAGTTGGGGCATCGCCTTTGCACTCAAATGCTTGGCAATGGAAAAATTAATTGGTATTAAGTTGCCATTCTCCCGGTCGCGCAGGATATTTTTTGGCTTTATATCGCGATGAACCAAGTCCTGCTGGTGAATAAAATCCAATACCGGCAACAGGTTTTGCAAGAGTTTGCGGATTTGGGCTTCGCTAAAGGCTCCACGCTGGGTCAATTCTTCGTTTAGGGTTTGGCCTTCTATATATTCTTCGACCAAATACAGGTGTAGCCCCCAAGAAGAAGGCAGGGGACGTTCGCTCCCATTGTCGGCGAAATAATCTAACACCCTGCGAATCTGGGAATGCTCGCCGAGTTTTTGCAGTTCCTTGGCAGATGCAAAAAAGTCTTCCTGTATATTTTCTAGAGCGATCGGGTCGGCGATCGGCAAAACCCACTGCTCGATCGCTCTAGCCTTATCTCGATCTTGGATATCTTCAGCAAGATAGGCGATGCTCCCCATCCCTACCATTCGATCGGACTCGGGGAACGGCGGGGGAATAGGGCGATAGCGGTCCTTCAGCAGCACCAGGGGCAGGCCGCAACTCGGGCAGATATCTGTTTGAGCGGTATCCCCGGAATTGGGACAATCGGGATTTTGACAGGAAATCATCATCATTGGGAATTGGGACCCTTCGACAGGCTCAGGATAAAATTGGGCATGGGGCATGGGGCATGGGGCATGGGGCATTGGGAGCATTGGGAGACCGGGGGGCCAGGGGACTGGGAGAGTGGCAAAGTCAAAAGTCAAAAGCGAACAGTGACGCTCTTGCGCGATTGCGCTATGCCCTCCTTGGGCAGGCTACGCTCCCCGCGCACGCTATGCCCTCCTTGGGCAGGCTACGCTCCCCGCGAACGGCGAACGGAGGGAGTGTTTCTTCAATGCATGACTTTTGACTTTTGACTTTTACCTTGGTCCTTGTCCTCCATACCCAATGCCCAATGCCCAATGCCCAATGCCCATTACCCATTTTCGCTTTAATTCTGGCAATATAGAGTAAAGTCGATCGCCAGCTTGGCTAAAAAACTGCCAAATGCCTACCTATACTGGAATTTCCAGCGAAGCCTTTCGGCATCCCGGAGATCGCGAGGCCGAACAAGCTTTGCGTAGCGTACCTGGATTCGAGCTAGTTGCTCGCAAATTTGTGGAATTTGTCTCCGAGCGTCCGCAATTTGTCTATCATCTCAGCAGCAGCATCCAGGTAGGACCGCGCCAATATTCTACCTTATACGGGATATTTCGGGAATGCGTGCGAGATTTAGACGTCTATCCCGAACCCAGCCTGTTTGTCACCCGCAATCCTTTAGCTGATGCTTATGCTCTGGGCAAAGACAATCCCTATGTCGTAGTGAGTACCGATTTGCTAGACTCGCTAGATGAAGCCGAAATTAGAGCGGCATTAGCAAACGAACTAGGCCATATCAAATGCGGTCACTCGATTTTATTTCAAACTGGCCTCTGGTCGATTCGGGTAGCCACGGCCATTGGGGATATGACAATGGGGCTGGGAAACCTCATCGGCAGTGGGCTTATTTTTGCATTTTATGAATGGCTTCGCTATGCAGAACTATCGGCGGATAGGGCAGCTCTGTTGGTTATGGACGACCCGCAGCCAGTCACCAGCATGATGATGAAAATGGCGGGAGTGAGCCAGAAATATGCCCATGAATGCAGCCTAGACGAACTGATTAAACAATCGGAGGATTGCCAAAACTTAGACGAAGACAGCTTAAATCAAATTTATAAGTTTTTACTATATAATGCAGCTCCGGGCGCGATGCTAACTCATCCGTTTCCCGTAGAACGCCTCAGTCACTTGCGCCGCTGGGCAGAGTCTGCCGAGTATCGTCAGATTCGGGCGGGGAATTATCGACGGTCGGAATCCGAGGGGGCGCTGGAGGTGGAGTCAAAGTCTCCGCAACAAGAGCCTCGGCAAAAAGAAAATCCGCACCAAGAGCCTCGGCAAAAAGAAAATCCGCAACAAAAGGCAGAGGAACTGCGGCGTCAAGTTCGGGAATTGCAAGAACAAATTGACCGCATTAAGTCAAAGAAGTGAAATGCTATTTAACTTTATGCTAGGATTTGGCAAATTCCATCGCTATGCAGTCGCGGCTTCGGTCGGCCTCGCTCTCTCTATTGGTCTTGGAATTAGTCTCGGGGTGCCGGAGGCCATAGTAGCTAGGAGCCAAACAAGGCTGGCGCAAAAGGATTTTTTTAGGGAGGGTATCTACAAAGCGAACCGAGCCTATGTCCTAAGTCAGTCCGCCAGAAATGCTGCTGACTGGAACGAAGTCGCCAAACTATGGATTCAGGCGGTAGCGGCAATGCAAAACGTTCCCATGAGAAGCTCTAAAAGAGCTTTAGCGGAAAAAAAAGTTGTAGAGTATATGCGCAACTTTGCTTATGCCCAAGATCGCGCTGCTATTTCCTCGAATCTTTCCTACCCGACTTTTAATAGCGATATTCTCGACGAGCAGTTAGAACTCTATCTATCTTATATAGAGTCGTTGGGAGTGCCGGATATTATGATTGTGGGTAGTTCCCGGGCATTGCAAGGGTTGGATCCGAGCGCCCTGCAAACAGCTTTGGCAGCTAGGGGAAAGGGCAATCTGAAAATATTTAATTTTGGCATCAACGGGGCGACTGCGAAAGTGGTGGAGTTTCAACTAAAAAAACTGTTGAGCGTGGAACAATTACCCCGTCAAATTATTTTTGCCGATGGGGTGCGAGCTTTTAATAGCGGGCGAAGCGATCGCACTTATAACGAGATTATCCGCTCTCCGGGCTATCAGCGTTTGGCTTCGGGAATTCGACCGAGGCTTAGCTCAGCAGTGCTAGAGGGTAACTTCGCCCGAGAAAATTCTCTAGAAAATGATCGAGCAAATTCTCTAGAAAATCCCTCGGCCAAAGAGAGTAGCTATAAGCAATCCCTAGAGGATGGCAAAGAACCTCTCTGGCTGGGGGCGGCTGCCGAGCCAGCTCTGACAGAGGCGATCGCCGATTTGTGGATAAATAGAATTGATGCTAATGGATTCAAGCCCGTCTCCGAGCAATTCAATCCGGCCATATACTACCGCCGATATCCGCGAGTCGCCGGTCGCTACGATCGCGATTATGAATCTTTCTGGCTGGGCGGGGAACAGGACGCTGCTTTTAAGGCAATAGTTTCGTTCGTTAAATCTCGAAAGATTCCTTTGCTTGTGGTCGGCCTGCCTCTAACCTGGGACTATTTAGACTGGGACAGAAGCGTGCGAGAGCAGCAATTTCGGCAATATATGCAGCGCCTTGCTCGTAACTTAGGTTTTGCATGGCGCGATTTATCTCAGGGAAATCTGAGCCGAAATGATTATTTTCAAGACCCGAGCCATATCAATCGCTATGGAGCTGCTGCCGTTGCTCGCCAATTGGCAGCCGATCCCCGCCTGACCTGGCCTCGTGCCCGGTAGGGCATTGGCTAGGGTGTGGGGTGTAGGGTGTGGGGTGTAGGGTGTGGGGTAAGTAGTAGCACAAAATTAATTACACGGAACTGGAGCTGAAACGAGCGTGAAGCGCAAGCCGTGCGAGTGTAAATAATTTTGTCGATGTACTTATAGGGAAGAGTGGGAGGAATGTTTTGGGCTTCTGAGTCCCCCCCACACTCCCCACCCTGCCCACTCTCCCCCATCTCTCTTACCCTACACCCCACACCCCACACCCCACACCCTTCAATTAATAAGGAGTACAGTAAATGGCTGTTTCTAGTCAAAATAAGCCTGCTGCCAGCACTTCGCATTCTGCGAAACGGAAGCATCCCAAAAAACACAACCACTATGGTTTTCAGGACTTTTTTAGTTTTAAGCCCGAGACGGGTAGCATTACCGACTGGAACGAGTCTCGCAATATTATGACCAGCGAAGACTTTATCATTGGTCTGGTCGAGGGCTTGGAAGAAGAAGTCGGCTCGGCTTCGGCAGTGGTTATGTATGCAATAGGTTCTGAATGGGGCACTAAAGATGCCGAGTTTTTCAAGCAATGGTTTGAAAAAGAGTACGAACGGGAGATACGGCAGTCAAATCTAATGTTTTTGCTGGAAACATGGTGGTGGCCCTTTACCTCCCAAGGTTGGGGACGCTGGGAAGTAGATTTGAGCGATCGCAAGCACGGCTTTATGTTTATCAATCTCTTTGACTCTGCCGTAGCTCGTACTCTTGGGGATGTCGGCAAACCCGTCTGTTACATCTATGCCGGCTTGTTTGCTGGATTTTTCACCAGCTTAGTCAAAAAAGACCTAAACTGCATAGAACTCCAGTGCTACTCAATGGGAGAAACCTACTGTAAGTTTCTGCTGGGCAACAAAGACCGCATCGATGCCGCCTCTTTCTGGCAAAATGAAGGCGCAACTGCTCGCGATATTCAAAAACGCCTGCAAGAAGGGGATGGAGTAAGATGAACGGTACTAAAAACGGTACTAATGCCAGATTGCGACTATCGGTCGAAGCCTTTTTCAGCGAATGTAATTGGCACGGTCAGCCCGTGGCGATCGTCCAAAATGCCCATAAGGCGGATCCGGCTTCCCGTTTCAATCTCTTGGTGGGAGACTTTTTCCGCTTGCTGCCTTGGGAAGGGACGCCACAGGTGGGTTCCGTACCCAAGGCCGCTCCTTCCCTGTCGCCAGCGATAAAGGAGCAACCGGAGGAGGAAGAGGATGCAACCCTCGACGATCTGTTTGACACATTTTAGTAATATAAAACACAGGACAAAGAACGACGTCTTACTGCCATGCACCCAGAAATATCCCGCTTGCTAGAGCAGGCGGAACAGCGCTATCTAAAGGCAAACGAAATCGAACTGTTTCAGCGCTATGTGGCATCTTTGGCCAGGCGATTGGAAACCTACGAGCTGATAAGAGACAAAGAGGAGAGTATTTTTCAGCCTATAGCCGACCAGTTGGAAGCGGCTTTTGGTAACGAACCTCAAGAAACTGTAGAAAGGGCTTTGAAACATTGGCTGTTGATTCTGCGCTACTGCTCCTCAGCTATGCTCTCTAGCGATTTGGATTTTTTACAGCTACGCTTGAATGATTGGGTGAAAGGCTTGGTGGAAACTCACGAAACTCAAAGGATAGAGAAGAAGCTATACGAGCTTCTAGAATCAAGCTTGAAGGAAAGTCTATCAGAGAAGCAGTTCGGATTAATGCAGCCTTTCTTGGCCAAAGCTAGTCAAATAGTTTTGGGCGAATAGTCGGGCATTGGGCATCGGGCATTGGGCATCGGGCATCGGGCATTGAGTAGCAAGAAAAGTTTAAAGGCATGGGGCATTGGGCATGGGGCATCGGGCATGGGGCATTGGGCATTGAGTAGCAAGAAAAGTTTAAAGGCATGGGGCATTGGGCATGGGGCATCGGGCATTGGGCATTGAGTAGCAAGAAAAGTTTAAAGGCATGGGGCATTGGGCATGGGGCATCGGGCATTGGGCATTGAGTAGCAAGAAAAGTTTAAAGGCATGGGGCATTGGGCATAGGGCATCGGGCATTGGGCATTGAGTAGCAAGAAAAGTTTAAAGGCATGGGGCATTGGGCATGGGGCATCGGGCATTGGGCATTGAGTAGCAAGAAAAGTTTAAAGTTTTGAATATGCGCAGGGTTAAGATTATATCAAATCCGGTTAATTACCCATAAATACCGTAGGGGCACCGCCCCTACAGATGCTGGGGAGCATTTCACTTTTGTAAGTAGTAGGTTGGGTTGAGGAACGAAACCCAACAAAACTGACGCTATTGTTGGGTTTCGTTCCTCAACCCAACCTACATTGCTATGTATCCCTTGCAAAATTGAATTGCTCCCCAGTATCTGTAACTGTTTAACCGGATTTGATAATACTTAATTTTTTATGAAAAAATTTTATATATGTAGCCATTTTATAAACCTTACAATTTCTGTAAGGGTTCGCCGGGAACGCCCATATCAAGTGATGCCCATATCAAGTGATTTGCATAAGTCCTATTTTTCTCCGATGCCCAATGCCCGATGCCCCATGCCCAATGCCCCGATGCCCCATGCCCAATGCCCGATGCCCAATGCCCAATGCCCCATGCCCAATGCCCCGATGCCCCATGCCCAATGCCCGATGCCCAATGCCCGATGCCCCATGCCCAATGCCCGATGCCCAATGCCCAATGCCCGATGCCCAATGCCCAATGCCCGATGCCCGATGCCCAATGCCCGATGCCCGATGCCCGATGCCCGATGCCCAATGCCCGATGCCCGATGCCCGATGCCCAATGCCCGATGCCCAATGCCCGATGCCCGATGCACGATGCCCGATGCCCAATTATTTTTTGAACTTTTAAGAAATTGTCTCGGGAGTATTTCATAATTTTAGACAGAATGATGAGAAGGC
>JAAHFN010000080.1 GCA_010672965.1 Oscillatoria sp. SIO1A7
GAGGTGTGGTCTTAGGATTTGGGGTGTGGGGTGTGGGGGTTGGGGTGTGGGGTGTGGGGTGTGGGGTGTGGGGTGTGGGGTGTGGGGTGTGGGGTGTGGGGTGTTGGGTGTGGGGTGTGGGGTGTGGGGACATGGGGATCGAGGGAGAAGTTAAAAGTCAAAAGTCAAAAGCTAACAGTGACGCTAGCGATCGGGAGCAATTCACTTTTGTAGCTGTTAGCCCGCTTCGGGCTAAGTTTTGTGTAGCCGCGCCAGCCGCCTGAGAGGCGGGGCTTGCGCCTATAGGCGTTAGGCGGCAGCGTACAAAACTGAAATGCTCCCAATTGCGATCGGCGATCGCAAAGAGTTTTTCTTCAATGCATGACTTTTGACCTTTGACTTTTGACTTCTCCCTCGGTCCCCTTGTCCCCTTGTCTCCCCCCTCTCCCCACACACCCCACACCTAGGGTGATTATCTTGTGGGCTTTTTCGCTCCAATCGCGTGACAAGAGCGGTATCGAAGCGCTCTCTTAATCCTGAAACCAGAGTCCCTGTAGGACATACGATCCCCCGACAGCGGTCGGGAAATAGCATGAAGTTTCCCTACACCCTACACCCCACACAAGAGCACCCTACCCTACACCCTACACAAGAGCACCCTAAACCATAGCTAGTTCCCCAGAGAGCGAATTGCTTCTAGGAGACCTCTGGCTTTATTGAGAGTTTCTTGGTATTCTTGCTCTGGAACGGAGTCGGCAACTAGACCGGCACCGGCTTGAACGGATACGGTATGTTTGCCCGAATCTGAATTGCGAACTACCATCGTGCGAATGGCGATCGCAGTATTCAACTGCCCGTCAAAATCGTAATATCCATAAACTCCCGAATACGGTCCGCGCCTGTCCGGTTCTAGTTCGTGGATAATCTCCATCGCCCGAATCTTCGGAGCCCCGCTCACGGTTCCGGCAGGGAAACAAGCCTCAAGCAAATCCCATGCTGTTTTATCTGGCGCGAGCTGCCCCACCACATTGCTGACAATATGCATGACATGAGAATAGCGCTCGACAGCCATTAACTCATCCACGCTTACCGTGCCATTTATGCAGGCTCTGCCCAAATCGTTTCGACCCAAGTCAACCAGCATAATATGTTCTGCAATTTCCTTGGGGTCTTGGAGCAAATCTTTCTCTAAATCTGCATCTTCTTGCGCCGTTTTTCCTCGCCGACGAGTACCGGCAAGAGGTCGTAAAGTAGCAACTCTGTCCCCCTCCGCTGACTTTTCTGCTTTTACCATCACTTCTGGGCTAGAGCCAATTATTTGCCAATCGTTAAAATTGAAATAAGCCATGTAGGGAGAAGGATTGATTAGGCGCAGAGAGCGGTAGAGGTTAAAAGGGGCACCAACATATTCTGTTGAAAGCCGCTGGGAAATAACCACTTGAAAAATATCTCCGGCTTTAATGTAGTCTTTCGCCTTGAGGACGTTTTGGCAAAACTGTTCTTTAGCAGTATTGCTGGTATAGGACAGCTCTTGCTCTTTAGAGTTCGCACCTTGGTCTTGGCTCTTGGTTGTTTTGTTGGAATTTGGCGGCGTCCATTCCAAAAAAGTCTTTTCGCTATCGAGAGGTTGCTCTAGCTTGCTGACTAGCTTTGCTACGCGATCGCGGGCTTGCTCGTAGGCGAGGCTTAAATCTACTTCTGGGTTGCGCAGGTCTGCATAGGCAATAGCCCAAATCTTGCGTTTCACTTGGTCAAAAATCAGCAGATTGTCCGCTTGCATCCAGATTCCATCGGGCAAAGAACTCTCCTCGGCGGGATAAATTGGCACTCGGGGTTCTATCCAGTTAATCAGCTCGTATCCCCAGAAGCCAAACAATCCGCCGACTCCCGGGGGCAGTTCCGGCAGCTTCACCGGCTCGATGGATTTGATACATTTGCTCAGAATTTCAAATGGGTTTCCTTCAAAAACCTCTTGCGTCCCATCCCGATCGGTCTTAGTAGTGCGATTTCCTCTCGCTTCCAAAATCCAGAGAGGGTCGCAGCCTAGAAAGCTGTAGCGTCCGATTGTCGCGTCTCCTTCTACGGATTCGAGCAGGAAATTGTAGGGAGTTCCCGCACAAACCTTGTACCAAGCAGATACCGGCGTATCCAGGTCTGCCACCCACTCCTGATAAACCGGCACGAAATTGCCCTGATTGGCTAGTTGGGAAAATTGAGAAAAATCTGGATTAATCATAAGTTTGGGAATAGGGAATGGGGCCAATTTTTTAATTTTTAATTTTGAGTTTTGAGTTTTGAGTTATTAGGACTTATATCAAGTCCGCGTAGTTGTTCCACAAAAAAAATTGTAATTTCCCGTAGGACGGGCGTCCCGCCTGGGAGCTGGAGCTGGTAAGGACTTTTCGGAAGCCCGTCCTACGCAGGACTTGACTTTTTTTTGGGGCATTCAAACCGACATGATATTACGCAAAACATCCATATTTGGTATTTGTAGGGGCAATGCAAAGAGCGAGCCTCGCCCCTATGCGTAGAGTCTGTGCGCCAGTCCCTAGTTATATTGCACTACTAATACGGCGAAGGGACTTGCGGGTTTGTAGGGGCGATTTCACCATTTGCCCTACAGTTGCCCTAAGCAAATATGCTTAATGCTATATCAAATTTAAAACTCTCAAGCGCTCGAACTCAAAACTTTCCCATAATAACAAGGAGGGTAGCACAGTAGCACTACCCTCCCGAGAGCGATCGCAGCAATATGAACGATCCTCCGGCCAACTCCCAATTCCAAACGCTAACTAGACTTCGTAAGGTTGTTTGCCGCTGAACTTGAGTTTGGCGGGTTCGGGGTTGTCGCCAATCTTGCGATCCTTTGTATTGGCTTGAGAACGGCCCTCGTTTACTTTCTCGGGGAAGACGCCATCTTTCGGATGGAGGTATTCAATTTCCCCGCTCGGATAGACGCGGTAGATTTTGTAGTCCACAATTTTGGGCTTAAACTTCGTGCGCAGTTGAGTACCCAAAGCCAGACCGTGTTCTTTGCGGGCTACATATAGTAGGTTTTCACCTTCATTCATAATTGCAGCACCGCCAGTGGGCATTTCAAACACTTGCTCCTTTTTGCTGGTCCAAGTGATAGCGTATTTTTCTTCCACTTCAGCTTTCGAGAGCAAGCCTCCGGTGCTGCCACCAAACTTTGGAGGTTGTCCTGTCAGAGTGATTGTTTCGCCGTTTGCCATAAATTCCTCTGATTCTTTAGATGGGGCAATTGATTTCGCATCCTATCACCAAGATTGCCGCGCTCTGTCAGCTTATTAAGGAACTGTTACAGTTCTTCACAATATGTGGGGTGTAGGGTGTGGGGTTTGGGGTGTGGGGCGTGGGGATTAGGAATTGGGAATTGGGTATGTTCGCATTGGGCATTGGAAGGAGTGAATAGTGAATATAGCATTTCTCAAATAAGTGTAATGAACGAAGCGTAGGGGCGTAGGGGCGACAGCATCCCGAGCGACTTTTCGAGGCCGTAGAACAGTAACCCCCGTAATGGGATGCTTCGCCCCAGATACCTCACATCAAGAGCGAGAAACGCTATAGCGTTTCTCAAATAAGTGTAATGAACGAAGCGTAGGGGCGTAGGGGCGACAGCATCCCGAGCCACAATCTCGGCGCCCCGAAAGACAACCCCTCTCTTGGGATGCTTCGCCCCAGATAACCTCACATCAAGAGCGAGAAGCGCTATAGTGAATAGTTCAGCAATTACGCATAAACTCCAAATGTAGGGTGCTACTTGCGCACCAAAAGCCATATATAGATTCTGATGGTTTGTGTAAGTCCTAAAGTCGATCGAACCAATTATTCACTATTCACTATTCACTATTCACTATTCACTTTAGCCTTGGTCCCCATGCGAATATGCGAACATGCGAATATGCCCCCTATGCCCCCCTTGTCCCCTTGTCCCTTTGTCCCCTTGTCTCCTTATCCCCTTTCCGGCTCTGGCGGGAATTGTTCGAGCGAGGGCGCTTTTTAGAACGACTTTTGGACTTGGGGGAGGGTTCGGGCCGATTATTCTGGCTGTCATTAACGATGGGAATTGTAAAGTGAAATTGGCTGCCAGAGTCAAGACCTTCTGAAGTGGCCCAAATCTCTCCCCCCCAGCCGGTTACAATTTGGCGACAAATTGCTAACCCCAAGCCAGTACCTCCTTGGGTACGCCGCAGAGCCCCTTCTTCTTGGTAAAAGCGATCGAAAACCGTTTCTAGGCGCTCGGGAGGAATGCCTCGCCCGGTATCGCTCATTAAAACCTCAACTGTTTTGTTATTTTGGAGAGTTGCTTCTACGGTCACTCGACCCTCGGCGGGGGTAAACTTGCAGGCATTGTCCAAGAGTTTGGATAGCACTTCGACGAGCCATTCTCCATCAGCCCGAACCAAAGGCAGATTCCCTGGCACTTGCGTCTTAACCTGCGGAATCTGGGGCTCGTCGTCTCGGCGGTGGCGAATGCTGCTGAGGGCTAAGTCAACGCATTCTTGTAGGGATAAGGGCTCTAGATTCCATTCCACCCGCCCGCTTTCTAGGTGAGATAGGGTGAGAAAATCCTGGACCAAAGTACGCAAGCGCTCGGCATCAGTCAAAGCAGTGCTGAGCATGACTTGTCGCATAGCAGGGGGCATGTCCGGATCTCCGGCCAGACTTTCAAGGCAGACTTGAATGGTGGAAAGGGGAGTTCGCAGTTCGTGTCCGGTAATGGCAATCAAATTGCTGCGAGTTTGTTCTAGAGCTTCGAGTTGTTGGTTGAGGTTCTCTAGGTTGGCGTAGGCTTCTGCTTGAATCAGGGCAATACCCACTTGGGCAGCGATCGCCTCTACCAAAGCCAGTTCCTCTGTCTCCCAAGTTCTTTGGCGGGCCGAGCAGTCGTGCAACTCCATCATCCCCACCATCTGGCTTTGATAAAGTACCGGCACCATCACCCAGGAGCCTATTTGCCACTGGCTCACTAATGCCTGAATATCTTGCGCCAAAAATCTGGAGTCTGTTTGGGCGTTTTCTGTATATGCGGTTTCCCGATCGCCAACCACTTCCTGAAATAAAGGATTATCCTTCAACGGCCAAGTTTGGCCCTCTAGGGAACTCACCCCTTGCCGCAAAAATTCATGGCTTATAGTGGCAGTATTGTCGGTTGCCTTGCAGCGATAAATAAGACAGCGACAGACATTTAGGGCAAGTCCGAGTTCCCGAGCCGAGACTTGGAAAATCTCAGAAGAATTGAGGGAGCGTCGAATCGCCATTGTGATTACGTTGACCAAGCGCTCTCGCCTTTCTTGTGCTGCTAGAGAGCGATAGGTTTTCATCAGTTTGTACTGAGAAGCTTGCAAATAGGTGACCAACCGTTCCCCAAATGGGCCTGGATCTACGTTATTAAATCTATTGTCACCCCCCTGAATTAGGGCCTTGCCCTGGCTGACTTTTTCGGCTAATTCCGGCCTATAAGTTAGAATCCTATTTAGCAACAGATTGGCGACGGTACAAGATACCCGGCGATCGAAAGTCCATATCCCGTCAAAGCGACGCGCTTGATCCATTGCCGCCGACTCCGATAGGGATGTTGTAGTTGTCTCCCTTTCCCTACAGGCCAAGCAAGTAGCATATTTTTTGGCAATTACCACTAAATGCCATTCGAGAGCGAGTCCGTCTGTGGGAGCGAAGGCTACGCTCTCGTGGATGCCAGAGCTGTTTTTGAATTCTGTTTCCGGTGATGCTAGGACATAGACTTGGTCGCTACGAGACCCAATCCGCCGGTATCTTTGTGCTTCCTGGCGATAGAATCGCTCTTTTTGGAAGCAGGCAATCACCAACGGCCCTTCTTCTCCCGCCAAGACTTGATCTTCCATCGCATGAGACAGCGCTATCAAGGAAGACTTAAAATAAATTTGCGGTCGCAGCCAGGGTAGGGCTTGCAGTAGCTCTTCGAGCATGGAAGTGGAAATGCTCATTTATTGTCTCTAGTCCCCTCTAGGCAACATCGATTTATTGCAACCGATCGCAGCAACGTGCAGTCGCAGCAACGCGAGTCACAGCAACATTCAGGCGACACCGGCATCGCCGCCATGTCTTGCAATCCCTCTTGCATTTTAGCCCGCGATCGCGCCCTTCGCCAAAATTTTATAAGCCCTCCAGCAAATGCACTCCTATTGGGACTGCAAGACATAAATTACCAATTAATAGGACAGGCGGGACGCCTGCCCAAGCTTGGGTTCGACTTGGGATATTTGTTGGCCAATCTCTTATTGTTCTACCGGATCTTGCCCCGGAAGGGACTTTCTCTCCTGGTCTTCTATGCGCAATCTGACCAAATAGCGAATTTCAGCCGCTACGCTCCCCCCTCGCTTTTCGGCTTCGTTTTTCAAAAACTCGTACTCTTGTTCTCCCAAGCTGATTGTGAGACGGCGCCTGGGCTTTTTTTTGCTGGTATCCATACTCTCACTTTTTCTGCGGCCTATGCCTTATGGTGACTAATTCACCAATCTTAACAAATTTAGGAGTGAGTGGCTGCGACAATTGGCAATGCTCGATAATTTGGGCTCTCCTGGACTTAAGGCGTAACGGTTACAGACGATACTAAATAATTAGGACGAGAGGGCTGTAACCCTTGAATTATCGTTGAAGATAGACTCAAAGCCACCATAGATCCAACAGAGTCATAATTTGGCGTTGCTTGAGCGTACTTTGCAGGAGCTGCACCCAAGTCTCCGTAGAATAATCGCACCGCCACCGCTTTTAGTCGGAATTGGGAAAAGGGAGTTGTTTTATCTTGTGGTTGCCCGATCGAGCGAATTAGGCTTGATTCAGTTCTATAACATTGCCATCGGGATCTCGAACAAAAAGGGCCGCACGACCCGAAGCACTCATTTGCACCGGAAATCCGCTCTCTAACAAACGTGCTTTGGCAACTTCTAAATCAATAACCGATAAGGCAATATGCCGATTGCGTCCCAACTTCTCGGTATTCTGTACGGTGCCCGTCCCCGCAGCCTTATCGACAATAAGATGAATTTGAAAATCGCCCACTTGATACCAAGCCCCGGGATATTTCAAAATACGATTGACTTTTTCCAATCCCAAAACGCTACCATAAAATGCGCTCGATTTTTCTAGGTCCGAAACCAATACGGCGGCGTGAAGAAATTTAGCGATTTGCATAGGGAGCGCGATCTGAATAACACCGGTTTATATTTTACATTAAGCATGGGGCAAAAACTAGGGTCTAGGGTGTGGGGTGTAGGGTGTAGGGGGAAAGTGGGGAGAGTGGGAAGTGTGGGAAGTGTGGGGAGAGTGGAAGTTTGGGAAGTTTGGCAAGGGGGGGAGTGCGAGAAGTTTGGCAAGGGTGAAGGGTAGGGAGATGGGAAGTGTGGGAAGTGTGGGAAGTTTGGGAAATGTGGGAAGTTTGGGAAGTTTGGGAGGAACCAAGGCATAAATTTTCTCCCCGACACCCGACACCCGACACCCCACACCCGACACCCGACACCCGACACCCGACACCCGACACCCGACACCCGACACCCGACACCCCACACCCTAACTTAAACAGCTCGGATGGCAAGCGTTGCGAGGTATTAAGTGGATATTACCATTGAGACTCTTTGGAATCAGGTACTCGAACGGCTACAACTACAACTTAGCCGGCCCACATACGAAACCTGGATTAAAACTGCCAGCGCTCGGGAGTTTGAGAATAACTGTTTGACAATCGTCACCCCTAACCCATTTGCCCGTAATTGGTTGCAAAAGTATTATTTGAAAACCATTGCTGAGGCAGTAGGCGATGTCCTTGGATATTCGGTGGAAATCCATATTACTACTAGGGCGGAAGCAGAGGGTAGGGCAGAGTTGATTTGGCCTGGGTCGGAAAGCGGGATTCCCAAACCGACTAACTCCCATCATCCCAAACTAGCAGAGCTAAATCTGAAGTACACTTTTTCCAGTTTCGTCGTGGGTCAGAATAATCGCATGGCGCATGCAGCGTCTTTGGCGGTAGCAGAGTCTCCAGGGCGGGAGTTTAATCCTTTGTTTCTCTGCGGCGGGGTTGGCTTGGGCAAAACTCATTTGATGCAGGCGATCGGCCACTATCGCTGGGAAATTAGTTCCGATTCTAAGGTATTTTATGTCTCTACAGAACAATTTACTAATGATTTGATTGCATCCATTAGAAATGATAGCCTCCAGAGTTTTCGAGAACATTATCGAGACGGCGATATCCTGTTGGTGGATGATATTCAGTTTATTGAAGGGAAAGAATATACTCAAGAAGAAATTTTTCACACTTTTAATACTCTACATCAAGCGGGCAAGCAAGTGGTATTGGCAGCCGATCGCCCCCCAAGTCAGATTCCAGGGTTGCAAGACCGGCTTGTTTCTCGCTTTTCTATGGGCTTAATTGCGGATATCCAGCCTCCAGATTTAGAAACAAGAATGGCTATTTTGGAAAAAAAAGCAGAAGAAAAAAATATGCCCTTGCCTGGGGAAGTTATTGAATATATTGCTTCCACCTATACTTCTAATATTCGGGAACTAGAAGGAGCTTTGATTCGGACGATGGCTTATATATCGATATCGGGTTTGCCGATGACGGTGGAAAATGTCGCGCCGATTTTAAATCCCCAAACGGAAAAGGTCGAGGCAACCCCTGACGTGGTAATTGCAGCGGTGGTGGATATGTTTGGAGTTTCTATTGAGGATCTCAAGGGCAGCTCTCGCCGCAGGGAAATATCAGGGGCTCGCCAAATCGCGATGTATCTGATGCGCCAGCACACGGACTTAAGTTTGCCAAAAATTGGCGAAGAGTTTGGCGGCAAAGACCATACAACGGTGCTGTATAGTTGCGATAAAATAGCTCAACGCAAGGAGCGAGATCCCGATATGGCTCAAACCCTACGTCAGTTGAACGATCGCATCCACCTAGCAACTCGCAAGGTAGGCGATCGTTAGGGCGATCCTTAGTTAGAATGTGGGGGGTAGGGTGTTGACTCGCTCGGCTTTTTCATTCCAATTGGGGACAACCCTTGGATCGTTCCCACTCTAAACCCAAAACCTCCCTTCCTGTAAGACTTTCCGGCTCCCAAAGTGCGATTCAAGGGAAGCAAAGACGCGGGGCGCGTTCGGGATAATAGCAGAAAATTTCCCTAGACCCTACACCCTAAACCCCACACCCTAATTTGGGGAGGGAGCAGGGATAGTCTGTGGAAAAGTCTGTGGAAAAACCTGCTTTCCCGGTATAAAATTGGCCCAAAGCTGCATCGCCTGTGGAAAAATCACCCGTTATCCACAAGTCCCACAAGTCTTATATAGGGTTTGTTGAAAAAGGCAGAGTGTGGGGAGTGTGGGGAGTGTGGGGAGTGTGGGGAGAGAGGGGAGGGGAGAACTTTCAGCACACTTCCCACACCTCGTAGGCGGCCTCCCACACCTCGTAGGCGGCCTCCCACACTCTGCCTTTTTAGGTTTATTCAGCAAGCCCTATATATGTTGCGATCGTTGCGATCGCATCTGTAGCTCCTGAAAATAATTTTGCTAGAAAGAGTAAGCATCGGTAAAGCAAGTCAAATTGCGGGAATAAATCAAATAGCTTTCCAAGAATTATTGGCAAGGCGCGGTATCTGCATACATTACGACTTAGCCGATTTTGAAGAATATCTTAAAAACCTTCGCGAAAGAGGTTGGCTACGATCGTGACTTACGCAGAGATGCTATGGATCGGGGCGAGCGCGAGGGGATGCCCCTACAAATACTAGATATGGACAGGCAAGCGTAAGTCCTGTTAAGGTTAGGACAGGAGTCAAAACGCGCCTTTTGCTTAAATTGCAAGACTTTGACTAAAAGCTGACTGCTGACAGCTGACCGCTTACTAAATTGCCAGCCGCTTGAGGTGAGCTTCCATTACATCAATAGTTTGCCCCGCTACAGCAAATAAGAGCGCTTCCCGATAAACCCGCTGGGCGGGATGGTCGCCATAGTTGGCGGAACCGCTAGAAACCGCGATCGCCGCCCGGGAGCAGCGATTGGCCAATTCTATCGCCCATATCCTCAGTTCGAGCTGCTTTTCAAAAGAGGCTTCCAGGCTTTGCCTCTCTTGCCAGATTGCCTCCCGACAGTTGGCCAGATCCTCCTGCAAAGATTCAAAAGCGGCGACAATAAAAGGTAGCGCTTTGCTCCGAGCCGCAGCTTCGATAATATCGAGACCTGCCCTGGCACATCCCAAGCAAAAAAAACTGTGGCGCAAGAGATTTTTTTTCCCTTTTGCCCGTAGGGAATCTTTCGGCTCGATCGCAATAACTAGCTCTTCGGGTAAAAACCAATCACTAAGAAGACAAGTAACAGTATTTGTTGACTGTGCCGCTGCCAATTGCATCGGTTCGCTAAAAGCGATCGCTCCCCCATCCGCCTGCTCCGTCTTTTTCAAAGGAGCCATGCCATAAAGTTCCATCCCGTCTGGCAAAGTAGCTCCTAAAATAAATTCGGAGAAAAAATCCCAGCCAGTGATCCAAGGCACGCGGCCGGAGATTAGATATCCCCCAGGAACCGGCAAAGCTTTTACTGCTGGGGAACCGAGACGCCGCAAATGGGAGAAACCCAAGCCCAACAGGCGAGACCCGTTGGCTAAATGGGGCAGATATTCTTGTTTGAGAGATTCGTTAGAGCCCTTGGCCAGCATCGCCCCCGCACTTTGATGCTGGGTTTGCAGAAATGCTAAAGCCCCGGAATATCGAGCAGTTATTTCTTGGAATTGGCGAGTGGCCTCTGTTCCTGCCGCAATCTCCAAGGCCAATAAGGAGCGATCGGCCAATCCTTGCAGGGCCTCGCGCAGGGCTTCGGGATTGCGATCGAGTTCCGCAGCTAATGGCGCTACCGATTCTTGCAAATACAGCTCGGCCATTGCGAGCAATTCTTCTGGGCTTGGGTTTGGATTTGGCATATGGTTATTGGGAATTGGGAATTGGGCATGTTCGCATTGCGCATTGGGCAAAAAAGCTCTCAGCTCACCCTGCCGCGTTGGGCTATCGCTTGGGCAGCTCTGGGCAATAAGCTTTTAGCTCTAGCTGAGAGCTGAGAGCTGAGAGCTGACCGCTATCGCTTGGGCATGGGGCATTGGCGGACAGGCGGGATGCCTGTCCTACGGTTGGTTGCAAATATATTGTTTGTGCGATCGCTGCTCGCAGTCCTGTTGTAGCGTAATAAATGGATAGGCAACAGAGGCTCATTATTATATAGCACTACGCATCTTTGAGAGCGGATAATCCAAGCTGGCCAAAGCTAGGAACGGCAATAGTCGCGCCTTATAGCTGAGAGCTGAGAGCTGACCGCTGACTGCTATAAAAGAGCGATCGCGCCATTTCCTTTCCCTTGTCACCGGATAATCTTAGTTATCATTATCTTATGCCATATACCGATTCACCTCTTGCTTACCCAGAAACTCGCCCAGTCGAGCAAATAGATGATTATCACGGCACCAAGGTCTCGGATCCTTACCGTTGGCTAGAGGATCCGGATTCGGAAGAAACGAAAGCTTGGGTAGAGGCGCAAAACAAAGTAACTTTCGACTATCTCGAAGAAATACAAGAGCGCCAAACTATCAACAAACGACTAGAAGAACTTTGGAATTACGAAAAATACGGCATTCCCTTCAAAAAAGGAAACCGCATTTTTTATTTTAAAAACGACGGCCTGCAGAACCAGAGTGTTCTCTATGTTTTAGATGGACTAGACGACGAGCCCAGGGTCTTGCTAGATGCCAATCTGCTCTCGGAAGATGGCACCGTTGCCCTTTCCACTGTGGCAGTTAGCGAAGATGGCAATCTGATGGCCTACGGTCTTTCCACTTCTGGCTCGGACTGGCAAGAGTGGAAGGTGCTGGATATAGAAACTGGCGATAATTTATCGGATAGCCTCCAATGGATAAAATTCTCTGGCGCATCTTGGACGCACGATAACAAGGGTTTTTTCTATAGTCGCTATGACGAGCCGAACGAAAACACCAAACCAGAAGATGCGAACTATTACCAAAAGCTCTATTACCATCGCCTGGGAACTCCCCAGTCAGAAGATCTGCTGGTTTATCATCGGAGCGATCGCAAAGAATGGTTATTTATGGGCAATGTCAGCGACGACGGCCGCTATCTGATTATCTCGGTTTTTCGGGGAACGGATCCAAAAAGGCTAGTTTTTTACAAAGACTTGACCAAAGACCTAAGCGATCCAGAAGCTCCCGTTGTGGAACTGATTAGCGAATTTGAGGCTGACTATACTTTCATCGATAATGACGGCTCGCTATTCTGGTTTAGTACCGACCTGGATGCACCTCGGGGGCGCATTATTACAATTGACTCTCGCACCAAAGAGCGAAAAGAAATCATTCCCGAAGGGGAAGAAACTCTCGACGGTACAAGTATCCTGGATGATAAGTTTGTAGTGTCTTATCTTAAAGACGCTCATAGCGAAATTAAAATATTTGACTTATCCGGTAAGCCGATAGGAGAAGTGGAATTGCCAGGAATTGGTTCCGCTGGCGGTTTTGATGGCAATCGCCAAGATACGGAAACTTTCTATAGCTTTACCAGCGCGATCGTACCGCCGACTATCTACCGCTACGATATGAAGACCGGAACTAGCACGGTCTATCGGCAACCCGATGTAGATTTCAATCCCGCTGACTACGAAACCAAGCAAATTTTTTACCACAGCAAAGATGGCACGCGGGTGCCGATGTTTATCGTCCATAAAAAAGGAATCGAGCTAGACGGTCAGAATCCCACTTATCTTTACGGTTACGGCGGATTCAATATTTCCTTAACCCCTTATTTTTCCGTGGCCATGTTGGTCTGGATGGAGTTGGGAGGCGTTTTGGCTATTCCCAATTTGCGGGGCGGCGGCGAATACGGGAAAGAATGGCACGAAGGCGGAACGAAGCTAAATAAGCAAAATGTATTTGACGATTTTATTGCAGCGGCTGAGTGGTTAATTGCTTCTGGTTATACTAGCACGCCAAAACTGGCTATTGGCGGCGCGAGTAATGGAGGACTTTTGGTAGGAGCCTGCATGACTCAGCGCCCGGATTTGTTTGGGGCGGCAATACCAGATGTGGGAGTTCTGGATATGCTGCGCTTCCATAAGTTTACGATTGGCTGGGCTTGGTGTTCTGATTATGGTTCTCCAGAAGACCCGGAAGAATTTAAGGCTTTATATACTTATTCGCCTTTGCATAATGTCAAGCCGGGAACCAATTATCCGGCAACGCTTATTACTACAGCCGACCACGACGACCGAGTAGTGCCCGCCCATAGTTTCAAGTTTGCGGCAACTTTACAGCCAGCTCATGCGGGTACGGCTCCAGTGCTGATTCGGATTGAAACTAAAGCTGGGCATGGTGCTGGGAAGCCGACGGCAAAGCTGATTGAGGATGTTAGCGATCGCTGGGCTTTTTTAGTCCGAGTTTTGCAAGTTGACTAATTGCTTTATATAGCAGCAAGCTATTAGCTGTCAGCAGTCAGCAGTCAGCTCAAGTCCTGCCATACGCACTCTTTGAGATTTGTAACTATCCGTTCCCTTAATCGGTAGTGCTATACCTTGTATATAGTAGGGCATTTTATGTCGCTGGCGAAACGGCCGTAGGGGCGAACGGCCGTTCGCCCCTACTAGCAGGAAACTTCCCTACACCTTACACCCCACACCCCACACCCCACACCCCACACCCCCCACACCCTACACCCTACCCCCTAAACCCTACACCCTAGGTAAAAATGCTTCAGAACTACAAGTCAAATTGGTTATTGCTCGGCCTGCTTTGGGCACTGTTTAGTCTGAGTGCTTGTCAAGGAAATGTTTCGGAAAATCCAAACCCATCCCCAGCACCATCTCCAGCACAAGCAACAAATAGTGATGCGGGCAGCACTGTGCCAGCCTCTACAGAATCGGGCTCGGAACCAATAGCGGCTACGGAGACAGAGACCCAAGAGGATGCTCGGCGATCGCAAGATTCTGGGAATAAAATTCAAATATATTTTCCCACCAACGACGTTTCCGAAGGAGAGTTGGCGGCGCTTCAGGCGGTAGAGCGGGAGTTTGAAGGGGAGCAAGAAGCTCGTTTTGCGATCGCGCAATTAATCGCCGGTCCCACAGAGGAAGAAAAAAATCGGGGATTATTAGAACCCATTAAACTAGCGGGAGAGCCTGTCTGTCCTAGCGATTTTCTCCTCTCTATATATAAAGGAGTCGCCCGCTTGAAGTTTTGCCAGGGAATTGTCATAGCCGGAATTGGCGATGTGGCCCGAGTGGAAACTGCTATAGATGCCACCCTGACGCAATTTGAAAATATCGACAAAGTGGCAATTTTGAACCCAGAGGGGGGATGCTTTGGCGAATTGAACCGAGAAAGCAACTGTCTGACTTTGCTCGAAGGTTATCCAGAATTAAGCGAAGAATCAAAAGTGGCGGTCGATGGTATCGGACCGATTGGCGTTGGCATGACCTTAAAAGAAGCTTCGGCAGCGGCGGGCTTGGATCTGGTTGATGGTGGGACTACAGATAGCTCGGAATGCTTTTACTACGAGCCGGAAAGCGGGCCAGATGGCTTGGCTTTTATGGTCATAAACAATCGCATTGCCAGAGTCGATATAGATAATCCCCGCATAACTACCATCAGTGGGGCTAAAATCGGCGATGCTTCAGACCGAATTGAAGGGCTCTATGCGGGATTGATTGAAACCAGCGATCGTAAAGATGATTCCGAAGGAAAATATCTGACCTTGGTGCCGAAATTGCCTCAAAACCAAAACTATCGCTTAATCTTCGAGACTGACGCAAGCGATAAGGTTACGAGCTTCCGCGCAGGCAAGCTTCCCGAAATCGAATATGTAGAAGGATGTTCTAAGGGTTGAGTTTTGAGTTATTAGCTTGAGAGTTTTGAGTTATTAGCTTGAGAGGTTTGAGTTTTGAGTTTTGAGTTATTAGCTTGAGAGGTTTGAGGTTTGAGTTTTGAGGTTATAGTCATTTCAATTAAGGATGAGACAGTTACGTTGGCGTTGGCGTTGGCGTTGGCGCAGCCTGCGCGCAAGCGCCAACGCCTGCCCTCCGGGGCATAGCCGTAGCACAAGAGCGCATAGCTTGCCCGGAGGGCAATCGCCCTTATTATTGTAGGGGCGATTTCGCGCGATCGCCCTACATCTTGTCTCGTTTTTATTTGAAATGACTATAAATTTTGATATAGCAATTCTAAGTTATTCGCGATATGCGATCGACCTTTAGCCTGAGTTAGCGGATTTGTCGTATATCGCGAGTGATTTAGAATTGCTTGCTGTCTAAATCAGGACTTACGCAGAGATAGTCTTTGTAGGGTGCCGCACCGGGCACCAAACGCTATATCTATAATTAAATCTTGAAGTTTGCGTAAATGCTATAAATGGCCTGAAAGCTATACTTCCTCTTTTCGCTGTTGGCGGTGCTTGGCCAATAACTCTGGAAAATGGCTCAGGTCGTCGATTGACTTAGGTGCCGGATAGAATTCTTTGGGTGGGTCGGCATACACCTTGTCCATGTAAGCGCGAAACGCATCATCGTCATCTCGATGCTTCAGCATATAGGCTAATAGCTCTTTACGGCTCATTGCCTTAAAATTTGGTTTCATCATACAAAATTCCAAAGTCCGTTGGGATTAATCAGTATCGCTGTCTCCTCTCCAGCTAGGAAGAATACTCCTCCCGAGGGCTCGTCAATGCGCACTATGTAAATGGGCAGGTACATATTGGTTGCCCAGTAACACAGGGTATAGCAAGTCAATAGCTGTGCTGCCGTAGGAATAGCCTTTCCTCCAAAAGCTCTGCACTTTCTAGTTTACACTACTGGAAGGGCATTGGAGGAGTGAGAAGTGAAAGTTAAAAGTTAACAGTGAAGAAACCTACTCCCGTTCGCGTATTCACCTGTTCGTGTATTCACCTGTTCGTCTATTCACTATTCACTCGCTCCCCTTGTCCCCTTGTCCCCTTGTCTTCCCCCACACTCCCCTCTCTCCCCACACTCCCCTCTCTCCCCACACTCCCCTCTCTCCCCACACTCCCCTCTCTCCCCACACCCTAAATAACTAAGCTACTTGCAGAAGCGTTCTACGCAGCGTAGAAATATTTCGACGCCGACGCTGAGGACATTTTCGTCAAAGTTAAAGCGGGGATGGTGATGGGGATAGGCGAGATTTTTGGCAGAGTTGGCGGAACCTAAGAAAAAGTAACAACCGGGAACTGCTTGTAAGAAAAGAGACATGTCTTCAGCGCCCATTGTTTGATATTCTGAATCTATTTTAGATTGGTTTTCTACTACTTCTGAGGCGCAAGAGCGGACTAAATCGGCGATCGCGCGATCGTTAATCACTGGGGGATATAAGTTCCAGTAATTTAAATCATAGCTTGCTCCGTGAGTTTGGCAAACTCCGGTTAGAATCTCATCGAAGCGCTGGCGAACAAGCTTTTCTAATGTTGAATTAAAATAGCGCACGGTTCCTGCCAGTTCGGCGCGATCGGCAATAACATTACGGGCGGTGCCAGCATGTAGTTTTCCTACGGTTACCACGGCGGAATCCAGGGGATCTATATTGCGAGCGACAATGGTCTGCAATGCTTGTACTGCCTGAGTCGCGACCAAAATAGAATCGACAGTTTGATGGGGCATAGCGCCATGACCGCCTTTGCCGCGAATGGTGCATTCAAATAGATCTGTTGCCGCCATAAACGGACCGGTACGAACGGCTACGGTGCCGATGTTGAGGTTGTTCCACAGGTGCAGGCCAATGATGGCATCTACCCGGGGGTTTTCCAAAACCCCTGCTTCTATCATCGGCTTAGCGCCCCCTGGCCCTTCTTCGGCGGGCTGGAAAATAATTTTAACGGTGCCCGCAGTGGGTGGGTGTTTGGCGAGATGGCGGGCAACTCCAAGGGCGATCGCTGTATGGCCGTCATGTCCGCAAGCATGCATTACCCCATCATGCTGCGATTTATAAGAAACTTCATTCTCTTCTTGGATTGGTAGAGCATCCATATCTGCCCGAATCCCCAACACTGGTCCGGGTTTAGCCCCGGCGATCGTGGCTACAATTCCCGTTTTGGCAATTCCGGTTTGATGGAAAATACCCCATTTTTGCAACTTCTCGGACACAAAAGCAGAGGTCAAGTTTTCTTGGAAACCCAATTCGGGACGTTGATGGAGGTTTCTTCGCCACCGAACTAGATATGGTTGCAACTCTCGAAGTTCCAGACGCACTCCAGTAAGGTTTGCGTCCCCCAGGCTAGGAAAGGTAGATACCATTTTGATTTCTTAAATAAGTTTTATTTATTATTTAACTACAATTTCACATTTTTAAATTGCGAGCTAGCAAGATCGCGACCTTACTTGATGGTGCGTGGCGCACATATTGAAACATTATAAGCATAAATGCTTAAAACAAGAGGTGGATAAAAGGCGCGATCGCCCCTGCGAGTAAAGATATAGCACTACGCAAAGTACGCGCTTGACATTTATAAATGCTCGTTCCTTCGTCAGATTATACTTTTGACTTATTACCTTGAGACTTTTGACTTGCGCTACGCGCTATATAGGGCAAGGGCGGGTAAGTTCTGAAGGTAAAAATAAGGATAAGAGGCGATCGCATGGTCAAAGGAGCATGGTATGCTCATTGGCGATATAATGTCTATCTGCTAGACTCTCAGAATAGTTTGTCTGCCAGACTCTGAGAATAGGGCTCAGCTCAGTCCGGCAAGCCCGACTGAAGGGGCAACTAAATTTACCTTGCTCGCTATTCTATTGTTTGCTCTAAAATCTAAAGTGAAAATGAGCTAGAGTGCCTTTTAGGGGGAGACCTGCGGTCTGTTATCCGCAAGACCTCTCCCACAAGGGAAGCAAATTTTGCAGGACGTAACGCAAATTGTCCCATCTACGCTAAATGTAGCGTAAAGTGCTAGAAAGCTCACCCTAAATGCTGCTTGAGTTTTGTTTCGCTCGCAAATGCGTTTGTGGGAATAAGGCTCGCTCGAAACAGGCAAAGAAATAGGCTTCGGGGCCAAATAAGGGATTGGAATCGGGTTGAGAGCATCAAACCAACGTCCTGCCTCGGCGGGTCGGATGCGTCGAAGCAGGAAAAGAACGCCAAATGAGGACCACGTTCAGTTTTGCCTGGATTTGTCCAACTTTGGGTAAGTTTTTTAGAGCGGTCACGACACGGAAGAGGAAAGATCGGCGTGCTGTATTTAGCAGAAGTACAAAAAAAGACCGGAGTTTTTGGCGGCGGCAAGGCCGAGCTAAAACTGCTCGCCTTTCAGAGAGGTGAGAGTTGGAGCGCTGTGCAGGGCGAAGATATCGTCCAATTCGATGGGGCCAGCGATTTGAAAGACGGAGCTTTCGTATTAGCAGACCTGAATGCTAACAAGCAAGTGCAAAAGGTACATAACGAGAGCGCCCGAGAGTTGGTTAGCATTTTGCAGAATTTTTCTCGGGTTCAGGAGAGATATAAGAACAAAGAAGAGGAAATAGAACAGTGGAAGGAGTCCCTCAAATACCAGAGCGAGGTACTCCAGCAGCGTGAAGAGGAGATGCAGGGCCAGCTACAACAACTGGAACAAATGCCAGAAGAGTTGGAGCGCCTGGAACAGCAACGACAAGAATTGGAAAAGGCCCAAGAAGAGGCAGATAAACTGCGATCGGAAATAGAGGGCAAACAGCAGGAGATAGAGCAAGCTTCTGAGGAACTTCGTCAGAGGCAAGAAGAACAAGAAGAACAGGGCGACGTTTCCTCTGCAAGCCAGCTAAGCGAGGAAATGTCCGACTATCTCAAGCAATTATTGGATTATCTCTCGGGAACTTCTGTTCCTATAGAATCATTGCGCGAGCCGCTTTCGGTGGGTTCGTCTGCTGTGGCAGATGGACTCGGGATTGTCGAGGAAAAGATTTCAGCTCTGGAGCAACAAAGGTCCGAAGCCCAGCAGCAGATGGATGATGCGAATCGCAGGGCAGGGGAGCTCGAAGGGCAATGGCAAGAGTGGCACGGGAACCAAGCTTCTTTGGAGGAGTCCCGCTCGAATCTGAAGGTACAGGAGAATATCCTTGGATTTAAGCAATCCCTAGTTGAAACTCTGGAACGGTATCGCCAAGAGCGAGAGGAGCTAAAAGGGCAGCTCGATGGAGTGGCAGCAGGCTCGTCAACAGAGGCTAATGATAATACTGATAAAGTGGATGTGGCAGCATTGGAGAGTATGCCTCTGGATGAGTTGCAAGAACAGGTGCAAACTCTCAAGCAAGATCTAGAAAAGGTGTTTCGCTTTGTCCACGTTCAGGAAGAAGAGCTGACTTTACAGCGCCAGACGATTGAAGAACTTTTGGGGAAATTGGCCTCAGCTCCGCAGTCTCAGCGGCCGTCTTTGGAGAAGGAACTCGCTGACGAGCAAGAAAATTATAAGTTTTTAAATGAAACTCTGGTGGGACAGCGACGCAATCTTCAAGAAAGAGAGGGGATTCTACAGGCGCAACAAGCTATTGTGTGGCGACGTTTGGGAAATGCACCGGGGGGAGGAGTTGGCCAGCAGATTGATGTAGCTCCGATGCTGGAGGCTATTGAGGCTCGCCGACAACAAGAGGCGGAAGAACTGGAGTCTCTAAGAGGCGAGATAGGCAGTTTGGAAGAGGCGATCGCAGAAGCTAGGGATGCGGTTGCGGCGAAGGAAAAGGAACAAGAGGCTAGGCTTCAGGAATTAAAGGATTCCGAGCAACAGCTACGGGAGCAGCGGCAAGCGGCAGCAGAACTGTCGGGAGGGGCTAAGTTCTCGGAAGAGATACTACAGCCGCTCCAAGAAAAACTCGGCTTACTTCGCGAAAAGCTCGAAGAAGGGACGGGCGCAACGGGACAGGTAGAGGAAACGAGCAATGCCGTCCAGGAGGCTATTGCTAATATGCGCTCTGCTCTAGAGCCCCTGCTAGGTCAGCCCTCTGGGGAAGAGGCGGCAGCTTCTTAAGGGAGGAATTTTGAGGATTAAGATTTTGAATTAGTAAGCAAAATCTATTCTCAATTTTCCTCTTTGTTGTCTAGGACAATCCAGTCCCCTTCCACTCTGGCGATCGCTCCTCCGGGAAACGTGTCTGTTCTAGAGCGGTTGGGGGCAGAAATCAAAGCAACGATTTTTTCCACCCGATCGAAGTTAGGGGAACATTGAACGAGTTGCAGCCATTGCCGCATGGCACGGCGTTGAATCGCTGGATGAGCTTTAGCTAAGATGCGGCGATTCACCCGCGATAGGTGCGATCGGGGCAACTGCCCCAGAATATTTTTTTTGGTAAGATCTTTTTTGGGAATATTTTTTGCGCCAGTATCCTGGATATCGGGATTCTTGGCCGAAATATTTGTCGAAATATTTGTCGAAATATTTGTCGAAGTATTTGTCGAAGTATCCGAAATATCGAACGATAAAGCTTCGGCGAGCAGTTCTCCGGCTGCCGTTTCGAGATACTCTACATCTGCTCTGAGCAGCTCTGCGGTCTGGGCGAGGTGAGACTCTACTTTTTGATTAAAATGTTTGGCTAGATAAGGGAGCAATTCAAGGCGGATGCGGTTGCGAGAATATTTTAAATCCCGATTGGTCGCATCTTCCCAGATAGCAATTTCCGCCGAATGGCAAAATTCCCCAGTTTGTTGGCGAGTAACTTCTAAAAGAGGTCGCACTAAGGTTACACCTTCAGTTAGGGAACGCTGCCAAGCTAGAGCGACAATACCATCGGCTCCACTGCCTCGGGTTAAGTTGAATAATAAAGTTTCCGCGCAGTCTGTGGCGGTATGAGCGGTGGCGATATAAGCGTAGCCAGCAGAAATAGCAATTTCGCCGAGAAGTTGATAGCGCCATTGCCGAGCTGATGCTTCTGTTTTGGGCAGGATAGTTTCGGAAATAGTTTGACTAGGAGCAGTTCTGAGGTAAAAAGGTAACTGCCATTGGTTTGCTAGCTCTCGTACATAACTAGCATTATCTGCGGAGTCGGGACGCCAGGCATGATCTAGGTGAGCGATCGCCAGTTCCCAATCCCACTTAGAGCGCAAGTCTATTAGCAACTTGACCAAACAGAGAGAATCTTGTCCTCCAGACACGGCCACCAAAATCCGCGCCTTTTTCGGCAATAACTGTCTTTGCCGCAAAGTTCGATGAACTTGGGCATGCAGTTGCGTCCATTGGTGTCGGTCTTTTATCAGTTTTGAGTTCTTAGCTTGAGAGTTTTGAGTTGAAAAACTAGCTAGTAGGGTGCTAGGAGCGCACCTTACGCTACCATGCAAAACCCCGATGTTCCCTGAAAAACAGGGTCAGGACTTACGCAACTACGCTATAGATCGGGGCGATTCTCGCATTGGGAGACGCTATGCGCTGTCGCGCAGGCTCCGCCAACGCGAACGCTCTTGGGATTGCCCCTACAAACAACTAAATAAATATGGATATTTTGTGTAATAGGACTTACGCAACGGCACTACGGGGAGGGGCAACCACGCTCTTGATTGCCCCTACAAATACTAGATATGGACAGTTTGCGTAAGTCCTGTGTAAGTCCTGAGGGTTTTGACATCAAAGAAAGGCATTGATTAGAAAAGCGCAGATTCCTAGGGAATCTAATATCAAATCCGGTTAAACAGTTACAATATTTGTAGGGGCGGTGCCCCCGTGCCCGCCCCGGTCGCCTTCCCCTCCTGGGAGGGGTTAGGGGTGGGTAGACCAACCGGGGCGGGCACGGGGCACCGCCCCTACGGTATTTATGGAACAGCGGAAGCGGATTTGATATAACTAGTCAATCTCCGCTGTCACGGCCTCGCTGTCATCATCATCGTAAGGGCAAAATTCCAGGCGCAGTTGCAGCTTGCCTTTGCGCCACTGCTTTCCAGGACTGAGAACTTCGCACTCTATCCCTTCTGAAAACAAGGTTTGTTCTTCTAATTTACTTTGCACGATCGCCATGTATTCATTGACCTTGAAGGTGCATTGAAACATGAGATTGCTCCCGCTAGTCGAGATAACATCATTTTCATGGAGGGATTCAAATTCCTGAGCCATATTAGTCTCCTTTAAGAATTGGGAATTTAGGACATTGGGCATGGGGCATTGGGCATGGGGCATTGGGCATTGTTGTTGGAGAGGGGAAGCCGCCATATGGGATAATTTTCTGGCCACCCTTCCCTCTCTTCCCACACCCTACACCCTACACCCTACACCCTTTTCCAATGCCCAATGCCCAATGCCCCATGCCCTATAAAGATTAAAAGAACCAGCCATAAGAATGGAGCCCTTTGCCCAACAGGTTGACCCCAAGATAGCAGACCCAAATAACTATAAAACCGGAGGCGGCTAAAATAGCGGGGCGGCGTCCCTGCCAGCCACGGGTAATGCGGGCATGGAGATAGGCGGCAAATACCAGCCAGGTAATTAGCGCCCAGGTTTCTTTCGGGTCCCAGCTCCAATAGGTTCCCCAAGCTTCATTGGCCCATACTGCACCAGCAATAATGCCAATGGTCAGGAGGGGAAAACCCAGACCAATGATGCGATAGCTAATGTTATCGAGAGTTTCGGCAAGGCTGAGGCGTTGGGGCGATAGGGGTATCGCTTCTGCTGCGGGCATTTGGGCTGTGGCTGTCGTCGCTACGGGGTCTAGAACGGCGACATTGCCTGAGCCATTGCTGCCATTGATATTGACTTCCCCTGCTACTGCCGCCATCGAAGTTTTTTCCAGAGATTCTCCCGAACGGCGCAAGCGGTAGTTATGGTTGCGATAGGCACCGTTGCCAATCGAGCTGCCGCGCAGTTCCACATTTTGACCTCGGGTCGCGATTAGAAAAGCGATCGCCAGCAAAGATCCGACCATCAGGGTGGAATAGCTGAGCATCATCACGCTGACATGCATCATCAGCCAGTTGGATTTCAGCGCCGGGACCAATGGCTCGGAGAATTGCATCTCCGAAGGTAGCGATAGGGCTGCAAATGCCGTAATTCCCATCGCTACGGGTGCAGTGACCGCGCCAACTAAGCGGCTCCGGCTTTGATATTCGGCAATTAAATGAATGACCGTAATTCCCCAAGTTAAGAAAAATAGGGATTCGTAGAGATTGCTCAAGGGGAAGTAGCCCGCTTCTAGCCAGCGAGCCCCTAGAAGTGTGGCTATGCAGAGATTGGCGATCGCCATTCCGCTAGTTCCCAAGGAAGACAAATAAGGAATTCCCGGAAATGCTGCCCCCAACCAATAAACCAGCATGGTCGCGAACAAGACAGCAAACGATGTATTATCCAGCCCACTCTGGAGAGTTACTAAATCCATTGTCCGTTTAATAATTGTGACCGATCGCGACCCTAGGATAGAAGGATAACCACAGGACCATTTTTCTACCCTCCCAGGTTGCGATCGTCTCTATGGTATCTAGTTTTAACCTTGAGAGTTTCCTTGACAGTTCTCAGTTCTGAGTTTTAAGTTTTCAGTTGGAATGTAGGGGCGATTCTGCTGAAGCCGAGACCCTGCCTAGGGTGTGGGGTGTAGGGTGTGGGGTGTAGGGAGAGGGGGGGAGAGGGGAGAGTGTGGGGAGAGGGGGAGAGGACAATCTTATTTAATTCTTCCCACACCTCCCACACCCCGCTGGCGGCTTCCCACACCCCCCACACTTCGTACTTTTTGGATTTATTCAGCAAGCCCTAAATACTGGTCCCCATACATCCCATTTTTATGGTCCCCATGCAACCCATTCTCCCGGTCCCCATGTCCCCCAGTCTCTAACTTCCCCCCGGAGGCGGCAGCTCCTGGGGTTGACCGGCTTTTTTGAGCCAAACAAAAGTTTCATAGCTGGTCGATCGCTCGTCGCTTGTCGCAGCAGTAACCCCGATCGCGTTGATACCATTGACCATAGTTTTTTGCTCGGGAGGCAATCTCAGGCCGGGGAGTAAATTTTGGTTGATGGCGCGCTCCACATCCAGAAAAAAGGAGCCATTTTGAGAATCGAGTTCTTTTGAGGCGGTTGTTGCGAATCCCTGACTCTTTGCCAAAGGAGCTTTGGGACTAGGAGCAATGCTAGAGGCAACCGGGGCTCCCAGGGTGAAAAAGAAAATATTGCCTTCCAGCCAGCCGTGGGTAAGGATTAATACCCCATTGTCTGCTATCCAGTTGGTAACGGGCAAATCGCCTACTTGTCCCTCTTCCACCTCATATTTATATTGGGATTTCATTATCCCATCGAGTTTTTCGAGGGTTGCCTCCCCAGCGCGGCGATCGCTTGCTTCCACTATGGCTGTCAAACCAAATCCATATTTGGACTCTCCCTCAGAAGAGGCGGGGATTAAGGCCAAGGAAAACTCCCCAGCCATCCAACTGAGCAAGTCTTTCTCTAAATCCAGTTTTGTGGTGGTTTGGATTGCCGTTCGCAGCCACTGTGGTTTGAGGGGGGCAATCGGACTCGACAGAGCTACCTCGGCATAATCCTCCCATAACTTTTGCAGGTTTGCGCCAGACATCATTATTAGAGTCTCGGCGGGCAGGCGTTTCGGCATCGTTGCCACTTTGTTTTCCTCGGGACTTTGGGAAGATTGCCGATCGGCTCTGAGCCAAGCCCTGCTCCTGAAGCGAATTCCCTCGGGTTCTAGAGCGATCGCCGTAGCGAAGCCTTGGTGTTGCTGGCTTTCGATTAAAGCGGCAGTAGAAACCCCCTCGCGATTGCTGGCCACGACTGCTGCAGCTACGGGTATATTGATATAAAGCCTAGCAAAGGAGCGTCCCGAGTCCAGTTGTTGCCAAGCTTCTTCGTAACCCTTAACCGCAACAAGAGATGGCTCCCCAAGATAGGTATCGATGGTGCGCTCGATTGCCTCGGTACTATTGGCGATCGCTAAGAAACGTTTTCCCAGCAGACTAAAAGCATAATTCGCCTGGGAGTCCGCATTCTGCATTTGTTTAATATCTATTCCTTTATAAGTGCTATCGACCCACTTTGCCCGATCTGCTCCCTGATTTTTTGCCCAAGCTTCCTGGGCTAGAGGCGGCTTGTCAATAGGTAGCACCATCACCACAGAGGATTTACCTGGGTTTTGAAGACCGCCCGCTCCTGGATCCGCTGAATCTATACCATCCAAAGCTTGCTCTATATTGCCTGGGGGCAAGAATGCCATCGTTACCTCAGAACCCACCCAAGGCTCGATGTCCTTTTCGTAGTCGTAGCCATTGGCGGCCAGCAGGCGATCGCGCAGCCCCGCAAGGTTTTTGTCAAATAGGGCTTGACTCTCTTTCGTGCCAAAAGACCGCAGCTTTTCCCACTCCTCAATGTCGGTGCTAAAGGAAATCGCCATTAAAGCATTTTTCGGCAACAGGTTCCCCGCCAGGGGCACTTCCGGCGCAAAACGTCTATTCGCGATCGCCCAGTATGCGGCAACCCCAGCGCCAATCAGCAGTACGGCGGCTCCCACAGCCAGGATCACAGAACGTTTTTTATTTTCGATTATCGCTTCAGACATTGGATAGACATTTGATAGACGTTTGGATTATCGCGATCGCGAACTACAAGAATATAGCACTACGCAAAGTACGCGCTTGACATTTATAAATGCTCAAACTTAGTCATATACTACTTTTGACTTTTGACTTTTAACTTGCGCGTAGTGCTATATCTTCTCCGAGAGCGGCCAAAGCACCCCGCGCAGATACTCAACAAAATACTATAAGCGGTTCGCTCCGAGCGAACCACTATTCTTTTGAATATTACTGTTGTGCTACAAGCAACAGGCTATTTCCGCTGGATTGTAGTCTCAGCAGGGATGGCGGCCTGGGTTTTATAGGACCGTCCCCTGCTTTGCAGATGGGCTTACGCCCTAGGGTGTGAGGTGTGGGGGAGGTTGCCCGATGCCCAATTCCGCTCTTCCCAATTCTTTCTTGACACAGTAGCTAGTGCCGTTGCGCGGAATTCTCTCATTCGCGCATTCAAAATTCAAAATGCCTTTGTACCCTGGCTCCCGGCCACAATTCTCGCGAAGAAAGATTATTTCTGCCACGCTGCACTAGCCCGTCAAGGTCTTTTTGAATAGTTGAGCAATTTTTTCCGATGCGAACATGCGAATATGCCCAATACCCTATGCCCAAGAGGCGCGATCGCTGCTCTGCTGCTCTGTGCCTGACCGCTGACTGCTGACCGCTGACCGCTGACCGCTATGAATGCCCAATGCTAACATACCCAATGTGCAATTATTTCTTGACAGACTACCTAGTCTTCTCGGTGCCCGTCTTTTGACTCTGAGGGGTCTTCTTTAACCGAATCCTCATCTGCTTCCGGGGACTGGGGTTCGGCAATCTCTGGCGGTGCCAGGACATTTTCGGCTCTGGCTGGTAATTCTATAGGGTCGGGCAACTCCTGGAGTTTTGCAGTATTGGGCGATACCTTCCATTTGTCTAGAATATCTTTAATTAAGATTTCTTGAATACAAACTTGGGCAACGACCGTAAGAGGTAGGGCTAGAAATAAACCCAAAAAGCCAAAGAAAGTGGCGAATAGGGCTTGGGCGAGCAAAGTCACTGCTGGCAGTAGGGAGACTTGCTGTGCCATGACTAATGGGGTTAGGAAATTGCTCTCTAGTTGCTGAACGCCTACATATAGAATTAATACGGCAACAGATTTAATGGGATCGTCTAACAGAGCGATCGCAATTGGCGGGATAACGCTCAAAATAGGACCAATATTGGGAATAAAGGTGAGCAATCCTGCTAAAAATGCATGAGTGAGGGCTAGCCGCACTCCCAATATGGATAAGCCAATCCAACTGAGTACGGTGATAAGCAACATATTAAAGAGAATCCCAATCAGCCATCCCCCTAAAGCGACGTCGCAGAGATCTAAAATTTCTTCTACGCGCCGCCGGTAAAAAGAAGGAAATAGCCGCACAAAGGCTTGGCGGTAGGCTACGGGCTCTGCCAAAATCATTGCGGCTAAGATAAGAGTCAGCAAAAAGCTTAGAAAAACAACAACAGTGTTGCCAACGAAACCTACTGTGTTGCTGAGAAAAGAGCCGGCTCCTTCGGCAATTTGATTGACTAGAGACTGGAGTTGGGAGAGCAAGTCATCCACATTCACCCGCTCGATAATTTGCTGGCTCAGATCTCCCGAAAAGCGTCTTTGCAAATCGTCGGCCCAATCATTCAACTGCTCTATACCTTTGTTGATTCCTTGGGGAACTCTTTCGGTGAGGACTTGGAATTCTTTGACAAAGGGAGGAACGACTAGCAAGACAAAGATAATGAAGAAGAAAATTAAGCAGCTAATCGATATAAAAACCGCCCACTTGCGCTCTATCTTAAATCTTTGCTGGTTTTGCAGATAGCGTGCTAATCGATTTAAGGCTGTGGCTAAGACAACCGCAGCAAAAGCCAGCAGCAATATCTGGCGAATTTGCCAGAGAATGTAGCAGGAAACAACAAAGGCTAATAAGCCAATCCATTGACCCAGAGTCACAGCGATCGCTCCTTTTTATAGCGGTAAGCAGTAAGCTGTCAGCGGTCAGCTTATGCGCGGATCGCAGGCTGTGCCAACAGTACGAGTAAGGCAGTTACTAGCTTTGGCAATTTTTCATTGTCCTAAACTCTTCGGCGTATTGCTATATCTATCTGCTTTTTGAGGCTGCGGTTGTCTCCATTGCGGGAGAACCTGCCGCAAAGGTAAAAGCGATGAGTAGCAAACTTATCACCCATCTCTCAATCTCTCGGTATTCGTTGATGGTCCCCCTACAGCGCTCTCTTTGTCGCCCTGCAGTCGCAATGCCCGCCAGGTGAGGACAGAGGCAAGGATAACTGTAGGCAAAAATACAGCAATTAGCGCGATCGCATTTGTTGCGGGTATAGGCAGTCTTGGCCCCCCATAAACTATCGAGGCCGAAATCGCCGCTGAAGCCAGCAGTACCTTGAGTAAAAATATACCTTGACTATCCATCGTTATTACCTTTGGGCAAATTTCGCGTTTTCAATACGGTCAGACTTCTCGCCCATTTTATAGCAGTAAGCGGTCAGCTATAGCGTTTCTCAAATAAGTGTAATGAACGAAAACGTAGGGGCGACAGCATCCCCCTTTACTATCTTTGCTGTATAACGGTAATTTCCGTACTGGGATGCTTCGCCCCAGAAACTTTACATCAATTTGAGAACTGCTATATCAGCAGTCTGCTGGAGCTTCTAAGCATTGCTCAATGCGTAGGGGCGTTTCGCGAAACGCCCCTACAGGCAAACTTTAAGTGCCCGCTCCCTTACTGCGCAGTGCTAGGCGCTATTGCTTGCAACTGCTTAAGATTTAATACAGCAACCCAAAATAAAATGTATCGTTAGCAGTATCTACAGCGTAACGGATTCTTTCTAGAAAGCCAATTTGGCCGATAAATGAAGGGAAATTGCCCCAGTATTCCTCGCGATCGGGAATAAAGGCCGTCGCATCCACGGTCAAATCCTCTCCCAGATCTGCAAGGCTTGGTCATATTTAACCTAACGATTCCTCCCTCCATTCGGATGCCTCGAATCAGCATAACTTCTCTTTCTAAGGGAGTCACCCTATCTAAGCCAACTTGTCTGGCTACTCTGGGGGGCTATAACGGAATAGGGTGCCCCCGTATCTACCACTGCTTCTGTTATGTAACCTTCAATGTCGATCGCCAGAATCATGCGATTTGTAGTTTCGCGTTCCGTTGCCGGACGGTAGTCATAACGAATTGCACCCGTTGCGAAAGGCTCGCCATTGGAAAAAGTTAATATCATTAGTAGATTACCGTGAAAAATAGACCTTTTAGATCGCCTACTATATCCGCCAACTCATCGACTGAAGCTGCATCGGCTAATAGCTGTCCGCTCCGGAGGGCTACCCAGCGATTTCGGTAGTTCGCCCTGTTTTCCTTCATCCATTCTCGGTTGGCTTGAATGGTTTTGCGTCGTTCTGGGTCGCTGGGGCTCGTCGTTATCTTGGCCGGAGCCAGGATGTAGGCATATCTCTGTACCTCTGCATGGTCGGGATAATGCTATAATTGCTAATTATAGCAGTAAGCTATTAGCTGTCAGCAGTCAGCAGTCGGGAGCATTTCACTTTTGTAAGTAGTAGGGAGCGGCCCGGGAACGAAACCCAACAATAGCGACAGTTTTGTTGGGTTTCGTA
>JAAHFN010000081.1 GCA_010672965.1 Oscillatoria sp. SIO1A7
AATAAACGATCGGGCCAATGAAACGTAGGGGCGATAGCATCCCCTTTGACCATCTCTGCTGTATAACGGGGATTCTCATATTGGGATGCAACGCCGGTGGCACCTCACATCAAGAAAGAGAACCGCTTTAAACAAATAAAGCTTTACGCCTGTTCGCTCTTGCTCCTGGGGTTGTATTTTATAAAGAACCAAACCAGGGAGCCCCTCGACCCAGAAGCCTTGTGCCAGATATTGGACGCCAGTCCATTACACTGGAACTAATGAGGGTGGTGATGTTGAGGGTTGACGCAAGCTAACGTCTTGCACCAACGTTTTACCGAACGTTGAGAAAAGCCTATGCTCCTCCCGGGGTTATTACCCCAGTCTCACAATGCTTGTGGCTAAAATCGACAAAAGGCTAGCAGTCGGTTTTAGCACAGTGGAGCCTATCGCCCAGGGACTCTGGATCCCTGGCAGGCGATTTATGTATATTGGCTGAGAAATATTAGCTGAGAAGTATTGGCTAAGAAATATTGGCTGAGAAATATTGGCGGATAAAAGTGCAAGATATCAGTATATGTATAATTCCAGCTCTGGGGGCAATAGGCCCGCAGGGTAAAGAGCGAAGACCCGTCCAGCCTCTGGGTATGGCTTGCCTCTGGGGAAGGGTATAATCTCTTTCCTCCCTGTGGGCTCTTGCCCGTCTCATAATCTCAAATAAGACTGCGAGGCAAAACTGACATGACTATCGCGACAGAGATAGAAACGACTACAAAGCGACGCCGCAAGCCGAAAACGGCGAGCAGGCGTCAGGCAACTCCAAAAGAAAGACAGCTAATACATCTGCTAGCCAACTTGGGATGCTCTCAGGCCAGATACGGCTTCCAGCATTCCACCAGTAAAGGAGCTATTTCTCCAGAAGAGCGCCTGCACTTGGCGGAATGGCACTTTCTGCGGCTTCAGCAGATTCGCCGCATCGAGCGCAGCTTGGACCCGGTAGCAAACCTGAAACGGGTATATTTCAAGAGCAAGCTGAGCCCGAGAGCCCTAAAATCCTTGAAAATTGTTTGGGTCGAAGACGGCAAGGAAAAAGTGAAGCGGGTCAACCCGGAACTCGATGACGTGCTGAGCTTGGCTCTAGACCGGGGAGATACCCTTAAGCAGCTCTTTTATATTGTTACGGCGGAAAAACGGCTGTTCTCCCTAACTCCTGACCGGGGCAAAATCCCACTTTGGGTGAAAGAGTGGGAAGATTCTAACTATGAGGTTAACTTTTTCCCACCGTCGTTTCCCGCTTGGGCTAAGATTGTTGACGACTAGGCTTGGGACGGGTTCCAGGCTTATTGGTGTCTCTTGCCTTTGGCGATGCAGGCATTTCTCTCAAAAACACTTGTGTCTGGGGTTATTCCCTCCACGGGCGCATTCCAGGAAACGATAGGTGGGTGCGGTGGGATGGTAAGTGTTTCATCCCACCATTATAAATAATTGGGCCGACAAGCATCAGGCATAAGGCATCGGCAAGGGGAGCATTTCAATTTCGTATCTAGCCGCCTGACGCCTAAAGGCGCGGCTACACAAAACAAGCGCCCTCCGGGCTGTCCCGTTACAAAAGTGAAATGCAATCTCGGCAAGATTTTTAAAAGTATTTTAAGAAATAAACTATCTAAGAACTATAGGACAATCTCTACAGGTCCTGTTCTGGGAGTTGGGAATTGGGAATTTCGGGAATTGGGCGCCATACCTGCCCATGCTGCATGGGGAATTAATTCATTAGCTCCACACCCCCACAGCCTACTGCCGCTGCGCGGAAGTCAAAAGGTAATAAGTCTCAAGGTAATAATGCCTTTGTACTCTGGCTCCCGGCCCGATCGGGCGCTTTGGATTATTTCTGCCACGCTGCACTACCATTTGCAAGGCTTCCATTTGTCCGCCTTCGACCCCCGAAGTTAAGCTTTGTCTCGCTTTGTTTCCTTGCAATATAGCGCCTAGCGCAAGTAAAAAGTAAAAAGTAAAAACTCAAAGGTATAATCTGACTAAGGAACGAGCATTCATTTATAAATGTCTTAACTCATTTGCGTAGTGCTATACAACTTAAAACTCGTTCATAAAAAAAATGTAAATATTTTTCACAAATGTTTGAAAAGATAATCGCAAAAAAATGGGGCGGGAACTTTGGCCGAGGGAAACGGCGCTGGAAAATTATCCTGGGTTTTTTATTTTTATCCTTGACCGTGCGAGGTCTGCCCTATCTCGCTCCGATTCGCGCTGCCGATATTGCCCAAAACGAACAAGCGATCGCATTTACAGACCGCAACGGCCGACCCTTGGGAACTCTGCTCACTAGGGACCAAGAGCATACCGCTGTGGTGCCTTTGGAAAAAATTTCTACTCATTTTATCGACGCTATAATCGCCGCAGAGGATGGGCGCTACTACGAGCATGGAGCCCTAGATGCCGTCGCTATAGGGCGATCGCTCTTGGAAGCAATGCAAGCCGGGGAAATAATCAGCGGGGCTTCTACGATTACCATGCAGCTAGCGCGGATGCTAGAGCCGATGCCTCGCTCTTTGCCCAACAAATTCTGGGAAATTTGGCTATCCTGGCGCTTGGTCGCCGGCATGAATAAAGACGAAATCCTCGCCGCTTATATCAATCGCCTGCCAATGGGAGGTAATATTTACGGTGTCGAAGCCGCCGCCCGCACTTATTTCGGCATTAGTGCCGACGGGCTCAACCTGGCTCGCTCCAGTCTTTTGGCTGCTATTCCCAACGACCCCGCTCGCCTCAATCCTTATTATCTCTGGGAACCGCTGAAAAGGCGGCAGAAATACGTTCTCGATAGCATGGTAAAAGATGGCTATATCAGCCAAGCCGAAGCGGATAGAGCCTATGCCGAAAAAATCCAGCTTTTGCCTCCGAACCAAGGCATTATCGCCGCTCCTCATTTTTTGTTCTGGCTCGCCAACGAACTGCCGCCGGATATTTCTTCGGCGCGAACGACCATAGACCGATCTTTGCAACAATTTGTCGAAGCTCAGGTGCGCCAGGTAGTGGGAGCGATCGCTTCCAAAAATGTCAATCATGCTGCTGCCATTGCGATCGACAATCACACCGGCGAAGTCCTAGCCTATGTCGGTTCTCCCAATTACTTTTCTCCTTTTGGCGGCCGCAACGATGGCGTTCGCGCTTTGCGACAACCGGGCTCTACTCTGAAACCTTTTCTATACCAATTGGCTTTAGAAAAAAAAGTGATTCGTCCCAATACAATTTTGCCGGACGTTCCCACTCATTACGCCATTCCCGGAGCGAGACTATATAGCCCCGTTGACTACAGCGAAACTTTCCTCGGTCCGGTACGAGTGCGAGCTGCCCTAGCCAATTCTCTCAATGTGCCAGCAGTCCGAGTTTTAGAAAAAGTCGGCGTAGGAACTTTTCTCGGTCGCCTGCAAGAACTCGGCATGGGTAGCCTAACCGAATCTCCAGAATACTACGGGTTGGGCTTAGCTCTCGGCAGTGGCGAAGTTAGCCTCTGGGAGTTAGCCCGAGCCTATTTCAGGATGGCGAATTATTCCCAATTTTTCAATTATGATGCTAGGAATAGCAGCAGTCTTGCGCGGCGATCGCTCCCTCTGAAAACTACATTATTCTGCAACTCCCAACCAAAAATAATTACAGAAGATCCCCCCCAAACCCTCCCCCTTCGACTCCGCTCAGGACATGCTTTTGCAAGGGGGGGCAAAGAAGCCGATGGCGTTTTTAAGGGGGGTTTGGGGGGATCCTCCGACTGGGATATCCCAAAGGCTTTTGACCACCAACCGGCGACGCACTCTCAGGGAGCGATCGATTCTCCCGCTAAACTTGCCGCTAGCAAGTCTAATTATTTTTCCGAATGCTTTCCTGCTACAAAAGTACGGTGCCGCCTGACGCCTAAAGGCGCGGCTACACAAACAAAGCCCGTGCGGGCTGGAGATTGCAAAAGTGAAATGCTCCCTCTCAATTCGGCGGCAAGCAACTGGGCGCTAGTTACTGATATGCTGGCAGACCCCTATGCCCGAGCTGCTGCGTTTGGGATGTCTTCAGTTCTGGATTTGCCTTTTGCTGCTGCGGTCAAAACGGGAACTTCTTCTGATTTTCGCGATACTTGGACGGTTGGTTTTACTAGGGATTACACTGTGGCGATTTGGGTGGGCAATTTTAGCGGCGATCGCATGAGAGAAGTTTCTGGAGTTATGGGCGCGGCTCCTCTCTGGCAGCGCATTATGTTACACCTCCACGAAAGCCGAGAACCCGCCCCCTTTCCGCCGCCTCCCGACTTAGTGCAAAAACCGATTTGTGCCCTAACCGGCTGGAAACCAACTCCAGATTGTTCCTCTGTAGTATTAGAGTATTTTGCTCCAGAAGACCTGAGCGCCTACGAGTCAGAAAAAGAAATCTCGTTATCGGCAGAATACAACGAATGGTTATCCAGGCAAAACCAACCTAGCCTTGCCTCCCGCAGTCTCAAAATTGTCTTTCCTCAACCGGACGCTTATTTTCTGTTCGATAAAACAGAACCTTCCGCAAAACTAGAGTTTAGGCTCGCCGCCGTTCCCTCGGAGCCGGTAGAATGGTGGCTCGTCGGCAAGGAAGGGAAACAAAAGCTCTCTACTACCGAGTCATCTCAGAATTTATTTTGGTCTCTGACTCCGGGGCAATGGACTTTAGAAGTGACAAGCGGCAAAAAAAGCGATCGCGTTAGTTTTGAAGTCGCCCTGCCCGAGGAGAAATCCACCCGCCGGGGATTTTCTGTTGTGGGGGAATAGAAAACTAGGGTGTAGGGTGTAGGGTGTAGGGTGTAGGGTGGGGGAGCGAGGAGGTTGCAATATGATAGCAGTTAGTCCAACAAACACGGAACAGATAAAGAAACAGGGAATAGAGGCGCTCAGTCAAGCACTTGGTCCGGCGGGCATGGGGCGATTTATGTATCAATTCCAAAGAGGGAGCGGCGACTACACTAGAGATAGAGATAAGTTGCTCGGAGGCATTACCCTGGACGAAATTGTGGAACTGGCCAAAGAACAAGAGGAGGAGGCTCCTCGCCGATTTGAAAATGCTATAGATACTAGCAAGTTGACTCAGGGGCAGATTCGGCAAATGGGAATGGAGGCACTCTTGAAGGCTCTCGGGCTAGCAGGAACGAAGCAGTTTATTCAGTCTTTTGACCCAGAAGGTGGAAATTTTATCCGCGTCCGCGAGCCTTGGTTCGATGCGATGACTATGGAGGAAATCTTTAGTTTGCAGATGAAAGAGTGGAAGGCTATGCAGGAAAATGGTCAAACTTAGAGCGATCGCCAATGCCATGCCGAGCTAACTTAGAAAACCAGGACTTACGCATTCCCTGTATTATGTGTAGGGGCGATTCGCGAATCGCCCCTACATTTGGGTTATATTTCCAAATCTGCGTAAGTCCTGAAAACTGATTTCTTTGGTTTTTTATAGCAATACGCCGAAGAGTTTAGGATAATTTTTAATTGCCTGTAGAGGCGTAGGCGGAGCCTGCCCGCAAGGCGAACGACCGTATGCTTGTAGGGGCGATTCGCGAATCGCCCCTACCGCCCTCCTGCTGACTGCTGACCGCTGACCGCTGACTGCTTCTTTGATTTAGGATTGCTATTGTTGCTCAGCGTTGGTGGAAACAAATGGCTCTAACTCCCGAACAGCAAAAGGCTGCCCATGCCCGGGGAAGCGTAACCGTGACAGCAGGTGCGGGGACGGGCAAAACCCATACCCTAACAGAGCGCTATCTTTATCTTTTGAGTAGTCGTGGCTTATCCCCTTTGGATATTGTTGCCTGTACGTTTACCGATAAGGCCGCTGCAGAATTGCGATCGCGAGTGCGCCTCGCCGTCTCCCAACAGCTCCCAGATTCCCAAAGAGGGTTTGGAAAATTATTAGCAGAACTAGAAGCTGCCCAAATTAGTACCATCCACGCTCTAGCCACCCGAGTTTGTCAGCAACACCCAGAAGCTGCTGGAGTGCCGCCGGATTTTAGCGTACTCGATGATTTAGAAGGCAGACTCTGGCTGAATCAACAATTAGCGCTAGCTCTGGATAAGCTGCCCCAGAGGATATACCGAGAAATTCCCTATAGTTTGCTTTCGTCAACTCTTAGAGCTTTGCTTGCCGATCCGATCGCTGCCGAACGAGCCCTGGCTGGAAGCGCTTCTCTGACAACAATGGCATCCCAATTACAAAACCAGGGATTGGCGCAATTGTTGCAAAACTCCGCGTGGAAAGATGCAGTCAATACTCTTTATAATTTTGCTGGAGAAAGAGGCGATCGCCGAGAAGAAGCCCGCCAAACTGCTATAGCTGTGGTGCAAGAAATTGGGCATGGGGCATTGGGCGCCATACCTGCCCATTGGGCATTGGGCATCGATAGAGATCTTGCCCAATCTGAGAGTGAATCAAACCTTGAAGCTAAGACCTCAAAACTTAAAACTCAAACCTTGAAGCTAAGAACTCTTAATCTAGAAAGGTTGGCGGCGATTAATTTGCGGGGAGGGAGCGCTAAGAGATGGCCGGATGGGGGGTTTGAGGAAATAAGGGATGCGATCGCTAGTCTAAAAAAACTGGCAGAAAGGACAATTAAGCAAGGATTAGTTTCCGCAGAAACCGGCGCGACTGACGAGAAATTGGCTGCAATGCTGCCTTCGCTACAGGAAGCATTTGCCTTGGTAAGGGATGCGATCGCCGAAGCCAAGCGCGCCGCCCGAGTCCTAGACTTTGCCGATTTAGAAGTCCATGCCCTGCGAGCCCTGCAAAGTCCAGAAGTACGGTTTTACTATCGCCAGCGCTGGAGAGCTTTTCTGGTCGATGAGTTTCAAGATACTAACCCAGTCCAGGGAGAAATTATGGAACTTTTGGCCGGCCGCCAAGAGGAGGAGCAAGCGAAACCAGCGGATATGGAACCGGCTATTTTAACTATTGTTGGGGATGCGAAACAGTCGATTTATGGTTTCCGCAGAGCGGACGTAACTGTTTTTAGAAATTGGCGCGATCGCATCCTCTCGACTGGCGGCGAAGAAGTCGTGCTTTCTACCAGCTTCCGCAGCCACGGTCTTTTGCTGGAAAAAGTCAATCGAGTTTTTGCTCCCCTACTGGGGGAATTGCACCAAAACTTGAATGCTTACCGGACAGATGCTCCTTTTGAGGCAGAGGCCGATGGCGATCGCAGAGATATTTTTCAAGGAGATGGCGGACCTTATTTACGGGCTTATGCAGTTAAAGCCAGCAAAGGCATTAATATCGATCGCTGTCGGCGAGCGGAAGCCATACATATCGCTAGAACTTTGGAAGAATTGCTCGACAATGAAGTAACAGTCCATGACAAAAACAGCGATAGTTTGCGTCCTATTACTCCCGGGGATATTGCCATTCTCTCGCGCACTTGGGAACCATTAGAATTTTATGGCGAAACTTTAGAAAGCATCGGAATTCCCGTGGTTCTGTTAGGGGGCGGTAGCTTGCTGGAAACTCGGGAAGCAAAAGATATGTGGGCTATGTTGCGGTTTTTGGCAGATTCCAATGACGATTTAGCCCTAGCCGCGATATTGCGCAGTCCGTTTTTTGCCATTAGCGATCGGGTTTTGGCTATAAATTTCGGTGGCAGCGGATTGGTAGCGCATGGTGGCAGCGGATGGGTAGCGGATGGTGGCAGCGGATGGGTAGCTGATGGAGCGGATGGTGGCAGCGGATGGGTAGCTGATGGAGCGGATGGTGGCAGCGGATGGGTAGCTGATGGAGCGGATGGTGGCAGCGGATGGGTAGCGGATGGAGCGGATGGTGGCAGCGGATGGGTAGCTGATGGAGCGGATGGTGGCAGCGGATGGGTAGCTGATGGAGCGGATGGTGGCAGCGGATTGGTAGCGGATGGAACGGATGGTGGCAGCGGATGGGTAGCTGATGGAGCGGATGGTGGCAGCGGATTGGTAGCGGATGTAGCGGATGGTGGCAGCGGATGGGTAGCGGATGGAACGGATGGTGGCAGCGGATTGGTAGCGGATGTAGCGGATGGTGGCAGCCAGAAACTCGGCGATCGCCAGAAACCGGGTTTCTCAAAGTTGAGTTGGTGGGAGCGGATAAAGAAATTGGCAATTCCCGAGTTGCAAAGGCCGGTGGAGGTGCTGGAGGAGTTGTTGCGAGAGCGAGCGACGGAACCGCCGACTCGGCTGCTGCAACTAGCCGATCGCCTGACTGGCTATACGGCGGTCATTGCCAATTTGCCCGGTGCGGAACGACGGGAGGCAGATTGGCGCGGATTTATGGGATTGGTGCGGCAACTGGAAGGAGGAATGGGGGATGTTTTCGAGGTGGTGCGGCGGTTGCGGCAATTGGTCGCCGGGGAAGTGGCGGTGCCCCGCTTGCCTCTGGAAGCTAGAAATGCCGTGACTTTGATGACCATTCACGCCGCTAAAGGTTTGGAATGGCCGGTGGTGGTGGTGCCGGATTTGACCCGCTCTCGGCCAACTATCTCGCCGTCAGTTTATTTCGACCCCAGCCAGGGCGTGGCTCTGCGCATTGCCGATGAGGAAGGAAATCTGCAAAAGCCGGTGCTTTATTTGCATTTGGAGAAGCTGCGCCAAGAGCGAGAAGAGGCGGAGGCAAAGCGGCTGCTGTATGTGGCTTTGACCAGAGCGCGCGATCGCTTGATTCTGACTGCAGCAAGCGATCGCGGTAGTGCCCTAGATTTGCTGCGCCCGGGATTGGCGGCGGCGGGTATTGAAATCGAAACCATTCCTTTTACTGCCGAAGATGTTCTGCCTCCAACTCCGCCCCTGCCACCAATCAAAGAAAGCTATGGCGAGTTGTTAGGTTCTGTTGGTTCCGGGTTATTTGAATTGCCGGTAACCGCCCTCAGCGACTACGCCGCTTGTCCCAAAAAGTTTAAGTTTCGCTTTCTCGACGGACATCCCGGCGCTGGGGAAGCCGCCGCTATAGGTCAGCGCCTGGGAACTCTGGTTCATTTGGCTCTAGAACGAGATATTCGCAGCGTCGAAACTCTATCTCTGTTTGACCTGAGCCTGGAGCGAGAATATGTCGCCGAAGCGATTTCCCTTTGCTTGCGCTGGGACGAACTGCCGGTTTATGCGCCCTACCGCAAGGGAGATACTATTCGCGAACAAGGATTGAATTTAACAATAGAAGGATTATCTCTTGTCGGCGTTGTCGATTTGTTGGGCAAAGACTTTGTGCTGGATTTTAAAAGCGATCGCGAAAGAGTTCCCCACCACCATCGCTTCCAACTCTGGGCTTATGCTCGGGCAACCGAACGACCCAACGCCCATATCGCCTACCTGCGCCACAGCGAACTCTATACTTATAGTCCCGATTATTTGCAAGAAGTAGGGGAAGAAGCCCGGGCTCTAGTCAAAGATATTTTAGCGGGAGATTATCCACCTCGCCCTTGGCCGGCTAATTGCAATAGTTGTCCATATACCGAGATCTGTGCGGACTGCTACCAGCCAGGGGAATCCGCTACTGCAGGGGAGGATATGCCGTTTTAATTATTGGGCAATAGCTGAGGGTGTGGGGTGTGGGGTGTGGGGCATGGGGAATTGGGAATTGGGAATTGGGCAATAACTGGGGTGTAGGGTGTGGGGTGTGGGGTGTAGGGAATTGGGCATTGGGAATTGGGCATTGGGCATTGGGCATTGGGAATTGGGGAATTGGGAATTGGGGAATTGGGAATTGGGGAATTGGGAATTGGGCATAGGAAGGGAAATTTGTAGGGGCGGTGCCCCCGTGCCCGCCCTTTCAAGGGTATGTTTTTTAGATTTGGCATTTTTGAGGGTACCCTTGAGGGTGTAGGGGCGATAGCATTCCCGAGACAGACTTTGTTCTTAAAGAAAATTATTGTATTGGAATGCTTCGCCCCAGAAACGTATGCCGCCTACCGATCTCTTCAAAAAAGAGGATTATAAAAAACATACCCTTGAAAGCCGTGCCCGCCCCGGCCGCCTCAGACCAACCGGGGCGGGCACGGGGAACCCCTACAGGATTTATGGAACAGCTACGCGGATTTGACATTAATTGCCAACTTTTTGCTCCACAATTGGCTCGGTGGCAATCTCTTCTAAGCCAATGACTGGCAGCCGCAACAAAGCCTCCCAGTCTGCTTGGAATTTGTCTGGCTCCGCGAGAAGCAGTTCGCTGAGTAAAGTAATGGTGTCGTACCAGAAGCCATTTTGGGCATAAACAACCAAGCGCTCTTCTGGGGTTTTTGCCGCCCGTAGCTGTTGGGTCACTTCTGGGGAAAGGGCGACTCGCTCGACATATCCCCGCACCACGGCATCCTCGGCGGAGTTATCGGGATTGCAAATATAGGAGAAAACCCACTGATATTTTTTATCCAGTTCTAAGGCCGGTGCGGTTGCTGGCAGGGCAACGCTCGCTACCCCCGCAGCTCCAACAAACTGCAAGCGCGTTTTATAAATAATGTTTTCGCGATCGTCGAGTAAGACAAAATCGGCAGTTTTTTCCAGGTCTGCGCCATAAGGAATGTAAAACCAGAAGATAGGACGTTCTGAAATAGTAAGGCCAATACTTGTGGGCGGTATTAAAGCCGTAATGCCGACATCTACCGTTGGGCAAATTCCGCGACTGCCGGCTCCCTCGCTACGCTTGCCCGGGGCTCCTTTGGGCGGCAATCGAAAATTAGTTGCAGCATTTTTACTGGCTCGGGCATTTCCGCTGCTAGCTTGGAGGTCGGGTATTGTTTTTGGCAATGCCAGTGCCGCATTGCTTTGAGTTGGGGGATAATGTCCCAGAAACCAAGTTAGAGTTAATACTAGGCTGGGCTGCCAGAAAAATGTTTTGATTGCAATCATCGGTTTTGTCCTGGACTAGAGAAATCAGTTTTTTTTACAATACCCTCGCCATTTTCCCGGGCGTCAATCAGGTGTAGGGGCGACAGCATTCCCGAGACAATGCTCTCTTCGCAAAAATCTATTGTGTTGGAATGCTTCGCCCTGGGATGCATAGCTTTATAGCAACGGGGTTGTCTCGGGGCTCCCAGGCGGGTCTGGGGCGAAGCATCCCAATACGAGGGTTGCCGTTAGGAGCCCCGAGACTGTCTCAGGGATGCTGTCGCCCCTACGTTTCTAGGGCCCGATCCTTTATTACACTTACTTGAGAAACGCTATAGCAACGGGGTTGTCTCGGGGCTCCCAGGCGAGTCTGGGGCGAAGCATCCCAACATAATAATTTTATTTTATAGCAACGGGTTGTCTCGGGGATGCTGTCGCCCCTACATCTCTACATTTCCCTAGCAGAGAGTTTTTCAGATCGGCGAAGGTATTTTTTGAAAAATACGATTTCTGGGTTTATGGGTTTCTAGCTGGCTTTGACTCGGGGAATTGCCACTACCACTATTCCGGCGATAGATAGGGCTAAGGCGGAGGGAACTAGGGGCACCCAGGTTCCTTGGATTAAAAGGAACAAGCAAGTACCGTATAGAAACCCGATCGCAACTGTAGTGCAGGGGAGCAACAGCCAAAAAGAGCGCAGCCGCCAAGCGAGGATTCCTCCTGCTAGCGACCAGCCAAAAATCCAGAGGTTGTCGCCCCATTGCGGCCAAACTCCTAATAAAGGACGCCGGCGTGATGCGGCGCTAATAATTTGGCTGACCATCTGCGCCTGTAGGAATACCCCAGGTATTTGGTCTTCTTGTTGCTGGGTAGCGCTGTATGGCGTAGGGAAAAAATCTTTTTTAGAGCCAGCAGTAACGCCAATCAGGACTATTTTGTCCTTTACCCAATCGGAGTTTACCGGATTGTCGAGAAAATCTTTAAGAGTCACCGATCTGGCAATTGGCTCCGTTCCCGTGTTGCGATAGTTGAGTAGCATCTGATAGCCATAATGGTCTAAGTTCTGGTAGCCGCCCGCCTGTTTTTGCAAGCTTTTTAAAGTAGCTTTGCCCAAGAGCAAGTCGAATTCGGGGCTAATTTCGGGCTCGGTTCCTTCGGCTTCCAGGTAGTGCAGGGCAAGCAGGAGACTTAAGGAACTTTGGCTTTCACAAGCGGAGCCTTGGTTAAAATTCGCATACCATAAGTGGCGGCGCAGGATGCCATCATCGTCGCGAACTACGTCGCTAAAGCCGACGCGCTCTGAGGGAATTTCAGGCGGCGGCGCAATGCCGGGTTCTCTAACGGTCGGGTCTTCGCCTTTGCAGATGGCAAAAAAATTAGGATTGCTTTGCAGTTCCGGGACTAATTCGGGCAGGTCTGATTTGACGGGAAAATCGCGATAGATATCCAAGCCTATGGCTCGCGGCTGATGGGGTTTTAGTTTTGCTAATATTTGCGCTAAGGCCGCATCTGCTAGAGAGCCCTGTCTCTCCATGCCCGTCTCCTGTTGGTAGCGCAAATCCCTTTCGGTGACCTCAATGACTAGAAGGCGATCGTCTGGCGGTTCCAAGGGTCGCCCCTTCATTAATATATCGAATGCCTTTAGCTCGAAGGGTTGCAAGAGGCCGGCTTGGCGGATGCCGAGAATACCAACAGCAACGACAAGAGCGACTCCAATTGGATAGGCAATCTGCTGGAAAATTGAGGTTGGCTTTTTTGGCTGTATTCCATCTCGCAGTTGCTGCCAAGTGGGCGGGATTTCGGCGGGGTTCTGGTAAATGACCGGCAGCCAGCTCGCGCAGGGATAATTTTTTTCTAAACCTTGCAAGCGTTCTCGGGCGCGGCGCAGGGCTAGGTGGAGCGGTAGGGACTTGAGGGCATATTCCTCTAGGAAGTTTCTCAAAAAATGCTGGGCTACTTCGTCGGGAACCGGCTCCCGCATGACTATTGTTTGAGGAATATGCAATTCCGCCAAGTCCCGAGCCAATCCCAAACCGTCGCAAGAGTTGAAGATAGCAAGCTGCAGTCCTCCTTCAATGGCTTGTTTCAGACAGTTCTTTAGTTCGTCAATGGTGAGGTTGTCGTCTTTATTAATAGCAATTCGCCCGCTTTTCCCTTCGGTGCTGCTGTGGCCGGCGAAAAAGAGAACGTCCCACGGCTGCAACCAAAGATTGTCGCTTATTTCCTCGCGGCTGCGGGAGGGCAGGAAGCGAACCTCGGCATCGGGCAAGTTTTCCAGAAATTGGCCATCTTGGAAAGTGTCGATTTTTTCGCTATTTCCCAAGATGGCTAGGATTTTGACTTTACTTTTGCTCTTATTGGTTTTTTCGATAACGTCGAGATTGGGGAGGCTTAGGACTGTTTCTAGTCGGGAATATTCTTCAAAAAATTTCCACTGGTGCCAGGGTAGCTGTTGCAATTGCAGGTCTTCGGTTTGGATGGCGAATCTGATTGACTCGGCTTGGGGTAGTTTTTGCAGCAGGCGTTCTTTGAGCGGGCGGAAGCTCTCGGATTCCAGCCACTGGTTGAGGCTGTCGCGCAAGGCTCCGGCCGCTTGACGGCATTTTTCCGGTTTGGAGACGCTTGTTTCTTGGGTATCGGGGCGATCGAGTCTCAGCAAGTAAGGAAGGCGCTTGTAGATTTGCTGCCATTGTTGATAGTTCTCCAAGACATCGGGGCAACCGGGCAAATCGCCAAGTTGTTCTGTGGTGGGGAGTCGGCCTTCTTCTCCTATCTGCAGGGCGACGGAAAAGCCCCGCTCCGAGTCCCCGGAGATTATTTTGAGAACGACTAATTTACCCATCTTCGATACCCTTTCGTTTTTGGCATGGATTTGGCTCGGTTGCCCGCATTCTATCTATTGGGTTGGATTGGGAAAAATTATGCAAGCTCTTCTGTAGGGGCGAATGGCCGTTCGCTACCGTTCGGGCGCTCGCGGAGTCGAAGCCCCTACAAATGCCATTCGCCCTGACCGCTGACTGGCTATATTACCGCTATATTGCACTACTAATATCAACAGGAATTACGCATTAACGCTATATAAGGTAGGGCAAATCGTGAAATCGCCCCTACATTTAGGATACATAAGACAATTTGCGTAAGTCCCGATCGAATCCGGCTAATCGCCCTAAAATTTCCCGTAGGACGGGCGACACGAGGGTCCCTCCCGCTCTAAACGACGGATCGAGATCGAACCTCACCTCAGTCCTGAAGAACTTGCAGCCTGCTATGGGAATGCCAAAAACGGTATTGAACCCAGTCACTATCAAGTTATTTTGCTGTTAACAACAGCTAAAACAACGCGGGAAGTAGCCTAAATTATTTTTTAATGTCTATCTTAGCTGCATAAATTATATACAAGCTATATTTATAAGGTGGCAAATACTCGGAGACTAACGCCAATATTTTTAATACAGCGGAAATCTGTTGGCGGGGGATCCATTAATCGCGACCGAGGCTGTAACATTAGACTATATGACAATGCAGAAACTGTGCCGTTTTGCAGAAGGCGCAAAAAATTTTTTCCATCTAATGTTGACATTCGAGGAAAACGATGCTAATATGTATCTATAGCTCCCTAGCTAAGGGGTGCATAAATATGGGCCACGGCTAATAACCGCGACCCTTTGTTACTGGAAACTAACAAAACCCTAGAAAGGAGGTATTGTCAATCAAAAAATTTCTCCCTTAAAAAACTGGGCTGCGGCGGGGTAAGCCTTGGACTCGCCCCAATCGCAGCGTCCGGCCGGGAAGATATCCCACCCGAATAGCCCGCCGATCGCGCACCCTGTCGCGGGCAGCGGGTGGGTTTTCCTTGGGAGAAATTCGCTCTTGTTTTTAGTGCAATACAGGACTTATATCAAGTCCACTTCCGCTGTTCCATAAATACCACGCTCCTACCGCTGACTGCTGACCGCTGACTGCTGACCGCTATACTATTCAGTAAGTGTAGGTTGGGTTGAACGGAGTGAAACCCAACGCAAAGATTGGTATAGTTGGGTTTCACTCCGTTCAACCCAACCTACAATTTTAAGGCAGACAATCCAGTAGGGGCGAATGGCATTCGCCCTCCGGCTCGGGCTCTCCTAAATATGATATAAGGGCGTAGGCGGAGCCTACGCCCCTACAAATGCCATTCGCCCTGACCGCTGACTGCTGACCGCTGACTGCTGACCGCTATATTATTCAGCCTCGCCAATTAAGGTAAATGCGGCCCAGTCCTTGGGGTCGGGACGTTGCTGCATGGTTTTCAACATGGCTTGGCGCAGGGCTCGGGCTTTGTTGGGGTTTTGCTCTAATTGGCGATAGAACTCTTTCATTAAGTCTGCGGTGGGGGCGTCGGGGACGGACCAGAGGGAGACGACGACGCTGGGAACTCCTGCGAGGATTAAGGAACGAGATAGGCCAATGACGCCATCGCTGGTAATGGTTCCGACTCCGGTGTTGCAGGCGCTGAGTACGACTAATTCCGCTTGCAGCTTCATGCCGAGAATTTCGTCGGAGGTGAGGAGACCGTCGGTGGCAGGGTCGGGGGAAGTGCGATCGCCTCTGTTGCCATCGATGGAGTTGCCTTTGGAAGGAGCCAGGGCGATCGCTCCCGGTACGCCGCCACCAGAAAAGCCATCCAATAAGCCGTGAGTGGCCAGGTGTATGGTTCTGGCTTTTTTGAGCAGGGGCACTACCGCCGCTTCCGCAGCCGCATCGCCGGTGAGGGCTTGGGTCGATAGCAGTGGGGCAATTCCCCGGGCTTCTTCCTCCGCTCCGGGTAGAGGTGCTAGCTGCTGCGGTTCTTTCGTGGGATCGACCCAAGCTTTGGGCATGGTGGGATTGCCGACTACTACGGCGTTCTGGTTGTCGGGAGAAATTTTTTCTCGCAAGTCGCGGGTGGAGGATAGCACTTGAATCGAGGGGGCGGTGGTGATGGTATGTTGAGGATCGTTCCTTCACTGGCTCGGTCTACCAACTCTCGGTTAATAGTCAAAGCTTGCTCGTAGTAAGACAGTGCGCTTTTATAGTCACCTTGAGACCTATAAACCGAGCCAATATTATTGAGAGTAGTTCTCTCGCCAGAACGGTCTCTCAGTTCTCGGTTAATAGTCAGAGCCTGCTCGTAGTAAGACAAGGCGGTTTTATAGTCACCTTGAGAGCTGTAAACGAACCCAATGTTATTAACAGTATTTCCCTCCTCACGAGGATTTACCAGTTCTCGGTGAATAGTCAGAGCTTCTTCATAGTAGGAGAGAGCGCTTTGGTAATCCCCTCGATTGCTGTAAACCAGCCCAATGTTGTTGAGACTTTTTCCTTGCCCGACACGATTACCCACTTTTTTGTGAATAGCTAGGGCTCTTTCGTGGTAGGAGAGAGCGCTTTGATAGTCCCCTCGAACGTTGTAAACGAACCCAATATTATTGATAATATTTACTTCAACGGAATAGTTTTCTACCTTTTGAACGATAACCAAAGCTTGCTCATAATAAAAAAGGGCTCTTTGGTAGTTACCTTGAGATTTGTAAACCAACCCAATATTATTAAGAGTATTTCCTTCACCGTAACGGTCTTTAACTTTTCTATAAATAGTCAAGGCTTGTTCATAGTAAGATAAAGCGTCCTTATAGTTTCCTTGCAAACGATAAAGGGTGCCAATATTATCAAGAGTAGTTCCTTCTCCGTTACGATTTCCCAACTCTCGGCGAATGGACAAGGCTTGTTTATAGTAAGATAAAGCACTCTCATGGTCTCCTTGAACGAGATAAACTACACCAATATTATTGAGAGTTACTCCTTCTCCGTTACGATCTCCCACCTCTCGTCGAATGGACAAGGCTTGCTCGTAGTAAGATAAGGCACCTTGATAGTTACCTTGCCTTCGATAGGCTCTACCGATGTAATTGAGAGTATTTCCTTCATGAGAAGTCGCTCGGCACCCAGCTCGACTGCCAGCGCGATCGCTTCTGCTTCGCCGAGATGTAGCAGGCGATCGCCGCCAAGATGCTCGACTAGAGGGCGATTCGTAACTGGCCGAATCTCAATCCAGGCTAGATTTGGCACTTCTGTAACCCCCAAAGCGTCCGGGCCGGCCCTAGATAGTTCGTCGGCTACTGCGGTTGGAATAGTAATTGTCCCGTAAATTTCTAGCAACAGCTCTATATGCGCGATCGCGGCTAAGTTGCTTAGAGGCGATGTATTGCTAACTACGGTCATCGCCAGCCATTTTCTTGTAAGGATTTCACGTCTTCTCGAAACTCTTCAACGCCATAATGAACGCAAATGCCGCGACTGGCGATCGAGCGTTGAAACTCAAGTTGGTGCATCCCCGCCAGATAGCTCGCTTTAGCCAGGGATATTTTTTCTCGCTCGAAAAGCATGACTATGATTTCCAGCATCAAATCCTTTTCTGACATTTGGCTGGCCTTGACGAATTCATCGGAAATGACTAAGCTCATTTGCCCTGTAGTTCTTTTACAATTAACAATTTAAAGTTAGCAATTAACAATTATCCGCTATTTTCCTTCATAGGACTTACGCTTTCTTGTCTTGTGTGCCCTAAGTGTAGGGGTCAACGGCCGTTGACCCCTACCAGATATAGAGGTAATGCGTAAGTCCTGCTTCATCCTTCCTCTCTCATTCTACGACAAAGACTGTGTGAGATGCGTAGTCGGTATGGATACTGTGGACAGATATGTCCCAATGCCCAGAAAAGCGGTCAGCTCTCAGCTCTCAGCGGTCAGCTAAAAGCAAAAAGCATGTCCTGAGCGAAGTCGAAGGGCTGAAAGCTGATAGCTGATAGCCGATCGCTTTTTTGCCCAATGCCCAATGCCCAATGCCCAATGCCCAATGCCCAATTCCCAAATTTACGATACAGTCTTGCCAGGAGTGCATAGCTTACGACAAATCAAAAATGACAAAAGCAAAAGTAGTTTGGACCAAACAACTGGGCAGCGCTGAGAGTGACATGTCCCACGGTATAGCCACAGACAGCAATGGCAACGTTTACATCACTGGCAGCACTAAGGGCGACCTGGGAGGCCCCAATCAAGGGGAGAACGATGCCTGGGTTGCTAAGTATGACGGCGAAGGCAACCAGCAGTGGGTCAAACAATTGGGTACTGATGGCAATGACATGGCCTGGGGTATAGCAACAGACAGCAGCGACAATATCTACCTCACGGGCTACACTACGGGTTCGCTCGAAGGTAGCAATGCAGGCGGTCACGATGCCTGGATTGCCAAGTATGACTCTAATGGCAACAAAATCTGGCTAGAGCAACTGGGTACTGCTGGCGACGATAAATCCTATGGCGTAGCAACAGATGGCAGCGGCAATATCTATATCTCTGGCGGCACTACGGGTTCCCTCGAAGGCAGCAATAAAGGGGATTACGATGCCTGGGTTGCTAAGTATAGCTCTGATGGCAAGCAGCAGTGGCTCAAGCAATTGGGCTCCTCTCAGGAAGACAGCTCTTGGGGCATAGCAACTTCCGAAAGCGGCGATATCTATATCACCGGCCGCACCACAGGGTCTCTGGCTGGCGATGCTGAAGGTTTTGATGCCTGGGTTGCCAAGTATGACAGCGAAGGCAACCAGCAATGGATTCAACAATTGAGCAGTTCTGGACAAGATTATTCCTACGGCGTAGCAGTAGATAGCAGTGGCAATGCTTACCTTACGGGTCGCACCACCGGCTCTCTAGAAGAAGAAGGCCGCAATGCTGGAGCTTTTGATGCCTGGATTGCTAAGTACGACAGCGAAGGCAATAAGCAGTGGGTAAAACAAGTGGGCGGCTTGAAAAATGACTTCGCTTTTGCGATCGCATTAGATAGTAGCAGCAACGCTTACATCTCCGGTTGCACCCAAGGCGACCTGGCAGCCTCCAATCAAGGGGGTTGGGATGCCTGGGTCGCTAAATACGACAGTAAAGGCAACGAGGAATGGATCCAACAATTGGGCAGTTCTGGTCAAGAGTTCTCTTGGGGCGTCGTAGTAGATGACAGCGGCAATATCTACGCCACGGGCCACACTACGGGAACCTTGGAAGAAGGCAGCAGCAATGCAGGCAGTTACGATGTCTGGATTACTAAGTTGAGCGAAGAATAAAGTATTGGGCATGGGGCATGGGGCATTGGGCATTGGGCATGGGAAGAGGCAGAGGGGGCAGGGGGCGGGGGGCAACTTTCAAGGGTATGTTTTTTCTAATTCCGCTTTTTGGAGTTACCTGCGAGGGGCGTAAATTTCTGGGGCGAAGCATTCCAGTTTTTAAGTTTAGTTTATAGCAAAAACTGTCTGGGGAATGCTATCGCCCCTACGCCTTGTTTCGAGGGTTGGTCGTGGTCAAAAAAACATCAAATCTAAAAAACATACCCTTGAAAGGCGGGGGGCAAGGGGGAAGTTTGCAGCTCCCTGCCCCCTGCCCCGAAAGTCCCGAAGGTCCCCGTAGCGCGGGCGTCCCGCCTGCGCCCAATGCCTCCCTGCCCCCTGCCCCGAAGGTCCCGAAGGTTCCCGTAGCGCGGGCGTCCCGCCTGCGCCCAATGCCCAATGCCCAATGCCCCATGCGCTATGCCCCATGCGCTATGCCCAATTCCCTAAACCTTCATAATCTTGCAATCTACCAAATAGGGGGAATTGAAATTAGTCATTTCCCCTGCTTTTTTGCCGGGAACCGGGAGCAATCTAGCAGAGAGAGGCTTATCCAGCTTAATCGCCAAACTGGCAACGTCGAGTAAAATTGCTTCGATTTGGGAAACGGTAACGTCCCCGGGAATTGGTACGGTATCCAGTCCGCAACCGCAAACCGCAGAATATAAAAGAAGATTGCTGAGATTGTAGGTTTGCTCGTTGGCTCTTTGCGCCAATCCCGCATCTTCGCAGACCGGAAGCATTAGACCGGAGTAGCCGCAGGTTTTGACGGGTAAATTTTTTAAAACTTCGGTAATCGCGGCAGAAATAGCTAGAGTCGCCGGCTGGCCGAATTTGCCAAAGCCCAGAGACTCGTAGGCAAAAGCAATACTTTCGTCCGGGTCTAGAGAGGGAGCGACGGAAGCATCGATGCCGCGATAGGAAAATCCAGATTGTTGCGATAGCTCTAGGGCGATCGCTTCTATTTTCTGCAAAGCTTCTGACAAAATTTCCATCAGCTTTTCCCCTGCTTCTGGGAGAGAATCCGCTACTGCAAAAGCTTGGCTTACCGAGTCGCTACATTCCAAGCCAATAGCAAAAGATATTTCGCCTTCATGGTACGAGGCCGGAAAAAAAGGAATGCCTGGGGGACAGTTCGCCGAAGCACAAAAGCGAAAATTGCCATAACCATTTTCTGTTTCTCGGGAAATGCGATCGATTGCCCGAGCCGATTCCCGAGCGTTAGCCCAATTTATTCCGGCTTGCCCGTCGCCAATCTGGCTAGAAGTATAAATACTCGCCGAGGTTTGGCTATTGATTTCGGGAATAATTGCAATTTCTTCCGGCGTCTTGGCACAGCCGATATTTAAAAAATCTACTCCTAGCTCTTGAGCCAATAAATCTAAAGCGCTGATTTTGGCGACAATCTCTGTCGGCGATAAGCCAGCTAAATACTCTCCCCAAGGATTAGTAGTAACGCGAGTGCTTTGCACGACATAGCCAAGGCTTTCAAACCAACTCTGAGCCTGCCGATTTAAGGCTCCAGCTAGGCCAATCTTGGCGGCCTCTTTTGTGGAAGTTAGGGAGATGCCGGTGGTGATGGTTCTAATTTTCATATCTGTCAGGCGGTGGGCTTGCGACCTCCATATACTGCAAAATTGTAATACTTCCAAATCGTATCGACTTCAATAAAGCCTATTTCTTGAAGCCAAGCTACTTGACTCATTAGTTTAGCCGGACGATCTTCTTCATAGTATTTAGGTATCCACTTTTGTTCGATTTCCTCTACGGAAACGCTTAGCTGCATATACTCCCGCCATTTATTCATATACAGCTCTTGTAGAAGCGAACTCGAACCCAAAATAACGTCGGCATTATAAAAAAATCCCCCAGGACTCAGGCTATCGTAAATTTTTTGATAAAAGTCGATTTTTTCATTGTCAGTTACCAAATGATGTAGGGCAAGTGAGGAAACTGCTACGTCATAGGTTGCATCAAAATCATAATTTTCAAAATTTGCCAGTTGGTAGCGGGTATTTGAATCGCCGAGCTTTAAGTTCGCCATTTGCAACATTTTGCTGGCAATGTCAATACAGGTGATTCGAGCTTGGGGATAAATGTCCTTAATTTGCCGTGCGACCGTTCCCGTCCCGCATCCAAGATCGATTACGCGAATGGGCTGGGCTAAATCGAATGGTATTGCAGTTACCAGAGCATCAAGCATGCGATCGTAGTAAGGAATCAGACGGCGAATAATTGCATCAAACTCCTTGGCTTCTTCTTCAAAGTGCTGTTTTATTTTTTCCATGTTAATCCCATTAAAGAGCGGAGTCAGGCGATCGCTGTTAAGTTTTCTTAGTATATTTATCATAACACCACAATCGATCCGGTAGCCATTGGGATTGTTGTTCGCTTTGTTTTATTGCCGCCGGACGTGCTTGATGTCATCACCTCGACAATAACTGGATAGCCATTAGGAAAGTTATCCACATAATCTGTACCGTTACGTCGAGCCATTGAATAGCCGGATGCCTCAAGCAAACGGCGGGTAGTTTTCCAGTCACTACCCGTAACTTCTTCAACTTGATTTTGAGTCAAACTTGCTGTCGGCATCAAAATATAGTCAAAGGTGTATCGAAAAGACTTATTGTTCTTTTTGTAATCAATTCGCAACTCAGGCCAAATGCCGATTGTTGTCCCAGATGGATAACCGGAATGATTTAGCAATATTCTTTCGGTAAATCTTGTCTGTAATCTTTGACCTGCAGCACTCTTAGCCAAAAAGAACAGCCGTCTCGGACAAACAATCCAAGGCGGCGCTTTAGCTTGTAATTGTAAAGAACAGACGCCAGAAGGAACAGAGGAACGTCCTTGAAAAAAAGCAGCTAACTCAGCATTTTGTTTTAGGTTAACGTTAGACAAATACCTGTTGCCACCGCCATCACAATCAGCTCCCATAAAAGGGCATTGAGCATTTTTGCGACTTGCGATCGCTTCAGGGGATTGGTCGTTTACGGGGTAACCGAACAATTCAAATATTTTTGACATACTAAACTACGATAAATTTCTACAGCTAATGCCTTGGCCACGGGAGGAGGGACGGAATTGGCTATTTGCCTGTATTGGTCGAGATTGCGCGCCGTGCCAGAACGACCTCGAAGTTGAGGCACGCCATAATTTGCGGCATTAACGACCTGCCATCTAGGAACGTAGCCAATTTTTTCTAATTCAGCAATAAGCAAATTAAAAATAGCACCCTTATCGCCGTTTGTCCCGCGCGCGCTCAACAAGCCTTTTACCTGCTCTATCGAGATAAATTTCGGTTGCAACGCTTCGGCGAAACGGAGTATTTGAAAAAGCAACAATCCTCTTTCATCTTCCAGACCTTTTTTCTGACCTATCTGAGAAAATGGCTGACATGGCGGTCCTCCAAACAATAAATCGAGTTCTCCGGCCTTAAGACTGAGTTCGTTCATTAATTGCTGTGGCTCGATGTTTGTGACATCAGCTTCAATTACTTCAGTCTCCAAATTATCTAACCAGGCAGCAAAACGCAATGTTTCGCAGCAGTAGGGGTCTTTTTCAATACTGGCCAAAACTTTAAAACCAGCCTGGGCTACACCTAAGTCCATACCGCCAGCGCCAGAAAATAAAGATACAGCGATCGGTTTGGGAATTGGGAATTGGGCATGGGGCATGGGGCATGGGGCATTGGGCATTGGGAGCATTTCAATTTTGATAAAGCTTATTTTAGTAGGTTGAGTTGAGACGCGCTCAAGACTATAGGGTTATTCGTTGTTCCTTTGAAAAAACCAAACCAATAGCCCTAAGAAAAATAAGAGCGGAGTCAAGCGATCGCCCCAACGCACATAAAGAGTTTTGCTTTCTCGCCGATAAATATTTCCGGCGTATAGCTCGTAAGTATTAATCCCAGAAATCCAGCGAGTTTTGCCGTGGGGGTCAATTACAGCAGACAAGCCAGTATTAGTAGCCCGCGCTACCCAGCGATCGCTTTCAATAGCTCGCATCAAATCTAGAGCATGGTGCTGCGCCAGCATATCCGAACTGTAATGAGCGTCATTGGCAGCGGTGAGGATAAACTGACCGCCCGCCGCCGCCTGGTAGCGAAAATGTTCGGCAAAAGGCGAGTCAAAACAAATACCGGCGATCGCCCGACCAAAAGGCGTATCAAAAACTTGGTCTTTAGCTCCCGCCACTAAATGAGCGTCTAAAGGAGAAAGGCGATCGATCGAGCCGCCGAGGATATTTTCAAAAGGAATGTATTCCCCCAAAGGCACCAAATTTGCCTTGTCATAGCGGCTGAATGTCTCGCCGTCCCCCGTCACCGTGAATAAACTATTAGTAAAGCTGCCTCCTTTAGTGCCAAAACTGCCGACCCAAGCCACCACCTTTTTTTCCAGAATTCCTTGATAAAAAAGACTAGAGCGCCGGCTTTCCACAGTCCAGAGATAAGGTAGAGCAGTTTCTGGAGTCAAAACCGCATCGACTCCTTGGGAAGCTAGCTGGCGATAGCCCCTGGCATATCCGGCCAGAGCGCGGCTCCAGCCTTCTGGGTCGAGCTTAATTTTGTTGGGAATATTGCCTTGAACGATGCCGATTTTTAATTGATTTTCCGGTAGCTCGCTCAAAGGACGGCTATACAAGGCAAATCCCAGCAAGTGGGAGCCCGAGAAAAGAACTAGCGCTAGTAATAATAAAGTGAAGGGCGCTTGGGAAAGATTGGCTTGAGAAGCTTTTTGGTTAAGTTCGGGATTTGCATAGCCCGTGCTTTTCTCCAAAGCTTGGGAAATGTCTGGAGAATTTGAGGCTAATTTTGCTCTGCTATTTTGCCAAGCAATCCAGGCTTCGGCAATCAAACCATTAACCGCAACAATGGCAGCAGTAACGGCGCTCGGGCCGCTGAGCTGGCTGAGATGTAAAATAACTGGATTATGGGGACTTTGCGTATAAGAAAGAGAACTCCACCACAGAGGGCCGACACTCCAAATCGCCTCTAAAACGCACCAGAGAGCCGTAGCGATGAGAACGCGGGAGAGGGAAATGGAGAGTTTTGAGTTATTAGCTTCGAGTTTTGAGTTATTAGCTTCGAGTTTTGAGTTTTGAGTCTTGTAGGGGCGATAGCATCCCTGGGAAAATTTCTGTTCCTCGCTAACAATCTCGTATCGGGATGCTTCGCCCAGTTTAGGGTTATTGGGGACTTGGGAAGCGGGAGAACCGGGTACTCGTAGCGCGGGCGTCTCGCCTGCGCCCAATGCCCAATGCCCAATTCCCAATTCCCAATTCCCAATTCCCAATGCCCAAATGGCAACTAAAACAGCTCCCCAAAGGGTGATGAAGAGCCAACAGAAAAGAGCGATCGCCAAGGAAGCGAGCCAGGGAACTCCCATCCAAGTCATCGGGTGAATTCCGGTTATCCAAAATAGAGCTAAACCGTGATAGCCAATTCCCCAAGCCAAGCCCAAGATTGCTCTTTTTAAGGGTGTAGGGTGTAGGGTGTAGGGTGTAGGGGGTGTGGGAGGCAGATGTATTTCAATTTCTCCCATCTCCCCTCTCTCCCCACCCTTCCCTCTCTCTCTTTCCCTACACCCTACACCCGACACCCTACACCCTAAAGCTAGCTCGACCCAAAGGGGAACTAAGGCAATCCAGGCTAACGGCCAGAGGTTCAAGGGTGCTGGAGCTAGTCCCATTAAGAGACCGCCAGCGATCGCAGCAGCTATTTGCCCAAAGCCGACAGCGCCCTTGAATCCACCGAGGAGGCGATCGATTTTCTGCATTTTGTACAAAGCTCGCGCCTTACCCCATAGCCGATTAGCCATTATTCTTCTTCCCCGTTTACCCCATTTTCTATTGCTTCGCCTTCAACAGAAGTTGCGGCTAGAGCTTCTTGCTCGTTTTCTAGGCCATTTTCTAGGCCGTTTTCTAGGTCGTCATCTGTTGCATCGTCCCCATAAGTAGGAACTACAGCAACTGCTGCGATCGCATCGTTTCCTTTTAGGCGTTGCAACCGCACTCCCCGAGCCGCTCGCGACTGAGAAGAAATCGCATTGACAGCCTGACGGATAATAATGCCTCGGTTGGTGATAATCATCAACTCATTATCATCATTCACCACTCGCAAAGCCGCCAGTTCCTCAGAAGACTTGCGGAATTTAATAGCGATTAGTCCTTTACCAGCGCGATTTTGCAACCGGAACTGGGAGATGGGCACCCGCTTGCCATAACCGCTGGTGGTTACTACCAGCAAAGTTAATCCCTGGGGGCTATATGTTTTGGCTTTTGCAGTTTCGCCGTCCTCTGACTGTTCCTCGTCTGCTTGTTCCTCGTCTGACTGTTCGTCGATTTCTTCAGACTCTTCGATTTCTAATTCTTCGTCCTCTAGTTCTGCCTCTACATCGCCTCCCTCTCCCAAAGCCAAATCGGCGATAAATTGACTAGAGACGATATCCATACTAATCAGTTCGTCTCCTTTGGTCAATTTCATCGCTTTTACCCCGCGAGTGGTACGACCTAGGGGACGAAGTTGGTTATCGTCGGTATGGAAATGAATCACCATCCCCTGTCGGCTACCGATGATAGCGCTATCTTCGCTGCGGGCGCGACGAACCCAGCGCAGTTGGTCGCCTTCTGATAGAGAAATTGCCCTTAAGCCGTTGGAGCGGATATTGCTAAAAGCAGAAAGGGCGGTTTTCTTAATATAGCCGCCCTTGGTCAGCATCACCAGATATTCGTCATCGGAAAATTCGGAAACTGGAACGATGGAGGTAATTTTTTCATCGTGGGGAATCGGCAGCATCTGGACGATGGGAACGCCGCGAGCGGTGCGGGATGAGGTGGGAATTTGGTAGGCATTTAGGGAATAGACCACCCCGCGATCGCTAAAAAACAATACCTTATCGTGGTCGCAGCAAGTTAAGAAATGCTCCACCACATCGTCCTCTTTCATCTTCGTCCCCGACTTGCCCCGGGTAGCTCGGCTCTGCGCCTCAAAAGCATTCAACGGCATCCGCTTCAGATAGCCTTGCTCTGTCAGCAGGACAATTGCTTTTTCATTAGCAATCAGATCGGTTTCGTCTATTTCCCCTTCCGCATGTTCGATTCTGGTGCGGCGCGGCGTAGCGAACTTTTCTTTCAGCTCCTTGACTTCTGTTTCGATAATTGCTAGAATTCTTTCTCGCCGAGCCAGGATATCTTTTAAATCGGCAATTACGGCTTGTAGCTCTTCGTGTTCTTTTTGAATTTTTTCTGCTTCCAGGGCAGTCAGTCGCCGCAATTGCATTTGCAGAATCGCGTCTGCTTGCGCTTCCGATAATCCGTAGGATTCAATTAATTCTTGACGGGCGCTGGCCGTATCTGCCGAATGGCGAATTATTTGAATAATGCTATCTAGGTTTTCCAGAGCAATCAGCAAGCCTACCAATAGGTGGTCGCGTTCCTCTGCCTTGCGCAGTTCGTATTGGGTGCGGCGGGTGATTGCTTCGATGCGGAAGTCTAGGAAAACTTCTAGAAATCGCTTGATAGTCAGGAGCTGGGGTTCGCCGTTAACCAGAGCCAGCATATTTGCCCCAAAATTACTTTGCAGGGGCGTTTGTTTGTAGAGATTGTTGAGAACTACGCGGGGATAGGCGTCGCGCTTGAGTTCTATCACTATCCGCATCCCGTCGCGATCGCTTTCATCCCGGATATCGGAAATACCCTCAATGCGCTTATCGTTGACTAAATCGGCAATTTTCTCAATCATCGCCGCCTTATTAGTTTGATAAGGCAATTCGGTAACAATAATCGCGTCTTTGTCCGGTCGTCCTCGTTGTTCCAGAACTTCAATTGTGGCCACCCCTCGCATTGTTATCGAGCCCCGGCCTGTAGTGTAGGCATCGCGAATGCCAGAAACTCCTAAAATTTGGCCGCCGGTGGGGAAATCCGGTCCGGGAATATGTTGTCTTAATTCGCTATTGGTAATTTCTGGATTTTGGATTAATGCCACTAGACCGTCAATCAATTCTCCCAAATTGTGAGGGGGAATGTTTGTGGCCATGCCCACGGCGATACCGGAAGAACCATTTAGCAATAGCTGGGGAATTCGCGCCGGAAGCACCACTGGTTCCTGCTGAGAACCGTCGAAATTATCTGCAAAATCAACGGTTTCCGAGTCGATGTCCCGCAGCATGGCATCAGTGCTAACCGCGTCCAAGCGACATTCCGTGTAACGCATTGCCGCTGGCGGGTCGTTGTCAATGGAGCCAAAGTTCCCGTGGCCTCGGATTAGCGGCGATCGCATCGAGAAATCCTGAGCCATCCGCACCAAAGCATCGTACACTGCTGTATCGCCGTGGGGATGGTATTTACCCAGCACTTCCCCCACCACCCTGGCGCACTTCCGGAAAGGGCGATCCGGCGTCAAGCCTAATTCGTGCATGGCGTAGAGGATGCGCCGGTGTACCGGCTTGAGCCCGTCCCTGGCATCTGGTAGCGCTCGACCTACAATTACGCTCATAGCGTATTCTAGATAAGAGCGGGACATTTCGTTCCTCAGATCCGTGGGGACTATTCGCTCCTGGGATGTCGTCATACAGTGAAAAACTCCAAAAACGGAAAAAACTCCAAAAATGCGATATATCGGCAGCCAAAATTGACTGAAATCTTGGGTTTTGCTATCTGAGTTTCAAATAGTTCCCAATCCTCCTTAATATTGTACCACAATACTGCCTAAAAAGGAGCGATCGCATCCCCTTTTTTTTCATTTTCCCTTCCCTGCAAACTTACGAATTTTTGACCATGATACCCGTAATCTACTCCGAAGATTTTCTGCAACACCTCACGGGACGCTTTCACCCGGAGCGACCGGAGCGATTGACCGCAATAGTAGAAGCTTTAAAATCCGCGCCCTGGGCTGCGATGGTAGAATGGCAAGTGCCTACACCAGTAGCTACAAGAGATCTGCTGCCCGCCATAAAGAAAGTCCATACCAGGAGCCATATCGGGCTAGTCAAAGCAACTGCCCAAGATGGTGGCGGTCGCCTGGATCTCGATACCCCCGTCTCTCCCCGCAGTTATGAGATTGCTTTGCTGGCGGCGAGCGCTTGGCTCGACGGGACGGATAGGGTCTTGGCAAGCGGAGAACCGGCTTTTGTCTTGGCTCGGCCCCCCGGACACCATGCGGAAAGCGATCGCGGCATGGGATTTTGCCTGTTTTCCAACGCTGCGATCGCCGCTTGCTATGCCCTGGACCGACCCGGAGTCGAACGAGTAGCGATTCTCGACTGGGACGTACATCACGGCAATGGCACCCAAGAAATCGTCGAAAATAACCCCCAAATTGCCTACTGTTCCACCCACCAATTTCCCTGCTATCCCGGCACCGGCCGCCCCGACGAGCGAGGAGCCCATAATAACGTTCTCAATCTTCCCATGCCTCCCGGTAGCGACAGTGCCGATTACCGGACAGTATTTGAAGAACGGGTAATGCCTTTTTTAACCAGCTTCCAGCCGGATTTATTAATCGTTAGTGCCGGATACGACGCTAATGCTGCCGACCCCTTAGCGGGAATTAATTTGCAACCGCAAGATTTTGGCATTTTTACAGATTATTGCTTGCAATTAACCCGGCGAATTTTGTTTGGACTCGAAGGCGGCTACGACCTGGATGCCCTCGGTCAGTCGGTGCTGGCAACTATCGAGCGCTGTTTGGATGGCCAGTAAATTATTGGTATAGCTTTCAGCTCTCAGCAGTCAGCAGTCAGCTTTCAGCTTTTAGCTCTCAGCTAAGTAGTTAAGCAAAATTAATTGTATATTCTCCTTGCCCAAAGTTTATAAGAATATTTTCTACGGCCTCTTCCAAATGAGAGAAACTTTCATAAGCGTCTATTCCCAACCATTTATATTTAATGAA
>JAAHFN010000082.1 GCA_010672965.1 Oscillatoria sp. SIO1A7
TTCATTAAATATAAATGGTTGGGAATAGACGCTTATGAAAGTTTCTCTCATTTGGAAGAGGCCGTAGAAAATATTCTTATAAACTTTGGGCAAGGAGAATATACAATTAATTTTGCTTAACTACTTATCTACTGGGGGTAGCGATCGATCAAAGGCAATGTCAACCCCTTAATTTAAAGTTTTAGTGAAGAAATGAAGAAAGAATGTTGTGGAACTGGCATGGGGAGTTTCCGGAGTTTCCTCGTACTATAGGCTGGCCTTCGCAACTAGAGACTGGCAAACCCTTACGCAGCAAGCTTTTCCAGATATAGAGAGCGGTTTGATTCGCTGCCCAGAACCGGGCTTGCCCCCAGGCCGCGAATTGCGTGCCTTAAAAATTTGGCCAAGGTCCTGCTTAATTTACCCGTTTGAAATAAAATAGATGAAATTTTATTAAAGTAAATTTATAGCTTAAGTTGGTATTATAGTTTTTATAAGAAGGAACCCGAATTAGCAGTCCGTAAAAATTATTCCTATAAGCTCTTTCCTGTTGATAGTTGTTCGGCTTGAGATAGGGGAGAAAGAGCGATCGCGCGTTCGATTGCAGCACTCGTTCGCGATAGGCTTGTTCGCTCTGTCTCGCTAGCTGCAAAGGCTTGCCCTGCTCCGAAAGATGGTTAATGGCAGATTTGGCTCTTGCCATCCACAGAAGGGACAAGAAAAAACAGGACTTACGCATAGACGCCAAATGTAGGGTGCGCAACTAGCACCAGAAATATATAGAGTATGCGCTACGCGCACCCTGCGGTAACGAGCTGACGATAAAGCGTAAGTCCTAAAAGACAAGAAAAAAATGACGTTTAGCATTAGGGAGTCAAAAAACGATGAAAATCGATGATTTTCGCCCAGAAAAGGGGTATGGATCGACCAGGGTCGTGGGGGTAATGACCGCGTTGAATAAGGTTCTCCCCCTAGGAGCCGTAGCGATCGCCCTAACTCTAGCTCCAGCAGCATGGGCCGCCCGATTCACCGACACCATTGTGGTCATTGACGAATCCGGCTCTATGAGCGGCGAACACGACTGGATTCGCGGCATGATTAACGACCTGGATGTCGCCCTGCAGGCAGCGGGAGTTACTAACAACCAATACGGCCTCGTAGGCTACGGCGGCCTTAGCGACAATTTGCTCGGCTATTCCTACAATGTCGGCAGCGGGTCAAGTCTCTTTGGTAGCGCGAGCGACTTTGCCTCTGCCACAAACCAATTGACAGCAAGCGGTGGCTTTGAGGATGGCTATCAGGCTCTTAACCACGCCCTCAATGAGTACACCTTCCGCGAAGGAGCTGCAGTTAACCTGATCCTGGTTACGGATGAAGACCGGGATATCCATCCGGACTTCAATCATCTGACCTATCAAACCATCCTCGATGAATTCCAAGAGGAAAATAATGCTCTGCTCAATGCCGTACTCAGCTATAACTTTGCAGATGGAAGCGGCAACCAGGCTCTCGGCGTTGACCACCAAGGAAATGCCTACCGGGCAGACGGGACGGGGGGCTTTATAAAAACTGCGGGAGGCGTGGCAGTTTCCGAAGCAAATCCAAGGGACAACAGCACGAATAAAACAGACTATGTAGATCTGGCCTGGGCAACAAACGGTGCCGCTTGGGACTTGAATTTGCTGCGAGCGGGGGGCGACACCGCCACTTCTTTCACCAATGCCTTCGTGGATGTAAAGGTCAAGGAAATAACGACCCATCCCGGTGGTCCCACTGCAGTTCCCGAACCCGGTACGGTATTGGGTCTAGTGGGGATGGGCGCTTTCGGCGTCGCTTCCGCACTTAAGCGCAAGCATAAAAGGGAGATCGCCTCCCCGAGCGACTAAGGGCGCGGATTAGCAAGAGACAAGCAACCGCCACCTCGCTCCCCTTGCTCCTCAACACCCACCCCAAAAACAAACGAAGCCCGCAGGAAATGCGGGCTTCGTTTGTTTGTTAACAGCTACTAGCTTGTCAAGGCAGCTTTGATAGGTAGCAAGGTCGTCCCTTCCAGGACAATGCCCAATGCTACCCACCCCCCGACCCCCTCCCGGGAGGGGAGGCTTCTAATGCCCTCTTGACAGACTACTAGCTTATTCTTCTAGCGAGCGGCAGCCAGAGCTGGGGCAAAAGCTTCCTTAAGCAACTCTACTTTATCCGTTGCTTCCCAAGGCAGATCTAAATCGTTTCGTCCCATATGCCCATAAGCGGCCACATCTTGGAAAAAGCGACCGCCCCGTTCTCCAGGCAACCGCTGTAAATTAAAAGCTTGGATAATTCCCGCCGGACGCAACTCAAAATTATCCCGAACTACTTCCAGCAATCGCTCTTCATCCACTTTGCCAGTGCCAAAAGTTTCAATTAAGATGCTCACGGGTCGTGCCACGCCGATCGCATAACTTAGCTGCACTTCGCATTTATCAGCCAAACCTGCGGCTACGATATTTTTAGCCGCATACCGGCAAGCATAAGCAGCACTGCGATCGACCTTAGTGGGATCCTTACCCGAAAAAGCGCCGCCGCCGTGGCGAGAGTAGCCGCCATAGGTATCCACAATAATTTTGCGACCTGTCAGTCCGGAATCTCCTTGAGGTCCGCCAATCACGAATTTGCCCGTCGGATTCACCAAAAACTTGGTTTGGTCGTCCGGCTTCACGTCGATATCGGCAAACACTGGTTCCACCACAGCAGACCAGAGATCTTCTTTAATCTTGGCTTGAACCGCATCGTTATCGGTCAACTCCCCAATCGTCGCCGCATGTTGGGTAGAAATCAGAATCGTATCAATACCTACCGGCTTGTCATCTTCATAGGCAACCGTCACCTGGGTTTTACCATCGGGACGCAGATAAGGCAGTTGGCCAGATTTCCGCACCGCTGCCAGCTTTAGCGAAATTCGATGTGCCAGACTAATCGGCATCGGCATTAGTTCTGGAGTCTCGTTGCAAGCATAGCCAAACATCAAGCCTTGGTCGCCGGCACCAATAGCATCTAATTCTTCTTCGCTTGCTTCCTCGCGAGTTTCTCGGGCCGCATCTACCCCTTGCGCGATATCGGCAGATTGTTCGTCGAGGGCCACCAATACCGAGCAACTGCTGGCAGAAAAACCGTTATCGGCATCGGTGTAGCCAATTTCGGCAATTTTTTTTCGGGCCAGATTCACATAGTTGACTTGGGCTTTAGTCGTGATTTCGCCGGTAATGAGAACCAAACCAGTGTTTACTACTACTTCTGCAGCTACGCGACTTTTGGGGTCTTGGGAGAGCAGAGCATCGACAACAGTATCGGAAATCTGGTCGCAAATTTTATCTGGATGCCCTTCGGTAACGGATTCCGAGCTAAAAAGGTATCTACGAGACAAAGATTGTTCCTCCTTACATATATAGTGGCTATGATTCTAGCGAACGGTTTGGCTTTGAAGAGGGATCGCTCCTCCTGCCCGAACCCTCAACTAGATCTCTAATGCTTGGCAAGTATGCCGCAAAAAATCTCCTATGATGCTTCCCGCGCCGAGTATAACAATTTTTAGGATATAACTCGGATTTCATTGAGACGAGCGATCGCTACTGAGGCTCCTTCCAGGCGATCGCCTCTCGGCTTCCCCCAACCGATCCCAATGCAACCGGCAGCACCGGCTCGCTTAGCCATCTCAATATCTACTGGGGAATCCCCCACCATCAGAGTTGCGGCCGGTTCGACTCCGAGAGACTGGCAGCCTTTTATAAATAAAGATGGATCCGGCTTGCTCGGACCAGAATCCACACCCATCGCAAGTTCAATATAATTTTCGAGCTGGTGGTGGGAGACAAAGTCCTGGACTTTATCTGTGGTATCTGCCGAGAGAATTCCCAATTTCAGACCCTTCCCCGATAGCAACTTTAGCACTTCCAGGGAGCCCTCAAACATTGGAGCAGGTCCCTCATTCCCAAATACCTTCTCTGCTTCATCGAATGCTTTACGGGCAATTTCGAGAGATTCCAACCATCCCCGACCCGTTTCTGCAATATAAGCCGCTGCAGCGATTTCATTTTCCCGGCGGCTGCCCACAGCCATCAAGCCAGTGGGATCGAGGTTATCGTCGGCGATGCCAAAGGCCATCAATAAAGGCTCCCCCACTCCAGGAATCTGGGCATCAATTAGGCGCGATCGCTTCTGTCCCAGGGAGCGCAAAAAACTTCCTGAATTCGCCAGAGTGCCATCTTTATCAAAAATAACAGCTTCGATATCATCAAACCTTACATCCCGACATTGAATCCCTGTCAAGATTGTCAACTCCTATAAATTGCACGCCAAAAGACAAAAAATAGGGGCTCTTCCTAAAAGGTGCAACGCGGCGGTTGATTTTGACCAAATCAACCGCCGTTTGCACGTTCATATATAAGAAGAATCTAATCTTCTGTAGAAGAGCTTGGTATAACTTCCTTTTCTGAAACGTTATCCTCAGCGCTAGCCTCCACTTGTTCCCCTGCCTCTTGCTCTGGTTCTGGAGCTGCTCCTTCTGGTTCTGGAGCTGCTGCTTCTGGTTCTGGAGCTGCTGCTTCTGGTTCTGGGGCTGCTGCTTCTGGAGCTGCTGCTTCTGGTTCTGGGGCTGCTGCTTCTGGTTCTGGAGCTGCTGCTTCTGCTTCTGGAGCTGCTGCTTCTGGTTCTGGAGCTGCTGCTTCTGCTTCTGGAGCTGCTGCTTCTGGTTCTGGAGCTGCTGCTTCTGCTTCTGGTTCTGGGGCTGCTGCTTCTGGTTCTGGTTCTGGGGCTGCTGCTTCTGCTTCTGGTTCTGGAGCTTGCAGTTGGCCTTCGAGTTTCGCTCGCATTTGCTCCCGGAACTTAGCTGCCATCTCTTCTGCCTTGTCATAGACCACCTGCCGGTTCTTGACCATATCGCCCGGTTCTGGCTCTAGCTGTTTTGTTGACAGAGAAATTCGACCCCGTTCTGCATCCAAGTCAATAATCATAACTTTGAGTTCGTCATTGACATTGAAAACGCTGTGGGGAGTATCGATGTGATCGTGGGAAATTTCAGAAATATGCAGCAGGCCGCTCACGCCGCCGATATCGATGAAAGCACCGTAAGGCTTAATCCCGCGAACAGTTCCAATTACTACTTCACCCACTTCGAGACGGTTCATCTTGCGCTCGACCAGAGCCCGTCGGTGGCTGAGGACCAGACGATTGCGATCCTCGTCCACCTCCAGGAATTTAAGAGGCAATTCTTGTCCGACCAGTTCTTCCTTGGGGGTACGAGTACTAATATGAGAACCGGGGATAAAGCCTCGCAATCCCTCAATTCTTACCAACGCTCCACCGCGATTGGTAGCAAAAACCTGGGAGCGCACTGTGGCATCTTCTTGTTGTAGTTGCCGCACGCGCTCCCAAGCCCGCATATATTCAATGCGTCGGATACTCAGCGTTAGCTGACCATCTTCATTTTCATCGGTAAGAATAAAAAATTCCCGGGTTTCGTTCGACTGAAGAACCTCTTCTGGAGTCTCCACCCGGTTGATAGACATTTCCTGGATGGGGATATAGGCCGCTGTTTTAGCGCCGATGTCAATCAGAGCGCCCCTTGGCTCTAGACTGAATACCGTTCCGGCTACGACATCCCCAGGGCTAAAGTGATAGTCGTATTTGTCGAGCAGGGCCGCAAAATCTTCGTGAGTAAAACCAATATCTTTAACTAATGTGTTCTGATTGACCATGCGTATTGTTTCCTGGGATTGTTCTCCGTAATAACGAGTGTATTGTGCAGATTTTTGGTGTAGATTTTGATTGGGAGCCTCCTATTAGACTCCCGCTAATTGGGAGACAGGCAGACCCGGGGACTTAGGGGTTGGGGAGACAGGCAGACCCGGGGACTTAGGGGTTGGGGAGACAAGGAGACTAAAAGGCGAGCCGAGGGACCGTTTAAGACAGAGTGAGACCCGGAGACCCGGGGGAGCAAGGGAACACTGCCCATCCCTAGTCCCCTAGTCCCCTAGTCCCCTAGTCCCCTAGTCTAGGGTGTTGACTCGCTCGGGGTTGTCACCGTTTTTTTTGACAACCGGGATCGTTCCCAATTTAAACCCGAATCCAGAGTTCCCGTAGGACTTTCCAGCTCCCGAAAGCGGTCGGGAAATAGTGTGAAGTTTCCCTACACAAGAGCGCCCCACACAAGAGCACCCTACCCCTAGTCCCCAATGGCGAACCTCAGCAATTGCCTTGCCCCAAAGTTAGACCAGCTAAATAGAGCGCAGCTTTAACAGACTTGCGCCCGCGTAATCTCCTTCCAGGTTTCTCGGCTCAACCAACTTACCAGATGGCTGGCGGTATATTAGCGCCTAAATTTGAGCGTCTTAATTCGAGCGTCTTAATTCGAGCTACTAAATTTGATAGAGTCGCCCAACAATCATTGGAAGGGAAAATCTAAGCAAGGGACACTTAAGCATAGACTATTTCTTGTAACTTGCCAACATAGCCACAAAAAACATTCACCCCTCTTCCGCAAAGGGAGGTGTTCTGCGGCAGCATTACCAACACGGTCGGAATAAGAGAAAGACCTATCCTTTTGGGTGGCCGATCGGGTATTCAGGCCGTTTTGGGTCTGCTATAGCTTCTTTTATCCCTGCTTCCTGGGATGACTCTGGTGTTTCGCCAGATTCTCCAGTTGCCCTTCCCCGAGCTTGCAACTCTGCCTGGAACTGTTCCAAGGTATCGACAAAATCCCGAATACCTTGGAATTTTCGGTAAACCGAGGCAAACCTGATATAGGCCACCTCGTTGAGAGACTGGAGGCGAGAAAGAACCAAAGATCCAATTTCGTTGCTGGTCACTTCTCGGAGAGTGCGAATCTGTAACCCAGCCTCAATTTCATCCACTAGGGATTCAATCCGCCCTGGGTCCACATCAGTCTTTTCGCAGGCCCTTACTATTCCGCGCCATAATTTGGAGCGATCGAAGGACTCTCGATCGCCATCGCGCTTAATCACAGTTACGGGAACGTATTCAATTCGTTCGTAGGTTGTAAAGCGACGCTTGCACTGCAAACATTCTCGGCGTCTGCGGACGCTTTGACCTGATTCTGCCGAGCGCGACTCTAGAACCCTACTTTCTGTGTGCTGGCAAAATGGACATTGCATAAACACAGTCCTCTTGGCAAGACGGACTTAGGGTTAGTTTCCAGCCCTAACCTACGGATACAAGCAGCAACCTTCATAGGTACTTTGTTTAGATTATAGATAGTTGTTTTTGGATTCCGGTTAATTCTGCCAAATTCAAAAACAACTATCTATAATCTAAATCCATAGGGGTCGGAGGGCAATTTTTCTCTTAAATTGTAAGTCACCCCATCAACATCTATTCTTATGAGTAGCAATACTTATACTAAAACTACAAATAGAAAAATGTAGGGTGCTAATATAGTAGCTTACTCTATATATAGCGTTATATTTGCTAATTTGCGCAATTTTTGTTATATATACTACAGCAATGGTAAAAGAGCGAACCGAGATAACCCACTCCTAAAAGATAATAGATCGGGACTGGACTGACACAGAGACTCTATATATAGGGTGTATATAGAGTATAGAGTGCAGAGTGCGCTCGGGCGCAGTCCTTCGCGCTGATGTAGCGCGGTTATCTGGCCAGAAAGCGTAAGTCTTATCATAAATCTAACCCTTAGGAGTGGGGTGGCTCAGTTCGCTCTTGTTCCAACGGGCACGCAAAGCGAACTATTTTTCAATCCGAGGGGGCTCCCTGAAAGCGATGGCAAAGAAGAACAACCCCAGAGTCAAGGCGAGAATCAAGATGTAAGCGACACTTTCCATAGCATAAATTCCTGACAATACCGTCGATCTAAGTCTATCAAGCAATAGAAAAAAGGTCTAACAAATTCCACAAAGAGTGGCTGTTAGACCTTTTTTCAGCATTTTTTAGTCTTTTGGGGACCGAGATTTAGCCTTCCTGTTTCCGGGTGGTCACGTCACCCAACTTCTGGAAGAGACCAAACTCAATCTGTTCGCCAAGATCGGCATCGATACCCGCAAACACATCTCGGAAGATGGTACGAGAGCCGTGCCAGATATGACCAAAGAAGAAGAGCAGGGCAAAACAGGCATGTCCGAAGGTAAACCAACCGCGAGGACTGGTACGGAACACCCCATCAGAACCGAAAACTTCTTGGTCAAATTCAAAGGGCTCGCCAAGCTGGGCTTTACGAGCGTACCTCTTAACGAGGGCTGGGTCGCTAAAGGTTTGACCGTTTAGTTCCCCACCGTAGATGGTAACCGTAACCCCAGTTTGGTCGATGCTGTATTTGGATTCAGCACGACGGAAGGGAATGTCGGCCCGAATGATGCCATCGGCGTCAGTTAAGATGACGGGGAAGGTTTCAAAGAAGTTGGGCATCCGACGCACGGTCAGTTCCCGACCTTCCTTATCCTTAAATACTGGATGTCCGAGCCAGCCCTCTGCGAGACCATCGCCATTGTTCATAGGACCAACGCGGAACAGGCCGCCTTTGGCTGGGCTATTGCCTATATAATCGTAGAAAGCCAGCTTTTCTGGAATCGCTGCCCAGGCTTCTTCTTGGGTTTTCCCTTCTGCCAAGCTAGCTTGAACTCGCCGGTCAATTTCTTGTTGGTAATAACCGGAATCCCATTGATAGCGGGTCGGTCCAAACAGCTCCACCGGAGTAGCGGCATTTCCATACCACATGGTTCCGGCGACAACGAAGGCTGCGAAAAATACAGCAGCGATACTGCTAGAGAGGACCGTTTCAATGTTCCCCATCCGCAGAGCCTTATAGAGCCGTTCCGGCGGCCGAACTGTTAAATGGAAGATACCAGCGATAATACCGACAATCCCCGCTGCAATGTGGTGAGCGACAATCCCACCAGGATTGAAGGGGTTAAAACCATCTGGCCCCCACTCCGGCGCTACGGGTTGGACGTGACCCGTGAGGCCATAAGGGTCAGAAACCCACATCCCCGGGCCAAATAGACCGGTGAGGTGAAAAGCACCAAACCCAAAACAGAGAAGTCCGGATAAGAACAAGTGGATGCCAAACATTTTGGGCAAATCCAGAGCGGGTTCGCCAGTGCGCGGATCTGTAAATAGTTCCAAATCCCAATAGACCCAGTGCCAGACTGCAGCTAAGAAAAGCAGACCGGATAGGACGATATGGGCTAGCGCTACTCCTTCAAAGCTCCAAAAGCCAACATCTGTAGCGGTTCCGCCAGTCAGGCTCCAACCCCGCCAGGAGTCAGTTACGCCAAGACGAGCCAAGAAGGGCATGACGAACATCCCCTGGCGCCACATGGGGTTTAAAACTGGATCGCTCGGATCGAAAATGGCTAGTTCGTATAGGGTCATGGACCCCGCCCACCCTGCAACCAGGGCTGTATGCATTAGGTGTACTGAAATCAGACGTCCCGGATCGTTCAGAACGACTGTGTGGACTCGATACCACGGTAGTCCCATTGACTACACTTCCTCCTTACGGATTTTTTACTTTGATGTGTTTTGTAGCCTTTTATTAAGGTTACAGAGTCCAGACGGACCCATAAGAGTGAATGGTGGAGGCAGTTGGATGGCTGCCTCCGCCTTTTATGAGAGTATTTAAAGAAGTGTAACTTTTTGCGACACCAATTGCAAATATTTTCGCCAATGCGATTTGGGGTTTGATTTTGGTCAATTCTGGAGGCTGCCTTTGACAATTTGGCAGATTGCTTCTGAGGCCCCAAGACGCTCGATCGCTTGTTCTGCACTCATCAAGCGTTTTAGCATTACTTGTCCTATGGCTTGCTTACTGGACCCTTTTTCCCCAGGCTTGACTTCTACCATAATCACGGCCTCTTCCACCTTATAGAGCCACATGGTCTCGTCATTCTCGACGATGCAGAGATTCATCCGCTCGATTTGGGGCGATCGCCGCCATGCCAGTTCGTTCCATACTCCGTCTAATCCCCACACGCGAGCAACGCTCCAACCTTCAGTAAGAAAAAAATATTTCACAAATCTCTCTCCCCTCACAAATACAACCAATCTCGATGTTTACGATATCGCGCCTATGGTGGAGTCTAGGGTGTAGGGTGTGGGGTGTAGGGTGTGGGAAGTGTGGGAAGTGTGGGGTGTGGGGTGTAGGGTGTGGGGTGTAGGGTGTGGGAAGTGTGGGGTGTGGGGTGTAGGAAGTGTAGGAAGTGTGGGAAGTGTGGGAAGTGTGGGAAGTGTGGAGAGCCGCTAAAACTCTCATTTCTTCAAAACTTAAAACTTAAACAGGACTTACGCATTACCTCTATATCTGGTAGGGGTCAACGGCCGTTGACCCCTACACTTAGGGCGCACCTCTACAATTTGCGTAAGTCCTATTATAGCGCTACGCGCAAGTCAAAAGTCAAAAGTCAAAAGTAGTCTCTGACTAAGTTTGAATGTCCTAACTTATTTGCGTAGTGCTATAAAACTTAAATAGGACTTACGCAAAATACCCAAATATAGTGTTTTGTAGGGGCAATCCCCCCGTGGTTGCCCCGACCGAGCGAGTTAATGCGTAAGTCCTATTAAAACTTAAAACTTAAAACTTAAAACTCAAAACTCAAAACTCTATTCAAGACCGACTGCATCAGAAAGGTTGTTTAAGCCTCGCTCTTCTAGTTTTTGCAATAGCCCTTCTAGAATTTCCCTTACCATAAGGGGACCTTCATAAATTAAACCCGTGTAGATTTCTAGCAAACTAGCGCCTGCAGTAATTTTTTCCCAGGCATCTTCAGCAGTAAAGATGCCGCCGATGCCAATAATCGGGATTTGACCCCGAGTTTGCTGCCAAAGGAAGCGAATTACTGCTGTGGAACGATCGCGCAAAGGCTCCCCACTGATTCCACCGGCTTCTTCTTTAGGAGAGTTGCCGGTCAAAGCAATGGCGCGGGTTTTTAGAGCGTCGCGACTAATGGTGGTATTGGTGGCAATAATACCCGCTAACTGGTAGGTTTTGGCAACTTCTACAACTTCGGCGATCGCCTCCCATTCCAAGTCTGGAGCAATTTTTACCAAAATTGGCTTGCTGCCCCGATTCTCCTGTTGCAAAGTTTCTAGAATTTGGCTAAGTTTTTGGCTGTCTTGAAGACTTCTCAAGCCGGGGGTATTCGGAGAAGAGACATTAACTGCGAAATAGTCGCCCCATTCTTTCAGAAGCCGAAAGCTGGCTAAATAATCTCTTGGTGCGTCTTCTAAGGGCGTAATTTTTGACTTGCCCAGATTTATGCCTATGGGAATTTGGCGATCGCTCGACTGTCTAGACTGTCTTTTATCCGCCGAGCGATCGCATCTTCGATCGAAAGACAGAGATAATTTTGCTGCTAAAGCCGCTGCCCCCTGGTTATTAAAACCCATGCGATTGAGTGCTGCTCTATCTTCTGGCAAGCGAAACATCCGGGGACGGGGGTTTCCTGGTTGGGGGTGAAATGTCACCGAGCCCAATTCTACAAAGCCAAAGCCAAGGTTAGGCCAGACTCCAGCAGCTAGGCCGTTTTTGTCAAATCCGGCGGCCAGTCCGAGGGGATTGGGGAAATGCAATCCCCATAAGGATGTCTCTAAGCGGCCATCGTTCAGGCAGTAGGACTGAGCTAATTGAGATAGCACCCAGTTGGCAGCGCTAAATCTAGAACCCCTAACCCGGAGTTCTTTTTCTAGTTTAATATTTTCTATATTGCTATTTTCTAGGCTCGCTCTTCTATTTTTGATTCTTTCTCGTTCCAGCCAGCCGAGTATTTGCAAAGAGCGATCGTGCCACCATTCTGGCTCCGGCTTCACTCCAGAAAAAATAATCGGACGAATCGCACTTTTGTATATATCCCAAGGCATATAGCAATTCCTTTATTCTTTGCGTTCTATGAGCGGCCAGAAACCCGGCTTTTTGGAAAAGCCGGGTTTCTTTTCGTATCTAACGAGCGGCCAGAAACCCGGTTTTTTCAACAATACCTTCGCCACAAAGGCCAGAAACCCGGCTTTTTGGAAAAGCCGGGTTTCTTTCGTATCTAACGCTCGGCCAGAAACCCGGCTTTTCTAAAAAGCCGGGTTTCCTTTTGTCTGGTCTTTATACCCTTAACCAACTGCCGTTTGCTCCACCGCTGGTTGCGTCTGTGGCTGGAACTGGAATACAGAATAAACGACATCCCGGCGAATATCCGTCATCATATCTAAGAACAGTTCGTAGCCCTCGCTCTTGTACTCAATCAAAGGATCTTTTTGACCGTAGCTGCGCAGGCCGACTGATTCCCGCAAGGCATCCATCTGTTGCAGGTGTTCTCGCCAGAGGGTATCAATTCGCTGCAAAATGAAGAACCTTTCTGCTTGGCGCATTAGTCCGGGCTGAATTTTATCAACTTGTTCCTCTTTCATGTCGTAGGCAATCCGAACTTGTTCGTGCAGGAAGGTTTTGATTTCGTCAATAGTCAAGTCTTCCAATTGCTGGGGTTCTAGGTCGCGCAGCAGATAGACAAATTCTTTGACCTTATCGACTAATTTGGCCAGATCCCATTCTTCCGAGGGCAGATCGGGGTTGACATAAAAATTCACAATGTCATCCATAGTCAGCTCGGCATATTGAATTACCTGCTCTTTCAGGTCGTATCCTTCGAGAACTCGTCGCCGTTCCGCATAGATAGCCCGACGCTGGTTGTTCATAACCTCGTCGTATTCAAATACCTGTTTGCGGATGTCGTAGTAATAAGTCTCGACTTTTTTCTGAGCCCCTTCCAAAGAACGAGTTAGCATTCCCGACTCGATGGGCATATCGTCATCCACCTTAAACGCTTCCATTAAGGCTTTGACGCGATCGCCGCCAAAAACCCGCAACAGGTTATCTTCCAAGCTGAGGAAAAATTTAGTAGAGCCCGGGTCTCCTTGTCGTCCGGCGCGTCCTCGCAACTGGTTATCAATCCGGCGCGACTCGTGGCGTTCCGTACCGATGACATGCAAGCCCCCCAGACCTATCACTTCTTCATGTTCGGCGCTGGTTACTGTTTCGTATTCCTCGCGAACGCGATTGTATGCTTCCCGCAGCTTTTGAATCACCGGCTCGTTGGTAGGTGCTTTTTCCGAAGCAATTGCCAGCTTATCTTCTGCCTCCAGCTCCGACAAGCTCCGTTCCCCATATAGTCCTACGGCAAAATCTACCGCTTCTTTGAGACTTTTTTTTGTTTCCTGGCTGATTTGGGTAGGGAAAATTTCCGGAGCTACCTTCCAGTCTTTGCCCTTGGTCTTGTTTTCCGACCCAAATCCCTCAGCTTGCTTAGCAATCTCTATACCCGGTACTTTTTTTGCGCTCAGTTTATCTTCATCTTCAGGCTTAACGATGCGGGGCATTAAATATTCTCGCACTTTCAGGCGCGCCATAAATTCAGCATTCCCGCCCAGAATAATATCTGTTCCTCGGCCAGCCATATTAGTGGAGATTGTCACCGATCCCTTTCGACCGGCTTGGGCGACAATTTCTGACTCTCGCTCGACATTTTCTGGCTTGGCGTTGAGAAGTTGATAGGGAATTTCTAGACTGCCCAAACGCCGGGAAAGCAACTCCGATTTTTCCACAGAAGTGGTGCCCACTAATACTGGGCGGCCTTCCTGGTGAAATTGCGCGCATTCCTGAGCGATCGCATTCCATTTCCCTTCTTCTGTTTTATAAACCACATCCGATAGGTTCCGGCGCTTCAAGCTTTTGTTGGTAGGAATTACAGTAACTTCCAGGTTATAAATCCGTTCAAACTCCGCCTCTTCCGTCTTGGCCGTTCCCGTCATCCCTCCCAACTTCGGATATAGCAGGAAAAAGTTTTGGTAAGTAATCGTTGCTAAGGTCTGGGTCTCCGGCTGAATATCCACCCTTTCCTTAGCCTCGATTGCCTGATGCAAACCATCGCTCCATCGGCGACCGGGCATTATTCGACCTGTAAATTCATCAACAATAACCACCTCTTCATTGCGGACGATATAATTTACATCCAAAACAAACAGCTCTTTAGCTTTTATCGCATTAAATATATAATGTGCCCAGGGATCCTTGGGGTCGTATAGATCCTGAACTCCTAGTATTTCCTCTGCTGCCTCAAATCCTTCATCAGATAAGATAATATTACGGGCCTTTTCGTCCACCTCGTAATGTTCTTCTTTTTCCAGTTCTCGAGCGACTTCTGCGGCTCTGGTGTATTTCTGGGTCGGTCGCTCTACTTGTCCGGAAATAATCAAAGGAGTGCGAGCTTCGTCAACCAAAATGGAATCGACTTCATCGATAATGCAGTAGTTGAAGGGCCGCTGCACTACCTCCCCCATCGATGTGGCCATATTATCCCGCAGGTAGTCAAAGCCCAATTCGCTGTTAGTGCAGTAGGTAATGTCGCAACCGTAGTTTTTTTGGCGCTCGCTTGGTGCCATACCCTGCTGAATCAGCCCCACGCTCAATCCTAGAAATCGATGCACCTGCCCCATCCATTCTGCATCCCGGCGAGCCAGGTAGTCATTCACCGTAACGACATGTACTCCTTTTCCGGTCAGAGCATTTAGATAGGATGGCAGAGTTGCTACCAGAGTTTTTCCCTCTCCGGTTTTCATTTCTGCTATTTGTCCTTGGTGCAGGATAATGCCGCCTAGGACTTGTACGTCGAAATGCCGCATTCCCAAAACGCGCCTACCTGCTTCCCGCACAACTGCGTAGGCTTCTGGCAGCAGCTCGTCTAAAATCTCCTTTTCCTCTTTGTCGTTGCGGGCATTCGAGAGGCGTTGTTTGAATTCAGTTGTTTTTGCTCGTAGTTCTTCATCGGATAGGACTTCTATATCTTGCTCTAGGACTTCTACGTCCGTGACAAGAGGTTGAAATCGCTTGAGCTTGCGAGCATTGGGATCGCCTAGAAGAGTTTTTAGCATAGGGGCAGAAAGCGCGATGGTCAGTGGCTAATAATGGCTAAATGCAATCGGCCCGCCGCTTCTTTCGAGTTGGCAATGGGCGATCGCTTATGAAAATCGGTTTTTTAGATTGTATTTATCCTATCATTTTACCGATTTGCGATCGCCAATGATGCCCGCTTAGGGCTTTCCAATGCTTAATTTTACTACCTCAGTTATTTTGTTAGGACTTCCCCTTGCCTATCGGACATTACTCTATATATAGAGCAATATATTTGATTTATAGCCCTACATATAGAATTTGCTTGTAAATTTGCGCTTGTCCGTCCGAGGGAAATGTTTTAAGTCTAGGGTGGGCAATCCGCACCGCAATCCGCATCGCAATCCGCATCCTATAGCGATCGCCAACTTTACTGCTAATTACTTATATGTTATCTATCATACGGCATCTTTCAATTCCCCAGGACTTACGCAGGGACTCTATTTGTAGGGTGCGCTGCCGCTCCGCTCAGAACTAACGGTCAGTTCGCGATCGCTCTTTACGGTAACGCGAGCGGACTAACAGTGAGTTCGCAAACATTGTAAAAATGTTAATCTATCAATCATAGACTGGGTATAAATTACGATTAAATCGGTTTTACTTTTTTTAGCGTATTCTTTGAAATAAACTAATTTTTATGATTTAATAAATACAAATTAAGTATAATGTTTTTACGCTAATATTTTGAGTGCCAGCAAATCTGTTGGCCGGGGATCCAGTAATCGCGACCGAGGCTGTAACATTAGGGTATAGGACAATGCAGAAGCTGCGAGAAGTGCAGAAAGTGCAGAAAATTTTTCCATCCAATGTTGAAGTTCGAGCAAAACCATGCTAATATGTATGTATGTGCGACTCGTTTGGGTCAAAAGGAAGAGGCGAAAGCCACAACCAGAAACCCAGTCTAGGATTAAAAGTCTGGCGAACAGGCTACCTAGATAACTGTGTGACTGTTCCTCACGGAGTTAAAATTCCGGCCAGAGGATACCAAATATCTCTTACCAACGTACTAAGAAGATACGGATTACCGATCCTTCCGAACCGAGCGGGACAAAAGGTAACGCTATCCCTAAGTTTGAACAATTCTCACGTTTGGACCTAAGCGGGGAGACAATGGGATTAGACACTCAAGCCAATGAGGGTTGCACCCTAGCAAGACCATAGGAGACCAGCCGAGCGGGCAAACATCTGATAACCGTCGTTACATATGAGTGGCGAAAAGGCTGATACGCCGCGACCGAAACATGGTCAAAGAGCTTCCCAAACCTGTATGCAGATGGAATGGGCGAGATAGGGGCTCCGGTGGATAGGATGGGTCTAAGTGGTTAAACGGCCTGTCACATGGAACGAAATAACCCAACATTTGCTATGCAATCAGGTCGTAGGTTGCATAAACCCTGTGAGATAGGGCGCTAGCGGATGTTGGGGCGAGATGAAGCAAGAAGCTAATGCCCAACTGTAATGGTTGCGGATATGCTGACGTGCTTCGCCTTTTAGTCAAGATAGTGAGTAAATGTAGCAATATATATGTCTGAAGCACGGCACCAGCCGATGAGAGAATGGAATACCATTAATTGGGTTCATATAGAACGCAAGGTATTCAAGTTGCAAAAGCGAATCTATCAAGCCACTAAGAACGGTGATAAGCGTAAAGCTAAATCGCTATCCAGAATACTATCTAAGTCTTACTACGCCAAGTTACTGGCAGTGAGACTTGTATCCCAATTAAATCAGGGCAAAAAGACTGCCGGGGTAGATGGTGTAAAATCCCTAACTCCTAAGCAACGCCTGGAAATGGCAGACGAACTGTACCTAGGTACTAAAGCCAAACCTGTTCGCAGGATATGGATACCAAAGCCAGGAAAGGAAGAAAAACGTCTTCTAGGGATTCCGACTATGCACGACAGAGCCCAACAGGCTCTCGGGAAGTTGGTATTAGAACCAGAATGGGAGGCCAAATTCGAGGGAACCTCATATGGCTTCCGCCCGGGCAGAAGTGCCCACGACGCAATAGGAAGAACCTTTCAGAGTATAAATAAGACTGCCAAATGGGTATTAGATGCTGACATATCCAAGTGCGCGGGACCGCATAGACCATAGTGCGCTGCTCGCCAAAATAGACTCCATAAAGCCTCTCAAAAGGCAGATTAAGCAGTGGCTGAAAGCAGGCATTATGGAAAACAGGAAGTTTGCCAAAACCACCGCAGGAACGCCACAGGGCGGCGTAATTTCTCCACTTCTAGCAAATATCGCACTAGATGGAATGATAAGAGACGTATGTGGGAGATTCAAAAAGAAAGACAGACCGACAATAATTCGGTATGCCGACGATTTTGTAGTCCTACATGAAGATATCGGAATCATTCTCAGGAGTAAGGAACTCGTCTCAGAATGGTTAGCGGATATGGGACTAGAACTATCCGAGGCCAAAACGAGCATACGGCATACCAGAGACGGAAAAGAGCCTGGGTTTGATTTCTTAGGATTCAATATTCGTCAATGGAAAGTTGGCAAACATCACAGCGGTAAAACCGGAGGCCACAGAAGCAGGTTAATTGGTCATAAGACCTACATAAGAGCAAGCGACAAAGCCCGAAAGAATCACCGCAAAGCCCTCAAGAAGGTAGTAGAGGACTATAAATCGGTAGGAACTGATGTCTTAATAACCAAATTGAATCCTATCATCAAAGGATGGAGCAATTACTACTCCATTGTCAGCGATAAAACGGACCTATGGGAAGAGGACTATCAGTTCCGGCACATCCTGCGAGGGTATGCAAACTACCGAAAGAGCCGTAAGTCACTTGGTAAAACATTGGAGAATCTTTTCACTCAAATAGATGGGCGACAAGTCTTCAGAAGCAAAGGAACAAATCCCAAGCTACTTATCAAGCATGGCGACACTGAGACAAGGATACATAAGGTGGTAAGACCCGAAGCCAGTCCATATGATGGTAACTGGGTTTACTGGAGTGAAAGAAGGGGTAAACACCCGGAAACACCAAAACCTGTTGCCAAACTGCTCAAAAAGCAGAAAGGGAAATGCGCCTGGTGCGGTCACTACATCATGCCCGATGACCAATTAGAAGTGGACCACATTGTCCCGAGGTCTAAAGGGGGAAGCGACGAATACAAAAACCTGCAATTGCTACATCAGCACTGCCACGATAGTAAGACCGCATTGGACTTAGCTGGTATCCGTAACAAGGAGACTAAAGGGTAGGAGCCGAGTGCTGGGAAACTAGCACGCTCGGTTTTGAATGGGAGGTGCAAGTCGCGAGGCTTGCATCGACCCCTAATAGCTCCCTAGCTAAGGGCTGTATAAATTAAGGGCCACTAAACGCGACCCTTTCTAATGGAAAGATAGTAAACCCTAGAAAGGAGGCATTTTCAGTCGAAAAGATTTCTCCCTTAAAAAACCGGGCTGCGGCGGAGTAAGCCTTGGACTCAAGTCGGACATTGGCAAGCCTCCAATAGCTAGCCCCGGGGCGAGAAGATAACCCACCCCAATAGCCCGCCGATCCCGCACCCTGTCGCGGGGAGCGGGTTGGTTTTCCTTGGGAGAAATTCGCTCTTGTTTTTATTGCAATACAGGACTTATGCATACCCGGAAAGCCAATACCACTCTCTTGGGGTCAACAGCCGTTGACCCCTACCACATGAGGATCGTTAATGTGTAATATCAGATCCGTTTAATCGCCCAACCTAGGGTGTGGGGTGTGGGGTGTGGGGTGTGGGTTGGTTGCCCAATTCCCAATTCCGCTCTTCCCAATTCCGCTCTTCCCAATTTTATCCTGAGCCTGCCGTAGGCGTAGCCCGCCCTCCGGGGCGTAGGGTCACAATGCCCAATGCGAACATGCCCAATTCCGCTCTTCCCAAGCGAAGCGGTCAGCTCTCAGCGGTCAGCAGTCAGCAGGAGGCGGTCATGCTAAAAGCTAAAAGCTGAAAGCTGAAAGCTGAAAGCAGAAGAGCGCAGCCTGCGCTCTTGCGCATAAGCTGAAAGCTTTTTTTTGCCCCATGCCCCATGCCCCATGCCCCATGCCCAATTCCCATTTTTAGTCGGGACCTGGCATCTCGCGCAGCAATTGCTCGACAATCGTGCGAGCGCGGCGTCCTCCCGATGGAATCAGTCTATGAGCAAGGACATGAGGGGCGAGAAACTTGATATCGTCTGGGATAGCATAGTCTCTTCCATCTACAAATGCTAGAGCTTGAGTTGCTCGCTGCAAAGCAACAGTACCGCGAGGACTGACGCCAAGGGTAATTTCTTCCCGGTCTCGGGTCGATCGCACTAAATTGATAATGTATTGTTGTAAATATTTTTTTACCTTAACTTGGGCACACAAACGACGCAATTCAATGACTTCTTCTAGTTCTATGCAGGGCTGCAAGTCAAACAAGCTGGCACCATCTTGAAGCCTTTGCAGCATTTGCAGTTCCTCTATTTCTGTAGGATATCCCAAGGAGAAAGAGAGGGTGAAACGATCCATTTGTGCTTCTGGGAGGGGGAATGTTCCTTGATATTCAATTGGATTCTGGGTGGCAATAACAAAAAAGGGTTTGGGAACGTTGCGAGACACTCCATCTACAGTTACTTGTTGTTCCTCCATCACTTCTAATAAGGCGGACTGGGTGCGGGGGGTGGCTCGGTTAATTTCGTCTGCTAGCAAAACGTTGGCAAATACTGGTCCTTCTAAAAATTCAAATTCACTTGTTCCCTGATTCCAGATGTTCGTGCCGGTGATATCTGTGGGTAAAAGGTCGGGAGTGCATTGAATCCGCTTAAACTCTCCCGCAATAGAACGAGCTAAAGACTTGGCTAGAAGAGTTTTGCCTACGCCCGGTACATCTTCCAACAGAGCATGACCTCCTGAAAAAAGAGCTACTAGCACCAGGCGAATAGCATCGGCTTTACCTACAATTGTACGACCCAGGTTTTCGGTTAGCTGCTCAATACGTTCTCTCATGTATGCATCCCACCACGCATTATTTTTTTGTATTATTTTTTCGGTACTGAGGGTCTTAGGATCTATAGGAGCTATAGCATTTTTAAATCATTCGCAATAGGGTGAGAAACCAGAGAAACCCGTTAACTCATGCGCGCCGGTTTTCTGTATCCGGTTCTATCTCGTAACCTATGAGCAGATTGCTATATGTTTATGCCCTATGTTTTTTGCGATCGCCATATATCTAGCGATCGCCCTCTAATATAATTCGTTTAGCCCTATTTAATTGTTTTCAAATCATTTAGTCAGTTATTAATTAGATCGTAGAACCTGTCAGGAGCTTGCGAGCGATCGCGCAGTCGGCTTCGATTCCATCCTTGAGTTCCGACAGAGAAGCAAATTTTTTTTCTGGGCGCAAGAAATGCTCCAAGCTGGCTGTAATAGTTTCTCCATATAAATCCTCAGACCAATCCAGCAGGTGAACTTCTACAGTAGGTAGCCCATTGTCATCTACTGTAGGACGACAGCCAATATTAATAACCCCCAACGCCGATGTTTGGGGGATGATACTATTGCCCCAGCTTGCCCGCACGGCATAGACACCATAACGGGGCAAAAATTTATTTGGGGGCAGTTGCAAATTGGCCGTAGGAAATCCTATGGTTCTACCTAGCTGCTGTCCCCGAACTACCCGACCCACAACAGTATAGGGGCGACCCAATTGCCGTTTGGCTTCGATAATGTTGCCCAGTTCTAGGGCTTGTCGGATAGCAGAGCTACCAATTCGTTTTTCCTCGGACTTTTTCAGAGGAGCAATACATACCTCAACTCCGAATGAGGAGGCGATCGCTTTTAGCTCTTCACAACCGCCGGACCGAGAACGTCCAAAACGAAAATCTTCCCCAACACTAATGCGGCGAGCCATAAGCTTTCTCACCAAAATATTTTCGACAAATTCTTGGGGACTGAGATTGGCGAGAGTACGGTCAAAGGGGAGCAAAACCAATTGTTCCACACCCATTGCTTCTAGATACTTCACCTTTTCCGCATGGGGGGTTAGCAGTGCCCTAGGTTGACCGGAAAAAAATTCTTGAGGATGGGGATTAAAGGTGACAACACTGGCATAAGTGTCTTGCCCGCCGCCCTCTTTCGGAGCGAGCGAGCGATTCAAAATCGGTTCTAATACCCGTCGATGCCCTTGATGCAGGCCATCAAAGTTTCCCAGAGCAACCGCAGTTGGGGTCTTAACTGTTGTCAAAGAGGAGGCAACCCACAGGGAAAATCTTTTGACGCATTTTTCTGACACATTAACGTTAGACATTAACGGTATTTAAACTATTGCCTTACTTTCTACCAAAGCGACAATGCTTTGGAGATGAAAGATGAATTATCTTACTTATTTTTTTGTTCGGGAGAGGGAGGGATTAGTTGGATTGATAGTCCCTCTCGCGCCATTAGGGAATTAGGGAATTGTTCTGCCACTTGCTCTCCTACCCTATCGAGGAAATCGTCATTATGTAGGGGATCGTGGTGGAAAATCACCAGTTTTTCCGCGTTGGCTGCCTTGGCCAATTTGACTGCTTCCTGCCAGGTGGAATGTCCCCAACCCACTTTACTGGTTTTTTCCGAGTGATATTCCTCATCGGTATAAGTCGCATCGTATATAATTACATTCGCATCGCGAGCCAGTAGCAGTACATTTTCATCAATACGATCTGGAAAATGTTCTGTATCGGTTATATAAGCTGCGGAGTATCCTTGCCAGTTAACTCTATAGCCTATTGCTTCCCCGGGATGGTTTAGGAGCTTATTTTCAATTTTGACGTCACCTATCTCAACTGATTCTCCAATAGTCAAGTCTTGAAACTGGAGTTGAGAACCCATAATTTGCAAGGGTACTGGAAAATTCGGGTGGAGCATTTGGTCGTTAAGGCGCTGCTCGATGGTGGCACCTGTAGGCGCGATCGCTCCATGAATGTGGAACTTATTGCCAGGAATAAAGGCTGGGACAAAAAAGGGAAATCCCTGGATGTGATCCCAGTGGGTATGGGTAAAAAACATATAAGCTTCCACTGGCATTTGCGAAAGCAGGTATTGTCCCAAAACCCTCAAGCCCGTGCCCCCATCAAAAATCAGGCGTTTGCCAGCTACCCGCATCTCAATGCAGGGAGTATTGCCACCGTACCGGACGGTCTCTGCACCCGGACAGGGTATGCTCCCTCGCACCCCCCAGAAATGTATGGTGAATTGGTTTTGCATGGCTTTCATGGGTGTGTTTCGCTTTTCTTCCGAATGCGGTCGATTAGTTATGGTCTTCCTCTCGGCTTAATTGCCGCTCGCGTTCCGTCGCGGGGCAGTTTATTTCAATTTTTCCTGCAACGCCCGATGTTAGCTTCAGGCAAAATGCCCAAAGCATCAAACGAGCAATACCCCCAGATATTTTGGGGTAGAGAGAGCCAGCCGTTTCTGGTATCTAACCCAAAACCCAAATATAACTCGAACGAGTTTCGCGGTCCTTTTTCTGGACATAAACCTTCTGGGAAACTATAGCCTCCCGTCTTAGGCTAACCTCTAGGGGGCGATCGCTCGCTTGGGGAATTTTTCGATTGTCTGGTTTCTCCTCGTTTCTTCTAGACTGCTGGACCGAAATCCAATACTAGAAACAATCCCTCGCTTTAGGCTTTATGCCTGCTCAATTCTAGCCTTTTAAGCAGAATTGCTTTGTGATAAAGCAGCCAAACCAAAAGAAAGCGATCCAGCCTAGGAAAAGTTACTGGTGCCCGGTAATTGGCCGTGGGATATATCCATAAAAAAACTTATGGTCCATAATATTTTACCCATCTTCGGTTTCCCTATCGGGATTCCGCTCAAAATCCCAATTACTGATATTATGCTCCAATACTCCGTCAAAAAGCTAGCTATACTGTGCTTTAACAGAGCGCACCCCTTATTTAAAATCTTATTTGTTATCAATTAGTATCTATTTATCCAAATAAGGACCATCAGTATAAAGGAGTTAGCTCTCAGCTTTCAGCTCTCAGCTTTCAGCTTTCAGCTCTCAGCTTTCAGCTCTCAGCTCTCAGCTCTCAGCTCTCAGCTCTTAGCTAATCTGCGAAAACAATTAGTTCAAGACTGAAGGCTTACAGAAAAAGTTACGCTCATCGACCTAGGTCGAATGCTATATATAACACTTTGTGCTTCTTGCGCACGCTACTGAGAGCTGAGAGCTGAAAGCTGAGAGCTGAAAGCTGGGGTTAAATGGCGCGAACAGTTATGAACTACCTCTTTTAATTCCAAAAACCAAAATAGCTTATATATAACGTTGAGAATATTGTTTAGCATGAAGTTAACCACTAGAGGACATTACAGCGTTAAGGCACTCTTAGATCTTAGCCTACAACGAAGTCTCGGTCCGACTTCGGTAAAAGAGATAGCCCTTCGTCAAAACCTACCCGCACCTTACCTGGAAAAGTTGTTGATCCAAATGCGTCGCGCTGGTTTGGTGCAGTCCGTGCGGGGTGCTGGAGGTGGTTATCGATTGGCTAGAGTACCCGCCAAAATATCTCTGGGTCAGATTTTGGAAGCGGTGGGCGAAACAATTGAACCCTTGCAAGGGCAACTTGCCGATGCCAGCCACGCCAGCGACTGGGTAACGATATCTCTGTGGAAGCGGCTGCACCAAAAGCTGACTGAATCTCTATATAGCATTTCTCTGGAAGATCTTTATTACGACGCCCGCAGCTTTATGGCGTCTCAAGGAGAAGAAACGAGTTTTGTGGTTTGATGGCGGTTTACAAGCTTCGGTCGTTGCTGGTTTGTCGAACTCTTGGACGGTTGTGGCGATCGCCGCTTTCCTCGATTATCTCATCGGCGATCCCTTTTCGTGGCCCCACCCAGTCAAGGTAATGGGTTGGTTTATTGCTCGCTATACTCAGCTCGTCTTGCATTTATGTCAAAATCCTCTCCTGCGACGCTTGGCCGGTATCGTACTGGGAATCGGACTGGTTGCTGGCTCATTTTATATTGGCGCTTGGATATCAACATCCGCCCACGACCTTAATCCTTTATTGGGAATCGCCATCGATAGCATTCTGCTAGGAAGTTGTTTTGCCGGTCGCAGCTTGCGATCGGCTGCCGAAGATGTATTGGCAACGCTACCAAAAGACCTACCAACAGACTTAGCAACAGATCTACCAACAGATCTAGCAAAAAAACAAGACATCCCAGATGGCGATCGACTCGCCGAAGCGCGCCAGCAATTAAGTATGTATGTGGGGCGAGATACGGAAAACTTACCCTTGCCAGAAATACTGCGAGCTGTCTTGGAGACTGTAAGCGAAAATGCCGTCGATGGCGTCACTGCTCCTCTGTTTTACGCTCTTGTAGGGGCTATTATGGCAGCTCTTTTGGGTACTGCTGCACCCGGAGTATTGCCTGGAGTATTGCCTGGAGTCGGCCCAGTTTCTTTTGCTTTAGCCTACAAAGCTGCCAGCACCTTAGATTCAATGGTGGGTTACCGAGAAGAACCCTATAAAGATTTGGGCTATTTTAGTGCTAAGCTCGAAGATGCCCTCACTTGGTTACCTTGTCGCTTAACTGTGATTACATTAGGGTTAATCTCTCTGGATCTCGGGCAAGTTTGGCAGCGCTGTCAACAAGATGCTACTAAAGATCCAAGTCCCAATGCGGGTTGGAGCGAATGCGCCTACGCCGTGATTCTCGGCGTCCAACTGGGAGGCACTAACTACTATAGAGGGGTGGCGAAAAAAAAGCCTTTGCTCGGAAAACCCGTTAATGCGATCGCCCAAAAGCAAATAACCCATGCCTTCGAGCTGACTAGATATTGTTTCTTGATTTGGCTCTTTATTCCATTGTGGCTCGGCTATCAGTTTTATTGGTAAGGTAAATACAAGAAATAAATTATCCTTCTTCGTAGGAGGGGCTTCCGAAAAGTCTCTGCGATCCGGACAGGCGGGACGCCCGTCCTACGGGGAAGCGAGGAGAAACATTTATTTGGAAATCCCTAATGCTCCTCCGCACACTACCCACTTTCTCGGTTCCCTCCTTGTCCCCTTGTCCCCCTGTCCCCCCTGTCCCCCGCTCTCCCTGCACCCTGCCTCTTCCAATGCCCGATGCCCGATGCCCGATGCCCGATGCCCGATGCCCGATGCCCGATGCCCCATGCCCGATGCCCGATGCCCGATGCCCCATGCCCCATGCCCCATGCCCGATAATTGACAAATGACTGCTAACGTTATCGAAATTCTTTCTGCTGAGGAAATACGCCGTACCCTGACCCGGATAGCGTCTCAGATTGTGGAAAAGTCTGGGGACCTATCGCAGTTGGTTCTGATAGGCATTTACACTAGAGGCGTCACTATTGCCCATCTATTGGCCAGACAGATTGCGGCTTTGGAGCAAGTAGATGTGCCGGTAGGCGCTCTGGACATTACCTTTTATCGGGATGACCTGGATAAAGTGGGCATGAGAACCCCAGCCAAAACAGATATTCCCTTCGAGCTGGCGGGCAAGACTGTTGTGATTGTGGATGATGTTATATACAAGGGTCGCACATGTCGCGCAGCACTTAATGCTATTAACGATTATGGAAGGCCGGAGGTAATTCGGCTGGCCGTTATGGTAGATAGAGGACATAGGCAGGTGCCCATCCATCCAGACTTTACGGGCAAAAAACTCCCGACAGCTAGAGAAGAACAAGTCAAGGTCTATCTACAAGATGTGGATGGAAGGGATGCTGTCGAGCTGCTCAAGTAATGAGGGGCTAGCGATCGCCTTTTTGTTAGGGTTCTATTATAAATAGCTGGATTTCAGGTGTCACCTCGTCAAGCATAGGACCCCCCTAATTACTTAGGGATTTCCAAATAAATATTTCTCCCTCGCTTCCGCGTAGGACGGGCTTCCGAAAAGTCTCTGTGGCTGGACAGGCGGGACGCCCGTCCTACGAATTGGGCAATTTATTTCTTGGAATTACCTTATAGGATGCCCATAATTACCCATAGGACTTACCCATAGGACTTACACATAAAACTTGCATATTCTGGCAGATTGACCTCAATGTGTCTGGCGAGAACTCTACATATAGACTTACTGGCTATGTCCTGAATAGAATAGAAGCAGTATCGGGAATAGGCAATGGGAGGGAGACCCCAGCACCAGGTCTGGTTGAAGCCAGAATCCATTTCTGATTTGTCGATGCTGGATTCTATTATTCGAGCGTTCTCGATGAAAAATTTACTCAAATACACTTTGGCAAGCGCGATCGGAACTCTGGTCGGCATGGGGCTTCTTTTCGGTTTAGGCATTGGCGGCTTAATCTTGTTGATAGCGGTAGCGGCGTCATCTGGAGATAGTGGGCCAAAAGTCGAGGACAAATCAATTCTCGTTTTAGACTTGTCCGCGACCATTACTGATGTAAAGCCCAGCTCTACCACTGCCGAAGCTTTGTCCGAAGCCCTTTCCGATGAAGATCGCTCTACTACTATTGCCTTGCGCGCAGCGATCGATAGTTTAGAGGCAGCCGCTGAAGACGATCGCATTGTCGGCCTCTACATCCACGGCAGTACAAACGGCACCGGCACTGGCCTTGCCAACCTCAAAGAAGTTCGTGCGGCTCTAGAAAAGTTCCGCGCTTCCGGTAAAGAAATTGTGGCCTACGACATGAGCTGGTCTGAGAGAGAATACTATCTCGGCTCGGTCGCCAATACGATTGTTGTTAATCCTCTGGGTATTGTGGAAATCAACGGTCTGGCTTCTGAATCCATGTTCTTCGCCGGAGCGTTAGAAAAATTCGGCATAGGGGTTCAGGTCACAAGAGTGGGCGAGTATAAGTCGGCGGTTGAGCCTTTCTTGTTGACCAAGCGCAGTCCCGAAAGCCGACAACAAGCTCAAAAACTCCTAGACGATATTTGGAGCGATTTTTTAGTCGTCGCCAGCAAGCACCGAGAATTTAGCCCCGAGCAGCTACAGGGTTTGGTTAACGGCCAAGGAATTGTGATGGCTGAAGAAGCTCGCAATGAGGGTTTGGTTGACAAGCTCGCTTACTTCGATGAAGTAGTGACAGACCTAAAAGAGTTAACTGAGAGCGACCCGGACGACCGGACTTTCCGACAAATTAGCCTGCCAAGCTATGCAGGGGTTGTCGAAAATAAGAATGCAAAGGCTAATAAGGACTCTGAGAATATTATTGGGATTGTTTATGCCGAAGGCGAGATTGTCAGCGGCCAAGGAACTCCGAGCCAGATTGGCGGCGATCGCCTCGCTAAGGAACTGCGAGATTTGCGTCTTGACGAAGATATCAAAGCAGTGGTTCTGAGAGTCAATAGCCCCGGCGGCAGCGCCACTGCCTCGGAAACAATTCAGCGAGAAGTAGAGCTGACTCGCGAGGTTAAGCCGATTGTAGTCTCAATGGGGAATATGGCGGCTTCCGGCGGTTATTGGATTTCCAGCTATGGAACCAAGATTTTTGCCGAATCCAATACCATTACCGGCTCTATTGGCGTCTTTGGGCTTTTGTTCAACGTTCAAGAAATAGCTAATCAAAATGGTATTACCTGGGATATTGTGAAAACAGGTCGCTATGCTGACTTTGAAACGATTACCCGAGCCAAAACCCAGCAAGAACTCGCCATTAATCAGCGGTTTGTAGATCTGATTTACGAGCGATTCCTTACTATAGTGGCAGATTCTCGACAAATTCCTAAAACCAAGCTGGCAGAAATAGCTCAAGGCAGAATATGGTCTGGGGAGGAAGCCAAAAATCTTAATTTAATAGATGAAATTGGTGGCATCGAAGAGGCACTTTACGCTGCTGCCCAACTAGCAGAACTAGAAGACGATTGGAAAGTGGAGGAATATCCAAGATACCCCAGCTTGGAGGAACAAATTTTGGATAAAATTGGCGGTATCCGTGCCTCCGCACCGGGCAACCAACCAGACCCTCTTACAGCACAATTTCAGAAACTGCGCGAGGAACTAGGAATCCTGGGTTCTCTCAACGACCCCGTAGGTGCTTACACCCGCCTTCCCTATAATTTCCGCATCGATTGAGCTAAGAGCTGAGAGCTGAAAGCTCTCAGCTCTTAGCTTTTAGCTCTGAGCTTTCGGGATTTCCAAATAAATATTTCTCCCTCTCGGCACCGGACAGGCGGGACGCCCGTCCTACGAATTGGGTAATTGATTTCTTGGAATTCCCTTCAGCGGTTAGCTGAAAGCTGTCTCTCAGCCAAAAAAAACTTTCAGCTCTTATATCAAATATGGTTAAACAGTCACAATATTTGTAGGGGCGGTGCCCCCGTGCCCGCCCAGACGCTCCCGGGGCGGCCGGGGCGGGCACGGGG
>JAAHFN010000083.1 GCA_010672965.1 Oscillatoria sp. SIO1A7
TTTCGTAGATACGAGTCAATGGCAATTTATTTCTGATATTTTCTATATTTTTCTTTCTTTTTGAAGGCGATAGAATTTAGAAACATCGGTGTATTATTAATACTACATTTGTAGTGCGGAATGTGGGGTGTAATGAACGAGAACGTAGGGGCGATAGCATCCCCTTTGACTATCTCTTGGCTCCAAACGGGAATTTCGGTACTGGGATGCTTCGCCCCAGAAACCTCACATCCATTTGAGAAGCGCAATAAATTACCTAGTGCAGCGCAGCAGAAATAATAAGCGTGCGCTCTTTTGTGGCCGGGAGCCCGGATCCAAAGGCATTTTGAATTTTGAATTGCGTTAATTTTGAATTCCGCGCAGGACACTCTGTCCGGCAGACGAGCCGGGACGTGCAAAATAAGGCAAGTCATCCTAGAATCTAAAAAAAAGCAAGGAGGTCTCGCCCAGATACCTCTGGTGCAAACTCGTCGCTACCGCGCACGATCGCTATCGCGTGCGGTGGCGCGCCAATGCAGCAGCGACCCGATTCTCTTACGGACAGGCTGCTATAAAAACTAAGGCGAATTTCCCCCAAGGGAAACCCACCCGCTGCCGCGATCTGCTCCAAGATCGCGCGCTGGTTTTCGGGTGGGGATCTTCCCATCCGGGCTAGCTATTGGAGTATGCCAATGGAGCAACTTTCCCTAAGTCCAAGGCTCCACCGTAGCAGCCGGGTTTTTTTGAGGGATCTTTTCGAGTGAAAACACCTCCTTGCTAAGGTTTACATTTGACCGTCACACAAAGGGTCCCAGGCAAGAGGTGGCCCTTTTTTTTGCCTCCTCTAAGAGGCTACAACTTTATATTAACACCGTTTGGCTCGAATTTCAACATTCAATGCAGAAATTTTCTTAACTTTCTGAAATTTTTGCACTTTCTCCACTGTTGGTATAGCCTAATCTTACAGCCTCGGTCCCCACTCCCCGAGCGCCGGCCAATAGATAAACAAAGGCTTACGTTCACGATATACGCATTTGGAAATTCGAGCTAAAAATAAGAAACTCCACCCCCGGCCGCTGGGCGGAATTCAAAATTCTTTCATTCTAAATTCAAAATTATTAGGACTTACGCAATGACAAAGAGCGATCGCTCGCATTTCAATTTCGTATCTAGCCGCCTGACGCCTATAGGCGTAAGCCCCGCCTCCGCTCGCGGCTGGCGCGGCTACACAAAACAAGCGCCCTCCGGGCTGCCCCGTTACAAAAGTGAAATGCTCGGGAGCGATCGGGGCGAACGCGGGGGGATTGCCCCTACAAATACTAGATATAGACAGGCAAGCGTAAGTCCTGATTATAAAGGATTCGGGCTCCCGGCCACAAAAGAGGGTACGCTTATTATTTCTGCCGCGCTGCACTACCAAGAGCGATCGCCCGTTGTCTGCACTGCAATACCCTCGCCATTTTCCCGGGCATTAATTGTAAGGGCGTAGGGGCGACAGCATTCCCGAGACAATCTTTGCTCTTTTCGCAAAAATCTATTGTATTGGAATGCGCGGGCCCTGGGTTGCATAGGGAGCATTTCACTTTTGGTTGCGTAGGTTGGGTTTCGTTCCTCAACCCAACCTACGCAACCAAAAAGCTCGGATTACAAAATTGAAATGCTCCCGTTGCATAAGTACACGAACAAAATTATTTACACATACTGGGTTGCTGGCTCTGGCTTTCAGCTCCAATTCCGTGTAATTAATTTTGTGCTATTACTTAGCCGTCTGGGGCGAAGGAACTTTGTATGAGACAGTGCGGGTATTGGCTATCTTTGAGGGGACGCCAGCTACACCAAATAGAGCGAATATTACCCTTGAGTTACCCCGGAAAAATCAGTTTACTGCGATCGCGCTTAATGCCATAATAGAACGTATTCGCCAAGGATATTTACCATGAAAACCGCCGTGCGAGATAGCAAAATACTCAAAACCATAGACTTTTAAAAAATCGCAGCTCGCTTGCGGGAGACCGGCTGGCAGGAAATATGCCCGATTTATAACGGCACGGCCTCCGTTTGGCGATGGAAGCCGGATAGCGAAGAAGAGCTAGAAATTCTGCTTCCTCTCAGACGGGACTTTGCAGACTATACCTAGGGTGTTGACTCTGAGGGGTTGTCACAAAAAACGGTGACAACCGGTATCGTTCCCAATTGAAACCCGAATCCAGAGTTCCCGTAGGACTTTCCAGCTCCCGAAAGCTGTCGGGAAATAGTATGAAGTTTCCCTACACCCCACACCCCAAACCCCACACCCTAGACTATGCCCCTCGAATCAACGACGCTATCCGAGCTATGGCAGCGGTAGAACGGCGCAGCCAACTAGATGTTCTCAGCGATTTACTCGACTCCATTCCTAATGTCGAGATTCGGGTAATGGTGACTCAAATTAAACCAGAAAAAACTCCCAAAACCATCGTCATAATGGGCGAGCTTTGGGGCAAAGTCCGCAAAATCGACGCCCACCCGAGCGAATCCGACTATGCCCTAGCAGTCGAAGCCTACCAAGGGAGCATTTCACTTTTGTAAGTAGTAGGTTGGGCCCGGGAACGAAACCCAACAAAACTGTCGCTATTGTTGGGTTTCGTTCCCGGGCCCAACCTACATTGCTATGTATCCTTTGCAAAATTGAAATGCTCCCGCCTACCAAGAGCGATCGCCTATTTCCTGCACTCGCGACATCGTTAAAAAAGGAAACGCCTTTTTACTCGAAAACTTTCGCAACTTTAACTTAGACAGCACATGGCCAACATAAGCCGAAGGGATGGGGCATTGGGCATGTTCGCATTGGCAATTTTTAGTTGTAACCTTAAATTAGAAGTTGCCAACTAAAAATTAATCATCGGAGACTCTTCGCTTTTGTAAACCGGTCCCCTAAAACCTGAAAACCCTGGATACCAAGCCTCAAAAGTGAACAAAGTGAACAGTTGGATAGAAGCCCTTCAATATTCACTTTTTTCACTATTTAGTTCACTTTGTTCACTCTCATTTGAAAAAGGCTTTACAAATCTTGCTTTGGGTGGTAAAAATAGAATATTGCCGGAGGTGGCTCTACAAAAGAAACGACCCCGCAAAACCAAGACAAGATCTAAGGAGCTGAAAAATGAAGTGCATCGAAGCTAGAGGGCGAAGCCCCGTGCAAATAGCCTTCATCGACCCGAGCCTGGAAGCCTGGGAAGTCCTGGCAACTGGAGTCAAAAAAGGCATAGAAGTAATAGTCCTCGACCCAGTTCGGGATGCTTTTGAACAAATAACGGCGGCCCTGCAAGAGCGTAAAGGCGTCGAAGCAGTCCATATAATATGTCACGGTTCCCCGGGAGCGCTACACCTGGGCCAGACCACAATTAATGCCCGCGACCTCGATCGCTACGCCGCACTTATCCAGAGTTGGCAAGCAGTCCAATCCACGCATTCCGATCCCCCCAACCCCCCTTGGGAAGCTTGGGAAGGGGGGCTCGGAGAATTGCCCCCCTTGCTAAGGGAGCTTCGGGGGATCCAACCGAATGAGCCCCCCTTGCTAAGGGAGCTTCGGGGGGTTCAACCGAATGAGCCCCCCTTCCCAAGGGGGGTTGGGGGGATCCAAAAACTCCAAAATCTCAACCTAATCCTCTACGCCTGCCAAGTCGCCGCCGGCGAAATAGGCCGAGCTTTCCTAGAAAAACTGCAGCAACTCACCGGAGCCAACATCGCCGCCTCTAGCTCCCCAGTAGGAAACCCGCAACTAGGCGGAAACTGGGAACTAGATGCCATTTTCGGAAAAAAACCGGCAGCCGAAACAGCATTCAGCGCCACCGCAATGGCCGCCTACCCCGCCGTCCTATCCCCTAGCTTCGGCCCTCAGACTACTTATGGGGCGGGGAGTAGGCCGCACTCCATAGCGGTGGGGGACTTCAGCGGCGATAATATCCCCGACTTGGCCGTGGCGAACGCTGGCAACAGTGTCTCGGTGCTACTGGGGGACGGCAGCGGCAGCTTCAGCCCCCAGACTACTTATGGGGCGGCAAATGGGCCGCGAATCGTAGCGGCGGCAGACTTCAACGGGGACGGCAGTCCCGACTTGGTGAACACCAACGACCTCGGCGTTTCCGTGCTACTGGCAGACGGCAGCGGCAGCTTCAGCCCCCAGACTACTTATGGGGCGGGGGGTGGGACGGCCTCCGTAGCCGTGGGGGACTTCAACAGGGACGGCAGCCCCGACTTGGCTGCGGCGAACTATCTCTCCGACAATGTCTCGGTGCTGTTGGGGGACGGCAGCGGCAGCTTCGGCACACAGACCACCTTTGGGGCGGGCGATAAGCCTGTATCCTTAGCGGTGGAAGACTTCAACGGGGACGGCAACCCCGACTTGGCTGTAGCGAACTATGGCTCCGACAATGTATCGGTGCTACTGGGAGACGGCAGCGGCAGCTTTGGCACACAGACAACTTTTGGTGCGGGCAGCCCGTGGTTCATAGCGGCGGAAGACTTCAACGGAGACAACAGGCCCGACTTGGCCGTGGCAGACCGTTCAGATGACGATGTATCGGTGCTACTGGGAGACGGCAGCGGCAGTTTCGGCACTCAGACCACCTTTGGTGCGGGTAGCCCGTGGTACCTAGCGGTGGGGGACTTCAACCGAGACGGCAGCGCTGACTTGGCCGTGGCAAACCAGCGCTCCGCCAATGTCTCGGTGCTACTGGGAGACGGCAGCGGTAGCTTCGGTACTGGGAGCACTTTTGACGCGGGTAATCAGCCGGCCTTCGTAGCGGTGGAGGACTTCAACGGCGACGGCAAGCCCGACTTGGTCGTGACGAATTTTACCGACGACAACGTCTCGGTCCTCTTAAATACTACTCCCATCGTTTCCATAGCCCCCGGTACTCCTGCCGCCGAAGCAGGGCCGAATAACGGCAGTTTTGACATTACCCTGGACGAGCCGGCACCCGCTGGCGGCCTGAAGGTTAACTTCAACGTTACCGGCAGCACCGCAAGCGACCCTGCCGACTATAGCTTAACTGCGGGAACTGGTATTACTGGCGTTACTGCTACGACTTTTACAATTGCTGCCGGAGCCACCAGCGCCACTTTAAATCTCGTGCCCATAGACGATAGCGAGATAGAAACTGGCGGAGAAACAGTCAATATCCAGCTAGAAACGGGCAGCTCCTACATAGTCAGCACTACCAACAATACTGCTGCGCTGACCATAACCGATGATGATTTCTCAGAAATAGAGGTTGCCGAGAACGGGGTTAGTATTGTAGATGCCGGTAGTTTTGATTTCGGCAGCGCGGTACAGGGCAGCAGCAACATAGTCAAAACCTTTACTATTACCAATAGCGGCACTGTCGAACTGACCCTGGGTGCTGAAACTTTAACCGGCAACGGCTACAGCTTGGTCGGCGCATTTCCCACAGCTAATATAGTCGCCGGAGATTCTACGACTTTTCAAATCCAACTGGATGCCAGCAGCACCGGAACTTTTAACGGCAATCTGTCTTTTGTCAACGGCGACAGTGACGAAAATCCCTACGATTTCTCCCTAACCGGACAGATAACGGCAGCACCAGAACCAGAAATAGCAGTTAGCGATGGAGCGACGAATATCGCCGACGGCAGCACCACGGCTCTAGATTTTGGCAGCAATATCCTGGGGGCGTCTGTAACCAAGACTTTTACAATTGCCAACATCGGTAGCGGCGACCTCAGTCTAAGCAATCTCAGTTTGCCCTCGGGATTCAATGTTGTCGGTAGCCTGCCAACAACCATTGCCCCGCAAACTTCCGCCAGCCTAGAAATCCAATTGGATACTAGCGCCCCTGGCAATTTTAACGGGACTATCTCGTTTGATAATAACGATGCCGACGAAAATCCCTTTGACTTCGCTATTTCTGGCACCGTGACAACTCCAGCAGAAATAGAAGTTAGCGAGGGCACGACTAATATTGCCGATGGTACGACAACAGCCCTGGACTTTGGCAGCACCTTAGCTGGCACCGCCATCAGCAAAACTTTTACCATCCAAAACACCGGCGGCGCGGAGCTAAGTCTAAACAATCTCAGCTTGCCCTCGGGATTCAGCGTTGTCGGCAGTAGCCTGCCAGCAAGCATTGCCCCGGGAAGTTCCGCCAGCTTGCAAATTCAGTTGGATGCCAGTAGCGGTGGCAGTTTTAACGGGGAGATCTCTTTTGAGAGTAACGATGCTGACGAAAACCCGTTTAATTTTGCTATTTCCGGCACGGTGACAACTGCGCCAGAAATAGAAGTAAGGGACGGTGGGAATAATATAGTCGATGGCAGCACGACGGCTCTAGACTTTGGCAATACTGCTATTGGCACGGCTAAAGTGAAGACTTTTACAATTGCCAATATCGGTAGCGCTGACCTAAACCTCAGCAATCTCAGCCTGCCGACGGGATTCAGCCAAGTCGGCTCGCTTCCAGCCACTATTGCTCCGGGAGGCTCCGAGAGCCTAGAAATCCAATTGGATGCTAGCGCCATTGGCAGTTTTAACGGGGCCATCTCGTTTGAGAATAATGACGCCGACGAAGGTCCCTTTGATTTTGCCATTGGCGGCACGGTGACCTCTAATCCGCCATTCGTGGCAAATTCGGTCTTTTCTCAGGTATCCGGTTTCAACAGCGGTAACCAGTTTAGCTTTGCCGCCGATAGCTATGTTGACCCCGACCCCGGCGACAGCGTTACCTATTCTATTGCCTTATCAAATACCTGGTCTTATTCCTGGTACGACTGGGCAACGGGGACCAATGGCAGTTGGTATCGCAAGCCAAAAGAAGGCATTGTTTTCCCAGAAGTACCACTGCCTTCCTGGCTGAGCTTCGATCCGGCAACTCGCACTCTTAGTATAGATGAAGCGACTCGACCCACTAGCTTTTTCTACGGGGTGAAGGTCACAGGAACCGATCTCTCCGGTGCCAGCGTTACCGAGCTTTTTCCAATAGTGAGTTCTACCCTGGGCGGCTTCATTATTGACAATTACATTGCTGGGGCTACGGTTTTCTGGGATGGGAACAAAAATGGCATTCAGGATGCCGGAGAGCCTTCTACTACTTCTGACCAAACCGGCGGGTTTAACCTTGATGTTGCCATAGAAAACTATGATGACAACAATAATGGCGCTCTCGATCCGGAAGAAGGGCAGATTGTGGCGGTGGGCGGTATCGATACTGCTACCGGCTTGCCCCTGGAAACTCCGGTAAAGGCAGCTCCAGAATCTACAGTGGTGACTCTGCTAACCACTTTGGTTGCAGATTTGATAAACAACGGACAAACTGTCAATGAAGCCAACGAGCAAGTAGTGGCTGCTCTCTCGCTGTCGCCGGGGATTGACGTTAATAGCCTCGACCCGATCGCCGCCACTGAAAATAACGAAGTTGGCGGCACGGAAACTTTGGCAGCAATGGTCAAAGTGCAGAATGTCATTACCCAAACTGCCAACTTACTTGATGGCGCTTCTACTGCCGATTTTAATGCAATTGTCCAAAACGTCGTCGGAGCGATAACCAGTCAAATTCAAACCGGGGCAACTCTGGATGTCAGCAACTCCGCGACTCTGGAAACTATTATTAACAGCGCAGCTCTAGCAACTCAGCAGAACGACCCCAATATCGACTTGACCCAGGTGCAGGCCATAACCTCTGGGGCGGCGCAGGTAATGGCAGCGTCTAACCAACAAATCGATACTTTAGTTGCCAGCGGCGCAAGCGGTGCAACTCTGACAGCGGAGACCGCCAATATCCAAAAAGTAACCCTGGGCGATGTTCCCGAAGAGTTGGAAGCTGCTGCGGAAGGGACGAAAGATATAGCGCTAGTAGTCGCCCAGAATACCGGCGCGGCTTTGCTAGCAAAAGTTAATACCCCAGGGCTAATTTTTGCGTCTCCGGTCTCTATCGATACCCCTGCGATCGCCAGCTTGCCGACCCTCAGCGCCAATATCGAGCTGGTTCGCAATGATGCGACGGCAGGAACGGACAGCGACGATACTTATATAGGAGACAGTAGCGATAATTCCTACTTGGCCTACTCCGGCAATGATGTTTTGTTCGGCAACAGTGGCAATGACTGGATGAACGGCAATCGCGGGGACGATTCCCTAGATGGCGGAGAAGGCAACGATACCCTTTATGGCGGCAAAGATAACGATACTATTTCGGGCAACAATGGGGCAGATGTTATCTTTGGCAACCGGGGCAGCGATAGTTTGCGTGGCAATAATGGCGATGATTTCGTCAATGGCAACCAAGGAGAAGATATTCTGTTTGGCGGCAATGGCAATGACATTCTCTACGGAGGCAAGGAAAACGATACTCTGAACGGGGGAGATGGCACCGATACTCTGAGCGGCGACTTGGGTAACGATATCCTGACCGGCGGCAACGGTTCGGATTCGTTTGTTTTGAAAGCGGGCTATGGCAGCGATATTTTGACTGATTTTGAAGACGGGCAAGATTTCTTGGCTTTGGCCGATGGGCTGACTGTCGGACAGTTGGCGATTAGTCAAGAGAACGGCTCGACTTTAATCCGCTTTGAAGAGGAACTTTTGGCGACTCTGCAAAATGTCGATGCTAGTTTGATTAGTTCGGCGGATTTTGTGGCGTTTGGCTAGTAGCAAGAAAGCCTAGTAGAAATATAAGGTAAAGTTATTATAGCGGTTCTCAAATAAGTGTAAATTAGAAGTGTAGGGGCGACAGCATCCCCAAGACAATCTCGGCCTTAAACGGTAACCTCCGTAATGGGATGCTTCGCCCCAGACCTCATATTACATCAATTTGAGAAATGCTATATACAGGGATGTGCGGGCCGAGACGGCTATGCAACCCAGGGCGAAGCATTCCAATACAATAGTGGACTGTCTGCCTTAAAGTTGTAGGTATAGCCTTTCTCAAATAAGTGTAATAAAATAAACGTAGGGGCGACAGCATCCCTTGGACAATCTCGGCTGTGTAACGGTAATTACCGTATTGGGATGCTTCGCCCCAGACACCTTACAGCAATTTGAGAAACGCTATAGGTTGGGCCCGGGAACGAAACCCAACACAACGATTGGTATAGTTGGGTTTCGTTCCTCAATCCAACCTATAGTCACACTATGCAACCCAGGGCCCGCGCATTCCAATACAATACAATAGATTTTTGCGAAAAAAGCAAAGATTGTCTCGGGAATGCTGTCGCCCCTACAATTAACGCCCGGGAAAATGGCGAGGGTATTGAGAAAGAAGCCCGGTTTTTCAAAAAACCGAGTTTCTAAAATCAATACCTTCGCCAAAACGCAAAAACACCTTATTTGTAGGGAGAGTCTCGGGAACGAAACACAACAAATGCGCGATCGTTCACCAACACCCGCACCGAGCGTGAGCGCGAAACTCTCCCCCCAACCCCCCTTAAAAAGGGGGGCTTTGACGCTTCCCCGCTTAGCCCCCCTTTTTAAGCTTTTTAAGGGGGGTTGGGGGGATCGAGACCTGCGGGAAAATGGCGAAGGTATTGTAAAATTAAACCCCCACACCTATATCCTGAGATAATTTTGCTGACCCCGATTTGGTAGCAGTCTTAAACGCTGGTTTTCCAAGTCGGGCTCTAAACCCAAAGCCTCTAGGGGAATTAAACCGAGCAGAGGCTCTTCGCCAGCGGGTAATTCCCAGCAATCATATCTTCCCTCTCGTCCAGCTACAGAAAGACGGGCATTCTCGAATACGCGAGATTTTTTACAACGCAATTGCCGTTCTTACTTCGATTTCTCCAGCTAGGGTCAAACCCAACCCGGCGATCGCCTCTTCAGGCAAGCAAAGCTGACTAGCTCCCGTATCTACCAAAACGTTATCGAGAGTCACAGAGCGAATCTCATCTCTCGGTATGAACCCTCGCTCTGCCAGAATCTCATCGATATGATTGGTTACTATTATCGTCGTTGTAACTCTACCCATATTTTTGTACGGTCTCTATTTTTGGATGTAAATAAATAAGTTAAGGGAGCGGATTGCGATCGCTTAGCCCACCACCACTGACTCAATGCGATCGCGCCTATTCTGCTGGAGAAAGCCAGTTTTCTACTCTCGCCCCGCTTGACCCTCGGCACGCACTTGTAGAATCTTCTCTTGAATCCTGGGATTATTTTTCAAGTGCGCCGAGACTATATTTGTGTCCAACAAACAACCAATAATTTCCAAAATTATCTGCCCTCTACTGCCGTATCAAATCTTTCCATTTGCTCTGGGGTCAGATCGTCGAGCATCCCCGCCGTCGCCGATATCGTCATGGCAAAGTCAATTATATCCGTTAGTTCCTCATCATCTAGCTTGTCTAAAGGTCTTCGTTTTTCTCCAAGTTTTTTTTCCTCAAACATAGATACAACAAGTTCTATCGTTTCCGACTTGTCCAAGCTCTCTTGGTAAAAGCGATCGCTTTGCATCAATTCTTCTACCATAGCCGATATGCGGGCTGTTTCCGTACCTTTGACTGTAGCAATTTTGCCCATAATGTCCTCCTGAACCTCAGCTAGAGTGGTGTTAAAAAAAGGTTCTTCAATTAATTATAAGGCTTTGGCGACCTGACTTCAGCCAAGGGGCCACTATTGAGGGACCAGGAGACAAGGGACTGGGAGGTGGTGGGAAGGACTAGAAGCGAAAACTATCCCCACACCCCCCACACCCCCCACACTCCCCACACTCCCCAATTCCCAATGCCCCATGCCCAATGCCCCCATGCCCCAATATGCCGTTTCACTTTTCGTAATCCTGCCGGCGGTTCCTGTAGATAAGAGCTAGGCTAGCAATAGCAGGACTTTTGGGACTCTGATAAGAGCGATGGTAACCAAAGAACTAGCGATCGATACGCGCGGGCTGACTAAGCAATTTGACCGACATATTGCGGTTAACGACCTGCACCTACAAGTGGCCAGCGGCGAAACCTACGGGCTGATTGGCCCCAACGGCGCGGGCAAAACAACCCTGATTCGGATGTTGGCGACCGCCGAGGAACCGACCACCGGAGAAATTTATATCAATGGCGATCGCCTCCAGCGAGATAGCAGCAACCCGACCCTAAAGCGGCGTTTGGGATATTTGCCCGATGACTTTCCGCTTTATGACGACCTCAATGTCTGGGATTATCTCGACTATTTTGCCCGTCTATATTATTTGCGACAACCGCGCCGCAGCCAGCGCCTATATGAAGTGCTGGAACTGGTGCAGCTTACTAACAAGCGCAATAGCCAGATTTCTACCCTCTCTCGGGGGATGAAACAGCGCCTCAGCCTCGCTCGGACTATTATTCACGAGCCGATTCTGCTGCTCCTCGACGAGCCGGTATCTGGTTTAGATCCTATAGCCCGGATGCAGTTTCGGGAAATCATCAAAACTCTGCGGGAAGCGGGGATGACTATTTTGATTTCCTCCCACGTTCTCAGCGACTTGGCAGAACTCTGCACCTCCGTCGGAATTATGGAACTGGGCTATCTAGTCGAGAGCGCTTCCCTCGACCAACTCTATCAGCGCCTCAGTCGCCAACAAATTATTATCTCCACTTTGGGCGATCGCGAGGAATTGCAAGCCGAACTGCGCAACCATTCCCAAGTAGAAGAATGGGAGAAAATGCCCGACCCCCATAGTTTGCGCGTTTATTTTTCTGGAACTGCCGAAGACAATGCCAACTTGCTGCGCGCCCTAGTCGAAGCAGGAATTCCCCTAAGAGAATTTCACTGCACCCAAGAAGACCTAGAGACTATCTTCCTGAAACTGGGGCACAAGCAGGCGTCGTAAAATTGGGGTGTAGGGTGTGGGGTGTGGGGTGTGGGCATTGATAAAGGTGAAAAGTGAATAGTGAATAGTGAACAGTTAAGAAAACCAATTATTCACTTTTCACTTTTGACTCTTACCCATCCCACCCCACACCCCACACCCTACACCCTACACCCTACACCCCACACCCTACAAAGAATGCTAAACTCATGCTAACAAAATTGATAGATAAACTGGGAGATTGGAATGCCCAGCTTTTTCGAGAATTAAAAGGACGGCTGATTGGACGCCGCATCGTTATTGCCGTAGGTTCCTCCCTGGCGTTGCAAACTTTACTGCTGGGCGGCGTTACTGACGGTTCCTGCTATACTGATGTCGCTTGCCGTTATAAGTGGATTGCATTATTTCTGATGCTGACGGTATTGATGTCAGTATTGCTGTTTGCTGGAGGGGCGTATCTGACCATAGATGATTGGGCTCGGGAAGAGCGTCGGGGCACTCTCAATTTTATTCGCCTCAGTCCCCAGTCCAGCCAGAAAATTTTGCTTGGTAAACTCCTGGGAGTGCCGGCATTGCTATATCTGGGAGTTGGCATCGCTATTCCCTTACATTTAATAGCAGCGATCGCCGCTGGCATACCCTTGGGCTGGGTCGCGAGCCTCTACCTCCTCGTAAGTGTGGGTTGTGCTTTTTGCTATACGACTTCCCTGCTATCGGCCTGCCTGACCCATAGCAAATATCTCGCCCATCAAGCGATCGCTGGCAGCGTTGTCGCAACTTTCTGCGGCAGCAGTTATATTGGCGTAGCTTTAATACATTTCGATTGGCATTCTCTAACTTACGAAGGACTCAAAGACTGGAAATGGTTTGTCTGGCCGGTGGGGAGTCAGCTCGCACTGGGAGTATTATGGACTGTAGCCACCCTTGGAGTTGGCACTTATTGGATTTGGCAAGGATTAAATCGCCGCCTTCGCAATCCCAATGCTACCCTATTGCGCAAGTCCCAAAGTTATGGCTTAACTGCCAGCTTTGAGATTTGGTTGCTCGGTTTGTTTTGGCCCGCCCTCCAATTGAATAGCTATAGCGATCGCCCCTTTGAAATCCTATTCACAGTATCTGTATTGACCCTGGGCTTATTTCTCCCGATTATATTTGCCATCTCTCCCCAGCGACAAGCTCTACTCGATTGGTCTCGCTATCTCCAAGGCACCAAAATTCATCAGCCGTCAAAATTAAAAATTAGGGGTTCCAAACGGCGGGATTTGGTTTTCGGGGAGAAAAGTCCTGCACCCTTAGCGATCGCAATCAACCTGGCGATCGCTTTTGCCATCTGGTTGCCTTGGGTGCTGCTCTATCCGATGGGTGCCGGGGCAAAAATGCAAGCGATCGGCGGCCTGATCTTGAACGCTAATTTAATCTTGATATACGCCCTTATCGCTCAGCTCTTTCTACTATCGCCAGCATCAAAACGGCAATTACTGGCAGTGGGCGGCGTCACCTTAGCAATTGTTTTGCCGCCGACTATTTTATCGGCCTGGTCTGTTAAAGAAATGTCCAGCCTTTGGATCTCCTATGTCTTTGGCTCCCCTTGGCTCATCCTAACAGAAGTATCTGCCCTTGCCATTGCTCTTAGCTTCTTAGGGCAACTGGCTGCAATGGCAGGATTGCACTCGATCCTCGCCAAAGCACTCAAATTCAAGTCTTGAATTGGGCATTGGGCATTGGGCATTGGGCATGGGGCATTGGGCATTGGGGGACAAGGGGACAAGGGGACAAGGGGACTAAATTGACTGTAGCGCGGGCGTCCCGCCTGCGCAATACAAACTCAAAACTCAAAACTCAAAACTCAAAACTCAAAACTTAAAACTCTTTCCAATGCCCAATGCCCCATGCCCAATGCCCCATGCCCCATGCCCCATGCCCTATGCCCTATGCCCAATGCCCCATGCCCCATGCCCCATGCCCCATGCCCCATGCCCCATGCCCAATTCCGCTCTTCCGCTCTTCCCATTCAAACAAAGGAAAATTACCATGAACCTACCTTGGCTCGATAAGCTGAGCGACATCAATCCTCAGCTATTTCGCGAAATAAAAGGACGCTTTACTCCTCGGAACTTAGGCATCGCCGCCGCACTTTCTCTCGGCGGCCAATTGCTCCTGGCGATCGCCTTCTGGGGTCAGCTTCCCTTTGGAAAGGTTACCAAGCCAGAGCTTTCCGTTTATAGCAAATACTGTACGGGAGCTTTGGAATACACAGATAAAGTACACTACCACTCTGACAGTTACCCCTGCCATTTCGATGGAGCAGGTCACTTTATTATTAACTGGCAGCTCTGGTGGCTGGATATATTTCTTTGGCTGAGTTTTATTAGCGTTGGCGTTCTCTTAGTCGCCAGCGTCTATATGCTCGTCAGCGACTTGGCCAAAGAAGAGCATCGCGGCACCCTCAACTTTATCCGCCTCAGCCCCCGCTCTGCCCAAACTGTTTTGCTGGGCAAACTGCTAGGAGTGCCCATCTTGCTCTACTTAGCAATCTTATTAGCCATGCCCCTGCATCTCTGGGCGGGAATGGCGGCTCGAATTCCCCTAGCCCAGATTTTAAGCTACGATGCCCTAGTCGCAGCCGCTTGTATTTTCTTCTCCAGCGCCGCCATGCTCTTTGGCCTAATTACCGCTTGGCTCCGAGGATTTCAAGCTTGGCTCGGCAGCGGGCTAGTCTTATTTTTCCTCTGGATATCTGCATTAAAACTGGATAGCTACGAAGCAGTAGATAAAACTGCCTTGGATTTAATTAATCTATTTAATCCCTGCTTCCTCCTGCCTTATTTAATTTCTACCCTCAGAGGTAACCTGCCCACAATCGAGAATTATTTTCGCTGCAACGATTGCTGGGCATCGTGGCAGTGGATATTTCTACCCATAGGCCGCTCCGTTATCGCTGTGGCTATTTTGATGCTCTTGAACTTTGCCCTCTGGACTTGGTGGATCTGGCAGGGTCTGTCTCGGCGCTTCCCCAATCCGAGCGCCACCTGGCTGAGCAAAACTCTGAGTTATGGCTTTGTAGCTAGCTTTGAAGTTGTCACCCTCGGATTAGCGATGCAAAGCAACTCAAATTGGGAAGACAGTTTGATTTGGCTTCTGGTGCTTAACTTGCTATTCTTTTTAGGCTTAATCGCCGCCCTCTCCCCCCACCGCCAAGCCCTGCAAGATTGGGCTCGCTACCGAGCCGCATCTGCTTCCAGCCATAATGCGGGAGTTGGTTTCCAATGGCAGGACTTGATTTGGGGAGAAAAAAGTCCCGCACCCGTAGCGATCGCCCTCAATCTACTCTTTACCTCAGCCCTCATTGGCGCTTGGAGTTTGCTCTTCTCCACTGGAGGCGATCGCTATCAAGGCTTAGCTTCTCTGGCTATTAACTTCACCATCATCTGCATCTACGCGGTACTGGCGCAGATCCTGCTACTGATGAAAAGCAAAAAGCGGGCAATTTGGGCGACGGTTGTAATAGGAGGTTTAGCCTTCTTACCCCCAGTTATTTTAGGGATGCTCTCCATCCAACCCAGAGATAATTCCTTCCTCTGGTTCTTTTCCGGCTTACCCTGGTTAGAGGTAGAACATGCAGCGCCATCCGCCTTCTTCTCTGCCCTCCTAATTCAGCTCTCGATTCTCGGCTGGCTTAGCTTCCTCTTAATACGGAAGCTAAATCGCGCTGGCGAGTCTGCTTCTAAGGCCATCCTTTCTAGACAAGAGTTTTGAGGCGAGAGAGCCAGAAAACCGGTTTTTTAGACAATGCCATCGCGTATTTGTTGGGTTACTCGCACAAGTTGGCTGCGCCCAACCTACGAGATAGAGGATTTTTGACTTTGGCGAAGGCACTGTTAGAAAACCAGGTTTCTAAAAACCGCCCCTTGCAAACAATACCTGAAAACATTATTGCCAATGCCGGGAGGAAAAGTTAAGATATAGCAGGCGACTCCGTGCAAGATTGAAAAGCATAGAGGAATGGTAATGAAAAGTACAGTCCAATTAAATAAACTAGAATCAGCGCTTATTCAATTAGTCGCTAAGGGGGGTGGAAATTGGAGTTGGTATGAAATAGGTCAAGCTCTTTCCCGTCGAGACGTTCCCAGAGAGACAGATATGATGGTTGCTCTAAAAAAGCTGGCGGTTGATGGATTGCTAAAGCGATATGTAGAACCGGGAAACCCGCGCGCGATCGCTGGGAAATAACGCCAGCAGGGCAGAAAATCATAGCGCTAAATAAATCACAAGATTAGACCGAGCTTACTGCGCGCTGAATTCGCTGGACTCAAGGTAAGGTATTTTTGAGTTTTGAGCCAGAAACCCGGTTTTTCCAAAAAATCGAGCTTCTCACCCTACGAAGCCAGAAACCCGGTTTTTCCAAAAAAACGGGTTTCTTAGAATTTACAATCTATTCAGAGAAAATAACCAATGACTATTCCTTTACTAGAGCGAATGGGAGACTGGAATCCCCAGCTATCCCGAGAACTAAAAGGACGCTTGAAAACTCGCCCCGTCCTGATGGCATCCGGTCTCTCCCTCGTCGGGCAAGCGATATTGATCTTCTATTTCTTAGTCCAACTTCCCATCCTCGATCAGAGCTACTACAACCAATACTGCGTGCGGAATGGAGCAAAACGGTGCGTTGCCATCAACTGGGAATATTGGTGGGGAAACCTGAGCCATGCATTGTATTGGATTTTACCCATAGTCCTGCTGATGGGCGGGACATATATGCTTATATCCGACTTGGCCAAAGAAAAGCATCGCGGAACCCTGGACTTTATTCGCTTGAGTCCCCAGTCTAGCCACAGCTTTTTAATCGGCAAATTCCTAGGCGTGCCCGTACTAATTTACCTGGCAGTCGCTCTATGCCTACCTCTAGACTTGTGGTCAACGATCGCCTCCCAGGCAGGTTTGGAATGGACTTTAGGATTTTATGCTATCCAGGCTGCTAGTTGCTGCTTTTTTTACAGTGCTGCCAGTCTTTATACCTTTATGGGCGGCAGTCAAGGGTGGATAGGTGCTGGCGCGATCGCCATTTATATGTGGGTCTTTCAAAGGATTTTATACCTACAGCCCAATCTTGAATGGTATTGGCTGCCCGTAGGCAATAATACAGCCATGCAATTCGGCTTTTTAATCTTCGCCTATTTGCTATCTACCTATTGGATTTGGCAAGCCCTGCACCGGAGCTTCCACAATCCCAGCGCCAGTATGTTTAGCAAAAAGCAAAGTTATGGAGCAACGGCCTGCTTTGAGTTTGTATTATTTGGTTTTATTGTACCCCAACTAACCAAAGCTCCTTCCGAACACGCCCTGTATCACAGCGTGCAACTCTTGACAGTTTTTAATCTACTCTGGTTTTTGGGGCTAATTGCAGCAATGTCCCATCATCGTCAAGTCTTGCAGGATTGGGCGCGATTCAGCTTCCCTGGCAAACCGGGCAAACAAAGTTACAACCAGCAGGATTGGATTTGGGGAGAAAAAAGTCCCGCACCAGTAGCGATCGCCATCAATCTTGCCATAGCCGCTGCCATATTCGTACCCTGGATATTACTATGGCCAGCTCCAGAAATTCGCAAACTACAGGCAATTGGCGGTCTTATTTTCTCTATAAGCTTAGTCTCGATTTACGCGGTTCTTGCCCAGTTGATGCTATTAATGAAAACTAAGAAACGCGCTCTCTGGGCATTTGGCAGCATCTGCGCGGCGATCGGCGTACCATTAGTTTTCTGCATTATGCTATCTCCACAGCCATATAAGATTCCAATCCTCTGGCTATTTTACTTTCCTTTTGCTGGCATCACAAGCGCCAGTGCTGCCGAAGTATTGCTGGCTGGTTTTGCTCACTTGGCGATTCTGACCGGAGTTAGCTGGCGGCTGATTCGAGAACTAAATCGCGCTGGGGAGTCGGCGACGAAAGCGGCGATCGACGCACCCCGCGTTTCATAAGAACAATAGCGCCAATCTCTCCAAAACCCAAGGCACAACTTACACCAAATCCGTAGGACGGGCGTCCCGCTTTTCCTACCAGGCAGAAGGGACAGGCGGGACGCCCGTCCTACGGTAGGTAATATCAAATCCGTTTAAACAGTCACAGTTCGTAGGGGCGGTGCCCCCGGGAGCGCCCCTTTTCCTACGGGGCAACCACGGGGGGATTGCCCCTACGGGATTTATGGAACAGCGGAAGCGGATTTGATATAACTATTAGAATATGAGAAATAGAGGAAAAATATAATGAACGCACCTTGGCTCAACAAGCTCAGCGATTTTAATCCTCAGCTATTCCGGGAACTCAAAGGAAATCTCAAACCTAGGAATGTGGCCTTAGCAGTAGCCTTTTCCCTTATCGGCCAGCTCATCCTGCTGGTCGCTTTGACCTCGGAACTACCCCATCGCCACTCCACTAGGCATTATTACTGCCTCAAAGACTCCACCGGCCTTTGTCTTAAGGATGCCTTTGACCATGTCGTTATTAACTGGCAGCTTTGGTGGCTGGATGTTTTCGTAGGACTCAGCGCGATCGGCATTTTTGCCTTATCAGCTATCGGCGTATATCTGCTCGTCAGCGACCTGGCCAAAGAAGAACGTCGCACCACGCTCAACTTTATCCGCCTAAGTCCCCGCTCTACCCAGACTATTTTACTGGGGAAAATGATGGGCGTCCCGATATTGCTCTATATCGTTGCCCTTCTCGCTCTGCCCTTGCATCTCTGGTCGGGAATAGCCGCCAGCATTCCCGTCGGAAAAATCTTGATTTTTGATGGAGTCTTGGTAGCGAGCTGTATGTTTTTCTACAGTGCCGCTCAGCTCTTTGCCTTAGCAACTGCTGCTTTCGTCGGCTTTCAAGCTTGGTTGGCCAGCGGCTTTATGTTGATGTTTCTCGGCATCACTTTCATAAAACTGCACCAACACAACGGATTTGTTGACGACAATTGCCTCGACTGGCTGAATCTATTTAATCCTTGGGTAGCCATGCCCTATGTCATCCAGCCCGTGGCCGATCGCCTAGAGGCAGTTGAGGATTATTTTCGCTATTCCGATATAGCCTCTTGGCAATGGTTTGGGCTGCCCTTGGGAACTTCGACGATCGCAGTCGTAAGTCTCGTCCTCATTAATTATGCCCTCTGGAATTACTGGATTTGGCACGGTCTCTCTCGGCGCTTTCCCAACCCGAGCGCCACAATTCTTAGCAAGCGCCAGAGCTATGGCTTAGTGGCCTGCTTTCAAGTAGCGATCCTGGGATTTGCCAGCGTGGAAAATGCAAGAACGTACCACTTTATAGAAAACTTTGTCACCTTCTTGTTTTTGAACCTGCTCCTATTCTTAGGATTGATTGCCATACTCTCCCCGACCAGGCAAGCCTTGCACGATTGGGCTCGATATCGCTTCTCTTTCGCGACCGGGCAAACCCAGACAAGCAAAAGCGATCGCACTGCTACCTGGCAGGACTGGATTTGGGGAGAAAAGAGCCCCGCACCCTTGGCGATCGCAGTCAATCTAATTATTGCCGCCGCCTTAATCGTGCCTTGGACTTTGTTATATAACACAGACGGCGAAGACAAGATCGCAGCTATTGCCTCTGTTGTCTTGTATATCACCTTAATATCTATCTACTCCCTCATCGCCCAGTCAATGCTATTAATGAGAAGCTCGAAACGGAGCCTCTGGGCGGCTAGTGCTGTGGGCTTGGCCATTGTCTTGCCTATTATCCTATTTCTAGTCTTGTCGGTTAGTCCCGAACGGTTTCCCTTTGCGTGGATGTTTTCTATCCTGCCATTAGTGGGCATCGAATATGCCAATGCCCCGACAGTGTTGATGGCCTTCTTGAGTCATCTAGTTATTATAGCCGGATTGAGCTTGTACTTAAAACGCCAGCTCGCGATCGCCGGGCGATCGGCCAGTAAAGATTTCTTAGCTCGTCAATCGTCATAATTGATTTTGTCTAGCAATCCGCCCATAGGATGCTAGTCTTAAGAAACCGGGTTTCTTCAACAATACATTCGCCATTTTACCGCAGGGCCAGATCCCCCCAACCCCCCTTAAAAAGGGGGGCTCCAAGAGAGATGGGGAAGAGTGGGAAGGGTGGGAGGGGTGGGAAGAACCAGAAGAAATTCTCCCCCCTCTCCCCACACTCCCCACACTCCGTAGGCGGCTCCCCAATTAATCGGGGGGTTGGGGGGATCTGGCGTCGGCCGACCAACAGGCATTTGTTGGGTTGGCTCCCTCGCTGCTCCCTACAAATAAGGTGTTTTTGCATTTTGGCGAAGGTATTGTTCAAGAAACCGGGTTTCTGGCTGCCGATATTAGTCTTTAAAAAACGGGTTTCTGGCTGCCGGTAGTATTCTCAGGGGCCGAGACCCTGCTCCCTAGAACTCGGCAATAAATCGCTCCAGAGATTTGCGGCTTCTGTACCTGTGGTTCTCTCCCTAAACTTTTGCATTAATTGCCGAGTCTGGGAAGCCGAGAAATGTGACTTCCAATCCCCCACCTCTCCCTTACGAACAAACGGAGTCATGCCAGCCGGACGATCGCTAGACCAACGGCTTTGATTTTTACTCATGCTGCTAAAGCTAGCGTGTTCTACAATACTTTCTATAATTTCTGGGTTCTCAACTTTTGTGGCATAACTATCTCCCAAAAAAGCTGCGATCGCCTTAACAGCAGATCTTAGATTGGTTTTCATATCCTCATAAGTCAAAAAAAGAACATTTGCATCATCTCTATGCTCTACCCAAGGAATTAAATGTTCAAAATAGTCCCCCCAATCTACTTCGCCGTTCATAAAACATTCAAAAAAACTAGCGAAGCTGCCTTCAGCAAAATTATAATGCTTAACAAAGCCCTTAGTATGATAATAAAACGAAACTACACAATCAAAAGGATTGCGAGCTACATAAATATATTTTGCTTCAGGATGATGGGGAACTAGCTCGTAAGTAAAATGGGTTTTGATAAAGCGGGGTTCGGGTAAAGCTGCTACAAACTCGCCTCCCACCTCTTCTAGATGGGGCACTTCCAAATTAATATTTTTGCCCAAGGGCAATGGTTTTCCATCGTGGCACAACATCCAGACAATATGCTGAGTCCAAGTTGTCCCGCACTTGGGATAAGTAACAATAAAGGTATCTCCTCCCCGAGCCTGATATGCAAGCCCAGAGTCAAAACACTCCGGGGGGAATCCCATTGGTAAGCGAAAGTTTTTATGTAGAGTATAGCTTGGTTTGAGACTCGCTTTCGTCACTATCGGTATCCTCATTATTTAAAGCAACAGATCGTAAGCCGGAGAAACCGGGTTTCTTAGGCAACCTGGGCAACAACCCGAGAGTTTTGGCTAGCCCCCAACTATCAAGAAACCGGGTTTCTTAGGCAACCTGGGCAACAACCCGAGAGTTTTGGCAAGAAACCCGGTTTCTAGCTAGCGGTAGATACTCAAAACTCTCAAGCTAAGAACTCAAAACTCTCCAATTCCGCTCTTCCGCTCTTCCGCTCTTCCGCTCTTCCCAATTCCCTAAAACGAAGCATAGCCGAAAGTGACGTTAAAGCGGCGGCACCAGATAACTACAGAGGCGTAGGAGTCCAAATCCTCGTCTTCGGGGATAGCATAGCGCTGGGTTCCGCTGATTTTTTCGAGGCGGCCTAGGCTGATATAATCTTCCTCGTTATAGCGTTCTGGTTTCTCGGAATCGTGCAGGAGTACGAATAAGTCTGGACCGCTATTAGTTTTAAAATCCCCATCAAACTCTAAATATCGTTTTCCGTCTTCTCTGACAACGCGCACCGTTCCCTCGGTGGAGTATCTCCCCGAAACAAACGTCGCCTCCAAGTCTGACTGCTGCCCGGATTGCTTAGCTGTCGCAGTCGCAGGCGAGGCTAGGGCAGCGGAATGCGAGTCTAGGGATATGATACCTATACTGCCTAAGCTTAAAATAGCGATCGCACCCAGTACCGAAAGAATATTGCGTTTCATGGCCTATTTCTCAAAATCGTTTCTACTTATAATCTAGATCGCTAACCGATCCTATGCCTGAGTTTTTACTGAAAACTGAGTAGTAATTCGCTGATGCCTTGCCTAGAAAATTTTCAGAAAAAAGTCAGTACCTATCTCTCAGGCAAGTTTCAGCTCTAACTCAGAAAAAAATAATGTAGCAGTTTTAAAGGTAAGGTATTATAAGCGCTACCCCAATGCTTAATGCCACCCACCCACACCCCGCGCAACCCACCCCTAGCCCCTCCCCTCCTGGGAGGGAGGTTGCCCAATGCGAACATGCCCCATGCCCCATGCCCAATTCTATGTCCGTCAGGAACTTATTATATGGAAACTTCGCGTAAGAAGGTCTCCAGCCCGAAACAGCGATCGCCAGAAAAAGTTAGCCCAACGCCCAATGCCCAGTGCCCAACGCCCAATGCCCAATTTAAGGTCTCCAGCCCGAAACAGCGATGGCACCCGAGAAAACAAGGACTGCAACCGCTGACCCTAGTTTTGTTGGGTATTTTGGCCTGTGTTGGCGCGATCGCCGCCTCCTGGTTGGCTGGCTCGCCGCCGACCTTATTTGTTTTTGCCGCACTGCATGCAGGCCAAGAAAATCCGCCGGTCTGGCTCTCCGTGCCAGAAGTCAGCCATCCTTATTATTTACTCGTTCCTACAGCAGTGCTATTTTTGGCGGCTGTAGCGGCGATGAGTATTTCCAAGCAACCGCGAACTTGGTCGAGGGTAATAGTAGTTTCTATTTTATCGGCCTTGACCATTCGCTATGTTTTGTGGCGATCGCTCACTACCCTAAATTTCAGCGAACCCGTCAATGGCCTTTTTAGTCTAGGGTTGTTTTTCCTAGAAATGTCTGCCGTTGCCACCAGCGCAATTCAGCTTTATTTTATTCTCGGGGCAAAAGACCGCCGCTCGGAAAGCGACAAATACGCTGCCACGGCGATCGCCACTAACTTCGCGCCATCGGTGGATATTTTAATCCCCACCTACAATGAAGCCCCCTTCATTCTCCGGCGCACCATTGTTGGCTGTCAAGCTTTAGACTATGCTAGGAAAAAAATATATCTGCTCGACGACAAACGCCGCCCCGAAATGAAGCAGCTCGCCCTGGAACTAGGCTGCGAATACATCACCAGGCCGGACAACCGCCATGCCAAGGCCGGGAACATCAATAACGCGCTGCCTCAAACCAACGGCGAACTCGTTGTTGTTTTTGATGCTGATTTTGTCCCTACCAAAAACTTTCTCGCCCGCACCGTCGGTTGGTTCCAAGACGAGAAAATCGGCCTAGTTCAGACCCCGCAAAATTTTTACAACCACGAACCCCTCGCCCGCAACCTCGGCTTAGAAGAATTTCTTACCTCGGAAGAGGAAATATTTTATCGGCTGGTCGAGCCCATTCGCGACGGTGCTGACGGGCTCCTCTGTACTGGAACATCCTTTATAGCGCGCCGCTCCGCCTTAGAATCTGCTGGCGGTTTCGTCACCGATTCGATTACCGAAGATTATTTTACCGGCGTTCGCATCAGCGCCCTCGGCTACAAATTGGTTTTCCTCAATGAAAAATTAAGCGCTGGTTTGGCTACTGAAAATGTCGCCGCCAGCTTCGCCCAGCAGATGCGCTGGGCAGCGGGCACTTTCCAGGGATTGTTTATTGATTCTAATCCATTCGTTATTCCGGGTCTGAGCTTGCAGCAAAGGCTGATTAATTCAGAAGGATTTCTCCATTGGTTTACTAGCATCCCTCGCCTGGGATTTCTACTGACCCCAATAATCTGCGGCTTGTTCGGCGTCGTACCCATGCGTACTACTATGGCCGAGATAGCCTATTTCTTTTTACCTTACTATTTGCTTAAGCTAGCTACAACTTGTTGGTTAAACTATAAGAGTCGCTCTATTATTATTTCTGATATCTATCAAACTTTTAAGTGCTTTGCCCTGTCCCTGACCGTCTTGCAAACTCTGGCGTCCCCTTTCTCGAAAGGATTTAAGGTTACGCCGAAAGGAGTATCGAGCGATCGCTTTATTTTTAACTGGTATTTGGCTTTACCTCTAATAATCTTAGGTGCGGGCACCGCTTTGGCTTTATACAGAAGCTTATTTGGCCTAGTCCCGATAGATTCCTCCGTCCTAGAACCAAATTCGGTGGTTAGCTTAATCGTATCTTGGAGCTGTTACAACTTATTTACGATCGCCTGCTCCCTTATGGTCATGCTGGATGCTCCCCAACCGGACGTCTATCCCTGGTTTAACCTGCGCCGCATTATCCAAATTAAACCCAATTGGCAATTCTCAGGGGAGCCCGATCGCGCGTCCCGCCGCCTAACGCCTATAGGCGTAAGCCCCGCCTCCCAGGCGGCTGGCGCGGCTACACAAACAAAGCCCACAAGGGCTGCTTGCCACCAAAGTGAAACGCTCCCACCCGAACCGCTGTGGGCAATAACCACTGCTATTTCTGAAAGCGGTCTAGAAGCAACCCTCAATCAATCGGTTCCGCTTGTCGAGGGAACGGCGATCGCTCTAGAAATTATGGAAGAAGGAATAACGCTACAAGGAATAATTACCGAAACTGGCATCGCCGGCCGCTTTCCCAAAATACAGATACGCTTCGAGGAAGTCAGCGAGGAGCAATATCGTCAATTAATAGAATTTTTATTCTGTCGCCCCGGTCGATGGCAGAACCAGCAAACCCCGGGAGAATTGCGATCGCTCTGGCTCCTGCTTCTAGCTCTCTTACAACCCCGCGCCCTATGCAACCCTCATAAGCGCAGCATCCAATCAGTCTCGCAAATTTAAGTTTTGAGTTTTAAGTTTTAAGTTTTAAGTTTTGACCTTTGACTTTTGACTTTTGACTTTTAAATTTTGACTTTTGACTTCCTCTATGACAGACTTCGATCTAAGTTTTGAGTTTTAAGTTTTGACCTTTGACTTTTGACTTTTAAATTTTGACTTTTGACTTTTGACTTTTGACTTCCTCTATGACAGACTTCGATCGCAGAGAACTAAACCAAGAAACCCAGTCTGCCTGGAACGCTACGGCTAAGCTTTGGGACGATCGCATGGGAGAAAAAGGCAACTATTTTCATCAAGTGGTGGTTTGGCCGGGGATGGAAGATTTGCTGGAGCTAAAAGCAGGCGATCGCGCTTTAGAGATTGGCTGCGGTACGGGTCTGGTTGCTCGCCGCCTTGCCGATCGCGGCATAAATGTATTGGCTTGCGACTTTGCTCCAGAAATGATTCGCTACGCAGAGGCGCGAACTCATAATAATTATGGCGATCGCATCCAATATAAGGTACTGGATGCTACCGACGAAGCGGCTCTACTGAAGCTCGGAGAATGCTCCTTTGATGGGGCGGTTTCGGCGATGGCGCTGATGGACATGGCAGAAATAGATCCTTTACTGCGATCGCTGGCCAAGCTCTTGAAGCCCGGGAGCTGCTTTGTATTTGCTATCTCCCATCCCTGCTTCAACAATCCTCACATTAAAATGGTCGCAGAATTAGAAGACCGAGCCGGGGAATTGGTAACGGAATATTCTATTAAGATACCTCGATATCTCCAGCCTTCTGTTGCTCCGGGGCTCGCGATCGAGAATCAAGAAAAGCCTCACTTATACTTCCATCGTCCCTTGCATCTTCTTTTTCGAGCCGCCTTCCAAGCTGGCTTTTTTCTCGATGGCCTAGAGGAACCATCCTTTTCGCCGGAGCTTACCCCTGGCAATAGCGCTCTGAGTTGGGGAGGCAATTTCAGTCAAATTCCGCCAGTATTAGTAGCGCGCTTGCGATTGATATAGCAGTCAGCAGTCAGCAGTCAGCTAAAGTCCTGCCATAGGAGCAGTTAGCAGTCAGCAGTCAGCAGTCAGCTAAAGTCCTGCCATAGGCACACATGAGCGTTTTGTATAGTCATTTTAATTAAGTTTGATAGTTTGATACAGCCCGCGATCGCTCTATACAATTTGACAAACGCTACAGACACACAAATAGGGCGCGGCGGCGCGCCCTATTTCGGCGATACTGATATCAAATCCGGTTAAATGCTCATAAATACCGTAGGAGCAATCCCCCCGCGTTCGCGTTGGCGGAGCCTGCGCGACAGCGCATAGCGTCTCCCAATGCGAGAATCGCCCCGGCCGCCCCCCGGCCGCCGCAGACGCTCCCGGGGCGGGCACGGGGGCACCGCCCCTACAATTAGTGTGACTGTTTAAACGGATTTGATATTAGTAATTAACCGGATTTGATCTGAATTTGGTAAATAAGCAATTACAAATAATATCAAATCCGGTTAATTACCGATAAATAAATCCCGTAGGGGTTCCCCGTGCCTCAACCGCTCCCTACGAGATCGCTCTTATTTTTGATTTTGGCGAAGGTATTGTTTAAACTAAGCGGTTGTCAAAATGCGATTGTTTAAGTTTTTTTCTAAATAGGCTATATCTAGCTTGTCATTATTTAAAATTGGGGAGGTCGATACCTTCGCCTCTCCAATCTCGGCCACGGAAACTGTTGCTGCTGGTGCAAAAGCCGGTATGCCTAAAGAACAGGCGCTCCATTCACCGCGCACTGGTACGCTAAGTAGAGTGCAATGACCGCCACGACGCCCCTCGATTTCATAATGCTGACAGTGCCGGCAGCAAGAAGTTGAACAATTACTGACTTTCATATCACGTCATCCAATGTCATCCACCCTACGTCTCGCTATTATGCCGCATTAATTTAGAAAAAGGGGTGATTTCCCAAACCTATTCAAAGCGATCGCTCTTACCATACTGCTGCGATCGCTATCTAGAGGCCGGCGCGATCGCGATCGCCCTATCTCTCTTCCCCTACACAAGCGGGTGTGGGGTGCTCTTGTCTAGGGAAACTTCATGCTATTTCCCGACCGCTTTCGGGAGCTGGAAAGCCCTAGGGTTCGGGAGGTTTCGGGATTAAGAGAGCTAACGATCCCCATATGTCACCAGTGTGGTGAAAAAGCCCACACCCCACACCCCACAGCACACAGCACACACCCCACACCCCACAGCACACAGCACACACCCCACACCCCACAGCACACAGCACACACCCCACACCCCACACCCCACAGCACACACCCCACACCTAGGGTGTTGACTCTGTGGGGGAAACGCAAAGGGGGTTTTCATGCAGTTTTTGTCAGCCCTTCAGAGGGGGCTAAAATCCTTGCTGTGATAGGCTTTCGGGACTTTAGAACCGCCGCGATACCCGCAGGTCGTCAATGTGCGGAAAAAACCTCAGAGTCAACACCCTACCCCACACCCCACAGCACACACCCCACACCCCACAGCACACACCCCACACCCCACACCCCACAGCACACAGCACACACCCCACAGCACACAGCACACACCCCACACCCCACACCCCATCCCTTGACATTGTACCGAACGAACGGTATAGTAAATATGTACCGAACGAACGGTACAGTCATTTTATGAGGTCCAATTAATGCTAGAGCTTCACGGTCACGAA
>JAAHFN010000084.1 GCA_010672965.1 Oscillatoria sp. SIO1A7
ACTGATGCCCGAATAAAGCTCAAGCGACTTTATCCTTCAATTCAATCTTGATAAAGCTTTGTAAAGATTGAATTGGACCCACAATCCTTGTGCATAACTATTCAAAACTACCTTGACAGACTACTAGTAGTCCCCCTAAATAATGACGGAACTCTCTTTTTTGGGCTTTATGAGTAAATAGATCGTCAAAACGACGACACCATCTATCAAAACAAGGTGGCATGGCCTGAGCAGTTGTTTCCTTCATTTTACCCTTAAATAAGTCAGTATTGTTTACTTATTTTAAATCATACATTTCATCCCTACAATGAGGTCCAACAAAATTCGGATATTTGCTGGCGGCGCGATCGCTCTTACCATGCTTTTTGACGTATAATGCAGATTATACATGGATTTGAGCTGCTTTGGTTTGATATTTTTGGTTAAGTCCCGCTAGGGAGCATTTCACTTTTGCAATCCATTTGCCCGCAAGGGCTTTGTTTGTGTAGCCGCGCCTTTAGGCCTTAGGCGGTAGCGTACAAAATTGAAACGCTCCCTACATCTATCTTGCAATCCTAAGTATCATAGGATACGAAACAGAGCCAGAAACCCGGTTTTTTGCACAATAACCTCGCCATTTTCCCGGGCGTTAATTGTAGGGGCGTAGGGGCGACAGCATTCCCGAGACAATCTTTGCTCTTTTCGAAAAAATCTATTGTACTGGAATGCTTCGCCCTGGGTTGCATAGCCGTCTGGGGCGAAGCATCCCAAGACAATAACTTTACCTTATAGCAACGGGGATGTCTCTCTTGTTGCTGTCGCCCCTACATCCTTTGCGCCAAGGCCAACGTCAACAGTTCTACCCAACCTACAAACCAAGGATTTTTTCATATCTGCAAAGGTGTTGTTTGCAAAAAACCGGGTTCTCTTATATCGCTAATGATTTATTCTGCTATAGTATCCGACATAAAGCCAGAACCCCGGGCTTTTGGAAATACCGGGGTTCTCGTCTATTGAAAATTAAAAGGCCAGATGAAAACAAAACAACTTTCCTTGTTTGCCGATAAATTAGAGCCAGAGCCCTTGCAAAACAAGAAAAAAACGAGGCTTGGGCGCTACGAAAGAATTAAGCAGCAATTGGAGAGCGAGGAGCTAGATTCATATAAAATATATATTGATGTAGAGGAAGTATCTGTGCCATTACGAGAGTATAGATTTGTCGATTTGTTCTGCGGCGCTGGAGGTATGACTCAAGGTTTAGTTCAAGCGGGATTGAGGCCGGCAGCGAGCGTGGAAATCAATGCGATCGCTTCCGCTACTCACGCCCAAAATTTTCCTCAATGCCATCACTTTTCTGGAGATATTAAAGAATTCGATGCCGGAGCTTGGCTGGCTCAAATTAATTCTCCAGAAATTCATCTGGTTGTAGGCGGACCTCCTTGTCAGGGCTTTTCCGTGGCTGGAAAACGCAATCCCGACGACCCGCGCAATTTTCTCTTTCAAGAATTCGTGCGTGTTGTTTCGGCAATTCGTCCCTGGTATGTGGTGATGGAAAACGTACCGGGAATTATCACCATGAAAAAAGGTGCAGTTAAAGCAGCTATCTGCGAAGCTTTTGATGCGATCGGCTATTCTATTTCTATCGCTATTTTAGAGTCTGCTGCCTATGGAGTTCCGCAACTTCGCCCCCGAGCTATTTTTATTGCCAATAGAGTGGGAATGCAAAATCCCTATCCTAAGCCGCAATTGTCTCCCGAGAAATATAAGCCGATTGAGTCGGCGATCGCAGACCTTCCCGAATGGACGCCCATCCCAGAAATCAACCATCAATGGACTCGGCATTCTGCGGCATATATGGAGAGACTAGCCAAAGTTCCTCCCGGCGGCTCTTTGTACGAGAGCTATGCAGATGCTTTTAAACGTCAATACCCAGGCAAACCGAGCATGACTGTGAAGGAAAATCACGGAGGTACTCACATTCACCCGTATCTAAACCGCACTATTTCAGCCCGCGAAATGGCTAGATTGCAAACTTTTCCAGATTCATTTATTTTTGCAGGTTCGATGAAAAAGGCTATGTGGCAAATAGGCAATGCAGTACCGCCCCGTTTGGCAGAATGTATTGGCCGTGCCTTGATTCCCTTACTCGACCAATATGCCTTGTGCTAGTTATGAAATTTACGAGTTATGAAAAAATTGGCGAATCGTTGCGGCAATTGCAAATCGACGACGCCGGATATCGCCTGCTGGACAAAACAGACTGGATAGTGACGGAAAAAGTTCACGGCGCTAACTTCGTCTTCGTGACGGATGGGGAAACGATTCGATGCGCGAAAAGAAAAGCTTTTTTAGAGCCTAGGGAAAACTTCTTTCATTACCAAACTCTAGTCGAAAAACTCCAGTCCCAAGTCAAAGATGCTTTCGCCTTAGTGCGGGAGCGAGATAGCGAAGTTAGCCAAATTTCTATTTATGGCGAGTTGTTTGGCGGCGGCTATCCCCATCCCGAGGTGCAACCGGAGCCATCGGTTAAATTGGTACAAACTGGCGTTTATTATGCACCAAATATAGAGTTTTATGCTTTCGATATAGCTGTGGAAACTGGCGACAACCAAGAAGTAAGGCGCGCCTATCTAGATTGCGATCGCGCTATCGATATTTTTGCAGCAGTGGGTCTTTTCTATGCCCGTCCCCTTTTTGTCGGCAAGTTAGAGCGAGCCTGGGATTACCCCATCGGCTTCGATTCGACAATTCCCGAATTGCTCGGTCTGCCGCCGCTAGCCGACAATCAAGCCGAAGGTGTTGCGATTAAACCGATGCAGTCGATTGAAGTTGAGACTAAAAAAGGCAGATTGAGGCCGGTGCTGAAAAAGAAAATTGCCGCATTTGCCGAAGACCGACGCTATCTACAATCGGAAAAATGGCCGGAACCGCCGGAGTTGGGGCAGAGCGATCGCCTGACTTTATTACAATGGGAAGCGTTTAATTTAGTCACCGAAAATCGCCTGGTAAATGCCATTTCCAAAATTGGCCCAATGGCAGGAAAACGCCGCCGCCAGTCTCGGCAACTGTTTCGAGCTTTTGTGGATGATGTTCTAGAGCAACTTTATCAAAATCAACCAGATGCTTTGGCTGCGATCGCGCCCCAGGAAAGAAAGCTTTTAAATCAATATATTTCTGGAGAAGCGCGCAAATTATTTAAGCAGTTTTTTCATAATTCAGCCAGAGATTAAACCCAGTACAAGACTTACGCACAGAATTTGTAAGGTGGGCGCAGCGCATCAAGCGCTAAATCAAATATTATATATGACAACTTGCGCGTAACTCTTACAGTAATTCTCTCTAATCAGGTTAATTTTCCTAAAAAAAGTAAATTTTACCGTAAGACGGGCTTCCGAAAAGTCCATACAAGCGGACGTACTTCCGAAAAGTCATACGGTAGATTACAAATTATAGTTATTTCAAATAAAAACGATAGCCTTATTGTAGGGGCGATTTGCGAATCGCCCCTACAATCCCCTACAATAAGGCTATCGTAACTGTCTCATCCTTAATTGAAATGACTATATTTAGGGTATTTAATGGTATTCTATCTTAGTTTCTATCTTGCGTCGCAGAAAATATAATTTTTAGGCAGGATTAAACAATTGCCTATATAAGTTATCTTTAATCATTCCTTGTCTAACGATCTTAAACAAGCATTCCTGGGCTTCTTCCTTGCTGAGTTGTTTGATTTGATCTGCTAAAACTTTCAGCTTAAACTCTTGCTCTAAAGTTAGATTTGCAGCAGTAATTTCCATAGCTTTTTCCTTTACTTACTTAATTATTAGGATTTTTCCTACAGCCGACACCCGACACCCCACCCCCGACACCCTAGTCTTTGGGGGTAACTCCGGCCCAGCAGGAGCCCCCAGAGTGGAAATTATCCTAATAAGCCGTGGCCGGTGATGACTTCGTAGGCAATCAGGCAAACAAAACCAATCATTGCCCAGCGACCGTTGACTATTTCTGCGTGCTTGGTGAAGCCAGTGCGAGGGGCCTCCTCTACATACATTTTGGGCTCGATAGCGAAGTTGTTCAGTTTGCCGGTGTTGTCGATTTGGAATCCGCGTGTATTCATTGTTTGTCTCCGTTTTGTGCCTTTCTGTAAACTAATGTAACGAATTGTAACGGAATGTAACAGTGACGAGGCGCAAAACCAGAGATGATGTCGATCGCCTGTGAGTAGTGACTGCGATCGCCTATTGCCACAATCCCTCGACCGACAAAGCTAAATCGGAGAAAGCTAGAGGAGCGATATTACCTTGGCCGACAGCCAGCTCGAACTGGTAATCTTCTCCTTGAGGTCCTTGAAAAATTAGAACTCGCTTACCCTTGACATCCACCACCCAATATTCTGGAATTCTGGCTCTGGCGTAGATCTTCTTTTTGTCGTTCAGGTCGTATTCCAAAGTAGAATTGGCAATTTCTACCAGCCAGAAGATATCTTCGGCATAGGGACGGCGATCGCGATATTGCGATCGCGGCAATCGGACAATTGCCAAATCCGGTTCCGGCTCCGAGTCCGACAAAGTAATAGGATGGGCTTCGCGAACTATCGCTCGGTCCGATAGCTTTCGTCGCAAATAGTCAGCCAATCCATCCGTCATATAGCTATGCAGAGGTCCCTTTGGAGCCATTTGCACAATTTCCCCTTGTAGTAATTCCACCCGGCGAGCGGCCAAAAGCCCCGCTTCAATGAGGCGATGGTAGTCCTCAACCGTCCATTTAGCCAAGGTTTTCATAAGCATTTCGCCTTTAGGCATCGATGAATTTATTTACTGCGGCCATTTGCCCGAGGCGATTCCCGTATAACGGGCGTCCCGCCGATTTCATTGCCTCAAAACTCAAAACTAAGAACTCAAAACTCAAACCTAAAAGTTACCGGGTTTCTCAGCTTATTCCCACAATCGCTCCTTAGAGCCAGAAACCGGTTTTTTTTTAGACAACACCTTCGCCAAAATCAAAAATGTCTTGATTAGTAGGTTGCCCCGGGACGAAACCCAACAAATACTCATAAACCCCGGGTTTGCAGGAAAAACAGAGTTTCTCAGGCGTCTCTACTCGCGATTTAAATAACTCTATATGCTGGCCAACTGACGGCGCTATCTCCCCTCCAATACCTGCAAATATTCGCTATCGAGTGGGTCGTAACTGCCCGATATCTGCGATCGCGCCCGCTCATTCACAACGGAATATTATAGCTTCACTACGAGCGATCGCCTCGTCGTTATTATTGGTTTCCTTACTCCCAAGTTCGAGAGTTTCTCGGTGCGATCGTGCGTTCGACAAAACGAAGCACACCTCGGTATCATGGGTTCATTTCGATCTGCTCTTGAGTAGTAACGAAACACCGCTTTATATGTCCTTTCGAGTATCAGTAATTAACTTTAGTCAATGATTTTTTACCTCTTATATGTACGGGCTATAGCTATCGATTAGAAGACGACAGCAAAAAGCCGAGGGAGGAAAGAGTGGCACTTTTTGCTGTCTGCCTGTATGCAATTGTTAGGTCTGCTTACTAACAGGGGTTACAAGTAACCTTGAATTTATTAAATTTGCATTCCTTAAATTTTAGCATTTTTACTTTGCTCACCATCACAACTGGAACAATTATTTCCATGTCTCCTTCTTCATTATTATAGCACTTAAAAAAAATACTGTAATTCGCCAAGCTTTGGCATCAATAGATCGCCGTCTTCTACAGGTATTTCTTTTTCACATAATGCCTTTTTGAGTGCATTCATGTCAATGTTTCCTGTTTTAAAAGACTCATCAAGACAGGTGATAAGGTTTACATCTTTTGTAAGTACAACCTTGTTAATATAGGCGGTTTTATCATCCTTATCATCCTTCTTTTTGCCCTTATCAATATAGTTATACAAATATCCTTCGGCTACGTCCTCAACTTCAGCAATATATAGCCCTGGCCAGTTCTCATCCTCTTTTTTCCTCTCCTCCTCTGTTTTCCTCTCCTGCTCTTTTTTGCTCTCCTCACTAAATTTTGAGTGGTCCCAGTTGTCCGCACTATACGAACTCGCTTTGTAGCCAATCTCTCCAGCACTAAGAACGCTAATTTCGATCTTCATTTAATTCTCGATTGTTGTGACTTTCAGGCATTACTACAATGACGCCAAGCTCGCTATCCTTGCTTGCAGCCTTCAGGTTTCTTGGCCTAGGCTACGCAGAAACGGGTAGCTTTTCGCCCTTCTACTATTAAGATGACCTCAAGGCGCGATTTGTGAAAATTTTTTCGAGTTCGAGCCGCCTTTTGTCGGAGAATTAGGCAATACTTACAACCCAAATTATTGCCAGATAAGACTTACAAGCATATCAAAATTTTCTTCAAAATTCCGCTGAAGCACGCGATCGCCTTCGGCATGGAGGCGATCGAGCAAGTAGGTCAGGACTTAGGGCTTGCTGAATAAGGCCATCAGATTGCCAACAAGGGAAAAACCGGGCTTCTAAGCTTATCGAAAAAACGGGTTTCTCAGCCTATTGCCACAATCGCTCGACCGACAAAACTAGATCGGGGAAAGCTAGGGGAGCGATATTGCCTTCGCTGAGGGCAGTATTAAACTGGTAATCTTCTCCTTTGGGTCCTCTAAAAATTAGCACTCGCTTACCCTTGACATCCACCACCCAATATTCTGGAATTCTGGCTCTGGCGTAGATTTTCCTTTTGTCGTTCAGGTCATATTCCAAAGTGGAATTGGCAATTTCTACCAGCCAGAAGATATCTTCGGCATAGGGGTGGCGATCGCGGTATTGCGATTCCGGCAATTGGACAATTGCCAAATCCGGTTCCGGTTCCGAGTCCGACAAAGTAATAGGATGGGCTTCGCTAACCATCGCTCGGTCTGCTAGCTGCCGTCGCAGATAGCCAGCCAATCCACGGGTCATAAAGCTATGAAACGGTCCCTCTGGAGCCATTTGCACAATTTCCCCTTGTAGTAATTCCACCCGGCGATCGGCCAAAAGCCCCGCTTCAACGAGGCGATGGTAATCCTCAACCGTCCATGTAGCCAAGGTTTTCATAAGCATTTCGCCTTTATAGCGTTTCTCGCTCTTGATGTGAGGTGTCTGGGGGATGCAATATCCCAATTCAAAACTCTCAAGCTAAGAACTCAAGCTAAGAACTAAAGAACGGGCGTCCCGCCGGTTTCTTTAGCTCAAATTCTTAATTCAAAACTCTCAAGCTAAGAACTCAAGCTAAGAACTAAAAAAAAGGGACAGCGATCGCCATCCCTTTCCTATAACGTAACCCCTATAACCTAGTTCTCAGTCTTAATCTTTAATTATGAAAACTGAAAACTCTCAAGCTAAGAACTAAAAACTCAGAACTCTCTTAAAGCTGCTTGACCTCAGAAACTATCTTAGCCACCATATCCTTAGCGCTGCCAAACAGCATCATGGTTTTATCCTTGTAAAACAGCTCGTTATCAATTCCAGCAAAGCCAGTATTGAGGCTGCGCTTAATCACAATCGTGTGCCCAGCTTTATCCACTTCGAGAATGGGCATTCCATAAATGGGGCTGCCAGCATTATCCCGTGCCGCTGGGTTGACCACATCGTTAGCGCCAATAACCAAAGCAACATCCACCTGCTCCAACTGTGGATTGATATCTTCCATATCGTACAGTTGCTCGTAAGGCACGTTCGCCTCTGCCAGCAGCACATTCATATGTCCGGGCATCCGACCGGCAACCGGGTGAATTGCATACTTAACTTCAACCCCGAGGCGATCCAACTGATCGGCTAATTCGCGCACGGCGTGCTGAGCTTGAGCCACGGCCATTCCATACCCTGGGACAATCGCGATCGAGCGAGCGTAACCCAACATCATCGCGCTCTCTTCTGGATCGATACTGTGAACGTTCTTATCGACTTGACCGCCAGAACTTGCGGCTGCACTGCTACTCTCGCCCGTGCCGAAACCGGCAAACAAGACGTTAGTTAGCGAGCGGTTCATCGCCTTACACATAATGACGGTCAGGATAATTCCCGAAGCGCCAACCAAAGCACCAGCGATGATGAGCATATTGTTCATCACCACGAAGCCAGCGGCAGAAGCAGCCAACCCAGAAAAAGAGTTGAGCAGCGAAATTACTACTGGCATGTCGCCGCCGCCAATGGGGATAACGAACATTACCCCCAATACCAGGGAAATTCCTACCATCGCTAGGAAGACTGGCGTATTTAATGGATTTACGCACAGATAGACAGAAGCGGCCAGAAATCCACCCAAAAGAAGAGCATTAAAAGGTTGCTGCAAGGGAAAGACAATCGGAGAACCGCTCATAATTCCTTGCAGTTTGGCAAAGGCAATCAGCGAGCCGGTAAAGGTTACGCCCCCAATTAATACCCCCAGCACTACGGTAATCGTGGTATCTAGAGGAGGTCTCTCGAAGGCGCCGAAATACCGCCAGAATTCTCCTACGGCTACCAAAGCAGAAGCAGCGCCGCCCAAGCCATTGAATAGACCGACCATTTGAGGCATGGCAGTCATTTCTACTTTTTGAGCGCCAATCGCTCCAATTGCCGAACCAATTGCAATCGCGATCAGAATCATCTGATAATTCAGCACTTCCTGATTCAGCAGGGTTGCCACAATTGCTATCAGCATCCCTATCGATGCCAACAGATTTCCATTCCGTGCCGTCGCCGGAGAACCCAGTTGTTTCAGACCAAAAAAGAACAACGATGCCGCAACCAAATAGGTTAGTTGTATCGTTGTCGGCACCAATTCGCTTATACCGCTCATGCCTTCGCCTCCTTTTTCTTAAACATTTGCAGCATGCGATCGGTGACTAGAAAACCACCGACCACATTGATGGTGGCAAATACCACCGCAATCAAACCCAAAATCACCGTTACATTCCAATCCTTATCCCCGGCGATAATTAGCGCCCCCAGGATGGCAATTCCAGAAATCGCATTGGCTCCAGACATCAGGGGCGTATGGAGGGTTGGCGGCACTTTGGTAATTACCTCAAACCCGGCAAATGACGCCAGAACAAAAACGAACAACGCAGAAATCAAGGCTTCTGGCATAGAGCTAACCTCTTTTTTATTTTCGTTTATAGCTTTTTAGGGTGCTCTTGTGTGGGGTGTCGGGTGTAGCGGTAGGGGTGTGGGGTGTAGGGTGTGGGGTGTGGGGGTTAGAAACCCGGTTTCTTCAAGAAACCGGGTTTCTTGTTATTGAAGAAACCGGGTTTCTTGTTATTGAAGAAACCGGGTTTCTTTTTATTATCCCCTTGTCCCCTTGTCTCCTTGTCCCCTTATCCCCTTGTCCCTTGTCCCAAGAAATCGGGATGTAGGGTAATTTTAAGCTATAGGGGGGTATTTATTTCTTATCCCTACACCCTACACCCTACACCCTTCCCAAAGTCCCCTTACACTTTGACCCTTACAGCTTCTATAGCATTGCGCACTCGCTCGTTGCGAATTTCTCCCGCAGCAGTCACGCAAGTTCCATCTATAATATCATCCTCAAAATTTAGTTGAAGATTGCCATCTTTAACCATTAGTTGCACCAAAGTCGAGATGTTCTTGGCATACATCTGACTGGCGTGAACTGGCATGGAGGACGGTAAATTAATCGGTCCGATAATAGTAACGCCATTAACCATAACGTCCTTACCCGGTTCCGTGCAAGCGCAGTTTCCTCCTTGCTCTGCAGCCAGGTCAACAATCACAGCACCGCGCTTCATATTAGCCACCATTTCTTCTGTAACTAACAATGGCGCTTTTTTGCCCGGAACCTGAGCGGTTGTAATCACCACATCGGCAGCGGCGACATGTTCTGCCACCAGTTCCCGGCTGCGTTTTTTGGAATCTTCAGAAATTTCTTTGGCATAGCCGCCAGCAGCCACCGTATCTTCTTCGAGTTTTACTTCGACGAATTTAGCGCCCAAGCTTTGGACTTCTTCTTTAACGGCGGGACGAATGTCAAAGGCTTCGACAATAGCACCCAAACGGCGTGAGGTCGCGATCGCCTGCAAGCCTGCTACCCCAGCGCCCATTACAAATACTTTCGCCGGTCGAATAGTTCCTGCAGCGGTTGTCAGCATGGGGAAAAACTTCGGCGATGCTGCTGCTGCGATAAGTACGGCTTTATAACCGGCAACTCCTGCCTGGGAGGACAAAGCATCCATACTTTGAGCGCGGCTAGTACGAGGAATCATCTCCATACTAAAGGCCGAAACTTTCCTGGAAGCGAGCTGCTCCACGATCGCCGGATTTCCCAGAGGATTGAGGAAGCTAATCAAAATAGATCCTTCTCTGAGGTAGGCAATTTCCGACTCCTTAGGAGGGGCCACTTTTACGACTATATCTCCTTCGCCCCAGAGACTAGCTGGGTCGGCTACTATCGCCGCGCCAGCCGCTTCATAAGCCTCGTCGGCGAAGAATGACGCCTCTCCAGCACCTCTCTCTACCAATATCTCTATCCCTTGTTTGGTCAAACGGGCGACCGCATCTGGAATTAGAGCTACCCGACGTTCGCCTACTTCAATTTCTTTGGCAACGGCTATTTTCATCTACTCAACTCTCCTTATTTTCTTGCTGACCGATTTGCCTCTATCACTGCCAACACTGGCAAGTTGCAACTTGGCACTATAGAACCCGTCCCCAACCTGTTGCGTTTGACGGGGACGGGAAGCGTCCCATTTCAGTTTTCTGACAATAAAGCTTTCCGCAAAGCTCTTAACTGTCGCTCTCCGTCGCGAAATCTTCTATATACTAAGCTCTACCTCGAAAGATCTTGAAGAATTTTTATCTTTTTTTATGGTTCTTGCCACTCCCCATCAAGGTTTCCCAACATGGAAGATACTAACCCCAGACCCGAGCTTGCCTAATTATTTAAACTTCTGAAAGCCTTTACCGCCAAATACTCATAAAATCTTAAGAAATCCCTCGATCGCTCCTTGTGCTTGCTTGCGGAGAGTTTTTGCGCCTCCCTCGTTAACCTGCGATCGCGATCGAGCCGGTTCTGTTAAGATATATTTCACAATCTAGCCACCGCTAAAACAGGTCCATCAAAACGATCGGAGCAGGTAACGGCACATTGAAGAGTTATGGACCGTCAGAGATACAAAGAGAGCCTCTCCAGATCGCCCTCTAGATCGCCCTTATCCAATCGTATTGTCCAAGAGTTATTATTCAAGCGATATGGGTCGGTACGCTTGTAAAAAAATGACCAGGACTTACGCAAGTTATAAGCTCGAACAGTATATATGGAGTCTGGTGCGCAATAAGCACCCTACAAAAAGCGCCGGTGCGTAAGTCTTGAAGATGTTTAAATACGACCTGCTAGCTGGTCCAAACTAAAAGTTTTTCCAGAGGATATGTTATGCGACGTCTATTATCAGTTTTGTTAGTAAGTGGTTGCTTGCTCGCTGGGTTGCCACAGGTAACCCCAGCCCAGGGAACCCGAGGCTTTACCATATTCGGCGGTCCCGACCAAGAGTTGGACTTTTATTTGCAGAATGGCGAGGCCAATGAAAAGGACCGCTATTATCTGCGGATCTCAAAGGACAAGCTGAGATCTTCAGTCGTCAAGTTGAAAATCGAATATCCCGATTACTACAAAGGCAAGTTCGATACTGACAAGGTAAAGATTAATGTAGGCGAAGAAAAAGTAGAGGTCCCTGTAAAAAGCGTCACTTGGAATGAAGAAGAGCGGTTCATTACCATCGAGCCGGAAGAAGCCCTGTCTCCAGACAAAAAGATTGAATTGGTTTTGGAAAACGTCAAAAATCCCTGGCGAGGCGGCATGTTCTACTTCAACTGTAGAATTGTTCCCCTCAGGGGATCCTCTCAACCCCTATATATTGGTACTTGGGTCCTGAGTATTAATTGATTTTCAAAATAGCTGTACCCCCAGGGTGTTTGCGATCGGGCTTTGTCACTGTTTTAGTGACAATTGGGTATCGTTACCTCTAGAAACCCTAAACCTCGATTCCCGTAGGGCTTTCCGGCGACAGCTTTCGCGATTTCTCGGGAAGCAAAGACGCTCTTGCGCGCTAACGGAAAATAGCAGGAAATTACCCCACACCCCACACCCCACACCCTAGCTGTAGCCCACCGTTAGGATTGGTGGGGTATTTTTTCGGCTTTGAGTGATAGAATAAAAAACCGTGACTTTTTTAACGGAATTCAAGTAATAGCTATGCCTCAGCGTACATTAGGCGGCACCAGCCGCAAAAGAAAAAGAGTATCCGGTTTCCGAGCCCGGATGCGAACCAAGAATGGTCAAAAGGTTATTATGGCTCGTAGAAGAAAAGGAAGACATCGTTTGGCAGTCTAATGCCTTTCTTGGGCATGGGGAATGGGGAATGGGGAATGGGGGCCAAGGTTTAAGTTTTTAGTTGTTCATTTTAAATTAAGAGTTGGCAACTTAGAACTTAAAATTTAAAACTTTCTACAATTCCCAATTCCCATTTTTTACCGTGTTGCCGAAAGCCCATCGCTTAAAAAATAGGCGCGATTTTACTGCTACATATAAATATGGAATTCGTCGCCAAGGGGGTAAGCTGACCCTGATTGCCCGAAAACGTCGCAGAAGCGAAGAAAATAAGGGTCCCTATAAGCAGGGCAAAGCTAGCATAGAGCCAGCACCTGCCAAGCTCCCGCCGACCCGAATCGGAATTTCTGTGAGCCAAAAGGTTAGCAAGCGGTCCGTAGTTCGCAATAAAATAAAGCGGCAGATACGAGCTGCCGTTCGCGAGCTTTTACCCCGACTATCAGCAGGTTGGGATATCGCGATCGTCGTGCGGCCGGGAGCAACAGAATGCAATTATGGCCAATTTCTGCAAAAATTAGAGCAGTTATTGGCTGCCTTGAAGGTATTAAATGGGCATTAAGGGATTTCCAAATAAATATTTCTCCATCGTTTCCCTGTAGGACGGGCGATACGAGGGTCCCAGAACCAGGACAGGCGGGACGCCCGTCCTACGAATTGGGTAATTTATTTCTTGGAATCCCCTAATGTGTTTAAGGGCCTTCATAGAGCAATATTTCGAGCGATAAAATTGTTGGCTGCGTTGGAGATATTAAATGGGTATTAAAGAAGAAGTGTATTATAATGGAGGACCTCATAGAGGGGATCTTATTCTCAATATTCTGCTTGCATTTACGATAGTTGCTTTACCTCTGACCGCAGCTTCAATAGTACGAGCCCTTTGGCTGCGATATCGGATTACCGATCGCCGTATTTCTGTGACTAGCGGCTGGATGGGGCGCGATCGCGTTGATGTAGTCTATTCCCAAGTTGCCAAAGTCGTAACAGTGCCTCGCGGTCTAGGGATATGGGGCGATATGGTCGTGACTCTCAAAGATGGGTCCAGGATTGAAATGAGGGCTCTGCCGAAGTTTCGAGATATATATAGTTACATCAGCAGCAAGCTATCTGCTGATGCCCGCGAAGCTTCTGGAGCGATCGGGAAATAAAATTTTTTTTGATTGCTAGACTTCCCTAACGGCAGTCGGGATGAGGTCCATAGTAATTAAACTCGCCAATAACCTATAGATCTATAAATGTTATTAGCAAGCGAGGGAGGAAGCCGCAAAGCTTCTGAAGACCGCTAATATGAAAATAGGTTACAGTCAAATTTCAGAGCGCACAGGTTTACAGAGAACGAATGGACTTTGGAGTCGGGTTTCTTTCTAATAACGTAATGCTGCCGATCCTGGATTTCTTCTACGGGATCGTGCCCAGCTATGGTCTGGCCATCGTGGCTCTGACTTTGGTAATTCGCTTTGCCCTCTATCCTCTGAGTGCGGGATCTATTCGCAGTATGCGACGGATGCGAGTGGCCCAACCAGAAATGCAAAAGCGGGTTAAAGAAGTTCAAGAACGCTATAAGGACAATCCTGCCAAACAGCAGGAAGAAATGAGCAAGGTTTACAAAGAGTTTGGCAACCCCCTGTCGGGCTGCTTGCCAGTTGTCTTGCAGATGCCTATACTATTTGCCTTGTTTGCTACCTTACGGGGTTCGCCGTTTTCCAATGTAAACTACTCGCTCAATCTAGAAGTCTTTCCCCAAGAACAGATAGAGCGAATTCAACCCCAAGCCTTTGCTACTTCACCCCAGAACATTTATATCACCGATACTTTTCATGCTCCGGTGCTGGCACTGCTTCCTGGTGGAAATAAATTAGGAGTTGGCGAAAAAGCAAGGATAGAATTTCAAACCGTAGAGGGAAAACCCATAGAGCAGCTAATAGATGAAAATCCTAATAGCAACGTAGAAACTAAGTGGGAAGCAACCAAAGGCCAAGAGCGAGTAAAAATCTATGAAGACGGAACCATCGAAGCCCTGGAAGCAGGTGAGGTTACCATTCAAGGGACAATACCGGGATTGGCAGCTCAAGAAGGATTTCTATTTGTTAAAGCTTTGGGTAGAGTGGGTGCCTTTGACGAACAAGGAAACATCCACTGGGATATCTTGGGAATGGTCTTGTTTTTTGGCATTAGCTTATATGTCAACCAGCTTCTTTCCGGGCAACAAAATCAAGCATCAGATGATAACTCCCAGCAAGCAGCAATAACCAAGATGACGCCGATTATATTTTCGGGTATGTTCTTGTTTTTTCCACTGCCAGCCGGGGTTCTGATGTATATGGTTATTGCCAATATATTCCAGACCGCACAAACCTTTATTCTGTCGCGGGAACCGCTACCGGAAAATCTCCAGAAAATACTGGAAGAGCAAGAAAAAGCAGCAAAAAAGGCCAAGGGAGGCGATGAAATTCCCTTCGAGCGCGGTCGTTCTAAGAAAAAAGCCTGATGAAAGCCAAGATGGACGGTCAAATGGAGCGGGGTCAGCAGTGGCTAAACGAATTGTTGCGTTTGGCCGCTATTGCGTCAGAAGTCAACGGCCAGTGGGACACAGACTCATGGTGGTTGACTATTGACGATGCCAATCTGACCCCAGAGCAGGTTGAAATATTGACCGGCTCGAAGGGAGAGGTTCTGGATGCCATTCAATACCTGGCCAATACAATTGGCAATATTGGCGAAAAAACAGACGAGCAAACTGCCTACACTATTGAATTGAATGGTTACCGATCGCACCGCCAAGAAGAACTACGCTCTATGGCTACCCAGGCAGCAGAGCAGGCGATAGAGAGCGGTGACGAGATAGAATTAAAAGAACTGTCCTCTGCAGAGAGGCGACAGATTCATAACTTTTTGAAAGAATATCCAGAGTTGGAAACCTATAGCCGAGGACAAGAACCAGACCGACGTCTGGTAGTGCGCCGACAATGAGAAAATTTGAGAGAGTAGAAGAATAATAAATTTCAAATCTCAAATCAAATTATAAGAAAGGCGATTGCTATGAAGCCAATCTATATTCCCGAGCTAGTCCAAGCAAGGGAAAAAACAGAGGTTATCCAATTAGAAGAATGGATTCCCGATCTGGAAACTCTGACTCCCGTAAGAGGCTGGCTGCGAGCAAAGCACCAGGGGAATTACCTGGAAGTGTCGGCTAGTGCAGAAACAATTATCACTCTCACCTGCGATCGCTGCTTGCAACAGTACAATCACCGTTTGAAGGTGAACCTATCGGAAATTATCTGGCTCGATGCTCCAAGAGCGCCAGTTGAGAGTTCTTTGGAACGAGAGGTTCTCCTAGAGGATCTAGTGGAAAGCATCTCTGAGAAAGGCTATTTTTACCCAGAAGAGTGGCTGTATCAGCAGATGTGTTTGGAAATTCCCCCTCAGAAGCTTTGTGCTGGAACCTGCTCGGGGATTAAGGTACGGGATCGAGATTTGCCCGAGCAATCGCCCCTAGGCGATCGCCGCTGGGCATCCCTAGAAGCTATAAAAAAACAATTACAAAGCTAAAAAAAATTGGGCATTGGGAATTGGGCATTGGGCGAAGCCGGCGCTTTTTTCGCATTGGTCACTCCCCTCCTGGGAGGGCGTGGGTAATTGGCATCGGGAATTAAAGAAAAATCGCCAAATTATTCAAAACTACCTTGACAGAGTAGCTAGAGAGCTGTAGCTAGAGAGCTGGGCAGCTATTTTTATTATGTTTTAGAAAGTTCATAAAAGTATATTATATAAAATCACAAATAGCCTCGCAACTATGAGCTTCAATGAAGAGTTTAAGCTGCTTATTTTAGCTAGATATCCCTTAATTTATATCCCAACCCGAGAAGAAGAGAGAGTAGAGGAATCAATATCCCAATGTGCTAGAGAACAAGGCAATCGAGCAGTCTATATTTGGGATTTTGTCGAGGGCTACCAGAACAATCCCAACCATGCTGGTTTCGGTCGTCGCAATCCCCTGCAAGCCTTGGAATTTCTGGAAAAGTTACCATCATCAGCTCCCGGGATATTTGTGTTGCGAGACTTCCACAGATTTTTAGAAGATGTAGCGATTTCTCGCAAACTCCGCAATTTGGCCAAAGTGCTGAAATCCCAGCCGAAAAATATTGTTATAATCTCTCACGAAGTAGCCATTACGGAAGAACTGAGCGATGTACTGACAGTCTTAGATTTTCCTTTGCCCAGTCGGGTAGAAATTAAAGAGGAGGTAAAAAGCCTCCTGACAGCAACGGGCGGCTATTTGGAAGAGAAAAATCTCGACGAAATAGTTCGTTCCTGCCAAGGTCTTTCTATAGAACGGATTAGGCGGGCGATCGCTAAAGCAATTGCTATTCGAGGTCAATTGGAACCAGATGATGTAGAGCTGATTCTAGAAGAAAAGCGAAGAATAATCCGCCAAACCAAAATATTGGAGTTCTACCCGGCGGTAGAAAAAATATCTGATATTGGCGGTTTGGACAACCTGAAGGAATGGTTGCTCCGACGGGGAGGATCTTTTTCTCAAAGAGCTAGGCAATATGGCCTACCCAATCCAAGAGGCTTGCTGCTGGTAGGGATTCAGGGGACTGGCAAATCATTAACCGCAAAGGCGATCGCTCGGAACTGGCACTTACCCCTATTGCGTCTGGATGTCGGCCGTCTGTTTGGGGGCTTGGTCGGAGAATCGGAGTCCCGCACCCGTCAAATGATTCAGCTATCAGAAGCTTTAGCTCCCTGCATTCTCTGGATCGATGAAATTGATAAAGCCTTTTCGGGTTTTGAGGGCAAAGGGGATTCTGGAACCACAAGTCGCGTTTTTGGTACTTTTATTACTTGGCTGGCAGAAAAAAAATCCCCCGTGTTTGTGGTGGCCACTGCCAACAATATCCAGTCCTTGCCTCCGGAAATGCTCCGCAAAGGCCGGTTTGATGAGATTTTCTTTGTGGGATTGCCCAATCAAGAAGAACGCCGTGCTATTTTTGACGTGCATTTATCTCGGTTGCGATCGCACAACTTAAAAAATTACGACTTAGAAAGGTTAGCTTACGAGACTCCTGATTTCTCAGGAGCGGAAATAGAACAAGCTCTGATTGAAGCCATGCATATTGGCTTTAGCCAAAACAGAGACTTTACTACCGATGACATCTTGGAAGCCGCCAGCCAAATAGTACCTTTAGCCCGCACGGCCGGGGAACAAATCCAGTTTTTACAAGATTGGGCCTCATCGGGTAAAGCTCGTCTTGCTTCCAAACACTCTAGCCTAACATCTCGCATGCAACGTCAACTCCGAGAAACGGAATCCTAGCTATGCTGAGAATATTATACGGAATAATTAAATTTCTAATAGGTTTTGTTTTGGCGCTCGCAATCCTAACCGGAGGATCCGTCGCGGCCGCTCTTTATTTTGTGACCAAATTAACTGCCTTGCCGCCAAGACCCTCTTTTCCCAACGACCAAACGGCGATCGCTGCCACAAAGGGATCTCAACCAAAAGCCTCCCCCGAGGCGAAAAAAGAAGGTCCAGTTGTTCGCGTCATTTGGCCTGACGGCCTGATTTTACGGGATAGCGCCGGTTATGACGCCCAATCTATCGGCGGCATAGCTTTTAACGAACGAGCGATCCTTTTGGAAACGACCCCCGATAAGGAATGGGAGAAGGTGCGCGTAGAACAAACCAATGAAGAAGGTTGGGTAAAAGGCGGCAATACCGAGCGGGTTAATTGATTGGGTCTGGGTAGGGGTCTGGTAGGTAGCGATCGGAACTCGCTAAAATAAGGAACGCCAAACAAGCAAGTTACTCTAAGCTAATAATGCTTACATACTGCTATGGAAAACCTTGCCTACATAAGTTTAATTGCGGCCTACGAGGATCTGGAAAATAACAAGCCAGTTACTTTTCCTCAAGTAAGGCACTTGGTTCGAGATATTCAAGAAGCAACCTGGAAAAGTCTCTCGGTTCAAACCTTGCTCCGATTGCTATCCCTAGGTCTTTTTGTCGCTATTCTTGGTTGGTTTAACAGCGCCCTAGCTCTAATGAGACTAGGTGACAGGGGGTCGCTAGTTACTGAATTGCAACAAGACTTGCGAAGTTTGGGCTACTTCAGTGGACCAGTAACAGGTGACTATGGCCCGTTGACCCAAGAAGCAGTAACCAGCTTCCAGGTAGATTATCGACTGACTGCAGATGGAGTAGTAGGACCAAACACAGAGCGTGTTTTGCAGGCACAATTTAGCCCAACTCCGCCAATTTCCCAATCTTTTAACCCGGATTCCCGCCCTTATCTACAACCGGGCAATCGCGGCGCTGAGGTAAAAAGACTCCAAGAAAGGCTAATTATTGCTGGCTACAAGATTAATCCCGACAGCATATACGGAGCTGAAACAAAGGAGGCTGTCCGTTTATTTCAAACAGGTAATCGCTTATTGGGTGATGGCATTACAGATCTAGATACTTGGCAAGTCTTGCACAGAAAGTTCTATGTTGTAGTTGTCCCAGCCAGAAATGGCGCTACCCTAGTTAAGGTAAGGGAAAAATACAAAAACGCTTATGAAGCCTATCACAGATTGGGCTATTACATTCATGTAGGAGCCTATATTGCCTCTCCCTACGAAGGTCAAAAAGCCTTAAATATTGCCAAAGCTCGCGTTAAAAAATTACGCAGCTTGGGGTTCAAAGATGCTCGGGTGGCTTATTTGTGAGCAATGTCTCCTTTCTTTAAAACCTAAATTAGTCTAAATTGGCAGCAGCGATCGCTGACAGGAAGGGCAAACCGCATGAATGGTTAGCTGACAGTCCAGCAGGTGGTATCCCTCATGTTTGGCAGTCTTGCTGCCAATTTTTAGGATAGAATCGCTCTTAAACTCTATTGTTTTGTTGCATCGGATACAAATCAGATGGTGATGGTGGTGGGGGTAGGGTTGGTTGAGTTCGTAATGCTTGTGCCCTTCTGCAAGTTCCAGTTCCCGCAAAATACCCATGCGCGACATTAACTTAACCGTTCGGTAAATTGTCGATAAGCTAATCTTGCGCTCTTTCTTTTGTAGGCGATCGTATAAATCTTCAGCACTGAGATGCTCGCCTTTAGGAAGATTTTGAAAAATTTGTAATATAGTTTCCCTCTGGGGAGTCAAACGCCAACCCCGCTCGTTTAGTTCGGCTTTCAGGGAAGTTGCTGTATAAAAAGACATACTAACCGGATAATATTCTCAAGAAACTCCACTTATTGAGAATGATACCCGGTTAGCCAAAAAGTTGCAACAAAAAGCCAAGAGTTCGCCAATTCAAATCATACAAAAATTTTTTGTTGACAATATGTTATATTTAGCTACAAATCTATTTTTGTTAGCGTCGCTAAGTTTTCTTAGGTTTTGGGTTAAGGGTTGGAAGGATATCGAGTGCTGCGGTTTTTCCATAAGAAGTGCGGCTGCGATCTATATTCTTCAAAACCGGCACCGGGAACGCGGCCGATCTTACCGCAAGCAATAGCTATATATCTAGATAGTCTCGAACTCGATTGCGACGCTTGGGCTGACGCAATTTTTGTAGAGCCCTGGCCTCAATTTGACGCACGCGCTCCCGAGATAGATCTAGAGCCTGACCAATTTCTGACAGAGAGTAAGGATGGCCATCCCCCAAACCGAACCTCATTTCAATTACATCCCTCTCCCGAGAACTTAAGTCTGCTAATAGATGCTGCAATTCACGATGCAGGGCTTCTCGGGTCAACTGCTCTTCAGGAGATAGCTCATCTGTTTCTAGCAGTTCGCCAAGTTCTGTTTCTTTTTCCTTGCCCACCTTGGTTTCTAAAGAAACAGAGCGAGGCACTCGTAGCAAAACTTCCCGAACTTGAGCTGGGGTCATGTCTAAAGTCTTGGCAATTTCTTCAACCTTGGGAGTCCGGCCATTTTGCTGGGATAGCTGCCGCTGTGCTTTTTTGATTTTGTTGAGCTTTTCAGTAATGTGAACCGGCAGGCGAATGGTGCGGCTTTGAGTGGCGATCGCTCGTGTAATCCCTTGACGAATCCACCAGTAAGCATAAGTGCTAAACCGATATCCCCGAGTTGGATCGAATTTTTCCACTGCTCTTTCCAAACCCAAGGTTCCTTCTTGAACCAAATCCAAAAGCTCCAACCCGCGATTTTGATACTTTTTGGCCACAGACACCACCAAGCGCAGGTTGGCCTCGATCATATGTTCCTTCGCTCGAATCCCTTCTCTTTCGATTTGTTCGAGTTCCTTAACTGTTATTCCCCCTATTTCTGCCCAACGGCGTTTGCCTTCTGCCAATACAAGCTTTAGCTGTTTGACTTCCATATCTGCTTCAGCTGCCCAGCGTTCCCAAGCAGGTCGCACCCCCAACCTAGAAGTAAGCCTGTCACGGAGTTCTATCAATTCTGCATAGAGACTAATCATATCTCCTTCCTCCTTGGCAGTTCGAGTTAGCTCATCCACCAAGCCCATATAGCGCTGTACTCTTTGCGCCTCAGCAACTTCTTCGTCTCTTCCTAATAAACTAACCCTGCCAATTTCCTCAAGATACAAACGGACTAAATCAGTGCTGCGCCGTCCGCTCTTGGCTTGTAAGCTAGATGTTTGTGCCTCAGTGCTATCGATATCTATTAGGTTCTCTGCCGGCGGTAAAACTTCGCCGTCAATGCCATCAATATAAAAATTAGGGGCATCGATTTGAGATTGTTCTTCAATATAAAAAGGGGTTCTTGGCATGGCGATGGTATCATTTCTGACGGGGCAACAAAAATTGAGATGGGTCTGCGGGTGTTATTATTTATTCCCATCTCTAATAGCACATGCGCTACTGCTATTTGAAGTTCGGCTTGACTTTATATGCAGCCAGTGCCATCGGCTCTGTATTGGGAAAACTGATTATCGGACAAAACCAACTAAGATTCCTAAAATGGATATAAATATATATTTTAAACCATAGTTTGTCTTGAATAAAACCAAGCAAATCCGATGTTTTATTAACCTAAAAACTAATATAAATACCAACAGTTTATTTCCGGGTGACCCAGGTCAGCGGGCATATTAATCTATGTCACCTTTCTTGCTGGTTCTCGATCGCATACTTGTCACCCTTGTTTAGTTAACTATTATTTTGAGTTTGTAATTTGCCATTATTCGTCATGCCTAATATAGAGAACTACCCAATCCGGATTGGGATAAAATAACCTTCTCAATTGGCCCTTACTCTTGCTTGCTCTCTCTAAGCATCAATGCCTCCACAGCGGCTTGAGGTGTAATCTCTCCTTGGAGTAACCGATAGACCTGATAAGAAATCGGAACCGAAATGCCCTCCTGTTTGGCTCGCTGGATTAAGACATGGGTTGTATTTACCCCTTCGGCAGTACCCTCTAAATTCGCTAGGATCTCTGACAGAGTTTTACCGCTAGCTAGCTGGTAGCCAACTTGGTAGTTTCGGCTCAGGGGGCTGTTGCAGGTTGCCAGGATGTCTCCAAGTCCCGATAGACCATAAAATGTTTCAGTAATTGCACCCCAATTGGTGCCGATGCGGATGATTTCCGCAAGGCCGCGAGTAAGGAGAGCTGCTTTAGCATTAGTCCCAAGCTGGAGAGCATCGCAAGCACCAGCGGCGATCGCCATTATGTTCTTGAGAGTCCCACCCAGCTCTACCCCTAAAGGATCCGAATTGCTATAGACCCGAAAACTACTCGAAGAAAACGCTGCTTGAACCCGTTGTGCTGCAGTAATATTGGCACTTGCTACCACTGTCGCTGCTGGCAATCCCTGTTGAATTTCCTTAGACAGATTTGGGCCTGCTAAAACAACTACCGGATAATTGGGAAAAGCTCTTTGCCAAATTTGAGAGGGGGTAGAGGTTGTCTCTGGGTCTAACCCTTTCGTAGCTGTTACAATAATCGTCGTTTCAGGAAATGACAAATCCTGAAGTTGGGATATAGCATATCGAACCCCCTTCATCGACACGGCGGAGACGACAATATCTGCCCCAGCCAATATTGACTGCAAATTCTCACAGCTCCGGCGAGACCAAGAACGTACCCGATGACCATTCTTAGCTGCCAGGGTTGCCAGTGTTGTTCCCCAAGCACCCGTTCCCAAAATTGCCAGCGTTATTCGATCCATTGGTTTTGTCAAGTTTGATTTTCAGGACTTACGCACAGACAATTGATATACAGCGTTGTAGGGTCATACTATAAATATATAGTCCGAGGGTATAATTCAAGTAAGTCCTGTTGTCATTTGCACGCGATCGCCGCTCGAAACCCACCAACAAAATGACAAAAACAACTAGCCCCTGAGAGTCGCTGCGTGACTGGGCGCTTTCCTGGGATATCGCTCCATAAGAGCCCGCACCTGCTCTGCATGATAAGAGCTACGGGTCAGGGGAGAAGCAACAACCTGTAGAAACCCCAGCGATTCCCCCCAACGCCCCCATAGCTCGAATTGTTCTGGCCGAACCCAACTTGCTACCGGCAAATGCTTCCCAGAAGGTTGCATATATTGACCAATAGTCAATATGTCGCAATCCACCGAGCGCAGATCCTTCATAACTTCTCGGACTTCTGCATCGGTTTCTCCAATACCGACCATAATCCCTGATTTAGTGTAAATCCAAGGAGCTTTTTGCTTAGCTCTGCTCAACAATTCCAAGCTGCGGAGGTAATCTCCTTGGGGACGCACCCGCCGGTAAAGACGAGGAATCGTTTCTGTATTGTGATTCAAAACTTCTGGTCGGGCCGCCAAAATACCTTCCAGAGCTTGCCAATTTCCACAAAGGTCTGGAATCAAAACTTCAATCGTTGTCCCTGGAGCGATCGCTCTAATCTCCTCTATACAGCGTCCAAATTGAAAAGCCCCCCCATCTGGCAAATCATCCCGGTTCACCGAAGTGACTACCACATGGTTTAGCTTAAGACGCTGTACCGCTTTTGCTAGTCTTTGTGGCTCTGTAACATCTAGGGGTTTTGGCTTCTTCTCGAAATCAATATCGCAGTAAGGACAAGCTCTGGTACAAGCTGGCCCCATAATTAGGAAAGTAGCAGTTCCGTTGTGGAAGCACTCGCCGATATTGGGACAAGATGCTTCTTCACAAACAGTATTCAGGTCGAGATCGCGCAGAATTTCCTTAACTTTACCGACGCGCCCCCACTGTGGCGCTTTTACCCGCAACCAGTCTGGCTTAACACTCACGCTTTACATTGTCCTAATAAATTTACAATCAGATCCTAGCCAAATCTGCTTTTTCGTGTTATACTTGGTTTTAACGACTGAATCATCACGGGATGTAGCGCAGCTTGGTAGCGCACCTCGTTCGGGACGAGGGGGCCGCTGGTTCAAATCCAGTCATCCCGATTGATATTTTTTAGTATTTATTCTCATAGGTGTAATTATCTAATAATTAACTAAGTGCCGAGTCCTGGTAAGGACTCGGCACTTGGCTTTAAAACTTCAAGACTATTCCTGGTAACCTTCTTGGTACCCGAAAACCATTTGGAGAACCATTGGCTTGGGCTCTGGCTCTGGCTCTGGCTCTAGCTCTGGCTTTGACTTTCCTTTTAGATCGTCCTCCTCGCCAATGCCTACTTCATTATTGTTTACTTCTTCATAATGATATCTATTGGCCCATTGCTGGATTATTTCATCCAATTCATCCATAGCCTCCTTTATGCGATCTGGACGAATATCAAGTTCTTCCAAAATTCGCATCACCCTAGGATTTGATTCTTTTGGCCTTTGTTCTGACCAATCCCTCATCAGTCGGAAATATCGGGCAGTATCCTCCACCATAGTATATGTACGCTCGTCATCGTCAGGGGGTGCGTAGGAAGCTCGGGTAAGAGCGTAGAAAGGGGTCCCCCAAGGCGAATCTATTTTGGTAACAGTACCAGAGAAAATCAAGCGACGCTTGATGTGTTCTGCAAACGCTTCACTTAAAGGCATTTGCCGTTCTATCGGAAAACCTTTCTGCGAGCGACTGTGGAGAAACTCAATCATTTCCATAAACTGGAACGAGCCAATCACCTGGGCATCCGGTAGATTTGGTGGCAGTTTGCCTTCCAGATGACGTTTTTCTTCGATAGTAAGACTGCTGGTGGGAATTCGTGCTTTCCCTGGTTGCCAAGGGTATCTTTGCAACCATACATAAGGAAACTGAATCAAATAACGCGGTTGTTGGGAACCGAGCATCTTCAAAAGCTTTCCCTCTGTTAGGGCCTGTCTAACTTCCCCCACAATGGCCTTCACTCGCTTCGGCTCAATGTGGTGTAAGTGACCCGTCATGCGTAGGTTCTGACCCTGCTCTAGATAGGTCATGTAAATAGCACATTTTGCTGCTGTCGCCGCTGCATCCAGAAATGCTCCGTGTCGGTGCCCGCTCGTTCTCATGGCACTGAAGGCCAGATATAACATGATCTGATCCATTGCGCTGGGGCTAAGGCGTTTGATCAGATCTACGTCGTTGCTCATCACAATCCTCTATACGGATACATTAAGGGTATGGCTGGTTATACCAAGGTGGTCTAACGGTAGTATAGTTCAACTATATAGGCCAAAAGATGTTGTCCCACAAAATTAATTCTTATCAAGGTAATTAATCGAGGGATTTTTTGGGTGAAAATAGCTTACCGCACAGACCTGCCGCAAAACATTCCCAAGCCGTTATCGTTAGCAATGCACCCCTGTCAAGGCCAAGCACAATTTCCGGTCACAAAACCATTGGAAAAGGGCGGCCTATTTTCTAAAACTTAAGCCGAGAGTAGCTCAGGCCAGTAAATTATGCCAAAAAATTCTTTGAAAATTTGGCCATTTATTCAGCTTACTGAGATTTTAGCGAACAAAAAATAAGATCGTTATATCAAGCAAGGGCTGCCAAAAAAACAATATATTCTATGTACAAATAGTAACCCGTAATTTGATGGACAGTAGCCATTACCAATTATGATAGCTGACTAGCATGAAGTCGATGTAAACTTGATTTAAGGAAAAATTGCCATAGATGGGCAGATTGTAGTTTATGTATTTTTTTAAAAAAATGTAATTAATAAATAAACTACAATCTGTCCGGGGTATTTATAGTGCTATCATCATAACGCATACAACTCGTATTTACGCTTCAGAAGCGGCCTTTAAAAGGGAAAAATACCTAAGTTCCAGACGCAAAGCTAAAGCCTCATAAGGCCCCTAAAAATATAAAATTGTCGATAAAATTGCTCCAAGCCTTCACTCTATGTATGCCAGGACTTACGCAAAATATACAGATCTGATATTTGTAGGGGCAATACCCCTGCGCACCGGAGCGTGAAAGCGTTGCTATCGCCCCTACTGGTAGGTAGTGTAGATGCGTAAGTCCTATATGTAAGGAGTTTATTGTGGTCCCTTAATCATCGAGGCGAATCCGAAAAAATAGAAAAACCACATCCCTATAATTAAGTACATGGACCTGCATTATTTTACACTCGCACGGCTTGCGCTTCACGCTCGTTTCAGCTCCAATTCCGTGTAATTAATTTTGTGCTACTACTTATAAGAAGAAACGCCAGACACACAATGTCAAAAAAAAGGCATCTATGTGGAGCCGAGTTGGAGTGAAATGTCACCAATAAACTGTCAATCTAATTTTGAGGGCAGCGCAACGCATATTGCCCGTTCCTCGCTTGTCCGGAGGCGTTGCCGTTGGCTTTTCGCCTCCGGACAAGCCCATAGGGGTTCCCATTACCAATTTATAACCTTATCCTTGAAAATATAAACCATTTACTTAATTATTAAGTATATAATCAATAGGCAAAATAAATGTAAAATCCCCCTTTCTTTAACAATACCTTCGCCAATTTGGCCAGAAACCCGGTACGCATGGACAATACCAACGCCTATTTTAAGCCGAAGCAGTAGGTTCCGAAGCCTTGTGAATACGGCCTAGGGAGCAAATGCTTCTAAGGATCTCAGCTAATAAAACTGGTTCCGGTTTTTCCGGAAGCAGTTTTATTATTTCGCGCACATATTTATCGCCCCGACAGATAGCCTTGAGGTAAGCGGATACTTTTTGGGTTATGGCCTTTCTGGCCATTTTTCAGTAAATAGTAGGACATATTAACCATAAAAAATGATAGATTGGCGGCATTCACGACTCCAGCTTGGCTTACATTCATAAAATCTTCCAGGCCCCAAAATTGCTTGGCGTCTCTGAAATTAAATTCGAGCGAGAGGCGCGCAGGCTATAATAGTCAATCAACTTGTCATAAGCCAAATCCAAGTCGCTTGAAAATAAAATCACATGACTCGTTGCCAGATTTCTTAGATTAGTTTTTACTATAATTACTACATTCAATCTCTGAGCAAATTCCTTATGTAGTAGTTCGATTTGATAGATATTTGTTTGGTATCCTTTCTCAGTTTTGCTGTTTTTTAAAAAAGTATTTGGTATGCGGTTACTCTTTAGTTTATATCCATATTTTCTTCGGCATTTCTTATCTGGCTCCGGGTTTTCATAAGGTAAATATAAGGCCGAGTCATGCCGTAATTTTGATATTAAATGTAGGTTAAGCTGTCGAGTCATTTGTACCGCTTTATTATTGCCAAAATGACCGTCTAGTAGTAAATAAGTCACTGGTAGCAAGGATCCTATTTGTTTTAACAATGCCTGAATCCAACTTTTGATTCGCAGTAGCTCGGGGTTAAGTTCCACCTCCGTCTTGTTTTTGCTTTTACTGCCTTTCGGTCTTCCTCCCTTAAGTAGTTAATCAAAATTAATTACATAAGTTTCTCCAAATTCTCTTAGGATTGTTTCAATAGCGTCAACAAAAATTTCCCAGGTACAATAAGCGTCTATTGGAAGCCATTCATATTTAATCTTGCG
>JAAHFN010000085.1 GCA_010672965.1 Oscillatoria sp. SIO1A7
GGTTAAAAATTACCGGAGCTCAATGGAAGTCAGAAAATGTATCTCAAATGCTTAAACTACGCTGTGCTTATTTAAACTCTCATGGCCTGATGAGAAATTATGCTTAGTGCATAAATGGGATGCTCCCTCTAACCATAGCTATCAGGTTGTAGCAAATGTGAGCCTTTGCGAGGAGAAGATAAAACCAGAGCAAAAGCAGGCTGGACGTTTTATTATTGCGACAAATGTTCTAGATAAAAAAGCACTATCCTCGGAGGAAATGCTCTCTAAATATAAAGAGCAGCAATCAACAGAAAGAGGATTTAAATTTTTTAAAGATCCGATGTTCTTGACGGATAGTGTTTTTCTGAAATCTCCAGAAAGAATTGAAGCCTTGGGGCTGATTATGGGTTTATGTTTATTAGTATATACTATAGGGCAACGTCAATTGCGTAGGACTTTAAGGAAGACAGAAGGAGTAAAAAACCAGTTAGGTCGTCTGACTAAAAAACCCACTCTAAGGTGGATATTTCAATGTTTTCAGTCTATTCATGTCTTAGTAATTAAAGGAGCCGTTCAAATATCCAATTTAACTGAGGAACGTTTGGGCATACTAAAATTTTTTCCTTGTTGTTGCCAGAGATATTATCTGCTGTGTTTTGGTGCGGTTGAAAAATGAAAGACTATTAACTGCCCAAAAAAAATAATTTAGTTTGGCGTGCGGCTATGAAATAATTTTAGAGCCGTGGCTGGCAGTTCTTTTGTCAAAAGTAATTGCCAAATAGATGAATTTTTCAAATTAAAAGAAACAATATGCTAGAGACTTTAGCTTATTAAAAAGGGTAAATTAAGGAGTGAGCGTAGAAAATATTTGCTCGCTCCTGAGTTTTTTATGGAAATAACTTGAATCTTTTTTCTAGTAAAACTTCGATATTTACAGCACCTAGTTCGGGCTTGCTGAATAAGCCGGATCGAGGCAGTTCCGACGCCTACATATAGTATCATCCGTAAATGGACATTACGCTTGGGTTTATACGAGCTAAACAGGAAGCGTGAATATAGGAAAGATTGGATTTTTATTGTCGATACAACAATAGAATTAGGCAAGGCAAAATGTTTGGTGATTTTGGGGATAAGTAAAGAAAGCTTTAGTCAGATAATTGAAAAAAAAATAAGTCTAAACCATAAAGATATGCAGGTATTGACTATTGAAGTAATGAGTAATTGTAACGGAGTATTGGTGGAAGAAAAATTAATAAATTTGTCCAAACGGGTCGGAACTCCCAAACAAATTGTAGCAGATCGCGGCAGCGACATAAAAAAAGGAATAGAACTGTACCAAGATAAAAATCCAGAAGTAATTTATACTTATGATGTAACTCATCAGATGGCGAATCTATTAAAAAAAGAATTGTCATCTGACAAAAAATATCAAGATTTTGTAGGAGATTGCCTTAAAGCGAGGCAACAGATTCAACAGACAGAGTTATATTTTTTGATACCTCCAAAACAAAGAGCAAAAGCTAGAGATAATAATCTAGACATGGGGGCTAGAAATCTTGAATTATGAAAGCAACAATGATTTTAAGGAAATTAATGATTGTTTTGTTGTCGATAGAGAAGCTTTATCTAAATTAGCTCTATTAGATGATAAAAGCATCTTTAATAAGCTAAAAGATATAAATGGAAAGATATTTAGAGGAAAGTCCCAGTTCAAGGAAAAAATAGCAAGCCGATTAGATCCAAAAATATACCAGAATAAGGGGGAACTAATTTGTCAATTGTGTGACTTGGGAAGAAATTTCAAGAAAAATTAGGATGGGTAAAAAAATATAAAGAAGACCTTATTACTTATAGTCAGATGGTAGAGCTGGTGAAAATAACTCTACATCAAGTCAAGAAGAAGGGGTTAAACAAAGATTCTCTATTAATCTTTGAAAACAGGATTAAGAATATCGAGCTAAGAAAAAGGTGCGAAGACTTCAAAGAACAAATTATTAAATATTTAAAGTTTGAAACAAACAAAATTAATCCGGGAGACAGTCTTTTAGCTAGCTCGGATATTCTCGAATCGATTTTAGGAAAATACAAAATGTTTTCGTGACTGTTGTCCTTTAAAGGAAATAGGAAAAATGCTGTTAACCATTCCCTTATGTACGATTGAACTCGCGGCTGATACTGTTAAACAAGCAATGGAGAAGGTTCGGAGTTGTGACGTTGATGATTGGGCGCAAAAAGTTCTCGGTCCATCCATGCTTTCTAAAAAGAGAGCTATTTCGCTCACAAATTTAAGGGCAACATAAAAACTGTATGAAAATAAGAGAGCAAAAATTCCTCAGAGTCAACACTCTAGGCGTAGCCGCCCTTCGGGGCTTGGCGGCCCCATACCCCTATAGGTTGCCCAATTCCCAATGCCCGATGCCCGTAAGTCCTGTCAAACCTTTAATTGCCAATTGCCAACATAATTGTTTTGTTAAAGTTTTGGTAAAATTATTCGATACTGTTTTTGGTCAGACGTGCTATTTTAAAAACAGGCCATAATACGCTATTGAAAAGAGCAAAAATGTCCATTATGAACAAAAATCGTCGAGAAATCTTAAAGCAAACTACAGAGGTCCACCGAGCCAATATCCAAAAACAACTGGAGCAACGGCTTGCTGCGGCAAGGGCAAAAGGCGATCGAGAACTAATCCGGATCTTGGAAGCGGAAGCCAGCTACTTGAGCTAGGCTCTATATGCAATGGGCAATTTCGGAAGTAGGACGCTAGTTTGAGTTGTAGCTAAAACCCGAGCCCGAGCCCAAAACCCAAACCCAAACCCAACCCAAAACCCAAACCCAAACCCAAGCCCAAAACCCGAGCCCAAAACCCGAGCCCAAAAAGCCTGAAGGCTTATTGCTATTGCGATATAAAGAGCCGTCCTTACTTCCAAAAGCGTAAGGGCGGCTCTTTATATCGCAATAACGAGGGTTGGCAAACTAACGGGAATTACACAAATTATCCAGGACGGGTTATATAGGGCTTGCTGAAAAAGGCAGAGGGTGGGGAGAGGGGGGAGTGTGGGGAGAGGAGGAGAGGACAATTTTATTTAATTCTTCCCACACTTCCCACACTTCCCACACTTCCCACACTCCCCACACCCCAGCTTTTTAAATTTATTCAGCAAGCCCTATATAGCACTACCCATTAAGGTTAGGGCAATTCAAGTGGGTGCGGCTCTTTTCAGAAGACGCAGGCACAGTCAAAAAACCATAGCTCTATACGAAGTATTTGTACAACAAGAGGCTTGGATAACACTTTTAAGCAAAGGAATACCAGAACAATACAAAGCTTGATGATTGCGGTAGTGTTCTTTTTGCAAATGAAAACGCCAATAGTCGTTCCAATCACCACTAATTTGAAGAGAACGAAGACGTAAAACAGCCTCAGCGCTCCAGTTGGCTCCACCTAGCTCCAGTAATATCCATTCGGTCTTTAATCAGATGACGACAAGCTCCTTCAATTACTCCCGTAGCTTTCGCGTAATCCTTTAGCCAAGTAGAGATCGTATTGAAGATAATCTCGATTATTGATTAAATAGTTTGCGCATTTATCTACGGCAGAGCGTTGCGCAGGTTGAAGTTCAAGCAACGTTGCATTGCGGAGCATCTCAGATGCAACATAACTTGATTTTCCTTCAAGGATACAAAGCAAATGGTCGCTAACCCAATATAGGCGCTTCTTTACTGCTAGGAGAATGAAAGACGAAGGCGGCCTCTCCTTTGATACTCAATTACATGAATCAGATCCAGGGGGAGCATCCCATTCATGCACTAAGTATAAATGCTTAGAAATAATTACCAAAAAAGAGTGATGACTCTTGCAAATATGGCGCCATGGCGCTATGCTTATATGGTTATAATAAGAGAGTATTAGCTATTGAAAACTGTACAATGTATTCGATAATACATTTTGCGCTGTTCTGCCGATCTACCAAAATTAACAAGGGATAAAAAATGAACCGCTCCCGAGCAAGAGCGACTACAGCATCACCTTAAGGAAGCGGCTAAAATTTTCTTTGAAAATACGCCATCAGAGCAAGTAAAAGACTTTGATTCTATAGAAATGACCGTGAGAAAACATGTTGTAGACACAGTAGCTCCAGATATTGCCAGTTTTTTTTGCAGAATCGACAGGGACGAAGGCTGGAAAAACCAGAAAGGTAAAAAGTTGTATTGGAGAAGTCACAATAACAACCAAACAAGCCAAAAAACTCAAATTAGAAAAAAGAAGGCGCACGAGTTATAACTTGGAAAAAATTGTGTTTTATTGGCGAGCAACGAATCGTTTGATAATGTACCAAGGGATTTAGAACAATTAACGGGATTAAAAATTGGTAAAAGCACAGTTCATCGTAAAGCGCTGTCTTTTGAAATACCAGAAATACAGACAAAAAAGGTAGTAAAGGCTTTAGCATTGGATGGAGGAAATGTTAGGGTGAGAACTCCGCTATTGCGAACCATCTGTATGGAAAAATTACAAAGCAATACAAATTTATGACGATCTGGGTTTTGCTTGTTTCCAAAATAATGAAACCCTAGAAAATTGGGTTAATAAACAGCCTCTTAGTAGAGTAGTAAATTGTCTGGGAGATGGCCATGACGGGATTTGGAATATAATGGGTAACATAGGTAACTCAGACCAAAGGCGGGAAGTATTAGACTGGTATCATCTCAAAGAAAACTTGTATAAAATTGGTGGTTCGTTGAAACGATTGAAAAGAGCTGAAACTCATATGAAGGTATGGGGACATAGAGGCAGCTTCCTTCTGAATTTGACGATTGTAAGGTTAAACAAAAACGATTGTCTAATTTTCGCAATTATTTGTACCACCACCAATCTCGAATTCCAGATTATAGCTTGTATCAACTTCTTTCTATTCCAATTGGTTCTGGTGCAGTTGAGTCTTTAATTAAAAGAATTAACCAACGGTTAAAAATTAAAAATTAAAAATTACTGGAGCTCAATGGAAGTCTGAAAATGTTTCTCAAATGCTTAAGCTACCCTGTGCTTATTTAAACTCTCATAACTTGGTGAGAAATTATACTTAGTGCATGAATGGGATGCTCCCGATCCAGGACAATTGCGAGCTTAATTTTGTGTTTGTTAGCCAACTGATTCAGCAGTCGTAATTGCGTTTTCTTGTCATCAACTAATGCAACAAGCGTTTTTTTGTCGTTCTGGATCGCGGCTTAAGGCTTCATCAAATGCTTGGGAAATTACTTGTTCTACTTTTTTTGTTAAAGAAGCCCAAACTCTTTTACCTTCAGGACGTGGACGTTTTATCTTGGCTAATTTTGGGGTATTGACTAAATGCGATTGCTGTCCGCAATATTGGCTCTATTGTATAAACAGCAGCTACTGTCGCCATACGTTTTGAGTTCCGCTTTTCTCCCTTAGTTAGACGTTTTTTTAGCTTTTTTTGACCAGCAGCTCTCTTCTTGGTGTCGGGGCGTAAATCATCTTGGCGCATAACCACGCCTTTTCCATCGACACTAATAACCAGAATATCTCCTATTTTTTCCTCTTGATTTGACCGTGCTTGTTTAGCTTGATAGAATTCGTCAAAATCACGATAGGAATGCAATGATAATTCTTCCACTTGACGCTTTGCTAATGAGTGCTGCGGTTTTTTTGTTAATAATTTATACAGTTTTATTATATCCATTGAACGCTACTGATGTCGCTACTAGCTCTGATAGTCCGTGAGAATACTGTTCTGGTGGTAAATTTAATTCTACATCCATAAGATTTAGGCTATTAATGCCTCTTCCTCCGTAGCCAATCCGATTGACTATTACCGTCCCAAATCTTGTCTTCAGCTTTCTTGATTGGTGACGTTTATGGGTTCTTTTTAGCCCGTCACTACCTATGCAGTCTGACTCTATTTTATCTAACTTTCTCTTATCTAAATAACCTTGTAATACTCTTCTTAATAGTTCGTTTCAGTTAACAAATAGATTATTTTCCAATTCACTGTGTTCCAGGCCACAAGCACTCTGAGAACTTAACCAAGCTACCATTTCCTCAAATAGTTCCCGCGCTTCTGTGAAATCTCCATCCTTGTTTTTGTTTATGGGTAGCATTTTTTTTACTTCAATAATCTTTTTTTTGTTGTCAATTAGATAAATACCGGATCGGTTTTTCATCCTGCGCCCACGATCGCTCGACTGCGGTTGGGATGGCTGCCTACCGCGCAATACCCAAATAGCGCCGAATTAGGCCCTTCCGGGTATTTTCCTCGCGACCCCCCTGGCACATTTATGAGTATAGCGTCTTTTTTAAAAGAGCAGCACCCAATTCAAGTTTGCCAAGTCTAGTAAAGGCAATATGCCGATCGCTGACCGCTGACCGCTGATTGCTTAATGCTATATATGTATAGTTTATCCATTAGAGCAGCATTTACGGTATAGCTTTAGTCCTGAGCGATTAACCCTGCGCCTCTTAGAATAGAGAATGACTGAGGCGATTGGAAAAATCTTGCCCATGCCGAGAATTATCTTCGAGCTGGCGGTATTTTGGTAAGGGAGGACCATGAAATTCCGAACTTCTCTAGCTACAGCAGGATCGGCAATAGTGCTGATTTTGGCTGGCTTTTGGATAGTAGAGCGTTGGCAACAACAGGAACATTATCGTGCTGATGCGATCGCTCGACTAAGCATTGTGGGAGCCAGACTCGAAGGTGCGTTAAACAAACGGCTATTTTTGATTCGGGGTTTGGTAGCTTATATCTCTAATTATCCAGATATTGACGAAGCAGAATTTGAAAAATTTGCCCGAGTAATTGTGGCCGAAGTCCCGGGCATCTACAAGATACAATTGGCCAAAAATACAACTGTAAGCCATATATATCCTTACTCTGGGTACGAGGCGGATCTCGGAATTAACCTTATGGAAAGTCCCGAGGATGAGGAGCGCATCGAGGCTGCGATCGCCTCCCGAAAAACCACGGTTGTCGGTCCTATAACTAACTCCTCGGGAAATATTGCTTTGATAGCTCGCATCCCCATTTTTCAGACGCCCGAAGATGGGGAACCCGAAAGCGGCCCTTATTGGGGTTTGATGCAAGTATTTATAAGTAGAGACGCACTTTTAAAAGAAGTGGCGATCGCAGAGCCCACAGAAGAAAAATTTCAATATGCCATCCGGCTTGAAGATGGGTCAGAGGGCGGTTTTTTATTCGGAAAAGAGGCAGTTTTCCAGGGAAATCCCGTCACTTTAGAAGTATCCTTGCAGGGTAGCTCTTGGGAGTTTGCGGCCATTCCAGTGGGGGGATGGCCATCGAGTAGAACCAATACCCTCCAGAGTATTATTGAGGCAGTTTTGCTTGCAGGATTGACCGGCATTCTTATTTTTCAATGGACGCGAAAGCCAGCGCTATTGGCTGAAGCAGTAGAACAAGCTACTGGGGAATTGCGCCAGAGCGAAGCCAAATATCGGGAACTGGTGCAAAACGCCAATACGATTATTTTGCGCATGGACGTAGAGGGCAATCTTGTCTTTTTCAACGAGTTTGCTCAAAGCTTTTTTGGTTATTCGGAAACGGAGATAATTGGAAAAAATGCCCTAGGCACAATTATGGCGGAAACCTACAGCTCTGGAAATGATTTATTGGCAATGGTCAAGCAGAGCTTAGAAAGTCCGGATCGATACACTTACTATGAGAGCAAAGAAGTTCGCAGGCAAGGAAGCCAAGTTTGGATTGCCTGGAGGAATAAAGCGCTGCGGGACGAAGAGGACAATTTTAACGGAATTCTTTGTATTGGTGCCGATATCAGCGATCGCAAGCGAGCAGAGCAAGAATTGCAGGAGCGAGTTGAGTTTGAAAATCTCATCACCACTATATCAACCCGCTTAATCGACCTAGACGTAAGCGAAATAGATAGAGAAATAGACAGGGCGCTGCAAGTTCTGGGCGAGTTTGCCCAAGTCGATCGCAGCTATATCTTTCAGTTTTACGAAAAGCCAAACAGACTTAAAAATACTCACGAATGGTGCATTGCCGGAGTAGAGCCGCAAAAAGACAACTTGCAAGGCTTATCCCTAGAAGATTTACCGTGGTTCTGGGAGAAAATCAAAAATAATGAGGTACTGGAAATACCGCGAGTAACCGACCTACCATTAGAAGCTTCTGTAGAAAAAAAATTATTACAATCTCAGGATATTAAATCCCTGATATGCGTTCCCATGATTTCTGCAGGTTCCCTAGTTGGATTTCTGGGGTTTGACTCGGTGCGAGGCGAAAAAAGCTGGTCTCCTGAAAGCATCAAGCTTTTCAAAATGGTGGGAGAAATGTTTGTGAATGCCTTGGAACGCCAGCGGGTGGAAGGAGCCCTGCGCGACTCTGAGGCAGAACTGCGCGCTCTGTTCGCAGCTATGACTGATATCATTCTTGTCCTCGACAAAGAGGGGCGCTACCTGAAAATTGCACCGACTAATCCCAATTTATTGTATAAACCATTTAGCGATCTACTTGGTAAAACACTGCATGAAGTTCTGCCAAAAGATCGAGCTGACAATTTTCTTAGTGAGATTCAGCTTTCTCTGGCTAAACAAGAAAATCATTACTTTGAATATAGGCTACCTATTGGCGATATAGAAATATGGTTTTTGGCGAATATTTCCCCAATACAGGAAGACTCCGTACTATGGGTGGCTCGGGATATTACAGACCTCAAGGAAGCGGAACTTGCCTTACAGAAGGCTAACGAAGAGCTAGAAATTAGAGTTGAAGAACGAACTGCGGACTTAACCCAGGTCAACCATAGGCTCCGAAAAGAAATTAGCGATCGCCTGCTAGCCGAAGAAGAACTAAGGAAAAGCGAAGAACGCTGGCAACTAGCCCTCAAGGGCAACAACGATGGTATATGGGACTGGAACCTCATCACTGATGAATGCTTCTACTCGTCTCGCTGCAAAGAAATGTTGGGATATAGCGATGACGAAATGGCCAAACATATCGATGAATGGTTTAGTCGCATCCATCCAGAAGATAAGGACTGGGTGATAGAGGCTTTGCAAGAACATTTCAACAAAATTACCCCTTATTTTGTCGCCGATTATAGAATGTGCTGCAAGGATGGCAGTTATAAATGGATTTTATCTCGGGCGCAGGCTCTCTGGGATGACGCCGGTACAAGCGTAAGAGCAGTTGGCTCGATTACCGATATCACCGAGCGCAAGCAAGCAGAGGAGGCTCTGCGACAGAGCGAAGCGCGAGAAAGAGAAAAATCCGGACAGCTTGAGGAAGCTCTGCGAGAAATACAACGCTCCCAAGCTCAGATGATTCAGTCGGAAAAAATGTCCTCTCTAGGTCAGTTGGTTGCCGGGATTGCCCATGAAATTAACAATCCTGTCAATTTTATTCACGGTAACCTCGACTATGTTACCGACTACGCCCGAGATTTGCTGGATTTAGTACATCTATATAACGATGAATATTCCGAGGCAAGCTTAGATATTACAGAAAAGCTAGAAGAAATAGACTTGGATTTTGTAGAAGAGGACTTAGACAAAATGATTTTGTCTATGAAACGGGGGACCGAGCGGATTAGGCAGATTGTCTTGTCTCTGAGAAATTTTTCCCGTCTGGATGAAGCAGAAATGAAGCCGGTCGATATTCACCAAGGAATTGAAAGCACTTTATTGATTTTACAAAATCGCTTAAACGGCTCTCAAGGCTTGCCGGAAATAAAGATTGTCAAAGAGTTCGGTCAACTGCCGAATATAGCCTGCTATGCCAGTCAGCTCAATCAGGTGTTTATGAATATTATAAGCAATGCTATTGATGCTATAGAAATAAGAACCAGAAAAAAATCGGCTGAGGAAGCCAGAAGCAATACTGGCACAATTATTATCCGTACTGCTTTGGTGGAGAGAGAGGCAATGACTCGGAGAGATCCAGAGAGTTTGCGAAGCATGTCAGCAGAAGAATCCCAGCTAACTTCTCTAGCTACCCTCTCCGCTGCGAATGAGATTACTCGGGATGATGCGATCGCTTCCCCAGAGATAGATTGGGCTGTTGTCGAAATTACCGATAATGGTCTGGGCATGACTGAAGAAATAATCAGTCAAATTTTTAATCCTTTTTTCACTACCAAAGATGTGGGACAAGGCAAAGGACTGGGTTTATCGGTGTCGTACCAAATTGTAGTAGAGCAGCACGGAGGAAAAATTCAGTGCAAATCCGAACCGGGCAGTGGAACTACTTTTGATATTTTAATTCCTATTAACAATAGACCTATTGCACAATTACGGTAATATACCCCCAAACCCCTGAGTATGGGAGGCTTTTTAGATTTATGCAATAAGTCTAATTATAGCTTTTCTCAAATAAGTGTAATAAACGAAAATGTAGGGGCGACAGCAACAAGAGCGACTTTTCGAGGCTTCCCGAACGGTAATTCCCTTACCCTCGTTGCTTCGCCCAGCAACCTCATATCAATTTGAAAACCGCTATAAATAAAAAAATTAATAGGTTGCCCCTAGAGAAGAACATATATAGCAGTAAGCAATCAGCTATCAGCAGTCAGCTATCGGCACAAGCCTTGCCGTTACTAGCCTTGGCGATATTTTAACTGTCCTAACTTTAATGTGTAGTGCTATATATGGGCGATCGCTTTTGTCCCGAGATAGAGATATAAGCAAAGCTCCTCCTACGGAGGCTCCCTTATATTATGGAAAACAAGCAAGTAGTGTTTTGAGCGCCAGCACTATCAGGGTTGTTGGGAGTAGAATAGGGCGATCGGGGATCGGGAAATTAGAAGCTCATGTATTGGCAAAACTTCCAACTAATCCGTACTCTAATAGATAATATTGGTCCTGTTGCTGCCTTAGCTTTTAGTCCCGATGGCCTTTTGCTGGCGATCGGGAGCTGTGACAGTTCTGTCAAACTATTTCAGGTTGCAACCGGGGATAGAGAGCGAACTCTATTCGGCTATCCGTTGGGAGTGGGCTGCTTAAGTATCAGTCCCGATGGCAATCTTCTCGCTATTGGCGCTCCTGACGGCAACATAGATTTGTGGCAGCTTGAGAATGGCAAATTTTTGGGCAAGATGGCTCTTAAAGGCCGAGTAACTTCTATAGCTTTTAGCCCCGATGGGGAAATTATCGCTTCTGGTAGCGATCGCTCCTTAATAGATACAGTTTTTGCCATTTCTCCTACTCAGACCGGAAGCGAACAAAGTGCAGGAGGAGCTATTAAATTGTGGGATGCCAATACCGGACATTTAAAACAGCTTCTGTGCGAGTCGGACACGCCAGTCAATACCCTGGCAATCAGCCCTGATGGCACGAAGCTAGCTAGCGGTCATCGAGATGGCACTATCAAAATATGGCAGCTTGGGGATGGTCGGCTCCTGCATATCCTCAGAGGTCATACAGATGCAGTTTATACGATCGCGATCGCTTTAGTCTCGCCTCCGGTGATGCCAACAAAAGACCCTGCTAATTCTGCCATGAATTCTTCCATTAAAGGCGATCGCGAGGAAGAGAGTTCTAGACTCCGAGACAATGCTAGGGAATCGAAACCAGACCAAAATTTAGGGACAAAATTTAAAAATAATCTTAAATCCCAGCTTCTGGTTAGCGGCAGCGGCGATGGCACCATACGCTTGTGGGATCTAGAAACCGGCAGCTCCAGCAAAACTCTTGCGGACCATACTGATGTAGTTTATTCCTTGAGCATCAGCCCCAACGGCCAAACCCTAGCCAGCGGTAGCGGCGACGGCACTATTAAACTGTGGAAACTTGATGGCACCTTGTTGCAGACTCTCTCCAGTTCCAGCGGACCGCCTAGAGCAATTATGTCTGTTGCCTTCAGCCCTAATTCCTCTCTTCTGGCCTCTGGCTCTGGGGACGGAAGGATCCATATTTGGCAGGGAATGGGGAATAGGGAATAGGGAATAGGGCATTGGGCATTGGGCATTGGGCGCCACACCTGCCCATTGGGCATTGGGCAGGGGAACGGAGGAGCAGGGGAACTGAGGGGCAGGGGAACGGAGGAGCAGGGGAACGGAGGCAGGATACCGATGAGGTCCCCATGTCCCCATGTCCCCATGTCCCCATGTCCCCATGTCCCCATGTCCCCATGTCCCTGCCCCGGTCCCCTTATCTCCCAATGCCCAATGTCCAATGTCCAATGCCCAATGCCTTTATCGGGTTAAGATGATACGTTGTCCCAATTCAACTGATATACGATGGCAGAAACGCTTTTTTTCAATGCCTTACGGGAAGCCATTGACGAAGAAATGGCTCGCGACCCCTCGGTGTTAGTTCTTGGCGAAGACGTGGGTCACTATGGCGGCTCCTATAAAGTCACCAAAGACCTATGCAAAAAATATGGGGATTTGAGGCTTCTGGATACCCCGATCGCTGAAAACAGCTTCACCGGGATGGCAGTGGGAGCCGCGATGACTGGTCTGCGGCCCATAGTCGAAGGCATGAATATGGGCTTTCTGCTCTTGGCTTTCAATCAAATTTCTAACAATGCCGGGATGCTGCGCTATACCTCGGGGGGCAACTTTAAAATTCCGATGGTGATTCGCGGACCTGGTGGCGTAGGCCGCCAGCTCGGGGCCGAACATTCTCAGCGCCTAGAGGCTTACTTCCAAGCAGTGCCGGGATTGAAAATAGTCGCCTGCTCTACCCCAACAAACGGCAAGGGATTGCTAAAAAGTGCCATCCGCAACGATAATCCGGTTCTGTTCTTCGAGCATGTTCTGCTCTATAACCTCAAAGAAAACCTGCCGGCCGAGGAATACCTCTTACCTTTGGATAAGGCAGAAGTGGTGCGATCGGGCAAAGATGTTACCATTTTGACCTATTCGCGGATGCGCCACCATGTTATGCAAGCAGTGCCCGCTTTGGAGAAAGAAGGCTACGATCCAGAAGTTATCGACCTGATTTCTCTTAAACCGCTAGATTTTGAAACCATCGGCGAGTCGATTCGCAAAACCCACCGGGTAATAATAGTCGAGGAATGCATGAAAACAGGTGGCATTGCAGCGGAATTGATTGCCTCTATTAACGAGCGGCTTTTTGACGAGCTAGATGCGCCGGTGCTGCGTTTGTCTTCTCAAGATATTCCCACTCCTTATAATGGTGTTTTGGAACGATTGACTATTGTCCAACCGCAGCAAATTGTAGAAGCGGTAGAAAAAATGGTTTCCGGGCAAATATAAAAAGCGTTGTATTTCTGGTATAGCCAATTTTATTTGTAGTAAGCGAGATTTATGTTAATTCTCGGAAGGGCGGAGATTTTTTAAAGTACAAGGGAAAAGGTTGCGATAGGCTCCTGTAGCTCCGCAACCTTTTTCTAATTCATGGAATAAGGAACAATGCAAAAACAGCGAAGTCTTTTAGCTTTGATTTTCGTTCTGATCGTAGGTGCGTTTGTAGTGCTGACTAATATCCCTCTACGTCAGGGATTGGATCTGCAAGGGGGAGCGCAACTGACGATAGAAGTAAAAACCACAGAAGAATATCCAGAAATTACCTCTAGGGAAATGGACGGGGTACTCAGCGTGGTTAGAAATAGGGTAGATGCTCTGGGGGTGTCGGAACCTTTGGTGCAGACAATAGGAGACGATAAAATACTCGTCCAGTTACCCGGAGTCAGCGATCCGGCTCAGGCAGAAGAGGTTCTCGGCGGTACTGCTCAATTAGAGTTTCGCGAGGAAACTGTCAATCCCGAAGTTGAAGCTCAATTAAATGTCCGACAGCAAGAACTGCAGGAATTAGTATTTGGCGAAGCAATTGCCAATCCATCGGGGGAAGAAGAGATAGAGGCAGAGCAAGAAGCTAAAATCCAGGAAAAGCAGGAACAAATTCAGGAGTTAATCCGGGAAATTTATCAAAGCATCGGCCTGACTGGTAAAAATCTCAAGGATGCTGGTGCGGAACCTGCCGGTGCTAGTAACTGGAATGTGTCCCTGCGTTTTGATAATGAAGGTGCCAATCTATTTGCCGAGCTGACTAAGCGGCTAGCGGGTACGGGTCGCAGAATTGGTATTTTTCTGGACGATAGCCTGATTAGCGCCCCTGTTGTGGGAGCAGAATTTGCAGAAACTGGCATCACTGGAGGTAGTGCAGTTATTACTGGGAGCTTTACGGTTCAAGAGGCTAATAATTTGGCAGTGCAGCTTAGAGGCGGCGCTTTGCCATTGCCGGTGGAAATTGTCGAAAACCGCACTGTTGGAGCTACTTTGGGCAGAGATAGCATCCAGCGCAGTATCTATGCGGCAGGTGCTGGTTTGGTTTTAGTTCTGATTTTTATGGTCTGGTACTACCGACTGGCTGGGGCGATCGCCGATATAGCTTTGGTTATCTATTCCATACTTGCTTTGGCCAGTTTTGCTTTGCTTGGCGTAACCTTAACCCTGCCGGGAATTGCCGGTTTTATCCTCAGTATCGGTATGGCAGTGGATGCCAACGTGCTGATTTTCGAGCGCACCCGCGAAGAAATGCGCGCTGGCAAAAGCTTGTACCGCTCGGTAGAGTCTGGATTTTATCGCGCTTTCTCCAGTATTTTCGATAGCAACGTTACGACTTTGATTGCCTGTGCGGCTCTGTTTTGGTTGGGGGCAGGTCTAGTAAAGGGTTTCGCTCTGACCCTGGCAATTGGGGTGGTGGTTAGTATGTTTACTGCTATTACTTGCTCTCGTGCGCTAATGTTCGTGGCGATTAGCTTTAACGAACTGCGCAAGCGAGAATATTTTGCCCCAAATCAGGCCAAGGTCTAGGGTGTAGGGTGTGGGGTGTAGGGTGTAGGTTGTAGGGTGTGGGGTGTGGGGTGTGGGGTGTGGGGAAAGTTCCTGCTAATTTCCCGTTCGCGCCCCGCGTCTCCGTAAGGAGAATCGCTTTCGGAAGCCGGAAAAACCTACGGTTAAGGGGGTTTTGGGATGTTCGCTCTCGACGGTATCCGTTCGTCACCAAAACGATGAAAAAGCCCCATCACCAACACCCTAGGTGTCGGGTGTCGGGGAGAGCATTTCAATTCGTCAATAAACCAATATGACAAATAACCGCCACAATCAACACCCGGGGAATTCCAAGAAACAAATTACCCAATTCGTAGGACGGGCGGGACGCCTGTCCTACCGGGAAGCGAAGGAAAGATATTTATTTGGAAATACCCCGAACTAAGTTAACAAAATCAGATGCGAGGAGTAGGCGATGAAGTTAAATGTAATTAAACAGCGTTCTTTGTGGTGGACGCTTTCTGTAGGGATTATCCTGATTGGTTTTATCTCGATGGGAATTTCTTTGACGCAGGTGGGAGCGCCCCTGCGCCCGAGTCTGGATTTTATCGGCGGGACGCGATTGCAGTTGGAGTTGGATTGTACGGTGGCAGGAAACTGCGATCGCCCTATTGACGAGTCTTCCGTGCGAGAGGTGATGGCTCGCCAAAACCTCGGGGGTAGCAGCATCCAAGTCCTGGGAGAAGAAAAACGCGCTCTTTCTATTCGCACGTCTAAACTGGATGTGGAAGAGCGCAAGGAGTTGGAAAATGCTCTCAGTGCAGAAATTGGTACTTTCGACCCAGAGAAAAACCAAATCGATACTGTCGGCCCGACGATTGGGCGGCAACTGCTTGCCCAAGGACTCCTTTCTCTGATTGTGGCGTTATTCGGTATCATCGCCTACCTGAGCATCCGCTTTCAGTTCGATTACGCTATATTTGCGATCGTTGCTCTGTTCCACGACGTATTAATAACTCTGGGAGTGTTCTCAGTTTTGGGATTAGCCCTGGGAGTGGAAGTGGATAGCCTCTTCGCAGTTGCCTTGCTGACGATTATCGGTTTTTCCGTTAACGACACGGTGGTAATTTACGATCGCATTCGCGAGACTCAGGGCCGAGAACCGGAGCGCTCTATTAATGAAGTAGTCGATGAGGCGGTGAATCAAACCCTAGGACGTTCTATTAATACGACCTTCACTACCGAACTATCTTTAGTGGCGATTTTCCTATTTGGCGGTGCAACTCTTAAGTATTTTGCTCTGGCTCTGATTGTTGGCTTTACTGCAGGGGCTTATTCTAGCATCTTTATTGCCAGTACCCTCCTTGCTTGGTGGCGATCGCGCTTCCCTCAACCCATGCCCGTACCCGCCGAAGTTCCTGCTAATGCGGACGAAACCAATTTTTGAGGTTTGAGTTTTGAGTTTTAAGTTTTAAGTGTTGAGTTTTAACATTACGCACGGGAGATTTTTGTAGGGTGCGCTGCCTAGCACCAACCGCTATCTATAGCTCTCAAAGTGACGATTTGCGTAAGTCCTGTTTAAGTTAAAAACAAATTAACTGCTAGCAGGTGCTAGATGCCCGAACGCTTAAGAACTCAAAATTCATTACTCTACCCTTGTTGCTAAAGCGCAAGATGCTCTAGTAGCCCGTCAAGGTAGTTGTGAATAGTTAAGCAATTTTTTCCGTAGGCGTAGCCGCCCCTACGCCCCGGAGGGCGGGCTACGCCTACGGGGCTTGCCCGATGCGAACATGCCCAATGCGAACATGCCCAATGCCCGATGCCCAATGCTCAATTATTTCTTGACAGACTACTAGATTTCCCTAGATTTAGCAAAAGCTAATAACTCAAAACTTAAAACTCAAAATTCAACCCTATTAAAATCGATGGCAAACGACACCGAAAGCACAAACCTTGATCCTACTTTTAACGAGCAAGTCGAAAAGTTGCATCGGCTCACTGTTTGGGCTCGGTGGTTTGCAGTCGGCTTGGCTTGGGCAACCCTTGCTCCTGTGAGTTTGTGGGCGATGCGATCGCAAATTCAACTATTGCTCGACTATTTTACCTGGGCCGCGTTGCGCTATACCCTCAACATCTGGCAGAATACCTGGCCTACCCTGGGAGTCGTTGTTTGCGTCAGCATGACTGTTGCCGTTCTGGTCTGGCAAAGTCGCAATATTCTTTTCGGGCGATCGCGGGAGGAACAGCAGCGCCTAGAGCAACAGGTACGCCGCATTAGAAAGCAAGGGCCAACCCACCCGATGTGGAAATGGGTGGTTGGCAATGAGTAATGCGCTCTTGGATTTTGGATTTTAGATTTTGGATTGGATTTTGGATTTCAAGACCTACGCATAGACTCTTTATGTAGGGTGCGCTGCCTAGCACCAGCTCCTATATATAGAACTCGATACGATAATTTGCGTAAGTCCTAGATCTTAGATTTTGGATTTTGAACCCTTTGAAATCCTTTTGGCTCTTTCCCAGTTCTCCTGGCGCATATTCCCGAGCCGCCCGAGCCGCCTTGCCCTAAATTGGTCCATTTGATATGGATAATTCTCGATTAGACTCCAGGAGAACTATCCAGAACCTACATTTGGGGCTATTAATATTCTTGACGGGCCTCGATAATTTGGTTCGACAGAGCCGCCAATAAAAAAAACTAGATTTTTTGTAAATTTCCTTAATGCCTTTTCAGGTCTAAGTTGCAGAAAAATAACGTAGCTACAATGAAGTCACATTAGCACCAGTAATACGCATATAGCCCTAAATTCCTTCTGAATAAGCAAGTAAAGCAACAAGGTCAAGTATATATATTTGGCCCCTTTGAGGAATTTATTGAGACTTACGGTTTAATCCTGGTTAAATCCGGCCCCAAACTTGATAAATCTAGGCCCAAACCAAAAATCTCGAAACCAAATCCTCGTCTATCGATCCGTTCTAATAGCATCGTAAAAATAAATACTCCACACAGAGCCTTTTGTGGCTTGGGTTAAGATTTGTTTAAAACTCAAGCCATTGGTTCTGTGTGGGGTTGTCATTTATTTTAAAGCTGTGTACACTGGTAACTAATAGGTCAATTGGGTTTGGGGCCGGATTGACAGAAAACTCTACAGGGAGGGTTAGACCGATGAAGACAGAACAAGGTTCATCAGACTGCATTGGCTCGGAAAGGCCAATGGCAACTGAGATTGGCGAACTCGCTGTTTGCGAGTTCGCAACACCCACGGACAGCATAGAGCCTATCGGCGAGGACCAAGGCTGTCTAACTGCTGCAGGGGCCAAACTACTAAATCTGGGAGGCAGGGGACGCGAGTCAATTGCAACCATCGAGCAACCTGCATACAGTTCGTATACCCCATACAAGGAGACACCCTCCTGTGCAAGTTGGTCGAGCAGTTTTTTAGCCCTTGCGGCTCTGGTGCAAGCTTGTGCCAGTTTGCTAGAGCAGATTCGCCTCTGGCTCCACAAAACAAAAGACTAATTAGCCTGGGTTGGTTGTTGTAACTTAACCAGGTTGTTTTGTTGCAACTCCAATAAAGGTTCCTAGCTATTAGCGTTTTTTAAAATCCTATAGTCCTATAATCTTTACTCAATTCAATAAAGATTATAGGGTATAGGCTTTATTTCGCCTGCTTGATGTTAGCGATATCGTCGCAGTAGCACCTACGAATAGAATAGGATGTGTTATAGTTCTTCGACTGAGCAATAACTTCCTCCAATGGGATAGGAGAATAACCACGCACAATAAAATTACTGTTTTTTTGATAAAGCTTTCTAATGTACAGCCATTTAACGCCACTGATCCCTCGTCGTAACCTTGTGGATAAATTATCAACCTATATAGCGTTGGAGAACCAAAATGGCTATGTGAGAATTCGGTGGAAAATTTACCCGCATTTAAAACGAAATCTGGAGCTATATGCAAATCGACATGAGGACTATGCAGCTTTATGCCGCCAGTCCGGTGCGGAAGAGAGATTTACAGCTTTATGGCGTGCGGAAGAGAGATTGGTACAGTTCTGGATGGGCATGGCTTTGAATGGCGAACCGCCCCAACAAACCTGGGAACCTCGGCAACGCAGAGAATTGGCTTGGCAGCATTTGATGGCTTATGCCGAAACAAGCTGCTATCACGCAGCTAAGAAAATCTGGGATAAGGATCGGGATGCCTCTTGGGAAGAGTATCTCAACTATGCTCAAAACTTAATTTACGAAGTGAGTAAATTAAAAAGTATATTACTCGATTACGATTCCTCGCAATCTTCTCTAGACACTTACTTGGAGATTGTTCTGAACAACAGGATTAAGAACGAGGCCAAGGCTTCTCTTTTCTCGCGTTGGCGCTTGTTGTGCGTCAAGAGTAAAAAAGAACTGGAGGAGGCTTTGGCAAGAGCCAGTCATCGGGAGCCGGAGATTTCTCGCTTTGTTTTTGCCCGAAAATATTTTGTTGAGGTCTATGAGATGAACAAGCGGCAAGACTCTAACCAGCGCAAGAAGATGCGAGGGAGTCGAGTTGCAGAACCGGATCGCCAAGATTTTGAGGAGGCCGCGAGGCTCTACAATACCAAAAGGTTGCATACTAGCTCTCCCCACGAAGTTGTAGTTGGGTCGGACATTACAGGCGTTGAACTACAAGACTGGATGGAGCTATGTATCGCTGCTTTGCAAAATTATCCGAAATCAGCGAAACCGCGCTTGTCTATCGAGGAGTCGGGCTACAATCTGGTGGACGAGAACTGGGAGGATTGGGGAGTCAGGGAAGCCGATGGATCGGAGGAGTCCGGCGAGCTAGCCCAAGCAGCGGAGAAGGCTTTGCGGGAGCAGGTGCTTGCTCTCAAAACCGACCAGCAAGAAATGCTAATTCTTTATTATGGAGTCGGGCTGAATCAAAAGGAGTTGGCTGCAAGAATTGGAATCGGCCAAGCCGCGATCTCTCGTCGCTTGAATACTGTGAAAAGTAAGTTTATCCAGGCTTTAGCAGGGCTGAGCAAGCCAGCGGAAAGGGTGCCGCAGTATGTTAAGCCGTGGTTGCAGCGCCACTATCGCGCCCCCGATCGCTCAGATTTGATGGAGGCTGCTTTAGTAGAAGCGCATAAAAACCTAGACGAGCAGAAACAAGAGGTATTACGGCTGCGCTACGGACAACAGCAGCTCGAACCAAAGACAATTGCCAGTCAGCTTGGCATATCCGAGCAAGAACTAGAGCTACGCCTTAGCAAAGCTGAGTATCAGCTAGAGCAGGCTTTATTGAAAACTATCCAGCGCTGGACTACAGAATACCTACAACTCTGGCTCGCTAATTTTTCTAAATCTCTGGTTAAATCTGCCTGCGAGCATCTCAAGATTTCTTGGGTGGCGGGGGAAGAGCCAGAAAAACTCGACAAAGTATTGCAGCAATGTTTGACTTTTTTGCAATAAATCGAATAAGAGAGAGGGAAGGGATGGTTTACCGGAGAGAATTAGACCTATTGCGAATTGCCCCGGCAGTGCAAGAGCAAGCCTGGGAGAAATCCCAGCAACATAAAAGTACAAGCGATCGCTACAACGCCTATATCAATCGCATTTGCGTGAAAACTTTTCTGGAGTGGTTTTGCGAAATCCTAGCGGAAGACTCTAGACCGCAACCAGCAATCTGGCCTAAAACGAATTTGGCCAGTCTCTTAGATGTGGTAAATGGTACGGCAATTGTAGTTGGAGAAACGCGATTGGTGCTAATTCCCCGTAATATGACCCAGCCGGAAGAGTTATGCGTATTCCAAGAATGGGTCGATAGTCCTTGGGCGGCTAACTATTACCTGTCGTTCCAGATACGTCTGGAGGCGGATGAGGATGACTGCTGGATGTGTTACTGCGGATTTGCCACCCATCGCCAGCTCAAACATGAAGCGAAGTACGACCCAAAAGAGCGTAGCTATATATTGCCGACCGAGGCTCTTTTTGATAAAGAACTGTTGGTTATGCAGTTAACCCTAGGACTGCAAATGCGAGAAGAAATTGTCCCTTTGCCAGTTTTATCGGCAGCAGAGGCAAAAGCCTTATTGCAGCGGCTGGGCAATCCGGCTGTCGATTCCCCTCGCTTGGAGTTGGACGTGCCTTTTGAGAAATGGATGGCACTTTTGCTAGACCCTCGCTGCAGGCAGGAACTATACGATCGCCGCTTGAGCGGGGGCACACTGTCAGAAGCGCCATTACCAGAAAAAGCAGAACCTATAAAAGAAGAAGCGCCAGGACCAGAAAAAGCAGAACCTATCAATTTGAGACAATGGTTGCGGCAGGTCGAGAAGAAAACGGCAAGGGTAGCGAACGAAGTTTGGCAGGCGTTCGAGACTGTTATTACTGGGCAAAAGCTGGCTCCAGTTCGCGGCTCAAGAAGCCCTATTTCTCCAGTATCGGCGATCGCTCCACTTATTCGCTTGACCGAAGCCAGCCAGCCAGAACAAACTCGGCGCAATGCGGCTGGAGTTTTGGGAGAACTGGGTTTTGCAGATCCCGAGGCGATCGATGCTTTAGTAAAACTCTTAAATACGGCTCGGGAAGAAGAAACCCGCTGGCAAGCGGCGCTGAGTTTGGGGAAAATTAGTCCCGGCCATCCCCAAGCAGGGGTGAAAAAAGCCCGCCTCATCGATTTGGGTATGCAACTGGCAGGTCATGCGATCGCTCTGGTGGTAGCAATTATGCCAAAAGGCAGTGGCAAGCTCGGTGTCTATATCCAAGTCCACGCGCAAGACCAAAGCAAGCTACCTCCCGATCTTGAGCTGACCGTTCTTACAGAACTAGGGGAGCCGATTCCCGGTTTGAAGATTTCGACTCGCAGGGACAGCAAAGGCGAAAGCAAAGATAACTCTATTCAACTGCGCTTTGCTCCTCCCTCCGGCACCTGTTTCCAAGTCAGGCTAGCTCTAGATGACGCGAGCATAATCGAACATTTCATAGCCTAATTTAAATGACTGTGGGGAACGAGGAATGGGCAGAGTAGCGGTTCTTAAAATAGTAGGTGGGGATTTTGATCGAGGCTTTCAAGTCTTGCTACAGATATGCCAAGATGGAGCTGGCCTTCCCGTCACCGAAATTAGGGGTCAATTGCCTCCTCAAACCAACTTGGAAGGATTATACATCAGTTGGTTAGCTCATTTTCGCGACCTGAACCAACTCAAATATTACAGAGAACTTCGTCCGCACATAGATGCCTGGGAAGTCGATACAATCGTCAAAACCCATTCCGCTTTGTCCGAAGAGGTTGAAGCTTGCCGCGAAATTACGGAAAATTTAGAAAAAGAATTCCACCATTGGCTGCAACAATCGGATAACGAGGGATGGCTAAAAATTAGGGAAAAGTTAATTGAAGAACTGGCCAAAAATCCCGACTCCCTGCGTATAACCATTCAAGCAGAGAATCGCTGCTTATGGAAAATGCCTTGGCATTCTTGGAATTTGCTCTCCCGCTATCCAGAAGTGGGTATTGGCTTCAGCCCGCCAGAGTTTGACCCGATGCCAAAGTCAAAGCGGGACGGTTCTCGGGTTCGGGTTTTGGCGGTTTTAGGCAATAGCGACAATATCGACCTAAGCGCCGATCGCGCAGCACTCGAAGCATTGCCCGATGCCGATGTCGTTGTTTTGCAAGAACCTTCCGCTAGAGAGATCATGCAGTGCCTGCGGGACGAGCAAGGTTGGGATATTTTTTGTTTTGCCGGTCACAGCGAGAGCAAAAGCAATACAGGACGGATTTATATTAATCAAACTGAGAGTTTAACGATTCAAGAACTTAAGTATTCCTTGAGAGAAGCGATCTCTCGCGGCTTAAAGCTGGCAATTTTTAACTCTTGCGACGGTTTGGGCTTGGCGCGGGAGCTTGCTTCTTTGCAACTACCAGTGGCGATAGTTATGAAGGAGCCGGTGCCCGATCGAGTAGCTCAGTCTTTTTTGAGAAACTTTTTGAAAGAGTATGCTGGAGGAAAGTCCTTATCTGCTTCGGTGCGGCGAGCCAGAGAGCGATTGGAGGAATTTAAAGACCTCCCGGGCTGTACTTGGCTGCCGATAGTTTGCCAGAATCCTGCTGAAGTGCCGCCGACTTGGGCTGATTTGCAGGGCGATAAAAGTTCTAAACCCAACCAAGTAAAACCTGCAAGAGTCGCAATAAAAGGAAAGCTCAGTTTTTGTCTATCTATTATTGGAGCAATAATCGGCAGCTTGACATTTGCCTTGTTTCCACCTGCTCAACAAACTAATACCTTACTCCTTGCAGATCCTGACCTTGCTCAGGGTAATATGGGGGCGTGGTCAGGTAAAAATGGGACACCCGCGCCAGACGATCCCCCCAAACTCCTCTTAAAAAGGGGGGGTTCTTTGCTCCCCCTTTTGCAAGGGGGGGTTGGGGGGGGATCCTCTGCAATTACTGTTGACCAAACCCGTAATACAGCATTGCAGTGGGAGTCTGACTCCAAGGTAGTTATTGCTTTTAGTGCAGATGAAAAATACCTAGCCACTACTAGCGAGGATGGCACGGTTAGGGTTTGGGAAATTGCTAGCGGTCAGCAAGTTATACAAACAAAACACAAAAATTTTGTTAGGGCTATGACCTTCAGTCCAGATGGAAAGTATCTGGCTACAACCAGTAGAGAAGGTAGGCCAAGACTTTGGGATATTCGCAGCGGGGAGGAAGTGATACTCACCCAGGACTAATCGTCAGAAATCAGAAGGCTTTTGGGGGCTCCGTATTTAAGGTTTGCCTGACGTAGGGGCGATTCGCGAATCGCCCCTACAAGCAGTCAGCTTTGGTGCGCTCCTAGCACCGCATTGCGCACCCTACATTTGAGGTCTATGCGTAAGTCCTGCCAATTACAGATTTAGCGTCAGGTGCGCATTGCGCACCCTACATAAAGCTTCCAAAAATTACAGGTAATTTACTCCTTATCTTTCTCTTTCAAGCCGGACAGTACCTCGCGGGCTGCAGCTAAAGTGCGATCGATATCTTCATCTTTATGAGCCAGGGAAGTAAACCCGGCCTCGAATTGGGAAGGAGCCAAATAGATGCCTCGCTCTAGCATCCCGCGATGGAATTTGCCGAATTTAACAAGGTCGGATTTTTTAGCATCTTCATAGCCATGAACTGGGCCAGCAGTAAAGAATAAACCAAACATCGCGCCCAGAGAGCCGCCACAGGCATCATGGCCCGTTTCTTTGGCTATGTTCAACAATCCTCCCACCAGTTTCTTAGTTATCTCCTCAAGCTGCTCGTATGTCCCCGACTTATTCAGCAATTCCAGAGTCTTAATCCCAGCAGTCATAGCTAGAGGATTGCCAGAAAGGGTTCCCGCTTGATACATAGGGCCCGCTGGCGCAACCATCGACATAATATCTTGCCGTCCCCCGTAGGCACCCACGGGCAAGCCACCGCCAATCACTTTGCCCAGAGTGGTCAAATCGGGTTTAACGTTGAATTTTGCCTGGGCTCCCCCATAAGCAATGCGGAAGCCGGTCATCACTTCATCAAAAACCAACAAAGCTCCATGTTCTTTGGTAATCAAGCGCAAGCCTTCCAGGAAACCGGCATCGGGAGGAACAAAACCGGAATTTCCTACCACTGGCTCCAAAATTACCCCGGCAATATCTTTTGGGTTTTCGGCAAACAGAGCTTTAACGGCTTCTAGGTCGTTATAAGGAGCAGTCAGGGTACTGCTAGTGGTAGATTTAGGTACGCCGGGAGAATCGGGGAGGCCGAGGGTGGCTACCCCAGAGCCTGCCTTGACCAGGAACATATCGGCGTGGCCGTGGTAGCAGCCTTCAAATTTAATAATTTTTTCCCGTCCGGTGAAGGCCCGCATCAAGCGCAGGACTGACATACAAGCTTCTGTACCCGAGTTGACGAATCGAACCATCTCGATGCTGGGAACCGCATCAATTACCATTTCTGCCAGGACATTTTCCTGGGCTGAGGGAGCGCCGAAGCTGGTTCCTTTTTTTAGAGCTGCTTCGAGGGCGCTAATGACCTCTGGGTGAGCGTGGCCGCAGATGGCTGGCCCCCAAGTCCCCACATAGTCTATATATTGATTGCCATCTACATCCCAGATGTAGGCTCCCTCCACCCGATCGAAGACAATAGGCTGGCCCCCCACCGATTTGAAGGCTCGTACTGGAGAGCTGACCCCTCCGGGCATCAGCTTCTGGGCTGCAGCGAAAATTTCCTCGGATTTCGCGGTATTGAAAGTTGCGGTACTCACTATTGTTTCCTCTATTTCAGTAACGATAAAGCTGTCAGCGGTCAGCGGTCAGCAGTCAGCACAGAGCTGTTGGCTGAAAGCTTTTGCCGATAAGCGATCGCGGTCAGCGGTCAGCAAAGAGCTGTTGGCGCAGGAATTTTCCCAACACCCCCACACAAGCGGGTGTGGGGTGTGGGGTGTGGGGTGTAGGGAAACTTCATACTATTTCCAGACCGCTTTCGGGATCTGGAAAGCCCTATGGTTACCAGGGTTTCGGGTTTTCACTCTGACGAGCGTGGGATGTCACGCCTTGTGGTGAAAAAGCCTCAGAATCAACACCCTACCCCCCACACCCCACACCCTAGGCTAGGGCAGACCGAGATAAAGCGGTCTAGCAAAAGTTATCATAGATGACCGTTGTACCCGGTCGGCCTTATCCTAAAGTTTTAAATTCTTTAAAATAGTTTAAAAATGCGCCTTCTCGTAACAATTCCTCATGTTTTTAATCCAGATGGTGGTGGGGGCTATGCTTCTTTAAGCCCGGATCCTCAGCCGAGAATTTTGGCTCTTACCCTGTCCCTGCAATCCCTGCAAGCTGTTTTTGGCAGTTCCCAGCTTTATTTTCGCTATAGCGATCGCATCTTAGAATTTGCAGCAAACCAAAAAGAACCCATCCAGCTAGATATTGTCATCTGTACCTCGCGGGGCTTGCATATTCTCGATCGCCTCCCCATTTCTCCGCAATATTACCAGCATTATCCAACCCAATGCGAGCCAATGCTTTTAGGGTTTGAATGTCACGGTATTTTAAAATCCTGTTTGGGGCAATACGATTACTATTGCTACATGGAAGACGATTTGATTTTAAGCGATCCGCTTTTTTTGCAAAAAATAGCTTGGTTTAACTCATTCGTAGGCGATGCTTGGCTGCTGCAACCCAATCGATTTGAATTACAGACTGGGCGAGGAAAAGATAAACCTCGTATTAGCAAAAATTACATAGACCCAGAAATTCGCTTCCATACCGGAGAACGGGATAACTTTGCCCATTATTTTAAGGACAATCTGACAGTACAAGGTGTAGTGATGGGACGGGAAATAATCATTAAGAGAGCAGAAAACCCTCATTCTGGCTGTTTCTTCCTGAATCAAAGACAAATGGCATATTGGGCGGGTAAAGATTATTTCTTAGACCGGGACTCTCGCTTTTTCGGTCCTTTAGAGAGTGCGGCTTCCTTGGGCATAGCGCGAACTTTTAGGCTTTATAAGCCAGCGCCAGAAAATGCTAATTTCTTAGAGATACAGCATTTTGGCGAAAGCTGGAGCAATAAAATTTATAATACTATTTTTAGATAATTGTGATTCTGCCTCTCTTCTAATACCATTTCTGTATGAAGCTGCAATAAATAACGACCTTTATCCGCCGTTCGGGCGCTCGCGCTTCGTTGCCCAGGGCTGACTGGGCAACGA
>JAAHFN010000086.1 GCA_010672965.1 Oscillatoria sp. SIO1A7
TTTGACTTTTGACTTTTGACTTTTGACTTTTGACTTTTGACTTTTGACTTTTGACTTTTGACTTTTGACTTTTGACTTTTGACTTTTGACTTTTGACTTTTGACTTTTGACTTTTGACTTTTGACTTGCGCGTAGTTGCAATAAATCGGCAATCCTGCAAGAGAATGCTAGCGAACCGATTCCTCCTCAACTTTGTCTTGCACCTTGGGGACTGCCACTGAACTAGATTTTAATTGAATAACAGCATATTCTTCCTTTAATGCTTGGTATAGGCTGTAGCACATCACAAGCAGCAGAATAGCAAAAGGCAGTCCAGTGGTAATAGCAGCAGTTTGTAAGGCTGTCAAACCACCGCCCAAAAGCAACACTGCCGCAACCAGACCTTCTATTGCTGCCCAGAAGACTCGCTGAGGTACAGGGGAATCCAACTTACCCCCAGAAGTCAAATTATCGACAACGAGGGAACCAGAATCCGAGGAGGTGACGAAAAAGACAACCACCAAAACAATGCCCACGAAGGAGGTGATGCCAGTTAAGGGAAGCTGTTGTAGCATCACAAATAGCGCCGTTGCCACTTCCGCATTAACAGCATCTGTAATAATGCCAGCACTATCGCCCAATTCCAGGTACAGTGCAGTTCCACCAAAAACCGACATCCAGAGGAAGGTCAGCAGCGATGGCAACAGCAACACGCCTAAGATAAATTCCTTGACAGTACGCCCTTTGGATATACGGGCAATAAAAATACCCACAAAAGGAGACCAAGAGACCCACCATCCCCAATAGAAAACCGTCCAGCTATTTTGCCAATTGGTAGATTGGAAGGTTTCAGTCCAAAAGCTAAGGGTTGGTAACGATGCCACATAAAGTCCAGTCGTTTGCACAAACGTGCTTAGTAAGAAAATGGTTGGCCCAGCCAGAAGGACAAAAACCATCAGAATGCCAGCCAAGATCATATTTAATTCGCTCAGGCGACGGACTCCAGCATCCAGACCCGATACGACCGATGCCGTGGCGAATCCAGTAATGATGACAATCAGAACAACTTGAACTGGGGTGTTAATGGGAAGATTGAATAAGAAATTGAAACCAGCGTTGACCTGCTGTACACCAAATCCCAGGGAGGTTGCCAATCCAAATAGAGTTGCCACTACAGCCAATACATCAACAAGGTTGCCCACCCAGCCGTAAATTCCATCGCCCAGGAGGGGATAGAACACAGAACGGATGGTCAGGGGCAACCCACGATTGTAGGTAAAAAACGCCAGCGCTAGGCCAACCAGAGCATAAATTCCCCAAGCATGAAGTCCCCAGTGGAAAAAGGTAATATTCAGAGCCTGTTGGGCGGCATCGTTAGTTCCCGGTTCAATGGTTCCCAAGATGGTTGGTGGTGATTGGAAGTGGTAAGTGGGCTCGGCTACACTCCAAAACATTAACCCAATCCCCATGCCAGCAGAGAGCAGCATGGCAATCCAGGCAAAGGTAGGAAACTCAGGGCGAGCATCCTGTCCACCGATGCGGATTGAGCCAAAGCGACTCAGTGCTAGCAGTATAACTATGCTCAGATAAATACTCACGGATAGGATCATGAACCAACCCATGCCTTCGGCGATGAAGGTTTGAACGTTTCCGAATATACTTTCAGCCGGTTGTCGGAAAACAATCGTCAAGATGACAAAGACCAGGATTAATGTACCCGAACCAATAAAGACTTCTGGATGAAAGTCAAATCCAGGAAAGCGAGTAATGTTTGTATCTCCTGGCGTTCGGCGACTACCTACCGGATTTGATTCTTCTTTTGAGATATCATTCATGGAAAATCAGTACATCCTCCTTAATTTTCATATGTAAACCCATGAAAGCACAGAAGCTATGACAGTGCCTTGAGCTATATAAATCTTAGCAAATAGGATGGATGCGATCGCCTGAGTGAGAGTCCAAACCTTGGGCTTATATCAGATCCGTTTAATCGCCCTAAAAAAAGTCAAGTCCTGCGTAGGACGGGCGTCCCGCCTGTCCCACCAAGCGCTAGGGACTCTCGGAAGCCCGTCCTACGAGAGGTTACAAATTTTTTCTGTGGGTATTCTACCGGATTTGGCCTTAATTAGCACGCTTAGTTATTTTGATTGTTGATATCTTCCAAAACGCTCTCAATCATACTTACAATCTGTTGGCACTTCTGTAAATCAAGTGCATCGGGGTGGGGGGAGGCAAACTGGCCTTTATCGTTGTCAAAATACTGGCCGGAAGCAGTGGCAAATTCATCTGCCAAGGCTGCACGAGTCAGGATTTCTGACCCGATACGGATATCGCCACCCGCGACTCCAAAGCCTTCTTGCACCATTTTGCTGCCCAGCATTGACCCAGGATTAACCGCGATTATAGCTGGACCGTCACCTTTGAGGGAAAGCGCCAGACTGCGAGACCACATTGTCAGCGCTAGCTTGCTTTGCCCATAGGCGGTGAAGTCGGAAGAAAGTCGGACTCGCCCAGCCAATGCATCCAGATTAACCGGAAACTGGGCTGCGGAGGATACATTGATGACCCGTCCAGATGCGGTCATCAGGGGTCTGAGGCTCTGTGTTAGCAGATAGGGGGCGATCGCATTCACCGCAAAGCGGACATCAAGCCCATCCGGCGTAATCGTATCGGATGTTTTCAAGACTCCTGCATTGTTAATCAGTATATCAAGCCGATCGTGGTTTTCAGTCACAGCCTGGGCCAGCGACCCCACATTAGCCATAAGTGACAAATCGGCTACATAGCTTTCGATCGCACCCTCTCCCGACAAGGCAGAAAGCGATTTTTCTGCGGCCTCCAATTTTGTCGGATTGCGCCCATGCAACAATACCTTGTGCCCTTGCGAGACGAGCATCTTGGCTGTTTCTAACCCGATGCCATCGGTAGAACCTGTAATCAGAATCGTTTTTGACATTGTTTTAGGGACTTGCAAGTTAATAATGTACGAAGACTAATTCTTTATGAAGCTGCATGCAATAACGACCTTATCGACCGTTCGGGCTGAGCTTGTCGTTGGCGAAGCCTGCCCTCTGGGGCATAGCCCAGTAGCCCACGGCTTCGACCCTTCGACAGGCTCAGGACTCAGCCCGAACGGTGCATTTGTTGCATTTTCATACAGAAACGATCTTACGCATTCCCTATATTTGTAGGGGCGATTCGCGAATCGCCCCTACATTTGGGTTATATTTCCAAATCTGCGTAAGCCCTAGTAAAGTCTGGCAAAACATCATTAGCTAGACGTTTGAGTGTTGTGTCAATATCTGCCTGGTTAAATCGCAAATTCAGCGCCACATGGTTCATGCCGATTTGTTCCAGGGATTTCAGATAAGTTCGCAGATGGTTGACCCCCAACCGAAAACCCAGATGGATTGGTTGTGGTGGGCTGTTTGGGTCTTCGGTCAGATCGATATAGAGTGGCTGCATAATTGGCTTGGCATAATCGCCTACGGCTTCAACTCGCGATCGCCAATCACTAATAATACGCGCTTGAACGGCAGTATTGCGGGGATAAATCATCCAGCCATCCCCATTTTGTGCGATCCATTCGGGGTTTTGTTGACTGCCTCCGGTAATCAGCAGGGGCAGCTTTCCAGAAGTCGGTTTAGGCAGCATATCTATCCGACCATTGGGGCTACCAAACGCATTTTCAAACGCCGGTGAATCCTTGCCCATTTGTCTTATGTAATCAAAACTTGCCCGGAAGGCAGCCCCGCGATCGCCAAAGGAAACGTTAAGCGCCGGATATTCTTCTGGGCGATCGCCGGAAGCCACTCCCAGAATCAACCGTCCCCCCGAAATCGCATCAGCGGTCGCAGCGGCTTTCGCCACATGGGCTGGATGGCGCAACGGCAGAATTATACTGGCAACACCAAGGGCAATGCGATCGGTTTGACCCGCCAACAATCCCAAATAAACAAAAGGATCGTAGGTCTGACCCGCATCACCAAAGGAGGGGACATTGAACGGCACATCTCGTAACCAAACAGCAGAAAACCCTAGTTCTTCAGCCAGTTGAACCCGTTCAATGTGATCTTTCATTGTAGGCACTGACCCGGTTGCATAGGTCTCGATGGGTACGACTAAGCCGAGGCTTAACCGATTCGGACGAAATACAGAGTTATATCCCCGATTAATGGACTCAAATCTTGTATCTTTTAAAGTTTCGAGCATATTGCACTCCGTTTTTTAGCGACTCCGAGGCGCTGTCTGCACCCCGGTTATATTAGACCCATGCGATCGCGTTTTCGACCTTAATATTAAAAGTTGTGAAGTTGTCGTAGTTCATTTAATTTCTCCGATTGTCTGTTTAACAGAACTTAGGTTATTTCTGTATGAAGCTGCACGCAATAACGACCTTTATCTGCCGTTCGGGCGCTCGCGGAGTCGTTGGCGTAGCCTGCGCTTTATCTGCCGTTCGGGCGATCGCCTGTCGTAGGCGTAAGCCTGCCCTCTGGGGCATAGCCCTCCGGGGTACGTTAGCTCGGCTACGACAGGCGATCGCCCGAACGGCGGATTATAAGCCCACTGGGCTTCGACAGGCGATCGCCCGAACGGCGGATTATAAGCCCACTGGGCTTCGACAGGCGATCGCCCGAACGGCGGATTATAAGCCCACTGGGCTTCGACAGGCGATCGCCCGAACGGCGGATTATAAGCCCACTGGGCTATGCGCGAGCGCGCAGGCTATGCTTTATCTGCCGTTCGGGCGATCGCCTGTCGTAGGCGTAAGCCTGCCCTCTGGGGCATAGCCCTCCGGGGTACGTTAGCTAGTCTATGCCCTCCGGGCAGGCTACGCCAACGACTCCGCGAGCGCCCGAACGGCGGATTTTTTTGCATTTTAATAAAGAATTGGTCTTACGCAAAATATCCATATTTGCTTGCAGGTTTGTAGGGGCGATCGAGCCAATGGTTGGCCTGCCAATAGAGTCGTTACGAAAGTCCTCTCCCCCCCACACCCCACACCCTATTTAATTCATGCCGTCTAAAACGGTCTTACCGATCGCCTTCCCGCTTTCCTGAAATTCGTGGGCAGCAAGCAGATTCTCAACATTCAAACTACCGCCATGATTATTGACCGTTGAGACCAAAGTGCGATCGTCTAAAAGTGCTGAAACTCGATTGAGCAACTTATGCTGCACGTCCAGATCTTCTGTTTGGAACATCGACCGAGTAAACATAAATTCCCAACTCAAAGAAAGCGCCTTGCTTTTCAGAGAAATAAAATCTAGAGACTCAGGATCGTCAATCAGAGCAATATGACCCCGTGGTTTGATGAGTTCTCGAATAGATGCAAAATGCTTGTCAGTATGTGTGAGGGCAGCAACATATCGTGGTGGTGCAATTCCCAAAGCCTTCATCTCTTCGTCCAGTGGGTTACGATGATTGACCGTAAAATCGGCTCCCATCTTTTTAACCCAAGCACGGGTATCATCCCGCGATGCAGTGGCAATAACGGTTAGCCCCGCGAGCTTTTTTGCCAGTTGAATCAGAATCGAACCAACGCCGCCAGCACCTCCAATCACCAGTAGCGATTCATCCGTTCCTTCACCTTCTTTTAGCCCGAAGCTATCGAATAGAATTTCCCAGGCTGTAATGCTGGTCAGGGGAATTCCGGCGGCTTCTGCAAAATTGAGCGAAACTGGTTTGCGACCAACAATACGTTCGTCAACCAAGTGAAACTGGGAATTGGTGCCGGGTCGGGTGATGTCCCCTGCATAAAACACTTCGTCACCGGGCTGAAACTTGGTTACCCCTGGGCCAACTGCTTTGACAACCCCAGCAGCATCAAAACCAAGAATACGAGGCGTAGGCGTTTCCGGCTGGACAGCGGCACGCAGTTTAACGTCAACCGGATTGACCGAAACACCACGGACTTCCACCAGTAAATCGTTTGGACCCGGCTGTGGTGTCTCCGTCTCAAATTCAATCAAGGCATTTTCCGCTGAAATTGGCCCTGCATTTGTGTAACCAATCGCTTTCATTGTTCTGTCTCCAAATTAAACAAGTTGAAACCAGGACTTACGCATTCTCTCTATATGTGATGTGTAGGGGCGATTCGCGAATCGCCCCTACATTTGGGGTTAGATTTCCAAAAAGGACTTACGCATTACCCCTATATCTGGTAGGGGCGATTCGCGAATCGCCCCTACATTTGGGGTTAGATTTCCAAACAGGACTTACGCATTACCCCTATATCTGGTAGGGGCGATTCGCGAATCGCCCCTACATTTAGGTGTGTATAAGACAATTTGGGTAAGTCCTACCAAATCTGCGTAAGCGTTACATAGCATGGTAATTATTCAGGCAGAAAATATAAACAGCCTTCCGACGAAAATATAATTCGGATATTTTTGATAAATGGATATTTTATCGCTTCGTTTATTTCTGAGGATTGCGGCGCTCGGCGGTGTCACGGCGGCGGCCCAAGACCTTTCCCTGTCACCTGCAAGTGCTAGCGCCCGTCTGGTCAAACTTGAAGAAACTCTTGGCATTCGTCTATTCAACCGAACGACCCGCTCGGTCTCCCTGACAACGGATGGCGAGGCATTTTTGCCCTACGCGCAACAGATTATCGAAACCCTGGAAACCGGGCTAAGTGCGGTCAAGGGGCAGGGGGCAGAAGCGGAAGGTTTACTGCGAATTACCATGCCGGGTTCCTTTGGACGGATGTATATCATTCCAGCCTTGGCCGAATTTCACGCCCGTCATCCCCTGGTCAGTCTCGATCTACGTCTATCTGATGCAGTTCTCGATGTTGTCGAAGGCGCTTATGACCTGATTATCCGCAATGCCCCGTTGGTGGATAGTAGTTTGATCGTGCGAAAGTTAGCCTCTGACCGACGTATTCTCGTTGCCTCTCCCACCTATCTCGAACGGCACGGAACTCCTTCAAGACCAGAGGAACTCGCAGAGCATAAATGCGTAAGCCTTGCCGACGCGACGAGGTGGACTTTTGAAAATGGACAAACGGTTAGCGTTCCACAGTCGTTTGCGATCGACGATGGTGAAGCTCTACGCCAGATGCTGGAGCTTGGGTTGGGTATTGGCATAAAATCAGTCTGGAATGCCAGCGAAAGTTTGAAATCTGGGCTTCTTGTGGAGGTCATGCCGGAATTCCCGCTGGTCACAAATTCGGCTATCTGGCTTCTTTACCCAAGTCGCCGCATCATTCCCCCAAAAGTTCATGCCATGATTGATTTTTTACTCGAACGATTCCGGCCTGTTCCGCCGTGGGAGTGCTAGGGAGCAGGGGAGCAGAGGAGCAGAGGAGCGGAGGAAGCGGAGGAGCGGAGGAGCGGAGGAGCGGAGGGGCAGAGGGGCAGGGGGGCGGAGGGGCGGAGGAGCAGAGGAGCAGAGGAGCCTTTCTTGGGTATGTTTTTTTAGGTTTAGCATTCAGCGCTCGGTATCGAGGACGCGACCCCGGGCGTAGGGGCGACAGCATTCCCGAGACAGCTTGTGCTATTAAAGAAAAATTATTGTATTGGAATGCTTCGCCCTAGAAATCTATGCTACCCACCGGCAACTCCAAAAAGGGGAATTATAAAAAACATACCCTTGAGGACGCGACCCCGGGCGTAGGGGCGACAGCATTCCCGAGACAGCTTGTGCTATTAAAGAAAAATTATTGTATTGGAATGCTTCGCCCTAGAAATCTATGCTACCCACCGGCAACTCCAAAAAGGGGAATTATAAAAAACATACCCTTGAAAGAGCAGGGGGAGCAGGGGAGCTTTCAAGGGCATGTTTTTTATAATCCTTATTTTTGATGTTGTCGGTGGGGTTCTTAGGTTTCTGGGGCGAAGCATTCCAAATTTATAACTTTACTCTAAAAACAAGATTGTCTCGGGAATGCTGTCGCCCCTACATCGTCGATCCGCTTCGGAAATGTCAAATCTAAAAAAGATACCCCGAGGTAAGGCTGGGGAGGGGGATTCGAGCGATCGCCCAAGTTCTATAACGGTGTCGCGATCGCAATCCTTTATCCTGAAGATGCCCAAACCTCGAATGGACTGTTGGGAACAGAAGCCCTGCTCCTGCGTTAAGCGAGCGGCCATGTTCCGCTAAAGACAACTTACGGATGGTGCGATTTCTATTAATTTGAGTGCCATCATTTTATCGTTACCCAACTGTTCTGTTCATTATAGCCCTGTTTCACTATTTGCCTCTAACAACTTCTGAAACCGCACATCAGTACGAATCTTATCAAAATCTGAGTCAGTTTCGGCCATTTCTCTAGATTCTTCAGGATTCAATTGAGTCGCTTTATCTAGATTTTTAATCGCTAACTCAATCTTACCTTGTAAAGCATAATAACAAGCTTTATTATACACAGCCTCATAATAATCGGGTTTTATTTCTAGCGCTTTATCGTAAGAAGCGATCGCCTCACTGTAGCGTTTTAATTTTCTCAAAGCAATGCCCCGGTTGTACCAATCTTCATAATAATCTGGTTTAATTTCTAGGGCTTTGTCGTAAGAAGCGATTGCCTCACTATAACGTTGTAAATAATACAAGGCAATGCCCCGATTGTTCCAAAGTATATGGTAATCTGGTTTAATTTCTAGGGCTTTGTCGTAAGAAACTATTGCCTCACTGTAGCGTTGTAAATAATACAAAGCAATGCCCCGTCTGTTCCAAAATATATGGTCATCTGGTTTAATTTCTAGGGCTTTGTCGTAAGAATCTATTGCCTCACTGTAGCGTTGTAAATTAGACAAAGCATAGCCCCGGTTTTTCCAAGCTAAATGGTCATCGAGGTTAATTTCTAGGGCTTTGTCGTAAGAAGCGATCGCCTCACTGTAGCGTTGTAACTTTGCCAAAGCAAGGCCCCTATTGTCCCAATATATATGGTGATCCGGTTTAATTTCTAGGGCTTTGTTGTAAGAAGCGAGCGCCTCACTGTAGCGTTGTAAATTTCCCAAAGCAATGCCCCGGTTGTACCAAGCTTGATGGTCATCTGGTTTAATTTCTAGGGATTTGTCGTAAGAAGCGAGCGCCTCACTGTAGCGTTCCTCTGTCAAAAGTAATATTGCTTTTTGGTGAGATAAATTTGCTCGATCTGGTAAAGGCAAATACTGATGCTTGAGTTCTGCTTGGATGTTTAAGATTTCCTGTTGTCGCTCTTGAGGATTTAAACTCAATGCCCAATTATAAAGTTCGGATGAAATTTCTCTGAAACTGTCATCATCTGAAGATATTTGCAAAGAACCCGATCGCCAATCGTAAAAATCAGGGCAGCGATGAATAAAATAGTCTATGGCAAACCGAGGCAGCAAAAAAACGAAGCAAAGGGGAAAATTATCTCTAAACTGTTCGCGTTGTTGGTTTAAGTGATTGAGAATTCTGGGCACCCCATGCCAACTGTAAGAATAAATTTCCTCAGTATTCCACCCTTCGGCTCTTTTTTCCGCTTCATAAACTAACAAAGACTGTTCTAATCCGCGAATGAATAACACCTCTTGGTCTTTATATTCTTCCACCAAGGGATATAATTTATCGATCGCCTCTTCCAAAGATAAGACAGCTATTTTTTTCTGGGGCAACTCTTCGGTTACTTTCTCAATGACTTCTTGCCCTTTTTGCGGAGAGCATTGGACAAAAAGCAACCGAAACCCTCGCGAACGACGGATCGCGTTGACCAATGCTTGAGTTTCTTCTTCTGGGGTTGGGGGTGGTAAATTTTCTTCTTCTTCCCAGTTGGTGTCTTCGGTGTTCATTACTTTTCCAACGCTGCGATCGCTTCCTTAAATTCTGGCAAATTTTTAATCAACGGGTGAGCATCACGCCACGATAGCAACTCTCCCTCCTCATTAAAATCACAATATTCCAACAAACAACGCTTAAATAGTAAATTGCGGGCTTTATCTTCGTTAATAATAATCTGCTTATTGCGGTGAACCTTGGCTAAAATTTCCCATTCATCATGTTCCACACTGCGACGATAAGTCTCTCGCGCTTCGGCGATTGCCCGTTGGACTGCCCGTTTAGAAATCGGCAACTGACTCATGCGATTAATTGCCGCTTGCATTAACAGGAGCAAATTGCGCACATGACCCCCACTCATCAAGCATAACCGTTGCAGCAACTCGGCACTTTCAAAAATTTCGGTCGTTAATGTCTCTGAGTCCAAGGAAGTCTTCGCCACTCGTTTGGTAATAATTTCCGTTAACTTCTCCACTCCGGCATCATTCACCGTCCCATCAGAATTTTGCACCATAATCATTGGCAATACTTGCGGATCGCCATAATTCTGCTGCAAATCTGTAGAGCGACTGGAATAAACCAAAGAAATTGGTACAGTGTAGAGCAAATGGCAATCTAATGCCCGGAGTTGTTCGCTGCGATCGATAAAAATTTCCTCATGGTTGGTGCGTCCGCTGTCCTGGGGAACGGGAACCATGCGGTCTAAGTTATCTACAATGACTGCAAGTTTCTCACAGTCCTTGGGCAAGTTCTTTTTCGCTTCAGCAATAAACTCATTTAAAGCTGCGGTCAGCGTCACCGTATGGGGATTAATTTTGTCACGAATTTGCCGCCGGAGGGAGGGGACTGCCCGTAAATTGGCGGTCAGTTTGGCAAACTGGGCAATTTGCGACTCCACCGATAAGCTTTCAAACGTCACCTCAGTCAGGGCTAAGTCTTTTAACTCTTGCCACCGACCCCGCAACCACTCTGTTAACGGATCCGGTTTGGCAATATCTTTCAGGTCTTCGAGGAGGTGACGAGTACAAGCAAGTAAAATATCCGCATATTCTGCATCTTCCGCATCAATGTCCGCTTCGTCTGCGGCAAAATACACCACTAAAAATTTGTTCTGTTCCAGATATTCCTTGAGACGTAGGAGTTCCGTGGATTTTCCGGCCCCACGATGTCCTGCATACAGTTGGCAAGTCATGTGCTGCGATCGCCTAATTTTATTCCCCAAATCGGTCAAAATATCCCCATCTCCCCGGACTGCCCGACAGTCAACATATTGCGGGTCTCCCGGTTGCAGGGGTTCAAAGGGTTCAAAGACGTTGTAGAGTTCGTCGAGAAATTTGGAGTCGTAAGCAGCCATATCTCTGATTCGCAGCTTAGAGGAACAGGGTTATTTTAGCAGGAGCAGAGGGGCAGAGGGGCAAAGGGGGCAGGGGAGCAGAGGAGCACGGGAGCAGGGGAGCAGAGGGGCGGAGGGGCAGGAGGGGCGGAGGAGCAGAGGGGCAGGGGGCAGGGGAGCAGAGGGGCAGGGGAGCAGAGGGGCAAGGGAGCAGATCGGGATTTGTCAGTCAAATATAAATTGACAGATCGCTAGAGTCTATGCGTAAGTCTTATTTTAATATGACGATTGCATAATTACGGTAAGATCCCCAACCCCCCTTGGAAAGGGGGGCTTTTTGGATTTATGCAAGAAGTCTAATATAATATGGATTAATATAAATATAAGAATTAGGGCGATCGCGCACCGGAAGAAAGAGGCGATCGAAGTTAGGGACTTGCAAGTTAATAATGTACCGGCTATGGCCGTCTCGCGCCCTAGGAAACAGAACACCCGAACTCTCTCATAAGCAAAAGGAGTGAATATGAGCAATAACATTGAGAACAAAGCGATCGCGATAACGGGCGGCAGCAGCGGACTTGGCGAAGCAACAGCACGCCATTTAGCCGACTTAGGTGCCAAAGTTGTACTCGGTGCAAGGCGCGAAGACAAGCTGCAGGCGATCGTCAATGACATTAAGAAAAATGGCGGCGAAGCTGAGTATGTCGTAATGGATGTCACCAAGAGAAGCGATGTGGAAGCACTCGTACAAAAAGCAGTTGATACCTATGGCCAACTGGATGCGATCGTCAATAACGCTGGCATCATGCCAATTGCACCGATGTCCGCTCTCAAGGTCGATGAGTGGGACCGAATGATTGACATTAACATTAAGGGGGTACTCTACGGTATTGCTGCGGCCTTACCTGTCTTTGAAAAACAGGAAAGCGGCCATTTCATCAATATGTCCTCGATCGCCGGCGTAAAAGTCTTTAGCCCAGGCGGCACAGTTTATAGCGGCACCAAATTTGCTGTCCGTGCGATTAGTGAAGGGCTTCGTCATGAAGTTGGCGGAAAGATCCGTACCACCTGCATTGAGCCTGGCGCGATTGATTCTGAACTCAAACATGGCTCATCCCACGGCGATAGCGTTGCTGCCGTCAAGAATTTGTATGACAATTGGGCAATCCCCGCAGATTCAATTGCACGCGCCATTGCCTATGTAATTGAACAGCCTGCAGATGTAGATGTGAACGAAATTATTATTCGCCCAACAGTGCAAGATTTCTAGACTAATCCGAACAAGTCGCCTCGTAGGATGCGTTACCACTAGCGTAACGCATCGCTACCCGAGACAATCTTCCGAAAATTTAGCGGCTGCTGCGGACAGGGTTGCACCAGATTCTAGCCTTGCTTTCTTCTCAACAAGATAATTTTTAAACTGTTGCAATTGGTTGATTTTTCCGTCTATTTGCTGCAACTTTGAGTCAATGAAGTCAATCGCTTGTTCTGGTGTAACCGAATCCCACTCAGCCATTATTGACTTGATTTCTCTCAAAGTGAATCCTAACGCTTTGCCCCGTTTGATAAAGTTAAGGCGTTCTACAGCTTCAGGGGTGTATTGCCTGTAATTATTCTCGCTGCGAGTTGAGAGTGCTGCATCAAGCAATCCCTCCTTTTCATAGAATCGAATCGTATCCTTCGACAGTCCAGTAATTTCGGATAATTCACTAATCAGCATACTGAGATGATGAATATGGGTCTTGACATTAGACTATACTCCAACGTTTATGGTTGAGGTGTCGAGAATCTCTAATGCAGGTTAATGACTGAGAATACTAAGGTAAAACAAACTGTAATTATCACAGGTGGCAATAGTGGATTGGGTTATCAATGTGCTAAGGCGATCGCGCGATCGGACAAATCCTGGAATATTGTCATTGCAAGTCGCAATCCTCACCGAGTCAAGGCTGCCGTCCAGCGCCTCATCGCCGAGACAAAGCATCCATATATTGAGGGTTTCGAGCTAGATTTAGCATCTCTTCAATCTGTTCGCCATTTCATAGAGCAACTCTCTCAATCGGATTTACCTCCTATTAAGGGTGCGATCTGTAATGCAGGAGTTCAATTTGTCAAGGGTGACGTTTATACCCAGGATGGGTTTGAGGCAACCTTTGGAGTCAATCACCTGGGGCACTTCCTATTAGTAAACTTGCTCTTACCATATCTCAAGAATGACTCGCGCATTATCTTGGTCAGCAGCGATACCCATGACCCTCGTATCAAAACAGGGATGCCAGTACCTCAGTATTGTCATCCCCATCAAATGGCATTTCCTTCTCAACAGACTCCAAGGAAAATTGCCGGACGAGTTGGACGCCGCCGATACACGACGTCTAAACTGTGCAATTTACTTTTTGCTTATGAACTCGATCGGCGACTTCAGAATGATGAACGCATGATTCGGGTTAGTGCTTTTAATCCGGGCTTAATGCTCGATACTCAATTAGCTCGTGGCTATAGCATTAAAGAAATGCTCGCACTGGTAATCGGACAGTTTTGGCATCTTTTACCTCATATTCTTCGGTTTCGTAATTCTAAAAAGATGGGTAGAGCGCTTGCTTCACTGTTGTTTAATCCAAGTTTTGCTGAAGTTAGTGGCAAGTATTTCGATGCTTTCAAGGAAATCCCTTCTTCTCCAGAATCTTATGACAGGAATAAGGCCAGAGAACTGTGGAATGAAAGCATTCAGCTTGTCGGATTAAGGAATTCAGTCTAACGACCAAGCTTAGTTAGCGGCGTTTCCCAAGGAAACTTCCGCTACAGCGTTTTGTTATACGTTTGCCACCAACATTTTTGTAGCGCCTTTTTGGAATTCATAATCCACCTCGACCAGAGAGACACTAATCCCGTCTGCTTCCAATTCGGCGATCGCAGGTCTCAAATGTGGGGACTCTTCATTGTTACTCATTGACAGAAGCGGGTAAACACGAACTTCTTTGGCTACACGACACAACTCTTTCATTGAAAGAATGTGCTGATTCTGGTTTACATACCCGCTGTACAAAAATAAATAATGCGAGCAAAGTGCTATTTCAAATTCACCATCATTAAAAGGCAGCACAGGCAATGAAGCGTTTAGATAACGATCTGCATTTTTTGCCGCTTCATAGTCAGCCAGAAAAGTTCGCATCGCATCCATTCTTACCTTACCGAGAGTTTCTACGTTGGGAATGTTTTTCCAAACATAGTCGCCTCTATTCCTTGAAACTTCATAGAGTACCTGAGAGCAGACCTCATCAATTCTGGATTTAATTTCCCCGGCATCAAACTGATAGATCGGATCTATCGATATTACATTTCCGCCCATTTTGCTTAATTCCGCATTAAATGATGCAGGGCCATCAGCACAGCCAAGAATCTTCTTGTTAAGATCGTGACTAGATAGTGAGAACATCGCTTTGTACTCACTTAGTGACCTGCCCCAGGGGACTACGCTGTCTAATTCCATGATGACCTCATTTGTGTATAACTATCAAATAGGCTGAAAAATTTCGCGATCGCCCCAAATGGGATGGAGCGTAGAATCTTTCTGCATATCACCTTAAAACGGATTTTCAGCATACAGCAATCAGATTTGAGCTGTGAACGTGGGTTCCCCACGTTCACAGGGTTTCAGGATAAAAGCCGTCCGCGAATCAAATCTTACTGCTGTAATACACTATTTGGGGTGTATCGGCATAATTTTTATGGTTATTTTCAAACCTTGGGGAAAATCTACCAATTTAAATCATCTTCCAAGTCATCTCCTGACCTGCATTTAAAGGCACAAGCCCAGATTCTGTAAATGGTACTTCATCGGGAATTCGCCAGGTGGTTTTGGTCAAGGTAATCTGTTCGCTATTGCGCGGGAGTTGATAAAAATCTGACCCATAGAAACTGGCAAACGCTTCCAATTTATCCAGGGCATTGACGCTCTCAAACGCTTTTGCATACAATTCCATCGCGTGCAGGGCGGAAAAGCAACCGGCGCAGCCACAGGCACTTTCTTTACTGGTGCGGGTATGGGGGGCGCTATCCGTGCCGAGAAAAAACTTAGGATTGCCCGATGTAGCGGCTTTCAGCAGGGCTTGGCGATGGGTTTCCCGTTTCAAAATGGGCAAGCAATAAAAATGGGGATTAATTCCTCCTTTGAATATGCGATTGCGGTTAAATAATAAATGTTGTGGGGTAATGGTTGCTCCGATATTGTCTGCTTCTAGGACAAATTTTACCGCATCTGAAGTGGTAATATGTTCCAGCACCACGCGCAGTTTGGGAAATCGCTGTTTGAGGGGAATCAAATGTTTCTCGATAAAGACCTTTTCGCGATCGAACACATCAACATCCTTGTCCGTCACTTCTCCATGTAGCAATAACGGCAAGTCCACCTGCTGCATGGCTTCAAAAACCCGATCGCATTTGCGAATATCCGTCACCCCGAATTCTGAATTAGTCGTTGCACCGGATGGGTAACATTTGACCGCTTTCACAAACCCCGAGGCTTTGGCGGCGATAATCTCTTCGGGGCTAGTATTGTCCGTGAGGTACAGAGTCATCAATGGCTCAAACTTTTTCCCCGCCGGAATTGCGGCAAGGATGCGATCGCGATAAGCCGCCGCATCAGCGAGCGATCGCACTGGCGGTTTCAAATTCGGCATCACGATGGCGCGGGCAAACTGGCGAATCGTATGCGGCAAAACCGCTTTCAGCGCGTCACCGTCACGGAGATGGAGATGCCAATCGTCAGGTCGGGTCAGGGTAAGCTGTTGCATGGGCATTGGGCATTGGGCATTGGGCATTGGGCTAAAAACTAGGGTGTAGGGTGTGGGGTGTAGGGTGTAGGGATAAGAAGGAGACTTTGGAGAATAAGCTAAAAACCTGGGTTTCTGCCTACACCCTACACCCTACACCCCAAACCCTAATTATGGGCATTGGGCATCAGAAAAAATTGCCAAACTGTTCAAAACTACCTTGACAGACTACTAGATAGACCTCTCTCCTGGTAACGCATTACCTCTATATCTGGTAGGGGTCAACGGGCGTTGACCCCTACACTTAGGGCGCATATCTACAATTTGCGTAAGTATGATTACTACGACAAAATCTGGTTTTCGCGTATCCGGTCATTAAAGTGTAGAACCTGATGCGCCTAGTTTTTACAAAGATGTGTCAGGCAGTCAGGGTTGAAACCCTGTGATAGTAAGGCTTTCACTGTACCTCACCTTATTGAGATCTGCTATATTGGCCCCGCTCGCACCCAATCTAAATGCGCAACAGCTTAGAGCTTAGGTGATTTCTGATAATAAAGATACCCGATTCCCCTCCCAGGAGGGGAGTAGAATTTCCTCGTCGCTTCCCGACTCTGGCAACGAGCGGTACTTTCTTTTCCAGAAGTCACCTTACAGCGGGAACCGCTGCAATGAGGTTCACCTCAATAATAAAAATATTATAAAATTAATAATGTAATTTGAATAAATGATGTAGTTTGAATAGCAGATGAAACCTAGGAGCTTGAAAGAACCATGAAAAAGTTAGTAAGCTTGGTCTTAGCGACCATGATTTTGTGTGTTGGGATGAGAGTTAGCCTTGAAGCAGCTACAGCTGGGGCGACTCATTTTGAAGATAGACAACAAATAAGTCAAAGGTTATACGAGGTGAGTGAGGTTGAAGATAGACAACAAATAAGTCAATGGAACGATGCGAGTGATGTTATAGAGAAGATGGAGCGTCGCGGGTTAGACGTTTCGTTAAGCACAAAGAGTTGGATAAATAACTGGTCGGGTAGTATAGCGGATAGAGAAGAATTTGAAGAGTTGTGTGAAGAAGAACAGGGAGCAGTTTGGGTAAATAAGAACATTGAATATCGGGTGGTGTGTGAATTGGAATAAGCTGTGATGCATTTAAATTGCATCATCCAAAATGGCCACCATGACCGAAACGCTTATGGCGAATGGCCGCGGCTGATTTTACTCTCAGCCCAAATGTGCATTTTAGATGCGCTACAGCTTATTGATTATTAGTTGTGTGAAGAAGAAGGGGAAGTAGTTTTGGGTGGTGGTAAGTTCAGTTGTCCAGGAACCCCTTCCCTACCCTTTGGTTTGTCCCTATAACTAGGGTGTTGACTCTGCGGGGAAAACACAAAGGGGGATTTCATGCAATTTTTCTCCCGCGTCCAGAGGGGATTGAAATCCTTACGCTTGAGGAGGTTTTCGGGACTTTCGCGTCGGCGCGATCCCCGTATGTAAGCAAGGTGGGTGAAAATCCAAGGGAGTCAACACCCTACCCTATAACCCATTGATTCTTCTGATACTTCGTTGCCATGAAATGCCTGAAGGCTAACCGAATATTTGTTGCCGAAGACGAATCCAGGGGATGTTATAATTATTGATAATGCAAGCTTTCATACATCACGGGAGATTGCAAATGCAGTGGAAGAATGGGGATGTGAGCTTTGGTATTTACCTAAATATTCTCCCGATTTAAATAAAATTGAACGATGGTGGTTTTTTTTAAAGAATTGGATGAAACAGAGGTTTGAAGATTTTGAGGATTTCTGGGACTGCGTTGATGCTTCATTTAAAAACTGTCCTAATGTGACTGCGTAGTGCTATATCTACGGTTCAGCAGGGGGCGAAAATGCCGCCAAGACCCTCGAAGCCCCATTACTGGGCTGCGTCCCGCTAGAGATTGATGTTCGGGTCAGCGGCGATGGAGGTGAGCCTATCGTCCTCGCCCAGCCGGAATCCCCATCGGCTCAGTCGTTGAGCGCGATCGCACAACAGATTGTGATGCAAGTCGTTGAGACTTCCGATCGGTAATCAAGAATCCGGCGTTACTGTATCGCTGCCTTCTCCTGCCCACCCTACCCGCTCGCTGGTTTGAGGGGATCTGATGGCTGGCTGCTTGCTACAGCTACCTTTACTCCTAATAGAGGTGTTTTGAGGAGTAATACTGGCTTTTTTTGAGGGATCGGATTTTAAGGAAATAAAATCTGACCTTGTTTTTTGAAAACTTCAGGGAGATGCGATCGCATTTCTCAGTTGACAGCTTGAACAATATCGCGAGGTATAGCGGTTCTCAAATTTATGTGAGGTGTCTGGGGCGAAGCATCCCATTACAGGAGTTACCATTCTACGGCGGAGATTGTCTCGGGGATGCTGTCGCCCCTACGTTTCCTTCGGTACATTTATTTGAGAAATGCTAGAAATGTAGCCGTTACCTCATACAGAAAGGAGAGAAGAATGACTGTTGTCACCCTACCAGAAATTATGACCCCGGCCTTTGAAAATAGGTACGGGGTTCCGGCATTTAATGCTTTCGATGATATTACGATGGATGGCTTAATTAAAGGGGCCGAGGCGTCTCGCTCCCCTTTAATTATTCAAATCTCAGTTAAAACGATTAAATTCTGGGGAGCCAAAGTCATCCAGGATATGTTTAGCAACATGGCCGGACGAGCCTCAGTCCCGGTAACCCTCCACTTGGATCATTGCCCCGACCCCGAAATCGTGAAAGAAACGCTCCGTTTGGGTTGGAACTCGGTACTATTTGATGGCTCGGAGTTCTCTTTTGAGGAAAACTTTCGGACGACTCAGGAAATTACCAAATATGCGGCTCAGTACGGGGCTCATGTAGAAGGAGAAGTGGTCGCGGTGGCTGGTGTTGAAGACGACATCGGTAGCGATACAGAAGGACAACTGATATCGATAGAACAGGCGATCGCTTTTGTCAAAGAAACTGGGATTTACTGTTATGCACCGGCTATTGGCACCGCACATGGTTTTTACAAGGCAACCCCAACAATTCGCTACGGTCGAATGGAGCAGATAGTGGCAGCGACCAATACTCCAATGGTTTTGCACGGGGGCAGCGGTCTGACTGATGATGTCTTTTTACGGCTGATTAGTCTTGGCACGGCTAAGGTGAATATCTCCACTGCACTCAAGCAAACTTATGCCGATCGCTTCCGCACTTACCTCGAAGAGCGACCCACCGAATATAACCCCTTGAAACTGGTTGGGGCGGTACATAGTGAGGTAATCAAATTGACGCAGCATTATTGTAAATTGTTTGGCAGCGAAGGTAAAGCATGAAAAAAGCATTGATATTTGATTGCGATGGGGTGTTGGCTGACACCGAGCGAGATGGTCATTTAGTGGCGTTCAACCAAATGTGGCGCGAAAATGGCATCAATTGGCAGTGGAGCCTGGAACAATATGCCGAGAAAGTTAAAATTGGCGGCGGCAAAGAGCGAATGTTCAGCTTGGGAAAAGATGAGGATTTTCGGGCTGCGTACCCGGTTCCAGAGTCGGAGTCAGCCTGGTGGAATATTGTCATGGGTTGGCACAAGCGCAAAACGGAAATTTATAAGCAGGCGATCGCTTCTGGGGCAATTCCCGGTCGTCCCGGTGTCAAACGCCTAGCCCAGGCAGCTTTGGCAAATGGTTGGCTCCTCGCAGTTTGTTCGACTTCTGCGATCGCTTCCGTAGAGGCAGTGCTGCGTCAAGTCATGGGGGTCGAACTGGCCAGTCAATTCGCCGGAGTTTTTGCAGGGGATATGGTCAAAGCCAAAAAACCCGCCCCAGATGTTTACAATCTCGCTGTGGAAAAATTGAACTTAGACCCAGCTCACTGCGTGGTTGTAGAAGATACGCGCAATGGTTTGCTCGCTGCGACTGCTGCCGGGATGACCTGTATCGTCACCTACAATGAGTTGACTAAAAATGAGGATTTTCGCGAAGCAGCATTAGTGTTGTCGGATTTCGGAGAACCGGGGAACGAGGCGATCGCGATCGGTCAAAATCGGACTAATGTTAAACCACAAGGATATTTTACCGTAGATGACCTAGAGCAGGTTTTGGCCGATCGTCAGGCATAAGAGCATTTTCATCAAGTAGGGGCGGTGCCCCCGTGCCCGCCCCGGTTAATCTGGAGCGGCCGGGGCGGGCACGGGGGCACCGCCCCTACGGGATTTGTGAGTAATTAGCCGGATTTGATATATAGCGTTTCTCAAATAAGTGTAATAAACGATAGGGTCCTAGAAATGTAGGGGCGACAGCATCCTTAAGACTATCTCTGCTGTAAAACGGGGATTCTCATATTGGGATGCTTCGCCCTAGACAATTCACATCAAGCGCGAGAAACGCTATAGTAGCGATTATACTAATGTTAAAACGCGATCGTATTCTTCTTTATGAATTTGCAAAGCGTCCCAAATATCAATTTTTTGCTGTAGATCTAACCACAATCTATGACCATTCCCTAAAGCTTTACCAATTCTAATCGCTAAATCAACTGTAATTGGTTGTTTGCCTTGAATAATCTCATTAACGATTTCAGGAGTTACTCCTAGAATCTCTGCAAATTGTCTTTGATTAATCTCTAAATCTTCCAGAATATCTGCAAGAACTTCTCCGGGATGTACGGGTCTTTCTGGTCTATCCTGTATTTTGTTTTGCAATTTTTGTACCATAATTCATTTTCCCTAATTAAATCATCTAGGCTTTTAATGATAATCTTCGAGATTTACCTCATAAGCATTGCCATCTTCAAATTTAAAGGTAATTCGCCAATTAGCCGATACTTTAATTGACTTTCTTTTCTATCTCCTTTTAGTTTATGTAAGTCATAACCTGGCAATCTCATGTCTTCTAATATTAAGGCTGAATCTATTACCTCTAATCTGATTCTGATTTTCTTTTCAATATCTGGTGGAACTCCTTTATTAATATTTTCTTTAAACAGTTTTTCAAGGGCTTTATTTTTAAAGGTTTGAATCATTCATTTCATCCTAGACTTAGCTTTTGGTATCGGTTGTTACTGTATTTTTTGTCAATAAAATAGGAGGGAGAAGCTTGCTACAATCTGGTTGCGGATAATGGGGCAGTCACAAACCGACGTTCGCGGTCAGCAGCATAAGCAATACAGGCTTTTATAGCGGTTCTCAAATAAGTGTAAATTAGAAGTGTAAGGGCGACAGCATCCCCAAGACAATCTCGGCCTTAAACGGTAACCTCCGTAATGGGATGACTCGCATCTCTCTGGCGGACTGCTACATAGGCCCCTTGCCCCAGATGCTGTAGATTGGGATAACAACTCCGGTAATGGGCTACGCTCTAACAACCACAGGATGCGAGTCCGCCGATTCTGGGGCGGTGTGGGGCAAGGAGAATAATCATCGGTGTAAACGATCGGCCCATCGTAATCCCGGTGGTTATCCCGGTGGTTATCCAGATACGCCAAAACCGGGTCAAAATTAGTCCCACCCCGTCCCCCTATCTTAGATATTGTATTGGTTGGCAAGTGTTAGTCAAAGAGTATCTATCGGAGAAAAATATGGCGCGAAGTAGTCTGGAGAATATAGAACTTGTCGTGCGAACGATCGCCCAAACATCTATTGATAATGAAAAATATTTTACCGAGTTGGATGGTGTAGTCGGTGATGGGGACTTCGGCACCTCCCTGGAAAGCGGCTTTAGTGCCATTTTGTCACAATGGGACAAAATCGATCGCAGTAGCGGTGAGAGTTTTTTGCTGGGGTGTGCCAAAATTATCTCCAGAAATATTGGCGGCACTTCCGGTTCTATTTGGCGGGCTGCTTTTCGGAGTGCTGGCAAGAGCATTAGCGGTAAAGAAATGCTGACCGCCGAAGATGTCGTAACCATGTTTAGCGCTGCTGCAGATGGAATTATGGATCGCGGGGGGGCGAAGTTAGGGGACAAAACTTTGCTGGATGCCTTAGTCCCAGGGGCAGATGCTTTTGAGCAAGCGATCGCCAATGGTGGCAATACTCAAGAAGCAATCGATGCAGCGGCCAAAACAGCGCGATCGCAGGTAGAAATCACTAAAGCTTGGGTCGCCAAACGAGGTCGCGCATCTTACACTGGCGATCGCAGTAAAGATACTTATGATGCTGGGGCAGTAGCCGTGGCTGTGATGCTTGAGAATGTCGCCACTGCCTGGGCAAAGTCTTAAGGATCTTAAAATCATTTCTGACTCGGGATTAGCAACCAATGATTTTAAAATCGATCTGATATCAAATCCGGTTAATTCCCCATAAACAAATCCCGTAGGGGTTCCTCGTGCCCGCCCCGGCCGCCCCATACCAATCGGGGCGGGCACGGGGGCACTGCCCCTACAGGTACTGTAACTATTTAATCGCATTCGATCTGACTTACGCAGGCAGGGAAACTCAACTGACCTCAAAGGTGGGCTTTATGGCAAGCCCACCCTTATCGTGGGTCGGTGCGTAAGTGCTAAAGGTAAAAGCATTGAGAAATGAACAAAAACTCAATTCCCTAAACAATACCTTCGCCAAAAGGGCAAAGGTTTACAACCGGGATTCCATTTGCTCGCGACATGAGACCATTTGATAAGCTAAAACTTTAAAAAAAAAATAGTTAGTTTCCACTCTTTAGGCTTACCGCAATTCAAAATTCAAAATTCAAAATTCAAAATGCAAACTTCAAAATGCTTTTGCCTCAAGGCTCCGCAAGGAATGGGCGAATGCGTGAATTTTTAATTTTTAATTTTTAATTGCGCATAAGGGACCATGTGCCCTCCGTCCGCATACGAGGGCATCCAAAAGCGAGTCATTGTAGAATCTACAAAAAGCTTGGAGGTGCTACCCCCTAGTTTCCAGCGGGCGTGCAAATAGCCGCGTTGGCGCAACGGCGCGATCGATGGCGGTCGATCGCGGCGCAGAGCTTTCGGAGCGGAGGATGCGGAGGATGTGGAGGATGCGGAGGATGCGGAGGATGCGGTCCTCCCCTCTGCCCCTCTGCTCCTCTGCTCCTCTGCCCACTCTGCCCCTCTGGCCCTTATTAAGGCCAGTGGTGAAAACTAGGGTGAATTTTCTCCCAAAGGAACCCACCCCTCCCAGGAGGGAACCCGCTGCCGCTCATTGAAAGAGTCAGCGGTGTTTTTGGGCGGGTTTCCCACCTGGCCCTGCTATTGGAGTAAGCCACAAGCCTGCTAGTCCCCACTAGCCAAAGGCTTACGCCGCCGCAGGGTGGGTTTTTGAGGGAGAAATTTTTTTGAGTGAGAACACCTCCTTTGCTTGTGTTTCTACGTTGTGGTTTGAAAGGGTCGCGGCTAGCTGTGGCCCCTTTTTTTTGCCCTTTTTTGAGGGTATGAAGCTATATTAGCAAAGTATTGGTAGAATTTCAACCTTTGAGGCATTTTCTGAAATTTCAGAAATTTTTACAGTTTCTCTACTTATATGTATTTAGCCAAAAGTAACGGGAGCATTTCAATTTCGGCATCTAGCCGCCTGACGCCTAAAGGCGCGGCTACACAAACAAAGCCCTCCGGGCTCCCCGTTACAAAAGTGAAACGCTCCCAAAATAACGGCCAAGGTCGAGCTAGAGAGCATTAGGGACGATCGCAGCAAATTTAGTACCAGTCCAAGAGCGCTCTTTGACCGCCACCGTGAGGGCGATCGCCAGGAAGTTGAGATACTGCTCCGTTGACATCGCACGGATCGCATCGGGACTGGAGGAGTTCGGAATGGCACCCTGGGGGAATACCCGATCGCGCACCAACGCTCCCCCTAAGGTGTAGATATTTTGCAGGGTGGCAGTAAGATTCTCCGCCATCCACAGGGCCTCGTAATACGGCAAGTAGGTATTCACAGGACTTACGCAAAATGTCTATATCTAGTGCTTGTAGGAGCAATCCCCCCGCGATTGCCCCGATCTAAAGTGTCTTTGCGTAAGTCCTATATTCATCTCCGATGGCGCTTCCGTGCGAGGCTTGTTCTGATGCACCATGCACACCACCATGCACACCCCATCAACCTCGAAGGTTTCAATGTCCTTCTCCACAATCCGAGTGGGTGCGATCGGACCGACCGAACCATTGCCCTCTTGGGCCCTATGCGCTAAGAGCGCGGGCTTCGCCTACGTCAGGCTCAGGACATGCTTTGTTTGTGTAGCCGCGCCAGGCTCCGTCTAGGAGCGGCTTACGCCTATAGGCTAGGACTTACGCATTGACTCTACTAACGGGGCAATCGCGGGGGGATTGCCCCTACAAAACACTATATCTGGATATTTTGCGTAAGTCCTATAGGCGCTGCTGCGGTGGGCGTGCAAAATTGAACCGCTCCCAAGTACCCTAATCGCAGGAAAAAAATCAATGAAGAAATTTGTTAATAATCCCAAACAATTTGTTCCCGAAATGCTGAAGGGAATTGAGCTTGCTAATCCGGGTAAGATTAAGTACGTCCCCGACTACAACCTGATTATGCGAGCCGATGCTCCCAATGACAATAAAGTCTCGATCGTTCAGGGTTCCGGTTCCGGCCACGAACCAGCCCATGTGATGATTGTCGGCCAGGGGATGCTTGACGGGGCTTGTCCGGGGGATGTTTTTTCGGCTCCGCCAATTGATTATGTAGTCGAGTCCTCCAAACTAAGTAGTTAATCAAAATTAATTACATAAGTTTCTCCTCCAAATTCTCGTAGGATTGTTTCAATAGTGTCAACAAGAATTTCCCAGGTAAAATAATCGTCTATTTTAAGCCATTCATATTTAATTTT
>JAAHFN010000087.1 GCA_010672965.1 Oscillatoria sp. SIO1A7
GGGGGTGTGGCGTTTTTGGTGGTTGGGTGGGGTGGTGGTGGGGTGGGGGTTTTTGTGTTGGGGGTGGGGGGATCTCGGGGGTGGGGTGTGGGGTGTGTGGGGTGTAGGGTGTGGTGTGTGGGGTGTGGGGTGTCGGGTGTGGGGTGTCGGGTGTGGGGTGTCGGGAGTGTCGGGTGTCGGGTGTGGGGTGTCGGGTGTCGGGTGGGGAGTGTGGGGGAGTGTGGGAAGTGGGGAGCATTTCATTTTTGCAATCGATAGCCCTTTTGGGCCCTATGCGCTAAGAGCGCGGGCTTCGCCTACGTCAGGCTCAGGACATGCTTTGTTTGTGTAGCCGCGCCTATAGGCGTCAGGCGTCTGCGTGCGAAGTTGAAATGCTCCCGGGAAGTGTGGGGAGAATTTTCTCCATAGGACTCACGCATCTACGCTACGGGTAGGGGCGATTCTCGCATTGGGAGACGCTATGCGCTGTCGCGCAGGCTCCGCCAACGCGAACGCGGGTTGATTGCCCCTACAAATATTAGATATGGATATTTTGCGTAAGTCCTGTCTCCAGTTCTTCCCACCCCTCCCACCCTTCCCACCCCTCCCACCCCTCCCACACTTCCCACCCTTCCCACCCCTCCCACCCCTCCCACCCCTCCCACACTTCCCACACTTCCCACACCCCACACCCGACACCCCACACCCCATACCCCACACTCTCCCCTTGCCTTCCATTATGGCCCTTTGGAAATATCTCCTTTACAAAAGTTAACAGCTTGTAAGGAATCGTAATGCGATCGCGCTTCCTAAAAATCGGAAATACTGGTACACTGGGTGGCGTGGCAAATCAAGCAAAAAGCGTCTCGCGAACGCAAACAAGGGAAAAGAAAAACTACTCAATGCCTCTTTATTTAAAAAAATCGGCGAGAGAGTAACGACTTCAAAAAATCCTGTAGGGGCGTTTCGCGAAACGCCCCTACAGTCCGGCGTGCTGATAGCTGACCGCTGACCGCTGACCGCTTAAAAAGCTATATGCCGGCAATGCTTGTGCTGATAGCTGACCGCTGACAGCTGAGAGCTATAGTTGCGATCGCTCTTTGCGCGTCAGTCAACAACCGTCAATAAAAACAGGGTAAAAAGATTTATGGTAAGTTCCCTAGAAAAACCGACCTTTGAAGAGTTGCGACCGGGGGTAAAAGTCCCGGCCAAGGAAACCATACTCACCCCCCGCTTCTATACCACAGACTTCGAGGCGATGGGCGAAATGGACATTTCCGTCAACGAAGAGGAAATTAGGGCCATACTCGAAGAATTCCGAGCCGACTACAATCGCCATCACTTCGTGCGCGATGAAGAATTTAAGCAATCCTGGGAACATATTGATGGCGAAACTCGCCGACTGTTTGTAGAATTTCTGGAGCGCTCTTGCACTGCTGAGTTTTCAGGCTTCCTACTATATAAAGAGCTGGGACGCCGCCTCAAACAGAAAAATCCAGTTCTGGCCGAATGCTTTACTCTCATGTCTCGGGACGAAGCTCGCCACGCCGGATTTCTGAATAAGGCGATGTCAGATTTTAATCTCTCCTTGGATTTGGGATTTCTGACCAAAAATCACGCTTACACCTTCTTTAAGCCCAAATTCATTTTCTACGCCACCTATCTCTCGGAAAAAATTGGCTATTGGCGCTATATCACCATTTACCGCCACCTAGAGGCCCATCCTGAGAACCGGGTTTATCCCATCTTCCGCTTTTTCGAGAACTGGTGCCAAGACGAAAACCGCCACGGCGATTTCTTCGATGCTATAATGAAAGCCCAGCCGGATATTTTGAATGACTGGAAGGCCAAGTTGTGGTGCCGTTTCTTTTTGCTCTCGGTCTTTGCGACCATGTATCTGAATGACTTGCAGCGTGCTGCCTTCTATGCCGTGCTTGGTCTGGATGCCCGAGAATACGATATCCACGTCATCCAGAAAACCAACGATACCGCAGGTCGGGTATTCCCAGTTATTTTAGACGTGGACCACCCAGAGTTTTTCAGCCGCTTGGATCGCTGTGCTGAAAATAATGTTAAACTAGGAGAGATAGCATCTTCATCGGCTTCCAAGTTCGTGAAGTTCTTCCAGAAGCTGCCTCTATATGCATCGAGCGCCTGGGAGTTGCTGCGGCTTTATCTCCTCAAACCAATTCAAGTCGCTCATCTCCAGAACGTAGTTCGCTAATTTTTTTAGTTTCGCTCCTCTGTTGTTTCGTATTTCGGTCCCGCAGTATGCAGGACCGTTTTTATTGGTTTTGAGTTTTGAGTTTTGAGTTTTGAGTTCAGGACTTACGCATTACCGCCATATCTGGTAGGGGCGATTTCACCATTTGCCCTACATTTAGGTTCTATCGGCCAATTTGCGTAAGTCCTGTAGAACTTATGCAAAATATCCAGATTGTTTTTTAGGGGCAATCCCCCCGTTGTTGCGCCGTTAGTAGAGTCAATGTGTAAGTCCTATTTGAGTTTTGAGTTTTAATATATAGCGGTTCTCAAATTGATGTAAGGTTTCTGGGGCCCGCGCATCCCACTAGGGAAATTACTGTTATACAGCAAAGATGGTCAAGGGGCATGCTGTCGCCCCTACGTTTCTAGGGTCCTATCGTTTATTACACTTATTTGAGAAACGCTATAGAATCCGCTTAATTAACCACCGAAAAAATTTGTAATCCCCCGTAGGACAGGCGGGACGCCTGTCCCTGGCGCTTAGTAGGACAGGCGTCCCGCCTGTCCTACGGGTGACTTGGCTGAAGAATGCTAATTAAAGACAGAGGTTGGCTGCTGGTGAGAGGGCGATCGCATTACTTACAAAATTACTTACAAAAACTAGGGCTTCTCGCTCTGGGAACGAGTCTCCTATATATAGGATTAATTTCCAAAAGAATTCCGGCGGTATCTGCTCCGCTCTTATTGGCGCAGATACCGCCGGATAGTTCGCGGCCGGATAGTTCGCCGCCGGATAGTTCGCCCCTGCCGAGTCCCCAGGCCAGTGCCGAAGCAAATCCCGAATCCAATCCCGATGCTCTCGACTTGGATTTAGATCCCGAAGTTATCGAAGACAGTCCGGTGTTGCAACGCTGGCTGCGCGAGGTGCCGAACGTACTGGAGGAGATTCGCAACGACCCGAGCTTTCGCACCCGAGTGCGTTTTGGCTTTTCTCAATTTCCTTCTACAGATGATGCCAGCGGATTTAACCTCGGGGTCGAGGATATATTTGTCGGCAAGACGAGTCTGACTGTAAGCGGAGATTATTATGCCAGCGGCAATGGCGATCGCTCTAGTGGCGGTGCCGAGCTGCGTTACTATCTACTTCCCTTGGGCAACTATGTTAATTTCGCTCCAGTTCTGGGCTATCGACAATTAGAAACAGACTCTTATTCTATTAATGGGCTTCAGGTAGGAGGGCGGTTGATGGTAGTTCTCTCCCGGGGCGGCGCTGCAGATTTTTCTTTAACTTACAAGCAAGTTGGAATCGGTAGCGACGAGTCCGCAGGGGTGGCGGCCTTTTCTGTCGGCTATGCCCTGACGCGAAATATCCGCTTATCTGCAGATCTCGAACGCCAAGATGCTGATGGGGATGGGGATAATCGAGTTGGAATTGTTTTGGAATGGATGCCCAATTGATTTGGGAATGGGGAATTGGGCATTGGGCATTGGGCATTGGGCATTGGGCATTGGGCATTGGGCCCGCAACGACCGGGCTCAGGATAAAATTGGGCATTGGTCATTGGTCATTGGGGAGGCCGGGAGACCGGGAAACCTTAGCTGAAACTTATGGTAGATAAACCATGAAAAAACAATTCCAATTTTAAGTTTAACTCCCAATTCCCAATGCCCAATTCCCAATTCCCTATGCCCAATGCCCTATGCCCCGTTTTTCCAAATCTTGATAGTTTTGTCTTGAGAACCGCTGATGAGAGTTTCGCCGTCGGGACTAAAGACGATCGCCCGTACTGCGCCTTTATGGCCTCGAAGGGTGGAGAGCAAATTACCGCTGTTTACATCCCATAATTTAATCGTATTGTCTTGGCTGCCGCTGGCTAAAGTATTGCCATCGGGACTAAAGGCAACGCAATCAAAGCCGCTCGAATGTACTTTAGGGTTGCCCAAGCGATCGCCATTGGCCAAATCCCAAACTTGAATAGTATTATCGGTACAAGCGCTGGCCAGAATATCTGCTGCGGGACTGAAGGCGAGAGCAGAAACAGAGCCAGCACTGCCGGTGAGGTTTCTTTCTGGCAATAGAGATTCGTTGCCCTTGGTGCTGTCGAGCTGCCAAAGTTTAATAATGCGATCGTCGCCGCCACTGGCTAGAGTTTTGCCATCGGCACTAATCGCCAGGGATAGCACCGCTTGGCTATTTTCGTTCAAAGTAATTAGAGGCACTCTTTTGCTGACCCTGTTGGCCAGAGGCCAGATTTTAATAGTCTTGTCCTCGCTGCTGCTAGCTAAAATCTTGCCATCGGGGCTAATGGCGATCGCCTTTACTGCCCCATAATGTCCGACATTGGCATAGCCGACAAAAGTACGCAGGAGAAAACCAGTTCTCACCTGCCAAATTTTAATAGTTTTGTCGTCGCTACCGCTGGCTAAAATATTGCCATCGGGACTAATAGCGATCGCCGTTACTGCCCCAGAATGTCCCGAAGCTCCTTTTAAAGAATGTTCCGGCCAAGCCCTGGCTCGCCCATCTGCCTCTAGCTGCCATAAATGAATAGTGCGATCGTTCCCAGCGCTGGCTAAAATTCTTTTTCCCCCGCTACCAAGAGCTACTCCAGTAGGGCTAATCGCCAGAGAACGAACCGCATCCCCATGACCGTTAAGAGTTTGGATGCATTGCCAGTCTTGGCTTTGAGACGCTGACTTTTGAGACGCTGACTTTTGGGGCGCTAAGTTTTGCGGCGCTCGGCTTTGGAGCGCTCGGCTTTGGAGCGCTGGGCTAGGGGATGCTAAGTTTTGGGAGGTTAAGTTTTGGGATGCTAAGTTTTGGGCAGTTTGGTTTTGAGGTACTGGGCTTTGAGGTACTGGGCTTTGAGATGCTTTTTGAGGCGAGTTTTGGCTGGTTTGGTTTGGAAACGTCGAGCTTTGAGAAGAAATATCTGGTTTTCTTGGACTTATTTCCGGTGTCGCAGTCAGAGCCAAACGAAGGTCGTCAAGAACTTCTCTAGCAGATTGATATCTTGCTCTTAAAGAATCTGCGAGCATTGTGTCTAATACTCTAGCCAGGACTTCGCCGACAGACCTGCCCGAGGTTCTGAGTTTTTCGCGCCAAAGCCAACGACATTCTATCGGGTCGAATAAGCTATCGAGGGTCGCTCCGGTCAGGAGTTCGATGCAAGTCACGCCCAAACTATAGATATCGCTAGCGGGATAAGCCCTTCCTCCTCGGATTTGTTCCATAGGCGCGTATCCTTCCGTACCCGCCCGGGTTCCAGTCTGAGTCAAGCTAGTAGCGCTGAGTTGCTTGGAAATACCGAAATCGATTAACACTAATTGACCGGCAGTATGGCGATCGGGATTGCGGCGCAGAATATTCATCGGCTTGATATCCCGGTGGATAACTCCAGCATCGTGGATGAATTCTAGTACGGGTAGGAGGCTGACGAGAAGTTCGATAATCTGCTTTTCGCTAAAAGCTCCCTGCTGTTGTAGCTCTTGCCACAAGTTCCGACCGGCAATAAATTCTTGGACTAGATAGAGGTGTTTGTCTTGCTCGAAGTAAGCCAGCAAAATGGGAATTTGGGGATTGCGATCGCCCAATTGCAGCAGTTGTCGCGCTTCTTGCTCGAACAATTCAGTGGCCTTGGCCATAGCCGACAAATCCCCTTTAATTTCTGGCAAGGGCAAAAATTGCTTGATAACGCAGTTCGCTCCCAGTCTGCCTTCATCTGTAGCCAAAAAAGTTCGCGCCATACCTCCCTGGCCGATTGGCTCTTTGGCACGATAGCGATCGAGCAGCAACAACTTTGTCCCGCAATTAAGACAAAATTTGTTGCGATCGGGATTATGGGGTCTGCTGCAATTCAGGTTGAAGCAATAGCTCATTTGGGAATTGGGCATGGGGCATGGGGCATGGGGCATGGGGCATGGGGTATGGGGACCAGGGGAATGGGAAAGTGAATAGTGAATAGTGAATAGTGAATAGTGATAATTGGCTTTCTTAACTTTTCACTCTTCACTTTTCACTTTTCACTCCCAATGCCCAATGCCCAATGCCCAATTCCCATTTCCTATTATGGAACCTCAATCGTTACCGTGTCTGCGATCGCCTCCCCTTGCCAGAGGAAATCTTCGTGGCCGTTGGCATTGAGGGTAACGGTAATTTCATGCTCTCCGGGTTCTAGATGTGGCAGATAGTACCAAGGTCCATATAGTCGGCTGATTTTTTTGCCATCTATATATAGATGAGCGTGCCCTTCTTCGTAGTTGCTTTCTTGGTTGATTTTTTCGGGAGCAAATCTAAAGTTAGAAACTCTCAATTCTAGATTCCATCCTTTCATGGCATCTGGACGAACCACTAAATCGACAGATGGGATGGGTTGACCCGAGGGAATTTCCAGAGTTCCGTGGTGATGGTGTCCCTCGCTTTGGTGGTTGTCGTGGCCGTGGGCATCATGGCCGTGGGCATCATGGCCGTGGGCATCGTGGCCGTGGGCCTCTGAGTGAAGATTGCCCTGGCCTTGGGAATTGGGGCGATCGCTGGCCTTCGCAGTCTCGCCTATTGCCATTCCGCTCCCTAGGGCGACGAAATAAATTGCAGCGACAGCTTGTAATACTAAGATTGACAGTCTTCTTTTCATAAAGCAACTTTTCAGGGATGTTGCTTTTTATTTTACATAAATATAGATATTGCACTTAATATAGCAGTAAGCAATCAGCAAGAGAGCAGTCATGCGATCGGCACAAGCCTTGCCGTTACTAGCAAGGAGCGAGATTTGAACTGTCCTAACTTTAATGCGTAGTGCTATATTATCAAACTCCCGTAGGACAGGCGTCCCGCCTGTCCCTAGCTTAGATGGCGGACAGGCGGGACGCCTGTCCTACGGGAAGCTCGATTCGTATTATGGGCCATAGCATAAGAGCTACGCTTCCGCGCAAACGCTCCTACTTCTCTCCTGCTCAACCGCTAACGGTCAATTGCCGTTAAAAGGCAGGACTTACGCTTGCCTGTCCATATCTAGTATTTGTAGGGGCTTTTCCCGAGGGTGGTTGCCCCTCCCCGTAGTGCCGTTGCGTAAGTCCTAAAAGGTTTAGATAAGATGGCGATCGCCTTTAGGTAATGGTCCCAATAACCACCTAACTTTGAGAATCTGGAGAAGAATTTTGGGTGGCAACGTTAAAACTTCCAAATCTATGTATAATTTTGTTAGTCAGACAATATGTAAAACTATCAATTGGACCTCCTTGATCTGAGTGAAAGGTTGTCTGCGATACCAAGTAATAGGTACGCGAACCTCGAAACCCTCGATATATTGTTTTGGGCCGTCGTGCAAGCTCAGGTCCAGGAGAGCCAACTATCTCAGGAGGTTTTATGGATTTTCTCGTTTCCCTGTCTCGGCGGTTTGCCGTTGTTCTATCTGTAAGCCTGTTGGCGATCGCCAGCCTGGCCTTTTTTCCTTCCCCAGCAAATGCTGCGACCCAACAAGTCAAAATGGGTGGTGACAATTTTATGTTAATTTTCCAGCCCAAGACCCTGGCCGTTGCAGTTGGGGACACTGTTACGTTTATCAATAACAAGGCGGCTCCCCATAATGTGGTGTTTGAGGATCACCCAGAGCTTTCCCACAAGGGCATGTTTTTTCGGCCAGGGGAATCTTATGATGTAACTTTTGATGCATCTGGCACCTATAATTTCTATTGCGAACCTCACAGAGGTGCTGGGATGTTTGGAAAGATTACTGTTGAGTAGTGCCTGTTGCCAACAACTGCATAAGCAAAGACTTATGTCATTTTAGATAATCCCGAGCGGGAAAACGCATCTTATTTTTGAAATCCTTACCGGGTGGCGCGATCGCGGCTCTAAGGATAAATGCGATCGCAAGTCCTAGAAGGCTGTGCAATTGCTTCTAAATATAGGATGCGTTTGCCTAGGATTACCGGGACTGTAGAAAGAAAAGCTGACCTAGGGTAGGTTTTTTACAAAGGTCTAATAATTAATAAGACGGCAGTTGGCCGTTAGTGGTTGAGCGATCGCGGAACGAACGACTCAACCCCTAACGGTCAACTGCCAGTAAAGACCTTGCGGTTTATATGAGATAGCGACCGATCTTGGGCTGAGGACCCAAAATAACTACCTACCAGCCTGCTTCAGCTTTGCTCAGAACGTAGGCGGCAACATTTGCGATTTGGTCTGGCTTTAAGCGGCCTGCAAAAGCAGGCATAACGCCAGCGCCTTTGGTTACCTGGGTGATAATGGCTTCCTCAGTATTCTTACCATACTTTGTCAGATCTTCGATTTTCAAACTTTTGGCGGGTACGACCAAATTTTTACCGCCGGCGTGGCAACTGGCACAGTTGGCGCCAAAGACTTTAGCGCCCTCAACTGGATTTCCTTCTGCGAAGGCGGGAGCGTTGAACAAAAATAGGCAGGCTGCCAGGACCAGTATTGTTGCCGATAGTAGCTTTTTCAAGGGAATTCTCCTCTCTTTAGGATCGTATTCTGACGATCGTACTACAGAATGACAATCCTTCTTGTCAACAGACAAAATGTCAAATTTGGGGAATGGGGAATTGTCTTCACAATATTGGGCCCCTACAGTCAAGAAACAGGCTTCTGCTCCTTCCTTAGTCAGAGACTACCTTTGAATGCATGACTTATTACCTTCAGGACTTACGCAAACTGTCCGTATTTAGTATTTGTAGGGGCAATCCCCCCGCGCACCGAAGGGAGAGCGTTGCTCTCGCCCCTCTCCGTAGTGCCGTTGCGTAAGTCCTAACCTTTTGACTTTTGACTTTTGACTTGCGCGTAGCGCTCTAGTTCGCCCATCGATGGTAAGCTTGAGTCCGGCACAACCCCGATCGCGGATCCGGCGAGCTGACATGAGGCCGAAAAAATAGCGCCCCTGAGATATGGCACATATAGCACTACGCAAATGAGTTAAGACATTAGGACTTACGCATTGACTCTACTAACGGGGCAACCACGGGGGGATTGCCCCTACAAAACACTATATCTGGATGTTTTGCGTAAGTCCTAGACATTTATAAACGCTCGCTCCTTAGTCAGAGACTACCTTTGACTTATTACCTTTTGACTTTTGACTTGCGCGTAGCGCTATACAACCCAGGTGCTGGCAGGTATAGAGCCCAGAAAGCCCCGAAAGCTCTCCGGTATAGCACTACGAACTCAGGTTAGGACAACTGTAAGGGCGTAGGGGCGTTTGGCGCTGTCGCGACATCAAAGGCTCTCTGACTGCTAGACCGGGCATAGGGCCGTATGCCCCTAAAAACCCCTTGTCCTAAGCTGCCTTAGTAGTGCAATATGCGGTAGGCAGAATCTCTTCAAGTACGGTAGGCTGAAGCTATAAATAAAAACCTTGCCCAACGGGCCGATCGCCGAAGCCTGAAATCCAATGGTTTAATGTGTATAGTTTTCAAAAGGCTAAGGCGGCTGCTAGATTTGTTTCGAGTTGGCTATGAGTAAAAATCAAGGACTTCCAGATCGTTGGCCTACAGATGTTTCGGAGGAGTCAAAGCAAAAAGAAGGGATGGGACCCAATACAGGGTCTGAGAATTTGGCGCGGGGACAAGAAGAGGATGCGACCGAGCCGAATACCCAGGCGAAGACTTCTGCTTCTGCGGGCAAAAATTATGAATCGGAGTCTTCGGGGGATCTGGTAGCGAACAACAATGACGCTAAGGAAGCGAACAACAACGGCAAGCTCGCGGAGAAAAATACCAGGCGGCAAAGGAAAGGGCCGTTACGGTCTCCCTGGTATATTCGGATGCTGACCCGCTGGGAGTTGTGGGCGATAACGACTTTGACGGTTTCTGGAGGGCTGGGGGTATGGTCCGTAACGACCTTGCTACAAGTGCCGCCAGAACCAGATTGCGAGGAAAATTTTTGGGCGCTGGTTTCGGCTCGGGAGCGGTTGTACTGCGCTCAGCAAGAGGCGAACCAAGAGACGGTGGAGGGACTGCTCGATGCGATCGCCCATGCTAGCAAACTCTCCAAAAATCACCCGATGCGCTCTGAGATTGACGCTCAGATTGAAACATGGTCGGTGAAACTTTTGGATTTGGCAGAGCAATTGTTTGAACAAGGGAAGCTTACCGAAGCAGTAGCGGCTGCCAACCAAATTCCTAGCAGCACGGAAGCCTCAAAAGCTGCAAAAAAGAAGATAGAGCGCTGGGAGTCGATTTGGAATCAAGGAGAAAAGATTCTTGAAAAAATAGATAAGCTCCTAGAAAAAGGATCGTGGTTTGATGCCTTTGGAGTTGCCCAAGAACTGCTATGGGTGAACAATACTTACTGGCAAACGACTAAGTATGATGCGATAAACGATCTGATTCAGGCAACCCAGGAAGAAGGGAAAATAATAGAAGAAATCCGCAGCTATATTGAAGCAGGAGGACTCAAAAACTTCCGCTCCGCGATTAAGTTAGCGGAGGACGTGAGTCAAAAGAGCAGGCTCTACAAGAAGTCGCGGGCATTGATCGACGAGATATCTACGAAGATGATGACAATGGCGCGGGATAGCCTGGTGGCAGAGGATTGGCAGGAGGCTATCTATGTCGCTCGCCAAGTTCCCGATAGCAGCCAGCTCAAAAAGGAAGCAGATGATTTTATCGATCTGGCTCAGGCACATTCCCTGGCTTGGCGAAAGACAGTTCGCACTCTAGAAGACGCAATAGCTAAGGCGGAAAGGATTAAACAGAGCAGTCCGATTTATGACGAAGCTCAGCGCTTGGCGGATAAGTGGAAGCAGGAAATTAAGGGGGTAGCTTTTCTGGAACGGGCTCGCAATCGCGCCCAAGTAGGTACGGTTGAGGGTTTAAGGGCAGCGATAACAGAAGCTAGGCTAATTACTAATAGCAGTCCTATCTGGCAGGAAGCTCAAACAGAAATTTCTCAATGGAGACAGCAAATCCAGGTTTCGGAAGATAGCCCCTATTTGACTGAGGCGGAAGATTTAGCAGTGTTTGGCGATCCGGCATCCCTAAAGGCCGCGATCGCTACGGCAAATCAAATCCGCCCGGGACGCGCTCTATATCGGGACGCCCAAAATAAGGTAGAACTCTGGCAGCGGGAAATTCAGCGCACCCAAGACCAGCCGATTTTGCAGCAAGCTCAGAAGCTGGCCGATGGGGGCGATTTGGAAAAGGCGATCGCAATGGCCGAGCGAGTTGCTCCAGGCAGGGCTTTGTACAATCAGGCTCAATCTTCTATTTTTGCTTGGAGAAACGAAATTCGCGATTCTCGAACTTTGCAAAAAGCCTATCGATTGGGCAACTCGGCCACGACTTCGGCGGCTTTGGTGCAGGCAATCGAAACGGCAAACCAGGTTTCTTATGTCGGTTCCTTGCGCTCCCAAGCTGAAGGCTCTATTAATAGATGGAGCCAAAAGCTTTTTGGTATGGCGATTGAGGAGTCTTACTCGGATATAAAGGCGGCGATTCAGTTAGCAAGGCGGATTCCCTTTTATTCAGGCAATTATCAGGAAGTCCAGCAGCAAATCAATGCTTGGAAGCGCACTATAGACCCGCCGCCGATTGTCAGCCGAGAAGAATCCAAGCCAGTTTCGCCCCGAGAACGAAGATCGGTTTCGGCTCCGGAACCCGCCTCCCCAGAACCTACGCGATCTACCGAGCGAACTTCGGAGCGAACTTCCGAGCGAACTTCGGAGCGAACTAACGAGCGAACTTCTGAGCGAACTTCGGAGCGAACTAACGAGCGAACTTCCGAGCGAGCTTCCGAGCGAACTTCCGAGAGCAATCCTAGGGATTCTGCCAATGCCGAGGATAATGCAGAGATTGATGAGGTGGAGTAAAACTCAATTGGGCATTGGGCCCACAAGCATTGGGCATTGAGAGAAGAAGCGATCGCCTATTTCTATATAAAAGAGCCGTCTATAGCATTTCTCGCTCTTGATGTGAGGTTGCCACCGGCGAAGCATCCCAGGACGGAGGTTGTCGTTCTACGGCCGAGACTGTCTTGGGGATGCTGTCGCCCCTACATTTCCCATCCCGATCGTTTATTACACTTATTTGAGAACCGCTATATTCCCGAACCGAAAAGCGATCGCACTTTGCCCTATCGCTCCCGCCAAAGAGCGATCGCTTTTCTGGAGGAGATTGTAAAATGGATAACCAATTAAACCAGTATAGAGCGATCGCCCAGAGTATTATCGACGAATACGCTCGCTATAAACCAAGTCATGGCAATATCGAATTACAAGCCATTGCCGATCGCGATTCCTATTTGTTGATTAGTTTTGGCTGGAATGGCTATCGGCGGGTTCACAGTACGATTTTGCATTTGCGAATTGCAGAGAGTAAATTTTGGGTCGAACGAGACGAAACCGAGGAGGGAGTAACCCAAGATTTGCTCTTATGCATTGTTTTGGCTTTTTACCACCCTGAAGACAGAAAGGTTACTGAATTTGCTGTAGCTTAATGAGTTTCTTGGCGATCGCAGTTTTGCCAAATAAAATAGCTGTCGAGCGCTGAGGCAAAGAGCGATCGCAGTTTTGCCAAATAAAATAGCTGTCGAGCGCTGAGGCAAAGAGCGATCGCTTTTCTGGAGAGTAAAGGAGCGATCGCACGAGCGACCCAGCCGGAAACTGGCGATCGCTGTCCAATAGGAGGCTATTATTGGAGGCGATCGTCCTGGCCAACTGCAACCACCAGTCTAAATCCCAGGGCATCCAGCAAAGCAACCAAAGTATAAATTTCAGCACCGCCACTTGCCGATAGTAGCTCTTCCAGTTTTTCCCAGTAATTTTGTGCTTCTGCCGATAAATTGTTACTCCGAACGCGAGCTGCGATCGCATCTTGGAGCGCCGACGCGAGCAGCGAGGGCTCGGGGTTTTTTTCCTCCAAAACAGCCTCGATATAGGCTGCCGCTTCTTCCGGTGCTTTGAGAGAAGAAATTAAATAGTCTTGGTAGCTCCTAGTTGTTGGTGCCTTCACGATCTTCATAGTCTCTCCAGTATTCCTTGGCTTTACGGATGTCTCGGTCTTGGGTGCTTTTATCTCCCCCACAGAGCAATAGCACTATTGTCAAGCCGACTTGTCCAAAATAAACTCGATACCCAGATCCATAGTCGATTCTTAGCTCAAAGACTCCTTCTCCTAATGATTTGTAATCTCCCAGGTTGCCAACACGGACTCTATTAAGCCGCGATTTAATTCTGGCTTTTGCATTGAGATCCCGGAGAGAATCGAGCCATTCTTCAAAAGGACTCTTTCCATCCTCTGTCAGGTAGTTGTCAAGTTGCCTTGGTTGCGCTTCCACGATTTTATTGTAACTTTCTAGCGCCTCTATAGTATAGTAAGACACTCGCAGTCATAAATGTCACTCGACTATTTTACAGAAGAAGCCCTATTCCTAGGGTATGCTTATATGGCTGCTGAGATTGTTGGTTTTAAGTCAATTAACGATGCGATCGCAGTTTTGCCAAACAAAATAGCTGTCGATCGCTCCCGCCAAGGAGCGATCGCGCTTTTGCCAAAATAACAATCGGTTGCTAGGTCGAAAAGCGATCGCCTTCTGCTGAGGAACGGGGACTGTTTAACCGGATTAGATATCCTCTGGGTTGATGCCCGCCGAATTCAGCTTTTCTTTCAAAAGAGCAAGCTCTGCAAGAGCAGCCTCCAATAGCTGCTCTTTTTGCTGCGATCGCTCTCGCTCTTGCTCTTGCTCCAATAGCTGGTCTTTTTGCTCCAATAGCTGGTCTTGTTGCTCCAATAGCTGGTCTTGTTGCTCCAATAGCTCTACTGTCCAGGGTAATATCTGCCCATTTTCATCCCACCAGCGCAGCCAATTTCCAGTGCGATTTTCTCTTTTGCCCTGCCCGACTCCCAGAAATAATTCCACCTCGGCAATCCAGTAACGGTTATTTTCGTCTGGTTTTCGCTGGCGATATTTTTGGTATTTTAGCTCATAGACCTCTAGCCGTCCCGAGCTTGGCTCGAATATCGCGTAAGTTGGTACTTGCAAAATTTGCTCGTAGTAGTACCACTTACCCATTGGTGGCTCTGAGTCAGTTGAATATTCTTCTTCTCCCTTTGTCTGCGATAAAAATTCCATTACAATCGCCAGCACATCTCCTTCCCTGTACGGCGTATAGCTGCGAAGCCCGAACGAGGGCGACTCCATCGGCAGGATATAAGGGACGTAAAACCAGTCCGGCGCTTTTATGGTTAGCTTTCCGTCGATGGTGGCGCAGACAGCTATATTAGTGGAGGCTAGCGCCGTTTTGGGCAATCGCCCTGCCATATACAAAGCTTCGTTTAAGGCAACGGCGATGGGAGTTTGGATTGTGTCATCTACTGGTTCGTCATATCTAAAATCATCTGGTGACTTTTCCCAGGTAATGACAGGTTTTTTTCGGGTCACTGACATAGTAGCCTCCGGCAATGGGAATTGGGCATTGGGAATTGGGCATTGGGCATTGGAGCCAAGGAGCGATCGCGCTTTGCCAAATAAAATAGCTGTCGAGCGCTAGATCAAGGAGCGATCGCTTCTACTCAGGAATAATCTCGGGCATAATTGCAGCACTCGGTCTGTCGTGCTTAATGTGGGTTTAAATAGAATCAAAGCAATATTTGATATTAGGTTTTAACAACCATTTAATTAAAGCTTTTTTATTTTTTACCGAACACAATTTAAAAATCTCATAGAAACACCAGCGCAAAGGGCATTATTATCCATATTTAAGTCGTCGTAGTGGTAATCGTAATCGCTATTGTGGTTATTTCTTTTAATTGGCGTGCTTAGGTACTCGTTTATATTTACATAAATACGGTTTCGGCTAGCCAAACTCTGCGGTAAAACGAAATCTGGGTCAGAACCAGGTGGTAAAGTAAATAATACGCCGACACAATCGCCACCCTCCTCTCTGGCCGCACAGACTACTGGCTGACGGTCCAAGGTTATAATGGTGACATATTGCAAATTACCAGCATCGTGGTGCATCTGGAATCTTCTAGTTGCTTCTTGGCAGCGTCTCTCTGGGGGGTAGCCAGACGAACTGAAATAGTCATCAACCCAGAAGACTACTGGAGTTTGTCCATGTCGAGTGCTAGCAATTGTTGCTCTTATACCTATGTGCGTTCCACAATAAAAGACAATATCTTCTTCGGCATAACTGGGTTTTATCGCAGTGCAGGCGGTGCCTAGAGCTATACCAAAGCCTGTCAATATTTTAGTCAGAAGTTGGAGTTTCATAGAAATTGTCAATTTACTTTTTTGGGGCATAGCTCGGGTGTAGCAGAATGTTTTGTCATGTAATCTTCGAGCCAGTGACAGCCTCTCTCTAAGAGCTTCTCTAATTCTTCAACGCGCCATAACTCGACCGTTCCATCCGATCCTCCAGCGATGTGCCGTTTGTCAGGGCTGAAGCTTACGCTCTGTAAAGGACCGCTATTGCTTTTGAACTCCGCTAGCTGCTGTCCCGACAGAAGCCACAGCCGAATTGTGCCATCCTCTCCAGCAGTAGCAACGCTCCATCCGTTCGGGTTAAAGCTGACGCCAGCAATCTTTCCTTGGTGCCCTTTAAACTGGGCTACCAGCTCTCCTGAAAGATTCCAGAGTTTTGCTGCGCCGTCCTCTCCGGCAGTGGCAATTAGTTTGCCATCGGGGCTGAAACTCATGGCTGTAACCTGCCCCAGGTGTGCTGGGAACCGAAGCTGCTCTTCTCCTGAGAGGTTCCATAACTGAACTGTACCGTCCCCGCTGGCCGTAGCAAGTTGCCGTCCGCTAGGACTGAAACTTGCGTCTGCAATCCAGCTTTGAGGATTTTTAAACTGAACTAATTGTCTCCCCGACAGGTTCCAAAGTCTTACTGGGTCATCTCCGCTCCCGACCGTTGCCATAAGCTGTCCGTCAGGACTAAAACTAACTTTAGAGGTATTGCCCTCGACTACACCAAGCTTTGTCACTACGTCGCCTGAAGGATTCCAGAGCATCGTTTTACCCTCTCCACAAGCGATAGCAAGAAGCTTACCGTCTGGGCTGAAACTGACGCCGTTCGCCCAGCAGTCCCGGGCACCGCCTATTTCAGCCTGCTGCTCTCCCGACAAGTTCCATACTCGCGCCTTGCCGTCCCCCCCTACAGAGGCAACTAGCTGCCCATCGGGGCTAAAACTAACATCGGCCACTAAGCCCAGATGGCCCTGCCAGTCTAACTGCGTTCGCGATTTTTCTGTGAGGTTCCAAAGTCTTGCCTTACCATCTTCGCCAGCAGTTACGAGGCGTTGGCCATCGGGGCTGAAATCGAGGTTATAGGCCGGTCCTTGATGACCGTTCAATTGAGCTAGCATAGCTGACGACTCCCCGAACAGTCCCCAGAGAATAACTGTCCCGTCCCCGCCAGCAGTGGCAAGGCGCTGACCGTCCGAGCTAAAACTGACGCCATAGACCCGGTAACGATGCTGCTTTAATTCCCGCATTCGTTCTGTCGATAGATCCCAAAGTCTTACCGTACTGTCTTCGCCAACGCTGGCCAGGTATTGCCCGTCGGGGCTGAAACTAAGGTTATAGACTGGTCTTCGATGCCCCTTGAATTCAGCAAGCCGCTGCCCGGACAAATCCCACAGTTGTACCGTACCATCTTTGCCAGCAGTAGCCATACGCTCGCCGTCCGGGCTAAAGCTGACGGCATGAACCAGACTCGAATTACCTTTAAATTCAGCTTGTTGTTTTCCCGACCGATTCCAAAGCTTTATCTTGCCATAGATGCTCGCGGTAAGCAGCAGATCGCCACTTTGGCTAAAACTAACTGTGGATACTCTATGTTTATAAGCATTTATTTGCTGCAACTGCCGTCCTGATAAATCCCATAGCCTTACTGTGCCATCCTGGCCAGCGGTGGCAATCTGTTCTCCGTCGGGGCTGAAACTGAGGTCATAAACCGGTCCGCGATGACCTTTTAATTCGGCAAGCTGCTGCCCCGATGAGTCCCAAATTTTTGCCGTGTCATCTTCTCCCGCCGTGGCAATTATTTCGCCATCGGGACTAAACCGAGCTGCATATACTCCATCTGGGTGCGCGTCTAGCTGATTTTGTTCGCGAATGTTGTCGAGAATTACCTGCAAGGCGAGGATGGGACTGATGGCTGGGTATTCTGAAATAGGCCGATCGCCTACCAGAGATTTCAGCCGCCGCCCGCTCTCCATCGCTGCCAGCAAGGCGTCTAGTTCCGCCGACTCAAACTGGCGCAAAGCATCGGCTCCGGCTCGTTCTAGTTTTGTCCCTTCTTGGGCTTCTTGCAATTGCTGCCTTGCGGACTTTCCGGCGATAACTACTGCTGCTATTGCCAATATAGAGGTAAGAGCAAATCCGAGTCTGCCTAGGCGAATCGTTCGTTTGGCTTTCTTATTGGCATCGGCTAATATTTGTTTTGCCTCTTGTTCGGCCAAGAGGGCGTTTTGAGATTCTCTGGTTTCTAGCTTTTGGCTTTCCGTCAAAAACTGATAATCCCGATCGCTCAGACTTTTGCCCTTCGCCCAGTTCTGAGCATCCTCCAACGCCCGACCGCGCAACAGTCGCGATTCGTCTCGTCCCCCGGAATCCAGCCAAGCAGCGATCGCCTCCGAATATGGCCGCAGCTTGCTTAACTCTTGCTCCACCCAGTGGGCGTCGAAAATCAGCGGATAAATCCGGTTAGAAATTTTTAATTTACCCTCTGACTCGCTTGCCAGCCCGCACAGGCGCAATTGCATTTCTTCGCTACTGCGATCGCCGGCAATTTCTCCCTTTTCTAAAAGTTGCTGATAAAGCCCTAGCAGGCGTCCGGCTCGCTCCTTGCTATCCAGCAGGCGATCGCGAACAGTCCCCAAATGAACTAGATTGTCCCGACTCTCCCAATTGTCAACTATTTCCCTTTTTACTAAGCTAGCGATCGACTCGGCCTCGCTCCCGGCGACAACCGAATTGGAAAAATTTAAAACCAATTGGCAGAGCCTTTGAGTTAGAAACGGCTGTCCCCCCGTCCAGGACAGAACCTCTGCCAGAATCGCCTCGTAATTGTCAAACTTTCCCTGGAATCCCGGAGCTAATGGCATCGCTTCTGGCAGAGTAAAGCCCCGCAGTTCGATGCCGTTGCCAATATTAAAAGGCGTGCGATTGGCGTCGGCAATCAACTCCGACGGCGTGGCGACTCCCAGCAGGGCAAAGGCGAGGCGATTGTATTCTGGCTTTTCGGCGCGATCGTTGTAGCAAGCGCGGATAAAAGCAAAAAAATCGTCAGTGGAAAACTTCAGGCTGAGAACCGTATCGATTTCGTCGAAAAAAATAACGAACTTTTCTCGGTTTTGGCCGAGGAGCCTGTTTTCTATAAAATCGCCCAGCTTTTGTACGTCCGAGAGCAAGCGGCGATCGCCCCACCAAGTTTCCAGCTCTTTGACGGACATCGCAACGCCGCAACTGCTGGCTAAATTGAAAACAATACTGGCATACCACTGCTCTTGGGAAACTTGAGAGCCAATTTTGCTCAAATCTATGGTGGCACAAGTAATGCCGTCCGCTTGCAGCTCTTGCACCGATCGCACCCGCAAGCTAGACTTGCCCATCTGTCGGGAGTTGAGAACGTAGCAAAACTCCCCATTTTTTAAAGCCAAATACAACTGGCGATCGGCTTCTCGGGTGACATAGCTGGGAGCGTCTAGGGGCAAACTTCCCCCAACTTGGTATTGGAAGCCCGGGTTGGACTCGTTCATCGCTTTCAATTCCTGAAAATACTGCACTAACAAGAAGGCTTAGGACAAGGTGTTCGTAGGGGCGAACGGCCGTTCGCCCCTACCAGACTTATGCAAATAGTCAGCTCTCTACATATAGTTTTTGGTGCGGTGCGCACCCTACATTTGGAGTTAATGCGTAACTACCGATCTATAGCTACGCTCCGCGCATAAGCTGACCGCTGACCGCTGACCGCTGACCGCTAACTGCTTGCTGCTATACCTTGAAAATACTGACGGTATAAATCGCAGCGAGGCGTAGCCCCTTCATTCTGCAAATTCACCAGCCCCATACTGTTCAGCTTGAATCCTTGCAACGGCTCCAAGCGGACTGGCTCCCTAGCGCTAACTACCCGGGCAAACGCTTCTGCCAATTCGGGATTTTGCTGGAGATTCCACCAGTGACGCCGCAGATGGTCGCCATACAAACTCGCATCTGTAGCGGCAGTTTTGAGCAGGGCTTCCAGAGTAATATCCTGCCGAGCAATGCGATAGAGAGCGACCCGCACTAAAAAAGGATGGCCTCCCACCAAATGCATCAGTTGCTCTACCTGAGATTGACCCCAACTCAAGCGGTGCCGGCCTGCTAAATCCTCCACTTGTTCCGGACGAAACTCTGGCAGCTCGATCGCCAAACCGACATTGAATGGCGATTGGTTGATATTCACAGGAATATAGACTTCCGTAGAATGAGCGATCGCCAAGCGCAATTTTTTCCAGATAGCGTTATTCTTCGCCTCTTCGTGCCAAGCTCGCAAAAGGGCAAAAAAGTCATCGGCCACTTCTCGATACTCAAATACCCGATCTATTTCATCCAAAGCCAGGACTATCGGACTGTCGGTATTGGCCAGCAGATATCTCTCAAAATAGGTAGTGCAGCTCGTGTTATTTCCTAAAATGACCGACCAATAGTCGTCCAGCTTTTCGGGAAGATTTAATTTCTGACTCGCGCTAGCGCAAAGCCACTTTAAGAACCCGTCCAGTCGGGATAATATCTGGCGATCGGTCAGTTGAAGATTTAAGGAAACCGTGCGATATCCCTCAAGTTCCCCCTGCTGGATAATCCTGGCCAGCAGAGAAGTTTTCCCCATTTGTCGGGGAGCTTTAATCCGAATCAGCGCCCCGGGATTTAAAATAGTCTCGTAACAGCTACTTTCAATCGGGGGACGCTCCACATAAAAACGAGAAGCCAGTTCCATTTGTCCCTCTGGCAGCTCCGGCTCCGCCACTGGCAGGGGCGCAGAATCTTCTGCTATAGTCGCTGGCTCCTCCAGTCGGGAGCTTGCTTCTATATTTGGCATTTCCCCGGTTGCCACTGCCTTCAATATCTCCGCCAAAACAGCCGGAGTATCTTCATCCCCGTTCCACTGGCGCTGGCCAATCCGATCCAGATAGCCCCGCTGCTCGTAGTTCAGGGGGGAACTCGGGGGAAAATTAACTCTAATTGGCAAAATCGCCGGCTTGCCTCCGGGGCGAGATTCGCGCAACTCCTTCGCCCGCTCTATTTCCTTAGTAGTTACTTCGCTAGTCGCCGATCGCTCCGACAAGAGCAAGAGCAAATAATCGCATTTTTGCAACTCTTCCTCAACCCGCTTCGGCCAATTTTCTCCCAGGCCAACTATCTCCTCGGCGCGCAAAGCTTCCTGCCCCGCTTCCCTCAAAGCGCGAGCGAACTCATTCCCCAGCGATCGCTCTGTTTCCCCCTCGCAATAGGAGATAAAAACTTTTTGACCCAAGAGCGATCGCTTTCCTCCCAACTCAGTCCAGGTCGGCGGCAGTTCTGCGGAATTCTGACAAATAACCGGCAGCAAACTAGCACAAGGATGCTCTCTTTCCAATCCCTGTAGTTTTTCTCGCGCCTCTCGCACCGATAAATATAAAGAAGCGCCCCGAGAGAAAGCCGTTAAAAAGTCCTTTAAAAAACTTTGCGCCACCAAATCCGGCACCGGCTCCCGCATGAAAATCATTTGGGGAATCTGCAAGTCCGCCAAATCCCGCGCTATTCCCAATCCGTCGCAGGAGTTGAAAATAGCCAACTGCAACCCTTTCTCAATGGCAGTAGTCATGGCATATCGCAACTCGGGAATCGTCAAACTCTCCTGGGCATTGAGTTTAAAGCGACCCGTTGCCCCATCCGGCTGGCTGCTGCTGTGACCGGCAAAAAAGAAAATATCCCATCCTTGGGAATCCCAAAGATACTCGTTCAGTTTCTGGCGTTCCGGCTCTACCAGAAATTCCACTTCGGCACCGGGCAAGCGCTGCAAAAACTGCCGGTCTTTCTCGACATCAATGCCGCTACTATCTCCCAAAACCGCCAAAATTCGGACTCGGCTACGACGGACGAAGTTGGACTTATCCACTTCTCGATAGTTCGGCGACCCCACCGCTACCTCGGCCTTGCGAAAATTGTCAAAAAATTCCCAGAGATGCCAGGGCAGTCGTTGCGCCAGGGCATCTTCCGCCTGCACGATCGCCCGTATTTCGTCCTTGGGTTGCAACTCGGTTCGCAACTTGTTTTCCAGGGGGCGAAACTCCGATGAGTTCAGCCAATCATTGATGCTAGTTGCGATCGCCCCAGCCAGCTCCCGATAAGAAACATTACGAACAAAGTCGGGAGTGGCTTCCAGGCGAAGCCCCTGCCTGCTAAAAACTCCTTGCCACTCGTTGTATTTTTCAGTAATTTCGGGAGCCGGGGGCAGTTGGCCATGCTCGGAAAAGAGGGGCGATCGCCGTCCTCGCCAATTTCCAAAGTCGCCGTAAACCCCCGGTCAAAGTCCCCATTACTTAGTTTTAGGATAACTAACTTACTCATAAACCTTACTATTTTAGGGGTAGCACCGCACGCTATAACCTATTTTTTTTGGGGCTATTTGCCAAGGCTGCGCCTCCGCATACCATAACAGCTTGCATATACCATAACACCTTGTTACCCTTGAACCCCGGTTTTTTCTTAAAACCGGGGTTCTGGTCTTAGGGATAACCTTCAAGAGCGATCGCGCGATCGCTGCTCTGCCGCTCTGTACTTTTAGCTGAGAGCTGACCGCTGAGATCTGACCGCTATCAATGCCTAAAGCTGACTGCTGAGATCTGACTGCTATCAATGCCCTTAATCCAGGGCGATCGAAATAATTTACAAAAATTAGCAAAAATATTTTGCAAAAGTGTTGACAGTTTAAAAAATGATGCTATAATGGAGCTGTCCACAAAAAAAGGAGGGCTTGTAGCCCCCCAGTCGTACTAAAACAATCTAAATACCATGACTAATCGTAGCCGCTCGTTAGATGACCTAGTCATCAATACTTATCGCAATCCCCACAACCGCAGCTTGACTCGCCGTGAAACCTTTGTTTTGGGTTGGTTCATCAACAATACCAAGGGCCGCACTTACGAAGATATGGCGAAGGATTGCAAGCTCTCAATAGAGCAGTGCAAGAACGCAGTGCGAGATCTGATGGATATAGATCTGCTGCGCTGGGGCTAACGGAAGCGGTCCAATATTAGGGCTCCCCTCGGGGCCCGTTATTTGACAGCCTTTTTACTATTATAGCACTACGCAAATGAGTTAAGACATTTATAAACGCTCGTTCCTTAGTCAGATTATACCTTTGACTTTTTACTTTTGACTTTTGACTTGCGCGTAGCGCTATATAGCCAAATCGCAGCATTGCCGGGTGGGTAGGCCAGAAGGAGTCTATTTTGTAGCCGAGGGATTCAAACTGGCAATTGTGGCCATTAACAAGCTCCCGAAAACCCGGGAAACCTTATGGTTGAGAATCCTGGGCAAGGGCACCGTGCAAGAGGAAGCATTTCAAGAACTAAAAGAACTGCCAGCAACCGACAGTTTGCGTCGAAACGTACTAGAGGTAGTTGGTATGTGGTATTCGACCCTGGTAGGAAAAAAAGTAAAAAGTACCGAAGAAGAGGATTTAATTATGGAACTATCTGCAGCTTACAGAGAATTGCGAGAGTCTATTTTCCAAGAAGGTATCGAGCAGGGTATCGAACGAGGTATCGAACGAGGTATAGAACGAGGTATAGAACGAGGTCGCCAAGAAGGACGAACGGAGACGCAGCGTCAGTTTATCGAAAATTTTCTAACTGCCCGATTTGGTTCTTTAGATGCAACCTTGACAGCAGCTATAGAGCCCCTGCTAGAGTTGCCGCCTGAAGATTTAACTCGCCTGATGCTGGAATTGTCGAGCTTGGAACGAGAAGAGTTTTTGGCTCGCTTGGCCAACAATTCATAATTAGCAAGATTCTGACGCTATTGCTGTTGGGCGGCAACCCAAGCCGCTCTCTTCTTTGAAAGCTAATTGCTGACTTCTATAGCATTTCTCAAATTAATGTGAGGTTATCTGGGGCCCGCGCATCCCACTACGGGGGTTGTCGTTCGGGTCGCCGAGATTGTCTTGGGGATGCTGTCGCCCCTACGCCCTCCAAGGCGATTGTTCATTACAGTTATTTGAGAAAAGCTATATATAGGGCTTGCTGAAAAAGGCAGAGGGGAGCATTTCAATTTCGTATCTAGCCGCCTCGCCCCTTGGGCTTAGCCCCGCCTCCCAGGCGGCTGGCGCGACTACACAAACTCTCGCCCTCCGGGCTGTCCCGTTACAAAAGTGAAATGCTCCCAGGCAGAGTGTGGGGAGTGTGGGCAGAGGGGGAGAGGACAATTTTGTTTAATTCTTCCCACACTTCCCACAGTTCCCACACCCCGGGCTTTTTAGATTTATGAGCGCAAAGTTCGTGCCGGCTAATGCTATACTATACAGCATATTTACCGCAACAAGAGCGATCGCAAGATGTTCGGTTCATTTCAAAAGAGTCATTTAAGAATAGAGCTGGACGCACCTGCTAGTGCGATACGAGATAGCTTGCTTCGTCCGGAAAGCTTGCAAAAATGGTTATGGCCCCAGCGTCTTTCCTCTGGCCTCCCAGACCAACTCCATCCGGGCTTGACATTTACCAGTTGGATTGGGCCAGTGACAATTCAACACCATATAGAAGTAGCCGAACCCAATTGCTTGCGCTTGTTATTGAGCGAAGGAATAGATGGCTATCACGAATGGTATTGGGCAGACGGTTGGGTTCAGTCTCGTCTGGAGGGAGTGTCTTTATTACCCCTAAATATAGGTCAAACCCTCAGCCTGTTGCGCCTGCAACAATTTTTAGCCCAAAAATAGAATTGGGCATTGGGCATTGGGCATTGGGCATTGGGCATTGGGCATTGGGCATTGGGCATTAAGCGAGAGTTTTGAGTTTTGAGTTTTGAGTTTTGAGTAAATTAAAGAGTTTTAACTCAAAAGAAGCTAAAAGCTCAAAAAGTCTTGCCAGCTCCCTTGCCCCCCGCTCCCCCGCTTCCTCCGCTCCTTTGCTCCCCCGCTTCCTCCGCTTCCTCCGCTTCCTCCGCTCCTCGACTCCTCGGCTCCTCCTTCCCACTCCTTCCCCCTCCTTCCCACTCCTTCCCCCTCCTTCCCACTCCCTCCCACTCCTTCCCCCTCCCTCCCACTCCTTCCCCCTCCTTCCCACTCCCTCCCACTCCTTCCCCCTCTTCCCACTCCTTCCCCCTCCCTCCCTCCCACTCCTTCCCCCTCTTCCCCCGCTCCCTTGCTTCCGACTCCCGGCTCCCTTATACCTGTTTGGAGTAGAAGCAA
>JAAHFN010000088.1 GCA_010672965.1 Oscillatoria sp. SIO1A7
TTACAATTAAAGCAAAAATTAAATATTGTTTTAGCTGGCTTCCCTCGACTATCTCTATTATTTTTCGATTAACATCTATGCAAGGGTTCGTAAGGAAATTAAAATTAATTTAGATGCGTTTACCCTGGGGCTTTTCCCGAGCGTGGTTGCCCCGGTTGGTATGGCGGTTGGTATGGGGCGCTCCCGGGGCGCTCCCGGGGGCACCGCCCCTACAGATACTGTGACTGTTTAACCGGATTTGATATAGCGTTTCTCGCTCTTGATGTGAGATGCCACCGGCGTTGCATCCCAATACGAGAACTCTCGTTCTACAGCCCAGACAGTCGCTCTTGTTATTTCTTAGCCCCTACCCGATCGTTTATTACACTTATTTGAGAAACGCTATATTACGGATGCCTGGAAAGCCAATACCACTCTCTTGGGGTCAACGGCCGTTGACCCCAACCACATATAGAGTTAATGCGTAACTCCTAAAAAATATTAGAGTAATGCTCGGGAGGCAGCCAGTTCAAAACTTGGGGCGAGCGAGTAATGGCGATCGCCCCTCTTGGGAATATGGCGAGACAAATTATCTAGCAACTCCAGAAAACTATCTTCTTATAAATTGGCTTTTCCCGGGGGAGCGCTGAGCCAGTATGTTTTGGATTTTTTAAAACGTCATTTGCAGCGGGGTGCAATTAATTTGAGCCAGAGTATCTCCCCTGCAGCCAAATTTATTAATCGCTATCCTTGGCGGCATTACAAATCCGGAAAATTATCCATAAGCTCCTGACAGAAGAAACTTGCTATCGTGCCGATTTATCCCTAAATATTACGGAAAAAACTTTCCACAGATCCAAGACAATCAAAATTGTTCGGATTAACTGGGAGAAAAGCCGATATCGCGCCGAGCCATATATATTCTCCAAGGAGCGCGTTAACGATAATAACGGATAAAATATTTGTAATTGCTTATAAAAAACTGTGTCTATATGCTTAGATCGTTATTAGCCCTAATTACGATCCAGAGGTGTAGGTCGGTTTTGTTTGCTCCCGGGCAATTGGTCGGTGCAAGGATCGAAGGGGAAACTGAGAGGGCAGCGGTTCGCAGCCGGTTGCCAGACAAAAGCGAGCAGTCAAGAGGCAAAAATGCCAAACAGAAAACGTTTACCCTGGAATCGCTACCTTCCAGCAGGGATAATCCTTTGCTTTGGGGTGGGTATGTCCGTTGCATCGTTCGCCCTGGTATGGAACTGGGAAGACAGACGCCGAGATTATGAATTCAATAGCGGCATACAGCAAAGGGCCAAGATGTTGCAGCAGCACTTCAAGTCAGATTTGGAGACTATCCGCACTGTTGGCGACTTTTTGACTGCCTCCCAAGGGGCCTCTAGCTCGTCGTTTCGGCAATTTGTCGCTCGCCCCCTGGAAAGACATGCCAGTATAGAAGCTTTAGCCTGGATTCCTCGCATAACTGACGACGAGCGCAACGATCGCTTCGGCAAAACAGGGGATGACAGCAGCGATCGCTTCGAGATCCGAGAACGCTCTAAGTCAGGCCAACTGGTTCCCTCCCCCAAGCAAGCAGAGTATTTTCCGATTGACTATATAGAACCCGCTCTTGGCTACGAGACAGCCGTGGGTTTTAATCTCGCTTCGTCCCCAACTTACAGTTGGGTACTGTCACAAGCGCGCAAGACTGGAAAAATGGTCGTGACCGGACTGGTCGAGTGGAATAAGGATCGAGAAACAATGCCGAGCCTCTTGGTCGCTTTGCCGATTTATTATAGCGAGACTGGCCAAAGCCCGGGCGAAAATACTCAAGAATTGCAAGGCTTTATTCTGGGGGTTTTGCGGCTCTCGGATTTGTTTGAAGTGGCTTTGGGAAAACGAGAACTGCGCCACACAAACATCTATCTCTGCGACGATAATCCAAATCGGGCTGAAGTCGATACAGTTCCTCGGGGAGCGCCAAAATCAATGCTGGCGATTTACGAATCAGAGCCTATGCTGGTTCGAGCCAGTGAAGAAAACGCCTTGGCAATTATGGCGGGTTCCTCTTGTGCTGGCTTCGCTAACCAAGCCTATGGGCAAAAGCTACTTGTTGAAGAACCCGAGGAAATAGGCAGCAAATCAATTCGCACGGAGAATAGCTCTTGGACGCTATATGTGGCGGCGACTTCCAAATATCGCCAATTACAAACAAAACATTGGCGATCTTGGTCGGCTCTGTTGATTGGCTTGCTGTGGACGAGCATCCCCGTTACCTACTTGCTTACTTCCCTCGGTCGCACCGCCCAAATCGAAAATCTGGCTCTAGAACAGGCAGGACAAGCAGAAAAGTTGCAAAGAGCTTTCAATCAATTGGCGAGGGAAAAGGGGAAGTCCGAGCGCTTGCTCTTGAATATTTTGCCGAAACCGATAGCCGATCGCCTCAAACAAGATCCCGGGATTATTGCCGATAGCTTCCCGGAGGTTACAGTTCTATTTGCCGATATCGTTGGCTTTACCAAATTGGCGGCTCGCATTGAGGCTCGGGAAGTAGTCAAGCTGCTCAACGAGATTTTTTCTGCTTTTGACCAGATTGCCGTAAATCTAGGCTTGGAGAAAATCAAAACCATTGGCGATGCCTATATGGTAGTAGGCGGATTGCCAGTTCCCCGAAGCGACCATACAGAAGCGATCGCCAATATGGCACTGGATATGCAAGAATGTATTGCCCAATTCGACGCCACCCATAGAGAATCCTTATCCATGCGCATTGGCATCCATACTGGACCAGTGGTTGCTGGAGTCATTGGCGCTAATAAATTTATTTACGATCTCTGGGGGGATACCGTGAATATTGCCAGTCGAATGGAATCTCACGGAATTCCCGGCTGCATTCAAGTTTCCACAGCTACTTACGAGCAATTAAAAGACAAATATTTATTTGAAGAGCGGGGCACTATCCGAGTTAAAGGTAAGGGAGACATGACCGTTTATCTACTGGTTGGCAAAAAAATCGGCGGAGCATCGGAGAATTCTAGATATCTCCCTTCTAAAGGGACTTGGACAAAATGGAATAGTGGCGTCGATGAAAGCCGCGTACCGATCGCCTTACTTAATCCCTCGGCCAACTAAGGAGACTTCTGGAAAAGAAAATACCGCGTCCCCTCCACCCACCCCAAAGTCCCCTCCTGGAAGGGGGTTGGGGGTGGGTTTTCCCAGTCACAGTACCCACCCCAAAGTCCCCTCCCGAGAAAGGGCATCGCGCTCCGATCCATAAGGTACTTTTATTACCATAAATCTCCTAAAAAGAAAGCGCTCAGTAGTAAGCTAATATAATTATGTCTATCACATCACGAAGTTTGCAAAAGCTCCTTCGGGAGAACATCTCGGGGAGGAAACCCCTCAGCGTTGACGCCGAACAGGCCCAAGAGCTGGCGGAAGAGTTGTTGGCGCGAATTGAGCCTCTCCCTGGGGCAAAGCCGGATGACCATTACAGTAGTTTCCGAGGGGGGTCAAGCGCAGACAAGCCGAGGGACGAACTCTGTTGCCGTATTATGCTCGAACAATCAAGCGATCGCTGGTATTATCGACATGAGACCCCTTTACGTTTGCTTAGGAGTCCGGATCGACAGCTCTGGGTTGAGTTAGGGTACGAGCGATCGCCCGCCCCGGTTTCAGACATTGATGAAGTGGTTGCCCTAATTAAAGCATTTTTGCAGCGGGTTGACCGGCAAAAAGCCCAGGCTGCCAAGCGCCAAAAACAGAAAGACTTGAAAGTGCAAGCCATCTTGGCTCAGGTGCGTAAAATTGCCAAAGAAGATAAATTTGACTTTGCCACCGAAGTCGATACTATTAAGCTCAAGCTGATTATTCGTCTGTCCGACCAAGACTACTTTGCTATTTTGATTCCCTTTAGCCAGTTCAAGGAGGTACTACCCAAATTGCGCACTGCAATTCGGGCTCTCCGCGAGACTTACAACACCGGCGTTCGCTTTAAAACCCATCTCAAGCGGGGCTATGGCCGTTCTGACTGGACTCGCCATGAGGATTTGTAGTTATATCAAATCCTGTTAATCGCCTTAAAAAAGGGCTTTCTCGTAGAACGGGCGTCTCGCCCGTTCCAAAACAAGGACAGGCGGGACGCCCGTCCTACAGGAGGTTATAAGTTTTTTGTATGGGCATTTAACCGGATTTGTAGTTATAGCAGTAAGCTATTAGCTCTCAGCAGTCAGCTAAGGGAATTCCAAGAAATAAATTACCCAACTCGTAGGACGGGCGGGACGCCCGTCCCAGACAGCGGACTTTTCGCTGGTCGGGTCCTACGGGTAAGCGAGGAAGAGATATTTATTTGGAAATCCCTTATGACTGAAAAAGCTATCAGTCTGGTGTTGGCGATTTTAGCCAAGGTTTTACAGTAGGGCTGAGAGCAGCGAAATCAATATAGGTTTTGAAAAAAAAGCGAAAATTAAACCCATGAAATTAAAGGTTACCGAAAAAGGGGTTTTAATACCCAAAGAATTATTAGAAGATAGCCAAGAAGTAGAACTGAGAGAACAGGAAGGAAAACTAATTATTACGATAGACTGACCAGCGATATCGTATTCAAAGGCCACAGAATATGTATTGAAGAAAAACCATGAGCTTTATCGACGTCTTGCCTAATGCTCTACTTAACCATAGAACAAATTTTAGATATCCATAATCAAATTATGGCTCGGGCGGTTGGGGAATCGGGAATTACAAATCGGGGGTTACTCGAATCGGCTGTTGCTCAACCGCAAATGACCTTTGGGGGTCATACCAATTCTGTATGAAGATCTACCGTTCGGGCAGGCTACGCCGGCTACGCCTACGACTCCGCGAGCGCCCGAACGGTAGATTTGTTGCGTGGATGGTAATAAAAAAACAAAACGATTGAAAAAAATACTATAGAAGAAAATGATTCGTATTGATGCCCGCGAACTCTATCAAGTTCTGGAACTGACCCCACCGGAGCAAAATATCCTCCTGGTGGGCAAGCATGGTATTGGCAAATCAGAAATTATTAGCCATTTCTACCGCGATCGCCAGAACCTGCCAGTCATCCCGTTCTTTTTGGGTCAGATGAGCGACCCGGGGGATTTGATTGGCTTGTTGCATAAGGATGAGAAAACAGGCCGTTCGGTTTTTTTACCCCCCTACTGGTGGCCCGACCTCGATCGCCCGGTGGTGCTTTTTCTGGACGAGCTTAACCGGGCTCGCCCCGAAATTTTGCAGGCGGTTCAAGACCTGACCCTCAACAAAACTTTGGCCGGTAAACCCCTACCCCCTGGCAGTATTGTCATTGCTGCGGTGAATGCGGGGGAAGAATATCAACTGACGGAACTGGATCCGGCTCTGGTGTCGCGGTTCAATCTCTACGAGTTTGTGCCGACGGTGGAAGATTGGCTGCTCTGGGCTGCCGATCGCGATATCGATTCCCGGGTACTGACGTTTATCCAACAGCATCCAGAGCATCTTGATGGTGACAATCCAGATGCGGATGCGGCGATCGCCACTGCCGGCCTCGTCAAAACCCCCGATCGCCGCGCTTGGGTCAAAGTCGCGGATTTTGTTCGCGATCGTACAAACCTCGAAGAGATTCACTTCAAACTGATTGCCGGTATGGTCGGGAGTCGGGCTAGTATAGCCTTTCGCCAAAGCCTCGCTAGCCAACGGGGTCTGGAGCCCGAGCAACTCCTGTTGCAATTTTCTAAGTATTCCAAACAGCTTAAAGACCTGGAAATTCAGGACTTTGCCAGTTTGAACGAACGGGTCTTACTATGGCTGGGTGCTGGGCGTTGCCCCGAAAAAAAAGCGGATAATGCCCGGAAGAATTTGTTAAAATATCTCCAGTATCTCCGCAAGGCCAAACAACAGGAGGCGATCGCCCATTTCTCCTCTCTGGTTCAAAGCCCCAAATTTAGCGATGCTATGGGCTTTGTCGCCGAATCGATCGATTTGATTGATTTCTTATCGGAATACTTGGAAGCGATTAAGGTGTAAGGGACTTGCGGAGAAATAAAGTACCAGTCCCTAATCATTCTTTGACCGTCACCGTTAGGGCTGAGCTTGTCCTGAGCCGGTCGTAGGCGAAAGCCTGCCCTCCGGGGCATAGCCCAAGAATCGGTACTTTATTTTCTTGCAAGTCCCTAAATCCCAAAAGCCTATTCCCTATTCCCTATTCCCTATAATATGATTGCAACTCTAACCAAACCCATATCATTCGATGAATTTGTTCACTGGTATCCGGAAAACGCGACCTGTAAGTACGAACTACGCAATGGAGCGATCGTTAAAATGCCTTTAGCAACTGGGGAACATTCTGCTATTATCGGTTTTTTAACCATAAAACTAGGAATTCAAATCGAGCGTTACGAATTACCTTTCGCAATTCCCGGCGATTGCTTGCTGAAACCAATCCATGACGAATCCGGTTACCAGCCTGACATTATTGTCCTCAACAAAGTGCAAGTAGCCGAGGAACCCCGTTGGCAGAAAGAATCGATTATTACCAAGGGAGATTCCGTGGGACTGGTTATAGAAGTTGTCAGTACAAAATGGCAAGATGATTATCTGAGGAAGGTCGGGGAATACGAACAGATGGGTATCCCCGAATACTGGATTGTCGATTATCTGGGTTTAGGCGGCCGGCGGTTTATCGGCAATCCCAAACAACCGACTCTCTCTGTTTGCAAACTGGTGGATGGGGAGTATCAGGTAACGCTGTTTACGGGCAACGAGAGGATTGAGTCTTGGGCTTTTCCGGAATTGCAACTGAGCGCCGCCGAGATTTTTGCCGCCAAAACTATAACAGACAAAGGTCTTATATAGCATTTCTCAAATAAATGTACCGAAGGAAACGTAGGGGCGACAGCATCCCCGAGACAACCTCGGCGCACCGAACGGTAACCCCCGTAATGGGATGCGCGGGCCCCAGAAACCTCACATCAATTTGAGAAGCGCTATAAAATAAGAGATTAAATATCTAAATAAAAATTTAGCTCTTGCACTTATGAGTACGTTGAAAGAAGCCGAACAAGTTGTTAGTCAATTACCTGCGGAAGACTTAGCTGCTTTTAGAGCGTTTCTCGCTCTTGATGTGAGATGCCACAGGCGTTGCATCCCAATACGAGAACTCTCGTTCTACAGCCCAGACAGTCAAGGGGGATGCTGTCGCCCCTACCCGATCGTTTATTACACTTATTTGAGAAACGCTATAGAGCTTGGTTTGCAGAGTTTGATGCAGAGATCTGGGATCGTCAGTTTGAGGAAGATGTAGCGGCAGGTAAGCTTGATGGACTCGCTGAGAAAGCATTGCAACATCTACAGGAAGGGCGTTGTACCGATCTATGAAATATCGTGCAACTCCTGACTTTTGGTATCGCTATCGGCAGTTACCACATGTAGTGTGGTTTTGGATTGGGACACATGCAGAGTACGATCTATTATTACGATGAAACCGATCGCCCGTCACCGTCACCTTACCCGTCAGCGCATTGCTCGGATTGTGGAAAAATGGCTGCTCGTCGAGCCACTGTTGCTGGCCGTCTGGACGAGTCACGCTTTGGTCTTTGAGCCACGCATTCAAACGATTCGCGTCCAACGAGGCCGAATTGAGTACAATCCCGATTTTATCGAGCAGTTGAGCGATCGCCACCTGGAAGCAACCCTGCGCTTTGAAGCTCTACGGATTCTGCTCAAACACCCCTACAGTCGCCGCCAAGCTCACTCGGCGATTAGCTATGCTGCCAGCAATTTAACCCTCCAGGAATATTTGCAAACCGAGCTGCCGTTTCCTCGGGCGCGGGATGTCTTTGGCGATCGCAGCTACGACCAACAATTCTTCGAGTTCTACTACCACAAGCTGCTCGACCAAGAGTCCCCCTCCGAGCCAAACCCCAGTCCGGAGGAGACAGCCTCTGGAGCGCCAGGAGCAGGGACGGGGGAAGCTGATGCAGCACCTGCGTCCGGCTCTTCTGGCTCTTCTCAATCTGAATCGGAACCCGGATTGGTAGCGGAATCCGAGCCCGGATCGGCAGCGGAATCCGAGCCGACTTCAGACAAGGGCGATCGCCCCCCAAATCGCCCCCCAGATCTCCTAGAAGTCTATACCGACGCAAACCTGAGCGGTGTTGAAAATACCAACCAGTGGGATCGAGATGAATTGTTGAGCGATCGCCTGGACGAGCTGGTGAGAATGGCTCAGGCCAATGACAGTTGGGGCAGCATTGGGGGCAAATTGCGGGAACGGATTTTGGCGAATCTGCACCCCAAGCTGGACTATCGGGCGGTCTTGCGCAAGTTTCGCACCTCTATTCTCAGCCAACAGCGGCGGCTAACCCGGATGAAACCTAATCGCCGCTATGGGTTCGCTTATATGGGCAGTCGTCGTGACTTTACCACCCGGCTGCTGTTTGCCATTGATGTGAGCGGCTCGATGGGAACCAAAGAGCTACAGCAGGGGTTTTCGGTGGTGAATCGCTTTTTTAATTACGGCGTGCCTGCGATCGATGTGATTCAATTTGATGCCGAGATTACAACCGACGTAATGACCTTCCGTCGCGCCCAGCGGGAAATCCAATTGACGGGACGGGGCGGGACGAATTTTAGCCCAGTTTTAGCTTATCTGGAAGAACATCGGGATTACGATGGGCTGATTATTTACACCGATGGTTATGCTCCCAGCCCCGCGCCGCCCCAAAATCGGCGGACTCGCATTCTATGGTTGTTTGTGAGCGAGGCGCATTACCGAAGTTGTTATCCCAAGCTACAGCATTTGGGACAAGGGGCCTATATTAAATCTTCTGCTAGAGAGGTGCTAGCTATCTGAAGTTTGTATATTTTTGTAAAAATTGTAAGTTGCGTGAAGCACATGACTGTTCTATGTTATGCTCTGTGTCATCGCTGATACCAGGCGGTTAACCATTTTCACTAACCAGAAAATAAAAATATGATTAAAGGAGTTCTTAGAGCCATCACGATCGGGGTTCTTCTGATGGGTGGTCCGGCAATGGCGCAGCAAATCACAGAAGCCGATGTCGAGAAGGCGCAGGAAACGTGGGCTGAAGGCATCGTTGGGATCGGCAACGCCTATTTAAATGGTGGCGACTATAAGAAATTGGCAGAAGAGCATGTAGATACGCTCTACGGCTACGACGAAGGCACCGTCCTCTTCAAGCCGACTAAGGCTTCGGACGACCAGTTTCGCCTCAGTGAGGAAGAAGCCCTCTCCTATTTCGTTCGCGGTACGGTGGAAGAAGACACCGGCTTCGCGTTGCAGCCCTGGAGTGCGGTCCGCTTTGAAAACGCCGACATTATCATTGACAAGGACTCTGCTGTTGCCATGGGCAACTACTATTTTACGGATGCAAAGACCGGTAAGGAAGTGAAGGTGGAGTACACATTTGGGTATGTTCGTGGTGACGACGGCAAACTCTTGATCAATGTCCACCATTCAGCACTCCCGTACAACCCGACGAATTGACGGTTTGATTCAATAGTCCGAATCGTTGAGTGGTAGTTTGGGTTAGCGAAGCGCGTAATCCAAACTACCCTAAACTACCCAGTGCAGCGCGGCAAAAATAATAGAACTCAGGAAATTTTCGTTTCTGGGTTCGTTTTAGATTTTAGTGCTTCACGAATTCGCAAAAAATTTTTACCTAAGCCTGTAACATAAAGATATTTGGTTAAATCAATTTCGCGTTTTCCATAGTCACTCGCTCGAACTATTTCAGCGATATACCCAGACCCAGACTTCGTTGCAATCAATTTCCAATCTCGCAAACGCCTTAATTCATCGCCAACTTTATCTGATACATAGAATTTATAATTTGTCTTGGCTTCAGAATGCTTTTCGAGGCGATAGATCTTTTCGACATCCTTTTCTGCAAGCAGGAAATTATACATAAAAGCCTGCATTTCTTCTAAATTTCTTTGCTGATTTTTTAGTTGTTCTAATTGTCGCTCTTGAAGTTCATCAATTTGTTTTTTCTGCTGATTGACTTCTTGCTTTAATTCCTTGAATGTAGCTGTAAACCCACCATCCTTAGAAATACCAACATTCTCTAATCTGCTGACGAGTCCAGAGTTAAAGAATAAGATAAGAGCGATAAGTACCAGATCGGGGGTTTCTATCTTTCGTGGTAGTTTTTCTTCTTGAAGAAACATTGGACTAATTAAGCTGAAGCTCAGATAACCTATTGCTATTACTGAAATAATTGCGACCCACCAATTTATAGTATTTTTGCCTTCTCCACCAGATTTACCGATCGTAGTTTGCCGTTCTACTTTCTCTTGATTGCGGCTTTCATTCATACTAATCTCCTAAATACAGGATATTCGTGCGATTGCTAATCGTGTAGGTTGGTTGAGGCACGAAACCCAACATCCAAAAAGCGAAGCGATCGCACTGTATCTAAACCCTATACAGACTCAGAGTCTTTACTTTAAATTTTTTATAGCTTTAAAGCCTTCCCATGTTTGACTGATAAATGCAACTGGAATAATTAAACCAACTGGAGAACCACTTTGAGCCAAATTTAAAAGCCCCGCAATAGCATTGAGACCCATAAAGCCAACAGCAATTCCTAATGCAATCATTGATTTTTTACGTTGTACCAAGAAACCTAATAATAAATAAAAAGCTCCAAATAAAAAAAAGGTAAAAGCAAAGATAATACCACCGGGTATTGCCGCACTCGAAAAAGTTGCGAATAATGCTAACAAGCCGAGAAATATACTCAATAATCCCACTGCATAAATGGCACGATAAGCAGCAGCTAGTTTTTTCAAATATTCCGATTTTGAGGATTTTTTTTCTTGCTCATTCATAATTGATGATTTTTACACGGCAATGTTATTTTTCACAATTATATCATGTTGTTTATTTTTTGTCAATCGCAATATCGCTTTAGTTCTAATCTATTGACAATTTTTTTTGAAAATTACAAATAATTTCCATTCTATCGCGATCGCCTCTCCCCATCAAAATAGCAGTGGAACACTTACGCTTTGATGCTTGTATTGAGTATCAAGGAATAACTTTCTACTGATTGAAGTGGTCATTTTCGTAGGACTGGGGTTTGCAGTCTGGGGAATTGCTATGCTATTACCCAGTCAAGTTACTGCGTCTAGATCTGCTGAGCTTAAAGCATCTCAGGCAAGAGTTTTTCAAACAGTAACTAATATAGAAGAGCAAACCGAATGGCGTAAGGACATAAAATCAGTCAGGGTACACCCCTCAGGCAAGAGTTGGACAGAAGAAACAACAGCAGGTACTATTATTGACTTTGAAGTTCGGCATAAAGAGCAAAACGTGCGATTTGATATTGAATTTGTTTCAAAGCAAGGATTTAGTGGCTCTTGGGTTAGAGTATTTATACCCTCTTCCAATGGAACGATGGTTCAAATTACTGAAACTATCGAGATTCAAAATCCAATATTTCGAGTAATGTCCCGAATTTTCGGATTTACAGACAAATTCATCGATACCTATCTAACCCAACTCAAGGAGGCAGTTGAGAACCGATAGTTAAGACTGTATAACGATCCGCCTGCACCCGACCGTTGAAGTCTTTTCGTTGAATGCAAGAGGTTGCTAGCGGCGGGTGAGGCGAATAGTTAAGTCACTTAACATTTGAATCTTCATGCCGTATGCCTAAACTAATATCAAATCCGGTTTGCTCGCACAAAAAATTTGGAATCCCGTAGGACGGGCGTCCCGCCTGTCCCCGCCTGTCCCTCACTGGTATGGCGGACAGGCGGGACGCCCGTCCTACGCAAGAATTGACTTTTTTAGGTTAGGTTAATTAACCGGATTTGAGACAATTGTTAAATTTGGGTGAAATTAGCTGGATTTTGGTCGCGCCGATCGCGCACGGGAATGGGCGTTCCTTGGCGATCGCCAGATAGGGCTGCCGTGGTTTCTAATGCTTCTCTGAGTCGTTTGGCGGCATAGATGGACATGTCTCTCGGTACGCTAATGCGATCGCGCAGGTAGCGCAGGGCTGGATCGGAAGCAGATGGTGGCGGACAGAGTTCTCCTGTCATCATGTAAGTCAGAGCGCAACGCAAGGCTTCATCAAAAAGGCGATCGTCCGCTGGATTAACGCCAATGATATTATGACGATGCTTTATGACCCGGTGCAGAGCTTCCAATCGAGAGGTTTCGGGTTCTGGATACATCACATCTGGCAATCCGAACCAAGGACCGGAATCGACTCGTTTTTGATTAATCTCAGTTTGAGACTCTTGGTTAGAATGGCATCCGCCCATTTGCGGTGGTAAATCGTGGGCATGGGTATGAAAATCGCTTTGTGTCCCTCGATAGGTGGATCGGGTTTCCATTGCATCAAACCAATCAGAGAGCTTTGGGTTTTCTTCCCGCAATGAATAGCCTTTGTAGTAGTAGAGGCTGGCATTCATCCGCTCGACATAGGGAGTAAAAACCACATCAACTATACTGAATTCTTCCAGAAAATAAGGTCCTGGAGTGCTGGCCAGAGCCGCTTCAACTTGAGCCACGATGGAGGTAAATCGTTCTCCACTGCGTTGTTCGTCTTTTTGCGCTCGCTTGGGGTAGCACAACCAACTACACCAGCGGCGAAAGAGTATGCGTTCTAGCTCGCGCAGAGGCACCGCTCGGCGATCGCGCATTCCCACTTTATTTAATGGGTCAAATGCGTTTTCTAATGCTAATAAGATATCATCACTTTCTGTAATTAACTGACCGTCAAGTTCTAGTGCAGGAAGCATTCCCGATCGCACCTTTTGCTTATACCACTCTTCTTTCGTTCCATAACAGAACATAGTGACTTTCTCGATACGGTAGGGAATCTGCTTTTCCTCTAACCACAGCCACACTTTTTGGCAATAAGGACACCAAGCATGATAATCGCGATAAAGAGTAACTCGCACATCTGATTCGGCTTTTCCAAACAGCCGCAATTTCGCTTGGGAATTGGTTGGTCCGTTCACCGTGTCTCGCTCAAATGTGGCGAGTTGTTGTAGTTCTTCCCAACTCAAAGACAAAGATTTGGTCGATATCATAGGTTACTCCAGAAAGGCATATTCAATTTTATCGCAGATTTGTCCGACTCGGAGTCTGACGGTTAGCAGCTTGAGGACTATAGGAAACCATGAGATCGCGCGATACAAGTAATTTCCATTATATCGCGATCGCCTTGGGAGCATTTCAAGTTCGTATCTAGCCGCCTGACGCCTAAAGGCGCGGCTACACAAACAAAGCCCTCCGGGCTGTCCCGTTACAAAAGTGAAATGCTCCCATCGCCTCTCCCTATCAAAATAGTAAAACAGATGAGCGATCGCGCGGCTTAACTTCCACTAAAGACGGTCCATACCGATAATACAAACACCAGGCAAGTTAAAAGCTGCCAAAGTAAAGCAATGGTGAAACCTTCAATTCTTGACCCTGCCACAAGTTATAGCGAAGAGCCAGCAAACGCACCCTACCCTTTGACACCGATATTCTAGCTTTTAAACGTTGTATAACTTCTCTTGCATCAACTAAAATGGAAACATATTTTTTGGGTAATATGCCATGACGCAAGGTACTGCCAAAGTTGTCCCCCACTTAACACCACAGGAATATTTGGAATGGGAAGTCCAACAACCACTACGCTACGAATATTTTAATGGGGAAGTGTTTGCGATCGCAGGGGGAACGCTGCCCCATGCAGATATTGCCCTAAATTTGGCAAGCCTGTTACGAGAGCCGTTACGGGGGCGCTGCAAGGTGCGTAACTCTGATGCCAAGGTGGGCATCACTGACGAGGGACCGTTTACTTATCCAGACCTTAGTATTAGCTGGGACGAGCGAGATCGTACTGCCCGAGAATTCATCCGCTATCCCTGCGTCATTATTGAGGTGCTTTCTCCGAGTACGGAGGCTTACGACCGGGGTGGTAAGTTTACCCTGTACCGTCGTCTCTCAACGCTACAAGAATATGTTTTAGTGAGTTCTGAAACCAAAACGGTTGAGATTTTTCGGCGGGATGCTGTTGGAGAGTGGCGATTCATTCCCTACAGTGAAGGTGATACGATTGAGTTGATGAGTTTGGGAATCACGTTATCGCTAAATACTATTTATGAAGATGTTATTTTAGATTAGGATGAAGGGGGTGCCTCCGTTTCCAACTCAGTTCCCCAAGACTCCAACCAGCTCATCACAGCCTCCCCAGAAACAATACGACCCGCTTCCCTCGTCAGCGATCGCCTCTTGAGTCTCGCGTTGCATCCGTCGTCTTCGTTCCTCTAGCTCTACAGCATCTGGGTCAAGGGACATATCTTAAATGTTCTGCTAGAGAGATGCTAGCAATCTGAAGTCTGTATATTTTTGTAACAATTGTGTGTTGGGTAAAGTGCGATCGCTTTTTGGTATAATGCAAGGACAAGTATTATTATTATGGTAGGCGAGTTGGTAGCTTTAACTCCAGCACAAGCAATTAAATTGAGGTGTGCCAAAGTCTCTCTAATCTATATCGGGATATTCTTTTATTTCGTTTTGATGCTTTAAAAGGCGAGATTTATATCCTAGCAGGACAAAATATTGAAATTATCATCGATACTCAAGGAACCTGGTAGTTTTTACCCAATGAAAACGAATTTTGACACCATGACTAAGGCAGAATTAAGGGCATATGTATTAGAGCATAGAGAGGACGAAGAAGCATTACGCGCTCTGATGAGTCGTCGCGATCCTCATGCCATTAGATATACTTTTTCAGATACAAAAGAGGGTCGAGAACAAACTCAAGCCGCGATCGAGCGCAAAATTGAAGAGCAAAACAGCTAAAATCCAATATGCGATCGCCGATCGTGTAGAGTGCGTTAGCAGGAGAGCAATCTATCAATGTCAGAGCGTGAGATGTTTACCAAAGAGCGATCGCAGACATTTTGAAAGAGCGATCGCGCGGCTATACTTCCATCACAGACAGAAGCGCGATCGCACTACGTTACTTCGTTAAACATTGCCTCTAAATCTCGATAACCACTGACGACTCTAGCAATTTCAACGCCATTTTTAACCGGAAAGTAAAAGATTAAATAATCTTCTACTGGAAAACTTCGCAAACCCACTACCAATTCATCTCTGCTTTTGCCCAGATTAGGAAAACGCCCTAATGTTTCAAATTTGTCAAGAATCTTATCTAATAAACGGTTAGCAGCTTGAGGACTATAGGAAAGCATGCGATCGTTAATGCTTTCTAAATCGCTTTCGGCTTTTGAAGATATTAAAATAATCGTCATTCTTTAACTCTCATTAAATCGATATTTTTTACTTTTAAACGTTGTATAACTTCTCTTCCATCAACTTTTCTACCTTGTTTTAGATCTTCCACGCCGATCGCGACCTCTTTTTTCAATTCCTCAAATCTTCCTCGATAAATTCTTTCTCTCTCGGATAATAAGCGTAAACCTTCTTGAATCACCGCTAGATCGTCCCCATATCTTCCGCTTTTGACGTGGAGATCGACTAGGGCTTCGATTTCAGGAGTCAGTTGGATTGTTTTCATGGTTGAATCGAGTTTTTATAATAAAGCTATATTAACATGAAGTTTCCAGGAAATTGTTTTAATTTCCATTCGAGCCGCCAGGGCACTTGCTGTAAACGCGAGCTGAGTCATAACTGGGGTGCCTCTGTTTCCAACTCAGTTCCCCAAGACTCCAACCAGCTCATCACAGCCTCCCCAGAAACAATGCGACCTGCTTTCAAATCAGCGATCGCCTCTTCTGTTTCGCGAAGCATCCGTCGTCTTCGTTCTTCGCGCTCAATGTAGTGGCGCAATGCATCATTGATAATCCAATGGATCGCCTTAACGATTGAGCAACATCGTCCAACTTCCCTTCGAGATCTTTGTCCAGTCGAAAGCTCGTTGTTGTCATTCTGCTCCTCCAGAAATAATAAGATGCAATACATTCTATTATTCTAGCGATGTGATGACCTTCCGTCGGGCCCAGCGGGAAGCCTGTCCTGAGCGAAGGTCGTCGCGGTCGAGTTAGCGGGACGAGGCAGGACGAATTTTAGCCCTGTTTTGGCTTATCTGGAAGAACGTCGGGATTAAGATCGCCCGATCGTTTACACTGATGGTTATGCGAGCGAGCCCCGAGCCACCCCAGAATCGGCGGACTCGCATTCTGCGATCGTTTGTGAGCTTGGCGCATTACCGGAGTTGTTATCCCAATCTACAGCATCTGGGACAAGGGACCTATATCAAATATTCCGCTAGAGACATGCTAGCTATCTGAATTTTTTATACTTATGTAACGATTGTGGATTGGGTGAAGCACATCACTCTTCTATGTTATGGTGTCTGTCATGGGTAGCCATAGTATCCGCAGTGCTAGGCGATCGCCTGAAGAGAAGTACCATATGACTTGGTGAGGTACACCGTATGACAATTAACATTTGCCCACTCTACACTGTATTTTGTTGTAGTTGGCAAATAAATTTTTATTAAAATAAGAAAAAATACTATTATATGGAATAAAAAAAAATATTAATTGCGACTAAAACATATCCTTCTATTAGTCAAAAATACAGAGAAACTGTTTGTACGGCTGGAGCCTTACTGAGTGAAGAGGAAGAGCCTCTTCAATGGGTCAGAATTTATCCTATTAAATTTCGACAATTAGACTTCGATAGACGCTATCCTAGATGGTCTATTATTAGAGCTTTAATTGAAAGAAACGATCGAGATTATAGAACGGAAAGTTTTCGTATAGATGATTCTTCTATACAGATTTTGAGAAAGATAACAACAAGCAATAATTGGGAAGAAAGAAAAAGATTTTTACTGCCATTACAATCTAGGTCAATTAAGGAAATCAAAAATAAAGATAAATCTCTAGGAATAATTAAGCCAAAGGCTATTAATAGATATTTTTGTAAGGAAACTGAACGTAACTGGACGCCAAAACAGCAAGCTGTACTAGATCAGTTAGATTTGTTTGAACCAACAGTAGAACTTGAGAAAATACCTTACAAGTTTGGATATGAATTTATTGATGAAGATGGAGATAAACATCGCTATAGTGTTAGTGATTGGGAAATTCAAGAGCTTTATCGAAAATGTAGAGATCGATCTTCAAGTTCAACTCAGATAGACAAGGAAAAAGAAGCTATAGAAAAAGTAAGACAAAAGCTAGAGGTTGAATTTATCAACAAAAAAGACCTATACTTTATAGTAGGGAATTTAAAAAAACACAAAAACACTTTTATGATTATAGGTGTGGTTTATCCTCCTTTTGTTTCTCAGTTAAGTTTGTTCTAAATAGAGGAAAAAATTATGAATTTGTCTAATGAAGATTTCAAGAAGTATATACTTACATTTGGCTATGGAAATCGTAAAGACTACACTGATTTTTTAGCATATATGGAAAATTATGATGTCAAATGTGTGGTTGATGTGAGGAAAAGTCCTCGTGCGTGGAGTCGCAGATGGTATGGAGACAAAATAGAAAATCTTTGCCGTTCCCAAAATATTCAATATGTTTCCAAAGTGTCACTAGGAAATATATCAGGCAATAAAAATTGGGTTTCACCATATCCTGAAAAAGTGGATGTAGATTTATCTGAAATAGCAGAAATTGCTAGAGAAGGAAATATTTTATTATTATGTGCTGAACTAGACCCAAATAGATGTCATCGGGTTGAAGTTGCTAATTGTTTAAATAAGTTAGTTTCGGCTAAAGTTGAGCATTTAGAATAGCTATACGATCCTATTTTTTTTTGTCATAAACAAATGTCATCGATCGGCGATAGGCAAAATTTGTAGGTGAAAATCGTGGGACTATCGGCGCGATCGCAGATTGTGAAACTCATACCAAAAGCGACTTTCGGTTATCTGCCAATTACGATAGCATCCCTAAAATTGCCAACGCCAAAACATTAGGGATTTTCGGTGGTGAATCGCTTTTTTAATTATAGCGTGCCTGCGATCGCTCCTTTTTTCAATTTGATGCTGAGATTACAACTGACGCGATCGCCCAAACACCTGCCGCCACTTTCACATCGCTCCAGAGCGCGGGTGGCATCTAAGGGATTTGTCCATCGCTACCCAATCTCGCGGGAGGTCCCATTATAATTTTCCCTGCAAAACAGGTATATAGCTTTTCTCAAACAGGACTTACGCAAAAGAGATCGTCCAATACAACCTGTAGGGGTCAACGGCCGTTGACCCCTACCACATATAGAGCTAATGCGTAAGTCCTATCAAATAAGTGTAATGTAGGGGCGACAGCATCCCCGCAACTATCTCCGCGCTCCTAACGGTAATTTCCGTACTTGGGATGCTTCGCCCCAGAAACTTCACATCAAGCGCGAGAACCGCTATAGCATTGAAGGCGGATATTGGCTCGCTCTGGTCCTATCGCGCTCCTGTACTCGTTTAAACTCGCGCCTATCTATTCCGCTAAGCTCCTCAAAAGCGAACTCCGAGGCGCGGACCTGTCTCGCGATCGCCTGCGGAGGTAGAATTTTGTTGAAAATTTTGAGATGCTTGCGAGCCTTATATGGTAAGGGTTTGAGAGTTGTAATTATTGTCAAACGCTCCGACAAAAAGCGGCTCAAACTCGAAAAAAAATTCATAAATCGCGCTTTGCGATCGTCTTAATAGTAGAAGGGCGAAAAGCTACCTCAACCCTGCGATCCTAGGCCAAAAAACCTGAAGGCTGCAAGCAAGAATAGCGACGTTATTCATTATTGACGTTATTAACGTGAATTGTATGCGATCGCTCCTGTTGCAAGAGAAAGCAACGCCCTTTGCCAGACGAATTTTGACCCTGTGCTGGCGTATCTGGAGGAACGTCGGGATACATCGGGATACACCCGGGATTACGATCGGGCGATCGTTTACACCGATGGTTATGCTGCTTGCCCCGCATCGCCCCAGAATCGGCTTACTTGTATTCTGTGGTTGTTTGCGAGCGAGAAGAATTACCAGTTAAGGACTGCTCGAAGCAACAATCGAGCAATGAAGCGATCGGCTAGAGTTTAGATTGAGCTGTTTTGACTTTGCTGGCCTACTAGCCTAGAAAAAGGTTTTTAAGTCAAAAAGTTCAGAAACTCTTCTCGGAAATCGTCTTCTTTACAGAACCAGTTTACAGGCGAGCTACCTCAATAAGCATGTTATCGAGTATTTGCAGAATCACACGCAGAAATTCGGTGTTAGACCACAAGTGCTAGATATAGCAACCGCCTTGGCGGTTAAGGACATGGTAGCAATTACGACTGGTGTATAATGGTAGAATGTGACCGCAAAGGAGGAAATTACAATGCCAATAACACAAATATCCCCTCATAGAGTCAAACCAAGCGAGGCAACTATGATTAACTCTGTATGGATTGATTTAAAGGAAACTCCACAGGAGTTTGTGAACAACAAACAAATTACTTACCTGTGGGTGTTATATGATTACTCATCAAGAAGCCAAGAACACAGCCAAAGCGAAGAAAAAACCGTAATTGTCGGAATTGAAGAACCTTGGAAGTATATGGATGCATTCGATAAAAGTGTGCATCCTAAGTTAGAAGAGATGAAGAAGCATTATGAAGAAACAAAAGATTTTTCAAACTCCCTAGGTCTGAAGGATGGAATGGGAGGTCATCCAACTCTAGCAGCTTGGTTTTCAAGTGATGGACGAGCTACTGGATCTAATGGCTGTGCATATATAGGTGGTGAGCTGTATTGGGACAAGAAGACGTGGTTTCTCAATAATCAATCTGGCAGGTTTGGACGGGCGAAGGGAGACCATAAGTTGAAGAAAGAGCAGATCGAGGAACTTCTTAATGAGGCTAAGGAAATTATTGAAAAGGCTGTAAACATCGAGATAACCGTGGAAGTTATCATGAAGTAAGGAGTAAACACCTCACAAGAGGCTGTAAACAGGGCAAGTTGCTGAAGGCACCTTGTTCTGTAAGCCTCTCCCTCTTTTACAGCAACCGCCTGGGCGGTTACGGCACTAAACTTAAGATAAACTCCATTGAGTCTCTTAAACAATCAAACTCATCTAGTACGATCGCAGATCGTCTAGGGTGCGTTAGCAAGGAGCCATCTATCAATAAATAGATAACCTCTGCTCCTGCGTAACGCACCAAAACTCTTTGCGGAACCAATCTAGCCACCGCAGCAAGGTGCGTTGACAATAGCGAACGCACCACAGGATTAACTCAACTCATCCTTGAATGTTTCCCTGCCTGGCTCTGTGCTAAACCGAATAGCTTGGCGATCGCCTTAGTCTTCCCGAAAGACTCGCACCCACCGCTGACCTCAACCGTTAGCGGTGGGTGTTTTGAGAAGTCTCCGGGTAAAGTTTGAGGCAAAACTGCGAGTCCCAGCATGGGTTTTAATGGGCTGTTAGCAGTCAGCAGTCAGCAGTCAGCAGTCAGCTAAAATCCTGAAGGCTGACTGCTGACTGCTGATTGCTATATCTCTAAAACACCCGAATTGGAATCTCGGCTGGTGCCAACAACAAATCTTTCAACTCATCATCCACCTTACATAAGGTAATTGACATCCCGGCCATTTCAATGAAGTGCAATATTCGCCCACATAGCTGCGCCACACTTTGATACCTTTGGCTTCCAACTGTTCGTGAGCATAGCCATACAGCAGATTTCGGAAATTGGCGTACCCCCTAAACCATCGATCGTCAGCGCCACTTCATCCCCATTATTAAAGATGGGGGGAGCGGTTTCCGTTTCTGAGATTGGCTTGGAATCGGTGAGAATCGCTTCCAGCATGCGATCGACTATTTCATTGGCGCTGGTTAGTTTTTCCCGAGCCCGACCCGGTTCCCCATGAATGCCGACACCCATCTCAACTTCATCTTCGCCAACGATCGAAAGTCTCCGAATTATCGCCGGACAGGAATTGTAAATCAGTCGCTAAATCTTCCCGCGATCGCCCAGAAATATATTCCATAACGATTTCGGCAGATTGCAACATATCAAGCAAAGATTGAAGATCCCGTTCCATAAATCACCCGTGCAGAAGATAGAATAGCTTGGCGACGCAGATAGTTCCGACTGGTTTCAATTCCCTTCCGAGTCATTAAATCAACATCTCTTTGAAATAGTTTTTTGAGTTCCTCTTCCATCTCAGCTAGATCAAACAGAGTGGGATGCGCTTTCGGATGAAATTGTACCATCACATCAACATCACTACGATCGTTAAAATCATCCCGGAGAATCGAGCCAAATAAGGCCAAGTCACATTCCACTTTTGGCAAAATTCAGCAATTTTTTCCATCGGCAGTGCGATCGCTGTCTGGGTCATGTTAACTTTAACCTTCAGTTCATCTAAGTCTGCGATCGTTGTTGCGCGATCGGTGACACGATCGCGATCGGGAAACCTTAATCCAGGATAACATCTCATAGTTGCAATAGATAGATGCTAGGTGTATTCAGCCGAGTCACCCGAGCCAATTTAATTCATTCAGAATGTTAAGATAAAACCAGCGGAAAAGGCCAGCCTTTTATCTGGCTATTTAATTGGAGGTTGTCAATATGTTATACAGTGATGTCACCCAAAAATCCATGATTCAGAGGATTGACCAAGTGGTTGCTATTTTAATGGAAGAACGCCCGTTATTTAAAGAGGATCTTGATGCTGCTGAGATGGTTCACCATTTAACAAACGTATTTCAGAGAAATTTAGCGATCGCAGAATTTAACACCATGTCACAAAGCGATTTAAAAGAACGTTGTAGTGGAATAATGTCAATAAAATTATTGTCAAAAATTGGCGACGCTTTAACTCCAGAACAAATGGCAATTTTCGATGATGCAATAAAGCGGAAATAAAGAAAATGAGTTATTTATTGGATACCAACATCGTTTCTTTGGCGATTAGAAATAATCGTCAGATCGCGGAAAGGCTTGAAGACCTTAAATCTCAAAATCAGAGAACTTGTATTAGCTGCATTACTTATTTTGAAATTAGAAGAGGATTTTTAGCGGTTGATGCGCCAAGACAGAGAGAAAGATTTGAGTATTTTTGTCTAGATAGGCCAATAATTTTACTAGATGATTTGGCGATTTTAGAGAAAGCCGCCGAAATTCATGCCAACCTCAGATTAAGGGGTTTACCCATTCAAACGGAGGATATTTTAATTGCGGCAACGGCGATGGTCAAAGGGTTAACGGTGGTGTCTAATGACAGCGATTTGTTGAGAGTTGAAGGGTTGAGTTTAGAAAATTGGCTGGGATGATAGAAACCGGGTTTCTTTGAAAAATCTTCACTCTTATTGCAAAAATTGTCAAATAGCGGTTCTCGCGCTTGATGTGAGGTTGCCTGGGCGAAGCATCCCAATACGGAAGCTCCCGTTGTGAGCTAAGAGATTGTCGAAGGGATGCTGTCGCCCCTACGTTTCGCGCATTACACTTATTTGAGAAATGACTATATATCTCTAAAACACCCGAATTGGAATCTCGGCTGGTGCCAACAACAAGTCTTTCAACTCATCATCCACCTTACATAAGGTAATTGACATCCCGGCCATTTCCAACGAAGTGCAATATTCGCCCACATAGCTGCGCCACACTTTAATACCTTTGGCTTCCAACTGTTCGTGAGCATAGCCATAGAGCAGATAAAGTTCGGAAATTGGCGTACCCCCTAAACCATTTATCATCAGCGCCACTTCATCCCCATTATTAAAGATGGGGGCAGCGGTTTCGGTTTCTGAGATTGGCTTGGAATCCGTGAGAATGGCTTCCAGCATGCGATCGACTATTTCATTGGCGCTGGTTAGTTTTTCCCGAGCCCGACCCGGTTCCCCATGAATGCCGACACCCATCTCAACTTCATCTTCTGCCAGGGTGAAAATGGGTTCGCCTTTGGCTGGGGGAGTGCAGCCAGTCAAAGCCATCCCCATAGAACGGATAACATCATTGACCCGATCGCCCAGAGCGACCAATTCATCTAGGGAAGCGCCTTTTTCTGCCGCTGCGCCAACCGCTTTGATGACAAAAAAGTTGCCAGCCACCCCACGGCGACCTACAGTGTAGAGGCTGTCTTTAACCGCTACGTCATCATCGACAAAAATAGTTTTTACCGTTATCCCTTCATCTTCCAATTCTTCAGCGGCATCGCGGAAAGCTGCGCGATCGCCCGTATAGTTGTTGACAATATGCAGCACCCCTTTGGCTGAGTTGAGTAAGTAGTTATGCAAAATTAATTACACAAAATTCGCAAAACTTGGTATCCTACAGATGGTTGCTTTTAAGAAGCGCATATTTGGGGCCACACGCCAGCTAAAAACCAACGAACTAGGAAAATAATTG
>JAAHFN010000089.1:0-2606 GCA_010672965.1 Oscillatoria sp. SIO1A7
AAGCAATCTCTGAGGGGCTCTCAGACGAAACCGCGATCGCCTCTGTCCCTGTATTCCCTTTGCTATCGTCGGCAAATTTTGCTTGTGCAATCCCCGAGCTTCCCTCAGACGAAACCGCGATCGCAGAGGATATTGCATCCCCTTTGCTATCGTCGGCAAACTTGGCTTGTACTATCTGTGACCCACTCTGGCTAGAAACCTGCGCTCTAGCAGTTCCAGTTACATCTACACCTTGTAATACTGTCGCGTTTTCCTCGAAAATAGCAGGATTTACCAACGGCATTTCCAAAGGAGGATTTTCGTTACCTCCCTCGGAATAGCTACTTGCCAATTGGGTTACAGTTGCATCCTCATCTGCAATCCCCTCCTCACTCCCAGACGAAACCGCGATCGCAGAAGATATTGCATCCCCTTTGCTATCGTCGCTTAATTTGACCCTCGCAATCCCCGAGCTGCTCCCAGACGAAACCGCGATCGCAGAAGATATTGCATCCCCTTTGCTATCGTCGGCAAACTTGGCTTGTACTATCTGTGACCCACTCTGGCTAGAAACCTGCGCTCTAGCAGTTCCAGTTACATCTACACCTTGTAATACTGTCGCGTTTTCCCCGGAAATCGCAGGAGGATTTACCAATGGCATCTCTAAAGCAGGGGTTTCGTTACCTCCCTCGGAATAGCTACTTGCCAATTGGGTTACAGTTGCATCCTCATCTGCTAATGGCGCTATATTTTCTGGCGCAATAGCAGCACTTACCAACGGCATTTCCAATGGTTGGCTCTGGCGGTATCCTTCTTGGGAAAGCACCTGCCCGGCCTCGCTCTGGTTCTCCCCGGATTCAACTCCCGATAGGCGCAATACTGCACCGGGCAATACTGCACCTGGATTTGCCGCCAAGGTGCCCTTGCTATCGTCGGTTAATTTTGCTGTCCCTGTATCCCCTTTGCTATCGTCGGCAAATTTGGCTTGCGCTATCCCCTCCTCACTCCCAGGCGAAACCGCCGCCTCAGAAATTGCATCCCCAATCGAGTCAGAGGTTAATTTGGCCCTCGCAATCTCTGAGGGGCTCTCAGACGAAACCGCGATCGCCTCAGAAATTGCATCCCCTTTGCTTTGGGAGCTTAATTTTGCTTGTGCAATCCCCGAGTCACTCTGGCTAGAAACCTGCGCTCTAGCAGAAGTTCCAGTTACATCTACACCTGGTAAGACTGTCGCGTTTTCCCCGGAAATCGCAGGATTTACCAATAGCATTTCCAAAGCAGGATTTTCGTTACCTCCCTCGGAATAGCTACTTGCCAATTGGGTTACAGTTGCATCTACACCTGGTAAGACTGTCGCGTTTTCCCCGGAAATCGCAGGATTTACCAATGGCATTTCCAAAGCAGGATTTTCGTTACCTCCCTCGGAATAGCTACTTGCCAATTGGGTTACAGTTGCATCCTCATCTGCAATCCCCTCCTCACTCCCAGGCGAAACCGCGATCGCAGAGGAAATTGTATCCCCTTTGCTTTCGTCGGCAAACTTGGCTTGTGCAATCCCCTCCTCACTCCCAGACGAAACCGCCGCCTCAGATATTGCATCCCCAATCGAGTCAGAGGCAAATTTTGCTTGTGCAATCCCCTCCTCACTCCCAGGCGAAACCGCGATCGCAGAGGATATTGCATCTCCTTTGCTTTCCGTGAATTTGGCTTGTGCAATCCCCTCCTCACTCCCAGGCGAAACCGCGATCGCAGAGGATATTGCATCTTCTTTGCTTTCCGTGAATTTGGCTTGTGCAATCCCCTCCTCACTCCCAGGCGAAACCGCGATCGCAGAGGATATTGCATCTTCTTTGCTTTCCGTGAATTTGGCTTGTATTATCTGTGACCCGCCCTGGGTAGAAACCTGCGCTCTAGCAGTTCCAGTTACATCTACACCTGGTAAGACTGTCGCGTTTTCCCCGGAAATCGCAGGATTTACCAATGGCATTTCCAAAGCAGGCGTTTCGTTACCTCCCTGGGAAGACGTACTTGCCAATTGGATTAGCTCTACATCTCCATCCGCTAATGGCGCTATATTTTCCGTTGCAATAGCAGGACTTACCAATGGCATTTCCAAAGCAGGAGGTGTTTCTGTGCCTTCTTCGGAAAGCCTCTCTAAAGCCTCGCCTTGCCTTTCCTCAGATTGACTTCCAGAAACTGGCAATCCAGATTCTGGCAATGCCGTAACTATATCTGCCGCTCCATCGCCCCTGCTATCAGAACTGAACTTGGCTTGCGCAATAATCTCTGAAGGTGTCTTACTAGAAATAGTATCGCTAGAAATATCGCTATAAATAGTAATAGAATCTGCCCCTGCTTCTTCTGGACTCCCCTTCCCTTCCGAGGTTAATTTTGCTCCTACAATCTCTGAATTTTTATCAGTATAAATATCGGTAAAAATAGTAATAGAGTCTGCCCCTGTTGCCTCTGGATCGCCCTTCCCTTCCGAGGTTAATTTTGCTCCTACAATCTCTGAAGGTTTCTCAGTAGAAATAGTAATAGAGTCTGCCCCTGCTGCCTCTGGACCCCCCTTCCCTTCCGAGGTTAATTTTGCTCCTACAATCTCTGAAGGTTTCTCAGTAGAAATA
>JAAHFN010000089.1:2616-3493 GCA_010672965.1 Oscillatoria sp. SIO1A7
TCCTACAATCTCTGAAGGTTTCTCAGTAGAAATAGTAATAGAGTCTGCCCCTGCTGCCTCTGGACCCCCCTTCCCTTCCGAGGTTAATTTTGCTCCTACAATCTCTGAAGGTTTCTCAGTAGAAATATCGGTAGAAATAGTAATAGAGTCTGCCCCTGCTGCCTCTGGACCCCCCTTCCCTTCCGAGGTTAATTTTGCTCCTACAATCTCTGAAGGTGTCTGAGACGAAACCGGCGCTTTAGCAGGAGTTACATCGGACGCCAAAGGACTAGCCAAACCAGACGTAGTTTCGGCGGCAGTCAGTGCAGAGGATTGGCCAGATTCCTTCTCTATCTCTCCCCCTTCCCGTACAAGCGAGCGAGCTTGGCTGCCCTTAATAGGCGATAAGGGAGCTGTATTTTCCGTGGCAATAGCAGGATTTACCAATGGCATTTCCGAACTAGGTAACCCTCGATCGCCTTCCTGGGAAAACTTCTCTAAACCCTCATTTTGGTCTTCTCCCTTAAATCGAACAGAAGATTTAACGGATTGAAGCCTCGAACCCGACAACTCAGAACCCGGATCGCCAGCTTCGAGGCTGTCAGAAACTGGCGATCCAGATTCTGGCAGTCTCGAAGCTGGCAATACCACAACCGGGTCTGCCTCTGGATCGCCCTTGCTCTCCGGAAGAAATTCTGTATGGGCGATCGCAGAAGTTGCCCCGCCCTGAGTCAGAACGGAAGATCCAGCTTCCGCCACCTCCGACGCCAAAGGACCAGCCAAGCCAGTTTCAGAGCTGGCAAATACCGACTCCCCAGCCGGTCCCTCTTGTGTCTGTCCTAGCTCCTGCGCCAAAGGACCAGCCAAGCCAGTTTCAGAGCTGGCAAATACCGACTCC
>JAAHFN010000089.1:3503-23001 GCA_010672965.1 Oscillatoria sp. SIO1A7
AGGACCAGCCAAGCCAGTTTCAGAGCTGGCAAATACCGACTCCCCAGCCGGTCCCTCTTGTGTCTGTCCTAGCTCCTGCGCCAAAGGACCAGCCAAGCCAGTTTCAGAGCTGGCAAATACCGACTCCTCAGCCCGTCCCTCTTGTGTCTGTCCTAGCTCCTGCGCCAAAGGACCAGCCAAGCCAGTTTCAGAGCTGGCAAATACCGACTCCTCAGCCCGTCCCTCTTGTGTCTGTCCTAGCTCCTGTTTTTGCTGCATCGAATCTTTTTTAACCAAAGGAAGCGAGTTAACATCCCTGGCATCTGGCTTGCTGGCATCTGGCTTGCTGGCATCTGGCTTGCCGATACCAAATCCAGCCTGCAAAAATACTTCTCTTCCCAAGCCTGCCAAGGCAGACTTAGTTTGATGAGTCGCCCCTGAAGGGGTTAGGCCACTCTGGCTTATAGCATCTGGTTTATCGACAACTGGCTTAGCGACAACTGGTTTATCGACAACTGGCTTAGCGACAACTGGTTTACCGACAACTGGTTTATCGACAACTGGTTTATCGACAACTGGTTTATCGACAACTGGTTTACCGACAACTGGTTTATCGATGCCAAATCCAGTCTGCAAAGATACCTCTCTTCCCAAGCCTGCCAAGGCAGACTTAGTTTGATGAGCCGCCCCTGAAGGGGTTAGGCCACCCTGGCTTATAGCATCTGGTTTGCTGGTAGTTGCAGTTGCATCCGCACCTGGTAGTTGTGCTATTTTTTTCCTGGCCCTAGCACGGTTGAGCAAGGGCATTTCCCGACTCCGGCCAGCTTCATTGCTTCCTGGGAAAAGAGAAGCTGTTTCTAAAGCCTTGCTCGGGATTTCCCCAAATTGAAGCCTTAAAACTGGCAATCCAGCTTCGAGATTGCCAGCTTCGAGATTGCCAGCTTCAAGAGTGCCAGAAACTGGATTCCCAGAATCTGGCAATACCGCAAACGGGTCTGCCTCTCGATCGCTCTTGCTATTCGATATGAATTTTGCCTGTACGATCGCCTTTGGTTCCCCCGGAGCCGACAGCATCCAAGCTGGGTCCCCTAAAATTGGCGCAAACGAGGAAGCCAAAGGACTAACTAAGCCACCGAGTCTTTCGGTGGCAGAAGCGAATGCCGAATAAGCCCGAGTCCCCAGCTCTCCTGGCTGGCTTGTAACCAAAGGGAGGGAGCTAGGGGATTCTCGATCGGGTCCTCTAGCATATGGCTCGGGAGCATCTGGCTCCGTGGCATCTGGCTCCGTGGCATCTGGCTCCGTAGCATCTGGCTGGCTGTCAGTTTCCACCCTCGGTACCGTTAATCTTTGATTAGATGCTCTTTGAGTAGAAATCGGAGCATCGGATTTTGGGACTAATTTCCCTTGAACGATAGGAGTTTGGGGGCTCTGAGAAATCGGAGTGCTAACCGGAGCATTCACCCCAGTACTAACTGTAGCGATCGCCTCAGTTCCTCCCTGAGCTTCCCCAAAACGCGGCTGGGCATAAACAATTGGCATCTGACCCTCCCCCGGCAGTTCCCCAATACTCGACCAGCGCCCTTGCAATTGGGCAAGTAAAGTAAAGCGGTCGAGCAGACGCTGCGATCGCGAAATAATTTTCCTAGCCAGACCACTGCTGTCAATAACTCCCGCTTTCGCATAGGGACGCAGCAGGCGTTCTTGCAACGAGCGATCGATTGCCCCTTGCCAACCCTGGCTATTATTCTGGCCGTCCAAAGAAGGTGCATTGATTTCAGACATCAGCCAAACCCAAACTCAAAACTCTCGATCTATTACCTTATTTTTTGATTTATTCCCTCGTGAACCAGCTCGAATCTTTCTATTGCCACCTCTGTCCCATTCCTGGCATTAAAGTCTGGCCCTTTCCACTTCACGGGATAAGCATTTATAAAGTCCCACCACATCACCGGTTCGTGTATCCAATTCAGCAAAATAATTGAGCCATTTTTCCGATCGACTGTCCCATTGGTTGTCTTTTTATACCAGAGCCACAAATTCTCCTCATTCGTCAGCCCGCGACTCAACACCAGAGTGGGATATTTCACCCGCGTCGGAAACTGGTGTACATATCCGTTCACGCCTCCCTCTTCATAAGACTCTACTTCTATCTCGCTTTCCAAACCGCTAACCTCAGAAAATCCCCCCTCCACTATCCCATTAACTTCCAACCAAAAGTTTATCGGTATATAGGGGTTTGGTTTGGTGGTTATCCAGTATTTATTTTTTGGCTTTTCATTCACCTAATTTTCCTCAATCTCAATATGGCTGCTAACCAACAGCATTTCAATCTAGATCGACAACAACCTGCCTGCGGTTTTCCTTAAGACCTTAAGAATATTTTCCTGCATTTTAGGCATAACCAGCGGCCAAGTGCAAAAATTATAAAGCACAAGCGCCAAAAAATTAAAATGCTTTTCTAAGACCCATGTCCTTCGTTTATCCTCTCATTAATGCGGGCAATCTCAGCTACCCACTGCTGTCTTTCCCAATGGGCGAATGTCAAAACCCGGTCGTAAGACCAATGAAAGTGATAGGCAATATACGCTACCTCTTCAAGCAGCCGATCTGAAGGGTAGCGCACTACTCCCCCGAAGGTACGGTTTCTACCTCAAACTCCCCTTGGCAGTGAGGACATTGTACTGAAAATCGGCTATGTCCATTTTGATTTATTCGCTGGTAGAAGTCTTGCAAATATACCAAATCAGCAGAATAAAAATTCTCTATGACTTTAGGATTAATATTCTCCAAGTTTCCTAAGCGAAGGATAGTGCGGGCTAGCAGAATAATGACCAAGTAGCCCGGATTCGCTTGGACGCGAGGGTCTCGAAGAGGGGCTATCTCGTCGTAAGCTGTCGCCAGTCGCATCACCCCTTCTCGGTGAACGTTACCCTCGGAATCCCCATAACCTTGGGGAAGTGTAAAAGGAAATTCAGTCGGCTGCATTGTAGTTTATCTCGCTCGCTTTACAAACTAAAATTTACGCCCAACTATCTACTGTAACTCCTTCGTGACAAAACTCTAGAGTTTCAAGTGCTACATCGCTCGACATTGCATTCATCTCTGCTCCAGACCAAGTTACAGGCCAGCAGTTGATCAGATTCCAGCGTATTTTTTCCTTGGCCTGGTGATCCATCAGGACAATCGATACCGACTTGCGGTTATCCTTATCTCCTTCGTTCATAATCTTTTCTCGCCATTCCCAAAGTTCTTTGTTATTCGTCGTACCTCGGCGCAAGGTAATATTATCGTAGGTAATCAGACCCGCTAACTTTCTCACAGTATTCGGATCCGTTCCTTCTCTATATTCAGTTGGCGTTTGGCTAGTATTGAGACCCGTACATTCTTGGAAACCAGCGTTAATCATCCCGTCCCATTCTACATAAAAATTATAAGTTGAATAGGGATCGGGTTGGTGGGGGGCAGTTTTCTTAGGCATTGCAAACGCTCCTTTACTTCAAAATTAACTCAGACGTTGGTCAAGCAACTGACGTGAAAAAGGATGGGGATTAATATCTGATGGAGCCAGACTAAGACTCACGCCAGTGGCGCCGTGAACCAAAAAGACAATGATAAATTCGTTAGGAATTGTCGGTGCCAGTCCAATTTCTGTCACCACCTTACCCTCCTCGCGATACTCTGGCGGGTTGTTCTCGGCATTGCACTTAACATAAAACGCCTCCTGGGGCGCACTTCCTTGCAGAGCGCCTTCTAGGCGCAAGGACTCAAAGTAAACGCTCAGTTCCCGCTCTATCCGCACCCATAACTTATAGTCATTGGTTTGAAAAACAAAATCAGCAAGATTGCTCCTTATCCAGCGAGTGACTGTTAAAAATAATCGCCGCACGCTAATGTAACGCCACAGAGTGTCATTACTCAGGGTTCGGGCGCTCCAAACGCGGATGCCTCTGCCTCGGAAAATCCGCAGTAAGTTGATACCGCTTTCGGGTTCTCCTGTTTCCGGATCGCAATAGGAATATAACTCTACGAGTTTTTTATCCGGAAACTGTAGGTCTATAACCCCTTCTAGTATCTCATTGGCCGGGGCTTTATGGAACCCATTTTCGCGATCGCTCCGCGCATAGATCCCAGCAATATGACCGCAGGGAGGAACGTAATAACCTTCACTTCTATCTATATCATTCTGGATTTTAATCCAGGGAAAATATAAGGCACCGCTATCACCGTGCAATTGCTCCCGATATTCCAGGATTGCTTCGATTGGATTCTCTTCTGTCGAGAGATCCGGGGCATCGAGGATGGCAAAGCGATCGCCCTTGCGATGGCAATGATCCAATACCATCCTCTGCATTTCCTGCATCTGACTTTTTTCATTGCCGACTCCTACTATATCTGGCACGCAGATTAAATCCACTATCTCAAGGGACTCTAATTCTTTCAGTGCTTTACGCAGCGCCTTTTCCATCGGGATATCCTGTTCCAGACTAATCACATAGCAGAGCCTGCCGTCATTGTTGAAAAATCCTTTTAGCGCAGAATACAGATAGAACGATCCTTTACTTTCTTCCTTAGAACTGACATATTCTAAGATATCCTCCACATATGGAATGTGATGTTTGCCTCGAAATCTATTGATGAACTCAGTTATAGATTCTTCTGTCGATTCCTCCCTACAAAGCATATCAATAAACTCAGGCCAAAGTTTCAGTCGGATTGGTTTATTTGGAGGCCCATATTTGGTATAGCCCACGAATGCAGGCACCCCGGTTATAAACTCGGACTCGGGTTCCCTAAATATTTCCTGGAAATAAACCCCCGGAACTGTCGGCCTGAAGGAATACATTCTCTATTTTCTCCTTTTAGAGGGTTTCTCAAACAGGACTTAGCTGACTTCTGGTAAGAAAAGTAGCAATTGCGATCGGAGCGCGATGCCCCCTCCTTGGAGGGGTTAGGGGCTTACCTCGGGGTATGTTTTTTAGATTTGGCATTCAGGCGCTCGGTATCGAGGGTATCGAGTATTGATTGAGAGCGTAGGGGCGACAGCATTCCCGAGACAGCTTTTGCTTTATTAGGAAAAATTATTGTATTGGAATGCTTCGCCCAAGAAACCTATGCAGCCCACCTATCTCGTCAAAAAGGAGGATTATAAAAAACATACCCTTGAAAGGGGGTTAGGGGTAGGGTGTTGGTTTTCGGGGCAATTTCTGCGTTTTGATGACAATTGGGTATCGTCACCGCTCTTCATCCCGAAACCTCCCAACTGTAAGACTTTCCAGCCCCCGACAGTTTCCCTACACCCCACACCTAGGGTGTTGACTCGCTCGGGGTTGTCACAAAAAACGGTGACAACCGGTATCGTTCCCAATTGAAACCCGAATCCAGAGTTCCCGTACTTTCCAGCTCCCGAAAGCGGTCGGGAAATAGTATGAAGTTTCCCTGCACAAGAGCACCCCACACCCCACACAAGAGCACCCTACACAAGAGCACCCTACACCCGCTTGTTAGGGCTAGAAAGGGAAGTCTGCTAACTGCGACTTTCATGTCGCCCACCGAATTCGATCTTAACTCGTTGGACCAGACCACTGGCTAATTCGGAAAATAACGAACTCGGCGGGCCTGACTACCGCTACGCCAATCTCCGTTACCACTTGACCTATATCCCGCAGTTCCGGAGGGTTAGTTTCTTCATCGCACTTGACGTAAAAAGCTTTTTCTGGAGTATCGCCAAACAAAGCACCGGTTCGCCAAACTGTGGTCAGAAAATCGGTGACATTACGGCGAATAGCTGCCCACAAATCCGGGGCATTAGGCTCGAACACTACCCACCTGGTTCCTTCCTCAATGGACTCGCGCAGGTAAATCATCACCCGGCGGACATTGATATATTTCCACTCTCCATTCGCGTCCCCTCCCATAGTCCTAGCTCCCCAAACGAGGATGTTGTTATTGATGTTGCGGATGCAGTTTATGCCGTCAGGGTTGAGCCCTTCCTGGTCGATTTTGCTGACCCTGTACTTGAGTCCGAGGGCACCTAGCACTGTTTCGTTCGCCGGTGCTTTATGTACTCCCCGTTCCGTATCTACGCGAGCGTATATCCCTGCTATGTGACCGCTCGGACCAATGTAGGTCATATTGTTGCTTCCAGGCGGATCTGACACTTGAATCCAGGGAAAATAAATAGCACCATAGTCTGACTTTAAGGAGGAGGGCAAGAGTTTTTCTGCCAACTCTGGGGAACTCAGGTCAATTTGTAGGTCTTTTTGTAGATCTTCGACACTGTCCAGTATGGCAAAGCGATCGCCCATCTTCTCGCAATGCGTTCTTATTTCGCCTTGAACTGACTCTCCTGTAACACCCGGAGCGGCAACTAGAGCAATTTCATCAATGTCCTCGAACTTTGGCAGTATAGATTCAACAATGTCTGTACCGTCTTGTGTGCCTTTTCCATTTGCCCAGGCCACATAACAGCGCCTTCCTCCATTATTGAAAAAACCATACACTGCATGAGCGAGAGCGTTCTGACTCTTTAAGCTTGAAAAACTGCCAAAAAAATTGGTGAACTCTCTGTAATTAGTACATAATTTTACTTCATTCGCCGGAGTAAACCTACCTATCTTATAGTCAACTGTAATTACGAAGTCGGCAGGGGCATCGTTGTTAGCAATTTTAGGGCCATCGGGAGCTTCGTCAAATACTAAAAATGATTGTTTTATGTCATCTCTGTTATCAATAGTACCTACTCCTGGGGAAGGTGCTGTTACTGTAAATTGAGCTGGATCGTCCCAAACAGGATAATTACTTAACTTAAATTCTGTTCTTTTGCCATCTGCAGAGCCAACTTTCTCTCCGGTAATTTTAGTTGTATAATAGCGGTTGTCATCACCGACATGAAGAGGATCGGGAGGTTCTTCGGGAGGAGGATCGGGATTTTCAATAAGCCCAATAAACCCAGCGGTACTCGTCCCGACTCCTGCAATAGGAGAGGAATCTGATTTAACCTCCTCAACATAAACTCCTGGCGCTAAATAAGTAGTAGCCATATTGACTCCATTAATTTGGCAAGATTACAATAAAAAGTCAAAAGTCAAAAGTCAAAAGTCAAAAGTCAAAAGTCAAAAGTCCTTAACTGCCGCTGCCGCTTTGCCACTGGCTGATTCGGAAAATGACAAACTCGGCGGGCTTCACCACCGCTACGCCAATTTCGGTTACAACTTGACCTATATCCCGCAGCTCCGGAGGATTAGTTTCTTCGTCGCACTTGACGTAAAACGCTTGCTCTGGCGTAGCGCCAAACAAAGCACCGGTGCGCCAAACTGTGGTCAGAAAATCTGTGATATTGCGGCGAATAGCTGCCCACAAATCCGGGGCATTAGGCTCGAATACTATCCATCCGGTTCCTTCCTCAATGGACTCGCGCAGGTAAATCATCAGTCGGCGGACGTTGATATATTTGTACTCTCCATTCGCGTCCCCTCCCATAGTTCTAGCTCCCCAAACGAGGATGCTGTTGTTGAAGTTGCGGATGCAGTTTATGCCTTGGGGGTTGAGCCCTTCCTGCTTTATTTTGCTGACTTTGTGCTCAAGGTCGAGAGCGCCGATAACTGTTTCGTTAGCTGGTGCTTTATGTACTCCCCGTTCCGTATCTACCCGAGCGTATATCCCTGCTATGTGACCGCTGGGAGGAATGAATATTTTCTCGTTGCTTCCAGGTGGATCTGATACTTGAATCCAGGGAAAATAAATAGCGGCGTAGTCTGATGTGAAAGGGGGCTCGGTGGTGTTTCCTGAACTATAGTCCTTTGCACTGTCGATTATGGCAAAGCGATCCTGCATTTTCTGGCAATGTGCGTCTATGTACGTTCCAATATCTGGAACCCCTGGAGCGGCAACTATAGCGATTTCATCAATTCCCTCGAACTCTGGCAGTACAGAATTAACAACAGTTTCATTCTTTTCTGCCCAGGCCACATAACAGCGCCTTCCTCCATTATTGAAAAAACCATAGACTGCATGACATAGCCTGTTATGACCTGGTTTCTTTTCTTCTTCTGTTCCTTCTTCTTTTCCAAAAAAGCTGCCAAAAAACTTCGTAAACTGTCTAAAATTAGTACATAATTTTACTTCTTTTTCCTCCGTAAACTTAACTTTATATGTAACTTTAATTGTTCCATTACCGTCTGTATCGGGCTTAGGACTTTCCGCGCCTGTGAATACCAAAAATGATTGTTTTGTTTCATCATTATTCTTAATTTCACAGGAACCTGCTTGTGCAGCTTCTGAGCCCACGGTTACTTGAAATCCTTCTTCCTCGACAGGATAATTACTTAATTGAAATTCTTTCTTCGTTCCATCTGCATCTGCCGTTCCGACCTTCTCGTCACTAATTTCACTTGTATAGTAGTTCTTATCAGTATCGGGCTCAATAACCCCAATAAACCCAGCGGTACTCGTACCCACTCCTGCAATAGGAGAGGAACCTGATGGAACCTCCTCAACGTAAACTCCTGGTGCTAAATAAACAGTAGCCATATTTACTCCATTAACTTGGCAATATTACAAAAGTCAAAAGTCAAAGGTCAAAATTCAAAACTCCTCCCTAACTGCCGCTCAAACTTTGCCAATGGCCGATCTCGAAAATGAGGAACTCGGCAGGTCTAACTATGGCTACGCCAATTTGCGTTATCACTTGACCTAAGTCTCGCACTTCCGGCGGGTTAGTTTCCTCGTCGCACTTGACGAAAAAAGCCTGTTCTGGGGCATCGCCAACCAAAGCGCCATTTTGCCAAATCGTATTCAAAAAAACATTGACATTGCGGCGAATGGCGGCCCAGAGATCCGGAGAGTTTGGCTCGAACACTATCCACTGAGTACCTTCCTCAATGGACTCGCAAAGAAAGAGAAACAGCCGGCGGACATTGATATATTTGAACTCTTGATTGGCATCCCCTCCCAGGGTGCGCGCTCCCCAAACGCGGATTTTGCCGTTGATATAGCGGATGCAGTTTATGCCCTTGGGGTTGAGTTTCTCTTGCTCTTCTGTAGTAATTTTGTACTGTAGGTCGATGGCTCCGAAAACAATTTCGTTGGCCGGTGCTTTATGTACTCCCCGTTGCGCATCGACCCGAGCATATATTCCTGCTATGTGACCGCTGGGGGGAGCATATACCCAGTCTTTCCTTTTTGGCTTTGCTTTGTTTGGTGGATTGACTACCTTAATCCAGGGATAGTACAAGGCTGCATAATCCGAGTCTTTTGGCCCGTCATTGTTTGGCCAGCATTTAACGGAATATGGATCTACGCATTTGGGACCGTCGAAAATAGCAAAGCGATCGCCCATCTTCCGGCAATGCATTTCTATTTGGTCTAGAACCCTTCCATCTGTAATGCCCGGAGCGGCAACTATAGCAATTTCATCGATTTCCTCGAACTTGGTCAGCGCAGAGTCAATCTTATTTACATCGTCTATCCAGACCACATAACAGCGACTCCCCCCGTTATAGAAAAACCCATATACCGCATGGGCGAGGATATTCTGTCCTGTACTTGTTGTTGAAAAGCCTCCAAAATCATTGGCGAACTCGCTGAATTTGGTGCATAGCTTTACTTCGTTCTGCTCTACTGAATTGAGTTGGTAGTCAATCAGAACATCTCCAATCAGTTCATCGCTTTCAAGGATCAAGACAGATTGCTCTTGGTCATCCTTGTTTTTTAGATTAGATTTTTTTTCTGTTAAGGGCTTGCCCGCTACAGTTACTTCAAATTGACCTTCTTCCAAGACTGGATAATTGGCAAGCTGTAACTCTGCAAGCCGCGACTTACCTTTGACTCCATATCCAGTCCCCACTTTTTCTTGCTCAATTTTAATTCTATATCTCTCCCCACCATCGATAGTATTCTTAACAACTCCAATAAAACCAGCGGTACTCGTCCCGACTCCTGCGATCGGCGCGTAAGCTGATTTAGCTTCGTTAACGTAAATACCGGGCGCTAAATAGGTCTTCATATTTACGATCCTATTTCACGAGCTAATTTCGCGATTTTTCAAATAAACCAACAATTGCCACAGGAATCGGGCAGAGAATTCGTATCAATATATTAACAGGACTTAGGCAAGTCAGAGCGATCGCTACATTTACTGTAGGGTGCCGGGGGGCGCACCTTACATATAGATTATATGCATCCTGACTTCTCCTAAGTTAACGCTATATGCGATCGCTATTTTATCAAAGTCATATTAAAACTAACGACACTAAGATAAAAGATTATAATTGTAGTCTTCAGGGTCTGCCGATAATAATGTAAAGTCGTATTCTTTCACAACCTGGCCTTTAAACAGTTCGACAGTTTTAGAATTGGTATAGTAACCACGGGCAGACACTATCGCTTCTGCAGTTCGCCCAGTTTCCGGGTTTTGCGAGGCTTCCAAGTTACTCAAAAAATAATTGCCATCGCCATCGCTAAAAGCGTACTCCGAACTCCCCTTTATCTTAACTTTAGCCATTCCAACCGGATCGCCATTCTCGTCAACAATCTGACCTTTAATAGCAGTTGGCGGTAAAGCAATATTTGCAGTTTTATTGATATTGTCTGGTATCTCGCGGCTGACAGTGGCAGACACCTCCGCCGTACCATAGCGAGTACCGGCTTTGGGGAGAGATGCTCTTAAGGTATAATCGCCATTCGGCAAATCCACAAAATAAAAATATCCGTCAACAGAGGTTATTTTCCTATCTGGCCTCTCCCTCATAGTTGCCCAACTTCTTCCGTACTGTAAGGAGTGCAACGCCAGCCAATTTTCAAAGGCTTCTGGCATTGAAGTCATTTCTACGACTGCGCCATGAATTGCCAGTTCAGTTTCCTCGTCACTGACTCGTCCGTAGATTGCAACCTTATGTCGCCTGAGTTGCAACTCCATCCACCCTGACAATCTCCTCACCTCCTTTGCGATCGCCTACCCTATAGTTTTGGTGCCTGAATTTTTGTACCTAAATCCGCTTGGCGCTTTTGCGGTCCCGGCACTTAAATTGCACCTTTTTGGGCTTCTTTTACAAAGACGCTTCAAAAGGCAATTTGAGAATTTTTTGAGTTACGAGCGTTTTTTGACATTTTTTTAATCGCTGGTCCCGTTTGCTTTTGGGCTAAAACCCTTACAGGCCGTTAATTTCGGGGAATATTAAGGTTTTTTAACTCTTTCTGACTGCAACGGGACCGCGACATCTGGGCATCGGGCTAAAAATTAGGGTGTGTAGTGCCTTCTAGCTCTCATTCAAAATTCACGCAATTCAAAATTCGCGCATTCCTTTAGAACAAGGCTTTGGACTACAAGGATCGCGCTCCCTTATTATTTCTGCCGCGCTGTAGTAGGGTGTCGGATGCAGGACTACGCACGCGCAGGTTAGGACAGTTACAAATCGCGCATACGTCATGCGTATGGCAGGACATTAGCTGACTGCTGACTGCTGACAGCTAATGGCTTACTGCTATATAATAAGAATTATTTCTCCATAACAAGAGGAACGACCTCTGCAGCCTCCCAAACCTCCACCGATATAGTTACGGTGTAGTTCAGGGTTGCCTTGGGCTTGCCTCCCATCGCCTGCCAAAACTCCCCAAAACTTTGCAACTGCGAGGTACGCAGGGTGTTTGCTCGCAAGGGAGGTTGCTGTCCTTGTAGAGATCCTTGGAGAACCTCCGCTGGGATTTTCGGATAGCGCAGCAAAACTTTCATAACTTCCCCTAACAGACGATGTTCTGTTTCCGCATCCGAGCTGTCTGCAGGCCAAACAGTAATTAGGTAAGAGCAGTCCACCCGCACGGGGGGGAGCTTTTTGAGCGCACTGCCGTTGCCAAGGCGCTCCATCGAGTATCCGGGATTTCGCAACTCCATATTCTCCCGCACTTCATACAGAAAGAGATTAATAACTGGTTTTTGCGCGAGAGATTCTTCGTCCGGCGTCGTAAAGCTGATTCTGACTTCCGTTCCGCTACCCGGGGCAAATAAAGCTGGCAATTCCAGCTTCAGCAGTTTTTCTAAAGTTTTATCCAAGTCTTGGAGCATTAGCTTTCTTCCCCTGGCTAAATTAGGAGATTAAATATCCTATGGAATTTACCCATATAAGCTCTATCCATTATTTTTAGGGTGCCGCACCGCCCACCAAAAATTAAATGGGGGAGCATTTCACTTTTGTAACCAGTAGGGAGCGGCCCGGGAACGAAACTCAACAGGACGCTATGGTTGGGTTTCGTTCCCGGGCCGCTCCCTACACCGCTTTTCCTTAGGCAATTGCATTCATTGAAATGCTCCCATTAAATGTCCGATGGAACTTACCCATAGAAGCCCCTACCCCAAAATAATGAGCTTCGGGCAATACTATACCGACGGCCTATTAAGAGGCCCCAAGAAGTCAGTAATATGTAGGGCTTGCTGAATAAATCTAAAAGCCCGCGAGAGAGGGAAGGGTGGGAGGGGTCGGAGGGGTGGGAGGAGGGGGAAGAGTGGCAAAATGCAGCGAATCTGGTTCGACCATTCCGTTACTCCCCACACTCCCCACCCTCCCCACACTCTGCCTTTTTCAGCAAGCCCTATGTATCGCCACCTCATTTTTAATCAAAATTTTGAGTCAAAAAAGCTCCGATTGCAAGGAGCGATCGCATCCTGCAAATAAAGCGGGTCTGCGATCGCTCCTGGCAATGTTATAGCTAAATGTAACAAAGGCTACAGAAATTATGCAAATTGTCTGATATATATTATGTAAAGATTATTTGCTTGGTTTCGGCAATCTTTTTCTGTCCATAAACCAAAACCTAAAGGGCGTTTGGGAGTCTATACTAGATATAGCTAGAAAAAAACTAAAACTTAGAGTCAAAATATACTTTTTAGATAAAACAGATATATGAATATTAAAATAAGTTGAAAAAAATGAGTTTAAGAGAAAAAGCCAGATACTAGATTAGTGCTAAGTTAAGTTAAAGTTCGCCGAGAACGATCTATTACGGCATAACTCGTAGGACAAAAATAGAACTTACGCTTTTTTGCGAGACAAATCTTGATAAATAGCGTTTGGCGCTAGCCACAAACTCTATAAATAGAGTTGTTGTGTAAGTCGTAAAAAATTGAGAGGAGCTAGGGGGGGGTTATTGGTCTGCGATCGCCCTCGACCCGAACTCCTCGACCCCAAAAGAGTAACCACGAGGTAAATGAAAGATGCTATCTAAAAAATTGTCCTATTATATGGAACGCAGCGATCGCCGAGGTTCTTTTATGGGCCTAATCAACCAAGGTAATTGGAAAGAAGTCAACCTGGCCAGTACCCATGCCGGGGAAATCAGAGGCGGTCATTTCCATAAAAAAACCCGGGAAATAATCTTTTTAGTGCGCGGCGAGGCAGAAGTGGAGCTGAAAGACGTGCGCAGCCCAGAAAAGGGAGAAAGGTTTACTCTCAAACAAGGTGAGGGAGTAGAAATAAAACCTTATGTCTTACATACGCTTAAATACTTGCAGGATAGCGAACAAGTTGCACTCTTAACTGAGCGTTTTGAACCATCGGATCCAGATCTGCATATTTTCGCAGAAAATTAACTAAGCAGGACGGTAAGCAGGACAAAAGACTGACGCAAATTGTCGGCGCGATAGCTACACTTAGCTTCTGGTGCGCGTTGCAAACTCTACTGTATTGGCAAGGCTAAAATGGTTCGTAACTGTAGGTTGGGTTGAGGAAAGAACCAAACTATAGCAGTAATTAAGTTGTTTTTTTCCTCAAATCAACCTACAATTTTCAGCGTGCCAGACCACTGTAGGGACGATTCGCGATCGCCCAAGCCGGCCTGAGAAAGAGCTGAGAGCTGACCGCTGACTGCTATATAAACAGGATTTTCGCTAGGCATTAGGTCGTTGGAGTCGCATAAAATAAGATTGACAATAAAAAAAGGAGAAGGTTAATGATTCCTCAAGTTGAGCCTTGGATTGATAACAGCGAATTAGAGCAACTCAAGCGGGTGATAGAGTCAACCTATCTAACGGAGAATAAGATAACTAAGGAATTTGAAGAAGGAGTCAGAGAATTAACCGCAGCAAAACACGCGATCGCGGTCTGTAATGGCACAATGGCACTATACTGCGGTCTAAAAGCATTGGGGATTGGCTTCGGAGACGAAGTGATAGTACCCGACCTGACTTTTGTTGCCTCATCTAATGCCGTATTAATGACCGGGGCAAAGCCAATTTTTTGCGATATAGAAAAAGATCACCTGTTAATTGACGTTGACGCAGCAGAAGAATTAGTTACAGAAAAGACTAAGGCAATCATGCCCGTGCATCTATACGGCCAAAGTGCTGACATGACCAAGGTACTAGAATTTGCTGCGAGGCATAACTTACGAGTAATTGAGGATGCTGCCCAAGCTATAGGGGTAAAATATAAAAGCATTCATGTGGGGCTGCAAGGGGATGTTAGCGGGATCTCTTTTTATGGGAATAAAACCATAACTTGTGGCGAAGGGGGTATTATCTTGACCAACAGCGATGAGATAGCCCAGAGTTGTCGCCGACTCAAAAACCACGGACGCGATCGCCGAGGGACTTTTGTTCACGAACATATCGGGTTTAACTTTTCGATGACAGAAATGCAATCCGCTATCGGAGTCTCTCAATTAAAAAAATTACCAGCCATTATCCAGCGCAAGCAAGAAATACACGACACCTACGCCGAAGGACTTAAGAATATAGAACAATTGGAAATTACGCCGATAGCTCCCCGTTGCGAGCCGGTACATTGGTTTACCTCATTTTATGCCGAAGATAGGGCAGAGTTAGTTGACTACCTCGCCGAAAATAAAATACAGACGCGACGGTTTTTCTGTCCGCTGCATTTACAACCCTGCTATCAAGATTCAGTGGACCCAGAGCGAGAATATCCAATTACTACCCAAGCTTACGAACGAGCTATTTCCTTGCCCTCAGCCTATGGGTTGAAACCAGAACAACAAGAGTATGTAATAGAGAAAATTCATCAATTCTACTCAGGCAGATGAGCCCTTATATTAAGTGCCTAGACGCTGTTGTTGCCGAGCTGGCCGGAATTGCCCAGGGAGAAAATTTAGCTTCAGCTTTGATTGACGATCGCGATTATATCGATTGGGTAAGTGGCGATAGTCTTGAAGGCAGTTTTGAAGGCATAACCGATATCCGCGTTAAAGCGGGTAACGGGCCGCAAAACATTGACGCAAGTCCAATTGATACCGAGTTTGAAGCTTACTTGGAAAATGCGATTAGACCCCAAATTCTCTCTGGGGCGATCGCCGATGGCTCTAACCCAGGAGACTTCGACGATCGCAAAATCCGCTGGTCTGGAGCGGGGGTAACTGGTAGCTGGTGGCGAGATGGAAATATCTTAACTTTAGAAGTTGGGCCGACCGCTTATCCGCGCTATCGTCAAGACTGTTGCAGACCTAAAATTGAAGCATTACAGCTAATGCTCAAAGGTCTGCAACTCTATAACGATCCTTTTGTCTATTTTGCTCGGACTATGGGAGTTACGGTTATTCCCATAACCGCTGAAGGTAGCGTTTATATTGGAGAGCGATCGGCTAATGTCGATAGTCCCGGACTGCTCAACTTTGTCGCTGGCTTAGCCACCTTTAACGAACGGATCGATAAGATTAGCTTTTATCGGGATTGCCAACAAGAACTACAAGAAGAAGTTGGGATTTTTATGGAAATAAAGCCCAGCAATACAAGATTGATTGGCATTGCAGGCAATCCCTTTACCAGCGAAACAGACTTGGTTTTTGTCGTGCCAACCCAAGCGAACGAGAGTCACTTTACAGATAAGAACTGGTCGGAACATGTGCGACTGGTTCGGATTGCGAATAAAACCGAAGCAGAAGAACTGCTCTATCGGGGAATTTTACCCGGGGAAACGGAACCAAAAATGCTTTCCTACGGCTCCAGGTTGGGATTAGCATATTTAGTCAAGAACCACTTTTAAGATTCCCTATCTATGACTGCTAAAATCGAAGAGGGCAAAGTCGCGAGCAATATATCGTCACCGACAAATCATTGGAGTAAAGTCCTTTTGCTCTTAGCTGTCATTACTTTTACTGCTCACTTCTGGCACTACCAAAATCTAGGCTTGTATGAGGACGATTATTTTTTAATAGGCCAGCCGATGTCCATGAAATTGGAGGATTTTCCAGAGTTTCTCCAATGGCATTTTGTCAATTTTAATGTCACGGAAGGACGGCCTCTTCTCCATCTTATTGAATTTTCAGTAGGTCTTATAGGAAATTTTCTCCAGGATTTCAAAGAGCTTTATCTGATAGATTATGGAGTTAATTTACTCAACAATATCTTAATCTATTTATTGCTTAAGTCTATTTGGAGCAATCCATTCTTTGTTGTAACGGGGACTCTAGCATTTGCCCTATTTCCTGCAGAAACCACTCACGCTTATTTAACCCATATCAATGTTTATTTATCGCTAACCTTTTTATTAATAGCGTTTCTCTGCTATTTTCAGGGCAAAAAATCATTAGCTTATCTGCTGATTTTTTCTTCTCTTTTCTCGTATGAAACTGTATTCCCAGCTTTTTTTGCGGCTCCACTATTGCAAAAAAAGTGGGATAGGCAAATGCTCTGGGAAATCCTGCGGCATACTTCGATTCTAATAGGAATGCTAGCCGTAGTTTTCATTATGCGCAAAGCAACGGGTGAAGGTAGAATCGACGAGCTAGATCTTCTAACTTTGATTTTTACTCCGATTCGTCAAATGGTTGTCGGGTCTTTTGTCAGTCTGAGTATGTTTTTCTATCGACCCGCTCAGACTTTACTAAATCTCAAAGGAGAACTATTAATCTTTGTACCTTTGTTTTTTGTCGGCTTTGTTTTACTGTTTTCTGCCCTGAAAAGCGAATCCAAGGATGGAGATGGCGAAAATGGTAACGGCGATCGCTCTTCAGAGCATATTTTTTACGATCGCGAAAATAACCCCATCCTCTCACCGCTGAATAAGTTAATAGTTTTTGCTTTAGCTGTCTTGGTTCTAGCTTACCCCTTCAATTTTACCCGTGCAGCTACTGAAATTAATGGGCGAAATTCGCGGGTACATATGACGGCAGCCATAGGAGCTTCTATTCTAGTTGGTTTGTCTTGTTACCTAATTATTAAATTAGCGAAGAGCGACCTAAGCAAAAATATAGTTAATGGCGGGTTGGCTGTATTTTTCTCGTTGTTAGTCGGTTTTGGCTTAACCGTGCAGCAAGAAAATGAGCTTGCTTGGGAATATCAGCGCTCGTTTTGGACGGATGTCATACATCTTTGCCCGGATATCGTGCCAGAAACGATTATTTTAGTAGATGCTCCCCTAAATACAGGAAAACATTTACATTCGTTTATTCAATGGGGGTTGCCGATAACATTGAGGGAAATTTATAAATTCCCTGAAGATTGGGCTCGTATCGATGAGTTGCCTGAGATGGAGGGTAAACCTCGATGGTTTTATTGGCGAAAATACACGTTTTTTCCCAAGGTATATAGGTTGAATCCCAACTGGCAAGAAGCGATCGTAAATCAAGGCAAATTAGATTTCCGACCTTATAATAAGGCTTTTGAGTATTTTCTGAAATGGGAGCCACCCCGTCTGATTGATAGCCATGATGTTATTTTATTGGAGGAAAGAGAAGGTAAGCTGGTCCGCAGAAGCGAGCCTTTAACTATTGGCGATCGCCTGTTTGAGTTTAAACCCCTTTCCGAGCCAACAGTTCAATCCCTGGAAAAAGGCGTTCTATACGATCGCTTAATCCAGCAAGATAATGAAGTGGCGATCGATTACTTTAAAGTGTAGGGTGTGGGGTGTAGGTTTTAGGGTGTGGGGTGTGGGGTGTAGGGTGTGGGGCGTGGCGGTAGGTTTTAGACGAAATTAGGATGTAGGGAATTAATAATTTCTCCCAAGTCTTCCCCCTCTCCCAAGTCTTCCCCCTCTCCCAAGTCTTCCCCCTCTCTCTTCCCCTACACCCCACACCCTACACCCCACACCCTAATTAAAACCCCACACCCTACACCCCACACCCTAATTAAAACCCCACACCCTACACCCCACACCCTAATTAAAACCCCAAGCCCACACCCTAATCAAGGTCTCTGAATCAAAAATAAGAATTATATGATAACTATTGAAACGGTTGCTACTGTAACGAAAGAGTTTGAGGTCACAATTGCAGTTCCCCCTAATACTGCTCCAGGGAAATACAAGATGGTGCTAACTGTTGATGACCAATTCACAGAGGAGCAACCAAGGCGATCGCCATCTGAAGCCCGGGCGCTACTGGAATCTACAATAGAATCAAGTTTAGATTCGGTAGAATTGTCTGTAGTAGTTCCTTGTTATAATGAAGAGCCTAATCTAGACCATTTATTCGAGCGTCTCTCTTCCGTTCTAGATGGATTGAAGATTAGCTACGAGATTATTTGTGTCGATGACGGCAGCAAGGATAATACTCTCAAATTGTTAATCGAACATAGCAAGCGCAATTCAGCTATTAAAGTAGTGAGTTTTGCCCGCAATTTTGGCAAAGAGATTGCTTTAACCGCAGGGATAGATAGCGCTCGTGGAAAAGCTGTTATTCCTATAGATGCAGACTTGCAAGATCCTCCAGAATTGATTGAAAAACTGGTTGAGAAATGGCGGGAAGGTTATGATATAGTTTATGCTCAGCGTCAATTGCGCCTAGATGATAGTTGGCTCAAGCGCTTCACTGCTAAAGCTTTTTATTATACTATAGCCAAGCTGAGTCCCGTTGATATTCCTGCTAATGTCGGTGATTTTCGTTTGTTAGATCGGCGAGTCGTAGAAGCATTGAAAAAGATGCCCGAACGAACTCGCTTTATGAAAGGTCTCTTTGCTTGGGTTGGCTTCAAGAAATTCTCAGTCCTGTACGATCGCCAACCTCGTTACAAAGGAAAAACCAAGTGGAACTATTGGAAACTCTGGAATTTTGCCGTTGATGGGATTACTTCTTTTAGCGTTATTCCCCTCAAGATTTGGACTTATCTTGGCTTAGCGATATCTCTGTTGGCATTTTTGTATGCTACTTATCTGGTTGTATTTACCGCGATCGTAGGGATAACGGTTCCCGGCTATTTATCCTTAATAGTCGTAGTGCTATTCCTGGGAGGAATCCAGTTAATAGGACTGGGGATAATTGGGGAATATTTGGGACGAGTCTATGAGGAGGTCAAGCAACGTCCGCTATATTTAGTTCAAGAATATCATGGCTTTAGCAAGAACTCTGCGGATATAGCGAGCCTTAATCATTTGTATGAAGGGAACGGGGATTCGCAGTCCGCTGAAACTCTTGTAAGCTAATAATTTCAGAGGTGGTATCTAATGTAGGGGCGGTGCCCCCGTGCCCGCCCCATACCAATCTAATCGGGGCGGGCACGGGGGCACCGCCCCTACGACTAATTACAGGAATTATTGTACTACGCCATAACTCCAAAAGAAATGCAAATTTTTAGTCATGT
>JAAHFN010000009.1 GCA_010672965.1 Oscillatoria sp. SIO1A7
TAGTGGCGGTGGCTGCCCCAAACCAATCGGGGCAGCCACCGCCACTCGGACTGCCCCTACAAATGCTGTAACTGTTTAACTTTAATTTAAATTAAACGGATTTGATATAATTTGAAAGCTTATTCCCGATCGCTAAAGGCTCTCTAGCTAAAAGCTAAAAGCTAAAAGCTAATTACCCAACAAGACAGGGCAAGCTAATTATTTAAAAGATTAATAGCTGACCGCTGACCGCTGACCGCTCTCTAGCTAAAAGCTAAAAGCTAAAAGCTAAAAGCTAACTAACACTTGACTCTTGAATTTCCATAATTACCCAGTCAAATGTTGCCATAACTTGTTTTAGGCCGTCTTCATCTCGCAAGCTGGACATGCGGAAATTGGGCAATCGGGTCTCGTTGGGGTCTATGGGTAGGGATAGACCGATAGAACTCATTCGCGATCGCAATTCTAGCCATTTTTCTTGATCGTCAAATGGTGCTATAGAAGCATAACTTCGCGAGTAAATCTGAAATTCGCCAGCAATATCAATTAAGAATAGAGTCGGATACCTTCTTCCCTTTTGCTTCAGTTTGGCGCTAAACCCTCCATAGGTTCCTCCTCTTCCCCATTGAACCTCTACGACTTCTCGCTCCAGCGCCCATTCATAGAGTTCTCTGGCCATATCGGCTTCTTCCGAGCCTTGTTTGACTTGGAATTCCTTGAAAAAGGAGACTTCATCCCACAACTTTCTTTCCCGGGTTGCGCTAGATTTCTTTTGCTGAGCTTCTGCGGTCTGACCTATGAGCCTCGGAACCAGAGTTCTCAAACCATCTTGACTGACATATTGCTTTATCTCAACAGCCAAAACTTCTATGGGATCCATCTGTTCGTTTAAGAACTCCACCACCCGTTTTAGCTCGCTATTGACTTCTTCGGCCACAAAGACCAAGCGCAACTTGCCCGCTTGAAGGTTTGTTTTTACTCTCTGCCAAAAGCGCTCTTCATTGGCATCAGCACCGAGAAATTCTTCAAAAACTTCTTCTGGATCTCGTCCAACCTCGCTACAGTTCGATTCAAAGTGGGCAATCATTGACTCTACCGGCCAGTACAGCAAGGCATTAGCCGCATAGTCAAGCATTCGTCCAACTACTTGGCGTCGTATATCTGCGGCAGCTATCGATTTGACTTCTACTAGAGTTGGAATTCCATCCTGGTCGAAGAATAAATGTTCGATAGGCCATTGACTCGTACCGTCCTCTGCTGGCATTGTCATCTCCCGCGAGATAGATAACCATCGTCTTGGGGTTGCCCTACCTATCTGGTCTCCCGCCAGCAGATTCGGATATTTTTCCAGCAAGTCCTGTAGCTGATATTCTGAGTCATAGGCTTGTTCTGTCATTTCCACAAGCCTATCCTCACCTTGGATTAGATATATCCCTCCACCCATTAAAAATCCCTCTTGTTTGTTAGTTGAGCTGGATTGCCCTTAATTGAGTTACTATATTATTGCTTTTTCAATTTAAGACACATCATAAGGCGCGATCGCCTTTTTTTCTAGGGCATTCCATATAAAGTTATCTAAATATAACCGTTCGATTATTCTTTTCAATAACCCCAACAATTAAGTATATTATACTGGAATCTTAACTATTTCATAGCTTGCTCGACAAACAAGCGAGTTTTTATTTTATTGCAACCTCGGCGACGAAACCACAAGCGCCAAAATCTTATTTATTGCTATCTATAGATTTTTTAGCTAAAATGACATTTTACTAAGGGTATCTGTCCATCGACTATGGCCGCGTATAAATACATACATACGGACAATAAGGCTCCAAACCAGGACAGGCATTCCGCCTGTCCTACAAATGGGGTAATTTATTTCTTGGCGTCCCCATAAGAGCCTATATTTCATAAGAGCCAACAAACACTTTTGTTGCTGGGCCGGTCATGTATAGCTTTTGGTCTAACTCAGACCATTCTATATTCAATTTGCCTCCCGGTAGTTCAACAGTGGCTTTGCGCAAGCAGCGATCGGTCAAGACTCCCGCTACCAGGGAAGAACAGGCTCCCGTTCCGCAGGCCAAGGTCACTCCGGCTCCCCGCTCCCAAACGCGCATTTTCAGATAGTCAGGTGCTACTACTGAAATGAATTCTACATTGGTGAGCTTGGGAAATGCGGGATGATGCTCGAATAACGGGCCAATGGTTTCTAGGGGCACCTCTTCTACATTTTCTACAAATGTAACGCAGTGGGGGTTGCCCATATTGACACAGGTCACTAACCAAGTTTGCCCTGCAACTTCTAAGGGTTCCTCGATAACTTTGAGGCGAGAATCGCTCCCTAAAGTAGTGGGAATCATGGCTGCCTCCAGCTCCGGCGGCCCCATATCAACCCGGATTTGACCATCTCTTTGCAGGCGAGGCACGATCGCCCCAGCAAGAGTATCTATTTTATATTCTCGTTCCTGCGAGTCTCCGTTTTTCCCTTCTAATTCGGCCAGGAATTGAGCCAAGCAACGGATGCCATTACCGCACATTTCTGCTACTGAGCCATCAGAGTTGAACATTCGCATCCTGTAATCGAACTCTGGCTGCTCCGACTTCATAGCAAAGATGACTCCATCGGCACCTATGCCAAAGTGGCGATCGCACAATTGCACTGCTTGCTCGGAATTGAGCTTTGGTTCTGGGTTGTCGCGATTGTCAATCAAAACGAAATCATTTCCCAGACCGTGATATTTAGTAAATTCAATCTTCATCAGCTTCTCTCCTTATTTAAAATTAATTCTAATTTCCCACACTTCCCACCCTTCCCACACCTCCCACACTTCCCACACTCCCCCAATCCCCCGGTCTCCCGGTCCCTCGGTTCCCCCATCTCCCGGTCCCCCGGTCTCCCGATCGCATTTCCTGGCTAGCTGCTGTAAAATCTTAGCAGTCTCCTATAAGCGATCGACGATCATGCTTGAATTAGATACGAGTCTGCCCAGCATTCGCACCATCCAGTCTCTAATTAAAGATAAAAAAGAAGTGGAAATGAAGCTGGTAACAGATGATTTACTGGTTGGCCGCATTTTTTGGCAGGATACTGAATGCGTTTCCTTAATAGATCGTGAGGAGAAGAAAATTATGATTTGGCGACAAGCGATCGTTTTTATCAAGCCCAAATCCTAATTAGCAATTTTTGGGCGGGTCAGAAACCCGGTTTTTTGGACAATACCTTCGCCATTTTTCCGGACGTTAATTGTAGAGGCGACAGCATTCCCGAGACAATCTTTGGTTTCTTCGCAAAAATCTATTGTATTGGAATGCTTCGCCCTGGGTTGCATAGCCGTCTGGGCCCGCGCATCCCTGGATAATAACTTTACCTTATAGCAACGGGGATGTCTCTCTTGTTGCTGTCGCCCCTACATCCTTTGCACCAACGCCAACGTCAACGTCAAGAGTTCAACCCAACCTACGAATCAAGGGGTTTTTGATTTTGGCGAAGGTATTGTCCAAAAAACCGGGTTTCTCAAGCAGCAAGATTGGCCTATTCTCGCCCTATTCAGAATCGGAATAATTAATTTCTGGCGCGAGTCCAGAAACGAGAGTAAGAGAATCCGATAGGGGAGTGGAAGGAGCAATGGTCTGCTGCACTTGGGTCAGGGGCATTAGTCCGCCGCAAATTAGGAGGCGATCGCCGGCTTGAAATAGTCAGGACTTACGCTTACCTGTCCATATCTAGTATTTGTAGGGGCAATCCCCCCGCGACCTCCCCAATCGATAGTGTCGTTGCGTAAGTCCTGATAGTAAAACTCAAAATTCAAAACTTCCCATGTCCCCCCATGTCCCCCAGTCCCCATGTCCCCATGTCCCCTCGGTCTCCCCACGCCTGGTCTTGGAAACTAAAGGCAAAAGAGGCCGGTCATCTAGCTAGCAATAGCATAACGACAAAGATTATAGGAGTTAGGCAAATTATAGGCTTTATATCTATATATAGCGTGTGGCGACAATTCTTTTAAGAAAAGAACGATATAATTGGTGTCTAGTGCGCATTGCACACCCCTACTAAAGGCTACTGAAGGCAGATCGGCTGAAGGCTCAAAGCCGATCTCCTGCTATGTGCGGTAAGTCCCGAAGCAATAAAGATAAGGTAAAGATCGCTCTCATATGTCTATCTTGCGTTTGATTAATCCTGCGGGCAATGAATTGTCCGGCCCGAGCAAAAACCAGGCCAGCAGTCTGGCAGAGAAATTAATAGAAAAATTAATATCGCCGATCGCCAGAGCGAGCCTGGGAATGTCTGTTTCGTTTTTCCTGGCTTTGGGGGCAAAGGCGATCGCTCTAGAAGTGCAGGTGACGCCCAGCAATCCCCAACTGGGGGAAACTCTATCGGTAGTAGTTGAAACGAATGCCAGGGATGCTTCGAGTCCCACTGTTTTTCTGGGAAACAAAACTTACCCGACTTTTCCTATCGGTCCGAGAAGATTTCGTGCTTTCTTGCCCACTACGCCACTTGAAGAGCCGGGAAGGCGAGTTATCCGCGTTGCTGGGGAAGGAGAAGAAAGGAATATAGCCCTTTGGCTGGGCGATCGCGAATTTCCCGTTCAATCTATCTGGCTTCCCCCCGGCAAGTCCGACCTGCAAGTTACCGATTATGAATGGGACCGCGTGACTGAGTTTAAGAAGCTGGTTACTCCCAAAAAGTTTTGGAATGGACCATTTCTGCGCCCCAACGCCGGTCGCGTTGCCAGCGTTTATGGCGTTCGCCGTTACTATAATGGAGTGTTTGCCGAAAACTATTACCATAGTGGGGTTGATTATGGCGCTCCTACTGGCTCGCCGATTGTGGCCCCTGCAGCAGGTCGCGTGGCTTTGGTGGGTTATGTCTCTAACGGGTTTGAACTCCACGGCAATACTGTGGGAATAGACCACGGCCAAGGGGTGGCTACTCTTTATTTACATATGAGCCGCATTGATGTTAAGGAAGGCGAACTCGTGCAACCGGGTCAAATTATTGGTGCTGTGGGTTCTACGGGTATATCCACTGGACCTCACCTGCACTGGGGGTTGTACGTTCATGGCAAGTCAGTCGATCCAGTACCCTGGCGATTTGACGGTTTTGAATAATTCCCTGCCATGCTCCAGGCGATCGCTTCCTCCCACCCTGGCGTCACCCCGCTCATTTTTTGGTGTAGGATTTATCATTACGGGGATTCTAGGGCACAATAATACCGAATATGCCCAAAATGACAAGTGCCGTGGAGCAGCAGAGGCGTTATGAGTATCGAAAAAATAGTAGAGCAGGCACTGCAGGATGGTTACCTGACGCCAGCAATGGAAGCCGAGGTGGGACGAATATGCAATACCGCCTCGGAATTGTCCATTGAAGAATATATGTCCCTGGATCGCCTAATGGGGGCTCTGTTAACTGGGGAGGTTGTCGTTCTTCCGCGCAAACAATTTATTAATGTGATGGAAGAATTGGTCTTATCTGAGGCGATCGCCCGGGTAGCAGAAATTGAAGCCACTAGCGATCGCACTTTGGATGTAGGAGATATTGCTGCCTATGCCCTAAACAGATTGCCTCCTCTTTATGCAACTACTGAAGAAGGCGCTAATTATCAACGAGAAAGAGCGAAAAAAGAACTTCAGGTTTTGATTTCCAAACAAGTGGGCGAAGCGATATCCCGCAGTTTGGATAGACCTTCTCCCTTCCCGGAACGACAAGTTTTGGGCACAACAGGCGGTGGCGATGTTCTTGCTGGACTGAGCAAAATGCTAGAAGACATAGCCCCCAGCTATGAAGAACCAGATCGGGATAGCTATGAAGAACCAGATCGGGATAAGCCTTGAGGATAATCAATTATACTAAGTTCGCTCGCGATAGTAAACTAAAAGCTCGACTCTTTTAGCAATATATAGTTATCTATATAAAGGGATGTGGCAATGCCGCGTCCCTTTATTAATTGGAATTGGGGAATGGGGAAGAGCGGAAGAGCGGAAGAGCGGAATTGGGGAAGAGCGGAATTTGGCACTCCCCCCTTTCAAAGATGCATGAGTTCTATGAGAGCTTCCGAATATCGGTTGATGGTGTAGGGGCGACAGCATTCCCGAGACAGCCTTTGCTTTTAAACAAAATTATTATATTGGAATGCTTCGCCCCCAGAAACCCATGCCGTAGGGGCGACAGCATTCCCGAGACAGCCTTTGCTTTTAAACAAAAATTATTATATAGCAGTAAGCGGTCAGCTATCAGCGGTCAGCTATCGGTCAAAGTCTTGCCTTTCTTAGCTTAGGGCATTTCGTAACCGTCCTAACCTTACTGTGTAGTGCTATATTGGAATGCTTCGCCCCCAGAAACCCATGCCGTAGGGGCGACAGCATTCCCGAGACAGCCTTTGCTTTTAAACAAAAATTATTATATAGCAGTAAGCGGTCAGCTATCAGCGGTCAGCTATCGGTCAAAGTCTTGCCTTTCTTAGCTTAGGGCATTTCGTAACCGTCCTAACCTTACTGTGTAGTGCTATATTGGAATGCTTCGCCCCCAGAAACCCATGCAGGAAGGAAAGCTCTCGCCCCAAGAGGTTGCTCTTTTACCACGATCGTTACGGGCTGTTGGCCCTAATCTTAGTGCGTAAGTCCTATAAAAACTAAAAGCCGATCGCTTACTCCTAAATACGGAACCGAATGTAAAGTTTTGCAACAAAATCCCGAAATCTCGTAAAACTTGCAATTTTTCTACCGATACATCAGTAGAAGCTCCTTAAATCGCTCCTGCCTTGGGGCGATTTTTTCTAAGGCAGCCAAAAGCAGCCGTAGGTTTGAGGGAAAACGGCGGTTCTAAAATAGCGGTCCTAAAGTGACCTATTGACACCGATAGGGTCCCAGAAAGTCGCCAATTCGGCCCTTAGAACCAGCCATGACCAGACATCAAGATTTGTCTGTTCGCCAACCCAAACTGCACGACTGCGATCGCAAAGAAAAAATAGCAAGTAAAAATGGACATTTTTAGCCATCAGAGTAGTAACTTTCCATTGCCGGTTCCTCCCGGGATTGCAAGCGATAGCTTGGGGTTAGACCCAGAGAATGCGCAATATGGGTACTTCGTAGGACCGACAGCACTAAATAGTCCTGTAGGGGATTTCGTAGGACCGACAGTAATAGATTCTCCAGAAAATCTTTCGGAGCAACCGATAAGCATTACGGGCAATTCTCCGCCGCCGCCGCCGAGGGGTCGGTCAGCTCTAAGCCCGGTAAATCCTTTTGAATCGGGCCTTGTTGAGGTGGGCGACACCGGCCAAGTGACTTTTGATTTCTTGAACGATGGAGGTCACTACAAAGGAGAAGTCGCCGTCTTTAATATCGAAGGGATGGGCAATCTAGCATTAGATTCTTCTGCCTTTGTTGAAGAAGCGCTGCGGCGATCGCTATCGGGCAATTCCGACGACCCAGAGGGTTATATAGTCATCAGCGATCCTGTGGAAAAAGCCCGAGAAGACTTTTCCTTTGACGGTTTCTATCCAAATCAAGGGGAGTATCTCGGGCCAAAAACTTTTCAGCTAACTCCAGGGGGCGAGTATGGCTTGTTGCAGGTTCCCAATGGAACGGTGCAAGAGGCTTTTGATGCTTTCTCCAACGGTGTCGGACCCCAGGGAGATAAACAACCTCTGTTCTCAATGGCTACGGCCAATCCTAATGATGCTTTCCATGTCGGTCAGATTGCCGATGTTACAGGAGATAGCACCGTCTTCGTGATGGAAGACAAGCGGGTGGATACCGGATCCGATCGCGACTATAACGATATTATTTTTCGAGTAGCCGGAGCAAGGATAACTGCGCCAAATATAAAGACAGTTATCAACCCCAATCTGGATTGGACGGATACCCCTGAAGGTCAGGCATTTTTTGCAGAAGTGCAACCGCCGGCAATAGAAGTTGCTCTAGGAACCGATACGGGTACTGACAATACAGATAGTTTGACTTCCGAGGTAACGGTAGTTGGCACTGTCAGCACAACTGGAGAAATTGCCAGCGTTCGCGCCGGATTGGATAATATGCCGGTGGCCGACTTCCTAGAAGTAAAGGATTTGCTCGGAGCCGATGGCAGCTTTTCTCTTGACCGAGCCAAGCTAGAAGAAATTGCAGGCGCGGCTTTGGCAGATGGAGCCCATTCCCTTTATCTCCAATCTGTTGACGATAAAGGAAATATTTCCGATTTCTTCAAGCTGTCCTTTGAGCTGGATACTGCTGCTCCTGTCATAACTGGCGCGATCGCAGATGATACGGGAGTTAGCAATAGCGATGGGATTACTGCTTCCCCAGCGATCGCCGGCTCTGTCACAGGAGAAAGTACATCCTTTGAAGTTAGCCTCGACGGAGAAAACTTTACAACTGTCGCATTAGAAGATGATGGCAGCTTCGCCCTAGATCGCAGCGAACTAGAAACAGTTGCTGGGGCAGGATTGCTCGATGGCAATACCACCGTCTATCTCAAAGCAGGGGATGCAGCCGGGAATGAATCCAGTTCCGAGATTAGCTTCACTCTCGATAGCGCCAATCCAGCATTGACTTTTAGCGAGAATCTGGCCAATGCCGTATTAGTTCCCGGGTCGCGCCTTGCTGGTACTGCCAACGGCACCGGCTCGGATTTAGTTTTCCTAAGCTACGCCTTTGAGGGAGTAAACGAGGAAGTTTCTATAGAACTTGGCGATTCTGGGGACTTCGAGAAAGAACTGGATCTTACTACAGTGCCCCAAGGGGCGCAGACTCTCATTGTCAAAGCCATAGACCGGGCGGGAAATGAGACAGTTAGCAGCTATTCGGTAACAGTAGAAGCCGCTCTGGATACAACAGCTCCAGAAATAGACGTACAAGTCCAAGATACCGGCGAACTTGGGGATAGCATTACTTCTGTGGCTCGGGTAGAAGGACAAATCGTCGATACCAGCGATATCAAAGAAATTCGCGTTGGTCTCGATACTGCCCCGGAAGCAGAATTACAAGACATAACCGCAGAAGCCTGGAACGACGGGCGCTTGGTTTTGGATGCGGCCAAACTCCAAGAAATTGCTGGGGGTGACCTGCCCGATGGAGACCATGTTATCCAATTGGAAGCTACCGACATTCACGACAATACATCTACTGTCGAGATTCCTTTTACCCTCGATACTGCCGAACCCGTCGTGAACTTAGCTCAGTCTCTGGACAATGCCTTGTTACCCGGGTCGCGAATCAGCGGGAACGCCAGCGACAACGCAGGTTCCGGAGTTGTCGAGTTGAGCTATCGCATTGGCGACTTGCCAGAAGTTACGGTAGAAGCGGACGAAACTGGGGCATTTGATGTCGAATTAGATCTCAGCCAAGTTGCTAATGGGCAGCAGAGTCTAACTATTATTGCTACGGATAAGGCGGGGAACGTCAGCACTCAGGTATTTCCGGTGCAAGTCGGTCCTGTACTGCCTCCCAGTGTGGATCATCCGCCAGAAATCGAAGTTTCTCTGGTTAACGATACTGGGGAATCCGATAGCGATCTAATAACTAGCGATCCGTCGGTGAACGGACGAGTAAGCGATTCTGGGGAAGTCGCCTGGTTGCGCGTCGGCTTGGACGATATGGCGGAGGCCGATTTCGTAGATGTAGCCGTTGAGGCCGATGGCAGTTGGTCTCTAGATCGGGCTCAATTAGAGGCAATTTATGGGGATACTCTGCCAACGGGTTCCCGGGTTCTTCGCTTCCAGGCCGCCGACGAAAACGGCAATATCTCGTCAATAAAAGATTTTGCTTTTACCCTCGAACCTCGTCCCTTAGAAATTGTCGAAATATCTCCGGCTCTCACCGAGGAACATGTTTCCCTAGACCGAGAAGTCTTAATCCGCTTCTCTGCGCCGGTTAATCCCGATACGGTTAGCTCCGAAAATCTCAAAGTAATCGCTTTGGGTGGAGAAGTAGCGGGACGCTGGGTCGTCAACTCTACCGGCGAATTCGCTCGCTTCTTCCCGGATAATCCTTGGGCGGAAAGCGCGGAAATTCGGATTGAAATTGATGGAGAAGGAGTCTTGGGGGTAGATGGCGGCATTCTGGATGCGGATGCCAACGGAACTCCCGGAGGCGATATTTCCCATGAGTTTCGGACTACTTCCATGACCCGAATTCCCGATACCGATGTTTGGGGTTATGTTTACGATTCCTACAGCGATGGCGAGACTCCCACTCCCATTGTCGGGGCGACGATTCGGGTGGATGGTTTGCCAGAAGCAAGCGCTACTACTGACGAAAACGGGTTCTTTATTTTAGAAGATATGCCCGGGCCAGAGTTCTTCGTCCATATCGATGGCTCTACGGCGACCAATGCCCCAGCAGGTCGGACTTATCCCACAGTGGGCAAGCCTTTCCACAGCGTTCCCGGCCAGTCGGTTCAGCTCACAAGCGATGGCACGCCTTTCGATATCTATTTGCCTTCGATGGCTGTGGGAGATTTGGTTTCTTTGAGCGCGACCGAAACCCAATCGGTAGGATTCGGAGCGGCGGGCAAAGCGGCGTTGCAAGAAATTCTTCCCAATGTTGATGCGGCGGCTTGGGACCGGATGAGCGTTGAGTTTGCTCCTAATAGTGCGGTGGATAAGTCTGGTAAGGCTGCCACCCAAGCAACGGTGATTCCCGTGCCCGCAGACCGGATTCCTGGACCTCTGCCCCTGGGCATTACGCCTCAGTTGGTGGTGTCGATTCAGGCGCTAAACGAAGATGGTTTAGTGAATAATTTTGATACCCCAGCGGCGGTGACTTTCCCGAATGTGGAAGGTCTGGCTCCGGGAGAACAAGGGCAGATTATGTCGTTTAACCACGATTCCGGTCGGTGGGAATCGGTGGGAACGGCTACGGTTACTGATGATGGGCTGGCGATCGCCTCCGACCCAGGCGTAGGAATTACCGCTCCCGGCTGGCACGCCCTAGTTCCGTTCACTGTTGGCGATCCCTACCATCCCGAATTACTAGGCTTGCCGCCCGCTCCCACTGTGGACGTGCCGCCGATACCCGAAATTTCGGGAGTACAGGATTACTTTTTCTACGACGATAGCGGCGAGCTAACCCTGTCCTTCGGCAACCGCGCCGACCGCCCAAATCCCAATGAGCATCCATCAAGCCATCCAGACAATGCTGGTGCAACGCCAATGATGGTGATTATCGAGGTGGGCGGTACGAACTCTACGAACCAGGATGGTCAGCATGCCGAGGAGTTTATCGACTTGCCTATTTGGCTTGAAGATGGTGTAGGCGCGTTTGATGTACGACCCGGAGAAAAGACGGACATCAAGATTGATGTCCAAGAACTGATCGGGAGCACAACAGAGGACGCTCTTTACGGGACTAAGCTAACGATCAAGCTAGCAACCCGGACAGTGGGCGGTGGTTTCGATTTTTTTGATACCCAGGAGATGTTCGTTTATCGCTATGTAGATGCAGCGGACTCCAACCATGACGACCAAACCCTTGAAATGCTGGATACGGTCAATGATGGTGCTGGCGGAGACAAGAAAGAACGTCCTCTAGATTTGAAATTATCTCCAAGCGTCGCAGGAACAACTATACAACTGGACGACCTAACCCATTTCTCTTACAGTTCGGGAGCCAGCTCGGGAACCTTTACTTTCGACCCGACGGCAACCCAAGACGATCTCAGCACCACAGTTCGGGTTCGTAAACCGGACGGCGTCCAGGTTGGTCAACTGACTATCGAAGGAGACGGAATAGGGTCTTCAAATACTGGCGCTCTGGGAATAACGAAGCCCACTGCAGCAGCCTTCGGGTCTAGTCTAAGCTTCCGCAAAGTGACAGCAGACGGCCCCGGCGGCCAAGAGGCAACGGAGAATCTGCTGCTGACGAATTTCGGTAAGAAAGCTTTAAGCCTTTCCAAGGTAAGCTTCTCGGGCAGCTCCGCAATTAAAGTCGCGCAACCGGCCACGACTGTTCTGGCTCCGGGACAAACGACGCCCTTAGCCGTAACCTTCGACCCGACAGAAAAGGGCGAGCAAGAAGCAACCCTGACTATCGAAAACGACGGCAACATACCCTTGTATGAATTCAGGATTGAAGGTGTCGGTCAAAGCGCCGATGGCGACATTGAGGTAACGACTGACAATAATAATGTCGGCGGTCTTTCTGTAACGGCTGCACCCCTGACCGTAGCCGAGTTCGCTACGATCGGCAATAGCGGCAATAGCGCCCTGACCGTTCGCGAGATTAGCATTAACGATCCTTCCGGCAAAGACCAGTTCTCGATCGCTCGCTTGGCGAATCCCTTGGTGCTGAATCCCGGCGATACATACGATCTGGACGTGACCTTTGACGCCAAGTTTGTAGGCTTGCAGCGAGCTGAGATTTCGATTTTCTCCGACGACCCGGATACGCCTATCTTCAGCCAGACTGTGGTGGGAACTGGCTTGGCCGCTGAGGGCTCGGCCTTGAAATACGGTAAGGATTATGTGGCCATAGACTTGGAATCGGGACCGCCGTTGCGGACTCGCAGTCTGGAGTCTGGGGAATACGAGTTTTTCCTGCGTCCCAACTCCTCCTACAACCAGGCTGTTTTTGACCCGGATAGCGGCTTGATTTCCCATAATTTCGGGACTACCTCTCGCTCCGGGCAGCCGACCCATTTGCCAACCTCCGGGTTTGAGGCATCTACAGCGCCGGATAGCGATGGAGATGGCTTGCCCGATGATGTGGAATGGGCGATCGGTACTAGCCAGTCGTCAAAAGATACCGATAACGACGGAATCGACGATTTTGTCGAAATCCAGCAAAATATAGAGGGTCTCGGTGTTGGCTTCCCCACCGGCATTATCGCTAGCTTGAACTTGCCCCCGGGTGGGGTTTCCGAACAAGTAGTGCCGGAAGGAGAACATCTCTATGTGGCAACCGGCGGCCACGGCTTGGCAATTGTCGATAGCAGCGAGCCTAACAATCCCATCCAGTTAGGCCAAATCGACTTAGACGGCTATGCCTACGATGTCGGGGTTGACTCCAACCTACAGATAGCAGCGGTGGCAACTTCGACGGGCCTGGAACTGGTGGATATCTCCGATCCGAACGAACCCAAGCTCAAGCAAACCGTTTCCGGTGCTGCCCGAGAAGTTGAGGTGGCCAACGGTCTGGCCTATGCAGCCAATCGCACTTCTTTCAAGGTTGTCAACTTAGAGAATGGAGCTGTCATCCAAAACTTGACTCTACCCGGGACTGGCTCGATTACGGGTTTGGCTCGCGAAGGCACCGAGCTTTATGCTTATGTGAGCCGATTTCCAAACAGCACGCTATCGGTTATTGACATTTCTGCTGCTGCCACGGGAGGAGCGACGCTATTAGGTTCCGTGGGTGGCCTCAACAGCACTACTGTTAACCGGATCTTTGCCAGCGACGATACGGTATGGCTGCCAGGGGGAGGAATACATACTGTCGATGTCAGCGACCCCAGCAATCCACAGCGCATCCGACGGTCTGACAGCGCTCTTGCGGCGCGGAGCATTGCTCTCAACGGACCGCAGCAAAACCTAGGGGTACTGGCAGCGGATTTCCGTGCCTTTGTTGAGGTGTACGATACGAGCGACCCGAACAATACCAACTCAGACGACTTGCTCCAGCGCTTCCCGCTTTCGAGTAACCCTTACGATGTGGCGATCGGCCGAGGGATAGCTTATGTGGGCACCGAAAACGGATTGGAAGTTTTGAATTACAGCCCCTTCGATACGGAAGGGAAGCCGCCAACTCCAGTAACCATAGCCAGTCCTCTGACCGGAGCCGAACTGGTTGCCGGAGCGAGCCTTGCTGTTAGCATCGATGCTGAAGATGATTTCCAATTAAGCCATGTGGAACTCTTGGCCAATGGAGAAACAATCGCCCAAGATGTCTCTTATCCCTTCGACTTTATAACCACAGTTCCAGAATTCAATCTGGAGGATACCGCCTATAACCTCCAAGTCCGGGCTTTCGATACTGCTGGCAATAGCACCTTATCTAATACCCTGGTTTGGAATATCTTAGATCCCAATGACGAAACACCGCCGACAGCTTCTATTACCAGCAACATAGCTGGCAACCGAGTAGAAGTTGGCGAGCGGATTCAGATTGATGCGGACGTACAGGATGATGTAGCAGTAAGCAATGTAGAACTATTGGTGAATGGCGAGGTAGCGGATAACGATGTTTCTGCGCCCTTCGAGTTCGTAACTGTAGCTCCAGAGATCGCTCCCGGAGCCGAGACTTTAGAGGTACGAGTCCGGGCGACGGATACCGGCGGCAATACTACCGAGTCCAACGTGTTGGCCTGGAATCTGTTTGTTCCCGACTTGGAGCCGCCCACAATATCGATTAGCGATCGCGCGGTTGATAGCGACCCATTCAATGCTGGCCTTCAGGTCGCTCCACTAGATTCAGTACCAATTCGCCTTGATGCTTCTGATAATGTCGGCATCGGCGGTCTGGAACTATTAGTAGATGGGCAAGTGGTAGCAACTAACAACTCGGATTCGTTAGAGTACAACGTTACCGCTCCCGACGTTCTCACGGGAACGGTGATTCTCAATGTGCAAGGACGAGCAACCGATACTAACGGCAATACCGCTCTCTCTGACGAACGGAACTTTGTCGTTCACCGGCTCTTTACTCCCTTCTAACGGTTAGATTGGCTTTCTCTGTAGGACGGGCGTCTCGCCTGTCCTGCAACTATGCCAGTCTTAAAGGCCGCGACAATTTATATCAAGTCCGGTTAATTACACATAAATAGCGTAGGGGCGGTGCCCCCGTGCCCGCCCCGGGAGCGTCTGGGGCGGCCGGGGGCGGACGGGGCGACTCTCGCATTGGGAGACGCTATGCGATCGCTCTTGGGATTGCCCCTACGCTATTTATAAGCATTTAACCGGATTTAATATTAGAACGATAGAGCTAAGACTCAGAAACCTCAGAAACCTCAGAAACCCGGTTTTTTCGACAATACCTTCGCCAAAATGCACCCAACACCTTATAGCGTTTCTCAAATAAGTGTAATAAACGATAGGGTAGGGGCGACAGCATCCCCCTTGACCATTTTTGCTGTATAACGGGAATTTCGGTATTGGGATGCTTCGCCCAGAAACCTTACATCAATTTGAGAACCGCTATACTTGGGGGGATCCGACCCTGCGGAAAATAGGCGTTGGTATTGTTTGAAAAACCGGGTTTCTCGGGCTTCTAAAAAACCGGTTTTCTACGATTTTGTAAGTAATATAGCGTTTCTCAAATTGCTGTAAGGTGTCTGGGGCGAAGCATCCCAATACGGTAATTACCGTTACACAGCCGAGATTGTCGCTCGCGATGCTGTCGCCCCTACGTTTGTTTTATTACACTTATTTGAGAAAGGCTATATCATGTCGGTTTGAATGCCCCAAAAAAAAGTCAATTCTGCGTAGGACGGGCTTCCGAAAAGTCCCTCCAGCTCTAAGGGACTTTTCGGAAGCCCGTCCTACGCGAGATTCTAAATTTTTTCTGTGGGTATTTAACCAGACTTGATATAAGGGGCCAGGTATAATGTTTTCCTGCCAACATTTTTGGTGCCAGCAAATCTGCTGGCCGGGGATCCAGTAATGGCGGCCACAGTTGTAAGATTAGGCTATAGGACAGTCCAGAAACTCCAGAAAATGCAGAAGATACAAAAAATTTTTGCCTTCAATGTTGAAGTTTGAGGAAAACCGTGCTACTATGCATCTATAGCTCCCTAGCTAAGGGGTGCATAAAAAGGGGCCACGGCTGGCCGCGACCCCATAACTTACCAGTCAAAGCAAACATTCGTTAGGAGGTTTTCAATCAAAAAGATTTCTCCCTTAAAAAAACCGAGCTGCTACGGTAAGCCTTGGACATTGGGCAACAAGTCCTTTGGCCTACTCCAATAGCTAGCCCGGGTCGGGAAGATAGCCCACCCCAAAGTACCGCCGATTTCGCACCCTGTCGCGGCAGCGGGTGGGTTTTCCCTTGGGAGAAATTCGCTCTTTTTTTAGCACTGGCCTTAATTCGGGACAAGGAGACTGGGAGACCGGGGGACATGGCGACTTTCGGGACTTTCAGGACTTTCGGGATATGGTCGGGCGCGATCTCTGCGATCGCCATTAATTGTTTCCCAGGCCGCTAACAATTACAGGACTTACGCAACGACAAAGTGCGATCGGGGCGCAAAGACGCTATGGGCGATCGCGCAGGCTCGGCCAAGGGAGCATTTCACTTTTGTATGTTGCCGCCTAACGCCTATAGGCGTAAGCCCCGCCTCCGCTCGCGGCTGGCGCGACTACACAAACTCTCGCCCTTAAGGGCTCTCCGTTGCAAAATTGAAATGCTCCCTCGGCCAACGCGATCGCTCGCTTGGGAATTGCCCCTACAAATAGGTACGAACAGTTTGCGTAAGTTCTGAATTATTGATTGGTAAAATGGGGTTGCTCTTGCGAAGACGCGCAGTTTGTTTATAGGTGTTTTGCCTATGACCGGCCTATCAACCCTGTTAAGGTTTAGGAATAATTAAAATTAGCCATAACTAGCAAAATAGATTTTTGCTTTTGGGCGAGTCCAAGCCAGAATTGGAATGCTACCGAGGAATGGCTTGCGCCTATAGGTAGGTATCGGGCATCGGCGTGCAAAATTGAAATGCTCTCAAGGCGATTCGCAAAAATAGCTAATTTGTGAATGCTTAAGGGCAAGGGCAGGCCAGCTTAAATTAGGGCGATCGCTCTCTAATTGCCGAGGCTCGAAAAGCAAATTCACCTAGATATAGCATTTCTCAAATAAACGTACCGAAGGAAACGTAGGGGCGACAGCATCCCCCTTGACCATCTCGGCCGTAGAACGGTAACCCCCGTAATGGGATGCGCGGGCCCCAGAGACCTCACATCAATTTGAGAAACGCTATAGCGCGATCGCATTTTAGCTTTTGTTTTTTGAAGCGAAAAATTGATTGGAAAATGTTATTGATTTTCGCATTATCAGATATTATAGATTATCTCATATTCTATTGACAATCGACTAGGACACCAGACCGCATATCCCTCGTCTGTTTTTTTCAGTCGGACTTTATATTGCATTGGGTTTTCTTAGCAGTTCTGCTGCTGTCATTATACAGTAAGCGATCGCTCCTGGACTGTGACAGGGGCAATTTTCATCGATCGCGGTATAGCGAGATCGGGGGCGGGGGCGGGGCGATCGCTAAAATTCTCAAGCACACCGAGGCTGGCATAAACATACCCCTATCCTTCTATTGACCAGTGCTAAGATTAAATTAATTGCAAATTTATTGCTAATATGGCCACGATAGACATGAGTAGCGATATTCAGTCTCTTTCGAGTTTCAAGCACAATACATCTGAATTTATCGAACAGATGAAAGAAACCCGCAAGCCCATTGTTATAACTGTAAATGGCAAGGCTGAATTGGTCGTCCAAGATGCCACGTCTTACCAAAAGTTGCTAGACGCTATGGAATATTTAGAAGCGATCGCAGGTATTAAAGAAAGATTGGCCGATGCGAACGCCGATCGCACTCGTTCCTTAGCATAATTTCAACAAGCAATGCAACAAAAACATGGTATTTCAAGTTAAACTAAGTCGTAAAGCAGAAATTGAGATTGAGACAGCTTACGAATGGGTTAAAACAAGGAAACCCTGACTATGCAGATCGGTATTTTCGAGATTTGATGAATAAGCTGGCAACCCTACAAGAAAAACCTCGGCGATATGCTTTAGCCATAGAAAACGATGTCTTTCCTGAAGAGGTTAGACAGTTTCTATACCGCCAAAAAAGCAGCCGTTTATCGTATTCTGTTTGTGATTCGGGGCGATACTGTATATATACGGGAGCATTTCAATTTTGCACTCCCGCCGCCAGCCCCTTGGGCTTAGCCGCTCCTAGACGGAGCCTGGCGCGGCTACACAAACGAAGCCCAAAAGGGCTATTGTTTTCAAAAGTGAAATAGTGTCTTGTCGGTCTTGTAGGTTGGGCCCGGGAACGAAACCCAACAATGACCCTCTAGTTGGGTTGAGGAACGAAAGCCAACCTACAACTTGCTACAACTTGCAAAAGTGAAATGCTCCCCCGATTATAGCCTTTCTCAAATTGATGTGAGGTGCCTGGGCGAAGCATCCCAATACGATCGTCCCTGTTTTACAGCATAGATGGTCTTGGGGATGCTGTCGCCCCTACATTTCTAGGGTCAGATCGTTTATTACACTTATTTGAGAAACGCTATAATTGGGGGAGTGTGGGGAGTGTGGGGAGAGGGGTAGAGGGGGGAGAATTTCTTCTGGTTCTTCCCACCCCTCCCACCCTTCCCACTCTTCCCCATCTCTCTTGGAGCCCCCCTTTTTAAGGGGGGTTGGGGGGATCTGACGTTGGTATTAGACCTCGCATTTGTTGTGTTACTCGCACGAGTTGGCTGCGCCAACGTTCCCGGGAAAAACCTAAAAATAAGGTTTTTTTGCGTTTTGGCGAAGGTATTGTTCGAGAAACCGGGGTTTCTCAGATATTCATTTTTCCCTCTGCCAACGCCCAATTCCCAATTCCCAATTCCCAATTCCCATTTTTATTGCCTTAATTCAACCTTAAAAACATTTTCAATAGTCTTCCCTGCCGTTTTTTCATTCCAGGCGATCGCCGACAAAAATCGATCGGCTGAGAGAGTTTCCACCCCGTCCACTCCCCATTCCCCCGGTTGCAGAGTTTCTGGAGAATCGCTTGTAGGCGGCGTCTTCTTTAGCCCTCCCAAAATCAAGATATCGCGACCGGGCTCGCCTTCACCTTTATCCTTGCTGCGGCTTTGGGCTAGGGCACCAGCACAGATTTCTCCAATTTGAGGTGGAGAAAAGACCTTGGGAAACAAAATTTCTACTATCCAATGGGGGTGACTTAACTGACGGCACTGGACTTCTGGATACTGACTGAACCCATCGGCAAATATCTGAGTGAATTCTTCGCGGCTAAACTTGCGAAAACTGTCCTCTGGCAAATCGAAATTGTGGGAAATTAGCATCCGCGTGGTTTCCGACTGGCTCATGTAGGTCTCTTTTCTCCTGGATTTGCGTAAAATTTGATTGCGTCTAAATGAATTGGGAAATTCCTGTAGGGGCAGTCAAGAGCGTGGCTGCCCCGGCTGCTCCATACCAACCCAACCGGGGCGGGCAGGGGGAACCCCTACAGATAAATCAAGAGCGAAAATTCCTGTAGGGGCAGTCAAGAGCGTGGCTGCCCCGGCTGCCCCACACCAACCCCATACCAACCTCCATACCAACCTCCATACCAACCGGGGCGGAAGGGCACCGCCCCTACGAAAGTTGAAAAATCCCAAGCTAAGAACTTAAAACTCAAAACTCAAAATTTAAACCTCTCAAGACTTCCAATTAACCTTGGATAAAACTCTTGAGCCGCTCGACCATTTGATCCACTAACTGGCGATCGCCGGAGGAACTTTCGTTAACTTCCCGCTCTATGCGCTCCACTACATCGGAAGGCACCCCGAGCAGACCGATCAGTTTTTGGTAGGCTTCGGCTTCATCTTCATTTATATTCGGCTCGTCCGGGGTGCGGGCGCTAGAAGCGATCGTCTCGTAGCCCAACTGCAATACCAATTCCCGCTCTTGGGGGGACTTCAGTTTGGGAATCAGCTCCTCCAGAGGGATATTTTGCATCATATAGTCCCGCAATTCTTCTGCCAGTTTTTGCCGTTGCTCGTCGCTATTGGCAAACAAGTGACTAAAGCGATCGAGCATAATATCAATTTCCTCTTGAGCCAAGTGACCGTCAGCCCAAGCCATAGCAGTCACTACCCGCAATAGAGTCATCTGATGGGGAGCGATCGGTGGAGGTGGCGGGGGTTGTGGTGTCATTGTTTTTTCCTCTATATATATCTGTAAATGGGCATTGGGCATTGGGCATGGGGCATTGGGCATAGGAAGAGGCAGGGAGCAGGGGAGCAGGGGAGCAGGGGAGCAGGGGAGCAGGGGGAAATATTGAATAATTAATTCCCAATGCCCATGCCCCATGCCCCATTCCCAATGCCCAATGCCCCATGCCCCATTACCGTATATCTGATAGCTCTGTCTTGAGCCAGCCTCGGAAGTTTTTTTCCTGCCCTGGCGTTGGTTGCTTCGCCGGCATTATCCGGTAGGAGCTGGGGCGAGGTTCTCCGAGAATCAGAGAACGAACGACCAATTCGTCTTGATGGAAAAGGGCGATCGCAATCTCGTCCCCCGGTTGGTAATCTTTGAGACGTTCGGGAAGCTCCTCCGCGCTAGTTCGGAGGCCGTCGATCGCGAGCAATTCATCATCCGGATCGATTCCTGCCCGCACTGCTGGAGAACCTACCTCCACAAACTTGACTAAATTTTTGCCATTTTCCGACTTTACAGTCAAGCCCGTGAAAGGCGCTGTATTGCCATTGCCATTGGCCTTCGTTTTAATTCTCAGACCGAATAGTTCTAAGTATTGCTCGATGGGCAACTCTTCAGTGCCATAGACGTAGCGATCGAAAAATTCTCCTAAATCCTCCCGAGCTACATATTCTATAGCTTGCTGAAGTTGCTCTGGACTATAGCCGACTTCGGCAATGCCAAACTCTTGCCAGAGATAGCGCATCACATCGTCGAGCGATCGCTCGTTGCCAGACCGATCCCGAATGTGCAAATCCAGCACCCAACAGATCATTTCACCTTTGAGATAATAAGAAACTTGGCAATTGTCACTATTGGCATCTCGCCGATAGAGCTTAATCCAAGCATCCCAACTCGACTCGCTCGCCGGCTGTACCAACCGCCCGGGAGTAGCCATCAACCGGCTGAAATCCTTGCTCATACTTTGCAAGAAAGTCTTGGCATCGTAAATCCCTGCCCGAGCGGGAATCAAGATATCGTAGTAACTTGTCGCCCCTTCACAAAACCACAGAGAAGTCGTATAGTTTTCTGCTTCGTAGTCAAATTCTTCCAGAGCCTTCGGGCGGATGCGCTTGACATTCCAGAGATGAAAGAATTCGTGGGCAACCAGTTGGATGAATCGGTGATATCGATCTTGGGAGCGGAAACCCAAGCGGGGGTAATTCAGGCTGCAGCAATTTTTATGCTCCAAGCCGCCGTAGCCTTGCGCCGAAAGATGCAGCAAAAATAAATAGCGATCGTAAGGCAGCCCGCCAAATATATCTGCCTCTACCTGAATAATTTTCTCAATATCGGGAATTATCTTTGATGGTTCGGCATTGCCTTGTCCCCAGATAGCCAATTCATGTTCTAGCCCGTCAACCTCAAAGTAATAGGATCTATGGCTGCCAATCTCGAAAGGGCTATCAACTAAAGTATCAAAATCTGGAGCCAAGAAAGTATTGGCTTTTCCTGGCACTGGGGAAAGGGGCACAGTCACCCGCCATTCTGCTTGGGGCGGTACAATCGTTATGCGTATAGATTGTTCCTCGCGCCCGGGTATATAAAAGAACAAAGCGGCTGGGTTAAAATAGCCGTGGGTTCCATCCAGGTGATTCGTCCGCACCGTCAGCTCGTTGGCAAAGATGCGATATCGAACTGTTATCTCCGAGACCCCAAGAGTATCTATTTGCCAGTGATTTTTGCTTATTTTGCGCCAAGGGAGCGATCGCTCTTCCTCATCCCGCGCCGAAAAGTCTTGTAAGTGCTTGGCATATTCCCGCACCAAGTAGGAACCGGGCGTCCACACCGGCATTTTTAAATCCAGTAACGATGCCTGCCACCCCCTGACGCGCAACATCACTTCAAACAAATGCGAATTTGGGTTAGGCATCGCGACCTGATAATGCAAATCCAGAACGATGCCGCTCTTGCTGCTTGGCCGAGTTTTCGTTGCTTCAGTCATTCGTTCGACTAGGGTTTAGGAAAGTATAAAATTTTCTTGTCAACCTCCGCAAGTCTGAAGCGATGAAGGAATCTATTTCTTCTCTATTCCGACGAGAACCGATTCCTTCATCCTTCATTCTCCTTTATCCATGTCCAGCTAACTGGGTTAACTGTCTCAGATTGATTAAGTACATTGCCTGACGTTCTGGATCGATTTTGAGCCAGCCTTTGGAGTGCATTTTTTCCATAATTTGGGTGGTTTCTTCAAAGCCAATATCCGTAACGTCCGCCAAGTCTTTAAAGGGGATATTATAAATTTCCGTTTCCTTATCCGTGCGATGTCCGTAGTTTTCTGCCAAAAATACTAATGTATTGGCCAGCTTTACTGCTGGCGGCTTATTGCGGAGTTGAAATCGCACGTTAGTCTGCCGCAATCGCCTAACCATCAACTGTAACATCCGGTGGTGCAACTGAACGTCTTTAAATAGGGTTTGAATAAATCGCTGAGCAGAAACGCTGATTAGTTGCACTTGAGAGAGGGCAATTACATCCGTGGAACGGGGCGATTCGTCCAGAATTGCCATTTCGCCAAAAAAGTCACCTTTGCCTAGAATGGCCAGAGTCACGGCATTATCTCCAGACAGGCGCCGGACTTTGACCCAACCCGATAGCAGAAAGTACACGGCATTACCCCAGGCATCTTCCATCAATACAGCCCTATTGGCCGGATACTCGTGTTCGTCTGCAACGGACAGCAGCCATTCCAGTGTTTCTGGGCTGGCGCCACTAAATAGCGGAAACAGCTCGCTAAAAGCTTCGGTCTGCATGAAAGATATTTAAGATAGAGATTGAGGATGGCCTACGCTTGGAGCTAGCAACTGCTGTTGCCCTCCCGAAGCCACCCCCTTTCTACGATCATAAAGTCGCTTGGCCTTGATGCAAGGGAAATCTCCACAATTCTTTGTTTTATCCCTCTGAGTCAGGGCAAATATTTCTTCTATATCCTTATTCTTTAAGTATTTATGCTTAAAGAATGGGGGAATTGGGAATTGGGCATGGGGAGCGGGAGAGGGGGAAGTGTGGGAAGTGTGGGGAGAGGGGGAGTGTGGGGAGTGTGGGGAGTGTGGGGAGTGTGGGGGGGAGCATTCGGCTACCGAATTGTTATCAAATTCCCACTCCTGAGCCGCAACGGCCAAGCTCAGGAGAGCCCTTTCGTAGGGTCCACACTTCCCATTCCTCCCACACTTCCCACACTTCCCACACTTCCCACACTTCCCACACTTCCCACACTCCCCACACTCCCCACACTTCCCACACTTCCCATTCCTCCCACACTCCCCACACTCCCCACACTTCCCACACTTCCCACACTTCCCCACACTTCCCACACTTCCCACACCCCACACCCCACACCCCACACCCTACACCCACACCCCACACCCTAAAACAAAAAAACGGGTTAACCCGAGGCTAACCCGCAAGAAAAGGAACGCGCTGTCCTTGCTATTACTTTTGAACAGCGACTTTAACATTGGCGTTCTGCAAACCAGGGCGACGTACTTGCGACAAAGCTTTGTTCACAGCATACTTCTGATTAATAGAATTAATCAGCTCGGTCTGATTGTGCTTCTTGGCAACGCCCCATAGGTCAGCAATCAGGTCGAAAGAACCATCGCTGTTGCGAGACCAGCCGAGATCGTACTCGCCATCCATAACTGCAACTAAATCTGCACGGACGCGCTGGCCGTTATAGCCGCGAACGTCAGCATCGGTCTGAACGCTAATGCCCAGGTCGCGCAAAGAGCTTTTCAGGATTTCGGCGTCAGTGATTTTAGTGCGCAAGGTGCTGAAGTGAGACATTTGAGTTTCCTCCTGTAGGAATTAGGATCTATCGACAACGTTTTGATTGAAAGAGTCGCTAGGGAAATGCGACTTTTAGCGAGACTGCTAGCTCTATCGCTAGCCCTTTGCTCCTGCTACAAGCAAGAGAAAGCTTTTTAGAATTCCATCCGCTGGTATTCAGCGACGGAAGATGCAGCCGGCCTAGCTCGCTGCCTAGCCCAATCGCGCAAGGCCGTTACTTGTTCTGTCATTGTCTTCGACAGAGGCAGCGTTGATTTAATAGCTGCAATAATATCCAATTGAGTAAATTCTCTATCTTGAGCAAAAGCCTCGTACATGGCTGCGATTAAGGCCTGCTCGATTTCTGCTCCAGAAAAGCCGTCGGAAACTTTGGCAAGCTGTGCGATATCGAAGCGAGAGATATCTCGACGCCGTTTGGATAGGTGAATCTTGAAAATCTCTTCGCGTTCGTCTGGGTTGGGAAGGTCAACGAAAAATATTTCGTCAAACCGTCCTTTTCTCAAAAACTCTCCCGGTAGCCTTTCGACTCGATTGGCTGTTGCCATTACAAACACTGGAGATGTTTTTTCTTGCATCCAGGTCAGGAAGGAGCCAAAAATCCGGCTGGAAGTTCCTCCGTCGGAGTCCGCAGAACCGGCACCACCGGCAAAGGCTTTATCTAATTCATCTATAAATAAAATAGCTGGGGAAATCGATTCTGCAGTTCTCAGGGCGCTGCGCAAGTTTGCTTCCGATCGCCCTACTGTCGAGCCATCATACACTCGCCCCATATCCAATCTTAATAGAGGCAAGCCCCAGAGGCGAGAAGTGGTTTTGGCAATTAGGGATTTTCCGCAGCCGGGAACGCCTAAAATCAGCATTCCTTTTGGTTGGGGTAGCCCATATTCTCTGGCTCTTTCTGTAAAAGCATTCGAGCGTTGCTTGAGCCACTTCTTTAGCTCTTCCAAGCCGCCAATCGAATCGATTGTCTCGTCTTCTTCTATATATTCTAAAATACCATTCCGCCGGATTAGTTGCTTCTTTTCGGAGAGAACTATTTCTACTTCTGACTCCGTTAGGCGACCGGCGGTTACCTGGGCTTTACGATAAACTTTTTCCGCTTCATCCCGCGTCAGACCTAGGGCTGCTTTAAGCAGTTTTTCCCGAGTTTCGGTATTGATGCGGCGGCTCCGACTTTTCTCTAGCTGACGCGATAGAACTTGATTTAGCTCGGCCATGTTCGGCAGAAGAAAATTGAGAACCACAACTTCCTTCTCTAATTCTATCGGTACTTGTTGTACCGGAGACATTAATACTATCGCTTTGTCCGTGCCTTTAAAGCTGGCCACCGCATCTCTTATCCACCGGATTACTTCTGCATTTCCCATCCCATCTAAAAATGGGTGCAAATCTTTAAATACAAATATCCCCGGTGTATTCTGCCTAATTACCCAATCTATTGCTGCTTGCGGCGAGACCGTGTTGTGTTGGGTCACTCTTGGTTGACCGTACTCCACCATCCCATGAGTCAGCGTCCATATAAACACTCGTCGCTGGGGCTTGCTGTTTTCAGCAATCTTTGCGATCGCCTGCTCTGCCCTTTCTTCCTCGAAAGTTACGAGGGAGAGAAGAGGATATTGAGCTTTTATTAATATACCGAGCTCTTCTTGCATAACGATCGACCTAACTTAGAACGGTGCCTACAGTACGATGAGCGCGATGCCCCTTACTTAATATATTTAGGAATTTTTTTTAGTTTCTTAGCAAGGAATTAATTGTTCCTCTTCTTGTCGCTCCGTGTTCGGGTTGACCCCTGGCACTTGCTCCACCGACAAATCCTCTTCTACTAATATGCTTGGCTGGTTTTTCAGGGATACTAACTCACCATCGCGGATGACCATCGAGCTAGAACATTCTGGGCAGCTATAAACTCTATGGACCCGCCCATATGATGACTCTATTTCATCTACTGCATCGCTGCGATCTATATAAAATCCGATCGCTCGCTCGGCGATTGTTGACATTGATTCAGAGTCAACTGCCGCTCTTATTTTTAGTTTGCGATGCAGGTCAGGTGGTAGATACAATGTAACTTTTTGCTTATCTTGCATAAGACGCTGAATCAATTTACCCGGGTATGTTCTATACCATAGCGACTGTTTTTGGAACTGTCAAGGGGTTTTGCCACTTTAACGGCATTATTGTAATATTTCTTTACATTTATCCCAATTAAGGACCTGTATAAGAGGGGCAGAGGGTAGGGGGGCAGAGGGGTAGGGGAGCAGAGGGCAGGGTCTGGGAATTCGATATCCAGGCGATCGCCTTTGTAATCATTTCCATCCTCAAATCCCAAAGAAAGCACTACAATGCAGCCGTAACCAAAAAAATTTAACTACAAGGCTATATAACGGAGGAACAATATGAGCGATTCAGGACGAGTGCCGGTAGGAATTGTAGGGGCCTCTGGCTATGGAGGGGTGCAACTGGTTAGATTGTTGATGGATCATCCAGAAGTAGAAATAGTCTATTTAGGAGGAAAGGGTAGTGCGGGGAAATCTTTCTCCGATATCTATCCCCATCTGGGCGATGCGACGAATTTGGTGGTAGAGCCGGTAGATGTGGGGGCGATCGCAGAACGCTGTCAGGCAGTTTTTCTCTCCCTACCCAACGGCCTCGCTTGCAAAATAGCTCCAGAACTATTGGCTAAAGGCTGCAAAGTTCTCGATCTCTCAGCAGACTACAGGTTTGCCAACCTAGAAACCTACCAAGACTGGTACAAAATAGAACGCACGGACCGCGATGTGGCGGCTAAAGCAGTTTATGGTTTGCCAGAACTCTATGGGGAACGCATCAAAGAGGCCCAACTCGTGGGCTGTCCCGGTTGCTACCCCACCGCTAGCCTCCTAGCTCTCACTCCCCTACTCAAGCAGGGCATAATTATACCGGAAACCGCCATTATCGATGCTAAGTCTGGTACATCTGGCGGGGGTCGCGAAGCCAAAACCAATCTTTTGCTGGCGGAGGCAGATAGTTCTCTAGGCCCCTATGGCGTTGCCCGCCATCGACATACTCCCGAAATCGAACAAATATGTAGCGATCTTGCCAGCCATGAAGTGCGGGTACAATTCACCCCTCACCTGATTCCCATGATTCGAGGCATCTTGGCCACCGTCTATGCCACTTTGCGGGACCCAGGTCTAGTCCGAGAAGACCTAGTCACTATATATAAGGTGTTTTATCGCAATTCCCCTTGGGTGACCGTATTGCCCAATGGCGTCTATCCCCAAACAAAATGGGTCCTTGGTAGCAATAAATGCTCGATCGGTATTGAAGTTGACCAGCGCACGGATCGAGTTATCGTCATGTCCGCCATTGATAACTTGCTCAAGGGGCAAGCCGGTCAGGCAGTTCAATGTCTGAATCTAATGATGGGCTGGGATGAAACTCTCGGATTGCCCAAGCTCGGGTTCTATCCCTAAGATTGACCCTGGCAAGGAGCATTTCAATTTTGTAAGTAGTAGGTTGCGCCCGGGAACGAAACCCAACAATAGCGCCAGTTTTGTTGGGTTTCGTTCCCGGACCCAACCTACATAGCTATGCTATCCCGTGCAAAATTGAAATGCTCCCTCCGGGCAAAATTATTCCCGTTTAATTTTTTGCCAAAAAGCTTTCTGGATCTTTTGGGTAGATAGCGATCGGAAGAAGCTATAAGGGGCAATGGTAGGGGCAAATGGTGAAATCGCCCCTACATAACTCTGTTTAAAAATTATCTATAATAAAATCAGTTAGCCATGATGATTTTATCTAGTCGATTATCCGCCTGCTTGTTTGGGGCGGGTGCAGCATTGGTCACAAGTGTAGGGGCGATTTCACCATTTGCCCTAAACGCGCTAGCTCTGAGCCAAAGGGAGGTTGACGCGATCGCTTGGCAAGTCTCGGTATTAATTAGTCCCAATCTCACCAAACGCGGCGATCGCCTAATTATCCAGGGAGAGAAAACCGGCAGTGGAGTTATTCTGGCTCGCAATGGCAACACTTATTATGTATTAACCGCTTTACATGTTGTTTTGAAAAGAGGCGGTTTCCACGCGATCGCGACTCCTGACGGTAGAGTCCATTACGTCGATGCCAGCTCCAATAGCAGTGCAATTATCCCTTTGGGTTCTCTTGCGGGAAATCTGGGACAACAAATTAACGGCTTGGATTTAGCATTGCTAAAATTTGAAAGCGATCGCTCCTATCCGGTGGCTCGGATAGCTAGCGAAAGGGTTAGAAAAAACGAATCGGTCTTTGTGAGCGGCTGGCGAAATCCCTCAGATTTAAGAAGGACGACGCGCTTTCGACGTCTAACTCCAGGCTCTATCAGAGAAATTGTTAATTCCGATTCTACCGATGGGGGTTACAGCTTGCTCTACAGCAATGAAACGGGAGCGGGTACGAGCGGCGGACCGATTTTTAACGCCAGCGGACAGTTAATCGGCATTCACGGTCGGGGGCGCGGCATTGAAAACAATTGTAGCAGCATTCCAGAGTTGAATGTAAATAATAGCTGCGGAATGCAGCTTATTGATTTTCTAAACCATCCTCAAGTGCGGGCGGCTAGACTAGAATTCAATCGCAATCCTCCAGATAGGGAAATGATTCGCTATGGACTGACCCATCGAAGCCAGAGCGATCGCATTGGCGGCATAAACTCTCCCAATCCAACCCCTTCACCGCCGCAAGCTAATTTACCTCCAGAGAACTTACCTCCAGAGAACTTACCTCCAGAGAACTTACCTCCAGAGAACTTACCTCCAGAACCGAGTCCCGATTCAGAAGAGGGCAATATTTATTATGTCGATCCTCAGAGAGGTACTAATAAAGCGACGGCTGGCAGCCGGGACAATCCTTTTCGCTCTATTACCTATGCCCTGCAAGGAATCAGACAGGGAACGACTATTCAGCTCGCTCCGGGGACTTATAACCAGGAAAAATTTCCGATTAAACTGAAGCCGGGGATTATTCTCAAAGGAGATAGCGATCGCCAGGGACGAGGAGTTACGATTTTAGGTGGAGGCTTTCTGGTGACGCGCACTTCTGGCAACTACAATACGGCTATTTTGGCTGCAAAAAATTCTAGCATTATCGGCTTAACCGTTACTAATAACAACCAAGGAGGCACTGGCATTGTAGTAGATGGAACCAATCCTACAATCGGCAATAATACTTTTGCCAACAATGGGCGAGATGGTATTGTAGTTGCCGGGGACGGGTCTCCCAGAATTGACAATAATCTATTTCTGAATAATAGAGGCAATGGGATTGCCGTTATTGGCTCGGCCAGTGGCGACATTAGAAATAATGATTTTCAGAATACTGGATTGGGCTTGGCTATAGGGGAGACAGCGGCACCTGTAGTGGCAGATAATCACATTCGCGCCAATAAAACTGGGATAGCGATCGGGCAACAGTCTCGCCCGACTTTGCAGGGAAATATTATAGAGAATAACCAGGAATATGGCCTGCTAGTCATGGCCGAAGCCAGAGCAGAAGTTACGGGCAATAATCTATTTAGGAATAATACGACGAGCGATCGATTGATAGCCAGAACCAAAACATGGCCTGTAAACCCAAGAGCTGAAAGCGGACAAACTCCCATATTTGGTTGCATAGAATATGATGGAGGCATAGCAACTTTTGCCCAAAACGGCAACTCATCTATTCCCAGACCAATGCTGACCTGGAACAATTCGCGATCGCTTCCGCCAAAGAACCGTTGCGATTTGGCAACGCAACGACTAAGAGGAATTGTCGATAATTTCGTTCGTAATAACGGTCGGTTAGAGCAAATGTTTTTGTCTAGCGGACGAGTGAATGATAGCCCAGCAATCTGTTTGCTAGAAGACGAAGCAGAACGCTGTAACAATAGCAATATGCTGTTTTTGCTAAGTCCCGAACAACAAAACAATCCACTAGAAGCTTTGGAGCAATTGCTTATTTTTGAGGGAGCAACGGTTTCCCCGGCTGGCTCTGAAGTGCGAGCCTCTTTAAAACCTCTGGCACAAAGCTTGCAACCAGAACTTGGTTTGTGGTTTGCAGATTAGCTTTAGGGTGTGGGGTGTAGGGTGTGGGGTGTGGGGTGTAGGGTAGGGTGTTGACTCTGTGGGGAAAGACAAAGATGGATTTCATGCAGTTTTTGTACCGCGTCTAGAGAGGGCTGAAATCCTTACTAAGAGAGGGTTTCGGGATTTTCGAGCCGGCGCGATCCCCGTTGGTAGCCAACGAGTCGGAAAACCCACAGAGTCAACACCCTAGGTGTAGGGTGTAGGGTGTAGGGTGTAGGGTTTAGGGTTTAGGGTGTGGGGTGTGGGGTTTAGGGTGTAGGGTGTGGGGGGCGTGGGGTTTAGGAATGAAGAATTGGGAATTGGGGGAAGTTTAAATGTTAAGATTTTAGCTTGTGAGTTTTAAAGGGAGCATTTCAATTTTGTACGCTGCCGCCTGACGCCTAAAGGCGCGGCTACACAAACAAAGCCCTTCGGGCTATTAGTTGCAAAAGTGAAATGCTCCCGTTTTAAATTTTAAACTAAAGAATTGCAACTCACAAGCTAAGAACTGTCCCTTGCCTCCCTACACCCTACACCCTACACCCTACACCCTTAGTTAGATATTAATACTGGTCATAATCCACTCCAAAGGAATGCCCGGTTCAATGCGATCGCGGTATTTCCAGAACAGATTCTTTAAAGCGACAGGGCCAACCTCCATGATGGGATTGTAATGGACATTAGCAAGTTGCCACATCAATTTGACCTGAGCTTCCTGCTTCTCATCCACTGTATTTTGGTTGTAACTCCGATCGCCCTTATCCCACAAACCAATAGCCGCATAGTCAACGTCGCCGCCATCTTCATACTGCTTGCCATTCACCCAAGAATGGAAAAAGGTACTGTGATAAATCACATAGATGCATAGTTGCCTTAAGTCTTCGATTCCGGCGATCGCCAAGCTTCCCTTTTCCGGCGGGAGAATAGAATGAACTATCAAATCCCGGGACATATCCTCGATTTCCTGCCAATGCTCGCGGATGCCCTGTCGATTTTCCTCAAAGAATTGCCCTACATATTCTTCTAGCAGGCTCCAAGTACATAGAGCTGCCCGGTCAAAATAGTTATTAACAATGCGATCGGGTAGCGCCTGCACTACCGGAGACCATTTATAACTTAGTTCCTTAACCTCATCTTTAAGAACCTCAAATACGCTCTCGGGAGTCAGCGCCGAGGCTTCCGGCAGAAACCCAGTATTGCCGATAATCAGCGCCGCCCCTCGCTTGTTAATATTCAGCAAACCTTCCAAATGGGGTTCTAGCAATTGGCGGATGGGATTGTTCTTTACATTACGATAGAAGGCCATCGCATATTGATCCATATTCATATGCGTCCTGCCCAGATGAGTTTGTATTTCCTGATATACAAATTCGGCGCTACGGAACAAGCGTTTTGACCATTCCCAATTCAAATCCCCCGGGAAGTGGGTGGCTATTTCCTCTCCCAGCTCGAACTTAATCGAATGAACCTGCAAGTTCTCGCCATCCAGAACGAATCTGGCTTCTATAAACTTAGGCAACAAACCTCCTGGCTCCAGTTTATAGCGTCCGGTATTATAGGAAATTGCGTATTGCCAGTCTTGTCCCGCGACACGGTTGAGCTTGCCCGGATTAAACCCATTCAGGCGACGCTCTACGAAGAAAGCATCGCTAAACTTATCTGGATGGCATCGAGTCAAGTTAGCAGGCATCCACTCGGCAGCATGTTTTCCTGGCATAGCGCTAAAGCCAATCCGCTCGGATATAATCGGCGGAATTACATTGGCAAAAGGCAGGACGCGCAACCCTAGCTGAGCGAAATATTTGCCAGTAGGCTGCACGCTGGATGGCAAGGGGCGGGTAAAGTCGAATCTGGGCAGGTCGCGCCCTGCTTCTCCATAATAGGAAAAAGCTGGCTTAGATTTGTCAAACTTTTCAGTAAGCCAATAAATGAAAAAACGTACCGAGCTAGCCCATTTATAGACCCGAGTGCGAATCGAGTTGATTGAGTTTGGATCGGATATAGATTCGCCCTCGACGATTCCTAAAGAGTCTGGTTGATTGCCAATGTTGAAGTGTAGTTTCTCCGTTTCGTCTGAAGATAGGGCTCTATCGATCGCAACTGTCGCTAAATCCAGCCAGGGAGAAGTGCTTTCATCCCAATCTTCTTCCTGAGAAAAAATCCTCTCCTTATTATCCTCTACATTTTCCTGTAGGCGCAATTGGAGCTTATAGATGATTTCTTGTTGCGAGGCTCGCTCGACATATTCTGCCCGCAAATAGTCAATAGGCCGGTTTTCAGAGTCCAGGCGCTTCTGAAGCCAAGGGGTTTCCATGTCCTTGGCAGAGGGTATTCCCGACTCTAAACCTGATTCTGGAATTAAGCGATATTTAACATAGCGAATTTTTCCATCCTTGGCTTTGAAGTAGTTGACCAGTTTGGAATAATAATAGAGCTGAGCAAATGAATCTGGCGATCGCCGCAGAGAAGTGGCAAAGATTTTCTCAAAAACTGGGTTTTCTTTTAAGAATGCCTCAAGCCCTTTGGAGCTTACGGGTTCGCCTTCTTCTCTGCCCGAGATCGAAGCCATTGTGAATTGCCAGAAGTTAATGGCATTCAGGAAAGTTCGCGGCCCTGTATTCATAATCAAATCCAGGGCAGTTTCCGATTGCTTATCCAAGAATTTTATCGAGGCGCTGCGAATGTCCATCGCCGCGTCGTCCTCAAAAGTTACCGTCCCGTGTCTCAGTAGCACCGGAAAAGTTCGCCCCGCTTGGAAAAACTCGTGTTCTGGAAAAGCCGGATCGTCCACAATCCTAAGCTGCCCTGCCCCCCCTACTCCATATTTATGGGTAGTACGAGCTTTGTTGTTCGCGGCACCCAAGGCGAACAAGAGGCCGACTGCAATAGTAAAGAAAAACAAAACAATTTTGTCCAGAATTTTTTTCATAGATGCCGCTTTTCTTCCTCCAGTATTTTTACTATTAAATCAACAATATCTTTTTCCGTCAAGGGAGAACACCTTCAGGACGTAAACTGTCCGTATTTAGTATTTGTAGGGGCAATCCCCCGCGATCGCTCTTGTGCGGAGCCTGCGCGACAGCGCATAGCGTCTCCCAATGCGAGAATCGCCCCTATTCCTACAATGCTTGCGTAAGTCCTAACCTTGAAAGCTACACAAACTTTTTAAGGTCCCTCGCTAAAATTTTAAGCCAGATATAGCATTTCTCAAATAAGTGTAATAAGCGATCGGGTAGGGGCGACAGCATCCCCCTTGACCATCTCTGCTGTAAAACGGGGATTCCGATCTTGGGATGCTTCGCCCAGACACTTTCCATCAATTTGAGAACCGCTATAGCCTGTCAAGGTAGTTTTGAAAGTCAAGTAGTTTTTTCTACGATGCCCAATACCCATAGTTAGGGTGTGGGGTGTTGGGTGTAGGGTGTAGGCAAAAGAGGCTTAATCAGGACTTACGCTTGCCTGTCCATATCTAGTATTTGTAGGGGCAATCCCCCCGCGTTCGCCCCTAGTCCTTGAGTCGATGCGTAAGTCCTGTTAATGCTGATACTCCCCTCGTCTCCTTCTTCTTCTCCCTACACCCTACACTCTAGTTTTTTGCCCAATTCCGCTCTTCCCAATTTCCAATTCCCAAGTTATGATAGTTCTCGAAGCACAGATATAGCCGCCCTAAAACTATGCAAGCCATTGATTCGCCGCCAAAAGTAATTCAAGCATTAACCCTAGATGCACCCGTTACCACGGTTACATTGCTAGAAGACCGGGCTTTAGTACGGCGTCTTGGCAAGGCCAATCTAACCCCAGGATTGTGGCGAGTTAGGGTGGAGCAAGTAGCACCGGTGCTGTCAGACAAATCTCTGCGAGCGGAGTTTTATGGCAGTTATCCAGAAGCGCGCATAACTGACGTTCGCATTCGCCGCCAAATGCTGATTAAGGAAGAAGAGCAACCGCAGGAAATTCAGACTTTGCTGGCAGAATGGCGATCGCTCCGCAATAGCTTCAAAAATCTTTGCGAAGATCGCCAGCATCAAGAATATAGCTTTCAGCAAGTAGCAGATATTTTGAGCATGGGACTGGAGGAAGTGCCGGTGGATGCTATCTGGGGACAAATCGACCCTAAATCCTGGCGGGAGCAATTTCAAACTCTTTTCAATCAGTTGCGTTCTTTGCGAGGGGAGATTTTGAAAAATCATCAGAATCAAGAGCAACTAAGCGAGCGGCTCAACGACCTCAGTGCTAGAATTCAGCTTATGTCGCGGCCGGATTTGACTTACAGCGCTTATATAGAAGCTGACTTGGCGATCGCCTCCCCCGGAGAATGCGAACTAGCTTTCGATTATGTAGTTCCCAATGCCTTATGGCGTCCCTGGCACCAAGCTCGCTTGCTCCTAGACGAAACACCTTCCCTTTCCTTTCGCGTCGATGGTTGTGTCTGGCAGCGAACTGGGGAAGATTGGCATAACGTAGATTTAGTTTTTTCTACCGCTCGCGCTTCCCTAGGAACGGAGCCACCTTTGCTCCAAGACGATTTTTTAAACGTGCGGGAAAAATCCTCGCAAATTAAGATTCAAGCTCGGGAACAGAAAGTTCAAAGTACCGGAGAAGGCTCTACAGTCCCGGGTATTGTGGAACTTCCCGGAGTTGACGATGGCGGAGAAGTGCGGAATCTGCGCTCTACTACTAAAGCCACTATTCTTTCTGACGGTCGCCCCTATCGCGTGCCTCTATTTTCCTTTGAGTCTGCGGCGGAAGTCGAATATGTTTTAATGCCAGAATTTGCAACCCAAGTAGTTCTCAAAAGCGAGCAGACGAATACGGCACCATTTCCAATTTTAGCCGGACCAGTTGACTTGCTTCGTAAGAGCGAATTTGTCGGCAAAACATCGGTATTGTTTATCGCTCCTGGGGAAAAGTTTTCTCTGGGATGGGGTGCCGATGCGGCGATGCGCGTGCAACGCACCCAAACCAAGAAGAAAGAACAAGACCATCTGACTAAGTGGAATAGCGTTACGGTAACTACTAATTTATTTCTCTCTAATATTGGTGCCGAGCCGAGAACTATTAAGACTACGGAACGCATCCCGGTTTCCGAACTAGAGCAGGTCAAGGTAGAGGCGATCGCCGATGAAACCACAGACCGAGTACAGCCGGACGAAAATGGTTTCTGCACCTGGAATTTTAGCCTCGCGCCTTATTCCCAACTTCAAGCCAATCTCGTTTATAAAGTATCCGCAGCTCCAGAGGTTCGGGGTCTTTAGGTCGCTGGCTCCTTGTTTCCCCTAAAATAGGCGATCGAAATATATAACCTCTGGTGCGCTTCGGCGCAGCCTACACACTGTAGGACGGGCGTCCCGCCTGTCCGAATAGTCTTGACAAAAATCGAGTTTAGATATATCTTGGCGTTCGAGGCAAAGTTAGACTTATAAAAATACGGAGTAAATTAAATGGATATTGTTTTTGAATCCACAGAGCAGTTCGAGCAACAGCTAAAAGAATTTAGCGAATCAGAACGATATAACATCATAAACCAAATTAATCTCTGTTCCCAATTGCTGCCAAATGAATACAATGCTAGCAATAAACTAGAACAATTAGATAAGGTTTCTCTAATCAATGGCTACGAATCATCGCTATATTCCCTGAAAGTCTCTGCCGACATTAGAGCGATCCTGACCATTGATGAGGATCCCATATTTGACCGATTCACCATAACCTTATTTAGGGTTGTTAACCAAGCAGATGCCCGGAAGGCTTATCAAGCAGTCGCTCGGGCGATCTACCAAGATTTAATGCTTGAAGACAAACCAGTCCAAGTATATTCTAAGTCATGGCACAATTATGCACCAGCTCGATCGCCAATGTTTCTTTTCGGCAGACTTGCTCTGAGCGAAACGCCTGGATTGCCGACCCTTCACAGAGGAATATCTGGCTGGGATGCAGCAACCTTCAATCCCAGACTGTTTCCACTTCCTCAGAATTGCGCAGTACCTCATCTCTGGTAATCAGCTTGGCTTCCGAATAACGCGCCGTGGCGGCGATAATGCGATCGCGTATTTCAAAATTCTCTGGCATCGTCAGTATTATCTGGAAAATCTCTAAGTCAAAGGCGATCGCGGCGAATCCATCTCCTGTAGCAATCGTAGCCAGCACTTCATCAATGGTTAGTGGCAGGTTTTTCTTGCGGATGATGCGGTCAATCTCAGCGTAGCGCGATCGTGGGAACGAAGCATCGCACCTCGCCGACGTCAGCCCGATCCATAATTTGCTCTGCCACCGAGGATAACCGTCTATCTTCGGTGATGAACCAGAGCAAAGCATGACTATCGACAACATAAATTTCTTTAGCCATTAATCTTATTTACTCCGCTAGCTGTTTATCTCGGAAAAGATCCCGCTTGGCCTCTTCTATCTCCTCATCGGTTACTTCAAATTTTCCGGCCCACATTCCTTTTAATTTGGTGGGGCGGGGCGGTTTGCCCTCCATTTCACGGGCCATTAAGTCTGTCAGCTCTGCCAATTCCTTTTGAATGCTTTGCAGACGCTTCAAAATATACTTTTCCATTATCTCTGCTTCCTCTTTACTTATATGGCGAGAGTCTAGGATGCGATACCGCCGGGAGGCAGAAACCCGGTTTTTTGAAGAAACCGGGTTTCTCAGATATCGCAAATGATTTAGGATTGCCATATCGAATATCTCACCGATACTATAGAATAGCTCAATTAGAGTTTAAATGTCAAATGCGCGGTAAGGCTGGATTTGAAGTTCGCTCATTACTGCGAGATATCGATATCCAACTCCAGAGACTCTTTTGCTTCTTCTATTTCCCGATCGCTTACTTCAAACTTACCAGCCCAGATTCCTTCTAACTTGGTCGGGCGCGGCGGCTTGCCTTCCATCTGATGATTAATTAAATACGTTAATTCTGCCAATTCCTTTTGCATGCTTTGCAGGCGCTTCAAAATATATTTTTCCATTGATTACTGCTTCGTCTTAATTTTTATTGCGACTGGCGCTATCTTTATTATAATAGGAAAGACCCTTGGGAATCTCTGACTCTAGCAAACTATGGCTCGCACGCCTACTCTTACATATCATCGGGGCACCCTGCTGCTGCATCCGCCGCCGAGGGGAAAAGCCTGGGTTGACTTTGCCACTTGGGACGATCGAGTGGAGAAATTTCGCATTAGAGCCATTGAATACCGTCCCCTAGTGGAAACGCTCCAAGCTGAAAATATTAATTTTGTCGATGAAGCGAAGGCATTTACGCCATTGGAACTGGTTCCTAGTTTGGAAATGCCTCCTTATCCGCACCAGGAAGAGGCATTGTTAGCTTGGAAGCGGGCAAAACGTCAGGGGGTTGTAGTCTTGCCCACTGCAGCGGGCAAAACTTATTTGGCACAATTGGCAATGCAGGCAACGCCGCGCACCACATTAGTTGTAGTGCCGACTCTGGATTTAATGCACCAGTGGTACGCTCATTTGGAGGCAGCATTTCCCGATGCCGAGGTGGGATTGCTCGGAGGCGGCTCTCGGGATAAAACGCCGATTTTAGTTGCTACTTATGATAGTGCGGCGATTCATGCAGAAACTCTAGGCGATCGCTACGCTTTAGTAATTTTTGACGAATGCCATCACTTGCCCACAGATTTTAATAGAGCGATCGCCGAATATGCTATAGCCCCTTATCGCCTGGGACTGACCGCTACCCCCGAACGCTCCGACGGCAAACATTCCGATCTCAATCTGCTCATCGGGCCGGAGGTCTATCGCAAAACTGCTGAGGAACTGGCGGGCGGGGCGCTAGCAGAGCATAAAATAGTACAAATTAAAGTAAAGCTCTCTCAACTGGAACGCGATCGCTATAACGAGCTTATTAAAACTCGCAACGATTTTTTAGAAGCATCAAAAATTTCTCTAGGCAGCATTAAAGGCTGGCAGCGTTTTGTCCAAGCTAGCGCTCGCTCGGCTGCGGGAAGGCGGGCGATGCTAGCTCACCGAGAAGCCAAGGCGATCGCTCTGGGCACCGATGGAAAAATGCGCGTACTCGCCGACTTACTGGCAGAGCATTACCCAGAACGCACGCTTATTTTTACTGCGGATAATGCCACGGTTTATCGCATCTCCCAGGAACTTCTAATTCCGGCCATTACCCATCAAACTCCGATTAAAGAACGCCACGAAGTTCTAACTCGCTTTCGCGCCGGGCAATATAAAACTCTGGTTGCCTCCCACGTCCTGAACGAAGGAGTTGACGTGCCAGATGCTCGGGTGGCTATCTTGCTATCGGGCACCGGTTCAAAGCGAGAATATATCCAGCGCTTGGGGCGGGTTCTGCGCAAAGGAACGACTGCCGACAAACTGGCGATTCTTTATGAAGTTGTAGCAGAAAACACTGCCGAGGAAGGAACCTCCCAGCGGCGGCGCGGCACCAAGCGCCCAAAACCCGCTGGCTCGAAAACATCTCGGCACCTGGAAGTCGTTCCCTCTGCCCCAACCAATACGCCCTCAGAATCTAAGCCAAAACCCGTGCCAGATTCTGCGCCAGAATCTCAACCAAAACCCGCGCCAGAATCTCCAAAAGATTCTCCAGCAGCGCCAAAGCCAACTCCTATTTATGGTGTAGGGCGATCGCGTCCCAAGCGAGCTGCAGAGAAACCAGCCAAATGGGGAGAAGATAGCGACGAGTGATATTTGGGAATGGGGAATTGGGCATGGGGCATTGGGCATGGGAGCATTTCACTTTTTTGTAGGGTGCCGCACCGCGCACCAATCGCTATCTCTATAATTAAATCCTGTAGGAAAGCCGTGTAGGAAAGCATTGTGGTGCGTTTTTGTAGGGTGCCGCACCGCGCACCAATCGCTATCTCTATAATTAAATCCTGTAGGAAAGCCGTGCAGGAAAGCATTGTGGTGCGCGGTGCGGCACCCTACTTTTCAGTAGGAAAGCCCTGTAGGAAAGCATTGTGGTGCGCGGTGCGGCACCCTACTTTTCAGTGCCCCATGCCCCATGCCCCATGCCCCATGCCCCATGCCCCATGCCCAATTCCGCTCTTCCCAATTCCCAAAATTATGTTACCCACAGATTTATTGAGTTACCGCCACAATGGGGAAACTATTGTCCCCAAGTATTTGAAGCTAGATAAAAAGAATCTGGCGATCGCCCAGGAAATTATCACTTGCTTTGAGGAAGCAAAAGGCTGTAGCCAAGGGGAACTAAATCGCCAGTTGCGCGAGAGCGAGGGGGACAGCCCAGACTACCGCCTGAAGCGGGGATTGGCTCATCTGCTCAGGGGCAGTTTTGCCACTTTTGAAGTAGTCAGCCCTCTCGATCCGCCAGAACTACGGCAGCGGGTCTTTGCCCTTTCTGCCGAAAATGTCCCTAGCGCCCAATCTAGCCAGCGCGTCTTGGAAAAATTGACAGCACAGTTGAGCCAGGAAATCGAGCGAGAGGTACATATCCTAGAAATCAAAAGCGGTCTTTATGCAGACTTAGAAGAAAATAAAATATTGATTCAGTTTGAAGCGCCAACTACCGAAGAACTCCTGCACCGCTACAACTTGTCTCAAGTGCAGGGGGTATTTTACCGCGCTACGAATATTGTTATCAATGCCCACCGTAATGACCCCGGGGAATACAAGCTTTTATTCCGCTATCTAAAATTATTTCAATTGATGGCCTATATTGAAGGAGATGCCGATCGCGGTTTTACTATTACTATTGACGGCCCCACTAGCCTATTTAAAGCCAACACTCGCTATGGACTAGCTCTGGCTAAAATGCTCCCCGCTCTATTGCACGTTACAAAATGGAGCCTTCGAGCTACTTTGCAAACTCGCGACTCTTACAGCGGCGAATGGAAGTCCGGCTCCTTTACCATAACCTCCGATTGTGGTTTGATAAGTCACTATCCTCCGGGCAAGCCTTATGACAGTATGCTGGAAGCTTCTTTTGCCGATCGCTGGCATAAATTAAAAACAGATTGGCGGCTAGAGCGGGAGGTAGATCTAATTCCCATTCCCGGCAGCGTGATGATTCCCGATTTCCGCCTAGTGCATCCCGATGGGCGCTTCTTTTTACTAGAAATTGTCGGTTATTGGCGACCGGAATACCTGCGCAAGAAGTTTGCTCAAACTCACAAAGCCGAATGCGACTATTTGATTCTGGCTGTTTCCGAAAGGCTCAACTTAGAAAAAGCTGGAGTCAATGTCCGGGATGTTTCGGTGCCTATTGTCTGGTTTAAAGATAAGCTCTTGCCCAAGCAAGTGCTAGCAGTGCTGGAGGAGCAATAGCTTTTGAGATCGTAAAATAAGGGTAGGGCTGGGTTTTGTTGTCAACCGATGCGCCAGAAACCCGGTTTTTCCAAAAAACCGGGTTTCTTTGGTTTCTGGGACAGAATTTATATCAAATCCGCGTAGCTGTTCCATAAATACCGTAGGGGTTCCCCGTGCCCGTCCCGGCCGCCTCAAACGCTCCCGGGGCGGGCACGAGGAACCCCTACAAACTGTGATTGTTTAACCGTATTTGATATTATAACTTATTTAGAATTCCTATATGAGCAAGTCTCGCAACTATTATGAAATTCTAGGAGTCTCTCGGCAGGCAACCCGAGACCAAATCAAAAAAGCTTATCGGCGTCTAGTGCGCAAGTACCACCCAGACCTAAATCCAGGGGATAAGGCGGCGGCGGAAAAGGTCAAAGAAATTAATCGAGCTTATGAAATTCTCTCCGACCCGGAACGGCGAGGAAAATACGATCGCGAAATCCGGGAGCCAGAAGAAGTAAAAGCCAAACCCCAGCAGCAGCCTTTGGATGCGGCAGGACTATACAAACAAGGTTTCAAAAAAAGTCAGAGAAAAGACTACAAAGGAGCAATAGCTAACTATACCGAAGCCTTGCGGCTCGAACCAAAATTTGCCGAAGCTTATAATATGCGGGGATACGCTCGTTTCCAACTCAGAGACTACAGGAACGCTTTTGCCGATTACAGCAAAGCATTACAGCTCGACCCTAAAGCTACAGAAGTTTATTACTACCGTGGTTTAGCCCGCTTCAAGCTAGCGAGCATTCAGGGAGCTATAGAAGATTACACCAAGGCATTAAAGCTCAATCCCAATTATGCCCCAGCCTATTACCAGCGAGGTTTTGCCTATGCTGACATCGAAAATATAGCAGCGGCTCTGGCCGATTTGAAAAAAGCAGCTCAACTTTTTAGCAAACAACAACAAGGAGTTAATGCCCGAGAAGCTAGGGAAGCCGTTCGCCGTTTAGAAAAAAAATATGCCAAGAGCATTGTTTCTGCATCTGCCTTGTTAGCCCTACCCCAAGATACTCTCAAAGCAGTTCAAACTTTTGCTTTTAATCCAATGGGAGGATTGCTGCCTGCTTTTAGCAAACTAGAGTCATCTAAAGCGATCGCCGTTGGCAGTTTATTAGCTCTTATTTTTGACATCTGCTTCGTCTTAGGTTTATCGGCGGGAGGCGCTTCCCTCTCGACCTTAATCCTTTTTGGCATATTCCCATTTATAGGTTTTACTGGAGCGAGTGCTTTGGCAAGACTAATTTTGGGCGGCTCTGGCAGTTTCGCTGGAGATGCCTTTATTGCCGGCGCTTCCCTCTTGCCCGCCAGTGCATTGCTACTAGCCAGTTTCGTTTTAGTAAATTCCCTTCCTCAAGCGATCGCCGTCTTAGCAGTTTTTGCAGCTTCCCATACTATTCTCACCCTTTACAGCGGCTGCAATCAGATTTCCAATCTTTCCGAAACTCAATCCGCGATCGCTGTCCCAATTATCTTATTGCTTGGCAGCTTGCCCTTGACTTTCATCAATTAATTGAGGGGTGTAGGGTGTGGGGTGTAGGGTGTAGGGTGTAGGGAATTATAATTTCTCCCTTGTCTTCTCCTTCTTCCTTGTCTTCCCTCTCTCTTCTCCCACACCCCACACCCCACACCCTACACCCTAACTCTGGCCCCGCTACAAAGAATCTTAAGGTCATGTAAAACTTATAGAGGTAACCAGCGATCGCTGCGTTAACTTGAAAAATGTAAACAGCATCACATTGTAACTATGGAGCCAGATTCTTTACCCACAGAGATCATCCTGGCCCGAGCGTCTAGATCCTTGGGCCAGGTTCAGCTTGATTGGAATCCTCAACCCGGTCATTACCTAGACTTACAAGGTCAAACCTACGCAGTTTTGGAGCGTCGCCACAAATATCAGCTCCGTTGCGGCCGCTATCGACTAAACAAAATAGCCCTCTACGTCCAATCTGCCGAACGACCTTTGGAACAAAGTTTGCTTGACGGGCGCTGGGTCCAGGGAGATGCCACTTGTCGCTATAACGCGCGATCGGAATTAATTCGCTGTGCCGTCAACCCCTCTGGTCCTTGTGCTGGCTGTCGCTTTTACGAAGCGATCGGCAATTAGCTTTCAGCAATTAGCTTTCAGCAATTAGCTTTCCCTGCGGGAAGAGCTTATAGATCTACAACAAAAAGCTGACCGCTGACCGCTGACCGCTGACCGCTGACCGCTGACCGCTGACCGCTTACTCCAGCACTTCTCCAACAGCCAAACGCATACCATTGGCAAAGTTCCAGCCTGACTGAGCCCGTTTGCCGGCCAACTGTACCTCTCGCAATAGCAGCAGTCCCTCGCCAGTTTGGACAATAGGCCCGATACCCTTGCAGATTTTAACCACTTCTCCGGGATGTCCAGACTGGGTAGAGAGAACTGTCCAATCCTTTTCTATAACTCCAATATCTTCTGGTAGCTGCGATCGATATTCGGGGCCAACCGGTGCCGAAGCAATTATTTTGAGAGATTTTCCCCGAAACATAGCCGTGCTATTGGGAAAAAAGCCTCTAATTAGATTGTGGAGCGACAGAGCCGATCGCGACCAATCTACTCGATAATCGGTTTTTTGAATCAGCGGCGCGTAAGTTGCCTCAGAATTAGACTGGGGTATTGGTTCGATTTCTTGACGCTCCAGCTTCAAAAGCGTTTCTACTAATAATTCCGCCCCCAAGTCCGCCAGCTTTTCGGCTAATTGATTGGCATTATCGAGCAGAGCGATCGGTATAGTTGCCTTTAGCAGCATCGGTCCGGTATCCATACCCGCATCCATCTGCATTGTCGTAATGCCGGTTTCCTTCTCCCCGTTATAGAGACACCATTGAATTGGTGCAGCGCCTCGGTATTTGGGCAAAATCGAACCGTGGAGGTTTACGCAACCGAGGCGGGGCATCTTGAGAATTTTCTTAGACAAAATCTGCCCGTAAGCCACCACTACGAAAGCATCCGCCTTGGCATCTGCCAGATTCTCAAGAGTTTCGGCATTTTTTTTCACTCGCTCCGGCTGCCACACTGGCAAATCGCGAGCCAAAGCAATTTTTTTTACCGGAGAAGGAGTAAACTGATTGCCCCTTCCCCGACGTTTGTCTGGCTGAGTCACAACCGCCAAAACCTCAAACTCGGGATTTGCCAACAACTTTTCTAAGCTGGGCACGGCAAATTCGGGCGTGCCGAAAAAGATAACTTTCATAGTGGCTCGCTATTATTGCTTGCTAGAATCCTTTCCAGGGGCTAACTTCTAGGACGCCTCTAGGGGTGAAGACAACTCGGTATTCCGCTATGGGTTCTCGGACTTCTTGGCCATTGCTTCCAGAAACTGCGGCGCTCGGATCGTGCAAGCTGCGTAGCGGAGTTTGGCCGAGATAATCCAAGGCGGGTTGATTGATAGATTCGTAGTCAACGATCGCCCCTTCCTCAGTAACCGACAAGCGGTAAACTAATGGGCGATCGAAGGTTGTCTCTTGCGTCCAGGCTTCGTTAATTTTAGAGCGCAGTTTAAACAACAAATCTTCAATAACAGCCGGAGCTGTTATTTCTGGCGCTTCTGAAGTTACGCTATTTCCATAGCCCTGCCAGGGATTGACTTCTAAAGTCTCGTTTTCTCGAAACACCACCCGAAAACGGGCTAGGGATTCCGAGGCAGCCGTACCGCCATCGGTAGGAACGTACAGCAATTTTGATAGTGGGTTACTGCCGCTATAATTTCTAGCTGCTTCATTGTCTGGCTTAAAGCCCAGAATAGCGCCATCGCTACTAACCCCTACTTGATATACTAAATCTTCTTCGTTGGTTCTATCCGTTCCCCAAGCTTCGTCGAGTTCTTGATAAAGTCGATCCTGCAATCGCGCCAATTGATTGGAGTCGCTAATTTCTGGTATCGAGTCTAGGGCTGACTCTAAACTGGCAGCTCCTTCCGGCGTCGGACTAGCTCCTGGTGGACTGTCGGAACCGTTGGAGCTACCTTCTGTTGCAGGGGTAGATTCTTGAGAACTGTTCTGGGGCAGGGGTTCCGTGGGTCGTTTTACTTCTGGAACCGGCAAGACGAAGAAGGCGATCGCTGCTACTGCCACGCTAGAAACTCCTATAGCCAGAGGTATCGCTCGCTTGCTTCCTTCCCCTTGGCTGCGAGCGTATTTCTTGGCAACCGGAGTTAGCTCCAGCCTTAATTTCGGCAGCGTCCGCTTGTCGGCAAAAAACTGATCTACCGCTTCTACCAAATCAAACAGTTGTGGCGTTGTCAAGTCAACCTGTATTGGCTCGGGCTTGCCATTTTTTGCTTCTAAATCTTGCACTATTAACCTGTGCATATTTTTTGCGCCCTTTTCCAAGCGCACCCAAGCGGGCTCCGTGCTATCGAGTTCTGGCGATCGCACCCCGCTCAAAACGCTTTGAGCATATTTGCTTACTGTAGCTACCAAGCTCTGAAAAAACTCGCTCCCGCCGCTGATGGGCTGCTCTAACCCTGGCAAGTAGCACCGCACGTTAGCCAATGTTGACATCAAAGGCAGGCCACGCGGGGCATTAGAGTCAACGATTTCCTCTGTTACCCCATCCAGAACGAGCCTGCAATTCGGAAGACTGTATTCTCGTTGAATCGTCATTCAACCTCTCCATCAAACAAACCTATCCAAAACCTTTGCATTCCCGCTGTCCCAGTGCAGAACAGTAATTTACTCAATAATTCTAAGGCTAGCTCGTCTAGCTTCTCATTAGAACTATAAGCCTTCACCCCACTTCGGCTAGGGTTCATGCGGCTGCGAAAATGAGCCCGAAATCTTTCTAGGTATCTAGAAAGTTGTATATGGCTTTGCAAGGGAATTTCCTTCTGGCTCAGTTGCTGGTAATCCAAGAGCAACTGGCGAATTGGTGCTGTCAAGCGTCGCGCCAAATGGCAGGCGATCGCGACCAATGCCTTTGCCTCAACCAAAGTTAGAGACCGTCTTTGGCTGTAACGCCGCAGGGGGTTGGTACTGCGCAAGCGCCACAGCATCACTCTATTTTTAATAATATCCTGTAGCTCTAGTTCCTTTGCTGCTGCCAGGATATCTTCGGAACCCCTCAGATTCAAGGCTTCAATTGCCAACAGAATCAGGTCTATTTCCAACTGGGTGCGACGGGGACACCCCCCCGCCCAGCTTCCCGGCGGATCCTGCAGATTTTCCAAAATTAGCGGTTTTAACTGCTCGGACGGACTATTTGATGGCATTACGCTTACGGTCATGCTAACTCCCTGTCTCGGTCAACTGCACGCTCCTAATATCCAGAGTTCGACTCCCAAATCCATAAAAACTTCTAAATTATAAGGATACCCAACTTTTCATATTGGGGCATGGGGCATGGGGCATGGGGCATGGGGCATGGGGCATTGGGGCATTGGGCATTGGGCATGGGGCATTGGGGCATTGGGCATTGGGCATTGGGAATGGGGCATTGGGCATTGGGCATTGGGAATGGGGACCAGGTGACAAGGAGACTTGGGGAGGAGGAGATCGACTTGTCCCCCCATGCCCCCAAGTCCCCAAGTCCCCAATGCCCAAGTCCCCCGGTCTCCTTGTCACCTGGTCCCCGGTCGGGGGATGGCATTGGACATCGAGGACAAGGGAAATTTCTTAACTCTTAAAACTGCCTTAACAGAGTGCTACCAGGAACCAAGAGCCCAAATACCTAAATCAACCAATCGTCTATTCTATCAATGCAAGGTAGGCAGAAAAAACCCCTGTGGTGCGATCGCTTATACTTTGCACTAGAATCTTGCCCCCCTTAGAGTCTTACATGGAGCATGGCTCATCGGACCCCGATTCCCAATTCCCTCCTGAGCCTGGTCGTTGCGACCCAATTCCCAATTCCCAATTCACCCAACGAACGTCAATGGATTTAAAGTCTCTAATTCGCGATATCCCTGACTTCCCAAAACCCGGAATCCTGTTTCGGGATATTACTACTCTGCTACAAAATGCGGAGGGTCTGCGTGAGGTTGTAGATCGCATGGCCGAAACATGCCATCCGTACAACCCCGAAGCCATTGTTGGCATGGAGTCCCGTGGTTTTATCTTTGGAGTACCGCTAGCTTATAAGCTGGGAGCGGGTTTCGTTCCAGCACGCAAACCGGGGAAACTGCCATCGGCGGTCTATTCAGCGGAGTACGATTTAGAATATGGAACCGATCGCCTAGAAATTCATCAAGATGCGATCGCCCCGGGTAAACGGGTATTAATTGTGGACGATCTAATCGCCACTGGTGGCACTGCTCGCGCTACCGCCGACTTGGTGAAGCAAACAGGAGCCGAACTGGTTGCCTTTTGCTTTGTAGTGGAGCTATTAGGCTTGAATGGTCGAGAAAAACTGCCTCCTGATGTGCCAGTTATTACTTTAGTTCAATATTAGAGCTAAAGAAACCCGGTTTCTTAAACAATACCAACGCCTATTTTCCGCAGGGAACGATCCCCCCAACCCCCCTTAAAAAGGGGGGCTTCAAGAGAGATAGGGAAGAGTGGGAAGGGTGGGAGGGGTGGGAAGAACCAGAAGAAATTCTCCCCCCTCTCCCCACACTCCCCACACTCCCCAATGAGCGCGAGGGTTTGGGGAGATCCAGCGTTGGTAAACGATCGGGTATTTGTTGGCTTACTCGCACGAGTTGGCTGCGCCAACGTCCCAGAGCCGATACCTAAGCGTTCGAGACATTTTTGGTTTTGGCGAAAGTATTATTAAAGAAACCGGGTTTCTGGGTACTAAGTCGCTTAACTGAAAGCGAGCCAAAAATTAGCGGTTGTCAAAATAGCCAGAACCCAAACCAGAAGAAAAACCATAAACCAAATTTATGACTGTAAATGCTTCGTCAATGCAGCGACGGCTAGAAGCAGCTAGAAATGTTGCGATCGCCGCCATTACCAGCGACACTTGTTTATATATAATCAAACGAATATTGCAGGGTTTGGCTACCCTTATACTGGCATCGGCTCTCAGTTTTGCGATTATTCAGCTAGCTCCCGGAGACTACTTAGACAAGTTAGAGCAAAATCCCCAAATTTCTCAGGAAACTCTTGATGCTTTTAGATTAAGGTTTGGCTTAGACCGCCATCCCATCGAGCAATATGGGCTTTGGCTCTGGCAGATTGTCAGCAAAGGCAACTTTGGCGAAAGTTTCGCCTACCAAAGACCTGTCGCCGACCTATTGTGGGAGCGCATACCGAATACATTATTGCTATCCATATCCTCTTTAACAGTAGTTTGGGCGATCGCAATTCCCCTAGGCATTATTGGTGCCGTCAACCAAAATCGCTGGTTCGACCGCGTACTAAGAATACTGAGCTACGCCGGACAAGGATTTCCCAGCTTGATTGCCGCCCTTTTGCTGCTATTTTTCGCTCAGAATACCGTGCCTCTATTCCCTGTAGGGAATATGACTAGCATTTATCACGATGACCTCTCGCCAATAGGGAAAATAATAGATATTGGCTGGCACATGATTTTGCCCACCTTAGCCCTAAGCGTCACCAGCTTTGCTGGCTTGCAGCGCCTTACTCGCGGTCAATTATTAGATGTCATGCGCCAAGACTACATCCAAACCGCTCGCGCCAAAGGGCTCCCAGAAAATCGCGTCATCTACGTTCATGCTTTGCGCAATGCAGTCAATCCTCTCATCACCATCTTGGGTTTCGAGTTTGCCAGCTTATTAAGTGGTGCGTTCATTGCTGAAAACATCTTCAATTGGCCGGGATTGGGCAAGCTGATTTTGCAAGCAGTACAAGACCAAGACTTATATTTAGTCATGGCTAGTTTGATGATGGGGGCAGTAATGCTGGTCTTGGGAAATCTTTTGGCCGATTTGCTTCTCAAGTTTGTCGATCCTCGGATTAAATTGGGAGCTAACGATTAATTGTTCAAAAACTCTTAGTCAGTGGCAGATAAAAATGTTTGCGCAAATTTATTACTTACTCCGTTCCCGAACCGACGGCAGTTACCTAGTAGCTCGCCCGGATAAGGGCAAGGCCGATCGCGAAACTACAAAAACTGGCTATCTCCTCCTCTTTCGCGAGGATTTTGATGCTCTGAGCTATCTCAATAAATACGGTTCTGATGTTAGCGATCGCTTTGCCGTAGAGTCTATACCGGGTTCCCAGCTCAAACCGCTAGTCAACCGCTGGGGATTTACTGGCCTCGGCATCGTCCGAGATCCTTTATTGCCCGCCGTTGATTTTTTTGCGATCGATTAAAACAAAAATTTAGGACTCGGGCGATCGCATGCCAGAAATGGCCTGTAACTGGTAAACTTATTTTATCTTGAACCAAGGTGTTGACCGGCTAGTTTCGGATGGGTACGATTAAACAGATCGAACGGGGTATCTCCCTGGGCAGAAAAGACACGGTTCCATAAATAAGGAAGAGAGAGAAGATGACTCTAGAAAATTTTGTTGCCAAAAATATAGACTTTGACCCGGCGATCGTGGTCAAAGATAAAGACGATCGTCCCATGATGTTTGTCGATGTTAGATCGTACCGGACATTTAGCTCTGAAGACTTGACTATCCATCACCTGGAGGATTATCAACAAGTACCTTTTCTGATGTTTGTCAATCTCAAACAAATCAGAATATATCAGTCTGGTAATTATCAGCCAGCAATGACATTAAGGACTGAAGACATCTTGTCATTTTATGCTCCTAATTCTCAAGAGTATCAAGTAATTTTTCAGGACTATTTAGTTAGTTTAGTAGATGGTTGGTTAAGTGATTTATCTTATCAGTGGAAAAGCTATAATCCTCCTTATAAAACGCAAATCAATGAAATCGGTTTGACTTTTCTGCTAGAAAAAGGTGTTGGTTTTGTTGAGAGAATATGGGAGTGGGATTAAATGTCAGTTTTTTTGTATATTGAAACCAATGGAATCATGTCTTTGGCTCAAAAAAGAAATCCAGCAATTGAGTCATTGCTCTCTAACTTACCCGACGATGTTCAGTTAATCTTACCCAGCATTTGCTACATGGAAGCGTATTTGCTTTTCAACAAGATAAAAGGCGGAGAAATGAATTCAATCGCTATTTAAATATTGAGATTAATGAAGCGAGTCGAAGCAATTTGAGTGCTTCGCAATTGGCGATGAATAACTTAAAAAAAACTCAAGAGAGATACGATGCACTCTCACAACATTTAGAGACTGAATTCATTCAATCTTTGATGTTTTTAGCATCTCGTCTGACTTTAATCCATCTCCAACCCTATACGTTAATTAGAACCTTAGTCGAGCCTTGAATAAATTCACTGAAAGAAGAGATGATTTTATTTTGCGCTGTATTGTCGAACACGCGCAGAACAATTCCGAGGATAGAAAGGCATTTTTTAGTGAAAATACGAAACAGTTTGGACAGTCAACTGTTCGAGAGGTTTATCGAACAGTTGGTATCGCCTATTTTGGTAATGTAGAAAACCTACAAGGTTGGTTGCAATCTCTCCAGTCATAAATAGGGTGGGCACCGCGCATAAAGTCTAGATGTAGGGTCAGCACTGCGCAATAACCCTATATGTGGCGCTCGATATTAACATTTGCGTAAGTCCCGATCGAAAATCATTCTCCAGAAAAACTCTGTCTGACAAAAACCTCAGCCTCAGTCTTATTGCTAATTTCTCCATCCAAAGTTGCCACCAACAGCGCATCTAAGATTTCCTTAAATTGCCGTCCCGGTTTGTAGCCCAGCCGCTTCAAGTCGCCGCCGTCGAGAAGCGGCTTAACCCGAGACCAACGAGTCAGATATTGCCAAATCTGTTGCCGCACTGCCCGAGGACTTCGGATCGCGATCGAAGTTAAGGTAAGCGGGTCGTATTGGCGCAACAACATTACTAACTCGCTAATGCGATCGCATCCCGGCAGCTCTGCAATTACTTTTTCCTGAACTGCTGCTAACTGTTCCAACCGCTTAATACTATCCGCAGGAAGCTGCAAATTCATCGCCACTTTCTTGCGATATTCCGGATCTAAATAAGCAATTAAAACTTCTAGGCGCATCTGAGCCCGATTGAGAGTTTGTTCTGGGTCGAAACGGTGCAAGCAGCGATCGGCCAGACGCACCTGACGCCATAACTCCCGATCCAACTCTAAGCTGGGATGGATGCACCGCAGAGCATCCAAATTGCCCAACAGCTTCAGAGCCGGTTTCCAGTGAGGAGATTGGAAAATATTTTTCAGCTCGCTCCCGAGTCTCGTTTCCAAAGCCGGTGCCCGTTTCTTTGCTCCCTGCACGCGATTGTAAACGCCACTGGAAATCGCGTGATGGATATATCTTCTGGTTTGAGGGTCAATCTCAAATCCCAGACGTACCGCAAAGCGAACCGCTCGATAAATCCTGGTCGGATCTTCTATAAAACTATTAGAATGCAAAACCCTGAGCAGGCGATCGCGCAAATCTAGCAAGCCGCCAAAAAAATCTAAAATCTCTCCCGAACGTTCCTCACCAGTCAGCCGCACCGCCAGAGCATTAATAGTAAAATCCCGCCTGTAGAGATCTTGGCGAATTGACGATGACTCTACTTCTGGATTAGCCGCTGGATAAGGATAGAATTCCGTCCGAGCTGTAGCTATATCCAACCAGAGAGATTCTAAAGCTGGGTCTTTGTGCCATAACAGGGCAGCAGTTTGAAACTTACCGTGGATTTCCAAGCGAGCCCCTGGATAGAGTTTTCGTAATGCCTTAGCCAGCTTTACCCCGGCACCGGCATCTTCCTCTCGGTGGAACCCATCCACAACTAAATCAATATCTTTTAAGAATAAGGAGTTTGGCGAGTTTGGTTTTGGTTTTTGTCTCTGTTCCTTGGGCGCGAATCGACTATCCGTCCCCAAGAGCAAATCCCGAACTGCACCGCCGACTAGATAAAGGTGCCAGCCGCGCTCCCCAGCTACCCTAGCTGCTTCCTGTAAAAGCTGCCACTGCTCTGGAACCAGATTTTGCTCTAATATTTGCCGGATAGATTGGGGTAAAGGACAATAAGATTGCCGTGGGTCTGTAGCACTAGCAAGAGGATTGCTCTTTGCTAAGGTATTTCCCCGAACACTCAGGGAAATTTTCTGGGCAATCTCTTGGGCAATGTCCTGGGCAACTTCCCGGGCAACAGTCTTGTCCTGATGCAACTGTCTCAATACGTCAGTGCGGGTGACAATCCCTACGAGGCGATCGCCTTCTAGCACTGGCAAGCGACCTATATCGTAGGTGACCATCAAGGATTCAATCTCTGGGAGCGAAGTTTCTGGGGTAATAGTCTTCAGGTTTGTTGCCATATACCCTTTCACTGGGGCGTGAGAAAAGCCGTGGTGTAAAGCGATATCGATATCTCGCCGGGAAATAATGCCCACAAGCTTGCCTTCCACATCTACCACCGATAGCCCCGCATGTCCGTAACGCAAGAGAATGCGCTGGGCTTCGTCAATTGTAGTATTGGGTCGAATAGTTCGTACCGGAGAAGACATCAATTCTCCGGCGATCGGAGGGTAGGGAATTTGGGTTTTTAGGCGATCGATTAATTGCTCTAGGATAGTTTCGGGATTCACCCCTCGAAGTCCGATCGAAGCTGCTCGGGGATGTCCGCCACCGCCTAGGGGTTTGAACAACTTCCCCAGATTTGTGCCTGCTAAGCGCGAACGACCAATAATTATCAGCCCTTCTTTTGCCTCTCGCCGGATTTTATACCGGGCTGCCAGCAACAAAACCTCGCTTTCTGTAATGTCGAGCAATCTCGAAGCTAGGGTTGATAATCCCGGAACGTACAATTTAGTATCCAAAAGCACCCAAGATATCGTGCTGCCGCGAACTGTTTCGGTTTGCAACTGCTCTAAGGCTGTGCTTAGTAATTCTTGTAGAGTCGTAGATAGCCCGGGCTCGACATACTCGGCAATGACCGGCAAGCTCGCCCCCTGCTCCATTAACCAGGCTAAAGCCTTTGCGTCTCGCACGGTGGTATGGTCGAAAGTCAGGGACCCCGTATCCGCATGAATGGCCAAAGCCATTACCGTAGCTTCTGCTGGAGTCAGCAATGGATAAGGGGAGGTATCTCCTGGAGTATTTGCCGGGGAATAATTGGCTATTTCGCTATTTGCTGCTAATTCATTTCCACTTTGCTTGAGAAGTTGCTCCACAATTAAAGTGGTCGTAGCGCCAACTGGCTCGATCGCAGTCTCGGTGGCAGGAATGTCTAGTTCTGCTTCTAGGTGATGGTCCCAAACATAAATGGGCACTGGCAAGTCCAGCCACTCTGCTGCTTTGCCCAGGCGATCGCTCTGGGAAGCATCTACTATTGTTAAGGAGCGAATCTGTTTGGTACTAACCGATCGCATCTCGATCAGAGGATACTCGTCTCTATAGAAAGCCAAAAAATCTCTGACCCCCGAGTGGAGGCCGCCAGTTAGCACTATTCTGCTTCCTGGCCTCAGCCGAGCCATTCCCACCGCTGCTCCTAGGGTGTCAAAATCTGCTGTTGTATGGCACAAAATTAGATCCATTTTCCAAAATGTTATACTATAGATAATCTAAAAACAATAAGCAATTAGTAATAAAATATTTCCTTTGAGTTAGGGTCATTTCTTTGGTAGCTTGGGAATCGGGCAAGTCCTATATTTTTGAGTCCCGTTATTTATTCTGGAAGAGAGAAAAATGTCAATTATATTTCAATTTGCACTAACTGCTCTGGTGCTGGTGTCCTTTGTAATGGTGATTGGCGTCCCTGTTGCCTACGCCTCCCCTCAAAACTGGGACCAATTTAAACCCCTACTCTGGGTGGGTTCTGGCATTTGGGTCGTCTTAGTGCTTCTCGTTGGAGCCTTGAACTATCTCGTTGTTTGATAAAGATATTATCAACTTGTTATTAGATATGAACGGCTATTGGTTGTTGGCTTGCAGCCAATAGCCTGCGTTACATAGGCGAGATCGCATGGATGAAAAGAAACTATGGCAGTTTTTGAGGGGACTTTTAGCAATACAGAAGGAATGCGATTCGCGATCGCCATCGGTCGCTTTAACGATCTGATTACCGGCAAGCTTTTGGCCGGTTGTCAAGACGGTCTAAAGCGGCACGGGGTAGATATAAATCCCGATGGCAACATGGTGGATTATATCTGGGTGCCGGGAAGTTTTGAGCTGCCAACAGTAGCAAGGCAACTGGCACTAAGCGATCGCTACGATGCAGTGATTTGCCTTGGTGCAGTGATTAGGGGCCAAACTCCTCACTTTGATTATGTGGCTGGCGAGGTAGCCAAAGGAATAGCTGCCGCTGGCTTTCAAACTGGCGTGCCGGTTGTTTTTGGCATTTTAACTGCTGACACGATGCAGCAAGCATTGGAACGAGCGGGCATCAAAAGCAACAAAGGTTGGGAATTTGCCATGAATGCTATAGAAATGGCTAGTTTGATGCGTCAACTGAAAGGCTCGCCGGATCTACCCTATAACAATACGCCCAATACTCGGACCAGCGTGACCCCAACTTTACCAACTGCCTCTTTAAAAAGTGCTAGCGTATCCCAAACCGAAATCGAACAGGAGACGTAAGGGGTTAGCGGTCAGCTCTCAGCAGCGATCGGCTCTCAGCAGCGATCGGCACTCAGCGATCGGCACTCAGCTCATCTCTTTGCCCCGAGGAATCAGGTCTTTGCTAAAAGTCCTAAAAGCCACAGTCAGCTCTTTGCCAAAAACTACTGGCTAGTATGTCAAGCCGAACGCGGCAGCAAGAGCTGTTGGCGCAGCCTACGCAGAGCTAAAAGCTGAAAGCTGGAAGCTGGAAGCTAGAATTTCAAAGCTGAAAGCTGAAAGCTGAAAGCTGAAAGCTGAAGGCCCAAAAGCTAAATTTCAAAATTTTTTTCAAATGGGGTTGACAAAACAGAATTCTTGTGTCATATTAGTAAATACAAGGATTTCGCGGGTATAGCTCAGTGGTAGAGCGTCACCTTGCCAAGGTGAATGTCGCGCGTTCGAATCGCGTTACCCGCTCTTAGAATAAATCATAGCTGAAAATATTTAAGCTATGATTTATATATAATACAACCCTCAGCAACAAAACCTAGTGCTGAGGGTTATCCTTTTTAGGAGGCTATGTTTTTTGGCGATCGCCGCAAGGAGCAATCCTTATGGGCCAAACAAAGTTTTATCTAGCTAGCTAGAAAGCGCCTTGCGATCGCTCCTGCGGGAACCAGAATAAAATGGTAAAATAAAAACGAGTTTAAATAGGGCCTTATAGCTGGTTTGAGTCTGGATCGAGCAATAACCGGCATCAAAAGCCAGCCCTCCCAGAGGGCAAGCGACCGCTAGACCGCTTTTTTGCAGACTGGATCTCTTGTGCGATTTCAAACCCAGAAGATTGATTTTAATGCTGAATATCCTTGTCCCTGCTGTCGGCACAAGGGTAAGTTGGTGCAGATTACCCTGACTGAGGCATTTGGCTGCAATCTATGTCAGCAAATATTTGTGGTAGAAGAGGAAGGGTATGCCCTAGAACCACTCCCCACCGACTATCCATACAAGCGATCTTGGTACTGGAACGGTCAATCTTGGCGGGTCGGTCGCCCAGATCTAAGGAAAAATTACTTGCGAATGGGGATTTTGATTTCCTCTATAGCCCTAATAGCGGGAGTTTTTTATTTAATCTTTATCAACAAGCCAGAATGGGAGACAGATAAAGATTCAGAGGATATCGAAAAGTCAGCCAATCCCCAATCCTTCGTCTCTGGTTATGCACCTTCGGGACGGCCCCACATATCGAGGTAAGCTCCTTCTACAGTCAGCAGCCAACAAACCCATCCCGCACGGTAAGCTGATTTCTGGCAATAAAGATATCCGAGCGATTCCCCTCCTGGGAGGGGAAGTTGAATTTCCTCGTCGCTTCCCGACAAACGGGGCGAGCGATACTTTTTTCCCAGAAGTCACTGACTTGTAACAGTCCCCTTTGCTTTTCTGGCATTAAGAAATCATTCAAGTTATTTGAAGTATGGCTATTTTTATCGCGGCCGGTTGTGGTGCGATCGGATTACACTGGTGTCGGTATAGTTGGCTGCACTCTTGGTTTGGCTAGCAAAAAGGCGTTAGCTTAATGACAGAGGATCTTTTGAACTCGATACCCGATAATCAAATGGCGGTTGTTCGCCGCGCTTATCAAGCTTCCTTAGTTTTGGCAAGAACTAAGGGTATAGAACGAGCCCGGGTCCTTCAAGCAATGGCAGAGGCTCTTGAGGAAGCGTCGGACTATATTCTCGAAGCCAATACTCTGGATTTGGAAGCCAGTATTGAGATGGCAGTTCCAGATTTGATTGTCGAGTGGCTAAAGTTAAGTCCGGAAAGACTGCAAACAACAATTGACATTCTTTACTCTTTGGCAGAGTTGCCCGACCCGATCCGTCGGGTGATGAATGCTTCCTACCAAGTGGAGCAATCCCAGACCTATTCTCAGTTGATGCCCTTGGGAACGATTGCTCTAATTTATGAGGCTTTTCCCGAACTGGCCGCGATCGCTGCTGGCTTATGTATCAAAACTGGTAATAGCTTGATTCTCAAAGGCGGTAGCGAATCCAGCAACTCTAATGCAGCGATCGCTTTTGCCTTACAATCTGCTCTGACTCAGGTTGGTTTTCCCCTCGGATGTCTCGAATCTATTCCCCCAGGCACCGGAGTTTCCATGCGGGATTTAGTCCGGCAAGACCAATACATCAACTTAGCTATTCCCTACGGACGCCCTAGCTTAGTACAGCAAGTCGTGCGCCAGTCAACTGTTCCGGTTTTAAGATCGGCAATGGGCAACTGTTACCTATATTGGTCGAGCAGTGGCACCCTAGAGCTGGCGCGACGGATCGTTATCGACAGCCACAACAGCAAACGAGATCCGGTCAATGCCATTGAAAAGGTGCTAATTCATCGCAATCAAAAACCTTCATCCTTGGCCATGCTCTGGAATAGTCTCGAAGAGCGCGGTTTTGAAATTCGCCTAGATGCTAGCCTCAGTGCTGATTTTCCCGAACTGCAACTAGCTGACCAAAAAGAATGGAAGCAATCCTATTTAACCAAAACTGTAGCGTTTAAGTTGGTATATAGTCTAGATGAAGCGATCGCCTGGATTAACGAACATAGTAGCGGCCATGCAGATTGCATTGTCACCGAGTCTTATCGAGAAAGCTGCCAATTTTCTGTCGGTATCAACAGCGCCTCTATATATATAAATGCATCTCCCCGATTTACTCGCTATTCCAAGCAGGGAGATGCAATTTTTCTTGGTATGTCCAACCAAAAAGGACTCCGTAGAGGCTTAATTGGTTTGGAAAGCCTTACTACCCTAAAACACGTTATTCAAGGCAATGGCGAATTTTAGCTTTCAGCTTTCAGCTTTCAGCTTTCAGCTTTCAGCTTTCAGCTCTCAGCTCCTATTTGTAGTGGCGTGACACAGCTAAAATGGTGCATTAGCATTCAGGGAAAATGCTTATCCTTCAAAGCTTTTACCCAAAATTCGTTGCACTAAATTAGCTGTGCCACGCTAGTAGGGTGCTAGAAGCGCACCAAAAGCTACACGCACCAAAAGCTACCTACATACATATAGAGTTAGACCTATAATTTGCGTAAGTCCTGTTTCAGGCTTCAGCCTTCAGCTTTGAGCTTTCATATCTCAAACTTGTAGCTGAACGCTGAACGCTGACTGCAGAAGAGCGGAGCCTGCGCGCCGTGGAGAGCATACGCTGCTTAACGCTGAAAGCGGAGCATTTCAATTTCGGCAAGCGGACACCTGACTTCCTTTGGGCTAGTGAGTGCAAAAGTTAAATGCCCCCCTGAAAGCTGACTGCTTAAGGCTGAAAGCTGACTGCCGAGCGCTCAAAGCCCAAAGCTAACTGCTTCTAAACTTTGGGTAGTTTCACGTTCCAGGCCAGACCCAAAAATTGCAGTATCTGAATCATCATCCAGGTTGGGTCTATTTCCCACCATTGCAAGCCGTGACGAGCAGAATATTGGAAAGCATGGTGATTGTTGTGCCATCCTTCTCCGTAAGTGGTTAGCGCTACCCACCAGCAATTAGTGGAGCGATCGCCCGACTCATAAGTACGATAGCCGAATTTATGGGTCGCACTATTGACGAACCAAGTGCAGTGAAACACCACCACTAAGCGGACAAAAATTCCCCAAACTACAAATGACCAACCCAAACCTGGGGACAACGCCTCTCCTAGAAAGTAGAGACAGACGCCAAAGACAATTTGAATTGGCAGTAAGTATGTTTGGCAGAACTGATAAAAGGCATCGTCTTTTATATCCTTTGCAAAGCGAGGAATTTCTTTGCTAGCGGGACTCTTATAAAAGAGCCAGGCTATATGACTCCACCAAAATCCTTTATTGGAATCATGGGGATCCTGGACAGTATCCGAGTGCAAATGATGCGCCCGATGCAGCCCTACCCAATCAATTGGTCCCCCTTGGCAAGAAAGGGTGCCACAGAAGACTAGAAAATACTCTAGCCACTTAGGAACTTCAAAACTGCGGTGGCTCACGAGCCGATGAAGTCCTAGAGTAATCCCCAAGCCGCCAACAATCCAATGTAGAAGAACGGCCAACCCTACTCCAGCCCAACTAAAGGTCCCTGGAATCAAGGTTAGCAATACCCCAGCATGAACCGCTACCATAAATATAATAATGGGCCAGTCCAAATTTGGATGTTCATTTGTAGTCAGATTTTCTTCCTTATATACTGTTGTCGCAGAATTTGTCATTTAATAACCTTACACTGTCTATCTAATTAGCCCATTTTAGGTGGGCTGCCCGGTCGAGCTTAAATCGCTCGGTTTGCTAAAAATATAAAAACCGCCTCCTCGACCGATAATTTGTCAGACGATCGCCCAACGAGAAACACCTATATACTAAGCGCAAAAAAAATACCTTGCTTGGTGTTTTTTGTTGTGATTTTTAGGCAATTTGCTGTAATTTTGTTGGTCTTTTTTTGAAAAGACATAAATGATGGCCCTTGCTTTTTAAAGCCTAGCCCTCTTATCGCTACAAGTCGCGATCGCGGTATCTCCAGATCCAATCGAGCCTCGCATCCCATAAAGCCCGATTAAAAACGCTATATCGAAGGATCTACCCCGGGAGATATCTAGGGCGAGTCACTATCCTTTCTCCAGGAAGAGCATTAATCTTTATCGCAAGGCTGCCCCTATTATCAAAAGGCTGCACCGATAGGAAAAAGTAAAACTCGCTTCATCAGCTAAATCCGCTTGCTTTGGCAACCGGACATATATAAGTTACTTCTCTTGTTTGCACTTAAGAGCTAGCATCCATCGTCAAAGCATAAAATTACCAGCTTGACCGTTTGAGCCTGACTATTTTAGTCTATCAGATGTTGGGGGCAAATTTCAAAAATATTTTTTTTATAATTATGCCATCTATAGAGAAAACTGAGTCTTTGCTAGAGGCGGGGAAGGCGCTGTTGCCTGTTTTTGCGGAAATTGACGCTCTAGTTGGGCAAAATCTGAAACGGGTGCTGGCTGCCATGAGCCAACACCGTGTGGGGGTCCATCATTTCGCGGGAAACACCGGCTACGGACATGATGACTTGGGGCGAGAGACCTTAGATAGAGTCTTTGCCGAGGTCATGGGTGCTGATGCTGCTGCAGTAAGGGTGCAGTTTGTTTCGGGAACCCACGCGATCGCCTGCGCCTTATTTGGGACCCTTCGTCCCGGCGATGAAATGCTTGCGGTTGCCGGTGCCCCCTACGACACATTAGAAGAAGTCATTGGCTTGCGGGGCAGTAACCAAGGTTCTCTAATAGAATTTGGCATCGAGTATCGGCAATTAGAATTAGCGACTTCCGGAGAGATAGACTGGGAAGCTTTAGCTACGGCTATACGGCCCAATACCCGTCTGGTTTTTATCCAACGTTCTTGCGGCTACTCTTGGCGACCGAGTTTGGCGATCGCAGATATCGAACGCATCGTCCATACAGTCAAAAAGCAAAACCCAGATACTATTTGTTTCGTCGATAACTGTTACGGGGAATTTGTCGAAAACCAAGAACCTCCCGCAGTAGGAGCAGATATCATTGCCGGTTCTCTGATTAAAAATCCAGGGGGCACTATCGTAGATGGCGGCGGCTATATCGCTGGAAAAGCCGATTTAGTCGAAGCTGCGGCCTGTCGTCTAACGGCCCCGGGAATAGGCAGGACGGGTGGGGCCAGCTTTGACCGCAATCGGCTCCTATTTCAAGGATTGTTTTTAGCCCCGCAAATGGTGGGAGAAGCCATGAAAGGCAATCACCTCACTGCTTATGTCTTGGATAGTCTGGGGTATCCAGTTTTCCCCCCACCAATGGCCCCGAGGCGCGACACGATTCAAGCAATAAAGCTCGGTTCGCCAGAAAAACTAATTGCTTTTTGTCGCGCAATTCAAAAATTTTCCCCAGTAGGCTCTTATCTAGATCCGGTGCCAGCGCCTCAGCCCGGATATGACAGTCAACTGGTTATGGCAGGCGGCACTTTTATTGACGGCAGCACCTCAGAGTTTTCTGCCGATGGCCCTTTAAGAGAACCTTATATTGCCTTTTGTCAAGGAGGAACTCATTGGACTCATGTGGCGATCGCTCTGGAAGCAGCCATAGAGGCGATCGGTTAGGACTTCGGTTAAGTAAAATTGACAGCAAGTGTAGTAGATTGTCCAGGACTTACGCAAATTGGCCGATCGCAAACCTAAATGTAGGGCAAATGGTGAAATCGCCCCTACCAGATATGGCGGTAATGCGTAAGTCCTATCAATAGTTTTATGACGCATTTTAGTGTTTTCTGTATTTTGATTAAATCCCATGAAAATTAAAAAACTAGAGTATTACGATGAAGAGTATCAGTGGAAACTTGAAGCCGTAGAATTTTCCCCAAATTTTAATCTACTTGTCGGAGTATCCGGTGCTGGGAAAACTAGAATATTGGAAGCAATTCGTAATTTAAAAGCGATCGCCAATGGTGCATCTCTAAACGGAGTCAAATGGAGTATTAGTTTCTCCGCAAAAAATAATAATGATTATTATTGGAGTGGAAAATTTGAAACAAAAGATAGTTCAAGTCCAATTGATAGTGAATCAAATCAAGAAGAATATGTTAAAATTATACATGAAACTTTAAGATGCAATGAAGATACTGTTATTCAAAGGAATGAAAATGAAATTATTTTTAATGGTGTAAAAACTCCAAAACTTTCTCCTTTTGAGAGTGTCATTGAACTACTAAAACAAGAGGATATTATTTCTCCCATTAAAGAAGAATTAGATAGAATTATCCTTACAGATTCAGAACAGAGTTTTGATAAAATATGGCGCTTGCCAATTTCACTTTTCAAAAAGTATGAAAAATCTTCATTGCTGACCATTAAAGAAAGCGAGCTGCCGATTCCAGTTAAATTAGCGATTCTTTATAGAATTTTGCCGAATGAGTTTGAAAAAATAAAGCAAGCTTTTATTAGTATATTTAATCATGTTTTAGATATTAAGATAGAGCCTTTAAAAGACGAAGATATTCCTATTAACTTATCGGACTTGTTAAAAGAAGCGACGATTGTTAGAATAAAAGAAAAAGGGGTAGAAGACTGGATTCAAAATATTTCATCAGGAATGTTCAAAACTTTAATGTACATCAGTCAATTATATTTATCTCCTGATGATTGTGTGATTTTAATTGATGAATTTGAAAATAGTTTGGGCGTCAATTGTATTGACAGCGTGACTGAGTTAATTGTCAATCATCAAAAATCGCAGTTTATCATTACCAGTCATCACCCTTATATCATCAATAATATTAGTCCTGTCTATTGGAAAATCGTGACTCGGCAAGGCGGTTTAGTCACCGTTAAAACGGCTAAATATTTTCACATTTCCGAATCTAGGCAAAAAGGTTTTATTGATTTAATTAATGTCCTTCAAGATGAGGACGAAGATTCGGAGGATTAATGAATATTTACTTTTTAGTCGAGGGCAATAGCACCGAACGGAAAATTTATCCAAAATGGCTGGGATATCTGCTGCCTGAATTAATCCGAGTTAAATATTATGACCAAGTTCAAAATAATAACTATTATCTAATCAGCGGGGAAGGCTATCCGGCTATTTTGTATGATGGTCTGGATAATGCTATTGACAAACTTCAAGAAACCCAAAATTATGATTATTTAGCGATTTGTGTCGATGCCGATGAAGAAACGGTAGATGAAAGAATGAGTTATATTAAAAACTTTATCCAGGAAAAGAATCTAAATTTAGGCAATACTAAACTTGAAATTATTATCCAAAATCGCTGTATCGAGACTTGGTTATTAGGGAATCGGAGAATTTTTGATTCAAGACAACCCCTAGAACCACCATTATCAGATTATGTCAACTTTTATGATGTTTCTCAAGACGATCCGGAAGCAATGGGTAAGTGTGACATGAGAAATCATGCGGATTTTCACTGTGAATACTTAAAAGAAATTTTCCGAGCAAAAAACATCGCTTATACTAAAAAATCTCCCGGTGATGCCAGAGAAAGGTATTATTTAGAGCAATTACAAAAAAGAACAGAAGATAATTCTACACATTTAAAAAGTTTTCAAGGGTTCTTGAATTTTTGTCAAATGATTAAACAGAAAATTGTTTAAGGATTTTAAGGTAAGGTCAAAAAAGCTAATATCGTAGGACGGGCGTCCCGCCTGTCCATTTGATTCCGGGGAGGGACAGGCGGGACGCCCGTCCTACGGAAAATATTACAAAACTAAAACTCAGAAAATATCGCCATTGGCTGCGATCGCTTTCTTATATAGCGGTTCTCAAATTGATGTGAGGTGTCTGGGGCGAAGCATCCCAATATTAGGGTTACCGTTAGGAGCGCGCGAGATTGTCGAAGGGATGCTGTCACCCCTACGTTTCCTAACCCGATCGTTTATTACGCTTATTTGAAAAACGTTATATCACGGCGCGTGCTTAGGAAATAATTGAAAACGTTTAACCTCTAATCCCTCGCCATATCATAGATAAAGACAAAAATAATAATAACAATCGGAAAAGCAGAGTAACTCTTTTTGCCGGCAAGCGGGGCAACCAGCGACTGCCGACTTGAGCGCCTAAGATAGCTCCAAACCCCACGCATAACCCAGTCATCCACAAGACATTATTTTGGTAGGCATGTCGGGCTAAACCAGAAGCAGAAATTAGCACGATCGCTCCCAAGCTGGTTCGCACTGCGGGTTTTATCGGTACTCCCAATACTAACATTTGTAGCGGCACCATCACTACCCCACCGCCAACTCCAAACAAACCAGATAGCAATCCTGCCAGCATTCCTATTCCCAGTATAGATAAGGGATTAGCAGAAATTGAGGCAAAGATTGAAGCAGGCATTGAGCTAGCCTCTGGGGTTTCGGCTGGCTCGTCCCCTTGCCGCAATTTTTGTCGCAAACCCATTAAATAAATTGAGACTAGCTGGAGGCAAGCAAAACTTAAGGATAAGACAGAATTGGGGAGCATATTTCCCAAAGCTGCACCTAACTGTGCCGTGGGAATGCCGCCCAAAGCCAAGCCTAAAGAACCGCGCAGATTCAGCTCTCCAGCACGCCAATTTCTAAAACTCCCGGATATAGAACTGAGCAGCACGCCCACCAAAGATGTTGCCGTTGCATTGACCGCAGGCAAACCTGTAAAAGTCAGCACCGGCACCATCAGCAAACCACCGCCAATTCCCAACAAAGCGGCTACAACTCCCGTAACCGTTCCTAGCAAAAACAATAAAACCCAAGTTATTTGGAAATCCATTCATCTACATTAAGGATATTTGATCTCGGCATATCCGGATTTGGGAGCGAATATAATTTGAAAGTGTAGGGGCGACAGCATCCCTTAAACAGTCTCGGCTCTCGAACGGGAACTCTGTATTGGGATGCTTCGCCCAGCTAGATCGCCGGCTTATAACTCAAGTTCTACATCCGCTCCAGCACCGAAATGCCCAACAAAGATAATCCTAATTTCAAGGTTCTAGCGGCTAAATGGCATAGCACCAAGCGAGACGTGCGCTCCGGTTCTTCCGCTTGCAACACCGGACAGCGATCGTAAAACTGGTTGAATTTTTGGCTCAGCTCGAATAAATACTGACAGAGGCGATTGGGGAGCAATTCTTCCTCTACAGCCGCGATCGCATCGCTCAATTGCAAGATATGCTTTGCCAGCGCCACTTCAGTTTCTTCTTTCAAGACGATTGTCGCGTCCGCGCCCAACTTATCGAAATCAATCTCCCCTTTGCGGCTAATCCCCTGAACCCGCACATAAGCATAGAGCATATAAGGAGCCGTATTGCCCTGAAGGGCGAGCATCTTGTCATAGCTAAATACATAATTGCTAGTGCGATTTTGGCTCAGGTCGGCATACTTGACCGCACTCAAACCAACCCGTTTGGCAACATTTGCAATAAATTCCTCAGTTTCCTGGCGCTTTTCTTCTTCCAGTCGGGCTTCTAGATCGGAGCGAGCCCGGGCAATTGCTTCGTCCAACAAGTCCCGCAAGCGCACCGTATCTCCCTCGCGGGTTTTCAGTTTCGTGCCGCCGGAACCTAGAACCAAGCCAAAAGGAACGTGAATCGTATCCACATCTTCGGTAATCCATCCGGCGCGTCTGGCTACTTGGAATACTTGGGCGAAATGGCTAGACTGACCGATATCCGTAATGTAGATAATTCGCTGGGCTTCCTCAGATCCAATTCTGTAGCGCAGGGCTGCTAAATCTGTGGTGGCGTAGTTGTAACCGCCATTAGATTTTTGGACAATTAGCGGTTGCGGTTCTCCGGCTTTGTTAGTAAAGCCTTCTAAAAATACGCACCCGGCCCCTCCGTCTTCTTCGAGCAAGCCCAGTTTTGCTAAGTCTTCTACTACAGCGGGTAGGAAAGGGTTATAAAAAGATTCGCCCCTTTCGGTTATTTCGATGTCGAGTAAGTAATAGATAACTTGAAACTCGCGTCTGGATTGCTCGCAGAGCAGTTGCCAAGCGCGGCGGCTATCTTCGGCACCGGCTTGCAGTTGGACTACTTCTTGGCGCGATCGCTCCTTAAAATCCCCATCCTCGTCAAACCGCTTTTTCGCTTTTTTATAAAACTGAACTAAATCTCCCAAATCCAGAGCATCAGCAGTAGTTAGCGCTTCTGGATAAGCTTCCCGCAGATAGGCAATCAACATCCCGAATTGAGTTCCCCAGTCCCCCACATGGTTGAGGCGCAGTACGTCGTGACCGCGAAATTCCAGAATCCGGGCAATGCAATCCCCGATAATCGTGGAACGCAAGTGACCGACATGCATTTCCTTAGCAATATTGGGGCCGGAAAAATCTATCGCTATTCGCTCTGGGTTCTTAGTTGGCTCGATACCCAGGCGATCGTCCCCTTGTATCGCAGCGAGCAGTTTTTCCAGATACGTCGGCAGCAGGGTAAAGTTTATAAAACCAGGCCCAGCTACTTCCGGCGGCATACAGAAATCAGCAACGTCGAGGCTTTGCACGATTTGCTCGGCGATCGCTCTCGGCTTCTGCTTCAATCTTTTCGCCAGGGACATAGCCGCATTCGATTGATAATCGCCAAATTTGGGATTGCTCGCGGGCACCAGCATTGGGTCCGCCCCGGCCAATTCTTCCCCAAAGGCGGCGACCAAAGCTTTATCAAATCTAGTTTTGAGCTGTTCTAGGGTGGATGTCATAAGGTAGCTAGGGTGTAGGGTGTAGGGTGTGGGGTGTAGGGAAAAGAAGAGAAAATACGATTTTCCTTCTCCCGCCTACACCCTACACCCTACACCCTAAAAAGCACCCTACCGCCACACCCTACACCCTAGCAACTGCCATGCAGCCTCTCCAACAACCTATCGTTAAAGATTTAGTTTTCATCGGTGGCGGTCACAGTCATGCGATCGCTCTCAAAATGTTCGGCATCAAACCGCTACCAGGAATTCGCATCACCCTGATTAGCGACGTATCTCATACTCCCTATTCCGGCATGCTACCCGGTCATATTGCCGGTTTTTATAACTACGATGAAGCTCATATTGACCTGCGATCGCTTGCCAAGTTTGCTCGGGCTAGGCTCCATCTCGATCGCGCAGTCGGTCTAGACTTAACTAACAATCGCGTTATCTGTGCCAACAGTTCCCCAATAGACTTCGATATTTTATCAATTGATATTGGTAGCACTCCAGCCACCATATCCGTTCCCGGTGCTTCTGAATTAGCAATCCCTGCCAAACCGGTTCCCCAGTTCTTGCACCATTGGAATCAAATACTAGAACAAACCAGCCAATCGACTCAAAATCCTGTACGTCTGGGGATTGTCGGTGGAGGAGCCGGAGGCGTGGAACTGGCATTGGCGATACAGGCACGCTTGCACGATTTGCACAATTTAGAAATTCATCTTTTCCAGCGCGGCGCGGAAATAATGCCCCAACATAACCGATATGTCCGCCGCAAGTTGCAAGCAATCTTCAGCCGTCGAAGCATCCAATTACATCTAGGAGAAACCGTTTCCGCTTTAGAAAAATTGCCTGAAAAACGATCGGATAAATCGCCGCCAGCAATACAAGAAAAATTAGATAAGGAAATACTGGTTATTTGTAACTCTGGTTTGACCGTGGAATGCGATCGCGTTTTTTGGGTTACCAATGCTTCCGCACCCAAATGGCTCGCAGAATCTGGCTTAAGCACCGACTCTGCTGGCTTTATCCAAGTCCAAGATACCTTGCAATCTCTTTCCCATCCTCATATTTTTGCTTCTGGGGATATCGCCACCAACCCCCGTCACCCCCGCCCCAAAGCCGGAGTATTTGCCGTGCGTCAGGGCAAGCCGCTTTTTGATAACTTGCAGAGGTTCTTTTTGGGCAAGCCGCTGAAACCTTATAAGCCTCAAAAACAACTTTTGGCATTAATAGGAACCGGAACTGGGGAAGCGATCGCCTCTCGGGGTTCCATTGGTCTCGGTCCATACCGATTGCTCTGGTACTGGAAAGACTGGATCGATCGCAAGTTTATGGCAAAATTCAGCGATTTACAATAAATATCGCAAACTACAAGGCAACCATCCAAGAAATTAAAATTGAATGGGATTTACCATGAACGACCAACTGCGCATACCCGACCCAGAGGTAGATAAGCGACTTCTCGCCAATCTGCGCCGCTCTCGCTTGGAGATGGAAGAACTCGGACTACAACTAGAAGAAGTTATCGCTAATTTGGAACGAGATCTTCGCCAGCAACGCTTGCAAAGGGTGCGGCGATCGCTCAATAGATCCTAGAAGAAGTTATCGCTAATTTGGAACGAGATCTTCGCCAGCAACGCTTGCAAAGGGTGCGGCGATCGCTCAATAGATCCACGATTGCACCTTAACCCGCCAAGCTAAATCTACAACTAATTTAACCTAATCGGCAATCGCTTAGGTATTGTTTTACCTTCGTAAAAAGCTAGCTTATTCTCAGCCTTTGCTTGGGAAGCGCTTTAAAATTTGAGCCAGACTAATAAGGCAATCAACGGAGAGGGGGGGATTCGAACCCCCGAAGGTTGTGACACCTTAATGGATTTCGAGTCCACCGCATTCAACCGCTCTGCCACCTCTCCAGGTATTTGGATTATTCGATTTTAATCTAACTTTCCCGATTCTACCACAAGGAATCTTCTTTTGCCGTTGCCTTCTCAAACCCACGCTCTGGGGTCCATTGCACTGCTCCATCGGCACCCGTCAAATGAATGTTAATGTTGTACCGTTCTAGCAGGACCTCAGTTTGCTCGTCTAGAGAATCAGAAGTTGCGATCGCCACCTTTGGATTAAGAGCCTCTAGAAAAATATCCTTCAGTTCTCCTCCCGACCACCAAAGCACCTCTATTTCAGACAACTGCCCGCTATTCGCCAATTTTTTTTGCTCGGAAACCTTCAATTTTCCCGCCCACAACCAAGTTTGGTCCCCTATTTCCAACTGCACTACTGGAGCATCGGCATTAACCAACTTAACTGCTGTCGAGCCAGCTTGCACCGTCTCGCCAACTGGCAAAACTTCATAACTTCCGATTTCCTTGCTATTTTTGGCGATCGCTTCTTTTACTGTTCCTTCTTGGCTTGCATCCATAGTAGAGGCGGTTCGCGAACCGCCCGCAATCAAAATCTTTTTCACCCCCAGATTCTCCAGCATCAGAGGCCAGCCGCTTTTTGGTCCCAGACTAGAAATCGCTATTCCCCAATCTATCTTATTGGCCGCTTCTCGCCGCAAAAAAGGCAGCACCGTATATCGTGCTATATTCTCATACCCTCCATAGACCAGGGTCATTTCTCCCTTATTTTGAATCGTCAATACTGGCTGATTTGCAGCTTGCAGCACTGTCACCTTAAACTTAGTTGCCCAAGCATGGGATACCGGCACTGCAACCAGAGCCACCGCAAACAGCAATGCCAATAGCCATCGCTGTTTTTTATGCCACCAAGGTATCAGCCACACCATGACAATTAATCCATAGAGAATCAAGAGCTGTAACAAAGATAGGTTGCCTGTTGCTATTGAACTGCCTGGTAATTTGTTGAAAAACTGCACTATTTCAATTAAGAAATGGATTGGGTAATAGAGCAGCCAAGCTAGGGCGCTACCTGCTGGGGGCCAAATTACTCCAGCTAAACCGCTGATAAAACCGCCAATTGTGATTCCTGCGATCGGCAAGCTGGTCAAGACATTGACCAAAATGCTGTAGGGAGACATTTGGTAAAAAACATAAAGTTGTAGCGGTAAAGTCCATACCATTGCCGCTAGGGGAACTGCGATTAAGGTGGCGATCGCTGGTGGCAGCCAATCCAAACGCTTCATCAACGGCGGAACCGTTACCAACAATCCCAAAGTTGCCAAAAAACTCAGTTCAAAGCCAACATCCCAAATCCAAAGCGGATTTAACAACAGCAAAATGATGGCAGCCAGGAGCAAAGATCCTAACGGCTTTACTTGGCGATCGCTAACCAAAGCAATCAAGGCCCCTATCCCCATAACATCTGCCCGCAATACCGACGGCTGCAAACCCGTCAGACCCGCATAAATTGCTAAAGCATTAACCCCAACCGAAAATTGCACCCGCTCGGGAAACCGTTTGGTCAGCACCACCACCAACCACAGCAGCAAAGAAACATGGAATCCCGAAGCCGCCAAAGTATGGGCTAATCCCACCCGAATAAACTGGTCTCGGATATCGTAAGGAATATCAACTGCCCGTCTCCCCAAAACAATTCCACTTACTAGAGGGCCTTCTGGCACCCCTAACCAACGCACTTGAGACATGACAATCCGGCGTCTGACTTGCCAAAAGCCCCATTCTTCCGTAGCATTACCTTCCTGCGGATCGACTCGTCTTCCCGCCAGACCGGCAAAGCCGCCTTGTTTCGCTAAATAAGTTTTAAAATTAAAAGCCCCTGGATTAGCTGCAACTTTGGGTTCGTAGAGTTTACCCGTAACGCTGACAACCTGTCCCGGATATCGGCCCGTTGCTTGGAGTAAAGGAACGGTTACATATAACTTGCCAGTAACTTGATGGCTATTTTGTTTGCCAATATCCTTTTCATATTTCTCAAGCTCCATCGCCTCCAACCAAAAGCGAGCTTTTTTGCTGCGGGTTTGATTGGGCGTATTGACTATCTGACCTCGCACCGTCACCACTTGTTCTTGGGGAGTTGCATCTGGCGGGGGCACAAGGTTGCTAATGTCATTTGGTCCGGGCTGCGGTACGCGAAATTGGAAATAAAAAGTAGCCAGAAAGCCAATAATGCCTGCGGCCAGCCAAATTCTTGGTTTTGGTCCTGTTTTTAAGAATTGCAGACGACGGGGAAGAGGTAGCCACAATACTGCTGCGATCGCCACTCCCAAAGCCAGCACCGCATATTTTCCCCAGTCCGCTGCTGAGGATAGCAATCCCAAAATATAGCCCAAACAGAGAACAACGGCAGAGGTCATTGCTCACAGCTCTCCTTATATATAGATGCACCCGTTTTAATTTTGTACGGACCAATATCCCTGTGGTTGCCGCGATCGCAAGAGTTAATCCGTAAGTCCTAATATAGAAAGGCCCATAGATTCAGATCTTACTCTTTATATATAAGTCTTCCTATACAGCAGCTTATTATAGGACCCCAAAATATATCTATCCTACTGCCAAAAATTTATCATCTTTTACATTAGATCCCATAATCTATAGTTAACCTGATATACTGTTTTGACAATATCTATTTTTAACGATACCTAACATATTTTTAAGGACAGCCACAGTGACTGCCCTTTTTATTTCTGGATTGTTACTGGATTATTACTGTTCTACGCTAGGGTGTTTACTCGGCTTCATGGGCGTAAAGATAAGAGTACAAACATATGCATGACGTTCCCTACACCCTACACCCTACACCCCACACCCTAGTTCTAGGCTGCTGGCAACTGAGCCTTCTGCAACATAGGAAAACCCAACTCCTCCCGCTGCTGCAAATAAAGCTGGGCCGTCCGCCGAGCCAAATTGCGAATGCGAGCAATATAGCGGGTTCGCTCTGTCACCGAAATCACCCCTCTTGCATCCAACAAATTAAAAGTGTGAGAACACTTAAGGACATAATCCAGACTCGGTAGCACTAGGCCCTGTTTTGTTAGCTGTTCTGCCTCTTGTTCGTACAGCCCAAACAGGGTAAACAGCAAATCTGGATTAGACGCCTCGAAATTATAGGTGCATTGCTCGATTTCTCCTTGAAGGTGAACGTCCCCATAGGTAACATCATCGGTCCAGCGGATTTTCGTAAAGGCATCTGTCTCCTGGAGATACATGGTCAGTCGCTCCAGACCATAGGTAATCTCAATCGACACCGGACGGCAATCAATACCCCCACATTGTTGGAAATAAGTGAATTGGGTAACTTCCATCCCATCGAGCCAAACTTCCCAGCCTACACCCCAGGCCCCTAAAGTAGGCGACTCCCAATTATCTTCCACAAACCGAATATCTCGGTCCTCAGGACGAATACCTAAAGCTCTTAGAGAATCCAAATAAATCTCTTGGATATTTTCTGGAGAGGGCTTAATAAGAAGTTGGTATTGATAATAGTGCTGGTAGCGATTGGGATTCTCCCCATAGCGGCCATCAGTCGGGCGGCGGCAAGGTTCCACATAAGCTACGGACCACGGTTCTGGACCGATCGCTCTCAAAAAAGTATGGGGACTCATTGTTCCGGCCCCTTTCTCTATGTCGTATGGCTGGGCAATTAGACATCCTCGATTACCCCAAAATTCGTGTAGGGCCAGTATCATCGACTGGAAATTCATAAAAAAAATTTTTGCCTTTTTTTGGACGATTCCAGGTCATTATCGCCCAAAAGCGTTACCCAGCATGGGATAGAGGGGTCAAAAAGATTTTTCAAAAAAAATGCTCCAGGGGTTGACGTTTTCAAAAAATGGAGCTATATTAGTAAATGTGCCGCTGAAAAGGGCAACCGATTCAGGACACAAACGAACCAAGAAAAACAAATAGTTTGAAAGCCAAAGCCAGATAACTTGGGGTCTCGAAAATAACTAAAAAAAGACCTCAGAAACCAAAAGCTTAAAGCCAAGANCAGGGAAAACGCATCTAATTTCTGAAGTTAAGACATAATAACACTTAAAGATTGCTGGATTTTTGATTATTTTTGTTTCGACATCTAACCCCAAGGAATTTTTCCCGGCTATTGCTGTTACGCATTTAAATCGGTAACCTGTATCGTGACGCGACCAGGCTAAGCGCATACTGCGAAACAAGCAACCTTATAGGGCTCGCACGCCGGGGCAAAAGTCCCTTTTTCTCCCAATCTATCCGGCGCGAAAACTGTAATTACTGTAAATATCTTAAGCTAGGGCAAACTAAATTTTACGCTTACAGATTAACTATGAAGCTATATCCCCAGAATTTTTTCTAAATAATTTTCATCCCATCCTGCTTTGAGCCTTTTGTTTTTCACCCCTAACTTTGCCGATTTTTCTTCATTAATTAAGTTAGTGGCTATATGTCTTATAACTGCAAAGTTTTGGGAGGCATTTTCCTTTCTTATTCTGCAATCGTCTTCTGAAAAACTCACATCCAAAACCCAATGTAGCTCATTTTCTATTCCCCAGTGGCTGCGAACCGCATTCCAAAATTTTTTACTATCATCAACTATACTACTAATATAATAACGAGTTTCGTAGGAAGTTTTTCCATCTACAGTTCTTGCGGATTCTACCATACCTATGCTTTGTATATTTTCCCATTTTCGCTCGGGATCTACAAGCTCGGCAACATCACTTATCATAAGATAATTACGAATCTCTTCCCGACCGTGAGATATCTCTTGGGTAGAATATGTACTAGCTCTAAAACCAGCCAATCTGTTTTGAATAGCTTCTTCAAAAATTAGTTCTATATTTTGGGCTAGTTTTTTTTGATTTGACTTGACGGCAATTACATAATCTGCTTCTTTCTTAACTATTTGCTTAACAATTTCTTTCTGACAACCGATAGCGTCAATTGTCACAATACAACCGGATAATTCTAGGACTTTTATTAATTCTGGGATTGCTGTAATTTCGTTCGAGCCTTCATCTACTTTTCTTTGTGCCAAAACAAGTCTAGCATTATCCGCCCAAGCACTTATCATATGAATTGCTCGTTTTTTCTTTTTTTTGTCATAAGAACTTATAAGGGTCTTGCCATCAATAGCTACTATTTCTCCTTCGGTAATTTTGTTAATAGATTTAACCCAGTCGAGAAATGATTCTTGAAATTGCTGGGGGTCTAGCTTGGCAAAAACGCGAGCGAACGTATCGTGAGATGGAATTCCATTAGGTAACTTTAAGAACTTTTTGAACCAACGGTACTTAGAGTTGCCAAAACTTTCCATACCTACCCAAGTATCAGCACCACATATGACAGCACAAATAGCTATAAATATAATATCTATTAATAAATGTTCGCTCTTTTCGATCTACTCTTGGATCTTCAAGATTACTAAAATAATCAATAATTGTTATTTTTGGTTTTAGCTTCATAATACTGCGATCGCGATCGCTATCTTTGTTTTTTTGAATAAAGACAATTGTGTTTGGTTAAACTTTATTGTTTCTATAGATAGTAAATATTATTTGGAAAGTTGAGATATATATTTGGCAACCGAGACTACAAACTTAAATTTTACCATATTTACTTCCTTTTGTCAAGGACAATAGAATAAAAAACGCCCCTACCACGGAGTTATCGTTTTGTCAAGAAAATTTAGATGCGTTTTCCCTGTTTTAAAGTCTGACTGTTTCGTGAGAGATATCTGGTACAATCTCTAGTTCAACTATCTTTTCTGCTAAGAGGCGTAACGTCCAACGACTATGACCGACGGGAGGTTGACAGAGGGCGCAAAGCTATTATCTTTGCCTCTGATTCTCCATCACAAAGAAAAGGTTTTCGTGAGGGATTTGCCATTTTCTTTCTTGTTAGAACTGCTTCTAAACCCTCTTGTACAAAGCGTTTTCTAATACTAACCACAGTATTTCTATGACAGCTAAAGGCTACTGCCGCCTTAGAGTCAGTCCATCCCGGTCCATTCGCATCAATATTCAGCAGTATATTAGCGTGTTTGATTTTGTAAGCTGCTGCTTTACCTGTCGATACAAGTTTTTGGATTGCCTTTCTTCTTAAATTAATTTTAAGATATATCGTTTGGCCATATTTTGATAGCCAAGATAAATATTAAGTCTATCGATCGCCTTTCTATTTTACCAGATAACTCATAAAATTAAAATTGACATACCACTAGCTAGTTCATTGGCGAGGGCTTGCAGACACTCTTTAAACAGGTAAGCACGAGAACTATTGCTACCTCCGCCATCACACAACAGCAAAATTGAAGTCGCTAAAGGATAGAGGATACAGCCATAGGTTAGCCACCAGTAGCGAATTGAATCACTTGCTTTCCTCACTTTTGTCATGGGAGGTACCAATCTGCACATAACCAAGGTTGTGGGTCAGATCATATAGACCGTGGGGAATCGCTACTCCGTCTGCTAGAGATGGCCAGTCATGGTCATAAACCTCGATTGTTTTCTGAGTATAAGTATGACCTTCACGATAGAGCTGACCAATCAACTCTTTTTTTTTGTATCCATGCTCATAACGGGATTGCCAGCCTGTTGATAGGTCTCTACAAGCTTTTCAATATTCTCGAACTGTTCATTACGTTGGGGATTGTCTCCCGTCGCCTTGGCCTTGAAGGCCTTGCGACGACGAAAATCATGTTTGTCTAGCAGTTGATCTACCACCGTAACACTGACTTGAATCTCCTCCTCCTCCCATAGCAAGTCGGCAATTTGCTGGCGTCTCAAATGGGTCCATTTGATGGCCTCATCCATAGGAGAACCTGCTGTATGACCCTCTATGACTCGTAAGAATGCTTCGTCTATTCCTTCTATCTCCTCCAAAGCTTGTTTGCGACCCCCCCAGGCTTACGAATCCTTGGACTCTGCATCGTCTCCTCGTTATCAAGGTCTTTGATCCCCTGCCGAATTGTGTGGCGGTGACACTCAAGCAATTGGCTGATGTACCCGATCCCCCCATACCCGCTCCTTGAGGGCTTCAATGGCCGCATAGCGGCGGCGATCCTTCTCTTAGAGGGACCGATAGTATCTGCGCATTTTTTGTTCGATTTTTTCGGGGTAAGCCTGCATCAATTGTCTTACTGTCTTTACAAGAGGAGGGCTCGATTCCTCAGCCTACCACCGCGCCCGGTAAGTTGGACAAGTTATTAAATCCTCATTCCTTAGTTAAACTTAAAGAAAGTACACAAAGAAGGAAATAACTGTATGTCAGCACAATTATTGCTGGTGGATGACGAGCCAGGATTGCGGGAGGCGGTGCAGGCTTATCTGGAAGACAGCGAGTATAAGGTGCAAGTTGCCAGTAATGCCACAGAAGGATGGGAGCTATTGGAGACGACTCTGCCGGATCTGCTAATTACCGATGTGATGATGCCCCAAATCGATGGCTATCAGTTTCTCAAGCAGGTGCGAGAAGATCCGCGCTTCAAGGCCCTGCCAGTGGTGTTTTTAACCGCGAAAGGGATGACAACCGATCGCATCCAAGGCTATCAAGCCGGTGTCGATGCTTATTTATCGAAACCATTTGACCCAGACGAACTGGTGGCGATCGTCAACAATTTGCTCGAACGTCGTGCGGCGCAAACTGGCGGCAATGGCGATAGCCCCGATATGGCAGAATTGGTGCGCCAGGTTGCAGAGATTAAGTCCCTGTTAAAGGGTCGAACTGGAATCGCCCAGAGCCCATCGCCAATTAAAATAGATCTCACTCCTCGGGAACAAAGCGTTTTAGATTTGGTAGCTCAAGGGCTGATGAATAAAGAAATTGCCCGCAAGCTAGAGACAAGCGTCCGCAATGTGGAGAAATATGTCAGCCGCTTGTTTAGCAAAACCGGGACTAACAGCCGCACGGAGCTAGTGCGCTATGCTCTAGAACACGGACTGACTCAATAATATGGCATGTTCGCATTGGGCATGTTCGCATTGGACACAAGAAAAAATTGCTTGATTTTCAAAACTGCCTTGACAGACTACCTAGTGCCGCTGCGCGGAAGTCAAAAGTCAAAAGTCAAAAGTCAAGGTGCCTGACTACTCTATGGCTTTTAGCTGAGCGCTGACCGCTGAGCGCTGACCGCTGACTGCTTACCGGCGCAAGAGCAAATTAGAGCCGTGGGTATCGGTACCGCAAGTCTGCAAGAGCCCATAGGTCTCGGCTAATTTTCTAACCGTCTTGGTTTGCTTGGGGCTGGGGCTCCAGGGCTTGGGGTTTTGATAAGCATAGTAGGTTTCAACGCCATCGATGCCCAGATGTGCAGCTTCGGGAATCAACTTTTCTGCCGATCGCCGGTAACGTTCTGGATGAGCTAGCACTGCCAGTCCCGCCGCTTCTTGAATAGCTGAAATAACTCTTATTGCTTGATAATCGCTACCCACGGGTTCCTTGCCTTGAAGATAAGGCTGCATGGAAGTCGCTTCTGGGTCGAAAGCATAGCCGAGAATATGAACTTTTATGCCGATAATTTCGGCTGTAATTTCTACCCCAGTCCAAAGGCGAGGGATTTTGACATTATTCTGGGAATTATTCTGGGAATTCCGTTGATGGGCTTGAGGATAAAATGTATAAAGTTTTCCCTGGGATTGCGATTCTTGGAGATTGCCTTCCCAGGAATCCAATAAGCGGCGAACGATCGCATAGCCGCCAATAGTATGGTGATCGGTAATTGCCATTCCTTTCAGGCCAATATCGATCGCCTGTTTTAGCAGTATTTCTGGCTCCAACTGACCATCGGAATGTACCGTATGCATGTGGAAGTTAAACGATAGCGGACAACTGTTCTCATCAATCGTCTCGAAGACTTCCTTCAATGCGTATTTTTCTTCTGTTGCATTATAGAACGAAGCAGAACTGTCAGCAATAGAGAGAATCATAACTAAATCTAAACCAAAATAAGCTCGATCGCAAGCCTTGCCCTTTGGCGGGACAGAGCGATCTATGAAGTCGGACAATTTGTCCTTAGATATTGTAACAATTTTTAAGGGAAGGGGGTCGGTGGGCCAGTATAAGTATTTAATGGGCCTGTGGGGAGAGGGGCAATCTGCGGGTATGTTTTTTATATTTGGCATTTTTGAGGGGCATCGAGTATTGACCCGGGGCGTAGGGGCGACAGCATTCCCGAGACAGCTTTTGCGCTTAGATCAAAATTATTGTATTGGAATGCTTCGCCCCAGAAACTCTGGCAGCCCACCGATTGCCCTCCGGGCACGCTCCGAGCGCGATCGCGCTCCTGCCAGGAGATTATAAAAAACATACCCTTGAAAGGGGGAGAGGGGGGAGCCGCCAATCGGAGAGGGGGGACGCCTATCTTACGGGGAAGCGACGGATAGAAGAAATTTTGGATCGGTTTATCCCTTTTGATAGTAAAGTTAGAATTAGAGTTAATCAAGATACGAAGCTTATGGACGTAACTGCGATCGCCAAGGCAGTTGTGCCACCCTTATTGCAGCTCGCGAAAGACCCCATTAAACGAACATTAAAGCCGACGGAGCTGGAGAAAGCTTTGATAGCTGGAATCGAGGCCGCTAGAGAACAAGAGCGTAAATATTCCCTCAATGGAGGTGAAGGTTTGTTTTCTAAATCTGCTCCTGATGGTTTGAAGGGTGTATCGGCATTTTTAAATGACTTTTTCCAAAAAGAGGCAGTACGACAAGAACTGAAAAAACCATTTACAGACGATGGCCTAATATCGATACCCATTCTCGTCACAGAGTTTCAACTTCTAGCAGAGGAATACGACCCAATCGATCCGGTTGAAGAGAGAAGAGAACCGTGGCTCCGAGCATTTGAAGAGACCTATTTTGCCAAAACCAGTAATCATGTAAAATTCCAGGTTGCCAAAAAGAATTATTTAAAACAACTCGCCTATAGATTCGATTATATTAAGTTTGCCGGAATTGACGTGGAGGGACAGGAAATAGAGAAATCAGAAAAGCTGGCTGATATTTTCGTGATGCCAGATGTGAGGGAAGAGCTACAATATCCTCTGGACAAGAGATTAAATCTAGATCGAATAACAACGGAGAATCTGGAGAGTAGGACAGGACTAAGCCGTCAGGAACAATTACTACAGGAACAACGATACTTTGCCCAACTAGATGACCGTTTTGGTCGAGAGTTTTTGGCAAAAGGTTTATTGAACCAAAGCCAGTCAAAAAAAATGGTATTACTAGGTGCGCCCGGTTCGGGTAAAAGCACCTTGATGAGCTATTTTGCCGTGATGCTGGCACAAAATAAGCCTCAGCAATTAGAAGTAAGCTCGGAAAAAGACTGGTTGCCTATTTTGATTAGGATTCGAGACTTAGCAAGGCAACCGCAAATGAAAATCTTGGAATATGCACGGCATTTTGCCGAGAACAGCATGTCAGTCGATCCCTTGCCTGTGGGTTTCTTCGAGCATTGGTTATTGGCTGGACGAGCATTGATTTTGCTGGATGGCTTGGATGAGGTTGCCGAGGAAAGCAGGCGCTATAAAATCGTCGATCGCATTGAAAGTTTTTTAGGAAAATACAAGCAAAATATCGCTATTATCACTTCTCGTCCTGCGGGTTACAAGCGCGACTTTTTCCGTACCGATGAATTTCCTCATTATCAGCTTCAGCCCTTTGACGATAGCAAAATTCAGGAATTTATCTATCGCTGGTATGACAGCCGTTTTAAAGATAAAGCGCAGGCCGAATTGCGCAAAGAAAGTTTGACCAAGGCTATGAACGATAACGATCGCATTAAGCTGCTGGCCAAAAATCCCTTGCTATTGACGATTATTGCCCTCATTCATAGCTATCAAACTGAGTTGCCAAAAGAGCGCCACGAACTCTATAAAAAAGCGGTTGAGACTCTCTTAAGGTCTTGGGATAAGAACAAGGAAATTAGCAACCGCGAAGTGTTCAAAGATTTGGAGTGGCGTGATTTACGACGCCTCATGCAAGCGATCGCCTATTGGATTCACAGTCACGGTAGTACCGGAGATACTGAAGGCGGGACAGTGATAGATCGCAAAAAACTGCTCGATAAATTGAGCCAGAAGATTAGACTTCTCAAAAACATTGAACTCTACCAGGCAGAAGAAGAGGCAGAGCGCTTTCTGAAATTGATTCGAGAACGCACCGGAATACTAAACGAACAAGGTACCGATCGCTATGCTTTCGTCCATAAGACCTTTCAGGAATATCTCTGTACCCAAGACATTGAATATCGAGCTAAGAGCGATTATAATTTCAATGTAATTTTGGATGAGATAAAAAAACACATCCACGACCCGCACTGGCAAGAGGTGTTACTACTACTGATTGCCCAACAAAATGAGAAAAACGCCGCTAAAGCGATCTCAACAATTATCGATTGCAACAGCAAGTATGAATCCTGGCTGCACCGCGATTTAATCTTTGCTGGCCGATGCCTTGCGGAAAATCCTGAATACTTACGGAGTGCCGAAGAAGATCCGTCCCAGGAGATTTTAGAAGGACTATTTGACTTGGAAGTCAGTAAGACAGAGCAGATTGGCTACCGAGTTTCCGAGCAGGTTTTTCAAACTATTTGTAGCCTGAATGAAACGGATTTTCAGGCACAAGCCCTACAACTACTAAACGATAAAGCCTCGCAGATCGACAAAGGGCGATCGTGGCAATATCAAGTCGCACTAGGGGATAAGGAAGCCGTAATTAATGTTCTCTTGGGACGGCTCCAGGACGAGGATTCTGGAGTGCGTGGGTCTGCTGCTTATGCCTTGAGCAACTTGGCAAACAGCTCGGGGGAGGTAGTCAATGTCCTCTTGGAGCGGCTCCAGGATGAGGATTCTGGGATCCGTGGCTCTGCTGCAGAAGCTTTGGGCAAGTTGGGAAACAGCTCGGGGGAGGTAGTCAATGCCCTGTTGGAGCGGCTCCAGCATCAGTATTCTGAGGTGCGTGGCTCTGCTACAGAAGCTTTGGGCAAGTTGGGAAACAGCTCGGGGGAGGTAGTCAATGCCCTGTTGGAGCGGCTCCAGGATCGGGATTCTGATGTGCGTGACTCTGCTGCTTATGCTTTGGGCAAGTTGGGAAACAGCTCGGGGGAGGTAGTCAATGGCCTGTTGGAGCGGCTCCAGGATGAGGATTCTGATGTGCGCGACTCTGTTGCTTATGCTTTGGGCAAGTTGGGAAACGGCTCGGGGGAGGTAGGGGAGGTAGTCAATGGCCTGTTGGAGCGGCTCCAGGATAAGGGTTCTGAAGTGCGTGACTCTGCTGCTTCTGCTTTGGGCAAGCTGGGAAACAGCTCTGAGGAAGTAGTCAATGGCCTGTTGGGGCGGCTCCAGGACGAGAATTTTCGGGTGCGTTACTCTGCTGCTTCTGCTTTGGGCAATTTGGGAAACAGCTCTGAGGAGGTAGTCAATGGCCTGTTAGAGCGGCTCCAGGATGAGGAGTCTGGGGTGCGTGACTCTGCTGCTTCTGCTTTGGGCAACTTGGCAAGCAGTTCGGGGGGGGTAGTCAATGCCCTGCTGGGGCGGCTCCAGGATCGGGAGCCTGGGGTGCGTTACTCTGCTGCTTCTGCTTTGGGCAAGCTGGGAAACAGCTCTGAGGAAGTAGTCAATGCTCTGTTGGAGCGGCTCCAGGATGAGGATTTTCGGGTGGGTTACTCTGCTGCTTCTGCTTTGGGCAAGTTGGCAAACAGCTCTGAGGAGGTAGTCAATGGCCTGTTGGAGCGGCTCCAGAATGAGGATTCTCGGATGCGTTATTCTGCTGCCTCTGCTTTGGGCAACTTGGGAAACAGCTCGGGGCAAGTAGTCAATGCCCTGTTGGGGCGGCTCCAGGATGAGGAGCCTGGGGTGCGTTACTCTGCTGCTTCTGCTTTGGGCAAGTTGGCAAACAGCTCGGGGAAGGTAGTTGATGGCCTGTTGGGGCGGCTCCAGGATGAGGATTCTGAGGTGCGCAGCACAGCTGCCTCTGCTTTGGGCGAGTTGGGAAACAGCTCGGGGGAGGTAGTCGATGGCCTGTTGGAGCGGCTCCATGATGAGGATTTTCGGGTGCATCACTTTGCTGCTTCTGCTTTGGGCAAGTTGGGAAACAGCTCGGGGGAGGTAATCAATGGCCTGTTGGAGCGGCTCCAGGATGAGGATTTTTGGGTGCATCACTTTGCTGCTTCTGCTTTGGGCGAGTTGGGAAAAAAATCTAGCGATCTTGTTCCATATGTTGTGCAATGGATTTCCCAGCATCAAGATTCAGATTATGTCGGTCGAGGCATCGATTTGTTGTGGGATTTGGTGGCGGAAGGTTAGAGGATTCAAAGTTCAAAATTAAAAATTCAAAATTGCGCCTCTTCTCCAGTTCGGGCTAATAGCCAAAAATAAGCCATGTTTGGTCTATGCCCTCCTTGGGCAGGCTTCGCCCTACGACTCCGCGATCGCCCGAACGGTACATAACTAACGGTAACTGCGATCGCCTAACAGGCTTCGACAAGCGAGCGCCCGAACGGTATGTAAATATAACTCTGCGAGCGCCCGAACGGTATGTAAATATAACTCTGCGAGCGCCCGAACGGTATGTAAATATAACTCTGCGAGCGCCCGAACGGTATGTAAATATAACTCTGCGAGCGCCCGAACGGTATGTAAATATAACTCTGCGAGCGCCCGAACGGTACATAACTAACGGTAACTGCGATCGCCCACCCCCATTCTTTGGAGAAAATCCGTCCAAGTTATTTTGCAATCGGACAAGGAGCCTTTAGGTAAAGTGCGGATTAATACCTTGTGAGAGCCAACATAACGTATGGGATTAAGTTCTCGACGATTAAAGCTTCTGGTGTTGCCCGGAGCAACAATAGCCCCAATAATTTTATAATCATCTGGATTGCTATAAACCTCTTCTAACGTTTGAGATTTATTGATAACTGGCATATATTTAACGATCTGTTCTATAGATTCGAGCAATTGCTTAAATTTATTCTCTTCTTGTTTTTTCTTTACTAATACATGACGCAACTCGACGACAATCAGGTAACAATCGCCTTGATAGGAACCAATGATTAAATAATCGGCCTGCCTCCCGGTCCACCGATCTTTCTGGGCTGCATAGTCGGCATATTTTTCTAGCTCGCAGACGGCCAGCGGAAAGTCATCGGCCTCCAGGATAAACCAATAATAATAAGCGCGATCGCTCTCGGGTATAGATTGATGGAGTAAGACCTCATCTCCTGAACTAACGATCTGACAAAAGTCATCTAAGCCACTGGGCGTTTCTTCAATTTTAACTATTGGAATATCTTTAGGTAAGTTATCCCCCGTACAATCTAATGGCATTATAATCTAGCTCCACAATATATCATAAGCTTGAATGTGGTTATATTCCATCTCAAGATTGCCCAGTACGCTTGAAAGCTTACTTTCATCTAACTCTCCAGATTCCCGATCGCGAATTGAAATAGCAGTGCCATCCGAAAATAAATAGGCGGAAAGCAGATTGGGATTTAATCTTTGTGAAGCTACTGGAAGACCGGAGAAGTCTTTATTTTGCAAATTTTGAGCTGCCAACACTAAATTATTCAAGACATATAAGATAAACAGCGAGTGGGTTGTAATTACAAGTCGAAATCCTTTGTTGCATAAATATGCTAAGAGTTTAGCGATCGCTACCTGAGCAGAAGGATGTAAGTGAGTTTCCGGTTCTTCGATATGGATGAATAGAGGTCTTTGCCAGGGTTCCCAGCCAAACATTGCTTGAGCCATTGACACCATTGGCCAGGTTTCCATCTGTCCCGAAGATGCCATTTCTATTTCGATTGGGCGCTCGCTCTGTTCGGGCATCCATTGCCATCTGCGAGCATAAGAGCCTTTGCGAGAAAAAACTGCCCGTCCCCTTAGTTCGCGGGCAATAATATCCTCAATTTCACTGGCTTCTAATGGCAGCTCTCCATCTTTTTCTTCTTGCCATTTTTGATGAGTATCTGCTGCTTTAAACAAAACCCTTGTAAATTCTCGCATCGTTATTGGCAAGTCTCTACTTCCCAGAGATTGGGGAGCGGAGTTAATCAGACGAGAAAAGAACGAGCGCTCTGCTGGAACAAACACGGCCTGGGATTGAATTTCTCCTGACGATGCCGGATTATCTGCTACTTTTGTTAACCACGATTCAATCTCCTTTCTTAATTTATTTTTTGGTATAATCTGTCGGTTTTGCTCGTGGTAGGTAATTGTCCAATCGCGATCTGGTTGGTCGGTTTGTTTTCTAATATATTGAATATTGACGCTCTTGCCCATCACAAAAGAGGAGAAGGATCCAGAACTATTTTCTCCCGAACGAATACCTTCAATGACTTTTGTAACACTAACATCCGGTACATCCTGTTTTGAATGACCAGAAATCAAATATTGAGCATCGCGGAAAAAATACAACAACTGGCTTACCAAAGACTTGCCAGTTCCTTGCGGCCCAATAAAAACTGTCAGAGGAGATATTTCTAGGACGAGGGGGGAACTTACAGCCCGGATTGGACCTAAATGTCCTTCAATTGAAATACTTTCCCGAATAGGTTGGTCTATCATAATTTGCTTCTTTCATTAGAAAAACCGGGAGCGGGCAAGCGAATTGTAGATTTTGTCGAGGAATCTGCCATCCCCCATGCCATGTTTAGCATACTGCGTGAGTACCGTTGGGGCGATCGCGGAGTCGAAGCCCCAACGGTATATATGTAACTGCGCGATCGCCCCAACGGTGACTTATTACCTTGAGACTTATTACCTTGAGACTTTTAACTTTTGACTTATTACCTTGAGACTTTTGACTTCCGCGCACTTATTAGTTCTAGACCTTCGCCAAAAAGGCAAAGGTTTAGAATTAGCATCCTTGTCAATACGACATCAGGCAATCTACCAGCTCTGATAGGTTGGAACCAAAAAAAAAGTTAGTCACTTTACACTCAAATTTTAGCTTGAAAGGACAAAGGCAAAAATGCGATCGCGTTATCTAGTGCAGCTCGGCAGAAACAATAAGCGAGCGCCAGATAGCAGCCGATAGCCCGGACTCAAAATAATTTTGAATGCGTGAATTTTGAACTCCGCACAGCGGCAGGGGTTTGGAGCCCCCCGTCGGGCACTGCTATAATTCTTTCTGTTTCTACAATCTAGAAAAGGCAAGGAGGTCCGTTGCCCACTTACCAGTGCTAAAAAAGAAGACGAATTTCTCCCAAGGGAAACCCACCCGCTGCAGCGATCTCTTGCACGATCGCTGCCGGTCTAAGGGTGGGCTATCTTCCCAGCCGGGCTATTGGAGGCGTGCCAATGGACTACTTTGCCCAGAGTCCAAAGGCTACCCCATACGAACCCGGTTTAAGGGAGAAGTTTTTTTTCTTCGAGTGAGAAAACCTCCTTGCTAGGTTTACTGTTTTTGCTTTTATAAAAGGTCGCGTTTAGTCGCGGCCCTTTTTTTTGCTCCTCTAACGGAGCCATGAAAGTATATTAGCACAGCTTTGCTCGAACTTTAACGTTAAATAGAAAAATTTTTTGCACTTCTGCACTTCCCGCACTTCCTCCACTGTCGCATGGCCTACTCCTACAGGCTCGGTGGCCATTAGCCGATCGCCGGCCGACAGACTTGCCCTGCACCACAAACATTCGCGGCAGAACAGTCCACCGCATTGTTCGAGAAAGCAGATTTCTTCTTACAGTTATGCCACATTTGACTATCCCACAGGTAACAGGTTCTTCAGGACTTGTCTTGTAAAACTGTTGTAATGCAAACGTAAAAATGTAAAGTATAAAATTAAATTATTTTAAGCATAATCCTTGCAGAGCTTGACTATAGAGAGTTTTTGTGTTATAATATATAATGTAGCATTCCAGCCAAACAAGGAAATTTAGTATCAATGCCATCTTTAGCTCAGCTCAGTCTAATGACAAATTTGCTTAAATTTAGGGGAGCAATTCAATTTTGCAAGGGATACATAGCAATGTAGGTTGGGTTGAGGAACGAAACCCAACAAAACTGACGCTATTGTTGGGTTTCGTTCCTCAACCCAACCTACTACTTACAAAAGTGAAATGCTCCCAAATTTAGTAATTTTAAAGGTTCTTCAGGACTTTTCTTGTAAAGGTTTCGGTAGATAGAGGGCAAAACCCTTACTATATCTAGCTTACGGGCTGCTTACGCCAGCATTTTGTATCAAAATTACCGAAAATGACACGAATGCCTCTACTGATAAGATTTTGCTCCCTTTTTTGGAAGTAATTTTGTAAGGACAGTCCGGAAGAGCCATTTTAAAGTTATCGACTATAGCATTAAAGAAGACATTGGTGTATTTTTAAAAATAGAAAAAACCGACAAAAAAGCAATCTGCCCATGCTGCGGCCGGACAACAGACAAATTACATCAAAATTATTGGAGTCTAGTTAAAGATTTACCTTTGGGAGACCAATCTGTATATTTGCAAGTAAATCCCAGCTGTTTAGAGGTGCGATAGCTGCAAAAATAAATTTACTGAAGAACTAGGAATAGTCAAAAAAAACCAAACGCATACAATACGATTAAGAGATAAAATTGTGTCTGATGTTTTGTCAAGTGACGTAAAAAACGCAGCCAAAAAAAATTATTTGAGTCAAGGAGAGTTAGAAACAATGTTAAAAGATAAATACGATGAATTAAAAGAATAAAAACCTACGGGATTGAGAAAAATAGGCATAGATGAAATAGCTGTAGTAAAAAGAAAAAAAATTATTATGTTGGTGGATTTGGAGAAAAAAAAGGTCATAGGAATGATAGAGGGTAGGAAAAAAGATATTATCAAAAAGTATCTATAAGCTTCGTGAGACAAGGTATTGAGCGAAATAAAAAAAGTAAGTATAGATTTATTTCAGCTCTATAAAAGTTTAGTAAAAGAGCTGATGCTTCAAGCGGAAATAGTAGCAGACAGATTTCATGTAATGAAGAAGATAAATGAAGAGTTAGATAGCCAACGAAAGAAAATAAAAAGGTTAGCACAAAAGGAGGGAAATTATCAAGAAAAAGAAAAAATATTAGAGACAATAAATAAAAGTAAGTATGCGCTTTTAAAAAATGAAGAGGATTTAAAAGAATCGGAAAAGGAGAAAATTAATGCTATTAGAAGATATCTGCCTCGATTGGGAGAAATGCATGTGCTTAAAGAGGAATTTAGAGAGATATTTGAGAAAAGTAAGTCTTGGCTTGAAGGATTATTAAAATTAGGCGATTGGCTTGATAAAAGTAGGGAGTTATTTACATCAAGTTGCGGTACTATTAAAAGATGGATTGGCGAAATAATTGCTTATTTTGACGATAAAATTAGCCAAGGAACAGTTGAAGTTATCAATAATAAATTAAAACTAATCAAAAGGAAAGGTTATGGGTCTAGAAACTTCAATAACTTTGAAATAAGAGCATTTTTAACCTGGCATTTTTCTAGTTAGTTTTACAAGATAAGTCCTGAAGAGCCAGGTAACAGGACTAGCAACTTGGAGTTTTGGTATGGCGATGACTCGTTCTAGCAGTTTATCAAAGGTATCGGAATTCATCGCACTTGTCAACGAAGAGTTGCCCAATACAGTACGTACCCTTGTTAAAAGAGTGATATCGGAACTCATCAGACAAAAAAGAGCAAAAAAGAACGGAGTTGAATGTAACTAATTGTTTTGCTCCGTTGCTTAATTGGCTTGTTTCGTCATGGCCGGAAGATAATTATTGCTTGCCCTTAGCAATGGATGCAACCAACATTGGAGACAACTTTACAGTTCTTTCGATTCATGTTTTAGATCGCGGTTGTGGTATTCCCTAAGCGATGGAAAATAGTAAAAACAACGGCAAAGGGATCCTGGAAACCTTTATGGCTAGAATTATTCGACCATCTTCAAGGTATCGTACCAACATCAAAGTATTTGCCGATAGAGGTTTGTATGCTCCCTGGTTGTACGCTCGAATAGTTTCACTCTTGCTGGCATCCCATGTTACGAATCAATCATCAAGGCTTTTTTCGGGCGGGAGCTGATTGGGAGCCCCTAATCAGTCTAGCTCCTCATAGCGGTATAGATTGGTCTGGAAGGGTGACTTGTTTTAAAAGCAATCCACTTGAGAAGGTTACTTTATTAGTTCGTCCTTGATGATGGTTATAAAGAGCCAATGTTTATAGTGACAGATTTAGAGACAAATATTGCCCGCGCCTTGTGGTATATGCGCTATTGGATTGAATGTAGTTATAGAGATATCAAAAGTGATGGATGGCAATGGCAGAGAACTCGTTTAAGCTGTCCAGAAAGAGCAGAACGAATATGGTTGGCAATGGCAGTGGCTACTATTTTTACTGTATCTATAGGGGGTGATGCTGACGGGAGCATTTCAATTTCGTATCTAGCCGCCTCGCCCCTTGGGCTTAGCCGCTCCTAGACGGAGCCTGGCGCGGCTACACAAACAAAGCCCTTTGGGCTACCTTGTTACAAAAGTGAAATGCTCCCATGCTGACCGGGTTGCGAAGCATTCAGATATACTGGAAGAACACCAAATAAAAGAAGATAGATCCTTAGGGAAAAACCCGGAGCCAATACCCAAAAAAATTATTGCTAACATTTCCTGTTTCTCGCGAGGTTTATTGACCATTTTAGCCGCAATACTCAAGGGTAAAGATATCTGTTTTAGACCATTTTACCCCTCACCTTGGCCAGATTCGGAAGAACTGCCCGTTCCTAACGCTCTTTTATGACTCTCGGAGTATTAAAATAGAAAAAAAATTATCCTTATTTCCAGAAATAGTCCATGACAGCTCCAAAGATCCCTATAGCTACGATAAGTCTAGTGGATGATTATTGTAACTTATACTCAGACTTGTTTCCAGAAGTGAGGACATTTGAAAATTTCAAATATATTCATGTTGGTATAATTTCCGACATTAAACGTAAGTCACTACCTGCGATCGCTCCTTGTCGTAGGTTTACACGACGCACAACCATTACAAAACTTTTTAACAGAGTCACCCTGGGATGTAAAAGAGTTGAGACAGCGGCGACTCGATTTGACGAGTCATTGGCTAGCTGGTCGGCCATTTAAGCTAGTTATAGATGATAGTGGAGATAAAAAAAAAGGAAAGCATACAGATTATGTTGCTCGCTAATATATAGTAAATTTAGGTAAAGTAGAAAATGGAATTGTTTCGGTCAACGCTTACGGGGTTATAGAAAATGTAATCAACGCCGCTGCTATTTAAAATTTTTAAACCTCGCTAAGCGTCTTAAAGCTGGGGATAAATATAAGACAAAACCAGAACTAGCCGTGGAAATAATTAAAGAAGTGCTAGCGTTAAATTTTAAGATATAATTAGTTTTAGCAGATAGTATTTATGGAGAAAGTACGACGTTTTTCGGGGCTCTTAATCAATTAAAACTATCCTACATACTATCAGTAAAATCTAACCATTTTGACTGGCTGAAATCTAATGAAGGCGTTACTTATGGTGAATGGCAAAAATTTAGTATAATTTTTACTAATGGTGAAATTGAGAGAAGATATATTCAAGAAATTAAAGTAGGCATACAGCCGGTTACTTATTGGAGATTGACTACAGATACAGAAAAATTGCCTGGAAATAAAACTAGATATTTAATGACTAACATAAAAGGAGATATAGAAACCATGCTTGGCAATAAGTATGGGTTTAGAAATTGGATTGAATATGCTTACAAACAGGCGAAAAACGAGTTGGGATGGGCTGATTTTAGGGTGACAGACTATAAGCAAATAGAAAAGTGGTGGGAGATAGTGACGATCGCCTAATGGTTAGCCAACAAACCTTAGCTCGGTTGCCAAATGCTACTCCAGAAGAAAAGGTATATAACTGCGATCGCCCGGACGGTATATAACTGCGATCGCCTGACCGGCTTCGACTCCGCGAGCGCCCTAACGGTATATAACTGTGCGATCGCCTGCTGCCAAACCTGAGTTTTTCCCGTTCTGCTTGCCCAATGCCCAATGCGAACATACCCAATGCCACCCACCCCCCGACCCCCTCCCAAGAGCTTTTTAAGGGGGGCTTAAGACTATTGCCCTCCTTAAAAAGCTCTTGGGAGGGGGGTTGGGGGGATCGTTACCTGCGGAAAAATGGCGCAGATATTATTTAAAAACCCCCGCTTTCTATATCCGGTTCGGAGCCTAACCGATTTAACGCAAACTGCATTGACAAATACAGATTACAGTTACAAAACGCGCTTTTGCTTAATAAAATTGCAATAGTTTGACTAAAAGCTGACCGCTGACCGCTGACCGCTTACTGCTATAATTTCAATTGCTATATGGAAAGTTCTGATTGGCTCGTAACCGAAGATGGCCAGTGCCTTGCCTGCAATGTACCCAAGGAAGAGGAATTTCCGTCGCGGCCTTATCGGCTCTATCGGTTTTTGACAGATGTAGAGAATATTCTTTGGCATATACCGGAAGATAGCGATCGCCTAGAAGCGATTCGTCCTTTAGTGCGTCGCTTGCTCGTTAGTTCCGACTGGTTGCAAGGAGAATATATCAATCCCGACCCAGAAACTGGCTGGTCTGTATTGATGCTTTATGACGAACCGGATTTCCCGCTCACAGTGCAGATGGTAGCTTGGCTGCCCGGAAGCAAGTCGCCGATTCATAACCACGGCACTTGGGGGGTGGTAGCTCTAGTGAGCGGGGAAGAAAAAAATAACTTTTGGCGGCGTTCCCCTGCCCCAGAATTGCCAGACCGAATCGAACCAGCGGGCGATCGCATCTTAGTTCCCGGCGATATTATCAGTTTTTTGCCCGATGCCATTCACAGCGTAGAACCCTTGGGCGACGAACCAACGATTACCTTTAATCTCTACGGCGAAACCAATTACGATCGCCGCTTTGAATTCGATACAACAAATAATACCGCGCAAGTCTTTTAGGGTGTAGAGTGTAGGGTGTAGGGCCCCACACCCCACACCCCACGCCCTACATTCTACTGGGTGCGGGTGGCGGAGTTTCTGTCTCGCCTTCCTCGCCTTCAGCGGCTGTAGAGAAGAATTGCCGCGTAATCCAAGCAGTGAGAAGCTGATGTTGCTCTGACTCCCATTCCCCAAGCCGATGGGACAATAAAAAATTGTCCAGTGGTCTTGCTAAGGGAATTGCCCCCTTATCAAGACTTCTTAGTTTGTGGCATTAGTACCCAAATCAAGAAGTGGTGGGTTTTGATGATGTCATTTCTCCAGACGATTCAGACTTTATTGCTAGTGGCTTGAGAGTAAAATCTTTAATTAGATTGGGTTTTATTGCTGTAGTCCCTCGTACTAGAGCCCTCGGTTCTATCGGTTCAATCTCATCAGCAAGGCATGAGCGTTTGCTGATGAGATTGAGTAATTACCTGGTCAGTAATTGATTGGCATCGAGAAAGTCTATCGCGTTTTTCCCAGCAAAGAGCGATCGCCTACCAAGCAAAGAAACCGGTTTTTTTAGATAAATGTATGCTTCGTAAGCGATATGTTTGATAAAAACCCGGTTTCTGAGTCACGGGCGATCGCTTTTTTATTTGGCAATAAGCGCGCTTGCAGAGGTTATGGCGGATATATGGGGGAAAAGAGGCGCAAGCAAATGCCTAACTATAGCCCAAATAAACTGGAATCAACTTTAAAGAAGTTACCCAACGATTCAGCCAATTCATTGCTAATATGACTCCTACCATTTACCAAATCAAAGACAGTATCTTCCGAACCAACCACCTCCACCAAATCTTCTGCTGTAACCTCCTGCTGTTCCATCAATAATAGCAAGATGGAATGAGGAGTCGATGCCGAACCAGGACGATAAAAATTTTGCTCAAATTCTTCAATTAAAAAAATCAATAACTCATAGAGTTCATCCTGTTCTAGACTGCGATTTTCAAGGTGCATCAATTCCTCTAGCACCGCCAAGGCTCGTTCGTTCTCTTCTTCTGTCTTAATTACCTGCATTGGTTAATCGGACAAACAAATGGGGCTTGCTATGCGATCGCAGAGCCGATCGTAGGCTGTTATAGGCTCTCGTTTCACAATACCTTCCCTGAAATTTTTTTAACCTGGTACTTTTGGCGCAAGTTCCGAGTCATTATAGCATATAACAAACCAATGTCCAGACAGCGAGCCTCCCTAGAAGGGGCTTCGCTTACGCTATTTTATTTTATCTTCAAATAAGGAACAAATAGCATTATGGTGCCAAGACAAATATGGTGCGGATGGCAAGGGGCGTGCTTGTGGTTGCCGGTACAGCTAGCGATCGCCTTTTGGTGTGCTGCCCCGCCTCAAGTGCGATCGCAGGATCTTCCTTGGCAGAAAGCAACTGCCCCAAAGCAAATATTAGCGGTAGCTAAGAACGCAAAAAGCGATCGCGAAGACAGCAACGATGACGGCAAAGATGACAGCAACGATGACGGCAACGATGACGGCAACGATGATGACAACAATATATGCGGTCATCATCCAGGGTGCGAAGATCGCTAAGATTAGCCAAGGAGCTGTTCGATATCGTTAGGCTCTTTTGGCAAAGCTGCGGTCAATACCTCGCTGCCAGCTTCTGTCACCAAAACATCATCTTCTATGCGAATGCCGCGAACGTCGGCAAACTTAGCCAGCAAGTCCCAGTTGACAACTTCTTGATATTTTTCTCGGTTCGCCCGATCGTTCAAAATAGCGGGTACTTGATAGAATCCAGGCTCTATTGTCACCAACATTCTCGGACGCAAGGGGCGGTCTAGGCGCAGGAAGCACAAACCAAAGCGATCGCTCCTGACCCTAGATTCCTCATATCCGGCAATATCCCCCAAATCCTCCATATCATGTACGTCGAGCCCGAGCAAATGGCCGACGCCGTGGGGGAAAAACAGAGCGTGAGCATCCATCTCGACCAAATCTTCCGGGTTGCCGCGCAAAATACCTAAAGCCACCAACCCTTCCGCTATAGTCCGACAGGCGAGCAAGTGGATGTCTCGATATTCGACCCCCGCCCGGACTTTCGCAATACAAGTCTTTTGAGCGGCGAGAACTAGATTGTATATTTCTCGCTGGGTCGGCGATAACTTTCCGGAAACCGGCCAAGTTCGAGTAACGTCCGCAGCCCAGCCAGACTGGGTTTCCGCACCAACATCTGCTAATAACAAGTCCCCGGATTTGAGGGGATGATGATGTATGTCATTATGGAGAACTTCGCCGCGAACCGTCACGATACTGTTGTAGGCACATTGCATATTGTTGGCGATAATAACCCCCTCCATCGCCCCGCGTACCATAGCTTCTGTATTTGCGTTTCGGGTCGAGACCATTCCGGCATAGTGGGCCTGCACCGTACAAGCAGCAGCTTGTAGCAGTTCGGCCAAGGCAGCATCATCGTGGCAGAGTCGGATAGCAGCGATCGCCTTGGCCAAATCCCTATCTAACTCTGTTGGCCTCTCTCGGTTTAGAATTTGATTTTGCTCCCAAACAACGGCCCGATCCTGCAGGGGGATTGTGGCTGTAGATTCCAGAGGCGATCGCTCTTGCAATTCTTGTTTTGGAAAAGCAGCATCGGCTCCTATTGCCCTTGCAATCTGGTCTCGACTCGGCATCTCCCCGTGCCAGAGAATGCCCTTAGGGTTCGGGTCGTCCATATACAATTCCAACTTTCCACCCTCCAGGCGGATTGCTGCATCCTCTAAAGGCAAACCGGCAAAGTAGAGAAAATGACTGCTAGCACGAAACGGGAAGGGACTACCGGCATTGCGCTCCTTCCGTTTCCCGGACCAGAGAATTACCGGCATATCAATGGACCCTGCCAGATTTTCGCGCCGCTGGCGTAGTGCTGTAGCTAAAGAGTTGCTTGGGTTGGTCGGAATTTGCATTGGCTCGGGCATTTCAGTCATAATAAATATTAATGTTTTCTCAAGATCGATTTCAAAATTTTATGAGGTCACTTGCCATCAGTACCAGCCGCCAAAGCCCCATCTAACCATCCCATCTAACCATCCCATCTAACCATTGTGTTAACTCAGATTGGCAATCGGCAAATGACATCTATAAATACCTCCCTGGCAACTATTTTAATCTTGCAACATCTTTGACATAAGGAAAGCGCGATCGCATTTTCCTTATGTTAAAATTGAAACCCTTTTGGTGGCAATTATTGGCCGTTAGTATTTTTTTATTATGAAAGCTTCACAGACTGGGGTCAAACCAAGGGACTGGCCGATCGAGCAACTGCCCGGACTAAGCGATCGCGATCGCGAGGGACTAAGCCAGTGCGGAATCCGCTCCACTGGGCAATTGCTCCAACAAGCCAGAACCCCAGAAGCGAGGCTGAACCTCGCCAAGCAGTTGCACCTGCATATTCAGTATCTAAATAAATGGGTGGCGCTAGCCGATCTCGCTGCTATTCCCAGCGTCGGCTGCCAATACTGCGGACTGCTGCTCCATTCAGGAGTTGCCTCTTCCAAGCAGCTAGCCCAACTACCCGCCCATAGATTGCACCAACAAATTTCGCGATTACAAGTCTCTATGACGCAACAGAAAGAAGCCGTTTCTATGGCTCGGGTGGCTCGGTGGATTCAGGAAGCAAAATCAATTGACAGATAAGCTATTGACAGATAGGCCAGAGTGGCTGCCCGTTCCCTCTATCCCTTTGCCAAAACCCCATTGAGAAAAATATCGGCGATTCCTTCTGCCATTTCTAATTCTTCTTTAGGGGACGCTCCTTCATCTAGGACGCTGTAATGGCCAAAGCCGGAGATAGCGAACATCCCTACAAAAACCTGGGCTATCAGTCTGGGATTCATGCGGCGATAAATGCCCTTATCCATTGCGGTTTGGAAAAACGCCTCAGCCACATCCATCATTTTGTCAAGCACCTCTTCTTTAATGCGATCGCGCAATTCAGGGTGGTATTGGGCCTCCACAAAGCAAACCTGCCAAAGCTCCCAATTCTTCGGCATAGCCAACATTCTTCGTCGCATCACCTGAGCCACCGCTTTGTAGCTGCCCATTTCGCTCAATTCTGTCAACAAATCGGTAAGTATTTCCACCCATCCTTGAGTCGCCAACTCGATTAAAATCGCCTTTTTATTGGGAAAATGGCGAAAAATTGTTCCCTCTGCCACCTTAGCAGCTTGAGCCAAATCGCGGGTAGAGGCACCGCTGAAACCCTTGCGGGCAAACAACTTTTTCGCCGCACTTAGGATCCTGGCGCGGGTGTGGACTTCTGGTACATCGGTAGGTAAAGGAAAAGTTTTCATAGTCAATTGGGTAAAAAATCAGTGCTAATTAATATGGATACGATCATTGTGTCAACTACCTTGCACAACTCGGCAAAACTTCACATATTATTAAGAACCGTTCGATAAACCCTAAGACTTGCCCCAATAATTAAGCCTCTAACAAGCGATACTTCCATGACACCCATTCCAAGATTGCATTCGTCAATTGCTTATAACTGGACCGCCAAAAATCTCCGTTCTCGGTTGCTCCCGCTCGTACTGGTAGCTTTATTGCTGTGTTGGGGAATACCCACAGCGCTTGCAGCCGCCAAAAACCCCCCGAATCAAAGGGCACAATCCATCCAGCCTTATTTAGATCGGGTCATGCAACAAGTGACCGAGTTTCGTCTGGATAACGGTCTTAAGTTTATCGTCCTAGAAAGACATCGCGCCCCTGTGGTCTCTTTTCTCACCTATGCCGACGTCGGTGGGGCTAACGAACCAGAGGGTCAAACAGGAGTAGCTCACTATCTAGAGCATTTAGCATTTAAAGGCACGAACCTCATCGGTACGAAAAACTACCAAGCAGAAAGGCAATTGCTTGCAAAACTAGACAGGCTTAACGCACGAATTCAGGCTGAAGAAAAAGCCGGTCGCGAAGAAGCAGCGACAACACTACGGAACGAGTTCGCGCAGATACAAGCGGAGGCAGGCAGCTATGTTAAACCAAATGACTTTGGTCAAATTGTCGAAAAAGCTGGCGGCGTGGGTCTTAATGCTACTACCTCTGCAGATGCTACTCGCTATTTCTATAGCTTTCCTTCTAATAAGTTGGAACTATGGATGTCTCTGGAGTCGGAGCGGTTTCTAGATCCCGTGTTTAGAGAATTTTATAAAGAAAAGCAGGTTATCCTCGAAGAACGACGCTTGCGCACCGACAACTCGCCAATTGGCACGATGGTAGAAAATTTTCTGGAAACCGCATTCCAAGTGCATCCCTATAAGCAGCCAGTGATTGGCTATCCAGAAGACTTGCGCAATCTAACCAGAGAAAACGTGCGCCAATTTTTCGAGACTTATTATGTACCAAACAATCTGACGATCGCCGTGGTTGGAGATGTTGACCCGACGGAAGTTAAACGCTTGGCAGAAATATACTTCGGGCGCTATAAAGCCGGACCGGAACCACCGCAAGTGAAAGCGGTCGAACCTTCCCAAAAAGAAGCCCGAGAAGTAACTTTGCGGCTCCCTTCCCAGCCTTGGTATTTTCAGGGATACCACACCCCAGCAATGAACCATCCCGATCGCTCGGTCTATGAAATTATTGGCAGCATTCTCAGCGACGGTCGCACTTCTCGCCTTTATAAGTCTCTGGTAGAAGAAAAGCAATTAGCCCTGACAGCTCAGGGTTTTACCGGTTTTCCAGGGGACAAGTATCCCAACTTGGTGCTGTTCTATGCCATGACTGCACCGGGCCATACAGTAGAGGAGGTGGCAGCAGCTTTGAATGCAGAAATCGACCGCCTCAAAACAGAGCCGGTTTCCGATGAGGAGCTAGAACGAGTGAAAACGGGGGCCCGGGCCGATTTGTTGCGATCGCTCGACTCCAACTCCGAGATGGCGAGCTTGATGTTGGAATATGAGGTAAAAACTGGTTCTTGGAAAAATCTCTTCCAACAAATAGAGCAAATCGAGGCTGTTACCGCCCAGGACATTCAGCGCGTTGCCCGCTCCACTTTCACTCCCGAAAATACAACCATCGGTCGCCTGCTATCTTCGGAATAAAATTTGCGTTTTTTCTAGGGGCGAAGCATCGGGGCAGAAACATTGAGTCATAATTGGTTCATAATCTGTCGCTCCTTATCCCGATTCTTCGCCCTTTTATATCGGAACTTCTCTCAACAATCTTTGACAGAAAAGGGATTCACTTACACCTCGGGAGCATTCCGTACCGCAGGCTCTGGGCAACCCTTACAAAGCGACTTTCGGCGTCGGGCGAGCCCGACCCAGGATAGACCCATATCAAACTGGGCGAAACCTTTTCATCGGGACTCATCGGTACTTACGCTTTCTTATAGGATCGAAATCTATATGTAGCGTCTGGTGCCCGGGAACCCCCTACGAATAGCATCAGTGCCTAAGTCCTCTTCGTAAGGCATGGTTCGATCGGCGGGCAGAAAGGCAGGCTTTGGCTGCAAAACTCGTATGCTCTCAAATAATACCATAAGATAAGGTATAATAACTAAGCTGGGTGCTGCCTATTCTCAATTTCTGTATTCTGCAATAATTATCTATTTGCTTTGAGGAGGTTAAATGCTTAAGAAAAACGGCAAGCAATATTTAGTTTATATATTCCTGGTGCCTTTAGTATTATTGTTCTTCCTGTTTCGACCGGCAGTAGGAGAAACGCCAAAACACTATAGCGAGTTAGAATTTCCAGAGCTGGCGGAAATTCAAATTCCCGATTACGAGAAGTTCGAGCTAGACAACGGTCTGAAAGTTGTTTTGATGGAAGACCACGAACTGCCCTTAATTAGCGGAATTGCCTTAGTTCGCACTGGCGATCGCCTGGAACCAGCAGAAAAAATAGGGCTCGCCAATATTACTGGGGATGTCATGCGCAGCGGCGGCACCAAATATCACGATCCAGACGAACTCAATCAGCTCCTAGAACAGCGAGCCGCTTCGGTGGAAACCAGTATCGGCACCACTTCAGGCAGGGCCAGCTTTAATGCTTTGAGCGAAGACTTAGAAGATGTTTTCGGGCTTTTTGCTGAAGTCCTGCGAGAGCCGAGTTTTCCTCAAGATAAATTAGACTTGGCTAAAAAACAAATCGCCGGATCTATAGCTCGGCGCAATGACGATCCGAAAGATATCGCCAGCCGCGAATTTAATAAACTAATCTATGGCGATCGCAGTCCCTATGCGCGCACCATAGAATACGCCACCCTAGACCAAATTAACCGCCAGGATTTAGTAGAGTTTTACCAAAAATACTTCCATCCCAACAACATACTGCTGGGAATTGTGGGGGATTTTGACTCTGTGAAGATGAGAGCCCTCGTCGAGCAGAAGTTTGGCGACTGGAAAAGGGATTCCAATATAGATAGAATGGGTAATTTGCCCTCCGCTCTGGCATCCCCAGCACAACCAGGGGGTGTATTTTTTGTCAATCGCCCTCAACTTACCCAAAGCAATGTTCTGATGGGCCATGTTGGCGGTCGCCTCGACAGCCCCGACTATCCGGCTCTAGCAGTAATGAATGGGATACTCAATGGATTTGGGGGTCGGTTATTTAATCAAGTGCGATCGGCCAAAGGTCTCGCCTATTCCGTCTATGCAGTTTGGAGCCCTCGCTACGACTATCCGGGAGTTTTCCTCGCTGGGGCTCAAACTCGCTCTGAAACAACAGTTCCTTTAATAGAAGCCATCCGTGCTGAAATCGAGCTAATTCGCAACGAACCCATTACTCCCGCCGAGCTAGAATACGCCAAAGATTCCACCCTCAATTCCTTCGTGTTCAATTTCCAAGATAGCAGCCGCATTCTCTCCCGGATTTTGCGCTACGAATACTACGGCTATCCAGAAAATTTTATCTTCCAATACCAGCGCGGTATCGAAGAGACCACCATTGAAGACGTCCAGCGAGTAGCCCAAAAATACTTATCTCCCGATAAAATCGTCACCTTGGTCGTGGGCAATGCAGCAGCAATTCAGCCACCCCTGAGCAGCCTCGGCCCAGAAACAGATGTCACCTCGATTGACATTTCTATTCCCAAACCGCAAAATAGTTAATTATATTTTGAGTTAGGCATTGGCCACTCCCGTCCCCTCCTGGGAGGGGCTAGGGGTGGGTTGGGAGCGGTTGGAGGTGGGTGGCATTCGGCATTGGGGGAAAAGCCCAACTCAAGAATGTAAATTTAAAATTAATCCTATCTAACACTAAAAGAATAAATGATTCTGATTATCCAACACCACAAGCTAATAACTATGGAAAATTTTCATTAGACAAGAGTGCATAAATCCAAAAAGCCCCCCTTTCAAAGGGCATTAATGCGCTTCCTTCGATTTTCAACCCACCCCTACCCCTCCTTCAAGGGTATGTTTTTTGTATTTGGCATTATTGTGTATCGACCCGGGGCGTAGGGGCGACAGCATTCCCGAGACAGCTTTTGCTTTTAAAGAAAAATTATTGTATTGGAATGCTTCGCCCCAGAAAGCCTGGGAACCCACCGATCTCGTCAAAAAAAGATTATAAAAAACATACCCTTGAAAGCCCCTACCCCTCCCAGGAGGGGAATCCGAGGTAAGTTCCCCTCCTGCGGGCGGTGTGGGTGGGTCTCTTACAGATAATTTTTCAAGCAAGAACGAATAATCTCCCCTTTCATTCGCGGGGTTGGAGGGATTTTTCGCGAATTGTGCAAGAAGTTTATTTAGCACTGGGCGCGTCTCCTATAGCAAACATTACCAGCATTAACTTTTTGCCGCAGCAATTGGAATCTCAATCATAAACTCTGCTCCTGCTCCTGGAGATGAAACGCAGCTTAGTTTACCCCCGTGGGACTCTACCACAATCTGGTAGCTAATCGACAATCCCAAACCCGTACCAGACCCCACAGGCTTAGTCGTAAAAAAAGGATCGAATATCTTCTGTAGGACATCTTCTTGCATCCCCAGACCATTATCAGCAATTCTGATTATGACCGAATCATCATCAGTCACCTCCGTAGCGATCGCAATAGTAGGCATTGGGTATTGGGGAGAGTTTTCAGTTATTAGCTTGAGAGCTTTAACTTGGGCATTTTTTTCTTCCCTGTCCCCAAGTCCCCCAAGTCCCTCGATCTTCTTATCCCCAACTTCCCTTGTCTCTGCTCCCCTTGTCTCCCCTGCTCCCTGCCCCTCTGCTCCCTGCTTCCTGCCCCCATTCCCCATTCCCCATTCCCCATTCCCTTTTTCTATGGCATCGATCGCATTATTCAAAATATTCATAAAAACTTGGTTTAATTTACTCGCATAACAGGTAACCTCTGGCAGTTGACCGTATTCTTTAATAATCTCAATAGCGGGACGGCTTTTTTGTTCTCCGAGGCGCTTCTGCAATACTAGCAAAGTCGATTCCAGACCTTGATGAATATCCACAGGCTTCATATCAGACTCGTCAAGGCGAGAAAAATTGCGCAGGGAAAGGACTATATTGCGAATGCGATCTGCCCCAGACTTCATAGAACTCAACAATTTTTCTAGGTCATCCACTACAAATTCTAAGTCTGTTTCCTCCACAGCTTCTAGAACATTAGGACTTGGATTGGGATATTCTTGCTGATAAACTTCAATCAGGCCAAGTAGGTCTTGTATATAATCCCGAGCATAATCGACATTGCCATAAATAAAACTAACTGGGTTGTTAATTTCGTGAGCGATACCGGCAACCAGTTGACCCAGACCAGACATTTTTTCTGCTTGAATAAGCTGGGCTTGGGTGCGCTTCAGTTGTTCTAGAGCCTTATGGAGATCGATATTTTTGTCTTGTAATTCTTGCGTTCTTTGTTCTACCCTAGTCTCTAGCTCCTCATTTGTTTTTTCCAGAGCAGTAAAAGATTCTCTCAACTGCCGAGCCATTTGGTTAAAAGAGCGGGCGAGAACTCGCAATTCCTTTACATCACTCAACTCTACTTTTTGGTTTAATTTACCGCTAGACATTGCTCTAGCTGCCTCGCTCAAACGCAGAATGGGCTCGCCAATTCGTCGGGAGGTTTCGATTCCCACTAAAGTAGCCAATACCAAAGCTGTCATGCAAAGTCCTATTGTAATGCGGGTATTGGCATTAATTCGTTCCATGAAATCCTCTTCGGGAATAACCACCACGCTCAACCAATCCAAACCCAATTCATCTTGTAGGGGTCTGACTTGAACCAGTTGCAGCTTGCCATCGAGAGTAAAGGCAAACTGCGATTCCTCAGTAACCCGAGCGTAGCTGCCAAACCTTTGTAAAATTTGTCTTGATGTGGAGTTAATGAAAAGCTCTCTGCTTGAAGTGGCGAGCAATCTTTCTTCTCCTTCTGAGGTAGAGACTAAGGGTGGCTCTCTTCCAGAACTAGCAACAATTTCTCCGGAGCGTTCGATAATAAAAGCCTGTCCCGAGGGGCTGATGTTCAAGTTGCGTAAAAATTCGCTAAGTTGCGATAGAGTAATCGTACCGCCTAAGATAGCGGTTAAATTGTCGGTTTTATCGTAGATAGGTCTAACTGCTATAATGGCCAGAACCGGTCGGGACGCAACCTGCAAAATTGGACTCCAGGTGGAGGTGCGAGACTTTATGACAGCTTTGTACCAGGGTCTATCGCGCGGATCGTACTCTTTCCTTACTATTAAGCTGGAGCGATCGCCGCTAGAGTTTAGTCTATGAATTTCCCAGTTTGGCTCGGTAGATTCATCTCTAATCATCAGAGTAGTACTACCTGTTACATCTCTTCTAATACCTAGAAAATCTCCCTGTGGATTGCTTGCAAAAAAGCTAGTTCCCAAATCCGCTTGCTGAATCTGATGCCAAAAAAAGTTCTCTAAAGCTATAAAATCTTCTAGATTTAGATCTCCGCTGCGAACGGCAGACTCGAACATTTGATTAAATAGATGGGGTTTCGCTAAGTAATTTTGTACATGGCGATCTATACGGGCAGTAGCTTGACTGCTTAATTGGAACGCTAGGTCATCAATCGCTTGTCGTCCGTTACGCATGGACAGCCAACCCGTCAGACCTACGGCAGCAAAGATTTGCAGTACAAATGGCACCACTAAGAGGAGGCGCAAGGGGATTTTTTGAGAAACTTTTCTTAAAGCATTGGTTGGGATTTTCAAAGACATCAATTTTCTAGATCTACCAATGGTATTAATTTCGCTTTTAAAGCCACGATATAGCAGTAAGCCGATTCTCCTAGGGACAGCCGCAGTAGGGGCGTTTCATGTCGCGTTGGCGCAGCCTGCGCGGAGCGCATAGCGAAACAGCCGTTTGCCCCTACAATACCCAAGAATAACTTAATTTACTTGCGATATAATATAAAACAACATGTTTTCTAAAATAACTTAGTATAGTATTTAACTGGGTTACTCAAGTCTAATTTTTCTTATATATTAATAAGTATTTAACTGGGTTACTCAGGTCTAATTTTGCTTATATATTAATAAGCATATTTGCTTAGGGCAACTAAAGGGTTACCAAAGCTACAAACAGCAGCAATGCTTGTGCTAAGGCATTGAGAAGAAATAAGTTTAACACTCAGCTCCTTGTACTGACTATCGAATCTAGGTTTGGCCCAAACTTGTGTAAAAGTTATTTATGCGCAATGCCTAAAAGCTGACTGCTAAAAGCTGACTGCTAAAAGCTGACTGCTAAAAGCTGACTGCTAAAAGCTGACTGCTAAAAGCTGACTGCTAAAAGCTGACTGCTGCTATAAATCATAGCGTAGGTGTAGCTTAGCGTAGAGCTAACTCAGAGCAATAGCGATTTCTCCCCTGGGTAGCTGAATGCTTTGAGCTGAGCGATCGCCGATTGTTGATTAATTTCTCAGTGCCCAGGGATTTATTTTTTTGACGATTGGCTGGCGCGATCGCTGCCCTTGTTTTAGCTGAGCTTTGAGCTACTACCAAAAGCTACCAAAAGCTGACCGCGCTACGCACCGACTCCCGAACGCTGTTTTGTATCGAGCAATTGCGAAAAAGCTCAAACGCTTATAAGATGAGATCGTAAATTGTGATTTTAATTAACAATATTGAAATGAAAATTAAAATTGCCCTAAGCAGCTTATTAGCGACCCTCTTAGCCGTAGTGCCCAGTAACAGCGTTGCTGATGCGAGGCGCGATGTAGGTCTTCTTTTCCGGAAAGCTGAAGCCAAACAGTCTATCCCTGCCAAAGACTCTATCCTTATCAACAACGAATACGATTGGCGACAAATTATTGATAAAAATGCCCGGGTAGAAAAGGTGGCGGAAGGTTTCCAGTTTACAGAAGGACCGCTTTGGCAACCGGATGGCTTTCTGCTCTTTAGCGATATTCCTGCCAACACTATATATAAATGGAAGCCAGATAAAAAACTGGAAGTATTTCGCCGTCCTTCTGGGAATGCCAATGGCAACGCTCTAGATAAGCAAGGGCGCTTAATTACTGCCGAACACGGCAATCGTCGCCTATCCCGCACCTTAGAGAATGGGGAGATTGTTACTCTAACAGATCGATACGAAGGCAAACGGCTAAATAGCCCTAACGATCTTGCAATTAAGTCAGATGGAAGTATCTATTTCACCGATCCTCCCTATGGAATCAAACCAGAACAAGAAGAACTCGGCTTCTACGGCGTCTATCGGTTAGCGCCAGATGGGACGCTGACTCTGCTGGTTCGGGACTTTGTGCGTCCGAATGGAATTGCCTTTTCACCAGATGAGAAAAAATTATATGTAAACGATTCTCAAAAAGGTCACATTCGCGTTTTCGATGTTAAGACAGACGGAACCCTAGAAAATGGCCGTATCTTTGCCGAGCAAAAAGACTCCAGTAAGGAGGGAGTGCCAGATGGAATGAAGATAGACAATGAGGGGAATGTTTACAGCACTGGGCCGGGAGGAGTCTGGGTTTTCTCGCCGTCGGGCAAACTCCTGGGCAAGATTGAAGTACCAGAAGCTCCTTCTAACCTAGCTTGGGGCGATCGCTCCTACAAAACCCTCTACATTACTGCCAGAAATAGCCTCTATCGAATCCGCCTCAAAGTTGCAGGCGATCGCTAGTATTTGATGAATAATTAATAACGAATAATTATTCATCAACTACTAGGTAATCTGTCAAGGTAGTTTTGAATAATTTGGCATTTTTTTCTGTAGGCGTAGCCGCCCCTACGCCCCGGAGGGCGGGCTACGCCTACGGGGCTTGCCCGATGCCATCCCCCCCTACCCCCGCGAGTGAAAGGGGGGACTGCCCAATTCCGCTCTTCCGCTCTTCCGCTCTTCCGCTCTTCCCAATTCTTTCTTGACAGAATACTAGCCCGTCAAGGTAGTTTTGAATAGTTGAGCAATTTCTTCCAATGCCCAATGCCCAATGCCCAATGCCCAATTCTTTCTTGACAGAATACTAGGGTTTCTTCTGCGATCTCTTAAGCCTAAAATAATCTTCAAGAACCCGACGCACCATTGGAGCTGCCACAGTCGAGCCGCCGCCGCCAGAATTTTGTCCAAAAGCCACAACCACAATCTCCGGATTGTCCAAAGGAGCATAGGCCCCAAACCAAGTGTGAGACTGGCGAGGTTGGTCTTCCGCAGTACCAGTCTTACCGGCGAACGGCGGAATCGTAGATACGTTCATCTTTTTTCCGGTTCCCCAAGTTATCACTTGTCGCAGGCCGCTACGCAGAATCCAGATTGTCTCCGGACTCAAATTTAACGATTTTCGCCACTTTTTCTTATCCTCGTTATCTTTGAGTAAATGTGGCTTGACTTTATAGCCACCATTGGCGGGAACCGCAAACATCACTGCAACTTGCAGGGGGCTACCCAAAAGATACCCTTGACCGATAGACATATTAATGGTGTCCCCCTCGAACCATCCTTGCCCAAATTGCTTTTGCTTCCAATCAGTATCTGCCACTAAGCCAGGGTCTTCTTCTGCCTCCAACTCAATGCCTGTTTTCTCACCAAAGCCAAAATTGCGAGTCCACTCAATTAGCTTTGGTCCTCGAATACCCCGGCCGATTTGATAAAAGAAAGTATCGCTACTCATAGCCATTGCCCCCTCATATCCCAAATAGCCAAACCCAGCTCGGTTCCAGTCCCAAAACTTAATACCTCCTGCCACAACATAGGGATAGGTTGGCAGAACTGTACCTACGGGAAACTTTCCCGATTTTATTCCCGCAACTGTGGTGACAATTTTAAAGGTACTCGCTGGAGCAAAACCTCGTATAGCCCTGTTAACAAAAGGAAAGTCAACGCCCTGCACTTGTCTCCAGGTTTCCTCTGTAACATTCTGGGAAAAAGTATTGGGGTCGAAGGTGGGGCGGCTCGCCATTGCCAAGACAGCACCATCATTAGGGTCAATGGCAACGATCGCCCCTTTCGTATAGCCTAGGGCTCTCTCTGCTGCCTTTTGTAAATCTAAATCCAGAGTTAAGCGCACGTCCTGTCCCGCTTGTGCTGGCTCGTACTTGTTGGGATCTACTCGCAGAATATTACCCCTGCTATCCACCTCAACTAACTGGCCTCCCCATTTGCCCCGCAGCTTTTCCTGGAAAGCATCCTCGACTCCCATTTGACCGATATAATCTCGGAGCCTATAGCCTCTTCCCTTAAGTTTTTTTAGCGCTTCGGCATCCACTTCTCCCGTATAGCCCAAGACATGAGCGGCGATAGAGCCGTTGGGGTAAGTGCGCACCGCCTCAGCCTGAACTTCAACCCAAGGCAACTCATCGCTGTATTCTTCTATAGCTGTTGCTTGGGCTGAAGTAATGTTGCGAGCAACTCGCACTAATTCTATAGAGTTCTCGTCAACTTTTTCGAGCTTCTCCAAAATCTCTTCTTCTGGGCTATTAATGATTTGAGATATGCGTCTTACGATCGCACGCCAAGACGGATTTTTTTTGACAGTAGGCCAGACAAACACGGCATGAGAGAGACGAGAAGTCGCTAAAATCCTGCTTTTACGGTCAAAAATATTTCCTCTTACGGGTTGTTTCGGAACTAATCTAATCCGGTTTTCTTCCGCCTGCTTCTGGTGGTATTTGCCCTCAACCAATTGTAGGTACGCCAATCGAGAACCTAGCCCACCTACTAGCGTTAAGGTAACGATCGCTATCATTAATAAGGACTGATAACTTTGTCCTACGGTGCGAGTGGTCGCTTTCTGGCTAACTGAGTAAGACTCCATTAAGTTCATAACGCGGCTCTAAGCAAAAAGCATCCCTGGTAAAAGCGGCAGTTTTTAAAAATTTGCCTGTATAAATTATATTGTTTTTGTTTTTTTGGATGGTTAGACTTGTAAGCGGACCTTACAATGTCTATTCCCTTATTCTTGTATTACATCAATGCAACAACTCATATCTGATAACAAAGTCGTTATACTCTGGCAGCGTGACTCTTGCTTGCACCCTCTTCCCCCCTCTTACCTGGGTGTTTATTCTGACGCTTGTCCACGCCAATTGGTCACATCCTGTTATCGTCACGACGAACATCCCGAAACCTAGCTTACCGTAGGGCTTTCCAGCTCCCGAAAGCGGTCGGGAAATAGTTATGAAGTTCCCTACACACCCCACACCCTACACAAGAGCACCCTCCTCTTGCCCTCTCTTGCGCTATATCATCACAAGATTTGTAACGCCATAACCAAAGAACCTAGATAAAATAAACCAAAGCTCGGATCTGAGCTATATATCAAAGGTAGCTAACGAATACAAGGGGCATCCCTGCCTGGAACAGCCATGATATTTCAAACTGCTGCGCACAAACCAGACACCTCCGAACATGATAGCGCCCAAGACGTGGAACTGCGCAAAGTTTTTAAGGTGTTTGATGGGGAGACTGCCGTGCGGGGGGTTGACCTAGAAATTAGCCGGGGAGAATTCTTTAGCATTTTAGGTCCCTCTGGATGTGGTAAAACTACCACCCTGCGTTTAATTGGGGGATTCGAGACTCCCTCAGCCGGAGAGGTACTGATTCGGGGCAAGTCCATGAACCATATCCCTCCTTACCAGCGACCAGTCAACACTGTATTTCAGAGCTACGCTCTGTTTAACCATCTGAGCATTGCCGAAAATATCGCCTTCGGGCTGCGGATTAAACGCTTGGGCAAAGCTCAGATTGAGGAGATGGTCGAAGAAGCCCTCAAATTGGTCAAAATGGAGTCCTACGCCAATCGCTTTCCCTCTCAACTATCGGGGGGGCAGCAGCAGCGGGTAGCTCTGGCTAGGGCTCTAGTCAATCGGCCCGCAGTGGTTTTGCTGGACGAACCCTTGGGAGCTTTAGACTTGAAACTGCGCAAACAGATGCAGGTAGAGTTATCGAATCTACACCAAGATTCGGGATTGACATTTGTGATGGTGACTCACGATCAAGAAGAGGCCCTAAGTCTATCGGATCGGATTGCAGTTATGCATGATGGTAGGATAGAACAGGTTGGCTCCCCGACAGAAATATACGAACGTCCTAAAACTGCTTTTGTGGCGGATTTTATTGGCGAAACAAATCTGCTGTACGGTCGAATTGAAGCTGCCGATCGCAGAGTCCTCCATATTCGCACTGGAAACGGACTTAAGATTGTGGTTGAAACCTCCGAACCCTGGAGCCATTCCGGCAGCCAGGTAGTGGTGAGCGTGCGCCCTGAGAAAATTCATCTTTCTCTCAATCCACCGGAAGTGAAGGCCAATTGCTTTGAAGGAAGGCTCAAGAATGTAATGTATCTGGGAACGCACGTCTATTATGTTGTGCAATTATTATCCGGAGAAAACCTAACTATCCTACAGCCAAACACAAAAGGTAGCTTGCCAGACCAGCAGACGCCTATATACGTCCACTGGTCCGAAAAAGACTGTATTGCTTTGCAAGGGAGCTAGGGAGCAAGTCCAACCCAGACAATGAAATTGCAGCAAGCGATCTTTTTTCCTCTGTAGGGAGGCGCGATCGCGCCTATCTAGAGCTGCTTACTTCTAAAATAATCTGGACGGTATAGCAGTAAGCAGTCAGCTATCAGCAGTCAGCAAAGTCAAAGTCTTGCCATCTAAGCAATAGAGAGATTCGTAACCTTCCTAACCATGTAGTGCTATAACAAAAATTATGCCGATAAACAAAAGACTTGCCGATGGCTCCTTGGAAAATTCAAAACCTTGAAAATTAAACCACTGTCCATAGCGCGTTAGACGCCCTCCCTCTGCTCTTTTCTCAGAAACCACGGGTAGAAAACAGTGCCTTTGACCAATCTATATAAATCTCGAATTTTAGGTAAAAGTCCCAACCGACGCCGGTTCTTACAAAACTCTGCGGCGGCGCTATCGGGGCTATGTCTCTCCAGTTGTGGGTGGACTCTGGGCGCAACCCCGGAGGCAACAGAGCAAGAAGACCCCAGCGATAAGGGGAAGACTCAAAGATCCTCTGACGAACTGTACATATATACTTGGGCCGATTACACCGATCGCGATTTGCTCGATAGTTTCACCGCACAGACTGGTATCAAACCGATAGTTGATATTTTTGACTCTAACGAGTCAATGCTGGCGAAAGTTCAGGCAGGTGGCGGTGGAGCCTATAGTATTATCTATCCTTCCGATTATATGGTTCGGAAGATGGCTGGATTGCAACTGCTTCGAGAACTAGACCACTCTAGAATAGAAGGTCTGGGCAATCTTTTCGAGAAGTTTCAGAACCCCGGCTATGACTCCTATAACCGCTATAGCGTGCCTTTTACTTGGGGAACGACGGGGCTAGTTTATAACGCCGATAAAATTTCTCCCGAGCCAGAGGATTGGAACTATCTCTGGGAGCGCAAGCCGGAACTATTTAGGCAAATGACATTGATGAATGACGTGCGGGAGGTGATGGGAGCAGCGCTGCGAAGTCTGGGTTATTCCTATAATTCTGAAAACTCCGCAGAAATTAGAGCGGCTTATGAAAAGCTAGTAGAACTCAAAGCAGCTCTGGCTAATTTTACTACCGATGGTTGGCGAGATCTAATTTTGGCGGGAGATTTGGAAATCGCAATGGGATACGGTTTTGATGCCCTGACAGTTTCTGAAGAAAACCCAAGTATCAAGTATGTCGTACCCAGCAGCGGCACTTCTTTATTTACCGACACGATGGTAATACCGAAAAAAGCCCCCAATATTAAGGGTGCTTATGCCTGGATTAATTTTATGTTGCAGCCAGAGGTGACTGCCGAACTATGCGAGCGACTCTATTTGTCCACGCCGAATCGCAAAACCTTCGATCTGTTGCCTACAGATTTCCAGGAAGATGCAACCTTATTTCCGTCAGAGTCAGTTTTGGCAAAATGCGAAGGGATCCTGCCTCTCAATGACGAAAAAGAAAAAGAGTATGCGCGTTACTGGATTAAACTAAAGAGTAGTTAATCGATGTTTTTTGGCAGGGCATTGGGTCTGGACTGAAATAAGATAGCCAAAATCTACTCTCCACTCTCTAAAATCTTACCTCGATATGACTTCTAACTCTACTGCCTCCCCTAGCAAGCCAAAGCCCGATGTTGGCACGAATCAGCCCAAACCAAATTGGCTCGGGCCTATGGTATTGCTTGGACCGGCCGGCATTTGGTTATTTCTGTTGTTGGTGCTGCCAACTCTGGTGATTTTCGAGCTAAGTTTGGTGCCGGAAATTCAACCTGGGGATACAGTGATTCCGTCGGGGTTGGATAACTATTGTCGTGTTTTGGGATTTGTCAAGTGCCAGTGGAATAACTTCGATCCGGTTTACTTGCAAGTAATTTGGCGATCGCTCCTATTTGCCTCTGGAACTACGGTCATTTGTCTGCTACTGGGATTTCCCGTAGCCTACTGGCTGGCCCTGAAAATACCCAAGCGATGGCAAACTCTAGTATTATTGACCTTTGTCTTGCCCCTGTGGACTTCATTTTTGCTGCGCTCTTACGCATGGAGGACTATCCTGCGACCCACCGGAGTTCTTAACAGCATACTAACTGCGATCGGACTGCCTCCATTAGACTTGCTCCACTCGGGGACTGCTGTTTTAATTGGCATGAGCTACAGTTTTCTGCCCTACATGGTTCTGAGTCTTTATGTTTCTCTGGAAAAACTGGACAAGCGCCTGCTAGAAGCGGCCGCCGATTTGGGAGCCAATCCCTTGGAAACTTTCTGGAAAGTCACCGTACCGCAAACTTTACCCGGAATTGCTGCCGGTTCTTTGCTAGTGTTTATCAGCGGTTTGGGAGATTTTGTCAATCCCGAACTCTTGGGCGGAGCCTCTAGCATGACCGTATCCCGGTTGATTTACGATCAGTTTTTGGGCGCGGCTCGGGATTGGGGATTTGGCTCGGCTCTCAGTATGGTATTAATTCTCGCTGTCAGCATCGCGATCGCCCTGATGATGAAATTTGGCGATGCTACACCGAAGAAATAGACTGGGTATAGGGGGTAGGGTGTAGGGTGTGGGGTGTGGGGAGTGTGGGGAGTGTGGGGAGTGTGGGGAGTGTGGGGAGTGTGGGGTGTAGGGAAGAGAAGGGAAAAGAATGGAAAGACCGGAAAAATAAGCAAAGCCAGAAGAAAAGAAAGATTTACCAAAAGCTAATGATAGATACAAAGCTCGACATGGAGGACATCCCGGCAGATATGTTACAGCGCAAGGCTACTTCCCCTGTCTCCTGGCTGTTCCTCTTTGCCGGGACAATGTTTTTTTTAATGTATCTCCCTATCTTAGTGCTGGCATTTTATAGCTTTAACAAGTCTCGCTATAGCGCCGGTTGGCAGGGATTCACTCTAGATTGGTATATAAATCTGTTTCAGGACGAATCAATTTTGGCGGCACTGCGAAACAGTTTGATTGTCGGGGTTTCTGCGGTTGGAGTTTCCGCCGTACTCGGTACTTTAATGGCTGTTGGTTTGGCTCGCTATCAATTTGCTGGCAAAAAATTGTATTTGGGAGTTTCTTACCTGCCCCTAATTGTACCGGACATAGCGATCGCCGTTGCTACTCTAGTATTTTTGGCAGCAGTTCAGATTACCCTTAGCGGCTGGACAATTGTAGCCGCTCATATTGTCTTTTGTCTCGCCTATATCGCCCTGCTCGTTTCCAGCCGTCTTGCGGATCTAGACCCATACTTAGAAGAAGCCGCCCTAGACTTGGGAGCAACTCCAGTCCAAGCCTTCTTTAAAGTCTTGCTCCCCCAGTTGATGCCCGGGATTATCTCCGGCTGTCTTTTGGCTTTTGTACTGAGTCTAGACGACTTCTTGATAGCCAGCTTTACCGCTGGTAGCGGTGCAGTTACCCTGCCAATGGAAATATTCAGCCGCATCCGCACTGGCGTGAAACCGGATATTAATGCTTTAAGCGTTATTCTTATTGTTGTTTCAGGAGCGATCGCTTTTGCTGGAGAGTTTCTCCGTTCTCGCGGCGAGAAGAAACGCAGCAAATAACGCCGCCATCATCACGCTTAGGTTCCAGATTTGTTACCGCCAGGGATGGCGGCGTTACAAGGCAAAATTGAGATGCTTCCATTGAAGTTTTTCCCTGCTTTATTTTACGGCGAATTTGTCAATTACTCCCTCAATCGGCAGGTTGGGGGTCAGAATTCGCAACGCGCTGCCGGTAAAGTCCTGCGGATTGCGCGTGACAATCGCATCCAATCCATTAGTGACCGCAGCTCCGTACTGAATTGCATCTTCAAAATCTCTGAAATTTGCAGTTAGCGCCATCCTTATTGCTGCCTCATTGACGCGCTGCGCGGAATTCAAAATTCAAAATTCAAAATTCAAAATTCCTTTGGATCCGGCTCCCGGCCACAAGGATCGCGCTCTGGATTACTTCTGCCGCGCTGCACTAGGCTAGGGCCAAAACAAAGGGCGATAAAGAGGGATATATATAAAGAGGGGAGATGGGGAAACACAATTAGGCCCCCATCTTAATCCCTCGCCATCTCCGCTCCCTACAGTCCCCACAATCCCCCCAAAGTCCCCGTCTGAGCAACTTCTGGGCAGCTCCCAAAAAAATTTTTCCCAACCCCTTGACAGTTTTGTAGTATGCGTGTAGTATAGAAATGTGGCAAGGAGGAAAGAGGTACGGACCTCTACCTACAGGAGCCATCCGAACCTTGAAAACTGAATAAAAAACAGGGCATATTAATGGACGCTTTTAATGGAAGTCTATGAGGCAGTCTCGTCCCAGGAGACTGACTGATTATGTTGTTACTGTACGTTAAATTCTTGGGTCAAGGTAAAAAATACCCAAAATCGAAGCTTGGGTCGCATCAGTTTATGGTTAACCCCCCCGAGGTTAACTCGCCCAAGACAGATCTGGAACCGAAAGGATTTACTAACTTCGGTTCGACCAAAATCAATCAAGAAATCCGTAAACTAAAACAGGTTTATAATTTAGGGCGGCGTTTTTTGTGATAAAAGCTTATAGCTGGCGCGATCGCTGCCAAAACACAATTGATTCCCCATAACGCCTCTCAAATCCTAAAAAACTAAAAAAGGAGGTGCCAGCATGGTTCACGTTCGCTTTGAAGGTCGGTCGTATGACATTAGCGATCGCGAGTTGGGCGTAGTATCTAGCCTAAGCGATACCGCATTGAAAGAGAGACTCGCCCAGTATTTCGATGTCAGCAAAAACCGCTTCAACTCTTATGTAGTTGACCGGCGTCCTAGCGGTGACCTGATTGTGCGCCCCGAAGCCGTTTACGGCTAAAAAGCTTTTAGCTATCAGCGGTCAGCTATCAGCCCCGAGCAATAAGCACTTTCTGCGGGAAGGGCTAGCGCCTATCAACTCTTAGCGCTCGGCGATCGGTTCCTCTGACTGCTGAGAGCTGACCGCTGACTGCCGATCGCTCACTATTAAAATTTCGTTCCGCGCCCCAACTCGAAAAGCATACATACATTGGGATCTAGTTCCGTAAGGATTGTGGGTGAAAATCCCACTGAGGGCGATCGCTCTCATGGTGGAATATCAGACACGCTAGAGTTATGACAAGCTTTTCCGACTTGCGCGGAGCGATTATAAAACTCTTGTAAAACCCTCAACCCCGCACCCTAACAGGTAAAGCTTACATACAATTCCTTTGGTTAAGGCATCAGTGTAATAATAGCTTTGCAGACTTGTGCGGGGCTATCTGCCAGAAATTGAAAGTAACACTTCGCGCCCCAACCGATAAAGCTTACATACTAGCTCATTGGTAGAGCATTACCCTATCACGGTAAAGGTAGTAGGTTCAAATCCTGCGTATAACAAACAGCTTTTTCGACTTGCGCGGGGTGCCTTTCAATTTTTAACATAAATCTATTTTTCCGCAAATTAACAAATTTAAAAAATCCCGCGCCCTAACCAATTCTTATTTTGAAGTTCACTTCGCGCCCCAACCGATAAAGCTTACATACTAGCTCATTAGGATTAGAGCGTTACCCTTGAACGGTAAAAGTAGCAGGTTCAAATCCTGCGTATGAAAAAACAGCTTTTTCGACTTGCGCGGGGTGCCTTTTAATTTTCAACATCAATCTACTTTACAGCAAGTTAACAAATAACAAATTTTGTCTCTTTCCCTAACCAATTATTATTTATATTTCCACTTCGCGCCCCAACCGAAAAAGCTTACATACTAGCTCATTAGGTTAGAGCAATCGGCTGTTAACCGACTGGAAAGGGTTCGATTCCCTTGTATAAACCAAAAGCTTTTTTGACTTGCGCGGGGTGTTTTATTTTCGTTCTTATTTCCATCTCGCACCCTAACAGATCGAGCGTACATACTCTAAATAACGGTCCTAAGGTAGCGAACATCGGGCGACCGATCTAGCGACAGCGTTGGCCATCTTACCGAGATGTGCGATCGCGTGCCCACTGCTCGGCACAAACCGAGTAAGAGCGGCCGTAAGTAATGGAACCGCTTTTTCAACTTGTGCGAGGTGCCCTTTATCGCCCTTTATTTTTCGCGCCCTAACCCGGAGAAACTAGGGTGTGGGGTGTAGGGTGTAGGGAGAAAAATAACACCCTACACCCTTATCCTCGCCCAATTCCCAATGCCCCATGCCCAATGCCCATATTTTTTATTTCTGTCCCGCGCCCTAACTGGTAAAGCCTACACGCAATTTAACCGACTGGTCGTAGGTACTCTTCGAGAAGGCTTCGCCAACAAATCCTACCAGCCCCGCTCATGGGGTTGTAGCTCAGCGGTAGAGCGATCGGAGTGTCAAATGCTTTGCTGACTTGCGCGGGGCACCTTATTAGGGAATTGGGAATTGGTAATTGGAGAGAGCCTTGATTTTATATCTCTGATTTTTCAGCTTAAAACTTAAAACTTAAAACTTAAAAATCAAAACTCTCCCATGCCCAATGCCCCATGCCCAATTTTATCCTGAGCCTGTCGAAGGGGCCCAATGCCCAAATTTTATTTCGCGCCCTAACCTAGAAAGCTTACATACTAGCCGAATTGGTACAGGCGACAGACTTAAGATCTGTTGGGCGCAAGCCCGTATGGGTTCAAATCCCATGTAACAAACAACAGCTTTCTCGACTTGCGCGAAATTTCTAATTGGGGCATGGGGCATGGGGCATGGGGCATGGGGCATGGGGCATTGGAGAGTTTTGAGGTTTAAATTTTAAGTTAAAGACTCAGAACTCAGAATTTTTCCCAATTCCCAATTCCCCAATTCCCCAATGCCCAATGCCCAATGCCCAATGCCCAATGCCCAATTAAAGCAGTTGTCGCTGCGCCCAAACCGGGAAGGCATACATACTCTCCGACAAAAAACGGTGCGCTTTGGAGAAAGCGCTGCAAGCCTGAACCAAAATAGCAGGCAAAGCCCTCCCGACTTGCGCGGCGTCTTCTCTTATGAGAACGTGCGACACCTGCCTCCTTAATCTTTTCTATTAATAGGAGGTATTCGATGAATACAGCAGAACGCGATTTGCGCCTGGAAATGCTCAACAGCTTGCTGACCACTCCACACCGCAAGCTGGAAGACGTGACAGAAATTCACCAACTCATGGTGGAGCTAGACCCGATTTTCTACGGTCACTTGGCCGTCTGGTATCAAAAAAATGGCGACGTGCGCGACCATAAAGAAGTCTTTCTCGGTCACCTGCTCGCCAGCAACTTGACCGAACATAGAGATGCCGGTTTTATGATGCTACCGGAGTTTCCTCCTTATCAAGTAGCGCGCATTGTCGATTTTATGAAAGTACATCGGGGTAAAGTCCCGCGATCGGCGCGGACGGCGGTGATTCGGTATCTCAAAGAACGGGAGAAAAATGCCAAGTTTTTCGATCGCGCGGCTCTGCGCAACCGCAAGGCAATGAAGCATCTCTATGCTAGTCTGCATATCAAGCCTTCTGCCCGAGCCGATGCCATACTTTTTAAAGATAAGCCGCCAGAAGATAGCCTCGCCTTCGCCCTGAAGAAGCTGGCCAAAGCGGCAACTCCTCTAGAACAAGCCCAGCTTATTGTTGACTGCAAAATTCCCTACACTATAGCTGTAGGGGCGGTTAAGCAAATAACGCCGACAGTATTGATGGCGCTAGTTAATACCATGTCCCCGCAAGAGACTATTAATAATCTCAAGTCTCTGCAAAAACGAGGGGCGATGGAATACCCAGAGGTTAAAGCGCTTATTGAGGCTAAGCTCAAAGAAGCCCAAACCGATAGTCGCGTCTCGGCTTTTAAGGCGATGAAAGCTGCTGAAGTAGCTGGCATCGATGAAGCGACAACCGCAAGCTTAGAGCTAGTCGCGGACGAGCAGATAAAGCGGGGCGGAAAAATCACCAAGCCTACGGCTTTGTTTGTGGATAAGAGCAGCAGCATGACCTTATCCTTGGAAGTCGGCAAGCAGATTGCAGCGCTGATTTCTGGCATTGCAGAAGCAGAGCTATTTGTTTATGCTTTCGATGCGATCGCCCAGCCAATAACTGCCAATGGCAAAGCACTGTCCGATTGGGAAAAAGCTTTTGAGCATATCTTCCCAAAGGGTAGAACTAGCATCGGTGCGTCTCTGGAAACTATGCGCCTCAAGCAGCAAGCAGTGGAGCAAATTATTCTCGTAACCGACGAAGGAGAAAACACTTCTCCTTACTTCAAGGATGTTTATCACAGCTACTGCGAGGATTTGAAGGTTAAGCCAGATGTAGTAATCGTTAAAATTGGCAACAGCAGCGGCTATCTAGAATCCCAACTGCGGCGTGCGGGAGTCGCTGTAGAAATCTTTACTTTTGCTGGCGATTACTACGCTCTACCGAACTTAGTGCCGTTTCTATCTCGGCCTTCTCGCCTGGACTTGCTCATGGAGATTATGGAAACTACCTTGCCAGTGCGACCGGATAGAAATTAGGGTGTAGGGTCTTTTTAGGGTGTAGGGTGTGGGGTGTGGGGGAATTAATTAGGGTGTAGGGTGTAGGGTTTAGGGTGTAGGGAGAAGAAATAAATGCCCCGCCTTCATCCTTTATCCTTTATCCTTCATCCTTCATCCTTCTTATCTTCCTACACCCCACACCCTACACCCTACACCCTTCTTATCTTCCTACACCCTACACCCTTCTTATCTTCCTACACCCCACACCCTACACCCCACACCCTACACCCTACACCCCACACCCTACACCCTAAAAAGACCCTACACCCTTCCCCAACGGATTATCAACCCACGAAGAACAATGGCAAAACAACTCAATCACGTTGACCTGTGTTTTGCGATCGATACTACTGGCAGTATGGGTTCTTTTATCCAAGCAGCCAAGCAGCAGTTGTTGGATGTCCTAAGCTTGCTGTCAGCAGACAATAATATAGATTTGCAAATTGGTTTGGTGGAATATCGCGACCACCCGCCACAAGACAACTCGTTCGTAACCCGAGTCTATCCGCTAACGAGCAATCGGAAGCAGATGCAAAAATCTATTAATAAACTGCAGCCTCATGGGGGCGGCGATGCTGCCGAAGCAGTTTATAGCGGGGTATATGATGCTTGCGTCAAGATGAAATGGCGATCGCACAGTTGCCGCTTTGTCTTACTCGTAGGAGATGCTCCTCCCCACGGCTTTGCTCGGTGGCTGGAAGAAATGACAGAAGAAAAAAATAGCCGCAACAGAAATAGCGACGGTTGGCCGGATGGATGCCCCAGCGGTCTAGACGTTCAGTCGGTCGCAGGCGCAGCAGAAGAAGCTCGGGTTGTAGTTCATTCTCTTTGCATGAGAAGTGACAATCTGACTGTCAAATCCTTTACGGCGATCGCAAATGGAACCGGCGGCCAATCCGCTCTAGCCAATAATGCCAAAGATGTTATAAGCAAAATGGTCTCTATGCTAAGCAGCGAATTTCAAAACTTGGCATTCGATCGGCAAGTTTTGGCAACTGTAGAGCAGTTTGGCAATCTCGATATTGCTCTAACCGCCGAGACTCTTAATTGCCCTCGCCTGCAAGTAGCATCTGCGATCGATCGTCTGGGCAAACGCGGTTTTTTAGCCAAGTTAGTCAAGCGGTAACCTTAAAAAATTGGGGTGTGGGGTGTAGGGTGTAGGGTGTAGGAAAAGTACGATCGCTATTGCCGATCTGCTAATTTTGTATGAATCTATTCTTTCCTCCGCCCTCCGCCCCCATGCCTTCTTCACCCTACACCCTACACCCCACACCCTACACCCTATTTTTTTGCCCGATACCTTATTAATAGGAGGTATTCGATGAATATAGAAGAACGCGATTTGCGCCTGGAAATGCTCAATAGCTTGCTGACTACTCCGCACCGCAAGCTAGAGGACGTGGCAGAAATCCACCAACTCATGGTAGAGATAGACCCGATTTTTTACGGTCACTTGGCCGTCTGGTATCAAAAAAATGGCGACGTGCGCGACCATAAAGAAGTCTTTCTCGGTCACCTACTCGCTAGCAACTTGACCGAACATCGAGATGCCGGTTTTTTGATGCTACCGGAGTTTCCTCCTTATCAAGTAGCGCGCATTGTCGATTTTATGAAAGTGCATCGGGGTAAGGTGCCGCGATCGGCGCGGACGGCAGTGAGTCGCTATCTCAAAGAACGGGAGAAAAATGCCAAGTTTTTCGATCGCGCGGCTCTGCGCAACCGCAAGGCAATGAAGCATCTCTATGCTAGCCTGCATATCAAGCCTTCTGGCCGAGCCGATGCCATACTTTTTAAAGATAAGCCGCCAGAAGATAGCCTCGCCTTTGCCCTGAAGAAGCTGGCCAAGGCGGAAACTCCTATAGAACAAGCTCAGCTTATTGTTGACTGCAAAATTCCCTACACTATAGCTGTAGGAGCGGTTAAGCAAATAACGCCAACGGTTTTGGTGGCGCTGATTAATGCCATGTCCCCGCAAGAGACTATTAATAATCTCAAGTCTCTGCAAAAACGAGGGGCGATGGAACATCCAGAGGTTAAGGCGCTAATCGATGAAAAGTTACAGCAAGCGCAGAAGAGCGATCGCGTCTCTGCTTATAAAGCGCGGGTTGCTGCCGAAGCTGCCAACTTAGATGCGGAAACAACCGCCAAGCTGGAGAAAGTGACTGACGAACAAGTCAAGAAGCGTGGCAAGATTACCAAGCCAACTGCTTTGTTAGTAGATAAGTCCGGCTCTATGCAAAAAGCCCTAGAAGTGGGCAAAAGACTTGCCGCTCTGATTTCTGGTATTTCCGAAGCAGATTTGTTCGTCTATGCTTTCGATACTATGCCCTATCCAGTCGAGGCTAAAGGTAAAGAGTTAAGCGATTGGGAACGCGCTTTTCAATATTTAAAGGCTGGTGGCGGTACCTGTATTGGTTGCGGTATGGAAGCCCTGCGCCGCAAAAAGCAGTTAGTTGACCAAGTTATTTTGGTTACTGACGAACAGGAAAACCATGCTCCTTATTTCCACGACGCTTACCAAACTTATTGCCGGGAAATGGCAGTTATGCCGAATGTGGCGATCGTGAAGGTGGGAAACGCTTGTGATTGGGTAGAAACCCAGCTCAAACAGAAGCAAGCGCCGGTGGAAACTTTTACATTTGCGGGAGATTATTACTCGTTACCAAATTTGGTGCCGCTCCTCTCTCGTCCCTCGCGTCTGGAATTGCTGATGGAGATTTTGGACAGTCCACTGCCAGTGCGGTATGATAAGTAAATGGCAAGTAGGGCGGCATGTAGTCCGCACTACTTGCCGACATTTCCAGAAGGAAAGATATCGTGGGAAAAAAATATAAAGATAAAAAGTCTAATCTTCTCTGCCAAAGGCTACAAGAAGCTCTGGAACGAGGCTCCAAGGTCTGGGTGGAAACGGAGGATAGGAGTTTCAGCGGTATCCCTATTAATTTAACCGACCAATTTGTAGAACTGCTGGTACTGATTTCTCCCTATGAGGAGGACGATGACGATACCTACGAACGGACCACCTGGCTGCTGCGGATTTCATCCATATCGGCGATCGCTTACCATACTGAATACTGGTCCAAGGATAAATTTGACCGCTTGATCGAAACGGATGCGATCGGCTCGCCACAAGACGATTAAAGCTATTCTTAGCCTGAGAGTTTTGAGTTTTGAGCGTAACCAGTTGTAATTTAAATTAGCTCAAACTCAAAACTCTTAGCTTATAGCAGTAAGCTTTTCAGCTTTCAGCAGTCAGCAGGAGAGCAGGAGACTCAGAAAACGTAACTTATTTAGGACTGCTATAGATAGCATGTGGTGCTACTCCAGTACGTTACAAACTGGGCACCCAACTATCGCCCTATAAGACTAATTAATAATTAATATCAAATTCGTTTATAGCGTTTCTCAAATTAAGTGTAGTAAAAGAAACGTAGGGGCGACAGCATCCCTTGGACGATCTCGGCTGTGGAACGGTAATTCCCGTATTGGGATGCTTCGCCCCAGACACCTCACATCAATTTGAGAAACGCTATAATCCCCCTAAAAAATTGAGCTTCCCGTAGGACAGGCGTCTCGCCTGTCTCCTTCTCAGGCTTTCCCAAGTAGGGACAGGCGGGACGCCTGTCCTACGGGGGGTTCCAAATTGTTTGGATATTTAACCGCATTTGATAACTCAAAACTTAAACCTCAAAACTCAAAACTCAAAACTTAAAACTTAAAACTCACACTAAACCTATGAATACTTTCTCAAACATCCCTCGCCAAACTGCAAACCCGAGCGATGCGGGGGAATTCGGCAGATTTAATTATAAATTCAAAAAACAGACCGGCGGCCCGGGTCAATACGCTCATGTCATCGGTCGTCTCGAACCTTGCGAAGAATCTTTTATTTTCGAGAATCGAGTCAAAGGCGGCGATATTCCCCAACATTTTATCCCTGCTTGCGAGCGGGGTTTTCGAGAAGCAATGGATAAAGGTTTGCTGGCGGGATATCCGGTAACTGGGGTGAAAGTTATTTTAGAAGGAGGCAGCTATCACGAAGTTGATTCAAGCGATCGCGCCTTTCAATTCGCAGCCCGCCAGGGATTCTATCAAGGATTTGCCAGAGCCAATCCGATAATTATCGAACCCGTAATGCGAGTTGCAGTCGAAACTCCCAGTCAATTTTTCGGTTCGATTCAGGGAGATCTAGTATCTCGGCGAGGTTTGCTCCTGGATTTCGAGACTCTCGGCAACAATACCGCGATTCGAGCCGAAGTGCCCCTAGGAGAAATGTTCCGCTATTCTACTTCGTTACATTCTCTGACTTCCGGTCAAGGGCGCTTTTCGATGGAATTCGCCTGCTATCGACAAGTTCCCGCTTTAGTTCAAGAGCAAGTCATACAAAAAGCTGCTGCAAGCAGGCAAAAATAGGGTGTGGGGTGTGGTTTTTGGGGTGTAGGGAAGAGAGAGGGGGGAGTGTGGGAAGAGGGGGAAGGGTGGGAAGAGAGGGGAGAATATTATATTATTTATTTCTTCCCAAACCCCACACCCTAAACCCCACACCCCACACCCTAAACCCCACACCCTAAACCCCACACCCCACACCCTAAACCCCACACCCTACACCCTATTTTTTGGAGAGTAGCCGATGAGCGATATGAAAACTGCTTATAAAGTAGCCGCTTCTGCAGTCCGGCAGCGCTTTGCCGAACAGCACCCAGATGACCTAGCAATTCTCAAGCGGATTAGTGCTGGGGAAGTTGCGGTTTATTCTGGAACCTACGATCGCGTCGAGGATATTTTGGGCTGCCTCCAGGTGCCGGTAACTATGAACCCAGATGCCAAGAAACTGAAAGCTAAGATTGTCTTTGTCAATTGTTCTAACTCCTACGAGCAAAATTTAATTTACGCCCTAAGAAAAAAAGTGGCAGCGGGCAAATGGCTGGTTTCCTCGGACTGGGCGCTGGGTCATTTTATCGCCAAAGCTTTTCCCGATATGGTGGGCTATAACCAAGGCAGCACTGGGGATGAAGTTGTCTCCGTCGAAGCCAGTCTCAATAGTCTCTGGTCGGAAGTGGTGGTTTTGGGTGCAGATCCGCAGTGGTGGTTGGAGGGAGCCAGTCATCCTATTAAAGTGCTAAACTGGGAAAAAGTAACTATCGAAGCTGCCAGCCACGACTTGCTGGCTCGCTATAATGCGCCGGCGGTTGCTGTTAGTTTTGATTGGGGCAGAGGCCATGTCTTTCATGTTATCAGTCATTTTTGGTGCAAGCGCAGCCGCACGCCAACGGCACGACATAAAGGCCCATGTACTGATTTTCTGAAGGCAGGGATGAAGTTGAGCGAGGAAGGAATTAAAAAAGTATTCGGGCGATCGCAAATTCAGCCCGATACTCTGAACTTCGCTCAATTACAGAGCGCCGCGACTTCAACAGAGTTAGTAGCTCAGCTTTGCGTCCGTGCCCTCAAAAATGCAAAAAGCTAGCCTAAATATATTGGATGCACGGCGAGGCAGATGGTTTTCAGAGCGTCGGAAACGACGTTTTCTCGTCCCAAAATTTGCCACCTTGACAGGGCTGGACGGGCAGCCTAATTCCCTATTCCCTATTCTCTATTTCATAAAGTTAGATGTTTAGGTTAAATTTATCGACATAGGAGAGAACTTGCGATCGCGATACGGCATTTTTCCGTAAGGCAGCGAAATTGCCCCTGACCCCTTCTAGCTTGTCTGGTTCTACTCGATCTGGAGACAGATCGGCAAAAGGAATAAAGTCAGCGGGAATTACAACATCATGGTTCAGGCCGAGCCAGTTTTTGTAAGTAGTCTCCTTCTCGTCAATAGGTAGGCTAGGATAAAGGCTATGGATGGGGTCGCCAGCCTCGTCAAAAGCAGCCAGTACCCGATGTAAATGCGGTTCGTCGAGCTTACCAATGATGTTAGCGAACAGCAGGGGCGCGCTTGTTTTCATCAGCTTCACAAATTCGACAGAGCCGTATTGAGGGGAAAACTCATTATTGCCTTGGTACATATCTAATTGGATAAAGTCAAATTGCTTCCGGTTAGAAGCGAGGAAGGCTTCCGCATCTGCCTCGACAATTTCCAGCCGACCCGCATCTATATAATGCTGCACCAAAGGAAAGAAGGTCAGACAAAGCCGAATAACTACTGGGTCGATCTCAACTACGGTGAGGCGCGTCTGGGGAAAGCAAGCAAGGCTCATTACTATACCCGCACCGCAACCGAGTCCCAGTACTAAGCCCGAAGAATGCGGCAGCTTGCAGCCGACAAGAAGAAAACCAATAGCGAAGAAACTATTGGGCAAAAAACCCGGCCCGGGTCGGCAAGTCGGTTCGCATTCGTTGGCAGCAGGCTTTTTGCAGACAGTCCCTTGTGATTGATTGCCAATCCAGAGAGTACGGAATTCGGCAGTGTCGGTTACTTTCACCGTGCCGAACATTCCCTCTTCCACGGCCAGAACTACAGTTTCCTCCGGATTCATAGCACGCCACTGCTCGTAGGCAATACCTGCCTCGCGCAGTCTGGAGAGCCGCATCAGCATTGCCGCTTTGTTAGCGAGGGATTCGGAATGTTTGGGATTGCGCTTGAGGGCTTCTTCGTAGGCTTCTAAGCTGTCGAGATAGCGCTCCTGGCGTCCATAGATAAATCCTAAACTGTAAAAGGGCAAGAATGATTGGGGCAAGCGATCGGCAATCTGCCAGTTAATGGCAGCAGCGGCGTCGAGCTTGCCCTGGTGAATAGCTATTTTTGAGGCTAAGAATTGTTCTTCTAGAAAAGGGTCTGGCAGGATGCCATTGTCCCGAGCCAGCGCGATCGCCTCCTCCGCTCTGGGGACAGCAGAGTCTAACTGATGCAGCAGGTTATTGACAATGAAAAAAACTTCGTTAGTATAGCCGCAGCAGCTACAAGGCTTGGGCAAGGTTTTGAATAAAATACTGCCCAGCTGTAAGGTTCCGGCCTCCGGCAGACTCTCGGCAAATTCCTTGGCACCGCAAGCGACGCAAGGGTGGCTGTTGTAGTTCGAGAGTGCTTCGCTGTCCGAAGAAGGCCGGTAGGCGTGCTGAACGGATAGTCCGGGGCCAGAGTTCCCAAAAATAAGTGTCACTATAGACTCCCTGAAAAATAAATGTACAATTAATTTTGCACGGGTGCTTATTAAACCCGGTCTCCCAGATATCCAAGAAACCGGGTCTCTTACAATTATAAATAAAAAACATCCCGATTTAGCAACTCCAAGATAATAACCATGCAATGTCCCCTCTGCCAGCGCGAGGTTGAAATGCTAACCGTCCATCACCTAATTCCCAAACAAAAAGGCGGGAATAAAGGTCCTACTATCGACATTTGCCCCGCCTGCCACAAGCAAATCCATAGCTTGTTTGACAATACCCGTCTCGCCCAAGAACTCAATACTCGGGAAAAACTGGAGACAGAACCGCAAATGCAGAAGTTTCTCTCTTGGGCGAGGAAGCAAAAATCAGATAAGCGCATCCGAGTCCGCAGGAAAAAAAGAAAATAAGATAATGAACTCATATAGTTTTAAACGCTCTTTTTCGGAAGAGCCTAGATTAATCGATCGCCTGCTCGACCTAGCAGAAATAGCATTATTTCCTGGCATCACCGAGGTTGCCGAACGCAGCAGGGAGCTTGGTGCTTCTTGGGAAGATGCTTCCACGCCTTTCATCTATTTCCAAGACGACCTGGCCATTACCCATGTTGGCGTTTTGGAAATTCCGATAATTTTGATGGGAAAACCGGCGATCGCTGGCGGCATCCACGGAGTTTGCACTCATCCCGATTTCCGACGGCGAGGCTACTACCGTAAAGTAATGGAAGAGGTTCTCGATTACTGTGCCAACCGCTACGAAACTCTTGTCCTCACCACCGACCGACCGGAATATTATTATTCTTTTGGCTTTCACGTCGTCCAAGAGAGTGCTTGCGCAATTTCTCGTATTTCTCCCGGAGGCAGCGAGGGCTTTAGATTGCTAGATTTCGATCGCGCTGAGGATAAACAGATATTGCATCGACTTTTGGCAGAACGCCAACCAATCTCCAATATTGTCGGGATTCGGGGCGGCGAAAAAGCGATCTTTTGCTTTAACGAAGGCAGCAATCCCCTTTACTATGCTCCAGATTTAGATTTGATGGTTTCGATGGAAATCGATAAAACCACTTTAAAGCTATTCGATTTAGTAGGTACTAAGGGCTATAATCTGGACGAAATTCTAGAAAGAATTCCCCAGGCTATTGAAGAAGTGAAGGTTTATTTTGCTTGCGATCGCTTGGCTCCCGAGGCTCCCTCCTTCCCCAACGTTCTGGATGGGAATTCTTTGCTAATGGTGCGCGGTCCGTTTCCAGCAGAAGGGCATCCTTTTACGATGCCGCGATCGACCCGTTGCTAAACTATTGTTATTTTGCCGGGACAGGCGAGGACGCCTGTCCTACGGGGGAATGGCACGGTCAGCTCAACGACGCTATCTGTTTTTAGAAACGTGAGTTCGACAGTTTTCACTATAAATCTGCGCCATTTATTCTTGTGGCCGGCGATCGCTCAACCAAGCCTCCAGGTCTGCGATTGTTTGGCGCTATAGTTAAATTCACAGTCGGGAGGAATCTCCGGTAGTATTTTTGAAATTAGACCAGGACTTACGCAAATTGTCGGTTATAACTCTTTATATAGTGTCTGGTGCGCAATGCGCACCCTACAAATAGACTACCTGCGTAAGTCCTATAGACTTGGCCTATTTAAGAAAATCCTGTAAAATAGCTTGTCTGTTTTCATTTTGCTACCTCTTTCTCGCTAGCGGGAGTGATGCCCTCAATACTAATTAGGGCTTGTATCATTTCTTTTACTACTGGGGCGGCTATAGTGCCGCCGGTTCCGCTTTCGGGTTCGTCAATAACTGCTAAGACGACGTAACGGGGAGACTCCGCCGGTAAAATTGCGGCAAAGCTGGTAATTTTGGCATATTCAGAATAGCCGCCGCCACTATAGGAAGTGACTTTTTGAGAAGTGCCGGTTTTGCCAGCAATTCGATAGCCGGGAATTTTAGCATTCTTACCAGTCCCGTCTCGCACGACGTTTTCCATCATCGAGACCACTGCCCGAGCAGTTTCTTCAGAAAAAACTCGTTTCGGTTTCATTTGCTTTGGCTGCCAGGATAGTTTTCCCTCGCTGTCGAACAAGCCCCGCACCACATGAGGTTTTACCAAAAAGCCGCCATTGGCCAGAGAGCCTTGGAGTTGCAGCAACTGAATTGGGGTTAAGGCGAATCCTTGGCCAAAAGAGGTAGTTGCCGGATGAACTGGAGAAGCGGTAAACTCCCATCCAGGTCGGAGCAGGCTGGCGATTTCAAAGGGCAAATCAATACCTGTTTTTCCTCCCAGACCCAATCGCTGGAGCCAATTATATAGAGTAGATGGTTGCATCTCCTCTAAGATGCGAACCATCCCGACATTGCTAGAATGTTTCAGTATTTCCGAGACGCTGAGATTACCTCTAGCACCGATATAGCTGTAGTCAAAGTTTTCGATTTCCCAATGTTCGCGATAAATCTTGCCGTCGTCGTAAAAAACGCTGTCCGGCTTTATCGCGTCGGCTTCCAGAGCGATCGCCACCGCAATTGGTTTAAAAGTAGAACCCGGTTCGTACAGATCCGTTAGCGCCCAATTTTTAAACAATTCCAAGTCAAACTCATAATACCGATTCGGATCGTAGGAAGGCTCGCAAATTAGAGATAGTAATGCCCCATTCTTGGCATCCATCACCATCACCGTACCTCGCTTGGCACTGGTTTCTGCCAGCTTTTTTTTGAGAATTAAGCGAGCTGCCCGTTGCAGGCGCGAGTCAATTGTAAGCTGCAAGCTCAGGTTGTCAAGATAGAGAAATTCTCCAGCCACGGGATCTGGCGTTATTGCCCCAAGAGTTAACTGTAGCGCTACGTCAGAGCGAGCGAGCAAATCTTGGTGAAGGTATTCCAGGCCAGCTTGACCTTGGCGCTCTCCATCCACATAGCCGACTACATCGGCTAATAGGTCTTGGTAAGGGTAAAAGCGTTGGTGCCTTCGCACGAACTCTAGACCGTCCAAGCGTTCTTGGATAATCGAGCGATGCACCTCTTCTGTCAAATCGCGAGCAAGGACGATGCCGCTTTCAGATTCACTCAAATTGATGAGAATTTGGGTTGCCGATCGCCGCAAATGGGGTGCGAGCTTCTCGGCTATTTCTTCTTTCGACTTAGTAAATAGTTTCGGGTGGGCGTAGAGCTGATAAACTGGCTCGTCTAAAGCAACTGCATTGCCCATGCGATCGACAATCGGACGGCGCGGTATAAAAGGATGCACCGTCACCAACTGCTGCTGTCGAGCCAGTTTTTGCAGGTTCTGATGAGAAACTACTTGGAGCTTATATAACCTGAGCGCCAGAGCCAAGCAAGCTCCTATCAAAATTACCCCAACTAGAGCCAATCGAGTTTGTAGGTCTCTGGTTCCTGGCTCAGTCGCCTTCTGCCGAAGAGCTATCTGTTTTTCTGACCGTATTTCTCTTGGCGATCGCAGCCAATTAATACTCGATCTTTGCCGACGAGCCATCTGTCTTTGTCCCTGTCTTTGTCCCTGTCTTTCTCTTGGCGATCGCCGCCAATTAAAAAGCAGGGCGACAACTGACTCTGGAGCCGCCGATTTATTTTTGCTCTTTCTTTTTGCTCCTTTAGGGATTGGCATCCTTGGCCGCCGGCGGCGCCAATAACCATCTCTGGGGGATGGAGGTCTCCGAGATGTCACGGCTATTTCCTCTGCTTGCGAAAACCTTATCTAGCAGTAAGCAATCAGCAATCAGCTTTCAGCTTGAGCGTCCAAGTCTTGCCAATAGCTTGAATTAGCAAGACTTGGACGCTCAAGCTGAAAGCTATGCCTGCGCGCAGCGCATAAGCTTAAAGCCGATTGCCTATATATTAATATCCTAGGGGTTGATTGCTCGAAAAAGGTTGCGGTGCCTTAACGGCCGGCCCTGGCAGAAAAGGGCGGGGCGGCGAGGCAGGCAGCCGAACAAAATTAGCTGAAGCCGGATATTCTAGGCCCGACTCCGGTGCTTCGGCATTATCGCCGCTATTTTTTTTCAGCATTTCGTTTCTAGCTATTAGCTGCCGCTCTTCCCGTCGCAACTTTTCTAACTTGCCATACTGTTGGCTCCACTCTTGCTGGGAATAGACTGCCGTGCCATAGATTGCCAGCACGGCTCCACCAAATATAAATGTTACTACGGTGCTGACTGAGGCGATTCGGACTGGCAATCCCAACCAAAAGGGTAACTGCCGCGCCGAAGTTATTTTCTTAATCCCTCCACTCTGCAAGACTCCGCCCCGAGGTTTTTCTCTGCCTTTAGCTGCCCCCTCCATGCTCGCGATCGCATTTTTCCCAGGCGATCGCATTTTTCGCACTCGCGATCCCGGAGGTGTTATTACTGAAGAACGGGCGGCGGCTCTTTTAGGCAATCCCTGACCTACAGTTTCGGGGCGTTTAAAAGCAACAGTCATATATTTTCTCCAATATCTGGCTGCCATTGCAGCCAATATCTCTAAACAGCAAATTTAGGTCAAGCTTAACTTTTTTATTTTTCCCTATCAAGGGAGCGAAAATCTATCGCATCCATCCTAACATCGTCGCGATCTCTATCCCTTGGCCCCATTGTAAAAGGGTGTGGGGTGTGGGGTGTGGGGGTCCAAAGACATGGGAAAGTTTTGAGTTTTAAGTTTTAAATTAAGAATTGCAACTCAAAACCCAAAACTTAAAATTTAAAACTTTCCCCACACCCCACACCCCACACCCCACACCCAATTAGCTTATGTTATTACTGCAATTCAGTACCTCTCATTACTGCCGAAAAGCAAGATTAGCTTTGGGCTATAAAAAAATTCCTTACCAGGTTCAAAATTTAACTCCCGGACTCCATGCATTAAAAATTAGACCTCTTACTGGTCTGACAACAACGCCAGTTTTGCTACCCCAGCTAGAGGGTCAACCCAAAGCGATCGGCGATTCAACCCGAATTTTCAAATTTTTAGAAACTTATCGCCAAGAACCCCCTCTAGTGCCGGAAGGTCTCCTAGAGGCCGAAGCTTGGATGCTCGAAGACTGGCTCGATGAAAGCATCGGCACTGCCACCCGCTTCGTTTATTACGACTTTCGAGCCAAAGAAGGCAAATCCATTGACCCCTCTTGGTCTAGCCAATTGGTAATCTCAATTGTCCGCAAGCAGTACAACATAACGCCCCCGGCAGTAGAATTGGCCGCCGTTCGACTGCAAGGGGCAATGGCAGTATTGGCCCAAAAGTGGCAAGAGAGTCCTTATCTAGTTGGCGATCGCCTCAGCGTAGCCGATATTGCCGCTGCAGCTCTTCTCAGCCCACTGGCCCTCATCCCCAGCTACCGCCAAGACTATCCCTGGCTCTTCGATCGCATTGCTTGGGTTCACAATATTTGTGGCGAACCTCTGCCCCCTGGGTTGTAGGAGGCAGGGGGGACGGGGGGACCCAAGGACAGGCTCAAGACGGACAATGGGACCCTAAAAAAGGGGACCAGGGAAGTTCTTAGCTTGTGAGTTTTGAGTTTTGAGTTGCAAAAAAAACTAATTTAAAATTTAAAACTTAAAACTCAAAACTCTCCCCCAATGCCCAATGCCCCCGTCCCCCCGTCCCCCCGTCCCCCCGTCCCCCTTGTCTCCCCTTGCCCTGCTATTACTCTGTTGGGCGATAAACCCGGAATCCGCTGCGGGTTTGCCGCCGCCGGAGGATATACCCGAGGAAATTTTGCGCGGGCAAATTATCACAGAAGCGCGATCGCCTATCGACGGCCAACCTATGACTGTAGCAGAATATGCCCGATTAATTCAAACCCACCCAGAATTGGAATATCCAGATTTCCCGCCGCCGCCAGAACCCGAGGTTTCTAGCCCCGCTCCCTCTAGCCCCTCACCGACCATTATTGATTGGCAGTCCCTCCGGGACCTATTTCGCCAAGTTTTTCCTTTCTAGTATTGCTAGATTTGGTTACATTCCTTTAATATTTTTAATATTTGCTGCCTTTGAGCAAAAACTTCAGCCCCTTTGATGAAAGGGTAGTATCCAATAGCCAATTTAACTGGGGCCAAGGCTCCGGTAGAACCCTCGCAAATCCCGTGCAGTCTCAAATGACTTTTGTCGGGATAGTTATCAAAGTCATATAGAAAATCCATTTAGTCAGGCAGCCGCATGTCATACGCAATTAGCCCCGACCAAATTGACCGTATTGTTAACAATCAGCACCAAAATCCCTTTGAAGTGCTAGGTCCGCATCCCATAGAGGATAATGGCAAAGTTACCTCTTGGGTGGTTCGAGCTTACCTACCCTCCGCAGAAGCGGCATGGGTGGTTCTTCCTCAAAAACGAGAAGAGTACCCCATGCGATCGCAGCACAACCCTCACTTTTTTGAATGCACCATCGATACCGAAGAACTGACCAACTACCAGTTGCGCACCAAAGAAGGGGAAGGGGAGCGAGTCTTCTACGATGCCTATGCTTTCCGCTCTGCGAAACTCACCGACTTTGACATCCATCTTTTTAGCGAAGGCAACCATCACCGCATTTATGAAAAACTCGGCGCTCACCCAACCGAAGTCAATGGCGTAAAAGGGGTGTATTTTGCAGTATGGGCACCTAACGCCCGCAATGTCTCGATTTTGGGCGATTTCAACTGGTGGGACGGTCGCAAACACCAAATGCGGATGCGGGGCAATGGCGTCTGGGAGCTATTTATTCCCGACATCGGTCCGGGCGAAGGTTATAAATATGAAATCAAAAACATAGAGGGTCATATCTATGAAAAATCAGACCCCTACGGATTCCAACAGGAACCGCGACCCAAAACCGCCTCTGTGGTATCGGACTTAGACATATATAGTTGGGGCGATCGCGACTGGATGGAGCGCCGCCGTCAGACAGACATTCTCGGCGAACCTATTTCCGTCTATGAATGCCATTTGGGCTCTTGGCTCCATGCCTCCTCCTCAGAACCGCCCATCGGAGCCAACGGCAATCCAGAGCCAGCAGTTATTGTCTCCGAACTCAAACCCGGGGCTCGATTCCTGACCTATCGCGAATTGGCCGATAAATTAATTCCCTACGTTGTAGAGCTAGGATTCACCCATATCGAACTCTTGCCCGTCGCCGAACACCCCTTTGACGGATCTTGGGGCTATCAGGTCACCGGCTACTATGCCCCAACCTCTCGATATGGCACTCCCGAAGACTTCATGTATTTTGTTGACCAATGCCATCAAAACGACATTGGCGTAATAGTCGATTGGGTTCCCGGTCATTTCCCCAAAGACGGTCACGGTCTGGCTTTCTTCGACGGCACTCATCTCTACGAACATGCCGATCCTCGCAAAGGCGAACATAAAGAATGGGGCACCTTGGTTTTTAACTACAATCGCAACGAAGTGCGGAACTTCTTAGTTGCCAATGCCCTATTTTGGTTTGACAAATACCATATCGACGGCATTCGAGTCGATGCGGTAGCCAGCATGCTCTATCTCAACTACGCTCGCAAAGACGGAGAATGGGTGGCTAACGATTACGGCGGAACGGAAAATATCGAAGCCGCGAACTTTCTGCGCCAAGTCAACCATCTCATTTTTAGCTACTTCCCCGGGACAGTCTCCGTTGCCGAAGAATCTACCTCTTGGCCGATGGTCTCTTGGCCGACCTATGTCGGAGGCTTGGGCTTTAATTTAAAATGGAACATGGGCTGGATGCACGATATGCTGGATTATTTCAGCATGGATCCCTGGTTCCGCCAGTTCCACCAAAATAATGTCACCTTCAGTATGTGGTACAACCACAGCGAGAACTTTATGCTCGCCCTCTCGCACGATGAAGTGGTTCACGGCAAGAGCAATATTATTGGGAAAATGCCCGGCGATCGCTGGCAACAGTTTGCCAATGTCCGCTGCCTATTCGCCTATATGTACACCCACCCGGGCAAGAAAACCATGTTTATGGGCATGGAGCTTGCCCAATGGAGCGAGTGGAATGTTTGGGGCGACTTGGAATGGGAGCTTCTCCAATACGAGCCGCACCAACAGATAAAGCAATTTTTCAGCAAGTTAAACGATCTCTATCGTAGCGAACCCGCTCTTTACAGCCAAGACTTTGCAGAAGAAGGATTTGACTGGATAGACTGCAGCGATAACCGTCATAGCGTCGTTTCTTTCCTGCGCCGCGCCAAAACCGACGGAACTGCGGAAGAATCGGAAGATGCTGTAAAAGATGACTTTGTAGTAGTAGTCTGCAACTTCACGCCCCAACCTCACAGCCACTATCGCGTCGGCGTTCCCGTCCACGGCTTCTACCAAGAACTGTTTAACAGCGATGCCAAAGAATATGGCGGTAGCAATATGGGCAATCTCGGCGGTAAATGGGCTGATGAATGGTGGATGCACAACTATCGTTATTCCTTAGACTTGTGCTTGCCACCTTTAGGAGTCTTGGTTCTGAAGATAGATCGCGAAAAAACAGAAGAAGTGCGCAAAACCTGGCACCTGCAGGGGGAATAGGTAATTTAGGGTGTAGGGTGTAGGGTGTAGGGTGTGGGGCATTGAGCTGTTAAGAAACCCGGTTTTTTGGACAATACCTTCGCCATTTTCCCGTAGGTTGGGTTGAGCGGAGCGAAACCCAACGTATTTGTTGGGTTTCGTGCCCGGGCCCAACCTACGAATCAGAGTTTTTTTCGGATTGGCGAAGGTATTGTTGGAAAAACCGGGTTTCTGGCACTCAGGACTAACGTTCGGGCTGAGCTTGTCGAAGCCCTCCCCACTCCCTTTCAAGGGTATGTTTTTTATAATCTTCCTAAATGAGCGCGGTCGGTGGGCTGCATAGGTTTATGGGGCGAAGCATTCCAATACAATCATCTTCTTTATTAGCATAAGCTGTCTCGGGAATGCTGTCGCCCCTACGCCTTATTTCTAGGGTCGATCGTGGCCAAAAAACATCAAATCAAATATAAAAAACATACCCTTGAAAGCCCCACACTCCCCACCCTCCCCACACCCCACAGTCCCACACCCCACAGTCCCACACCCCACACCCCACACCCCACACCCCACACCCCCACCTACGGCTTGCAATCATCATTCTTAGCCGTTCGGATCGTGCCGATTAGGGTAGAAACAATTACACATCGTTTATCCTCGGAATTGCTATTGCTGCCCAGAGTGATTCTACCCATGCGCCCGTTAGTATTGCCCTTGTAATTGAATTGAACTCTGTATTGCTTCGTCGATTTATTAAAATAGAAAGTGCTGTAGTTCGGGTCGTCGGGGCGGAGACTCGTATCCACAATGCGAATATTCTGCTCTAAACTCTCCCAATCGGACGGACTTGGGACGGTATTTTTGTGGTGAACCGCCAGTTGAACTTTTCCATCTGATTCTCGGAAGCTCGCTTGCCAGGTATTCTTGTGTCGTCTGGCATTTGTTTTCGCCCGCTGCATCGCCCAGTAAATTCGGCGTATCGAGGTTTTTAGTTTGGAGCGATCGCTAAGCCCCTGCCAAGTGGGAATCACAATCCCTACCAATATTCCTACTATCAAAACCACGACCAAAGTTTCGAGCAATGTCCCGCCGGCTGCTGGCGACCTCCTCAAGTCCTGGGAATCAAACCTGCCCCTTCTTTCCATTATCCTGCACCCTACTACTGAAATTAAAAATACCCAGGGACAAGTCTCTGGGCTGTTTCAGTATTATCTAGGGGTAGGTCGATACTATATCGAATTTCCTTAGAAAAATTTAACAATTGTCCCCACCGTAGGACGGGCCTCTGGCCTGTCCCCCCCTTCAAAACAACCGTAGGACGGGCCTCTGGCCTGTCCCCCCCAAACAACCGTAGGACGGGCCTCTGGCCTGTCCCTTCAAAAACCACCGTAGGACGGGCCTCTGGCCTGTCCCCCCTATCTCTCTGACTGGACAGGCCAGAGGCTCGTCCTACGAATTAGGGCTTGCTGAATAAGCCGTATCGACGCAGTTGGTCGGCTTGTCCCTTGCAAAAAGGGCGCACATTACCGAGAAATCGCTCGCTACCGAGAACCTTATCCTCGATATTTTTGTATCTATTATGTAGGGCATTCAGTTGAGCCCGTTCCCGTAGTTATAGATCCTAAAAGCGTTCTTAGGCTGACGCATCTTCTATCCTCAGTCGGGTCTCCATCCGAATAGTCTCCTTCTGGCGTAGCCACTGTGATAGTTAAGGGATCGTTTTCATCAAAATCTGGATCGGGTGCTATGACTCCGGCGCTATCAAAAGTAATAGTTCTTCGACTTGCTAAATCGCTTGGCTTACACAAGGTTGACGCCCCTCTTTGGTTAGCGTTTGTGTCAGAAATGTTAGTACAGAGTAAAAATTGCCCGGCCTTGATATCTAAGCCTTCACCCAGCAACCTCCAATCTTTTTTGGTTGGAGTCTTATCGGCGTTGAGAACGGCTACCTCTGCTTTTTGGTAGTTTGCATCGCTTGGGGTGTTATTTATTCTAAAACTAGCGCTATAGCTTATTCCCTTCCTTTTCGCTTCTAGCTGGGCTTCTTCTATCGCCCGCTGCACCGCATTATTGAGGCGCGAGATTCGCTGACGATTCGTGAAGCTCACCCAGCTCCCCCCAAGGGTCGTAGCTAAAATCCCCACCATGATGACCACCACCAGCAATTCCAGCAAGGTCATTCCCGATTCTGGTTGCCTAGACTTTTGCTTAGACCAATGCAGAAGTTGTTTGAAAATTGCCATACCCATCCCGTTTTTTCTCCCTTGCTTGCCATTGTTACCATGCCATTTTTCGCTCGACTCCCTTATTTAACAAAGCCAACTCCTTGCACTCGAATGCTGCTTCTGGGAAAGAAGTTTGCTCTGTGTTCTTCGTAGCCTACTTCCTTCGCGAAGTTAGCATTATTTCTATCAATACCGTTCAGGCGGAGTAGCCCGTTTCCTCTTAGGTTAACCTCAGCAATGGGCTTGCGCGGCGGATCCGAGCCATCTGGCGTTGCAATAGGAACGCAAACGTAAAAACTGGCTGTTTTAAACTTGTCTGCAACTTTGGTAAAGTCTGGAATTGTTGCCTCGTTTGCTCCGCAAGTTGGCGTCGGTAAGCTTGTAGTATCGTATCTATTATAATCAATGAAATCTACCAAAACGGTTAGTGGGTTTCTATTTGTTGTGTCGTAAGCTTCATCTGGATAGCGGCTCCACTGATTCATCTTTTGTGCGGTATTGTTACCTGCCGCTGATAAGTCAAACGCCTGAAACCCAGAATCGGGATATAGCAGGTAGTCTTGGTTGTCGGCTCCCGCCCTATCCGGCAAAATATTTGGATTTACTGAGTTTGTGGTTGTAATGCCGTCGTGAATTTCCCAGCGCCCGATTCGCATCCCCTGAGACCATGTACCGCCGGGCTCGTCAATCAGGTAGTAAGCCACCAGGGAAAAGGCAAAGTAGTCTTGTTCGCTACAAATATCTGACCCACTAGAATTTGGTATCTTCTCCAGGCAACCTACCTTTTCAGTCGACTTAGGACCATCTCTATCTGGGTCAATTTCTCTCTCCCAGTTTAATAATTCGCGCTTCCAAAAGACCAGTACGGGGGTGCGGTTGGCATCGGTAGAGAAAGGAAGTTCGTCCTCGATCGCCGCCACCCCATCGGCATCGTAGATAAAAACTGCCTGCTGCAGGTCGCGGGCGATATAGTCCAGGGCGGCTTGCAATTCTTGTTCGCTGCGGCCTTTCACTTGTTCTTGCCGGTCTGAGTTGAGAAGGCTAACTACCAGTCCTAAAATGGGCGTGATAATCAACCCTCCCATTGCGATCGCCACCAGCAGCTCGATTAGAGTAAAGCCCAGGGTAAAGCCGCCCGGTTTTTTCCGTTCCTGGCGGCGTCGGCGCAGTAGTTTTCTTAGTCCCTTCATCATGGTGCGATTTCCCTGTCTCGAATTAATTGCAAGCATCAGCTCTGGCAGCAGAGGGATTGAGGCGGGAGCAGAAATCCTCGTAATCGGTACTTCCAGAAATGCTAATTTCCGTGGAGATTTCCACCACTGGCGCTTTGCGATTTCCCGAGCCCCCCGTAAAAGCTGCTTGTTGCGTTCCGGTTTGGAGCGCGATCGCATCCCCAAAGGCATCCGCTCGATAGACCCGCGCCAGCAGTCGGTAACCGTCAGCGGGAGTAGCGCCAGTAGTAGGGTTGAAAGCCACCCCCTGAACCACCATATCCGCGACGCTATCAGGTTTACAGGAACCATCTCCATCCCCATCCACGCAATATAGTTGCCTTCCCGCAGGAACAGTGCAATATGCCCTGTGATTATTGTTGCAGTTGAAGGCTCCCGCAGTCGGAGCTGGCGCTGCTGAGGGTAGGGTACTGCTGGGGGTGGGATGGTTGTTCGTATCCGTCTCAGAGCGCAGATAATCGATATAGGTTCGTGCCGCTTGCTGGCCTAGCTCCACCCGTCGCGCCTGGACTCGGGTCGCCACGGCAATCCCGAGAACCGGCGTAATTCCCACCATCAGAATAGTGACAATTATTATTGCTGCCAAAGACTCGATAATGGTAAACCCCGCTTCCGCCGACTGGCGCAAATTGCCTGGTAGTTTTCGTATCTTCATCATTAACCTCCCGTATTGCTGGTACAGAAGCTGCTCGGACGCTGCTCGTCAGGAGCGGCATTTTTAGTAGGTTCTGCCTGCAACTTGGCGCATAGCAGGGTTTCAATCCAGTCGTCATCCCGGCTCACTTCCCGGAAGAATTCGTTAGGAGAATTATCGGCAGGGGGCAGGGTGAAGGTTTGGGCAAACAAGTCCGGCGGCTGAGACAGCAACCCTACATCAAAACCCCAATTACGACTTGGCCCATTGAAGAAGGGCGTCTTACCCTGACCCACGTTGATGTTATAGATCTGCGGGTAGTCGAAAAGATTTCCATTGGGAGGAGGCGTACTCGGTATCAATGGCTGAAACGGTCCGCTAGCATATTTACTGCGACCCAACTGGATGAACGAGCCAAGGATTGTTGTCGTATAGAAGTTTCCACGTCTAATGCGCCAGTTTTCCAGCAAGCGAGGCAAGTTTTGCATCCCGCCATTGTAGTCGCCGCTACCGCCATTAATAGCCCGGGACGGCGTATCCCGCGAGCCAATGACGAGATTAAAAGTTGTATCTTGAGCCCTGGGCACCCACCGGGTATCATCCCTGACGTCTCTCCTGGACGCTCCTGCCTGGGGATTCGGGAAAGTGGCCGTGTTCTGTGCGGGTGCCCCTGTGCCGTTATGGATTTGCAAGACTGGCACTAGCAGGGGTTGCTGCACTGTTCCGCTTGTTACTGTGGTATTTCGGTAAAACAGGGGATAATCGTAGCCCCAGTTATTGGCTCCGTTATTGTTCGTCTTAAACCACAGAGCATTATCCTGTAGCCGAGGTCGGTTTCCGCTGCTGTAGGCAGGGTAAGAGGTCATTGTACCGCCTGCGGTAACCTCAAGGTCGCCGTAAGTTGGATAATAAGTCGGTACTGGGCTGCTAGCGTCTGAAATACCCATAGGAACTGGTCTTGGTGGATCGGTTCCGTTGTCTTCTACAACCAAATTGTTGTTGTCGGTTCCCCCAGTAAACCCGGCATTGACTGTAAAGTTGCTCCCTCGCCATCTTAAGAAAGCAACGCGGCGAGGATACCGCTGATCTGCGGGATTTTTAGGCGGCAAAGCAGTAGTACCAGCTAGTAACCTGGTTGGATCGAACGAGGTTATCTGTACTAGCTGGTATGTTTTTATATCTCTTTCTACGTCTTCTGGTCGGTCTGCATTTCCATCTTCATTAACATCAATGTTGTCTCCAGCTACCTTAATGCTTGGATCGTCATCACCATCAGTAAAGTCATAACCTACCACCCAGTCATCAGGTCCGCAAGCAGAGACTGGCAGCTTGCGGCAGATTTCCATTACATATTCTGGGAAACTACCGCGCCGCTGCACTGGGGTAACAAAGTTGTTGAAATAGGAGCTGTTGCGAGGGGTTGCTGGATTGTTGTTGTTCGGATTGTTCTCGTAGCTAGCATCGGTGAAAGTTGTATCCGTGCCATTTAAAATGCCATCTTCGTTGGTATCAAACTGTCCGCCACTGCTCAAGCCATTGGTTGCAAAATTGTTGGCATAGAAGCCATTAAGCCGGCGAGCTACGTTAGCGGGTACTTGCCTTTCATCTAAGTTGACTGTAGTGTCATCTTTGTTTCCATTGCTGTTGAGATCCATGTACAGAACTGTCTCGTCCAAGGCAACCCCTGTATCGGTGCTGTCTCCATCATTATTTAAATCGTAGTTGAAGATTCCAGCATTGTTTCTCAGGTCGAAATCTCCCTCATTGCGGAAGCCGAACTGGAAATTATCCGATAGCAGAGTTACCGCATCGGCCAGCACCGTCGCCGGTCGCCAACTGTCCCCAGTGCTACAATCGGGCAGCCTCGGATCGTTAACGCGACAAGCAAAATTGGGATTGAGAGTATTCTGAGCCCGACTGTAGAAGTTGCTCCAATTTGCAGCCAAGGCATTGGTGAACTCTTCTTGGGTATGAGGATTAAAAGTACCCTGGATATAAACGGGCAAATCGGAAGCCAAGATCAGTCCCTTTTCCTGCACTATCCTTTCCACTGCTAGGGGCGGAGAAGCATCGTTTTGACCGTCGTTATTGCGATCGTTGCGAGCTAGTCGATCGCCGTTTATCAGCAGAATGCCGTTAGGACGGCGGGTTGGGTCAACTCGGGAATCAGTTGGACTGAGCAGTTCTATGCTCTCTTCAGGTAGAAGGTTTCCAGCTTCATCGGTTCTCCTGCTCCAATCCATCAGCGCGTCATCTCGGGTTGCGTAGATAATGCCGCTGTTTGGCAGCATATACTCTGGCTTCGGTTCATTATCCTCTGTAGCGAAGGGTACGTCTTCATTGCGCAGCAGGTTCAAATTCAACTGAGTCGCCCGAATTTCTAAAGGCTGGCGCTCTGCCAAATCAAGGTCGTACCGGCCGGTTAGCTGGTTGCGGTAATCGATTGTGCTGCTGACATTAAAGGTTTCGTCGTTTGCGGCTCTGTCCGGGTTAGTTGGGTCTGTATTGTCGGCATCTATAGCCTTTATTTGCCTTGCATCCAAAAAGGCCACTTCCCGAATTGCGTCGGTAGGAACATAAGTGGGGGGAGTACCAAGAGCGAACCCGTTCGTGCCCAAAATCCCCAAGGAACATAGAGCGGCGTGAATTGCCGATTGCTGCGCTATGGTGCGATCGCCAGCATCTTCCATCAACGCTTCTCTCAAGGGCTTGTTGACAAAGCGACCATCGGGAAAGACCAAGTTGGCTTGATGGTTGAGAATTCCTTCCACCGTCGTAGAAGTTGCCGTCCCCGGTAATAAGTCAGTTGTAGCATTCGGGGTAGCAGCGCTGGTCGGAGCCGCAGTGGTTGGAGGACCATACACAACGCCATTATTAGATTTGGCGTTCCTGTCGTCGGCACCTGCTATTGGGCTTGCAGCTGGCTTTGCCGTTTTGCTGTTCGTCGGATCGTAATAGCTGCTAACGCAGGCTATAGGAGCTTGTTCCGTATCCCCCTGTTCTATAGAGTCGAAGGCGTAGTGATATACCGCCGTCGCCCGCATCCGCAAATCTCCCTTAGCGTATTGAGGCGTATCTGGGTCAATACTCGTAGCCGGTGCAGTAGCTAGGGTTACATTTGTTAGTTCTTTCCAACCTTCGTCAGGAGTTAAGTTGTCGTTGCTATAGACCTTAGACCCTTGTCCCGGCGACATGGGCATGGTGTCGGGCCATACAACGGGATATTCTTCCACATCTGTTGTCACCGGATCGTCGTAGGTCGGGACTGGTAGCGGCGGCAGAAAAGACATCAGCCGCTCGTACACCCCAGCGCCAGTAATGACCCGCAGCCCCCCCACTCCATCCAGAACTGTTTCCGGTTTCTTAGCTGCGCTTTCTTCCCAGAATTTCCCTCGGCCAGTTTCCCCGGCGTCGGCCAGAGAGGATACCCGGGTGGTGCGAGTGCGAATCACTTGATCTGGTGCGGGCGGATCGTCCCAGTTGGTCGTGCCGTTTATCTCTTGGGGAGTATCTTGACCTACAAACTTGTTGCCGTCAGCGTCCCAGCGCAGGGCTGGCAGGTTATTCCCCGCTAAAATCCTGTCTCCCAGAAACTGTTCCTTGCCCAGCTCTTTTTGTCGTTCTGGTTCCGTGGCTTGGAGCTGACCGGGAACAATACTTAGATTGGTTGGACCGTTATTCGATCCAGTCAGAGCCCGGTTGGTTGCGGTGCTTTGCGTGGGAAACATCCAGTCATCTGGCGGTCGCAGGCTATCTCCACTGTCCTGCAGTACGTTGCCAGTAGTGAAGCTTCCCAGGGCACTATTCCCATCTGCTACTTCGCTAAAAGGAACCTTGCGGGTGCGATTTCTAAAATAAGTTTCTAGCTCTTCTTGCCTGACATCGGCTGCTGTTAAGGTCGAGTCTGCTGCAATACGTTGGGCGACAGCCTGGCTAACCACCGTTGGATCGGTCGATGAGTTGTTGGCTACTTGCGCTCTTACCAGCAAGTCGATCCGCTGAGAATAAGCATCGTTGTTATAGATGACAGCCAGGGGAGTTTGGGTCACCGATTGATTGTTGGTATCTACCGAGGCTGTCGGGGCTCCCGTCCTTTCGGTTTCTTCCTTATCGTACAAATGTACTGTCACCGCATTGCGAAAAATATTATTGTTATCCCCAGTCCAGCCATTGACCACATTGCCGCCGATGATAATCTTGGCATTCTCCTCGGTGTAGTAGCAGGAGTTAACGCCGCTGACTTGATACAAATCCAGGCTAGCCCCGAAGCCAAAATGGGTAAGTATCAAATTGCCGTTAGTAACCATCCGCCCGTTCAGGCGAAAAGGCGAACCGGCTCCTATTTCCAGGTCGTCTTCATAGACCACTGCATTATTGAGCAGGGGAACCCGGGAGCGGTCTTGCTGATATTCCAGACCGGAAAAAGTCGAGCTATTTTTGGTTTCAAAATCGTCGGGATTCTCTGTTGGATTCGACCTACTCAACACGTTGTTGAGGTCGTTTCCTGTAATGGGTATCGTCGCCGTGAAGACATATATGCTTTTCTTTAGCAATGCTTGGGACTGATACCAACCGGAGGCCCCCACCAAACTGGCGCTGGTAGCCAGAGCCCCGGCGCATTGGGCGCTGCCTATTCCTTCTACAGGAGGCATAGGGGGCGTTCTAGCATCCAGCCTGCTTCTGGGCCGGTTAAATGCCCCAGTGCTTGGTTCTCGCTCGGGACTGCGCAAGTAGATGCCGTAGAGGCTGAAGCTATCGTATAGGCCGTTGTTATCCGTATCGACGGGATACCTCCAGGCCGTGGTTATCTCTTCGTTGTCCTCAAGAGCATTAATGTTGTTATCTTTACCATCTGTATCTATTCCCGAGGTACCATCAAAATCGTACCTAACGCTCAGGCGCACCTCGTCCCCAAAAGTATAGGTATCCTTAGCCATCGCATCATAGAGAACCCTATCCGATGGAGTGGCCCTAGGGATAGTCGGGTCTCCAGTGAGCAGAAAGGAAATTTTGGCATTCGCCCGATCCAGTGCCGGTTTTGCCGCGCTAATTGACTCTTCGCTAGCTCTTATCAACTGAGCGTTATTGGCTCGGTCGAAGGAGCGAATCGTAATGGCGCTGACCACCAATATGACTATCAAAATAATCATGGTCACCGTTGGCAAAACAAAGCCGCCTGCCATTTGGCGAATACGGCGGCTCTGGCTAATTGGCTGGCGGCGAAGATTGCGGCGGCTCTGGCTAGTTGGCTGGCGGCGAAGATTGCGGCGGCTCTGCCTGTTGCTACGGCCGAGCCGCAGGAGTCGCCGCAACAGCCAACTGCCCGGGCCTTTTGCTATGGCTCTGGCCAGTTGGCGAATCTGCTTCAATATCCGCCCGAGTAGCTTTAGGAGTTGCTTGAAGAAAAGATATATAGCCCGATTGACCCTGGGTTTTGACATGGTTTGGTCCCTGGCTGTAAGCTTGGCGAGAACTAGCGACAAAAACAGCGAAAGAGGCAACCCTGGCAGTTGCCTATTCCCGTCCTAACCTCATTTCAATGCGATCGTCAACCGTGAAAATTCAGAGGCTAAGTAATTGCAGATCTTGCTTAATTTTTTCTATTATACCTATTTGCACAATCAATATATATAGCTTTCTGTAGGGGCGATTCGCGAATCGCCCCTACAGGGTATTTTATGCCATTTATTATAGATATCCGGTCTGTTAGTAGAGAGGGATATCTAATCAAGGTAAATAATCAAACCAACAAGCGATGCACCAGCTTTTCTTTTAACTCGTCGGTCCTAATTTATAAGTAGAGAGCCTCTTTTGACGATCGCGATTGAGTTAGAGGAGAGACTATATATATAGTACCCACTCTTGAGCAAAAAGCGATCGCTCTTCGGCAAAAAGCAAAAAAGCGGTCAGCTCTCAGCTCTCAGCAGTCAGCTAAAAGCACGGATTAGCAAAAAGCTCAGAGCTGAGAGCCTTCTTGGGATGGCATTGGGCAAATAGCTAATTGACAAGGCTTTGACTGAAAGCTGACTGCTGATAGCTGAGAGCTTGCTATAAAACTCAAATCTCTCCCCAATGCCCCATGCCCCATGCCCAATTCCCTAAACTTTATTCAAGTCAATGCCCGCTTCTTTAGCAAAAGCTTGCAAGCCTTTGCGCTGCAGGGTCTTAATCGCTGTGGTAGAGAGGCGCAACCTCACCCAGCGCTTGCCTTGGGGCCACCAAACTCGCTTCCACTGTAGGTTAACTTCCTGGAGCTTATGGGTGCGCCGGTGGGAGTGGGAGACGGACATGGCATTGTTAGCCTTTTTGCCGGTAAGCTGGCATCTGCGTGACATAGAGATTCTCCGCGAAATTTAAGTTCTATCGAGTAAAGACTATTGTAGAACGGGGCATTGGGCATTGGGCATTGGGCATTGGCTAGAAACCGGGTTTCTTACCAACATTCTCCGGTTGTTACCAAAAATTGTGGCAGAAACCCGGTTTCTTTAGGTTGCGCGTCTTCCAATGCCCCACACCCCACACCCTACACCCCACACCCTACACCCTAGCCATTCGTGGCGCGATCGGTCAGGCGGGTGAGGACCTGGTTGGAACGCTCTACAAAAGACTTCATGCCATCGGCGTCAAAAGCCTTCTGAGCCATAAGCGCCAAGTCATAGACATGCTGGCAAATCATCTCTGCCAGCTCCGCCGAGGGAGATTTGCCGCTCCCTTGAATAATGCTGCCTTGGCTCAAAGAAGCCAGATGTTGGATTAGAGGGTGGGAAGTATTGACCAGCAAAATATGCTCTTCGGGGAACTGAGCCATCTCCTGAGCTACCAAAGCATTCATATCCCGCAAGCGGCGCAGAAACTCCGGCAGGAGAACCATTGCCGGGGGCGTGCTTTCCGGGTTATCGGACTTGAGCGCCTCGGTCTTGATATTGACCTTGGGCTTATTGAGGGCCTGCTCGAAGATTTCCTTAATCTGTTCGCTGCGAGTCTTGTTAGTGGTCGGATCGACTATCTCGGCATCCTGATTTTTGTCCAGGAGTTGGTCGTCTATCTCGGAGTCCACCCGCGAGAACTTGACATCTGTATGCTCGCGCTCCAGGAAGCTAATAAAGTGGGGGTCGATGAAGGCGTCCATATAAAGGACTTCCAGCCCTTGACTTTTGTGGAGTTCTATATAAGGAGACTGGCTGACTTCATCGGTGCAGTAGAATACCCGATTTGGACGATCTTCTTTATTGCGCTCCAGATATTCTTCCAGAGTCGTGTAGGAAGGCCCATCGCTAGTACCCTCGGGGGTAACGTTTTTCCAGGCATCCCCTTCCTCGGACTGGACTTCCACCGCTGGGGCTTCCGGTTGGGCGGGATTGAGTTCAGCGGTGGTGCGAAAAACGACAATATCTTGGGTTTGTTTTTTGAATTTCTCGTCGTTGAGGCAGCCAAACTTGACGAAGGTGCCGATATCCTGCCAGCAGCGGATATATTCTGCCCGGTCTTCCTTATATAGGGCATTGAGGCGATCGCCCACTTTCTTGGCAATAAAATCGGCAATCTTGCGCACCGTGCGGTCCATTTGCAAGGCGCTGCGGGAGACATTCAGGGGGATATCGGGACTATCCAGCACCCCGCGCATGGGCAGGAGAAACTTGGGAATAATCTCTTCGACATGTTCGCTGACAAAAACCTGATTGCAGAAAAGCTTAATCTCCCCCTTAGTCACGTCAACGTCGGGCCGCATTTTGGGGAAATAGAGAATCCCGTTGACCAGGAAGGGATAGTCTGTATTGAGGTGAACCCAGAGCAGGGGTTCTTCTTGGAAGGGATAGAGATAGCGATAAAATTCTAGATAATCTTCTTTAGTCAGGCTGCTGGGAGATTCGCGCCAAAGGGCCTTTTGCTTATTGACGACTTCCCCATTCAGCTTAATCGGCACCGCCATAAAGTCGCAGTAGGTTTTGACCAACTGCTTAATCCGAGCCTCCTCCAGATATTCTTTATCTTCTTCGGGAATAGTCAGAGTAATAGTGGTGCCGCGATCGCTGCGGCTGGACTCGCCCAGTTCAAAGGTAGGGGAACCGTCGCAGGACCAATGAACCGCCTCAGCTCCTTCTTTATAGGAGAGAGTATCGATTTCTACCTGAGTGGCTACCATAAAAGAGGAATAGAAGCCGAGACCGAAATGGCCGATAATTTGTTGGCTGCCCCCACCTTTATATTTATTGAGAAATTCTTCAGCGCTAGAGAAAGCAACTTGATTGATGTATTTTTTCACCTCGTCGGCGGTCATACCGATACCGTTGTCGGAGATGGAAAGAGTGTTTTTGCTTTTATCTACGGCGATGACAATTTCCGGTTCGCCGACTTCGCCGCTTAGTTCTCCAGAGTAGGAGACCATCTTGAGCTTCTCGATGGCATCTACGGCGTTGGAGACCAGTTCTCGAAAGAATATCTCGTGGTCGGAGTATAGGGACTTCTTGATAATGGGGAATATATTCTCGGTATGAATCGAGATTGTGCCTTTTTCGAGTACTGCCATAGCTATTTCCTAATTGCGCGTCAAGTATCTGAAACCGATAGCCTCCTACCATCTCCCCTGGAGTTGCCTCGGGCGCAGGCATTTTTTTGTGGGACAATTGGCCTGCGAGACAATCGGGCAGTGGGGAGACTAGCGACTATCAAGGGTTAGTCCAAGAATGATTGTGAGCGATCGCGCCGAAATTCCGGTAATGGATCCCCCCCAAAGGCCGATTCGGATTACCGTATCTTATAAGATTGGCTTGGTTTCTACTGATGGGCCAGAAACCCGGTTTTTCCAAAAAACCGGGTTTCTCATATGTCGCAAAAAAAGCCTGAGCCAGAAACCAGGTAATTCCTGCCAATACCTTCGCCAAAAGGCAAAACCTTCTTATTTGTAGGTTGGTTTTAACGGAGTGAAACCCAACAATACCGGACAATGGCGATCGTATTGTCCAAAAAATAGGGTCTCTCATATATCGCAAAAAAGCCGGAGCCAGAAACCCGGGGGTTCAAAAAAACCGGGTTTCTCATATATCCTATAATAGGAGCTAAAGAGTGAAAGTTTCCCCTCGATTGTCAAAAATAGTAGATAAAATTAGCCCCAGCCCCTTGAGGTTATTGCCAGATTTCATAATTATCGGAACTCAAAAGGGAGGAACAAGCTCCCTATACAGTTATTTGAGCCAACATCCTTGCGTCCGAGCCGCTGCAGTCAAAGAAGTTCATTTTTTTGACGAAAACTTTGACAAAGGACTGAATTGGTATCGGCGCTTTTTTCCTACTCTAGCTCACAAAGTTGCCGATTTAAATCTCAAGAAAAAGCAGCGAATGCTTACGGGAGAGGCCAGTCCTTATTATATATTCCATCCCCTAGCAGCCAAAAGAATAGCAGCAATAATACCCAAAGTAAAGCTCGTAGCCATGTTGAGAAATCCGGTGACCCGAGCGTATTCTCACTACCAGCATGAGGTGAGAGCAGGGGACGAGCATTTGTCTTCTTTTGCAGAAGCGATCGCCCAGGAGGAAGAAAGACTCAAGGGAGAAAAAGAAAAAATATTAGCTGACGAACAATACAATAGTTTTAATTATCGCCACTATTCTTACTTAGCCAGGGGCATCTATGCCGACCAACTAGAAACCTGGTTTAGTTTTTTCTCACCAGAGCAGATTTTAATTATAGCAAGCGAAGAATTTTACGCCAATCCAGCTAGCATTTATCAAAAAACTTTAAATTTTCTTAACTTACCGGATTTTGAGCTAAAATCTTATGGTAAATATAATACCAATCAATACGAGGGCATGGATGCGACTCTGCACCAAAAAATAGGCGCTTATTTTCAGCCGCACAATGAAAGGTTAGCTAATATGTTAGGGCGGCAATTTGAATGGGACAAAGAATAGAGTAATATCAAATCAGCTTAAACAACCGCACAATTTGAACCCTCCCGTAGGACGGGCGTCTCGCCTGTCCGCCATGCCCAGGGACAGGCGAGGGACAGGCGGGATGCCCGTCCTACGGGAAGATCGATTTGTCTTTAGGGCGATTAAACGGATTTGATATAATTTTTTTTAATCCTTTGGTCGAGCGATCGTGTTATTTAACTCTTACATTTTCATTTTTGGATTTTTGCCGGTTGCCCTCTTAGTATTTTTTGCTTGGGCAAAGTTCGGCTCGGTGAGAGCGGCGCGAGTCTGGATGGCGATCGCCTCTGTATTCTTTTACGGTTACTGGAATATTGCCTATCTGCCCCTACTCTTAATTTCTATTGCTCTCAACTACGGCCTAGGGCAGGAAATCAATCGCGCTCGGGCAGGAAGTCGCTATGCTAAAATCCTGCTGGTAGGAGGCATAGGCGCTAACCTGGCGATTTTGGGCTATTACAAATACGCCAGTTTTTTTGCAAGTTCCGCTAACGAGCTTCTACAAACAAACTGGCAAGTCCCCGATATAGTCCTGCCCCTGGCTATTTCTTTTTATACCTTCACCCAAATGGCCTATCTGGTGGATGCTTATCGCGGTGAAATCAAAAATGCCAACTACGATTTTGTCACCTACGGGCTATTTGTATCCTTCTTTCCTCAGCTCATAGCAGGACCAATTCTGCGTCACGACGAACTAATTCCCCAATTTCGCAAAGAGCGCAATTTCATCTTTTCCTCTCGCAATTTTGCCCGGGGCTTGACGCTATTTATTTTGGGGCTATCCAAAAAAGTATTAATCGCAGATAATTTATCCCCCTGGGTTGCATCCGCGTTCGACCATGCCAGCGCCGTCAGCTTCCTAGAAGCCTGGATAGGTGCTTTAAGCTATACCTTGCAGCTTTATTTTGATTTTTCTGGCTACTCGGATATGGCGATTGGCTTGGGATGGATGGTTAATATCCGCCTGCCGATCAATTTTAATTCCCCTTACAAAGCGACATCGATCGCCGACTTCTGGCGAAGATGGCACATTACCCTATCTAGTTTTTTACGAGATTATCTATACATACCCCTAGGTGGTAACCGGCGAGGCGAAATCCGCCGCTATATTAATTTAATAATTACCATGCTGCTGGGGGGACTGTGGCACGGTGCTGGCTGGTCTTTTGTGATTTGGGGCGGATTGCACGGATTATTTTTAGCTATAGAGCAGGCATGGCGTCGGTTGAATATTGCCTTGCCAAAAATCCTGGCATGGGCGATCGCTTTTATTGCCGTTGTCGTCGGTTGGGTGCTGTTTCGCGCTACGACCATCAGCGATGCCATAGAAATTTTACAAGCAATGGCGGGGACGAAAGGCATTCTCTTACCCCAGACTTTCAAAAGCTTTTTGGGTTGGTTGCCAACGGGCGGACTGTTTAAAGGATGGCAAGAATTAACCTACCTCCCGGATGTAGGAGGTCGAAACAGTATCGTTATTCTGGTTGCGTTGATGCTAGCAGTTACCCTGTTACCCAATAGCCAACAAATCATGGAGCGCTTTAAGCCGACATGGTGGGTCGCTGGGTTGGCCAGCACTCTCGCTCTTTTCTGCTTGCTCTCACTCAATCGAGTATCTGAATTCCTCTATTTTCAGTTTTGATATAGCAATAAGCAGTCAGCAGTCAGCGGTCAGCTTATATCAAATCCGGTTAAACAGTTACAATATTTGTAGGTTCCCCGGGAGCGCCCTAACCTTAATGCGTAGTGCTAAAATGAAACCTTACCGCCGATATAGTTTGTTAGTTGCTGCCTTTTTGCTAGGTCAGTCAATAATTGTTACCTTATTTAATCTAGCCATTGACCCCTATACTACTTTCAATAGTCCGGCCATATTGGGTTTTAACAAAGTCAAGCCCAAGCAAGACAAACAGGTAAGGATGTATAAGGCGATCGCCATTACCCGCCTTCAACCCAAAATAGTTTTTATTGGTTCCTCCAGAACGGAGTTTGGCTTAGACCCGTCGCATCCTGTTTTCGAGGGCGATAGACCCTACAATCTGGCCGTTACCGGGGCGAATATATATGAAGCCAAGCGCTATCTAGACCATGCGATCGCCAACCAGCCCAATCTCAAAAAGGCGATCGTTGGTTTGGATTTTTTTATGTTTAACGATAGAGGCAAAAATGCTCCCGATTTTAGAGAAAGCCGATTGGGAGTCGATAGATTTACTATCCCAGATAAGATTAACTCGCTCTTTTCTATCGATGCTTTTATAGCCAGTCTCATTACCATTCAATCCAATCTTAAGGAAACCAACGCGCCTGGGTATTTTTACTCCGATGGCAGGCGAGTTCCAGGATACTACAGGAAACATGTCTATCTCAACCAGCACAACCGCTGGATTTTTAAGGCCAGTCTCAGACGAAATCGGTTTTTAATTGGCGGAGACAAGCCAGAAGAACGCTCTAATATTTCAGAAAAATACTTAAACAGCCTCAAAGCGATCGTCGAAATTTGCCAAACACAAAAAATTGACTGCCAATTTTTTATATCTCCCTCCCATGTTAGCCAATGGGAGTTTATTAGGTTATCAGGTGTTTGGCCGCTGTTCGAGCAATGGAAACGCGAAATAGTTGAAATAACCCCCGTCTGGGATTTTTCCGGTTACAACAGCATTACCACAGAACCAATCGGTCGTCGGATGAAATATTACTTAGATAACTCTCACTATCTAAAGCCAGTTGGAGATTTACTGCTCAATCGCATCTTTCAATATCGAGAAGAAAGCGTCCCAGGGGATTTCGGCGTTAAGATAGATACCGACAATATTGAAAGCCACCTTGAAAAAATACGGAGCGATCGCGAAGTCTGGTCACTAAATAACCCCGATGAGGTAAAGTGGGTACAAAGGGTCAAGCAAAAATAATTGGGAATGGGGCATGGGGCATGGGGCATGGGGCATGGGGCATTGCTAAAAGTGAAAAGTGAAAAGTTAGTATTAATAGTGAAAAGTCAATAGTGAAGGGGAGCATTTCACTTTTGTAAACAGTAGCCCTCTTGGGCTTGGTTTGTGTAGCCGCGCCAGCCGCGAGCGGAGGCGGGGCTTACGCCTATAGGCGTCAGGCGGCGGGCGTGCAAAATTGAAATGCTCCCATAGTGAAGAGCCAGAAACCCAACAATACCTTCGCCAAAATCAAAAATCAGAGCGATCTCGGGTAGTGGTAAACAAGTAATGGTTTTAGAGGCCACAACCCTCGATCTGCTGTAGAAAAATCATTACCTGTTTAGCACTACCCGAGATCGTAGCGATCGGCTCTGGGACGAAAGCCAACAAATACCCGATCGTTTCCGAACGCCGGATCAAAAAACCGGGTTTCTCATAATGATTTAGAAAAGGAATGCTATATTCCAATGCCCAATGCCCAATGCCCAATGCCCCATGCCCCCATGCCCAATGCCCAATGCCCCCCTAAGCAATTTATTTACTTGGCTCGGTCATGGTTAGCCAAGCTTTAGCAAAGCGATCGCCTAGCAAGATTGTGCCTTTGGAGTCAAAATGAATTTTATCCCGGTCTAAACTAAGGTCGCGAGTTTCCACAGCACTGGTAAAAGCAACATCTGCCTCTACTTGGCGCTGGGCAGTCCTGACCGCTTCGCCGCAGCAACTGTTATCGTTACTAAAATGAACCATCCCATATATAAAAGGAAGATTTGGGCTATGGAAGTCCTCCCGAAGCGCACTGATAAAATTGGTTAAATTTGATTGGTAATACTCAGCCATATCCTCGTTACTGGCATCAGTCTCCCCCTGCATCCAAAAGAAACCGGCAATTTCTACATGACATCCGAGGGACTTAAGAGCGGCGATCGCCTCGTTCGTCCTTTTTTTCATGCGCGGATAGAGAGAGTCATCATCATCTGGATTCCATTGATATGCCAAATTAGACCCATTGCGAGCGTATTTTACTAGAGCTATTTTTTGCTTGAGGTTGTCGGCAATTTCCGAACCGAGGGAAATTTCCGGACCAAACCCAGATCCATTGGCAACTTTGTGGCTATGTTCGGGATGGTGTTTCTTAAAAGGCGGCACGGGTAGGGTTAAATCCGGTCCGAGTACCGGCTCCGTTGGAGGGGAAAGCGTCACCCAGGTACTGGAGCGATCGTACCAGAGGACATTATCCTGCGACTCCAGTTGGCTTGGTTCCAAATCTTCAAGATTAGACTTGTAGCCAACCATGTTAGATTGCCCTGCCAAAATGAAAAGTTTGAGCGATAAGTCTTGGGAGGCTGTCATAACAAAAGTCAAAACAACAAAAACGATACTTTGCAAAATCCACATAGCTATTTTAAAATATTTTTATAGCCTTTCTCAAATTGATGTGAGATATCTGGGGGATGCAATATCCCAATATGAGAATCCCCGTTATATAGCAGAGATTGTCGCTCATGATGCTGTCGCTCCTAAGTTTCCGAACCCGATCGTTTATTACACTTATTTGAGAAACGCTATAGAAAAGCGTTTGCTTCAAGAAACCGCTTTTCTAGCCCACAATCAGTTTTGCGATAAACCCGTTTTCTGGCCTTACGTCAGTTAGCTTTAGAGTTGAGTCTATCTAGATCGATCGCAGAGATTCGATTGAGAATGTACTGCCTTTGACTCTCGTCGAAAATTTCATAAAATTTCTGAGAATTAGTGCTTTTGATTTTACTTCCCACCGATCGCCCTGCCTCATCCATACTCACTTGCTGGGCTACCGAGCCGAAATTATCCAGCATACTATCGTCAAATTCTATCCCCAGAAAGTCGCAAATTTTCACTAAAGTGCTGCGGGGTTCTTCTACAAGATTCTCATACCTAACTAGAGTATGATTTGGCTTTTGCAAATGGCGATCGCTCAGGGGTATAGCCTCTAGCCAGCGTCCGATACAGCGATCGATATCCAGAGCCCCTTTCCAAGGTTTGGGATATTTGTGAGTCACCTCATACAATGAGGCCACAACATCGGCTCCATTGCGGACTATATGAATAAAGCGCACTCCAGCAATTAATTTTTCAATTGTTTCTACATAGTATAGATGTTCGGGAGTTTTTTCCAGCCAAATGCTCTTGCCTTGTTCTTTGGTTAAGCTCTCTAGAATGCCAATCATTTTTTTGAGATATAAGCTCATTAAAGGAATCCGGGGCAAGCTTTGGAGCAGCTCGGGACGCTTAAGATGCTCTGTAAAAAATTCCCTCAGCCAGGGATTCAACTGCCGGGATACCATACCGAATGCTTGCCGCTTTGGTTCGTATTGAGGGACTCCGTAAAAAAAGAATTTTGTCTCTGGAAAAGAAGCGATCGCCGGATGTGCTGCTAACATACTTTGCAGCAATGTCGTTCCCGAGCGAGGACATCCCACTAAAAAAATTGGGAATTGGTCGCCACACCTGCCCATTGGGAACTCCCCTCCTGGGAGGGGTTGGGGGTGGGTGGCATTCGGCATTGGGAATTGGGCATTAGGCATGGGGCATTGGGAATTGGGCTAAAACTGCGGTGTAGGGTGTAGGGTGTAGGGTATAGGGGGAGAGACCCCTCCACGATGAGAGGAGCAGTTCACTTTTGCACTCTTGTTGCCCTTAAGGGCCTTGTTTAGAGTGTAGGGTGTAGGGTGTAGGGGGAGAGACCCCTCGACGAGAGGAGCAGTTCACTTTTGCACTCTTGTTGCCCTTAAGGGCCTTGTTTAGAGTGTAGAGTGTAGGGTGTAGGGTGTAGGGTAGGGTGTTGATTCTTAGGGTTTTTAGTGACTAACGGTTATCGTCACGATGAAAACCAGAAACCTCGGTTACCGTAGGGCTTCCAGCTCCCGAAAGCGGTTGGGAAATAGTATGAAGTTTCCCTACACAAGAGCACCCCACACAAGAGCACCCTACCCTAGCCCCACACCCTACCCTAGCCCCACACCCTACACCCTACACCCTAAACCCTAATTATGATATGCCCCTAATATCTATAATCATGCCCGCCTACAACGGAGAAAAGACGATTCGAGAAACAGTGGAATCGGTTATCAGCCAAAGCCAACCGGACTGGGAGCTAATCGCGATCGATGATGGTTCGCAAGATTCAACAGTAGAAATTCTATCTAGCATCGGAGACCCCCGGGTGAAAGTATTTTCCTACTTCAATTCTGGCCCATCTACGAGTCGCAACCGTGGCATTGCCCGTGCTAGAGGGGACTATATTTCCTTCATCGATGCAGACGACCTATGGACTCCTGATAAGCTAGAATCTCAATTACAGGCCCTGCAAAAGCATCCCCAAGCTGCTCTGGCTTATAGTTGGATTAATTTTATTGATGAATCGAGTCAGTTTGCGCGCAGGGGCAGTTACGTCGCGCTCAACGGTAATGTTTATGCCAATCTCCTAATAGTGAATTTTTTGGAATCGGGATCTAACCCTTTGATTCGGCGAGAGGCTTTAACTGAAGTCGGTGGCTTTGATGAATCGCTAACTCATGGTGAGGATTGGGATTTGTGGCTGCGGTTGGCAGCTAGCTATGATTTTGTTGCGGTACCTTCTCCACAAGTTTTGTATCGAGTAGGTTCTATTTCAGCAACTTCTAATGTTTCCAAGCAGGAAGCAGGAATGCTCAGAGTCATCGATCGCGCTTTCGAGCAAGCGCCGGAAACTTTGCAATATCTGAAGCCATACAGCCTGGGCAATACTTACAAGTATCTGACTTTCAAGGCTCTTGAGGGTTGTCCAGAAGGCGAGAAGGGCTTAATCGGGGGGCGATTTATCTGGCAAGCTATTAGAAGCGATCGCACTTTACTCCGGAAGCGAGTTATCTGGAAAGCCTGGTTAAAAATAGCTCTTGTGCTTCTCCTTCCTCCTCAAATAGCCAGGCCATTGCTCTTTAAAATGGGGTCACTATCGAACCTCGAAGCTTTACTGGCTCACATTATCGCGGAGCCAGAAACCAGGTTTCTTTGATTAAAAGCTCTGCAACTAAGAAATCTTAAGCTAAAACCTCAAAAGCCAAGGGTAAAAATGAAACTAAAATTGTTCGAGCCTCAAAACTCAAAACTCACAACAAAACTTTTATGGCTAGCCAGCAGTACCCTTCTCTTGGTGGCAGCAACTAATGCCCCAGCAGCAGCTCAGGTTATCGTAGTAGAAGAACGCTTTCAGGACACGAATCTTAACCCCACCTTTGCGCCTGATTGGAGATTTGGGATTGGCGATCGCGCTCCCGCTCCCGTATCAGATCCCCCTTGCCTAACTGCAGCTCCCTTAACGGCTCCTATACCTACTCCACTCTCTGCAACTCCTCCAACCTCTGGTTCTGGGTTTATTCCTGGCTGCCCTAACGATACCGGCAGTCCAAGTCCTTTTGTGCGCGACCCAGTAGGTTCGGGAACCCTCAGACTAACTCCCAGTAAAGGAGGAGGTGCTACTGGAGGCGACAGACAAGCAACCTTTGTACTTTTCGATCGAGCTATTGACTCGGGTCAAGGGCTTCAAATTACCTTCAATTTTTATGTTTACGACGGCTTCACCCCGGCCTTTCCACCAACTATACCGGTAGACACCACCGATGGAGCTGACGGGTTTAGTTTCTTCTTGATTAATGGTACGGCGAACCCAACCACAGCAGGTTCCTTCGGTGGCTCCCTTGGCTATGCTCAATGCGACGAATTTGCTATGGGCGACATGGGAGCAAATCGCAACAGATGCGTGCCAAACGGAAATTTTGGAGACACTCTCCCTGGGATAGCAGGCGGTTATGTGGGTATTGGCTTTGATGAATTTGGCAATTTTTCCAATCCAACCGGCGGTCGTATTGGTGGAACGGCAAATGTACCGGACTCAATTGCGATTAGAGGAGCGGGCAGCGGAACTACCGGATACGAATACTTAACTGGAACTGCCAATCTCACAGGTGTTGCTGGGGGCGGTAGTATCGACGCCAATCAAACCACTCGTCCTACTGCTAGAACTGCCAGAATTACTCTAACGCCCGATAATAGAATTTCAGTTGAAGTAGATTTTGGCTCTGGCTTTGTAGAGTTCATTCCTCCCCTTGACTTATCAACGGCACCAGGCCAACCGGCCTTCCCTCCTACTTTCAAATTTGGTTTTGCCGCCTCTACCGGAGGTGCAAGAGCCGTTCACGAAATTGACAATTTGACAGTCACCGCTGTCCCCCCGGACTTAAGCATTAATAAAACAAGTAATACAGCTACTTTCGCCGGAGGCCAGAACCAATACACCTTGCAGGTTCAAAATTCCGCTTCAGCAGGCAACACCTTCGCCCCCATTACCGTAACCGACACCCTACCCGCAGGCTTCACCTTTGTCTCGGGTACTGGCGACAACTGGGCCTGCTCTGCTGTGGGACAAGACGTAACCTGTACCTACACGGATCCCGACACGAATTTCACCCCCGGCGCCAGGATTCAAGTCAGAGATCCCGTCACGGGAAATATAAGCAATACAACCAAAACCACTGACGTCCGACGAGGCGAGAGCCTACCTCCCATTACCCTCACCGTCGATGTTACTGCTCCTCCCTCTCCCCCTACCTACGACAACACCGCAACGGTTAATACTCTCGGGGATAGCGACACGACCAACAACAGCAGCACCGACACAGTCACAGTTACCGGAGAGCCGCGACTCGGCGTTGCCAAAGCAGCGGGAGCGGTTGTCGATAATGGCGATGGCACTTTCACCATTCCTTACACCGTCACTTTACAAAACCTCGGCAATCTGGATATTACCGACCTACAAGTAACGGAAAATCTTGCCACTACCTTTGCCGCAGCTAGTTCCTTTACATTAGTAGGCGGTTCTCTCAGCAGCCCCACCCTAACAGTCAACTCTAGCTTTGACGGGAATACAAACCAAAACATGCTCGATACGGGCAACAGTCTAGCAGTGGGGGCAACAGCCCAGATAACATTCCAAGTAACAATTAATCCGGGAAACACCATCAGTTATAGTAATAGCGTTACGGGAACTGGTACGGGTGGCGGCACCCCAGTTAGCGACGTTTCTACTAATGGCACAGACCCCGATAACGATGGAGGAGATGCGGCCAACGACGATAATAGCGATGCTATAGATAACAACGACCCCACCCCGATAACTCTTTCCGAAACACCGCAACTGGGGGTCGCCAAAGCAGCGGGAACTATTACCGACAATGGCAATGGCACCTTCAACGTGCCCTTTACCATTACCGTGCAAAACACCGGCAACGTGCAGGTCAACAATCTGCAAGTAGTTGAAAACTTGACTACTACTTTTCCAAGTCCGGCCTCTTTTACTATTGCTTCTTCCACCAGCTCGGGTCTAACAGTCAACCCTAATTTCAACGGCAGCACCGATACCAATCTTTTGGCGGGTAGCGATGTCTTAGCCGTCGGCTCCACTGCCACGATCGACCTCCAGGTTACGCTAACTCCCGGACCCAACCCCGGAGCCTTTAACAATACCGCTAGTGCTAGCGGCACCAGTCCTAGCGGCGGCACCGTTGAAGACATCTCCACAAACGGGAGCAATCCCGACGCCGATGGCAATGGGAACCCCAGCGATAACGTACCAACCCCCATTCTCATTCCGCGACTGGGGGTAGCCAAAGCAGCGGGAACTATTACCGACAATGGCAATGGCAGCTTCACTATTCCTTACACTGTTGTTTTAGAAAACTTGGGTAACGTCGAACTAAGCAACCTCCAAGTTGTAGAGAATCTCAGCACCACCTTTGCCGGAGCGACCTCTTTTACGGTGGATTCGATTAGCAGCCCCGACGGACTAACAGTTAATAGCAGCTTTAACGGCAGTAGCGATACCAACCTGCTCCTCGCCAGCAACCCTGCAAATGTTATTGCAGTGGCAGGGACGGCTCGAATTGTTTTCAATGTGACGGTGACACCGGGCACTAACTTTGGCCCCTATAACAACACCGCTTCTGGCAGCGCCACCGGTCCGGGGGGGGCTACTCCAGTCAGCGATAACTCTAACAATGGCAGCGACCCCGACCCCAACAACGACGGCAACCCAAACGATAACAGCATTCCCACATCGGTGACTTTTGGATCTAGTTCTGACTTGTCGGTAAACAAAACAGTCAATAATTCCAATCCTTCCGTGGGCGACATTATTACCTACACCATAGCCGTCACCAACGATGGGCCAGATACTGCGACGGGGGTCCAGGTCAGCGAACCCCTGGCTTCTGGATTAACCTTCCAGTCCTCAAGCGAGAGTCAAGGCAGTTATGACAGCGGCACCGGCACCTGGACTGTAGGCACTCTGGCCAATGGAGCTAGCGCGACTCTGACCGTAACTGTCCGAGTTGATAGTGCCAGCCCCATAACGAACACTGCTACTGCCTCCGCCGACCAGACAGACCCGGATCCCACAGATAATCAATCCAGCGTCACCGTGCCGGATCAAAATGCTGACTTGCAGCTTACCAAGACAGTTGATAATTTTAACCCGAGCGTTGGCGAACAAGTTACCTACACCATCACCTTGAGGAACAATGGGCCGGGAACTGCCACTAACGTCCGAGTTACCGAGCAACTGCCAGCGGGTCTGACCTTCGTTTCTGCCAATGCCAGCGCGGGCAGTTTCAACAGCGGTACTGGTATTTGGGCTTTTAGCAGTTTGTCTAATGGGGCGATCGCCACTTTGCGGATTGTGGCCACTGTCAACACTGCCAACCCAGTCACCAATACAGCGCAAATTACTGGCTCCGACCAGACCGACCCCAACCCGGGAAATAACCAGGGAAGTGCGACGGTGCCAAGCATTGGAACCCCAAGACTGCGCCTGGTGAAACGAGTTACCGGATTGAACGGTGCCACCTTTAACGATCTTCTCGACGATCCTAGCGATAGCGATAATGCTTCGGACTGGCCATCGAACTATCTGCGAGGACAAATCGACGTTCCCCAAGTCCGCCCGGGAGATGAAGTGGAATATACGATTTATTTCCTTTCTGATGGAACAGCTGAGGCTCGGAACGTACAGATCTGCGATTTCGTGCCGTTGAATCAAACTTTTGTGGAGAATGCTTTTAATGATGTGACTCCAGCGGCCAATGGCCTTGCTGGGGTAAACCGAGGTATGGCGATCGCTTTTGGCAATGGCACTGCCTTATCTTATACCAATGCCAACGATGGAGACAACAGCCGCTTTATTTCCCCGGGAAGCTCGATTCCAGCGGCCTGTGTTGCCCTTGGTGCTTCCAATAATGGCAAGGGCGCAATCCTATTTAGACCGCAAAGCATACCTAATTTTTCCAGCGACGGCAATAATTCTTTTGGCTTTATCCGCTTCCGAGCTAGAGTGGATTAGGGAATTTGCATGGGGCATGGGACATGGGGCATGGGGCATGGGGTGTGGGGTGTCGGGCGATATCTCAGAAACCCGGTTTTTTGAAGTCTAAGAAACGGGGTTTCTATCTTATTCACTGGACAGTGCGAAGTTCTCATATAACTTCTTGTCATCAGCGGGTTTCAGCCAGATCGACCGTAGGATTGGCAGTTAGCGGGTCTTAAGGGCTGCAAGGGCTGCAAGCAACGAGAGTGAAAGCGTTTGGGCATGCGCGAGTATTTCTTGTTTTACGATAACTTCGCACTCTCCAGTTATTCAGGATTTCTATAACAAACAAGCCAATCCAAAATCATTATGCCACTTATTTCTGTGATTATCCCAGTTTATAACGGTGAAAAAACAATTCGAGAGACAATAGAATCAGTCTGCAATCAAACTCTATCAGACTGGGAACTAATCGTCATAAATGATGGCTCGCAAGACAGTACCTTGGAGACTCTCTCTAGCATCCAAGACCCTCGGTTGAAAGTATTTTCTTACCCCAATGCAGGTCAAGCTGCCAGTCGTAACCGAGGACTGGCTCTTGCTTCTGGTAAATATATTTCTTTTCTGGATGCGGACGACTTATGGACTGCGGATAAGCTAGAGTTACAATTAAAAGCGCTTGAAAACAATCCAGAAGCCGCCGTAGCTTATAGCTGGAGCAATTGTATTGATGAATCCGGTCAATTTTATCGTCGAGGTATCCATATTGCTTTGAATGGAGATGTTTATGCAAATTTGTTATTAATTTATTTTTTGGAAAATGGTTCTAACGCATTGATTCGCAGACAGGCTCTAGATGAAATAGGTGGTTTTGACGAATCCCTGCCACCGGCTGAGGATTGGGATTTTTGGCTGAGAGTTGGGGCTCGCTACCCTTTTGTGGCCGTACCAGTACCGCAAATTTTATACCGAGTATCTGCTAATTCCGCATCTACTAATATCTGGAGAATGGAAAGAGCTGCCTCCCTAGTAATTGAACGAGCTTTTGCTAAGAGTCCTGCATCGCTACAATACCTGAAAAATCCAAGCCTTGGCAATCTCTACAAGTACCTAACTAGCAAAGCTCTTGAAGGGGAGCCCAAAAAAGAGCATATTTTGACTGCTGCACGGTTGCTTGCGAAAGCATTGCAATACGATCGCTCTCTTCTGGGCAAGAAAGTCGTAGCGAAAGTATTGTTGAAAATAGCAGCGATCGCCATCTTGCCCCCCGAGAAGGCGCAAGAATTATTTGCTAAGTTTGAAAATATATTCAACACGACCACGATTCTTGGCTATTTACGCAGAGATCCCTTCTAAGCAGGTAAGCAAAATTATTTGATATGCCTCTCATTTCTGTTATTATTCCCGTTTACAATGGCGAAAAAACGATTAACGAGACGATTCAATCCGTCTTGAAGCAAACGCTATCCGATTTGGAAATAATCGTTATTGATGATGGATCTCAAGACGGAACTTTAGAGATTGTCAAAGGCATACAAGACGAACGGATAAAAGTGTTTTCTTATCCGAATGCTGGATTATCATCTAGTCGCAACCGAGGTTTTTCTCATGCTGTAGGGGAATTTATTTCTTTCTTGGATGCTGACGATCTCTGGCTGCCAGATAAGCTAGAGTCTCAATTTAGGGCGCTGCAAGAAAATCCCCAAGCTGCCCTGGCTTATAGCTGGACTGATTATATTGACGAATCCGGTCAATGGCTGCATCCAGGCGATCGCATCACCGTAAAAGGAGAAGCTTACGAACTAATCTTGTTAGGAAACTTTTTAGAAAGTGGCTCCAATGCTTTGCTTCGCAGGGAAGCTTTTACAAAAGCCGGTGTTTTTGACGAATCATTAGTAGCAGGAGAAGATTGGGATTTATTCATTCGCATTGCTGCTGTTGGCTATAAGTTTGTCGCCACAGAGAAAGCTCAAATATGGTATCGCATGACTGATACTTCTATGTCTTCAAACTTTTCCCGACAAGAAGCAGAATGCTTAAAAGTTATTAATCAAGCATTTAGTCTGGCTCCCGAATCTTTACTTTATTTGAAGAGCCGCAGCATTGCTAACCTCTACCAATACCTTATGTTTAGAACCCTCAAAGGCTCTCTATCGAGAGAGAAGAATCTATTAGCTGCTCGATATTTTTGGCAAGCAGTCAGAAACGATCCTGCTCTACTGCGGCGGCGATCGCGACTAATGGCTATCGTATTTCTTAAAATAGCTGCTGGAATTATTTTCCCTCCCGCACAAGCTCGAATTTTGTTAGAGCGAATCAAAAAAATATTTGCCTAGCTTCCCTAGGGGAGCATTTCAGTTTTCTATATAGTGCCGCAACGTACTAGGTGGGGTGTGGGGAAATTTCATGTTATTTTGCGATCGCCAGACTTACTTGCTAAAATTTTTCTGCAAATAAAAGAACGGACTCATCAAGCTACCCCAGAAAAATTCCAACTCAAAGGCAGCAATAAGATCGCTTTTCAACCGACCTCTATACTTGAGCGAGTGCAAAATTAATCGTCGCAAGTTTCCCAGGATAGTTTTCGCAAAAATAATTGGTTTTTGCCAAGGCAGAGCGTTAATCATCCGAAGCTGGCAAGTTGCTAAACCACAAGCACGAGCCAGAGAAAGCAAATAATCTTTCTCCAGTCGCCAGTGCGGTATCTGATGCTGGATATGCATGGCAGGGTTGTAGCAAATTTCCCAGCCAGCTTTGTACATATAAAGTAATGGCTCGTAGTCATCTCCCCTTGCCAAAGCCTTGCCTACATTGCCAACCGCTTCGGGAACAGTAGGAACGCATTCGCGCCATGCTTGTTTTCTAACTACCAAACCAGCACCGGGGGGAAGTCTTAAATTTTCTGGCTCGAACTGATGGGGCTCAGAGCTATGTTCTCGGATAGCCAAAAACTGTTGTATTTTTTCAAAACCTTCCGGAGGTTTAACTTCAAAATCTCCGTGAATTTGACCGCTATACGCTCCCGCTTTGGGGTGCTGTTTGCCGAAAGAATAGGCAGCCCCCACCCAGTCAGCATGGGGTAAGTTATCATCATCTAGAAAACCAATAAAGGTGCCATTAGCTTCCCTAATCGCTCTTTGTCTAGCATAGGCTAGCCCTTGCTGGCTTTCAAAACAATATCGGAGTGGGAAGCGATCGCTCCAATCTTTTTGAAAATTACGGACAATCTTAGCAGTATCGTCGTTGCTGTTGTTATCTATAACAATTACTTCCCAGGAAATATTATCTGTCTCAATCTGCTGCTGCAGCTTCTCCAGAACTTTTGATAATCTGCTGGCTCCATTATATGTTGGAATGACTACCGTAAAATCTAGCATTGATTATCTTATAATTATTTATTATTTTCACTCTTCTAATTTTGTTATAGATATAGGTTCGGAGACGCTAGGAAAATCAAATATGTTTTTTCCCGTTAAATATCCATTTCTCCACAAGTAAAATGAACTCACTAAGCTGCTAACAAAAAGCTCCATCTCGCAAGCAGCTACTACCTCCGTTTTCACCTGGGTGCCGTATTTGAGTAAATGAACGGCTATTTTCCGTAAATCGTTCAGCATATAAGCCACAAATGCTAGGGGTCTTACCCAAGGTTTAACGCTCAACATCCGGGTAACGTGACGGCTGAGGCCAATGCCTCGGAAAAAAGAAATTAAATAATCTTTCTCTAAGCGCCGCCGAGCTATTTTGTGCTTCATCTGCATTCTGGGATTGTACCAAATTTCCCAGCCCGCCTGTTGAATATAAGACAAAACCTCCAGGTCTTCGCTCGTCAGCATACTACCACCAGCGCGACCGTTCAAAATGCTGCGGTTGGGAACGCTGTTTTGCCAAGCTTCCTTCCGCACTACCAATCCTGCCGAAGGAGGCAGCACTTTTTTTTGAGGTTCGTACAGAATTGGAGTTTGCCCCCGCTCGGTAATCGCAAAAAATGCCTTAATTCGCTGAAAGTTAGGCGGTGTTTCTACTTCAAAATCACCATGAATTTGACTGCCGTAAGCACCAGCTTTTGGATGTTCTTGGCTAAAAGCATAAGCTGCGGCTACCCAGTTAGGTTCTGGTAGATTATCATCATCTAAGAATCCAACTAAAGGGGCGATCGCTTCCTTGATAGCTCGTTTGCGGGCAAACCCAGCTCCTTGCTGATTTTCAAGGCAATACTTTAGGTAACATGAAAAAGGCCAGCTCGATTGATAGTCTCTAACAACTTGGGCTGTTTTATCTATACTGTTGTTGTCAACTACAAGAATTTCCCAAGAAAAATTTTCTGTATTAACTTGCGTTTTCAAACAATCTAAAACCTGCGGCAAACGCTTTTCGCCATTATAGGTACAGATAGCTACAGTAAAATGCACCATAATTTTTATCTGCTGATTTATGCTATATGGACTATACTCAGAAACCGGGTTTCTTCAATAACCCCGGTTTCTTTAGCATTGCTATATATCAAACTCTGGAAAAAGAGAAAATAATATTCTTTCTTTATCTCTGACAATTTGTTTTGTTTCTGTCGTATAGTATTTTTCCCATTTTTGCTCTTGTCTCCTTCCTGACTTTGGTGCAGTAGGGGGAACAATTTTATCTTGTTCTATAATGAAGTTTATTTTTTTTGCATCGTATCCTACATTTACCAGAAATTCAAACAGTTCTTGATTTAACCGATTTGTTTTCAGAAAATGCACCGGAAACATATCTTCTCTGTATTTTTGAGAAGCAATGTAAGTTTCATCTATAGTGGCTAAAATTGTTGGTAGTGGCTTTTTTAAAAATCTGAACATAAAATCGCGGGTTATCCTGCCCAAGAATTTTTCTGGCTCTAGGTTTGGTGTTTTTAATTCTTGGAATTCCCAGTTATTGTTAATAGACAGATAATCATTAAAGGAAATTTTAGGAAAATGCGGATAACAATCGAGTAACTTACTGACATCGGAGGCTAAGTGTTCTGGATGAGTTTTCCACCATCCATATTCATACATAGATACATATAAATCGTAGGGATTTCTAATGGTGGATATTATAGGTTTTGCCCTAAAAGATGCCGGAATTTGACGGCAGCCAGCGTGCTTTTTTGGGTAGGCTGCATATCGATCCGTATCAATAATCCCGCCACCTGCTGTGCCAAAAGTTACTCCTAGAAAACGAGTTAGGCTTGTCTTATATCCTTTGCCAGCATGCAGCTTGTGGAGCATTGCCGAGACAAAGGTTCCACCTGTTTTGGGGTAATGAATATAGACAAAGCGATCGCTTAGTATCATTTTTTATCTAACTCAGCTCGTATCTAAACATTCATAGGCTATGCTAACGCTATGCTAACCAACCACTCAAAGTCGCTTGCTCTTTACTTCTATAGTGTCGCCAGTAATGGGGAAAGAGCGATCGTCGCCGCTTGCCCTTACCGGCTCGGAGACGCCAGACCAGGGATCGGAGTCGGGGTTCTCATTGGGCGCATCTTCTGAAGAGGGATTGTTTTCTAGAATAGGAGCCGAGCGATCGCTCTTTTTCTCCTTTACTTCTGACGGTTCGCCAACAATCTCCGGTAACTCGGCGCTAAACTCTAGATTCCCATCCCCTTCATATATATATATAGTGTCCCCAGCCACGAACTTCTCTTCTAGAAGCAGATTGGCAATTGGATTTTCTAGCTTTTGCTGAATCGCCCGTTTTAGGGGTCTTGCCCCATAATTTGGGTCGTAACCTACCTCGACAATAAATTCCTGGGCCGTTGGCATTAATTGCAAGCTGATTTTTTGGTCGGCTAGCAGCTTTTCTAAGCGCTTGACTTGTATGCCGACAATTTCTCGCAGTTCGGAGCGGCTCAGAGCATGGAAGATAATCGGATCGTCAACGCGGTTGAGAAACTCGGGGCGAAAACGGGACCTCAGCTCTTGCATCACCCATTTTCGCATTTCCTCGTATTTAGAATCATCCCCAGCCAAATCCAGAATGCGATCGCTGCCAATATTGCTGGTCATAATAATGACGGTATTCCTAAAATCTACCGTCCTGCCTTGAGAATCGGTAATCCTTCCCTCGTCGAGAACTTGCAGCAGAATATTAAATACGTCTGGGTGGGCTTTTTCCACTTCATCGAAGAGGACCGTAGAATAAGGTTGACGGCGAATCGCTTCGGTCAATTGGCCCCCAGCATCGTAGCCTACATAGCCGGGAGGCGCTCCCACCAAGCGAGAGACCGAGTGCTTTTCCATATACTCGGACATATCGATGCGCACGATCGCATCCTCGCTATCAAACATAGCCTCAGCCAAAGCGCGAGCTAGTTCCGTCTTGCCCACCCCTGTCGGTCCCATAAACAAAAAAGAACCAATGGGACGGCTTGGGTCCTTCATTCCGGCCCGGGCGCGACGAATAGCAGCGGCTACGGACGAGACTGCTTCGTGCTGGCCGATAACCCGCTGGTGCAGATAAGATTCGAGCTGTAGTAATTTCTGGCGCTCTGATTCTAGGAGCCGATTAACGGGAATGCCGGTCCATTTGGCGACGATTTCAGCAATATCGGATTCGGTGACTTGCTGCCGCAACAGGGTCGCCCCTTGGGCTTGGAGTTCTTTGAGCTTCGTTTCTTTAGTTTCGCGATCGCGCTGCAGTCCCTCCAACTTCCCATACTTGAGTTTTGCCGCCCGTTCCAAGTCATACTTGCGCTCCGCCTGTTCGATTTGCAGCCTTATCTGGTCCTCTTTTTCCTTAAGCCCGTTGATATCATCTAACAGCTCCTTCTGGCTTTGCCACTGAGAATTGAGCTTTTCTTGTTTTTCCTTAAGGCTGCTAATTTCGACATTAATTCCCTGCAACCGCTCCTGGGTAGGGGCGATTCGCGAATCGCCCCTACTGGATGTCACTTCTCCTTCCCCTTCCAGAGATAGCTTCTCCATTTCCAGTTGCATCAACCGGCGCTCGACATTTTCCAACTCAGTCGGCTTGGAGGTAATCTCCATTTTCAGCTTGGCCGCTGCTTCATCTACCAGGTCAATGGCTTTATCGGGCAAAAAGCGATCGCTAATATAGCGATCGGACAGGGTAGCCGCCGCCACCAGAGCCGAGTCCAGAATCTTAACTCCGTGGTGAACCTCATAGCGTTCCTTCAGTCCCCGAAGAATAGAGATAGTATTCTCCACCCTAGGCTCGACCACCGCAATTTGCTGAAACCGGCGTTCTAGAGCGGCATCCTTTTCTATATATTTGCGATATTCCTCAACAGTAGTGGCCCCGATGCAGCGCAATTCCCCTCTAGCCAGCATCGGTTTGAGCAGATTGCTGGCATCCATTGTTCCTTGCCCCGCTCCAGTGCCGATAACTGTATGCAGTTCGTCAATAAATAGGACAATCTGACCGTCCGATGCAGTGACTTCCCGCAGTACGGACCTGAGTCTCTCTTCAAATTGGCCTCGGAATTTGGCTCCGGCAATCAGACTGCCCATATCTAGGGAAATCAATTGTCGGTTTTTCAGGGATTCGGGAACGTCGCCGTTAATGATGCGTTGGGCTAGTCCTTCTGCGATCGCCGTTTTCCCCACCCCGGGCTCCCCAATTAAAACCGGATTATTTTTTCTGCGTCTAGACAGAACCTGAATTACCCGGCGAATTTCGTCATCCCGCCCAATCACCGGATCTAGCCTGCCTGCCTTGGCATGTTCGGTCAGGTCTCGCCCGTATTTTTCCAAGACATCATACTGGCTTTCTGGGTTTTCGTCTTGGACCTTAGCGCTGCCTCGGGTCGCTTCGATCGCCGCTTCTAGCTGTTGTTTATCAAAAGGAGTGCGGGGTTCTTTGCTAGAAGCCTTGAAAGCTCTGCGACCGATGCGATCGTCCTCCGCCAAAGCCAGAAGCAAATGTTCGACGGAGATATACTTATCATCTCGTTCTGCACGGGCCGCCTCTGCCTTGTCCAACATCAAGTCTAGCCCGCGTCCGAGATAAAGCTCGCTCACTTTGGGAGCCTTCGGCCGTTGCTGGGCAAAATTGCTTAGTTGTTGCAGGAGCTTTTCGGGAAGAACCTGGGCGCGATTCAAAATTTTATTGGCCAATCCTTCTTGTTCTAGGAGGGCAATGGCCAAATGCTCTACCTCTAAATATTGATGTTGGTAGCGACGGCTAACCTCTTGGGATTTGACTATCGCGTCCCAAGCTGGATCTGTAAACTTGTTAGAGTCAGTCGGCTGCATCTTGTCAGTGCTAGGGACCTTATTTTTAGGGTGTAGGGTGTGGGGTGTAGGGGGTGTAGGGTGTAGGGAGTGACAATGGAACCCTTATACAGGGCTCAGGACGGACATGGGGACCGGGTAAGCAGGGGAGACCGGGGGAGGGAAATGTTCCCAATGCCCAATGCCCTACACCCCACACCCTACACCCTACACCCTATCTTTATGCCATTGCTGCTGCCGGTTCTTGCTTGACGCCATGATAACCTTGGCTGCCTTTTTGAATTAACTCAATTTTGTAGCCACTTGGATCGGTTACGAAAGCAATTACTGTGGTGCCGTGTTTCATTGGCCCGGGTTCTCTGGTTACTTGGCCGCCCTTGGCTTTGATTTCCTCGCAAGTCCCGTAAATATCATCCACCTCGATGGCAATGTGGCCATATCCGCTTCCCAAATCGTACTCCTCTACGCCCCAGTTATAAGTCAGCTCCAGGACTGTATTATCCGCTTCGTCCCCATAGCCGATGAAGGCGAGAGTGAATTCGCCGCTGGGATAGTCCTTCTGGCGCAAGAATTTCATGCCCAAGACGTTGCAGTAAAAGTCTAGAGATTTTTCTAGGTTGCCGACTCGCAACATGGTATGTAACAAACGCATGGCCGTCTCCACATTTCTTTACGTTATTTTACATTTGTTGATTATATAGCAGGGCATTGGGCATGGGGCATGGGGCATGGGGCATGGGGCATGGGGCATGGGGCAAAGTGCAGGACTTACGCATAGACTCTATTTGTAGGGTGCTACTTGCGCACCGAACTCTATCTTGACTTACGCATTAACGCTATATACGGTAGGAGCGATTTCACCATTTGCCCTACATTTAGGATAGGGACTTGCGCAAAAATAAAGTACCAGTCCAAGAGCGTTCTTTGACCACCGTTCGGGCGCTCGCTTGTCGAAGCCCCCGGTACATTATTAACTTGCAAGTCCCATACATCTCTACAATTTGCGTAAGTCCTATCTATTTGTAGCGCTCGATATGAAATACGAGCTAGAAGCGCTGCTCGATCGGCGGGTCGATCTCGTTAGCCGGCGGGCGATCGCGCAAAGGCGAGTTTTACCTATTTCATCCCCAACGGTGGGTTCGGCGCTATAGAGCCAAACCCGACCTCTACGCATAGTCGCTATATTCGTAGAATTCTTCGTCACAAGTATCCACAAACTCAGTCAGTTCGCTACCTTCTGCATAATAAGGACGCATAATTTCCGCCGCATCCTTTAAGCTGAGTTTTTCCTTTTTGTCCGTGTTTTCTGTAACCATAGCAATCCTAAATTGTTTGCGATATATGAGAAAACCGGTTTTTTGAATTGAAACAACCTGGTTTCTGGCTCACAATTTTATTTAGCATAAATTTAAATTCATTAATTTTATTCAAAAAATACTAATATACCCCAATTACCATTAACTGCTATTTGACTCAAAGCTACTCAAAGCTTTTGAGCTGGCGTTAGGGTGAGGTAGGCTAAAGCTACTTTACACCGAGCTTGGCGCGATCGCACCAAATCCCGATAAATGGTTGGGACGAAAGCTTCTGCTGGAGCCCGAATACTACTGGCGAACAGTGATGCTATCGCGGCTCATTTCTATTAGTGAATGTTGCTCTAACAGCTCAACAATTTTGGATAGGCCGTTCGCAAATAATTCCTCAAGTTTCGCATTGGTGATGTTACCCGCGCCAATCTCACGGGTAAATGGGCATCGACAATAAATTTCATGGCACGATTTGATGGACGCTTTTGACTTGAGTCAACCGAGTGGCAAAGACTAAGGCAGCAAAGATATCTTCGCGCTCCAGATCTTCGTAGTCTGCTAATATCTCGTCAATACTCATGCCAGCACTTAGCAGTTCCAACATCGATTCTACCGGATATCGCAGACCTCTGATGCAAGGTTTGCCGTGACATATATTCGGATCGAGCGTAATTCGCTTTAGGAGTGAATTTTTCATTGCTTTTGTCGCTATCTAAGGGTTTTTGCGCTGCGTTTTGGCGAAGGTATTGTCCAAAAAAACCGGGTTTATATCGTCTCGGCCTTTGGCGCGATCGCGCTTCGCTAATGTTTTCCCAAACACAACCAACAAAACCTCCATCGTTTAAAATGAGCCTGTAAATTACCTGAAGTAATATTACAGATATACAATAAAAGGAGCAGAAATGTTCGAGATTGTTTCCCAGCAAAAACAGTACCTAACCTACAGTCTCACCGATACAGTCGCCCAGTCTGAAATCGACGTAGTGCCGGAACGAGGAGGAATTATCCTAGGGTGGCGGATAGGAGGTAAAGATATTTTCTATCTAGATACGGAACGCTTTGCCAATCCAGAATTATCCATCCGGGGAGGCAATCCCATCCTTTTCCCGATTTGTGGGAATTTGCCCGATAACGTTTATCGCCATAATAATAAGGAGTACGCTCTCAAACAGCATGGCTTTGCTCGGAACCTACCCTGGGAAGTTGCCGAAGAAGAAACTAATAGCGATCGCGCCGCTATAACTCTGGCCCTCCACAGCAACGACGAGACCCTAGCGGCCTTCCCTTTTCAGTTCCAAGTGTCCTTTACCTATCAGCTTGCTGGTAACAGTATCGAAATTATCCAGCGTTACACCAACACTGGCTCGGAACCCATGCCCTTCTCCACGGGATTCCATCCTTACTTTTTGGTCACTGACAAAGCCCAACTCCAGTTTCAAATCCCATCCAGCGAATATTGGGACCAAAAAAACCATACCACTCACTCCTTTACCGGCTCTTTTGACTTCGAGTTGGATGAAATTGATGTAGCCTTTGGCGACCTCACGGCCCAGTCTGCCAGGGTCATTGACCCCAGTCGGCAACTAGAGCTGATTCTGGAATATGACGATGCCTATTCCTACCTGGTCTTCTGGACTCTCAAAGGAAAAGACTATTATTGTTTGGAGCCCTGGAGCGCTCCTCGCAATGCTTTGAATAGCGGCAAAAATCTGATGGTCCTAGCGCCGGGAGAGACCCGCGAAAGCACGGTCCGCTATGCAGCAAAATTTTTCTAAAAAACTATTGCCATTTTTCCAAAAGGTGTGTTATGATAATCGAGGATTGGAAAAAACACTTCCAACTGGGTTGCTAACTCAATGGTAGAGTACTCGGCTTTTAACCGATTAGTTCCGGGTTCGAGTCCCGGGCGACCCATATTTTAAATCCATATACTAAAAAACTATCCAAAAGTCGGACCTTACTATGGGTTCGACTTTTAGTATTTTTATTTTTGGCCCGCTATAAGGGATCGTCTTATAGCATTTTGATTTATGAATGCTACAGATCGATAGAATAAAATTTTCTCGTTTGCTGGTGCGTTCGATCCCCCCAACCCCTCTTTAAAAGGGGGGCTCGGAAAATTATCGGAGAATTTCCTCCTTTTTAAGGGGGGATCTGAATTGTTGCAACCAAAAGATCTGTAATCCAAATTTTTGCTCAAAGATCTGCAAAAGTTGAAAATTATATTAAAATTGAGATATAAATAATTAAACAAATCTAAAGCTAACTCTCTGACAACAAACTAGCTACCTAGGAGGATATAATATGGCGCTCGTACCAATGCGGCTGCTGCTGGAACACGCGGCTGAGAACGATTACGGCTTGCCCGCATATAACGTCAATAATATGGAGCAGATCCAGGCGATTATGCAGGCGGCCAATGAGACCAACAGCCCTGTGATCCTGCAAGCTTCTCGCGGCGCTCGCAAGTATGCTGGGGAAAATTTCCTGCGCCATCTGATTCTGGCTGCAGTAGAAACCTACCCCCACATCCCCATTGTCATGCACCAAGATCATGGCAATAGCCCAGCCACCTGCTACTCTGCAATTCGCAACGGTTTCACCAGCGTGATGATGGATGGTTCCCTGGAAGCGGATGCCAAGACTCCAGCCAGCTTTGATTACAACGTCAAGGTCACCAAGGAAGTGGTTGACGTGGCCCACTCAATCGGCGCTAGCGTTGAAGGCGAACTGGGTTGCCTCGGTTCTCTGGAAACCATGCAGGGTGACAAGGAAGACGGTCACGGTGCAGAAGGCGTTCTGACTCGCGAGCAATTGCTGACGGATCCCGATGAAGCGGTTGCATTTGTGGAGCAAACCCAAGTAGATGCTTTGGCAGTGGCGATCGGCACCAGCCACGGTGCTTATAAGTTCAGCCGCAAGCCGACTGGGGAAATTCTGGCCATCAGCCGGATTGAAGAAATTCACCGCCGCCTGCCCAACACCCACTTGGTAATGCACGGTTCCTCCTCCGTACCTCAAGATCTGATCGAATTGATTAACCAGTACGGCGGCGCTATTCCCGAAACCTACGGCGTGCCCGTGGAAGAAATCCAAAAGGGAATTAAGAGCGGCGTGCGCAAGGTGAACATCGATACCGACAACCGTTTGGCTATTACCGCTGCTATCCGCGAGGCTGCTGCTAAGGATCCTTCCAACTTTGACCCCCGTCACTTCCTGAAGCCTTCCATCAAGTATATGCAGAAAGTCTGTGCCGCTCGCTATGAAGACTTTGGCAGCGCCGGTAACGCCAGCAAGATTAAGCAAATAAGCCTGGATGATTTTGCCGCCAAGTATGCTAGTGGCGAACTGACCGCTATTGCTAAGAAGGCTGTGGCTGTCTAAATATTCAATAGACTATGAAGCCAGAAGGGGCGATCGCTCATTATCCCTTCTGCCTTCTGACTTGCAAATAAATTATTGTGGGTAGTGGTTTTTCGCTGCCCTATTTTTTTTGCAAACAGGACTTACGCATCTACGCTAGTATTCTGTCAAGACAGAATTGGGCATTGGGCATTGGGCATTGGGCATTGGGCAAGCCCCGTAGGCGTAGCCCGCCCTCCGGGGCGTAGGGGCGGCTACGCCTACGGAAAAAATTGCTGAACTATTCAAAACTACCTTGACGGGCTACTAGCCGTTCGGGCTGAGCTTGTCGTTGGCGTAGCCTGCGCGCAAGCGCTTAGCCCACCCCACACCCCCCACACCCCACACCCCACACCCTACACCCCACACCCTACACCCCACACCCCACACCCCACAAAAAAAATACCGTCCCAATTGCGATCGGGACGGAGGGGAAATAAGGGGTCTAACACTCAATTGCCGTTTTGAGAGTAGCAGGCAGGGGATTCAATACCTACCAGCTATGAGCAAAGAGATGTGGATTGTTTTATCCGTTTCTAGCATAACCGCTATAAGCTAGAAATGTGTAGAGGTAACTGACCCCTATGGGCGATCGCCCCCAATCGTTGAATTAATTTTGCCTTGGTTGAGTCTCTAAAAGGCCCGCTTGTTGGGTAGATAGCGGTCAGCGGTCAGCGGTCAGCGGTCAGCTAAGCCGCGAATACTGCGGCTCAAGCGCTTTGGCTAGCTTTGAATTATCGGCTCCCAAAGATGCGTAGTGCTATAAAAGGAGCGATCGCCCGTTTCGCGAGGTGTCAGCGGGAAAAAGTTACTGCGATCGCTTTTTGCCTTTCAATAGAGAACCAACACCAGCAGCACCTATGCCCAATAGACCAATTGCCGAGGAAGGTTCGGGTACGGAAGTCGATGCTGCCGTCGATTCGTAGCTCAAGTCTGAAAACTTCACGTCTTTCTGAGAAGCAGTATATAAAGCAACGTGACCGGGATCGAAATTCCTGCCAAGCTCTTCGGCATCAATCTCGAATATCGTCTGGCCATCGATGTCAATCTTGATGCCTTCTTCTTCATACAGCAAGGCAAACTCATATTCTGTTAAGTCTTGCCAGCCTTTATCTTGACCAAAATCAGAACGCAGGACGTCAAAACGGCTGCGATTGGCGTATGCACCATATTTTCCACTGACCTTTGCTAACGAAAGTCCTTCTTTATGGCTGCCTTGATCTGCCTGCTTCCAATCAAAGAGAAAAAAGCTTGATTCGCCAGTAGCTTCTATATTGTCACCAGTCGGAGACTCAAGACCAAACATAAGTCCCATCCAATCGTCATCTTGCTTGGTATCAACTTTGAACTTTCCTCGAATAATCGTATTAATGAACTTATCGGGACTTACAAAAAATGTTCCGCTACCCTCGTGAATGTCTTGAACAACTGAAGTGCCATCGTCAGACACTACCCAATTTCCCTTTTCTAGAATTCCTTGTTGCGTCCATTCCCTTAAGTCAATTGCCTTCGGCCCCAAGGAACCGGCATAGGCTGATGAATGGTACGTTAAGGTTCCTAAAGTGATGACTGCAACTCCTAGCGTAATTTTGCATAAATCTTGGACAGGACGCATAAACTGACTCCTACAAAAGGTCATAATTTGAACGTGGGGCTAAGCTAGGGGCTAAGCTAGGCAAAATATTAGAGTCTAGCCGTTCCAATTATGTATCGGTTCAAAATTGAAGCGTTTTGCGAGAATTGCCGAGTTTGTAACAAAACTTTACCTTAGCAGGACCCTTTCACAGGGGTAGGTTTTTTATATATATTTGATGTTTTGAAGGTGTAGGGCTTTCGGGGGCGTAGGGGCGACAGCATTCCCGAGACGGCCTTTGCTCTCCTCGCAAAAATTATTGCATTGGAATGCTTCGCCCTCTTATGCTTGAAGGCTTAGTAAGAGAGATTGTAAAAAACCTACAAAACCTACCCTTGTAAGCACCTGTCCCTCCCCGAAGACCGCCCTCAGCAACAGTCTTGATTCAAACAACAGGCCCGAATATCTGGGTTATTTTCGCAACAATCGTTGAGCAAAAAAGACATTAAACCGCCGATCTGCTTGAAGTTGGCGCGGTAGATAATATTTCGCGATTGGCGTTCGGAGGAAATCACCCCCGCATTCTCTAGGGTTGACAAGTGAAAAGAGGCCCGTGAAGAAGTCGCATCCACCTGCCTACCCACATCCCCTGCTGATGCTCCGTTGTCACCACAAATCACCAGATAGCGAACGATTTTCAGCCTAGTCTCCTGAGACAGTGCATCGAGCATCTTAATTGCTTGGCTTTCGTTCATAATATTTCAATATCTATTGAGATATTGAAATATAGCCTAGTTCTCCCCATGTTGAGAACAAAAACAAAATTTGCCAGGGATTGGCATAAAGAAAGCGAGGTGTCAAAAATGAAAATCGTCAGTTTCAAAATTTGTCCGTTCGTACAGCGCGTTACAGCTATTCTCCAAGCAAAAGGCGTTGACTACGATATTGAATATATAGATTTGAGCAACAAACCGCAGTGGTTTTTGGATATTTCGCCGAACGGCCAGGTCCCGATTCTGGTTACCGATGACGATAGTATTTTGTTTGAATCCGATGCCATCGTGGAATATCTCGATGAAGTGGCTGGGACGCCGATTTCGTCAGAAAACCCGGTCAAAAAGGCCCAAGATCGCGCTTGGTCTTACTTGGCCTCAAAGAATTACTTGGTCCAGTGCAGCGCTCAACGCAGTCCCGATGCAAAAACCCTTGAAGAACGTGCGACAAAACTTTCAAAGGCGTTTGGAAAAATAGAAGCGAGGCTCGGTGAGGGTCAATATGCAGATGGCGATCGCATCGGGATGATAGACATAGCTTGGTTGCCTTTACTACATCGGGCTTCGATAGTCGAGCGGCAATCCGGCTACGACTTCCTTGGCGATTTTCCCAAAGTAAAACGGTGGCAACAGAACCTCTTAGCCACGGGAATTCCCGAGAAATCCGTGTCAGAAGATTTTAAGGATCGCTTTAATGCTTTCTACCTTGCAGAATCGACCTATCTTGGTCAACTAGCAAAAGACAAACAAGATCTAGCCTGCGATGGGTCTCCTGAATGCAGACCCGAAGACATGGCCTGTTGTGCGTAGGTCAAAATTGCGATCGCTCCGGGAGCCGATCGCCCGTGCCTCGGCTCCGTCAGGCAGCTTTGCAAAACAAGGCAAATCGTTGTAGAATCTCGAAAAAGCAAGGAGGTGCAATCGCCCAGATACCTCCCTGGTGCAAATAGCCTCAATAGGCGCGATCGCTTCTCGGTGCCAATAAAAGAGCGATCGCGCCAACGAGTGCGGAAGTTGGGGCTCGCTCGCGACAGAGCCAATTCGTCGCCCCCGCTCCCTGACTTCCCGCCTAATTTTGGCAGCCTAATTTTGGCAGCCTAATTTTGGCAGCCTAATTTTGGCCAGTGGTAAAAACCTGGGTAATTTCTCCCAAAGGAAAGCCACCCGCTGCCGCGATCTGCTGCAAGATCGGCGGGGCTTTGGGGTGGGCTAATTCCCATCCGGGCTAGCTATTGGAGTATGCGAAAGGACTTGTTGCCCGCAAGTCCTTTCGCTCCTCTAGCAGTCCGGTTTTAAGGGATAAATTTATCTTTGAGTGAAAACACCTCCTTGCTAAGGTTTACTTTTCGTGTGTGGTAATGTGATAAAGGGTCGCGGTTAGCCGTGGCCCCTTTTTTTGCCCCTCTAGGGAGCAATAACAATATATTAGCACTGCTTTGGTCGAATTTCAATACTTGATGCAGAAAATTTCTGCACTTTCTGCACTTTCTGCACTTTCTGCACCTTCTGCACTGTTGTATAGCCTAATGTTACAGCCTCGATCGCTATTGCCTCATTCAGGACCCAATAGATTTGCTGGCACCACAAATGTTGCCGGCCATTCCCCTACAAGTTTTTCCACGAACGACTTAGAATTACTATATATATAGGTCAAAATTGCGATCGCTCCTTATCGCAGCCTAAAAAAAGCTTCTTTTAGTAAAAAATACTTACCCTGTCCCTTGCTACCTTCTGTACCTGGATGGGATATTTTTGCTTTGGCAATCCTGGCTCAGGCAAAATATGGGAACAAAAGAGAGTCAGAAATAGTCATTTTTGGAATCTACGCTTCCGTAACAACTCAAATCTTTTATTCCCAATCGGGGCTCCATATAAATTATGTCTGTCAGTCTGTTTGACTCCAGGTTCTATGCCGCTGCTAACCCCGACTTAGCAGCGGCTGGAATAACTGCGCCGGAAGAATTATACGAACATTTTAGGATAAAAGGATTAGAGGAAGGACGTTTATTTTCTCCCCTGGTCGATATTAACTTTTACCGAAACAGTAACGGCGACTTGGCTAGAGCGGGCTTAACTACTAATACAGATCTATACGAACATTTGCAAAGACACGGGGTCGATGACAATCGCCAATTCTCGCCGCTGATTGACATCGATTATTATTTGCGCCAAAACCCGGATGTAGCTCTAGCAACTGGGGGCGATCGCGAAGCAGCCCTGGAACATTTGCAGCAAGGAGGTTTGAGGGAAAACCGCCAATTCTCGCAACTGGTAGATTTAAACTTTTATTTAGCCGCGAACCCAGACCTAAACCAATCATTAGCAGGAAACAGAGAAGAAGCTTTGCAACATCTGCTGCTGTATGGCCTGGGGGAAGGACGACAATTTTTAGCCGGGGATATGGGCTTATTGGCTGCGGCTAGCGGAGTTGGCCAGCCGCTAAGCTTTGCTGATGTCATAGGCATAAACGATTCGGAAGATTATTATAAATTTCGCATCGATACTCTTAGCGACGTGAGCCTCAATCTCAAAGGCATAAGCCTGCCGGCAAGGCTGAGATTAATTCGGGACGCCAACAACAATGGACTGCCGGATGAGGGAGAAAGGGTTCTGGCGATCGCCGCCGAAGAAAACAATCTAGAAGTAATAGAAGCTTTCGGCTTAACCCCCGGCAACTACTTTATCCAAGTTTCCAACAAGGAAGAAAACGAAGCAGATACTGCCTACGAGCTAACTGGGTTCGTCTCAAAAGCAGAAATCCTGGAAAGTTCTTCAGCAACACTAGCACGACCCCAAGCCGGTAACGCTCTATCAACAGCGTTGAATCTTGGTTTTCTCCATGCCTCCCAAGCAGTAAAAGATGCAATTACCAATAATCGTCCCCAGCATTTCTACCAATTTCAGCTCCATACTCGCTCTGAAGTTCGTCTCAGTCTCGAAGGTCTTAGCTCTGACGTTCTTATCCAAGTAATTCAGGACATCAATAGGAATGGTATCGCCGATGCTGGGGAGATTGTCGAAACAATTCCGGCTCCCACAGAACCCGTTGACTTGAATGGCAATGGAACTATAGATTTTGACGAGCTAGCTGCATGGATTAGCGGCGACACTCTAGAAGTACCCTATCCAGATGCGATCGTAGTTCCAGATCTGTCACCGGGCAATTACTTTATCCAACTATCTAAAGTAGAAGAGGCAAATGGTGGAGAAACTGGCTACGCCTTAAACTTGGATGCCGTTCCCATAGGCGCTCCAACAGGTGGGGCGGCAAATGCAGAGCCAGTTTCTTGGGGCTCTTTGGGAATTCTAGGAGGCTCTCGACTGGAAATAAATGATTTTATCGGCCATGCCAACCCCTACGACTTTTACTCGTTGCAAATAGAAGACGATAGTAACGTCAAAATCACTCTGGAAAGTGCCAACGTCGATGCCGACTTAATTCTAATTCACGACCTAGATGATAAGGGCGGTTTTGGTTTTAACGAGATAATCGCCTTTCCGCCACAAGAAAGAAGCCAAAGCCAAGAAATAGAGCGCTTTTTAGGAGACGGGACCTACTTTGTCGGCGTAACCAAAGTTTGGGACAATACCCCCTATACCCTGAGCGTAGAAGAAATATCCGACGACTTACCCGCAGACAGTGCGGGCAATGATTTCAGTCAAGCCACCAATATCGGCATTCCCAACGGTCGGGAAATAAATGAATTCGTCGGCAACGACGACCCCGAAGATTATTACCAATTCCAGGTCGATAGCTTAAGCGAAGTCAGCTTGGGGCTTTTTAATCTAACTGGGAATGCTAGCTTGCAGCTAGTTCGCGATAGCAACGGCAATGGCTTTTTGGATGGAGATGAAACGATCGCCGCTTCCGAAGCCAAGGGCGCTAGGGCGGAAGCGATCGATCGGATTTTGCTGCCGGGAAACTATTTCGTCCGAGTATCTCAGGTTCAGCGCGATTCCTCCTATACTTTGTGGTCGAATGCCGTCCCCATATCTCCACCTACAGTAGATGCGGGCAATTCCTTATCTGCTGCCTTTGACTTAGGCAATATTTCTGGCAATATTTCTAGTAATAGCGCTAGCTTGCAAACAACACCTCAAACCAAAAGCGATATTCTCACAGTTGAAGACCGCCACGATTTCTATAAATTCTCTCTAACTGCCAGCAGCGATCTTAGTATTTTTCTCGACAATATGAGCGCCAATGCCGATTTGAGGCTGGTTCGGGACGCTAATGCTAACGGTCTCGTCGAGCCCGAGGAGATATTGGCCGTATCTGGGGAAGGAGGAGCAACTCTCGAAGAGATTAATATAGGCGGATTAGCTCCAGGAAATTATTATGTTTGGGTTTCTCAGACTTTAGGTAGCACTTATTACGATCTCAATATTGTCGCTAATAATTTTAACCGAGCATACGGGCATGGTCTGGTAGATGCAAAAGTAGCAGTAGCTTCGGCAATAGGATCTGCTCCTTTTCCAGAAATAGCTCCTCTGGGGGGAACCGACTGGGGATTGGATTTAATCAATGCTCCAGAAGTTTGGAACCAAGGCTACACGGGGGAAGGAATGGTAGTAGCAGTTGTGGATAGCGGCGTTGACTATATGCACCAAGATTTGGATGACAATATTTGGATCAATAGCGACGAGATTCCCGGCAATGGCATAGATGATGACAATAATGGCTTTATTGACGATCTGACGGGTTGGGATTTTTGGGAAGGAGATAACGATCCGAGAGATTTAGATCCTCTAGGCGGTCATGGCACCCATGTGGCCGGCATTATAGCTGGAGAAAATAATGGCATTGGCGTTACGGGCGTGGCTCCGAATGCAAAAATCATGCCGGTACGAGTTATCGGAACTTTTCGAGGTGAAAGCGAGCCGATTGTAGCCGGTATCCGTTATGCCGTGGATAATGGGGCGAATATTATTAACTTGAGTTTGGGAGGTTCGGTTCTTAATGAGGCACAGCGAGAGGCGATTCGCTATGCCACCGACCGAGGGGTGGTGGTAGTGATGGCTGCCGGGAACGACGGCCTTACTAATTTTGGCGGAGGAAAACGCTTCAGTCCGACGAGGTATCCAGCAGGATTGGCTTCGGAAGTAGGTATTTCTGTTGGAGCTGTAGATAGCAGTGGGGCGATCGCTGAGTTTTCCAATCGCGCCAATACCGCTTTTTTAGATTATGTAGTTGCTCCCGGCGAGGAGGTTTTTTCCTCTGTGCTAGTCGATACTTACCAATTCTGGGACGGAACTTCGATGGCTGCTCCCCATGTGGCTGGGGTAGCGGCTCTGATTAAGGAAGCCAATCCCAATTTATCCCCCGCTGCAGTAGAAGATATTATTACTGGGACTGCCAATCCCAATCTGGTTCTAGAGACTGGGGAATATAATCTTTTGGATCGATAGCATTTTTTGTAAAGCCTCCCGGAGCCCTGCGGTAAGTAAACCGCAAACCGCCATAAGCGGCGTTATATCAAGTCCGGTAAAATACCCACAGAAAAAATTTGGAATCTCCCGTAGGACGGGCGTCCCGCCTGTCCCCCCTCCGCCCCAAGGACAGGCGGGACGCCCGTCCTACGCAGAACTTGACTTTTTTTTTGGGGCATTCAACCCGACATGATATTACGTCTGATATAACTGACATCCATGCCTATCCTGCCTACCCAGAGCCAGAAACCCGGTTTTTTCAAAAACCGGGTTTCTCATATGTCGCAAATGACTTAGGAATGCTTATACCAAATCCGGTATAGATAGGATGCTATCGATCGCTGCCGCCTAACGCCTATAGGCGTAAGCCCCGCCTCCGCTCGCGGCTGGCGCGGCTACACAAACAAAGCCCAAGGGGCTCTCTTGGAAGAAAACATCTTTTATAAACCGGATTTGGTATTAGGTGCGCATTGCGCACCGCATTGCGCACCCTACTAATATTGTCAATGCCCAATGCCCAATGCCCAATGGCCCATTCCCAATGCCCAATGCCTCATTGCCAAAACTAAAAACTCAAAACTTAAAACTCAAAGCTTAATTATTCCGTCTTTCCGATTCCTCGCGAATCGCATTAAGAGTAGGCTTTAAAGAATTTCTAAAAATAGTATAGAATGCTATTTTTGGTATGCCCGGGTTTGGTTGTGCTTCTACTGAATATTCGAGCAGCAATTCAGGTTTCGCCTGGTTAGAAGCAGATAATTCTTGAAGCTGCCAGTAGCCTTGCATGCTTTGTAAGTCGCCATCAATCAGGCGAAAGTCTATTCTAGATTTTGGTGTTTGGATGCTTTCAGTTACCAAGCGCGATCGCGCCGTCACTCCCAAAACTTGACGCTCGTCAATTTGTTCGACAACCCATCGGTTATCTGCGCTCTCTATAATTTTGCTGGAAACTGTATTGGGCAGAAAGCTAGAAAGATTGTTATAATCTGTCAGCACTGACCAGACTGTTTCCGGGGAGGCCGCTATCAATATTTTTGCTAAATACTTGCCCTTTTCCCCAGTAATAATTGTTTGACCTTCGCGTAAGGCAGTTTCCTCCCAGTCCTCAAGCTGGGCGTAGAGTTCGCGAACTTCCTGGGCGCGGACTGGAACTGCAGTCAGCAATCCTAGAAAAGCGATAACAGAAATACAAGCGATCGCTAAGCGGTTTGCTAGAGATTTAGAGTTATTCATTTTGGTGACAAACGTCGATAAATATAGCATATAGTCTCGACCCGAGGCCAGAAAGCCGGTTTCTCAAATCAAAGAAACCGGCTTTCGTAAGATTAGCGAATGATTTGGGAGATTTGGGATTGCTAGATCGGGACTTACCGATAGACTCTTTATGTAGTGGGCAGCATGTAGCACCAATAGTAGTCTGTCAAGGTAGTTTTGAATAGTTAAGTAGTTTTTTTCCGATGCCCAATGCGAACATGCCCAATGCCTATATATTATAGCTCTTCAAAAGCGCTTCGCATATCTTGCACATTCATGCGTATTAATGGTATGCCGAGAGCTATTGCGATTAAAACTATTAAAACTCATCGTAGTTATAGTCGCCGCCGCCTTGGCTATATTCTTGCCTTGCTTGCTCTGCATCTTTTTTGGAACCAAGTAGGTCGAGTCGCTCTACTCGGATAACGGGCTTGGAGCGAGGGGCACCTGTGGAGCGATCGGTCCAACGATCGAACTTTAAGGAGCCCTGAATCCCAATTAAGTTACCTTTGCGAACGTAGTTGTGAGCGATTTCGGCAGTTCTGTCCCAGAACTCCAAATCAAACCAGTCGGGTTGGTCGTTCTTGCTGCGACGGTTGACTGCCAGGGTCAGATTGCAGACGGCTTTGCCGGAACTTAAATATTTAATCTCCGGGTCCCTACCCGCACGGCCGACTAAGTGGATCGCATTGAGACTCATACCGATTTTTCCTGTTACTTACTAATGGTTTTAGGGGACAAGACTTACGTTTTTGCTGTTGCTCGCTGTTGGGCCAGCCCTTGCCGCTCTATTCGCTAATTGCTAACGGCTATAAAAGTGCAAATTGAAAGATACAGATCTAGCGGTGGTTGAGGCAAGCGCTTTTTTTGTGGCCCGTTGTCTTATGGAGAGAAAGCGATCCTATGGGAGCCTAATAATTTGGTCCAATAATTATTGTGTTTGAGAATAATAATATCTACAGGCTCCGGATGGAGCTAGCCCTTGTCAGGATGATACTGGGAAAGCGATCGCGGAGGGATCTCCTCTTAGGATCGTGCCGGTCTGACTGGACTCAGATGAAAAAATCATATAGAATCCATCACGGTTAATTTTTTCTGTTACATTGTAGTCGCACATTGGTAGCCGCACATTGGTAGTCGCATATTGTAGTCGCACGGTACTGAACAAAGGGAGCTGAGAAAAAAGTGGGTTTTTTAAATTTTCCTTCCTTGTCTCCGGGCATGGGAATAGATCTGGGTACGGCAAATACCCTAGTGTATGTATCCGGCAAAGGGATCGTACTGCAAGAACCGTCGGTAGTAGCCATAGACAAACACGATGGCACGGCCTTGGCGGTGGGGGAGGATGCAAAAAAAATGCTCGGGAGAACCCCAGGAGACGTGATGGCTCTGCGTCCCCTGCGTGATGGGGTGATTGCAGATTCTGATATAACAGAAATGATGCTAAGTCAGTTTATCCGTAGAGTTAACGAAGGCAAAATGTTTAGGCCCATAATTGTGATTGGCATCCCCAGTGGGGTGACGGGGGTGGAACGCCGAGCGGTGATGGATGCTGCAGAAAAAGCTGGAGCCAAAGAAGTGTATCTGATTGAGGAGCCAGTCGCAGCGGCGATCGGAGCTGGGCTGCCCGTAGCAGAACCAACGGGCAACATGATTATAGACATAGGCGGTGGGACCACGGAGGTAGCGGTTCTCAGTTTGCAAGGGACGGTTCTGAGCGAATCGGTGCGGGTGGCAGGAGACGAACTAAGCGATTCTATTTCTCAGTATATGAAAAAAGTCCATAACTTAGTTATTGGCGAGCGCACCGCTGAGGATATTAAGATTCAGGTTGGCTCGGCCTACCCCACAGAAGACGATGACGATCCGATTATGGAAGTCCGGGGCTTGCACCTGCTGTCTGGATTGCCGCGAACCGTAAGTATTAAAGGAGGGGAAATTCGCGAAAGCATGGCAGAACCTCTAGCCGTAATTGTCGATGCGGTCAAGCGGACTCTGGAGCGAACTCCTCCAGAGCTGGCTGCAGATATTATTGATAGAGGGATAATGCTAGCTGGGGGGGGAGCTTTGTTAAGAGGTCTGGATACCTTAATAGGCCACGAAACTGGAATTGTAACTCATGTGGCGGCAGATCCCCTAAGCTGCGTGGTTTTGGGAACTGGTAGGGTTTTGGAGAATTTTTCCCAACTGGGAAGGGTTTTCAGCCGTCGTTCTCGAAAAGTATAAATGTGCAATTTAAAAGTCGGAAGTAATTCTGAGATTTTAAGAATAATTCTGAGATTTCAAGAGTTTCTACCGCCGATCGCTCGAGTATATTCACTTAACTTTGCTTAATTGTGTGCTTCGCGATCGCGCAGCCTCCTTAAAAACTGTTATTAATAATCTGTACATCGATCGAGAGTCTGAATGTATACGTTGCGTCGCTGGTGGGGTCGTCATGGTTTGCAACTCGTCCTGCTGGGTATAACCATTAGTGTCGCCTTATGGATTCGCTATACCCAAGGTTCTATCGTCCCGGAGGTCTATCAGTGGATTGCTCGCCCTTTCGAGACCCAACCCAAAGAGCTGACAAATGCCAAAATCGAGGAACTGCAACTGCAGCTCCAGGAATTAAAGGCACAAAACAAACAAATTAAAGAGCTATTGGGCTATGTCAAGGTTAATAAGCTCAAACCCATTGTCGCACCAGTGGTCGGTAGGAGTGCCGACCACTGGTGGGAGCAGCTGACTTTAGGTCGAGGTAGCGAAGATGGGATTCAAAAAGATTTTACCGTTACTGCTCCTGGAGGTTTAATAGGGCGGGTTGTCAGCGTCACCGCTAACAGCAGCAGAGTTCTCCTAGTAGGCGATCCCAGTTTTAAAGCAGGAGTAATTGTCAGTCGCAGTCGCGATATGGGCGTGATGCGAGGAAAAGGAGATAGAGAAGCGCAGATGGAGTTTTTTGATAAGCTCCCAGATGTCCGCGAAGGCGATGCGGTTATGATATCTTCCTTAAGCAAGATGTTTCCGCCCGGATTGCCTGTAGGTCGTGTCAAGTCCGTTAATTTGAAGAAAAGTCCGGCTCCCGAAGCAACAATTGAGCTGGCTGCACCTATTAGTTCTCTAGAGTGGGTCGCTGTTTATCCCCATTATCCAGTTTTCAGCGAACAGATATCTACAGGTTATCAGGAGCAGCCAAAGTAATGACAAGTTTCTCTTTCAGAAATGTATCTCGCTGGTCTCCCGAGAGTAAGCTAATTGCCAATGCGCTGATAACGATAGGCTCGGTTTTTCTCTGTCTATTAGTGCTGCCCAGTAGGTTGCCCGGTATGGAAATATTGGAAATAGGTCCAAACTGGCTGTTGATTTGGGTAGTTGCCTGGAGCGTCAAGCGGACGCAAATACAAGGCTGTATGGCTGGGGTGGTTTTAGGGCTCCTTCAAGATGGTATGACAGCTCCATTCCCATCTCATTCTATTGGTTTGGCTGTGGCAGGATATCTCACCGGGCGCTTGCAAAAACAGAAGTATATTCAAGAAGATTTTATTTCTGTGGCTTTGATAGTGTTTGGGATGGCGATCGTCTCAGAAACAATAACGGCTCTACAGTTTCTTCTAGTCGGCCGCTCTGTCATGGGACTTTGGATAGATTACCAGCGCATTGTCCTTGTTTCCGCTATCCTTAGCAGTTTGTGGGCTCCTATTGTCTATTATCCCCTCAATCGTTGGTGGTCTTCGATGCAAGTTAAGGAAAAAGTCAAATAATTAATAAAAGTAAAATAGCAGTAAGCAATCGGCTGTCAGCAGTCAGTTCTAGGCTTCGGCCACCGGGCTCTCCTGAGCCCTATGCGCCCTTGAGCTACGGCTATGCCCTCTGGGGCATGGGGCTAAGGAGATCCTTGTCGTAGGCGACAGCCTGGGTTCGCGCGCTTCGCGCATAGGGCTAGGCCAACAGGCTATTGCCGTTACTAGGGAGGCGCAAGCTTTTAATTGCCCTAACCAAATATGCGTAATGCGATAACTTATTAAGTATTAAATTATTGATTACTCAGACGGAGCAAGCCGTTTGCGCAATGATTCGGATCTCTTTTTAGCTGTTTTATTTTTCGATTCGTAACGCAGTGCATTTTCGTAAACTTCCAGAGCCTGAGCTGTTAAGTTTTTGCGTTCGTAGGCAAATCCGATATTATTCAGGGCGGTAACATATTCTGGATTTATTTTTAAGGCTTCTTTATACTGGCGAATTGCCAAGTCGTACTGTTCTTGGGCAGAGTATGCAAAACCCAAAGCGTTATAAGCTAATGCTTTTATTTCTGGTTCTATTCCTTTAAATTTGATGATTTTTTTGAAAATAGGGATTGCTTGCGAAAACAAGCTTTTGTCCAAAAGAATGCTACCTAGTTCGTAATATTCTTCTACGGTGGCATCTTCTTTAGCTAGCTTATTCTGCAACTTAGATAAACGACTTTCCACTTTGCGAATTTTGAACGCTTGCCGCAAAACAAACCAAGCAGGAGCAGCGAGCAAAACTACTAAAACAGAAAGATAAGTAATGGTTAGAGATTTATCCATAATATTGTTTCATGTTTCAATAGACAGGGTATAATTTCTTAGCTTTCAGCTTACAAGGGCGGGCAGTGGGCTGACCCCTTTTATTTAACCTAAACTCATAGGGCTTACTGACTGACTTCAATGCCCAATACCTGGGCGCTTAGGGATTTCGGCACCGTAGTTTTCGCTGGTCCCGTCCTAGGAATTGGGTAATTTATTTCTTGGAATTCCCTTAATTCCAATTCTCCAATTCCCCATGCCCAATGCGAACATGCCCAATTCCCCATGCCCCATTCCCCATTTCGCTCCTCAAAATTCAAAACTTAAAACTCAACATTTAAAGGCAGTCCCCAGTATCGAGCCCGTTCCAGCAGCCAACCTTCGGCCCGAGCTTGGGATATAATTCGGTTGACTTGCTGGCGCAATTCTCGATACTGTTTTCCTTTTGGCATGGCTGCTGCTAGGGGCCGGGAAGAAAGCTCTAGAGGAAGCAAATTGTATTCGGGATGCTCCTGTACCCAGCCAGCGATAACGCTGGTATCCCCTGCAAAAGCAGTAGCGCCGCCGGTTTCTAGGATATTCAGGGCCTCTTGATAAGAATTTACTCCTATGAGCTTGGCTTTTGGCAATCGATATCGCACTACAGCAATAGTGCTGGAGCGATTGAGGACTGCGATCCGATCGAGAACAAAGTCTGGATATAGAGGCGAGGGTACTTTGGCGACCAAAGCAGTTCCATCTATATAGTATGGCAAGCTGAAGCTGACTAACCGGGAGCGGACGGGTGTGGCGGTAATTCGAGCGATCGCCAGATCCACTTGCCCATCTATTACTGCTGCCAGTCGCTTTTGATTAGTGACTGGCAGCAGTTCCACTTTCTGAGAGTCTCCCAATAGCTCCTGGGCTAAGCGCCGAGCCAGGTCAATTTCCAAACCTTGTAACTTTCCCGTGGCATCCCGAAATCCTAGGGGTCGGATATTATCTTTCACCGCCACAATTAAATAACCCCGTTTTGTTATGTCTGGGAACTCCGCTGCGTTCCCAGGCCATAAGGTTAGCAGGGATACCAATATGGCACCCAGACAAGCCAATCCCAGAATTGTCCTCGATTTTTTACCTTGCAGGGGCATAAAAATTAGGGTGTGGGGTGTGGGGTGTGGGGTGTGAGGTATAGGCAAGGATGATAAGGTATTTCCAAATAAATATTTTTTCCTCGTTTCCCCGTAGGACAGGCAACTGAAAAGTCTCTGTCTTCCGGACAGGCGCTCCGCCCGTCCTACGAAGCAGGATAATTTATTTCTTGGAATTCCCTAAATGTTGCATAAAGGCAGGGTATTTATTTCTTATCCCTACACCCCACACCCTACACAAGAGCACCCTAGTTATTGCTATTTCCCAGCTTCAGCGGCCACTTCAACCACTTGGGCAAAGCTATCGGGATCCATGATGGCCAATTGTGCCAGCATCTTGCGGTTGAGTTGGACATCGGCTTTCTTGAGATTGCCTATGAACTGGCTGTAGCTCATACCGTTTTGTCGGGATGCTGCATTAATGCGTGCGATCCACAGGCGGCGAAAATCTCGCTTGCGCTTGCGGCGATCGCGGTAAGCATTCCGCAGGGCTTTCATTACCTGCTGGCTTGCCATGCGAAACAGCTTCGAGTGAGAGCCTCGAAATCCCTTGGCAAGTTTGAGAATTTTTTTGCGGCGCTTGCGAGCCACATTGCCGCGTTTTACTCGGGTCATTGTTCCTTATTAGCTGTCAGTTATTTTTGTATTTAGGGCCAGATTTCCTCTCGTCCATCCTCTGCGCATCCCGAACGGACATCAAATTCGCACGGGTTGCGCTTTTGGGGACCTCGATACATGAGTTTTATCTTCAAATCGAAAAGTACAGATGTGGGAAAGGTTGTCAGTTTTGAGATTGAAATTTGAAATTTCTAATTCAACACTTAAAACTCTCAAGCTAAAAACTTCCCCAATATCCACACCTTATAAATAAGGGAGCATTCCGCGCACGTTATCTTCATCGCGCTCGTTTACTAGGGCCTTAGTGGAGAGCCGACGCTTCCGAGCCGAACTCTTGTGCTGGAGTAGGTGACTCTTGAAGGCTTTGCGGCGAAATATTTTACCGCTGCCCGTAGCTCTAAAGCGCTTGGCAGCAGATTTGCGGGTTTTTAATTTTGGCATCGACCTGCTTTAATTCGGCACAATCGATCATTCTACTACTTTATGTATCTTTTGCCAAAGAGAATTTTTGCCCATCCTTTCTATGACCGTGTTGCAACACTATAATAGCCGGTATTATATTAAAAACTTGAATTATTATTTTAAACAGGACTTACGCTGGTAAGCCAGATCTAAAGCTACAAATAGAGTCTGGTGCTACTGTAGCACCCTACATAAAGAGTCTATGCGTAAGTCCTATTAAATAAGAGCAACTATAGGGCAATAGCCCTATAGTTGCTAAATGAGTATTTTGTGTAAGTCCCTTTCTATATATAGATATCCCTTTGAGGTGATAGCTACTTAGTTAGCTGAGGTATCTCTATCTAAGGCTCGGATAAAACGGAGAGGGAGGGATTCGAACCCTCGGTACGGAGTTACCAACCGTACAACAGATTAGCAATCTGCCGCTTTCGACCACTCAGCCACCTCTCCAGGTTGACTGAATATCAGTGTAACACATCTTTGGCAAAAGTGACCCCAAATTAGAAATAATTTTTGAAATTTTCTGAAGAGTCTTGTTGCGCATTGCCTTACTGCAACAGCAGATAAAGAAATAGAGAGATGGCAAGCGATCGAGAATTAGGAGTAGAATTGGCAAAAGCGATCGCCCTTGGCTCGACAAAGATGGCGCAAATTACCCGCTCGGACTCTATATGCAGAGTAGAAATACAATTATAAGCACTATATATAAATTGTCTTGTCCGTAAGTTCTTGCTGATTCATTGTGATTTATGCCTGGGGAGCGCTCGGGAGCAGATTTGGCATGAACGGGACTTACGCAAATTGGACGATTTAATTATATATAGTGTAGAGTGCGCGGTGCGACACCCTACAAATAGAGTATCTCTGCGTAACTCCTGATTAATTAGACACAGAAACAAAAACAGAAACAAAAACAGATAGGGCTATAAACCCTATCTGAGAACAAATTTCTTTTCAAATCCAAAATTTACTCAACAACTCCGAACCTATATAAGTTGTTTGGAGATGTAGAAGGACGATTTTTGTATCGGCAGACTAAGCAGCAGCTTTGTCAATCTGGACAGTCCATTGTTTGGAAGACCAGGGAGCTATTCCCTCGTTAATAGACCAGACCTGCTCGCCATCAGCTTTAACGGATACCTCGAATTGGCCGGTATAAGCGAAGTTGCTACCAATAAAGACGAGGTTGCCCGAGCCTCCAATGGAGTCAAGAATGCCGCTCAGATCGATGGTTGCACCAGGATTGACATCAGCATTGGCTTCGTAAGAATAAACCGTGAACCGCTTGTCTTCAGAATCAGGGTTTAATAATATGGCGAGCCGATTGTCAGCTCGGCTAACTTCGACGGTAATGGTACTTTTGTATGATACGCTCATGCTTTATTCTCCTTTAGTACAGGGGTATTAGCTGTTGCTCGTACTTATTAAATCATATCTTAGAATAATATACAACCCCTTTCTTAGTTATAATCGCTCCTAGAACTAAAGCCCTTTTCCTGCAAGGGTTTCGTCTCTAATCTGGTTCGCTCGGGCGATCGCAGACTACAAAGGAACTGCTATACTTAGATTTCCAAGTCTAAAGCAGCGACCGAGCCCAGTAAACAAAGAGTAATGAGCTTTCCCTAACTTACCACCTTTATAGGTCCAACAACTCTCGTCCGAGATTTTTGTATAAGAAGCCACATTTCTTCTGTTTGAGAAATAGGCGCATTTTTCAATTGCCTCTTTTCAATGCACTTCTCAATGTGAGATTCATAAGTATTTATCAATTTAAATTATAAGTTTTTCTAATTAGACTCTTTTATTAATTTAATTTTTTATGCGTAAGGTTACGCAGGCTTTTCCCACCGCCGCAAATAATCTGTAAAATTTTAAGTATTTTTTTTATTAAGATATATTTTGATGACCATATTTATAATATTGCCTTAATTTAGATAGCATCAAAAGGCTAGATAGACTCAAAAGGCGAAAATACTAAGTTTTTTAGGTGCTGAGAGTTTTAGCAGTGCCGGGGGAATGACTCTGCTTTGACAAACTTAATATTAAGATATTTTGCACTCCCGAGTCAAGGGGTTGCACAAATTTTTTTCAGTAATTGTGGCCCCTAATTATTATTAGGCCCCTTTGTTACCCGGCCTCTACTCCCTACTCCCTGCCCGCGATTTCCTAGCAATTGCGCAAAAAGCTTCTGGTAAAATCTTTAAGGTTTCTTTCTATAACTTTTAGCAATGGGATCGACTCGCGCGCGGATTGCAATAGATGCTATGGGCGGGGATAATGCCCCTGCCGAAATCGTCGCTGGAGCCCTCAGAGCCCAGCAGGAGCTAGGAGTAGAGGTTTTGCTAGTTGGCGATCGCGAACGGATTGAAGCCACAAGCGATTGGGATGGCAATTCGTCTGAGATAGAAATTGTCCCGGCCGAAGGGGTTGTGGAAATGGACGAAGAGGCTTTGAGCGCCCTGAAGCGCAAACCCAAGGCTTCTATTGCGGTGGCAATGAAACTGGTCAAGGAAAAACGGGCCGATGCCGTGGTTTCTGCCGGTCACTCTGGCGCTGCAATGGCCGCTGCCCTATTGCGGTTGGGACGCCTGCCAGGGATTGACCGGCCTGCTATTGGTGCCGTTTTTCCAACCAGAGTGCCTGGAAAGTCAGCGATATTGCTGGATGCAGGAGCCAATGTAGATTGCCGTCCTAAATTTTTGGAGCAATTCGGCTTGATGGGAACCATCTATAGCCAACATGTTCTGGGCGTACCCGAGCCAAAGGTAGGATTGCTCAATATTGGGGAAGAAGCTTCAAAGGGAGACGAGCTGACAGTTCGCACCTATGAACTGCTTGAGGAAAATCCTCATATCCCCTTCATAGGCAATGCCGAAGGTCGAGACGTACTCTCGGGCCGCTTTGACGTGGTAGTCTGTGATGGCTTTGTGGGCAATGTCTTGCTCAAATTCGCAGAATCAACTGGCGAGGTGGTAATGAGGACCATCGAAGGGGCATTTAAGCAAGCAATAATTAGTAACCCAGAAAGCGAGATTAATTTGAAACCACTTATCAAGCAGATCAAGGATAAGATGGACCCCGAAGAACGTGGGGGTGGTTTGTTACTTGGGGTGGCCGGGATTTGTATCATAAGCCACGGCAGCTCCAAGGCTCCTTCAATTTTTAATGCGATCCGGTTGGCCAAAGATGCGATCGAAAATCAGGTTCTAGAGCGAATCCAAAGAGTACAGAAAGAGGTAATATAGCGTTTCTCAAATAAGTGTAATAAAAGAAACGTAGGGGCGACAGCATCCCGAGCGACTATCTCTTAGCTACGAACGGTAATTCCCATACTGGGATGCTTCGCCCCAGACACCTTACATCAATTTGAGAACCGCTATAGACAATTAATTCTCGCTCCTGCGAATAGCAAGCTGTAGGCAAAAAGCTAGTAGCCTGCTTATGAAAGATGATGAAGCGACCGATGGAGAATAGACATTGAAACAACTAGGGGCAGGGATTGCAATTACAGGGAGCGGCTCCGCCACCCCAGCAGTTTCCCTGGATAATCATGCGCTTTCTAAGATCGTCGATACCTCTGATGAGTGGATTAGGACGCGAACCGGAATCGAGTCTCGGCATTTGGCTAAGGCCGAAGAGTCCCTAACTGATTTGGCTGTCGCTTCTGCTTCGGCAGCGATCGCCCAGGCAGGAATAACCCCGGAGGATTTGGACCTAATTATTTTGGCCACATCTACAGCGGACGATCTATTTGGCAGCGCCAGTAAAATTCAGGCTAACCTCGGGGCTACAAGAGCGGTCGCTTTCGATCTGACTGCTGCTTGCTCCGGTTTTATTTTTGGTTTAGTTACGGGTGCCCAATTCATTCGCACGGGAGCTTACCAAAATGTCTTGTTGATTGGTGCCGATATTCTTTCGCGCTGGCTAGACTGGTCCGATCGCACGACTTGCGTCTTGTTTGGAGATGGAGCCGGAGCCGTAGTTATGCAGGCATCAGCAACTGAGGACGATAGCTTGCTTGGATTTGAACTGCGCAGCGATGGCAAACAAAATGACTGCCTAAAGCTCTCTTACCGATCGGGCTCTCAAGAACTAACGAGTAATGTTTCTGTAGGCTCTGGCAGCTATCGCCCTATTACCATGAACGGGCGCGAGGTCTATCGCTTTGCAGTCCAAAAAGTGCCCGAAGCGATCGAAAAAGCTCTATTTCGCGCCAACCTCAATACTGAGGAAGTCGATTGGCTGCTATTGCACCAAGCCAATCAGCGCATTCTCGATTCTGTAGCCGATCGCCTAAAAATTCCCCAAGATAAAGTGCTGAGCAATCTAGCATCCTACGGCAATACTTCAGCGGCATCTATCCCTATTGCCCTGGATGAGGCGGTTCGCGCGGGCAAAATTAAACCGGGCCATGTCATAGCTGCTTCTGGCTTTGGTGCTGGCCTGACCTGGGGAGTCGCAATTTTTAAATGGGGTAGATAAAGTCGCAAATCCTTTGCCAATAAATCCTTTCTGTGCTATTGCCCCGAAGCGGTATTGACGATCGCAACGGTAATTTGGCACGATTTTTTTGAAAATAAGTAACAAGCAATATGACTAAAACAGTATGGGTGTTTCCGGGACAGGGTTCCCAAGTGAAGGACATGGGCGTTGATTTGTTCTCCCTGCCAGAGGCAAAAGAAAAATTGGAATTCGCTCAGCAAATTCTCGGCTGGTCGGTGCCGGAAATATGCAAAAGCGAAGAAAAACTTTCCCATACCCCCTATACGCAACCGGCTCTCTATACAGTCGAAAGCCTTCTAGTCGATCTAATGCGATCGCGCGGCGCTAAACCCCAGCTTGTAGCCGGTCATAGTCTGGGGGAATATGTCGCCCTGTACGCCGCCGGGGTTTTTAATTTCCAAGCTGGCTTGGCTCTAGTTAAGCAGCGATCGGAATTAATGAATAAAGCGGATGAGGGTCAAATGGCAGCTCTGATGGGGTTTGACCGAGAGGAACTAGAAGAAAAAATAGCGCAAAATAAATATAAAGATGTTGTTATTGCCAATGACAACAGTCCCGCTCAAGTAGTTATCTCCGGCACAAAAGCAGCAGTAGAGGAAATAATAGCCAATATTAAAGTAAAACGGGCTGTTAAATTAAAAGTTAGCAAGGCATTTCACTCCCCTTTTATGGAATCAGCTTCGGCAGAGTTCGAGAAGGTGCTAGATTCCGTTCCCTTTACCGATGCTGAAATTGCCGTCATATCTAATGTAGATCCAACCCCTGCAACGGCAGCAGAAATTCTCAAAGAACGCCTCAAGCGTCAGATAGTAGGTTCGGTGCGATGGCGGGAAATTTCCTTGCAGCTTCCCGAAGAAGGGGTGGAACGAGTGGTAGAAATTGGTCCGGGAAAAGTCCTGACTGGCTTGATTAAACGCACCTGCTCTGGGTTAACTTTGCAAAATGTCAGCAGCGCCGCAGATTTGCCCAATTAAATACTTGCTATTCGGTACTCGATAAACCAGGACTTACGCAGAGACATTATTTGTAGGGTGCCGCACCGCGCACCAAGCACTATACTTATAATTAGATACCGTACAAAAGCGTAAGTCCTATAAAAAATAAAAATTCGTAAAAAATGAAAGATGAAGTTGAGCTAGAAAAAAAGCGCGAACCAATTGAGAGCTTGATTCTCTATCATTTGTTTAAATGGTCTGTGGTTAGCCCCATGCTCCATATCTACTTTCGGGGTCGGATTTACGGTGCCGAACGGGTGCCAGAGTCCGGTCCGCTAGTGGTGGTTGGCAATCATGCTAGCGATTTTGACCCGCCAATAGTCTCGAATTGCCTCCGGCGACCGGTGGCATTTATGGCCAAAGAAGAGTTATTTCAGGTTCCCATTCTCAAGGATGCGATTCGCTTGTATGGAGCTTATCCAGTTCGTCGCGGCTCTGTCGATCGCTCTGCCCTAAAAGCTGCCCTATCCTATCTGAAAGAGGGATGGGCAACAGGGGTATTTTTGCAAGGCACTCGCACGCCAAATGCTCGGATTACAAATCCCAAACTCGGAGCCGCACTTATTGCCGCTAAGACTAAAGCTCCCTTATTGCCGGTGAGTTTGTGGGGAACGCAAAATATCGTTAAAAAAGGTTCTCTTTTGCCAAAGCCAGTGCCAGTAACGGTGCGGATTGGCGAGTTAATTGACGCGCCCAGTTCTACCGAACGAGAAGAATTAGAGGCTGTCACCGATCGCTGTGTTGAAGCAATTCATGCCCTGCATGACTTAGGACGTTGAAGAAAGTTGAATTTAATTTATCTAAACTGTATTTTTGAAAGTTAATATCAAATCCGGTTAAACAGTCACAGTTTGTAGGGGCGGTGCCCCCGTGCCCGCCCCGGCCGCCCCCCGGCCGCCCCGGTTGGTCTGGGGCAACCACGCTCGGGAAAAGCCCCTACGGGATTTATGTGTAATTAACCTGATTTGATATAAGCAATTCGCAACTTTTCAGCTCAATGCAGCTCAATGCCACCCCGACCCCTCCCCGACCCCTCCCAGGGTAGGTTGCCCAATGCGTTGCCCAGTGCCCACAGGAATTACGCACTGGCTCTACGCATAGGGGCAACCACGGGGGGATTGCCCCTACAAATACTAAATATGGATAGTTTGCGTAATTCCTGGCCCAATTCCCAATTTCCAATTTATTTGCTCTTGGCTTTGGCAAGGCTGGCTCCCGTGTGACCCGTGGCCAGCCAAAAGACAGCTCGGGCACCGTCGCGAATTGCTTTTTCTATCGGTTCTGGCGATCGCCCGGAGGGTACTGATAAAGGTTTGAAGCCAATTCCTCGGCTGCCCAAAACAATTTCGCCAATGATACAAGCGCGGCGCATATGGTCGTCTGAGGTAACTAGATAAACGCTGGTAATTTTGCGCGATCGCAATCTATCTACCAGGGTGGTGAAGTTAGTTACCGTATCTACTGCGCTATAGTCTAAATGAACGCGAGCCCTATCTATTCCTGCTTTCTCAAAAATCCATTCTGCATATTCAATATTGCTCCCGCTCGATACCCAAATTTCTAATTCGGTATGTACGCTAGCAAATTCCGCTGCAAATTCTTCTCGCTCTATTGCCCCACCCAGGACTAACAATGCCTGGGGCTTGTCAAGATAATTTCTAAATTGCTTGTAACCCATCCAAGACACTACAGATAATCCTAATAAGAGCCATAGAAGACGAGGCCGCCTCGGTTTCATATCTGAAAACAACTTGAAATATAGCAAAAGATTAAAGCGCAAGAGATTAAAGCGCAAGATATTTCGTCAGAATTGAATTCGACGAAATGATATCAAATCCGGTTAATTAGCTACAGCTCGGGGCAGCCACGGGGGGACTGCCCCTACAAATACTGGAATTGTTTAAACGGATTTGATATAAATTCTGGCGCCATCTAATTCTGACGCTAGAGATCGGGCGATTGCCAAAAATAGGTTCGCCCGATCCAAATATAAGCTATTTGTGAGTTCTTAGCCCTGCAAACAGGACAGGTTAAACGGGACTGGCCGGACTCGAACCGGCGACCTAGCGCTTCAGATTTGTGCGAGTTTCCTCACTCTCTGGACTATTCCTTCACCATAAGCCCTTGGGCCTTTAGGTGGTGGCCGTAATGTTTGAGGAAGTTTCTAGGAGATAGAGCATACTATCCGGTAAATAAGGCCCCACGAAAGAGAGAAATCTTTTTCCTTCCCGGGTTCCCATGCGCAGGCGATATGACCCTTTACTTTGGACTAGACCCCACTTAAATCCCCAAACTTCAGAGAAATAAGCGGCGATCGCCTCATTCTCTTCTTGAGAGACATAAGTATTCAGGTAGATTTCCAGGGCATGGATCTTGCCATTTTTTTTCTTAAAGGTCTTCGACCCTTTGTCCGCAAACCAAATTGCTATCCCTTGGGGAGTCAAGAAATTCAGGAATTCCCTAGTAATCTTGCGAGTTCCTCCTGGATATAGCTTTTTAACTAAAACCCTGGTTAGGGGAATCAGCTTGGGTTCGACGCGAACGAGAATTTGACCTTTTTTTGTCCGTAAATAGCAAGTTTTCGTGGGTTTTCTAGCGATTTTTTCGAGAATCTCTTTCTTAAAAAGCAGATAATCCTCTTGCTTTATGGAATGCTGGATATAGAAATTGAGCTTAGTTTTGGCTCCCTTCCCTAATAACATTCCCACCAGAATGCCCCGTTGCTCTAGTTTTGATGAGACATTATAGTCCATCTTGTCTGGTTTCCTCAAACCAGTCTCTGCACCTTCTCTACCCACTATATAATAGATAGAGCTTGGCTCAAGATTACCGTATTTGCACGGGCGATCGCTCTGGATCTCCCTTGAGTTACAAACTTAGGCTTCCTTGACTTTGACCACATTCACTTTTGGAGTTTCCCCCAGAGTGCCCGAGCGTTCAGGAGGCGCTTGCTCTATCCATCTGAGCTACAGCCCCATTATTCAATAATCTTACCCTATCTATAGGGGGAAGACTGTCGTACCGCCCTCTATCTTCTTGAAAGCTAGTAACAACTTCCTAGTATAAATTATCAAACGGAGTAGATGTCCCTGTTTCCATCATTATAGCAACTAACTTGCTATAGTGCAATACCCTCATGGGCCAATTTTAGGGTCGAGTTTTTAATTTTAAGTTCTAAGTTTTCAATTAAAGATTGGCAACTCATAACATAAAACCAATGCCCAATGCTTTTGGGCCCAATGCTGCTTGTTATTTGAATAAAGTTAACTACAAGTCATATTTATGGAAGTCACCGATCGCAATCCCTTAATTTTGGTTCACGGCATCTGGGACACCAGCAAGATTTTCGGTCGGCTTTCTAGCTACTTAAGCGATCGAGGTTGGTCTGTCAGCGCCTTGGATTTGGTCCCCAATAACTGCTATATCGGTTTGGATAAGCTCGCCGAGCAAGTGGCAGATTATGCGAACAAAACTTTGGGTCCCGATAAGCCTTTCGATTTAGTCGGTTTCAGCATGGGCGGTATTGTCAGTCGCTACTACATCCAGCGACTCGGAGGAATTAATCGGGTTCGGCGCTTTGTTACCGTTTCTTCTCCCCATCATGGCACTTTGACGGCCCATGCACTTCCCCTCAAGGGCACCATTCAGATGCGTCCCAATAGCGAATTCCTCCAGGATTTGAATAGAGATGCGCCCGAAATGCTCGGGCGGCTGAATTTTACCTCTCTATGGACCCCTTTCGATGCCACGATCGTACCTGCAAGCAGTTCTAAAATGCCTGTGGGTCGGAACGTCAAGCTGCCGGTCAAGATTCATCCCTGGATGATTAGCGATCGCCGCAGTTTAGAAGCGATCGCCCTAGCCCTATCAGAACCTATAAAATCTCAGGACGCTCTGCCTAAAAAGATTTGATATAGACTAATGGCTTATAAGCTGTTACGCATTTATAGGACTTACGCTTTCTTGTCTTTGCCAAAGCTATATTCTTGCGATCGAAGCTGAATGCCGATAGCTGACTGCTGAAAGCTATTCAAAATTTTTTAGCGCTTGAGGGCGAGAGTTAGCCCGTCAGCGATGGAAACCAAACTCAGAGTTACCCGTTCGTCTTGATGAAGCTTTTCGTTTAGGTTTCGGATTGCCTGGGTATTGGCATCTTGAATTTCTGGGTCGGCAACTTTTCCAGACCAAAGTACGTTGTCGATCGCAATTAAACCGCCGGGACGCAGGAGCAACAGCGATCGCTCGTAATAGTTTTCATAGTTTTCTTTATCCGCATCGATAAAAACAAAATCAAAACTGCCCCTTTGCCCCGATCCAATCAGCTCATCTAGAGTTTCCAGAGCCGGTGCCAGCCGCAGGTCAATTTTGTCAGCTACGCCAGCCGCCTGCCAATAGCGGCGAGCAATACTGGTATATTCTTCGCTAACATCGCAAGCAATTACTTTGCCGTTTGGAGGGAGAGCCAGTGCGATGGCTAAACTGCTGTAGCCAGTAAATACGCCGATTTCCAGAGTTTTAGTCGCCCCCAAAAGCTGCACGAGCAGGGCCATAAATTGCCCTTGTTCTGCTGCAATCTGCATATTAGCCCAGGGATGATTGGCAGTTTCCGATCGCAGTTGGCCGAGGACATCTGATTCTCGGAGGGAAACCGATCGCAAGTAATCTAACAGGCGATCGTCTAGTCCCAAAGTTTTTTTACTCATGGTTTAATGGGGTACAATTCAAAAACCGTTAATTGCTATGATAATGCAAGGAGCGTTCCTTGGAAAAATGAAATTTAAATCAATAGCAAGAATAATAGCGATCGCAATTGTAGCAATATTACTAAATAGTTGTAACGTCACTTTTAGCCTCGGGGGATTTGAGCCAAGCCGGGAGGTCGTGCAACGAGCGATCGCCCTGCAACTGAGCCTGACCCAAAAGGAACTAAGGCAGCACCTCAAGCAGCATAACGTACCTGCTAGCGAGACCCCAGACTATGACATAAATAGGGTAGTCATTTCTGCCGAAGAGCCTTTAGCAATTCAAGGAGCGATATCATACCATCTTCGGGGCACCTACAACCTAACCATGAAACTAGCCGACGGTCGGGCAACGGATAGGGGCAATCCCTTCGATCTATATATACAAAGACAAAAGGAAGGGAAAACCTGGCGTTTGGCTCGACAGCAACCCAGCGGCCAGAACGACGAGCCCATTTGGGCGACATATTTAATCAAGCCAAGAGGGTATATTTAATTTAAGTTTTGACTTTTGACTTTTGACTTTTGACTTTTGACTTTTGACTTTTGACTTTTTACTTTTTACTTTCCTACAACAAACCCGCCGACTCATACAAGCGTCGAACTAGAGCCATAATCTTAGCGCCATATTGCGTATCTGCGCTCCAGCGGCCGCTAAGTTGATCGACCAAAGGGGCAATACCTCGCCTGATATATAAAAATCGAGGATCTACCACTGCCTGCACCAGGGGTTCTGTACTGGCATAAGCTTTCAAATGTTGGATTTGGGCTCTAACGCCAATGCGAGCGCTGGAAAAAGAAGCCGGATCTGATGCTCCGGCAATCGAGCCCAAACCGGCAAAGTTGTTTTGACTGGGATTCGGACCGCTGCTAAACTGTAGAAAGTTCGTTTCCAAACACATTTGGCAGAAAGCAATATCATAATTTATCCCCTCAACACTGGCTTCTTCGCGATAGATTTTAGCCAGCTCTGCAAACTGAACCAAAGCCTGCTCGTTATTGTTTTTGAGGAACATCATCAACTGAACGTCGGAAGTATTGCCATGAGCCATAATCCGATCCAGATATCCGGGACATATCTCTAAAATGGATGTCAGCAATACCGTGCGCTCCCCAGCATTCCAGCCTACGGAAATCTGAAAATCTCGCAGCTCGATCGCCTTGACATAGACAATATTGTTGTAGTTGATGCGTCTTACCTGAGGAGAAACAGATAAATCTATGCCCAAGCTATCGACGAGATCTATAGGTATGTAAGAGTTGCCATTGACGATAATCCCCTGTTCCCCGTATTTCTGGCCATTAATATTAATGTCGATCGCAGGATAATTAGTCCGGGAGGGTGGGGGATTGATGACTGGATCGGTAACGCTTGCGCCTACCCAGGCAGCTAGACCCTCAGCAATTCCCACGGCAAAATCTCGACGCCGATTTTGAAGTAAGAAGCGATCCTCTGGGTTGGTCAGGAAGCCGACTTCTAGGAGTAGGGAAGGAATCCAAATCTGGCGACAAAAGGCTAAACTGCCGATGCCCGCTACTGTATCCGGCTGGGCTCCCCGATTGGGTAGCTGGGGAACCCGCCGCAATAGTGCTAGGAGCATTTGTTCCCCGTCCTGTTGCCGTTCGGAATTTTTGGCAATGTAATAAGCTGTGGCCCCTCGTAGTTCGGGGTTGGAAAAAGAGTCGGCGTGGATTTCCAGAGCTACATCGCCAGTACGGGCGCGGCCATTAATCCAATCAATAGTCTGTATCAGACTCAGATCGTCGGGGACAGAGAGGACCTCCAATTTGCGCGATCGCAATTGGGAGACAATCAGATCCCTGAGCAAGATCATTTCTCTGGCTTCGGTTGTATTGCCAGCGATCGTTCCCGGGTCGAGCGCTCCACCTTCATAACCCCCATGACCTGCAGAAAGAAAAATTCGCCCCATAATTAATAATTTTTACCTCAGAGACCACAAATAACCAATTAGAAACCCACCGGGGTAGGTTGGGGTTTCTAGCGCTTGAATTCTTCTGCAAGAAGCAGCGACCTGTCAAGTATCTTAACACCCAGGGCAAGTCTAGGGTGTGGGGTGTAGGGTGTAGGGTGTAGGGAAATTTCCTGCTATTTTCTCCGTTCGCGTTGGCGTCTCCGTAAGGAGAATCGCGCTTCGGGAGTAGGAAAGTTCTACAGCTTAGTTGGTTTCGGGTTTTCAGCGTAAAGATACCCGGTTGTCACTAAAACGACGAAAAAGCCAAGGAAGTCAACACCCTACATTTAGAATTTATGCGTAAGTCCTAAAACTAAAAAACTATACAGTGAGGTTTTATATGACAACGCTGACAATAAAGAGTTGTAGCGATCGCGAATTTATGGCATTGTCCAAAAACGGACATAACTATGAGTGGGTGAATGGAGAATTGCTGGACATGGGCAATTCAGGGATGAAGCATGGTGGAATTGGTTCATTCTTAGGTGGACTTTTGGCAATTTATGTTCGTCAGAATAAATTGGGGATTGTATGCGATTATAGTACGGCCTTTGTGTTGAAAACCGGAAACAAAAGAGCGCCGGATATTTCTTTTGTGGCGAAAGAGAGACTTCAAGGGTTAAAGCGTCCTCCACGGGGTTTGTTTCGAGGTTCTCCCGATCTAGCGTTTGAAATTATTTCGCCAAACAATACCGTTGAGGAATTGCATGAAAAAATTGTCGAGTATTTTGACAATGAAACTCGGTTATTGTGGGTGATTCATCCCGATGAGAAATATCTGTTAATTTACCATTCGCCCGAACCCGATCGGTTTCTTACTTCTCAAGACACCTTTGAAGGGGAAGCAATTGTGCCTGGGTTTTCTGTAGCTGTGGCGGAGTTGTTTGAGGAATGGGATTTTTAAGGATAGAGGGCGATCGCTACTTAGAGGGCGATCGCTCAATAATCCCAAATCGCCGGTTTTTCGACCAGTATCAAGCGATCGCTCCATCAGCCACTTTGGTACATTCCTTTCCCAATCCTTACCATGACAGCAATCACCAGCAATATCAAACTACCTTTAGAACAAATTCAGCAGTTTTGCCAACGCTGGCATATCGTAGAATTTGCCCTGTTTGGCTCTGTCTTGCGCGATGACTTTAGCCCCGATAGCGACATTGACGTGCTAGTTACTTTTGATGTTCGATTTCATAGGGGTTTAGCCGAAACTTTAGAAATGCGTCAGGAGTTGCAAGATCTCTTCGAACGCCCAGTTGATTTAATTGTTAAAGCCTCCATAGAACGCAGTCAAAACTGGCTGCGCCGCCAAAATATACTAGAATCTGCACGAGTTATCTATGCCACGCGATCTAGAATCTCTAATTGATATCGAACAAGCCGCCCAGCGCATCGTGCGCTTTGCCAGCGGTGTTGACCGAAATGCTCTAATCGCTAACGATGAAAAGGTTTCAGCAATTCTTTATCAAATTACAATTATTGGGGAAGCCACAAAACGCCTGTCAATGCAGTTTCGCGAACAACACCCAGAAATACCTTGGCGCAACTTGGCGGGAATGCGCGATGTAATTGTCCATGAATACGATGAAGTTGATTTCGATATTGTTTGGGACGTAATCCAACGCGAAATTCCTCAACTAATCCTGCAGATCGAACCACTGGTCATTAGTTCTCAAGAGCCATAGCCGCCCACGTCCAACTTTTGCAATGTTTAGCGGAACCGCCTCAGCAGAGTAAGATGAGTGCCGAAGAAGTGCAGTTGCTTATTGAGATGATTCGGCACCATCTACATGAAGACGATCGCGTTCGTTTAAACATATTGCGCGATCGCTCTTTATTCGGCGACGCGATCGCTCTTTATTCGGCGAACTGACCGAAACCGAACATCAAGAATTGATTCGTTACGAAGACTTGCTAGAGCAACAGAGAGTCAAGCGGTTAGAAGCGCTGATGGAGTTAGCAAAAATTAGAAAGAAATGCTGGCAACAGACACTCCTCCATAAAGAACATTAAGTTGCGATCGTTAGCATAAGGTCTTGAGGATTAAAGAGTTTGCGTTTAGAGGCATTGATAATTTCGATGCTAACGGGCTCGTCATTTTCGTCATAACTGACAATGACCCCTCCAGGTTCGGAAATAGCATTAACTGGAAACCCATCGCGCAACGTAAACATCAGAATGTCTGCTTCGGCATCGTACTTAACTTTCATGGTTATTCTCCTGCCAATATCGCTTGATTTGATTCGTCCAGTACAGGGTTAAGATTCGCTTGGTGTTGCCAATTTCAACAAATGGGACTCTCAGAAGACCGTTGCCTCGTTTGACTTGAGCCACCCAAACATCGTCTTCCAAAATAATCTGTTGAGGATTAGTGACAGCCGCCTCGATCTCTTCTCTGGTAATTCCCAATCGCTCGCTCCATTGTTGCTGCCTTTCCTCAGCGTGTTTTGTCCAAACAATCTGCATCTTTCCTCATGCTCCCGATTCCTCTGTTGGTTCCATTTTTAATGCACTTTGTATTTTTAATTGTAACACCTCGCAGCCCCCCCCCGGACGCAAATCCACAGTCAAAGTCAGGTAATAGAAGTCAAACTGCTCCCGCATCTGTTGCCTATAGATCTCGTTAAGTTCGGTTGCGCTATTTTTGAAGGTATCTTCTGCGAGCCGAACCAACCTGTCTCCGGTCATTCTAGGGCGCAAATTAATTCTCTTGAGAGTCTTTTCCCTACACTCTACACCCTACACCCTACACCCTAGCTAGGAAACACCTGAGACAAATCGAGGGCTAAGTCAGGGAAACCGGGGAGAGGCACCGTTGCCCTGGGTAAGGCAATGCGCTTGCTAGCATAGCCAAACTTACCTTGCGGGTTTCGATATGGCTCGCTATACATTTCTAAAATATTATCGACTAAGTTGAAAATCCAGTAATCGTTAATTTCATTTTCGGCATAGAGGGATAATTTCGTTTCCCTATCGAACCTCAATGTTGACTCAGAAATCTCAATTAATAAAAAAATATCCGCCGGTTCGGGATGATTGGCCAAGTAAAAGTCAGAACGGTTGCGGACAATAGACACATCTGGCTGAGGCTCGCTATCCGCCGGCAAGATAATTGGTTCTTGTCCGCGCACAATCGCTAATTCCCCCAAGAGAATCGTTAAAGTCCGAACCAAAAGTACATTACAGACCGAGTGAGGTGTTTTTTTAGTTGGCATCTGGATGATTTCTCCCCGAATCAATTCTAGGCGATCGTCTGGCTCGAAAAATCCTAGTTCTGCCAGACGGTGATATTCGTCAATGGTAAAGCGTTTGCGAGTAGCGGTAATCATGGTTTAATTCGCCTTAAAGATGATGATTAGTTTCCCTATACTTAATTTAAATTTTGAATGTAAATTTAGCGATCGCACCCTTATGCTTGCCTCTAAATCATTCGTACAAAAATTTTTAGGGGCAGCCCTATTGGCTGCCGCATCGCCTTTGCTGTTTTTCAATGTGAGACTTATAGCATTTACTCCTCAAATTAGAAGGGAGCATACTTCATTATAGCGAATCGGTTCTTCTTTTACAATAAATCGCCTTACTCATCTTCAAAAATAGCACCGCGCTGTTTTAAATCCCGCTCCAGTTCCTCAGAGATTCCCCGATCTTTCTTAAAGCGGGCTGCCGTAACATTCGCCCCTGCTAGATTGGCTCCGGTTAGAGTTGTTAGCACTAAACCAGCTTGATGCAAATCTGCATTAGTCAGATTGGCATCAGTCAGATCCGCATCGCTTAAATTGGCATTGCTCAGATTTGCCTCTTGCAGATTTGCGCCAGCGAGATTGGCACCGCCTAAATTAGCTAAGGCCAGAGAGCAGCGTTGTAGGTTAGCACTTTTGAGATTGGCATCGCCGAGCATGGCACCGCTGAGATCGGCACCAGCGAGACTAGCTCCGCTGAGATCGGCATTATTAAGATTGGTATCGGTTAAATCGCTACCGCGCAGATTGGCTCTAGTGAGATTGATTCCGCTCAGATCGATATCTCTCAAATCGGTGGCAACTAATTTGGCAGCAACGAAATCTCGCTCGGGATTGAGTTCGGCAAGGTTGGCTAAGGCTAAAAAGTCGCGATCGCCAGCTTTTAAAACCCGAGCGATCGCCGCTTCTAGCTCGGACAAGTCTGCATCGGAAATCTCGACTGCATCGGCGCTAACTTTTGGTGGTTCTGAAAACGAACTGTATTGTAGTTCCAGCCGACTCGCATAAGCCTGGAATTTCTTTTGGAGCAGAAATTGAATTAGCTTTTGCTCCAAAATCGCGTGTTTGTTGGGGTTAATATCATGGGGCCACAATCCCTCTGCCTCAATCGATCGCAGATCGGTCTTTTCTATCTCGAAGATGGCTTCTATAGAAATGGGGCGGGTCTGCGAGCTTTCCTTTGCTTGTAGAGCGAGGAGTTTGACTGATTCAAGGGAACCATTTAGCACAGAGGAGCCGCTTTGGGGTGCAAAAATCCAAGTAGGTTCTGCTTCTGTGCCAGCGGTTTGCACCTGACAGGGTAGAGCGGCTGCGGTGCTATTTATCGTCGTCAAGAGCGATCGCCAGCCCGGAATTATTGTGGCCCCATCTATTTTCAGCTTCAATTTGCCCCCAGCGAGGCCAAACTTAAAACGACCATCCCCAAGCTTCTGCCAGGGTTCGCGAAAGTCGAGGGTTAAATATAAGTCAAGAAACTGGGTGCTATCGGACTTTTCTGGCTGCGACTTGCCAGTTAACTCGATCGCGAGGCAGTTTGCCCCTACTGTCTTGGACCCAGACATCTGGGAGCGTAGTTCTTGCATGGGTGGCATCATCTCAGTATCCCTAAGCAATCAAGCTAGCATGACCCTGCCCCTACTTACAAAAATTAAGGGGCGTTACTTCCCCGAGGAAGTAACGCCCTGCATAAGTGAGATCGGTGAAATGAGTTAATTAGAGTGAATTTTTGTTTTATCGGTCGGATGCCAAATGAGTAGTATTGCCGAATGTACGGGTATTGCGATTGATTTGCACTTTTTTTTTGCGCTTGTTTTTACATTGGTTTATCCCAAAAATTGGGTTATCTCTAAGTTATCTCTAAGGTGCGCTGATAGGGCCGAAAGTCTAATGGCTGTTGGCTTCTCTAGTACGCTTCTTTACTACTAGTGCAGCGTGGCAGAAATAATCCAGAGCGCCCGATCGGGCTGGGAGCCAGAGTACAAAGGCATTTTGACTTATTACCTTGAGACTTTTGACTTCCGCGCAGCGGCACTAGCTCATGGTGGAAGCAGAGCGATCGTAGCTACTCCGGAAATCAGAGCGGGGTTTGCCTTGGATGTGGCTCCAATATTCCCCAGGGTCCAAACCAACCTCCGCAGAAGTGCGAGCGAGCATGGTTTGCTGGCGGTTCTTGACCAGGTGATGATGGCGCATCATCAGAGAGCGAGCTTGTTCTTGAGCAGACATTGCGATTGCCTCCTTGTTGGAGTTATTTTTTTGCTGTCTTTCTCTAACTATAGCCTAATTTCTGTATTAAATGTTACAAAATGCTTTTTCTTAACAAAAATTCACATTCTGGCAGCAAGGGGCGATGGGGCGATGGGGCATTGGGCATTGGGGCATTGGGCATTAAGCGATTTTCTTTTTTTCCCAGGAATTAGGGAAATTGCAGGGTTGAAAGCTAAATCTAGTGTCTGATGCTAGGCAGCGCACCCTACATAAAGACTTAATCGTCGATGCCCAATGCTCGATGCCCGATGCCCGATGCCCGATGCCCGATGCCCGATGCCCGATGCCCGATGCCCGATGCCCAGTGCCCAATGCCCAATGCCCAGGCTAGTTAATGGGAGTACCGCAGGGGTAGGTTGCCACTGGTATTTCTAGAGGGGCATTGCCAAGATTCTTGGGCAAAAACTTATCGGCCTTAGCCAACTCATAGTCGAGCTTGAGTTTGGCGAGCATTTCCTCTCGGCGATCGTATAAACGCTTTAAAGGACGGGGCGGGCACTGTTTCATCACATAGGCGGTGATGATGGGCAGGGCAATAGTGCTATCGGTATAGCAAACAATAGTTTTCGGCAAATCGTTGGGCTCTACTTTGCCCCAACTGACTGCTTCGCCAGGAGTGGCACCGGATAGACCTCCGGTATCCGGGCGGGCATCGGTGATTTGGACGAAGTAATCGTGACCCCGTTCTTCCAAACCCAAAACTTCGTGAATTTGGGGCTGAGTTTGCAGCAGAAAGTTTTTGGGACTGCCGCCGCCGAGGATTATCGCTGCGCTCTGACCGGGAATAGTTTTGTCATTGCCAGTTTTGTCATTGCCAGTCGGGTTATTTCGGGCTGCATAGGCGATCGCTGCTGTTTCGTTCGTGTCGATCGCCGAATCCAGCACCAAATCCGAACCTTCCAGAGCCATCGCTGCCACATTCATGCCAATAGAACTATCTCCAGGGGAAGAAGTATAGATTGGAACATCACATTCATACGCAGTCGCTAGCAAGCAAGAATGCTGTATGCCCAGTTCTCGTTCTACTTCGCGGATATACTTACCCAGAAGATAGTGAAACTCAGCGGTTCCCATGCGCTTCTGAAACTCTTTACCTCGCAGAATTTGTCGGATAAAGGCATCAGTCTGCAGCAAAACATCGTACTCAAAAATGATATCGTAAATGCGAATCTGCTGCTGCTGTCGCAATCGAACATCATCAGCAAAAGGACTGCCAGCGTAAAGGCTTAAACCCAAACCATAATGTAAGTCGTGATAGAGATTTGCCCCAGTGCTGATGATGTAATCTATAAAGCCATTGCGCGCCAATGGTGCTAGAGCCGACACCCCAAATCCTGCTGGGGTCATAGCGCCAGAAAGACTCAATCCGACTGTAACGCCCTCGCGCATAACTTCCAAACTAAGTAACTGACAAATTTCGCGCAGTCGAGCGGAATTATATGCAGTGAAATAACCGTCAATCAGATCGGCAATGCTAATGTTGGCCGTGATTGGGGTTGGTGCAATCCTATGGACGAGCTTTTTAGACATTTTTAATACTCCTAAACGCCCTTGCTAGACGGAAGAAACGCCAATATCAAGTTAGAGCGGCAGTCACAATCAATCCTTCGTTGACCGCGTTGACCTGCTCTGTAAAATGCCAGCTCTATAACGATCGCTCCCTATTCTAATTACGAATAGAGTTGCGATCGCGCAGCCGCCATAGCAGCAATAAGCGATCGCTCCCGATATCCCTAGCCATTGCTGAAACGGACAAAGCTAGAATCAATATCGCCTCTGCTGCTATCAAAAAAATGTCAAAAAAATTTGCTCTTTTGCGAGCGAGATCGACCTAGGTATGCCGTTACCCCCAAATTGGCCGCGCATAACTGCGCTCTTTTATAGGAGCAAGTCACTGCATACCTTTCCTAACAGGCCGATCTGCACATACTAGGCGCCTCGCAATCATCTGTACGCGATAGCCCAGGATTACAATCTCGTTTACGCTTCAATGGTACATCTAAATACCATAAAGGTCGCCAAGGATATTCAACTAAAGGAAAATTTTCCAACGTTTCTATTGCAACCTGACTTTATTCACAAAAAAATCTACTCAATCTAAACGTCTGCTATGCCTATACGCAAGGCCCTGAGTTTTATTTTTTTCAAACTCACAGACGGTTTTAGTTGTTGCACCCCGCTTATCTTTAAGATTATAGCCCCAAGAAGAAACCCAGATTGACCTAAAAAAGATTTTGCCTCTTGCAAAAAGATGGCCTCCGCTAACGTCTCTGGACCACTTCCTATAGATTGAGGAGTATTTAGGACTGCTATATAATCCATATTTCGCTCTGTTACATTTCGCTGTGTTGCAAACTATAAATAGAGTAAATGACTAAATCAAAGAGAAAAATTTACATCTAATGCTATTGACTTGAAAGCGTTATAGTGCTATAGTGAAGAGCGGTCTAAAATTAAAGACTCTAAAAAAACTCCAGAGTTAGCCCGATCGCAGTTAAAGGCTATAATCCATAAATCTGGTAAAAAAAGGGTCCTACGACCCTAAACCTCCACACAGCCCGATCCAAAAAGCGATCGGGCTTAATTGTCTGGTCCATTTGAAAAGTAAAATTTGTGGGAGAGCGGTAATTAGCCCGCCCTGCTCTCCTTTCATCGCCGGATTAGAACTAGCAGAGAAAAAAGCAAGGTTCCCCTCCAGGCAAAGAATTTTAGCGGGAAAGACAAATGAACGCCCAAGAAATTATCCGCTCTATAGAGCAAGAACAATATAAGTCGAGCCTCCCGGATATATATGTAGGAGACACCGTTAGAGTCGGCGTCAAAATTCAGGAAGGAGGCAAAGAACGAGTACAGCCTTATGAAGGAACTGTGATTGCCATGCGCAACGGGGGTATCAACAAGACGATTACCGTTCGCCGCATTTTCCAAGGGGTTGGTGTGGAGAGGGTATTTCTGATCCATTCCCCTCGGGTACAGAGTATTAAGGTGCTTCGGCGAGGCAAGACTCGTCGAGCTAAGCTATACTATCTCAGAAATCGCGTTGGTAAGGCTACTCGGATCGCGCAACGGTTCGATCGCTCCCTCTAATTGCTTTATGGGGGTCCAGACAGATAGCCTTCTAGTTTAGGACCCCTAAAAAAAAGAAATTTCTGGGCTGGCGAGTGGACAGTTGATGTCAGAAGGTGTTATACTCATATACATAAGCCTCGAAAAAACAATCCATACCTACAAAAACCTGGGAAAACTGGGTAAGTATAGGTGAGGAAAGTTTAAAGAGTTATATGGCCCGTAAGAAAAACCAATTTGCAGCAGATAACCTGATTGCAATAGGTTACTCAAGGGCAGGCAATACCCCGGATGCTCCAAACAGAAAGGGTACGATAACAAAAAAACTCCGATTACACTCTTTTTTATAAAAAAGAGCTATAATATAAGGAGAAAAAGGAATCTTGCGAAAGATTCAGAGCATGCGCTCTTAGTTCAGTTGGTAGAACGCAGGTCTCCAAAACCTGATGTCGGGGGTTCAAGTCCTCCAGGGCGCGCTGACCCATCCCCACAAATGCTCTACCCGAAAGTATGTCGGCCGTTGGAATTGGTTCTTATCCAAAACCAGCGACAGAAACAAAAACTTTCGGGTAGAGTTCTTATCTGGGAGGTCAGGCGATCGATAGTCATGCTTAATCTATTAGCAAATAGTAGCTAGTTATAATAAGCATGATAAGATTTGAGATGAAGAGTTGGCGATTCTTAACTCCTGACAAGAAGATTTCACCGCTGACTCGTGACTTGTGAAAATTTGATTTGGGGGAGATGGAGGAATTGTGGCCAAAAAAAAAGAAGCACAAGTAGAAGAGACGGCAACTGGATTTAACCCGGCCAGCTTTCTGGAGGAAACAAAACAAGAACTGGCCAAGGTGGTTTGGCCTTCAAGACAGCAGGCGATCGGCGAGTCTCTTGCCGTTCTGTTGATGGTTATTTTAGTTGCAAGTCTAATTTACTTCATAGATAACCTCTTTAGTTGGGCAGCTACAAAGGTGTTCGGATGAGTTTTGCATCGGACCAATACAGCGATTTATCTCAACAGGACGAAACGGAAAATCTACTCGGGCCAGTGGAAACAGAGGCTAAGTGGTACGCCGTGCAGGTGGCCTCTGGTTGCGAAAAACGAGTGAAAACCAACCTGGAGCAGCGAATCGGCACCCTGGATGTGACAGACCGGATTTTCCAGATCGAGATTCCTCAGGTTGCCGCAGTTAAAATTCGCAAGGATGGTAAGCGGATGCCTACGGAAGAAAAAGTATTTCCGGGCTATGTGCTTATTCAGATGGTGATGGACGATGAAAGCTGGCAAGTCGTCAAAAACACCCCCCATGTGATTAACTTTGTTGGGGCAGAACAAAAACGCCGCTACGGAAAGGGACGCGGTCATGTTAAACCCGTGCCCCTAAGTCACCAGGAAGTCGAGCGCATCTTTAAGAAACAGGAAGAGGCCGAACCACTGGTCAAAGCGTCCTTGTCGCCGGGAGAAAAAATTGAAGTTGTTTCTGGCCCATTCAACGGCTTTGACGGCGAAGTGATTGAAGTCAGCCCGGAACGGAGCAAGTTAAAGGCTCTACTCTCGATATTTGGACGGGATACGCCAGTGGAACTGGAATTCGAGCAAGTTGAAAAGGTTGGCTAGTTGGTGCCGATCGCCCCTTCCTTGCCAGATGATTTCGCCCGCGCCGGAGCTAAAAGCAAGCAAAATAGGGCATGGGGCAGCTAAATCATCTGGCAATCCCCGATTTAAAAAGATGGCAATATTGTCTCCAAGCAAGAAAATAAGGGTATGGTTGGAGAAGAATCTGGAAATTCTCGCCCTGGCGGAGGCTTTTGTGGCCGAAACCAAACTGTGAGATAATTTACTAAGCCTTGTAGGGAAGCGAGTGGGAGCTGATTTTAGCGAAACGGAATGTCCCCGATCGTGAAAAGGCTAAAACGGGAAATTTTTACGAGTCAGGACTTACGCATTACCTCTATATGTGTAGGGGCGATTCGCGAATAGCCCCTACATTTAGGGTTAGATTTCCAACTCTGCGTAAGTCCTACGAGTGATTTTTCCGAGTAATTATTTCCGATAAAAAGAAAAAACTCCGCCTTTTGAGATATGGAGTCTTGAGGGAAAACAGAGATACATGGCAAAAAAAGTTGTTGCAGCGATTAAACTGGCGATTCAGGCTGGTAAAGCGAACCCGGCACCCCCAATAGGACCGGCCTTGGGTCAGCATGGCGTGAATATTATGATGTTCTGTAAAGAATATAACGCCAGAACTGCCGACCAAGCAGGTCTAGTGGTGCCAGTGGAAATTACGGTTTTTGAGGATCGCAGTTTTACATTTATTCTCAAAACACCCCCTGCTTCGGTGTTGATTCGCAAGGCGGCAGGCATACCGAAGGGTTCGGGAGAGCCAAACCGAAACAAGGTTGGGAGTATTACCCGGGTTCAACTGGAGGATATTGCCAAAACGAAGATGCCGGATCTCAATGCCAATGATATTGAGGCGGCAATGCGAATTGTAGAAGGGACTGCTCGGAATATGGGCGTGGCGATCGCAGATTAGGCGATCGAGCAAAATTAAGGATGGTTGAGAAAGGCAAACCAAAAATGGGGGAGAGATGGATTCTCGCTAGCAACCCCAGGAGAGACAGATGGCAAGAAAAATATCTAAAAGACTGCAGGAACTGAAGAAAAAGGTCGAGGAACGGGCTTACGAACCGACAGAGGCCCTTAAGCTGCTCAAGGAAACCGCCACAGCGAAGTTCCCGGAATCAGCAGAGGCTCATATCCGTTTGGGAATCGATCCGAAATATACCGACCAACAGTTGCGGACAACTGTATCGCTGCCAAAAGGTACGGGGCAAACAGTGCGAGTGGCTGTCATAGCCCAAGGGGAAAAGGTACAAGAAGCTAATGCCGCAGGGGCCGATGTAGTAGGCTCGGAGGATCTGATTAACGAAATCCAGCAAGGTAATATGGATTTTGATAAGCTGATTGCTACGCCGGATATGATGCCGAAGGTAGCCAAATTAGGACGGCTACTAGGACCGCGAGGTTTGATGCCATCCCCCAAAGGCGGTACGGTAACATTTGATTTGGAACAGGCGATCGCCGAGTTCAAAGGTGGTAAACTAGAATTTCGGGCAGACCGCACCGGCATTGTCCATATTCTATTTGGCAAAGCTTCTTTCTCAGAGGAAGATTTGCTAACTAATCTGAAGGCCCTCCAAGAATGCGTCGATCGCAACCGGCCTTCTGGTGCTAAAGGTCGCTATTGGCGCAGCGTCTATATCTCTGCAACTATGGGGCCTTCAATCGAAGTTGATATCAATGCTCTGCGGGATATGAAGGTTGCCGATGCAGCCTAAATAAAGGGAGTAGGGAGTAGGGTGTAGGGTGTAGGGTGTAGGGTGTGGAGTCTAGGGTAATTTTGAGGGTTAAATTTTGAGGGTTAAATTTTAAGCTTTGAGCTTGTGTTTAATTTAAAACTTAACACCCAAAACTTAAAACTCTTCAATTCTCAATTACCTACACCCTAAACCCTACACCCTACTCCCTAGTTTTTAGCCTAAACCAATTAAATAAACGCAGCCAAAGACAGCAGGCGCTGATTGCTTAATATCCTGCCGAGGTTGTCCCCCAATGTCAGAAAAAGCCAATATGTTGCAAAAAAGCTCTCAGCAATAAGCTTTTCTTTCTTAGCTGACCGCTGACCGCTGACCGCTGACTGCTTCGTAAGGGCTTTATTCAAATTGACATTAGGAGGGGCGCGACCCCGGCTTTCGCCGGGGTTTTTGGTTTTTAAAAGGAGGTGAAAAGGTGTGCCAAGGACATTAGAAGACAAAGAGGCTATTGTAGCCGACCTAAAACAGAATCTCAGCGAGTCGCAGATGACCTTTGTTATTGACTTCAAAGGGCTATCTGTGGCTGAGATTACCGATTTGCGCAACCGACTGCGAGAATCAAATGCCATTTGTAAGGTCACCAAAAACACCCTTATGAAACGGGCTGTTGAGGGTGACGAAAACTGGCAAGCAATGGGAGAGTTGCTTAAAGACTCTTCAGCATTTATCTTCCTCAAAGACGATATCGGCGGTGGAATCAAGGCTTATCAAGAATTCCAAAAAGCCACCAAAAAAACCGAACTTCGCGGTGGCTTATTGGAAGGTAAGCTACTGACGGAAGCCGATGTCAAGGCTATTGGAGAGCTGCCATCGAAGGAACAACTCATGGGTCAAATTGCTGGTGCGATTAATTCGCTGGCGACGAAGATTGCCCTGGGTATCAAAGAAGTTCCCTCGTCTATTGCTCGCGGTCTGAAGGCTCATGCAGAACCGGAGAGCAAGGAAGAAAGCGAGGCTTAGATTGCCAAAGCTGGAGCAACTCGCACTTAGATCGGCGAATTGCATATAGGCGACTTATAGACCAAAGCCCGATATTGGGCAAAATCATTCACTTGAGAATTTTGATAGGAGTTAGATATGTCTGCTGCAACTGACGAAATTTTGGAAAAACTAAAAGTCCTCAGCCTGCTAGAAGCATCTGAGTTGGTCACGCAAATTGAAGAAACTTTCGGCGTTAGCGCCGCAGCACCTGTGGGTGGCATGGTGATAGCTGGACCAGCAGCGGCTGGCCCTGCTGCCGAAGAAGTAGAAGAGAAAACGGAGTTTGACGTGATTCTCGACGAAGTACCCTCCGATAAGAAGATTCCGATTCTGAAGGTGGTGCGGACAATGACTGGCCTCGGTCTGAAGGAAGCGAAAGATCTGGTGGAATCGGCACCCAAGGCAATTAAAGAAGCTGTTGCAAAAGATGCTGCAGAGGAAGCCAAGAAGCTGCTAGAAGATGCTGGAGCGAAGGTGAGTATTAAGTAATTGACATTGGGAATTGGGCATGGGGCATTGGGCATGGCGCATTGGGAGTGAAAAGTGAAAAGTGAAGAGTGAAAAGTTAAGAAAGCCAATCACTATTCACTATTCACTTTCCCAATGCCCAATGCCCCATGCCCCATGCCCTTAATTCGATTCCTTTTTGACAATTTCATTGCCAGAGGTTCTGCCTTTTTGCCAAGAGGTAGGTTTTAATTTGGCCGGTGGGGTGCTGACGGTTCCCCACTGGCTTAATAGTCTGGTTACAAGGGCATCTTGTTCGTCGCGAAATTGAGTAGCTCCTCTGCCTGAGTTGATAATGGCAAGGCAGACTTGGCCGTGTTTCTGATTGGGTATTACTCCGGCTAATGAGCTAACATTATTTAGGGTTCCGGTTTTGATAACCGATAATTTAAGGGCTTGACGATTTTTTAAGACTCCTAAGTCTTGGCCGACAATAGCAACTACGTCAGCAAGGGTCATATTATAAGGAGTAACGACGCGATCGAGGGCAAGAAACATCCCGCAAGCAGCGCGGGGAGAGATGCGATTTGCTTCGCCCAAGCCAGAACCGTTGATTAGTTGAATTTCCGATCGCGGAATGCCTGCTGCGTCTGCTGCTATTTGGGCGACGGCATTGGCACCGCCTACAGAATCGGCGAGCATCTGAGCCATGTAGTTGTTGCTATACATGTTCATCAATTTGACGAGTTCGCCGAGGGGTTTGGAATTATGGCGCACCAGAGGTTGCAGGGCGACTGGAGCTGAGGGTATGACTTTTACTCCATTGTCAAATATCACCTGGGGTCGAGGGGTATCGGGGGGCAAGGTTTGATATTGGGTTTCTGCTTCGACTGGCCAAATGCGACTATTCATCCCCTGCTGGAGTAGAGTCCCGGATGCGAGGGGGTCGAATTCAAAGTTCATATAAAATTTGCCAACTATAACGAGATTGCCAGCGACTCGTTTGATGCCCAGTTGGTTTAAAGTGTTGCCCAAGGCGATCGCTTCTTCCCAGACAAATAGCGGGTCTTCTCCTCCTTGGACGATTAAGTCTCCTTTTAATACGCCATTTTCAATTAGTCCTGTTATCCCAATGTTAGTTACAAATTGGTGGGTGGGACTAAAGGTTTTTAGGGCTGCCAATGTCGTAGCAACTTTAGTCACGGAAGCGGCGGGTAAAGGAACTGTACCTTGATGATTGGCCAAAAGACGATCGGGGGATTGAATCCAGACTCCTTGCCTGTTTTGGGCAAATCCTCTAACTGCGATATTTTTGATGTAGTCCTGAATTTGGCTATTAGTCTTTGGCTCTGGATTGCCTGGAGGTGCAGTCAAGGGCTGAGAAGGTTTGCTCGGGGTGGGGGCGGGGGCGTTTTCGACTGAGAAATCGACCTCAGAACGCTGGTTTTGCGCTGACGATTCGGAAGTATTGCGATCGGTCGTATCGCTTCTATTTGCTAAAGGATCGTTAGGAGAACATCCCCCGACCAGTGCTAGCAGGGTCAAGGATAGCAGAGCAGTTAATAATTGTTTTTTTGGCATAAAATTAGAGCTTTTATGGGTTTCATGTTTTAAACTCTAGAATAATTATCATGGACTTGGATGGGAGCGATATGGTTCTTTGGCGATCGCCTTAACCCTGCGAGCCATAACACTAGCCAAAACAACTCAAAACTCAAACCTCTCAAGCTAAGAACTCTCAAGCTAAGAATTCAAAACTTAAAACTTAACCCGACGGGGATGTTGCAACTCTTCGAGGGTAATGGGGGTTCTTCTGAGGGTATCCAAAGGAAACAAAACCTCGCAGCTTTTAAGTTTTAGCTCTAAAGCGCTGCCAGTTTCGATCGCTTCTGCGAAGCTGGCATTTTGATAGTCATTTTCTTCAAACGCGCGAATTTGCTCCTCGGTCAGTCCTGCTAGCTCGGCCAGTTCTTTTTGACTTAGATTAGCCGCCAGCCTCGCTTTAATTAGCAGCCGAGGAAAGTTGACCAAGCGATCGCAGCTCAGCTCGATTGGGGTTCGCTCGTCGCGATTCACCAGCATTTCATATTCGGCAATTTCCTCTAGCAACCCATCTAGATGCACTTGCAACGAATCTCTATTTAGCTGCCAGCCAACCGGATCGGATCGCTTTGTCGCTTTATCTTCATCAACGCGGGCGATCGCTTCACTAAACTTTTTTACCCACTCTTTGCTAATTTCATACTGGCGATCGTTCTTAATCATCGAATTTCCAACTCATTAAATCAATGGCTATACTATTGATATGAGCCGTAAAGCCAGTTACCCGGGGCATTAGGATCGTCACTCGTATGAAATTCCTTGCTTCGCTCTATATATTCCTCAAGGGATAGAACATCGTCTCCATCTTCATCTAAACGCACGAAAGCCTCTTCAGCAACCTTTTCGCCAAGGCCAAGTGCTGTGAAATATTGTTTGTATTCAGCCAAACTAATTTGGCCATTTCCATCAGCATCCAAACAAGTAAATATTGCGGTTACTTTGGCAGCATGACTTTCTTGAAGATTCGCTGAATTGGCAAAATTTTCAATCGATTTATTGGCAACAGTCAAATACTCCTCTAGTTCCACTTTTCCATCACCATTTATATCTGCTGGCAGCCAGAAATCATTCCAAATAGCTACATATTTAATCATAATGTTATCAAATTCTGACGTTCCCGTTTTTATGCCCCGCAGCGCAGAAATGTTCTGAGCGCATAGTTCTAGATCTGCTTGCTCTACACAACCATTCTTATTGACATCGTAAACCTGAAAGTTTTTGGTGTGTTTTTTTCTCAAAAGCTCGCTCAACATCTTGACAATCCTAATGTTTTGAGGTCATTAACTCGGTTCTGAGCTAGGGTGTTTGTGATGAGGCTCCCTCACCGTTTGGTAACAACCGGGTATCGTTCCAGCTTGAAACCCGAAACCTCCTAACCGTAGGAAGGACTTTCCGGCTCCCGAAGCGCGATTCTTAGGGGCGGAGCGCTTCGCGAACGGGAAAATAGCTTTGATACCCGAACTTTCCACCCCCCCCCACGGTCAACATCCTAGTTCTGAGTCCAGATTATATCACCAGGAGGATTATTAGTTTTTCCTTATCCCGGGTCCCCTTGTCTAGGGTGTGGGGTGTGGGGTGTGGGGTGTAGGGAAACTTCATTAGGACTTACGCAAACAGGACTTACGCAACGACAAAGAGCGATTCTCCTTGCGGAGACGCTTCGCGAACGGGGCGTTCGCGAAGCGTCTCCGTAAGGAGAATCGCTCTTGGGATTGCCCCTACAAACAACCAAATATGGATTAGGACTTACGCAACGGCACTACGGGGAGGGGCGTTCGCGAAGCGTCTCCGTAAGGAGAATCGCTCTTGGGATTGCCCCTACAAACAACCAAATATGGATGTTTTGCGTAAGTCCTGGCAAATTGTAGAAATGCGCCCTAAGTGTAGGGGTCAACGGCCGTTGACCCCTACCAGATATAGAGGTAGTGCGTAAGTCCTGTTCATACTATTTCCCGACCGCTTTCGGAAGCTGGAAAGTCCTACGGGAACTCTGGATTCGGGTTTCAATTGGGAACGATCCCGGTTGTCACCGTTTTTGGCGAAACCCCTCAGAGTCAACACCCTACCTCTTGTCTCCCAGTCCCCCGTTTACCTCGGTCCCCTTGTCTCGCTTCCCCCAACTCGAAACTCAAATCGGCAACAGTGTAGGACTTACGCAACGGCACTACGGGGAGGGGCAACCACGCTCGGGAAAAGCCCCTACAATCCGCCAAATCAAGGATCTTTTGCGTAAGTCCTGTTGTGCTTACTCCTTCCCCATCTCCTGTGCCCCCCGCTCCCCCCTTTGGGGTATGCGGAATCTAGCGATCGCGTCTTGGTTTTAACATCTAGAATAGCGATCGAACGCAAACGTCATCAAGAAAGGAAAGGTTGGGGGGAAAGTGAGTTCGCCTAGAAGTTGGATTTGCGACGGGGTGCCTAAGGATGGGAAGGAATATCCAAATTCTTCCGGTCCTCACGCACCACAGGAAAATTACGGTCCAGACTGCGTAATCTGTGGCTTGCCGAAGGAGGCAATGCAGCCAGGTAAAACTAAGGTCTCTGGGAACGATGTCGGCAAACCGCCTCTGGTGCCGATTGCGGTTGCGATCGCCCTGATGCTCCTCGTCGGCGGTGGGGGTTGGTGGTATGTAAGCCAGCAAAATAAGAATGAAACAGATGGCAATTCCACTGTAGGAATATCGGTCAATCCTCTGGCGATAGTTAGCGATACTGCAGTTAATGCGAGGCTGATTAGTCAGGGGGAGAAAATTTTGCTGACCGGAGGCCGCAACTTTCAGGAAAAAACTGCGGCAGCGGCGCTTTTTGCCCAAGGGGATTGGAATGGAGCGATTCGAGAATATCAGCTAGCAGCGAACCGCGACCCGAACGACCCGGAGGCAAAAATTTATCTCAACAATGCTAAGGCTAAAGAATCTGGCAATCCGGTGGGAATGGCGGTGGTAGCGCCGATTACTCCAAGAGTCAACGAAGCTAAAGAAGTTCTACGGGGGGTGGCTCAATATCAAGAGGAGTATAACCGCCAATTGCCCAATCGCTTATTAGAAGTAGTGGTGGTTAATGAAGAGCAAGCAAGTATTGCCGATTCTCTGGCGCAAGATATTATTAATGCTCCCCTAAATGTGCTGGGGGTGCTGGGACATGGAGTTAGCAACGATAGCCGTCAGGCTATGAGAAGCTACGAACAAAATAACTTGGCGGTATTGTCGCCTCTGAATACTGCGATCGCTAACTCTAATGTGAAAACAATTTCTATCGACAAAACCAAAGTCTTGTTGAGGAGCTATCAGCAACAAGTGGGAGAAACTCTAGCGAATTACGCCGCGCAAACTTATTCTCCCGCTGCAGCGGCGGTTTTTTACAATTCCGATATTGGCTACAGCCAAGAGATGAAAGATGAGTTTGCTAAAGCTCTGTCCCAAAAGGGGGGAAAAATAGTTAAGGAAATTGACGTTACTGTTTCTGGCTTTGAAGCAGCATCGGCTATTCGAGAAGCTCGCCAAGCGGGAGCCAATGTCGCTTATTTGGCTTTAACTCGCAATAAGGTAGATATCGCGATCGCTCTGGCCAAAGCCAATAATAATCAATTAAAACTTCTCGGTGCGGACGAACTCTACAATCCGACAATTTTAGTTAAAGGAGGTGAGGACATTGACGGATTGGTTTTGGCCGTACCTTGGCGATGGAGAAAAGACGATCCTTTTGCTCGCGATGCCACCGATCTCTGGCAAGGACGAGTAAGCTGGCGCACTGCAACTACTTATGATGCTACTCAGGCATTGGTTGATGCGATTTCCCAGCACCCGGGCGATCGCGCGGCGATTTCCCAAGCCCTCAACCAAGGCATTACCCTTAAGAAAACAGCTACGGAATTTAATATTTTTAACGATATTCCTTTAGTCAAGGCCGTGTCGGGAACGGCAGGTCCGTCTGGTTCCAAACATCAATTCGATGCAATTTGAAAATTGGGCATGGGGCGCCACACCTGCCCATTGGGCATTGGGCATTGGGACGCGAAGAGGTCAAAAGTCAAAGGTGAAGGGTAAAGAAAAAACTATTCACTATTCACTATGCCCAATACTCCCATTCCCCATGCCCCCATTCCCCCATGCCCAATGCCCCATGCCCCATGCCCAATTAAAAATTATGCTTTCTCGTCGCCCATTGTGGCTTTATCCCCTATTTCAAATTCCCTCAATTCTGATGGCGCTGTGCTTGTTATTCGCCGCCTTATTCTTATTATTGGGTTTGGGGCGACCCCAAGTGGCTGTGGCGATCGCCATTGATTTCAGCAGCAGCACCTCTGGCACCGTCAGAAATCAAGAAATCCAAGCCGTCAGCTCTTATCTGGGGGCAAATAAAGCTCTAGAAGAACAAAATCAAATTCGCGTTTTTGGCTTTGCTAGCCAAGTGCAAGCTTTAACGAATTCTTTTACGGCGGATAGCCAGCAAGTAGAAGGAGAGTTGAAGCAGTCGTTGCAAGCGCCGAATCTAGAACAACAGCTCGGCGGCGGCACTAATCTGAATTTGGCGATTCAGGAGGGAACCGCCGCCCTGAGCGGTATCGAGGAAAAGCGCTGTCGGGAATTGCTGGTGGTTACTGACGGTATCGCCGATGTCAATAAAAGCTCAATCGAAGAGGCGATCGCTCGCAAAGTAAAAATTAACGCTGTGGTTTTAGGCGGTAAAGATTCTCGGGACTTGCGCCGCGCCACCGACCGCACCAACGGCATCTATCTATCCGACGAAGCCAGCAATCTAGAAGCCTTGTTCGTCGATACATTTTTTACTCGCTTTAATAGTAATAGACGATGGTTGATTTTCTGGCTCGGCGCTGCCTTCATCTTTTTTATGTGGATGCTAACTTTGCCGTTCGATCGCTGGCTCTTTCAAGGTTTAATCGGATTAGATATAACTCTGGCAGGGCAACTCGCTCTAGGCAATGCTTTATTCTGGACTGTACTAACGGCGATCGTTGTTTGGCAATTATTTGGCTTGCCATTTGCAGGGATGTGTTAATTTTTGGGCATTGGGCATTGGGCATTGGGCATTGGGCATAGCGCATGGGGCATTGGGCATTGGGCATAGATTATTGTAGCCAGTTGGTTAATTGCAGTTTAGTATTTAGGAGTTCGGGGTGTGAGTGCAGCGAGACCAGACTTTGAGAATTTGGATGTTTATAAATTAGCAGAAAATTTGGCAAATGAAATTTTGTATCTTGTTAAAGAGTGGGATTATTTTACCAAGGATACAATCGGCAAACAATTGGTCAGGTCAGCCGATAGTATCTGCGTTAATATTGCCGAAGGTAGAGGTAGGTATAACGATGCAGACAATAAGCGCTTTGTCAAAATAGCCAGAGGCTCTTTATATGAAACAATCAGTTGGTTGAGACTAGCGTATAGGAGACAGCTAATAACCAGCGAACAAGTAGCTCGGTTCAAGCCTATCGTTGACGAATTAACTCCAAAACTCAGCGCTTATCTAAAAAGCATAGGCCACAGAAAATAGGTATAGGGCATGGGCATGGGGCCTGGGGCATGGAGGAAAGTTAATAGTGAAGAGTGAATAGTGAATAATTAGCTTTCTTAACTTTTCACTATTCACTCTTAACTTTTAACTCTAAGATCCACCCAATGCCCAATGCCCAATGCCCAATGCCCAATGCCCAATGCCCAATTATAAGGATATAAAATAAATGGCAATAAATGTTGAAGAAAAAACTATGGTGCCCACCGTATTGGTGGGAGTGGGCGGAACCGGCCATGAAATCTTGTCGCGGGTGCGGCGATTGGTGGAGGAAAGCTACGGGAGTTTGAAAAAATTCCCCATCATCAGTTTTCTAATTGTCGATACGGACAAAGAATATAAGGTGACCAACCCCGGAGCTGCCGGTTCTCCATTTAAAGATGACGAGAAAATCTGGGCAAGCGTGAGCGGTCGCCAGGTTAGAGACCGGCTATCTAATATGGAAAACTATCCTTGGATTCAAAGCTGGTTTCCGCCGGAGCTGAGCCGAAACTTGAATGCGATTGAAGCCGGGGCGGGTCAGATTCGCGGTTACGGGCGATTCGCTTATTTCTGTAACTACCACAATATCCAAAATGCTTTTAACCGAGCGGCGGATAAGGTGAAAGGCCAGGAAAACTATATGCTGGATAACTACGATATTAAAGTAGCGGCCGGCGGCCTAAACTTGTTTGTGGTCGGTTCTTTGTCGGGAGGCACCGGCAGCGGGATGCTAATCGATATCGGCTATTGCGCTCGCCATTGGCTGACAGGACAAGCGAGTCCTTTGATAACGGCGATCGCTCCTATGCCAGAGGCGTTTTCGGGAATTAATGTTGGCGATCGCGTCCTGGCCAACGGCTACGCGGCTATGATGGAGCTAAGCTATTTCTCTGACTACCGCACGGAATATGTCGGCCAATACAGCAGCAGCTTAGTAGATGAAGTCCGCAGCAAATTGCCGCCCTTTGACTTCACCTATCTAGTTGGCACCAAAAACGGCGAAAGCGAGTTTAGTCTCGACCAAATTCGGGAACTGATTGCCCAAAATATCTTTTTAGATTTAACCTCTGACTTTGCGCCGCACAAGCGCTCGATTCGCGACAACATTAAAGGAGCTTGGGCGCAAGCAGACCCGGGGGGGCGCAGCTATCCGAAAAACTTTATGAGCTTCGGGCTTTCCAGTATAGAAATTCCCATTGCCCAGATTCGCACTGCTTTAAACAATCGTCTGGCAGCGGATTTTCTGGCTTGGTGGCTGAACGAATCGGCGTTATTGCCGCCGAATGTATTCGAGCTAGTGCAAAACGATCTTCTCAAGCGGATGCGGCTGAGCGATCGCGAATTGATCGAGGGCTTGACTTCCGCCGGGGATAAGTCCTATATCGCCACAATTTCCGCTTGGGTCAATAGCATCCGCCATGAAATCGCTACGGACAATTTGCTGCAATCCACCCAGCAAGGGGTTTTGGGAGTCGCCGGCTCCGAGAAAGGCAAGATTCTCCAATTTGTAGATAGCTACTTAGCGCCGAAAGTCGAGGAATATTCGAGCAGCCACCTGCGGGAGCTAAGCCCAGACGAGCGATTGCATGGAGATTTTTTGCAGAAAATGTATGACAATCGCAATCGAATCGTGCGCGAAGGGCGAAAGGCTCTAGAAGAGGAGTTTTATCGCTCGATAGAAGATCGAACTCGGGGGCCGAAGTTTGCCGATGCTTTTATTAGCAATTTGCGGCAGATTTTCGAGAATGCAGCGGAGAAGTTTCGCCGGGAAGCGGAGAAGGTCTGGCAGCCGAATGAGGAAAAACGGCGCAAGGAATATGAAGAAGCGCTGCAAGATATTTCTCATTTTAAGGATAAGTTTGGTCTGACCAAGCAGGCGAAGATGGAAGAATATGCCGAAAAAGCGCTGGCTGGATTGGAAGGAAGCGCGATCGCTACCATTCAGCGCAAAGCTCGGTTTCTGGGATTGGATGTAATCCAGCGCCTGCAAGAACATTTAGACGAACTGGAGCGGCGCTTTACTCGCTTGACTCTGAAATTGCGGCAATGGCAAGATAATTTCCAACAACAAGCGGACGCCCAAGCGGATAGTGCCGATGCTTTGCTCGTTAATGGGATTAAACTATACGAGCGCCAAGGACTCAACGACCTCTATTACGACTTAATCGAGCAATTCGCTGGAGCGAGCGAGGGCAATAAGAGCCTTTACGATTCTGGCTTAGACGGGATTTGCAGCACTTTGTCCGACGAGGTTTTAGCCGAGGCCAGTCCTTTGTGGAAGCAAAACCGGGCGGCGGACGAGGTGATGCGGCTGTTCGATTTGCCGCAGTTGGCCGAAGTGCAGGATGAAGATTTTCAGGAAATAGTTGCTAATAAAACGCGGCGGTTTATTGATGAAGCGCCCAATACCAGTCGCTTGAAACGGGAGCTGGCGGCCTGCGATCGCGTTTTCAAACTTTTCAACAATGACGAAGGCGAAATCCGCAGTCAAGTCGGCATCGCTTACAGCAAATCCAAACCGCTGATTTTGCTTTCCGATGCGGTGATGAAAGGACGAGATGCTGGCTTTACTCCGGCCACCAATACTAAGGTTGCTGTAGTTGGCGGTCGCAATGCTACGGATCCGGCGGCGATGAAATTGTTGCCTTTGTTAGAAGAACGTGTTGGCAGTCGGGATGCTATTACTCCTCTAGGTCAGGCGGAGCGGCACCGGATTGTTTTCGTGCAAGAAACTGGCGGTTTTTCCCTGCGTTCTATTGATGGGATGCGGGAGCTGCGGCAATCCTATCAAGACTGGAAAGGGCAAACTATTGAGGCCAAGCGATCGCAACTGCGCGGAGAAAGCAAAGACCCGCCGATTCCCGTTCACATTCAGAAAGAACCGCCATTTTGGGATATTTTTCCCGAAAACCCAGAAATTTATAAGCTAGTGGTGCAAGGGCGAGCCTTGGAAGTTTTGCGGGTGGATGAAAATCGGCGCACCAAGGAAAGCGTGATTCGCTATACTCGACCAACGGCGATCGGTCGCGAGGATGTGGATATTGCCTCAAGCTGGGAGGAAGCGGTGCAAGTCTTGGAGGTAAAGGCTTGCCGGGACGATCGCGAAGAAATTCAGCGCCAAGTTACGGCGAAACTGGATGCAGCAGAAACTAACTCGCAGAAACAGCAGCTCTACAATCGCTTTATGGGTTATCTGGCAGAACGCCAGAACGAGTTAGAAAAAGAAGGGGGCAAAGATAGTCTGATTTATAAGCGCGAGGCGAAGATAGTTCGGGATATTATTGAAGCCTATAAGTTGCAAGGAACTGGGGAAGTAACTCCCGTTGAGGAAGCTGAACCGGCGATCGATCCTTCTCGGGCACCGACTCAGGTTGCCAAGCCGCCCCTGGAACCAGTAGATAGCCCGTCCCCTGCAGCCCATGTTTTTTGCACGAACTGCGGCACGAAGAATCCAGCTAATTCTAATTTCTGCTACAAATGCGGAACTAAATTGAATAAGCTGAGTTAAAGGGCATTGGGCATTGGGCATTGGGCATTGGGCATTGGGCATTGGGCATTGGGATTTCCCTCTTGTCCCCTTGTCCCCTTGTCCCCCTGTCCCCTTGTCCCCTTGTCTCCCGTAGGACGGGCGTCTCGCCTGTCCTACGGGGTTTTTTAATAATATGCCTTCAGTTAGAGACTCTCAAATGTGGACGGGGGTTCGATTATCTCGCTTCGGCAATCTCAATAATTTCGGCCCTCCGAAGCGCCCTGGCTGGGACGGCATTATCGAGACTGTATTCTTAAGACATTCGACACGCTATGCAACAATTGTTATAGTATAGTATTGTTTCTAAACATTACTATACAATCACTAGAGCCTTGGTTCTCTATGCCTATTTTTTGTTAAAGTTACTGTAAAGACAGTATAGCCCTTTTTATTGCGAAATCTTGTGAACTGGAGAAGATTCGACTGGCTTCTATACCATTTGCCCGGTAATGCGGATAGCCTTAAAACTCGCTACAGTTTGGCTTCCTAATAAAAGGCGAATTGGGAAGGGGCAAAGACCGTATAAAGGTTATATAAAAACGTTATATATAGCGTAATTTACAATTCAACCCACTATATCCTCATCGCGATCGACAATCATGCCTCAATCTCAATAAGGGACAATTATTATCGACCTTATTGAGATTGAGGCATGATTGTTGAGATGCTGGTTTGTAAAGATTCCTTAAATGCTATTAGCAAAGCGAACTTAAAAGGGCGCTTGAAGGGCAAGCTTATTCTTAAGCGTTTCTGGATTGCAAAAAAGCGGTACGAGAGTGGCGTTGCAGGCGGCTTTCGGCAGGACCATGCGTTCTTTGGTTGTTGCTAACTTCCCTTAACAGGGAGGCTATAGAAAGGCCGCAATTGCAGTTTTTCAGAGATGCTTAAAAAATACTTAATAAGGCCAATAGTGAGCTTGTATGAAAAATGAAAACAACCGATCGTCCCGATCGCCATCGTCTTTGTTGCGTTACTCTTAATGTGGCGTCAAGGGTTTTGGTATTCGCTGGTATTGCATCAGCGTCGCTAATTAATATTAAACCCGCCCTGGCAGGCGAAATTATTTCAGTCCCATTAATTTGGGAGCTTATGGTAACCGGAGATACGACAGCGTCTGCAAATGTCGAGGCCAAATCTATTCTGCTTTCTGGATTCAGCGACGCAGACTCTGACTTTCTAGCAGGTAGCTTTCAGCTAAGTTACAGGCACGAAACACCTTCTGGAGACTATAAAAGGATTACTGAGCTACCTAAGAAAGCAGACGTTCTAGTGATTGCAAAATTGATTGGTTCTTGGGGCAATTCGACCTTTGATGCGAGCGTAAAGGGAATCGGCTTTGAATCCTTTGTAAAAGGTGATGCGGCAATTACAGGTCTGGGAGGCTTAAGTTTTGCCCCTCTTGTCTTTAAAGGCTTCGGATCAGGTCCAATCAATAAAACGGACACAGACACCATATCTTTTTCAGAAGGAAGCACAGCTTTCTCAGGATCGCTTAACATGGAAGCCAAGGTAGGACTTGGTTTGGCTAATATCGCAAGAGGCAACGCCACTCTGTCAATAACTGGTCAGCTGGTAAACCCTGAAGTAAATATTGAGTACGAGAAGGTGCCAGAGCCGCTAACCATTCTCAGCACGACTCTAGCCGGAGGTGGTCTGGTCTTGCTCAAAAAGCGCCGCAGCAAAAAAGTAGCATAGTGCCAAAATTGCACGGATCAAACGTAATACTAAACTCCCATGCACCGACTCCAAGCCGGTGCATTTGTTTTTGTAGTTGGATTTGGTATCGGTAGTTAATCCCAAAACCCTATAGGACAGGCGTTCCGCCCGTCCTACTACAAAAATTCAACTTATAGGACAGGCGGAACGCTCGTCATACGGTACTTTTTATAAAATAGTTTATTGGGCATTGGGCTTCGACTCTTCGACAAGCTCAGAGCGAGCGCCCGAACGGTGACGGTCAAAGCGCGCTTGGGGACTGGTACTAAATTTGCTGCGCAAGTCCCTTAGCTGACTGCTAACTGCTGACCGCTGAGAGCTTCCTCTATATTATGGCGAAGAAAACGGCGGTTTGTCTCCTCCCAATAAGGGCGACTCATCGGAATCGCTTCTCAGCAATTTTTCAATTAGAGACGGGGGCGTGGCCGAGCGGTAAGCTCCGCAATAAGCCATAGTCTGCACTGCAGTGTAAGCCCAATGAGTCGGCGGAACGTCGCTGTATAATTGCGGCAGACTTTCTGCGCGCTCTTGGATGCAAGCATTTAACACTTCTTCTCTGGTAAGCCCTGCTGGAATAGAAGGAGGAACCGGCTGTTCCGGTGCATTTTCTTGCGATCGCGCGTTTTGTTGTATTGGCGCTAAGCCCGCGATCGCAATTGCCAATAGTGCTGTAGCCGCTGTAGTTATGGGTTTCATTTTCTGTCCAATTATTTGGTATAGCAATAAGCAATCAGCTTTCAGCAGTCAGCAGTCAGCTGCCTCATGGAGCGGGAGTCAAAAATTCCTGCATTTCTTCCCGTACTTGCTGATAAATCTTTTGATCCTCTAGATTTCCCTTTCTGCCCACCAAGCTGTAGAGTCGGACCCTTAATTCCCGGCCTCGGACTTCGCGATCGCCGATGAAAACTGCCTCAACTTCTTCTGCTACGAGCTTGTAGAGAGATTCTGCAATTAAAATATCCACGCCTACTTTTTTGGTTAAGCCCTCAATCCGGCTGGCAACATTAACGGTGTCGCCGATAACTGCATATTCCATCCGACGCCAAGATCCTATATTCCCAGCAATCAACTCTCCATAGTTAATGCCAATACCATTAAACAAAGGAACCCGACCTTGCTGCCGCCATGTTTCTCGAAGCCGAGCTAAGGCGCTGCGCATTTCTAAAGCAGCACGAATTGCATTCATGGCATCGGTCTTTTCTCCTTGAGAAACTGGAGAACCAAATTCGGCCATGACGGCATCGCCAATAAATTTATCTAAGGTGCCGTCTGCTGCCAAGATAGCTTCTACCATCGCATCGAGATAGATATTCAGTTGCTCCACCAATACTTCTGGGGGGAGGTGGGAGGAAAGGTTGGTGAAACCGCGAATGTCGCAGAATAGAACTGCTGCGTTAATTTTTCCTCCTTTGAGCAGGGCTTTATAGTCATCCGGTTGTTTGAGAATTTCCTCGACAATGGGAGCAGCTAAATAACGTTCTAAGGTGCGGCGAAATCGCTTTTTAGAACGCTGGTCGCCGATCGCGCCAATGATGAAGTGGCAGAAACCGATAGCAGCGATCGCCACTACGGGAACGGCGGCGGGCACAATCGTCTGGGCGTAGGCAAATAGCAGATAGGATATACAGCCCCAGCCGATAGCGAGCCCAAATCCCCAAGACAAGCGCGCTAGAGTTTGTTTGGGCATTTTGTCTATTAGTACCGCCGCCAAGGCAACTGCCACCAAGACGAAAATGCCCTCGCTCGCACCTGTCGGTAGCCCTCTCTTGATAGATTTTCCTTCTTGTAAAGTGGCGATCGCATGGGCATGAATTTCGACGCCCGCCATCTTTTTCCCTCTGAAAGGCGTGGTAAAGAAATCCTGGAGAGAAGTTGCTGTCGCTCCAATCAGCACCACCTTATCCTGAAAAGTTTTTTCTTTTAAATGTATTTCCCACCAATCCTCATAGAGAATATGCCAAAACGGCACTTTAGGAAAGCTACCCGACGACCCATAGAAAAAAATATCTCTGCCTTTCGGCTCTGGATAAGGTATTTCCGCCGAATCTAGCGCCAAGCGATCGAATGACGGTAAAGTTGGCAGATCTAAAGGGCGAACTACTTCTTCTAAATATGCCGTTCCCAGACTATGAATTTTGCCATCGCTCTCGGGCAGATAATTAATAAAACCCACAGACATAGGAGTAGTTTCCAGGCTCTGATAGGGTTTGACCAATTGGACGAGGTTTCCTGTAGGGGTCGGGGAATCTCGATACAAAGCTGCCAAAGTAACGCGATCGGCATAGCGTTGCAATACTTCTTGAAATTGCCGGTCGTCTGCATCTCCATATATGCTGGGAGTCGAAAAGATAACATCCACTGCCACCGACTTGGCTCCTGCTGCCATTAAGCGCTCGATCGCCTTGCCGTATGCCGCTCGCTTCCAAGGCCAAGTAGCTAGAAGGTCTGCGATCGCTTCCCCTTGAGGATCGTCTGCATATATAGGTGCAGCGGAGAGCGACTCATCGTCAATGGCCAAAATAATCATGTTTTCAGGAACCGGCACGGAACCTCGCAATTTAAAAAAAAGCGTTTGGGTTTGCCGCTCCAGCCATTGTACCCAGGATGCAGAACTGCCCGTTGCGATCGCGCCCGCTAAAACCCAAAACCCCATTAGCAAAACGCTAAAATAGCTTTTGAGATGAAATTTTAAATCTCGCTCTTTTAATTTCTTATCGGAAGGTCTTTTTTCCACTGCTGTTCTTTTAAACTAATCGAGTAATCGGGAATTAGTAAGCATGGAATTAGGGCAAACTAATAAATCTCTTTTCCTACAGCCAACAGCCAACAGCCAACAGCCCCCACACCCCACACCCTACACCCTACACCCCAAAAACTCTACCGCCACACCCTACGCCCCACACCCTACACCCAATACCCCAAAAACTCTACACCCTACACCCCAAAAACTCTACCGCCACACCCTACGCCCTAAAAAGGCAATTTTATTCCACCGCCGCCTACATTAGGGCAGGCAAAGTTGGGAAAGAGATCCTTGCATACTCCCTGAAGTTTTTCCTGGCCGGGCAGTTGTCCTAGAAATCCCTTAAACAGAATTCCGGTGAGAACATCTCCAAATTCCCAGGGTTGTAAACTCTCTACCTCACCAACGCGATCGTTAACGATAGCTACTTTCTCCCCTTGTTTTATACTTACTGCCTCTGAACCTTCGGGGTTATCCCGTTCTGCTAAGGCGACTTCTCCTTCAATTACCTTAATTCCTTGCGAGCCTTCTTGCTCGATTTTTTTCTCTATTTCTTGCTCGATGTCAATTACCTTGATTCCTTGCGAGCCTTCTTGCGAGCCTTCTTGCTCTTGTTCCAAAATATAGATAGTGCCCTGCACTCCAGCTACCACTGCAGAGGTGCATCCGTTGGCTGGGCCAGCAAAAGCCCCTTGCCCTTGTTGAAGCTCCAGGCACTGGCCAATTTTCAGGGAAGAATTAGGCCCGAGTCTTACCGCTGCGCCGTTATCAAAAACAAGCGCGACCCTGGAATTGCCGGTACGCACTTGCTGCCCAGAACGCGCTATATCGTTAATCTTAGCTGGCTGGCTATCAATAGTCACCTCGGTGCCATCCAAGATTTCTGTAATTTCTGCTTGGGTAATTTGAGCCATAGCTGGTAGGCGAACCACCGCGATCGCGATCGCCAAACACAAACCGCTCAGCAGACATAGACCTATCCTCCAGAAACGACGCCCCCCGATTATCCGATTCCGTCTTATCATCGTAGATTTTCTCCTTGTGAGTTTAGCTGGCTGCCCAGCTTACTGAGGAACCACAAATAGATGCCATACTATTTTATCACAAGCGCTGTAACAACCCCTAGATCTGTTATAGCAATAAGCAGTCAGCGGTCAGCGGTCAGCTTTCTGCTGACTGCTTATTGCTATATAACAGAGAACCCGGGTTTCTTGAAGAAACCCGGGTTCTGTTACCAACCGCCCTATTTTTCTAGCAATTTATAATATTGACGGGACTAAAGAGGACTAAGGAGTGGCGACAATATAAGGAGAGGGAATTGCTTCGGCTTGGCCGGAATTCACCAGAGCTTGGTAAACGAAGGCAGCAACTTCGGCGCGGGTGGCAGGGCGATTGGGGTCGAAGCGATCCAAATTGGGATAGTTGACTACCATTTCACTCTGAGTAGCACCAGCGATCGCAGTCTCGGCATATCCGGGAATTTGGGAAGCATCCTCATAGCGACTCAGCACGCTAGTATTGTCAGACCGCAAATCCAAGCCGCTACTTAGAGCTACTATTGCCTGTACTTTAGGAATTTGCTGGTTGGGGCGAAACACTCGTCCGGGATAGCCGGCCAAAAAGCGGCCTCGGTATGCAGACTGAATCGCTTTATATGCCCAAAAACCGGTGCTGACATCCGCAAAGCTAGTCGCCGTTCGTTGCGATTTTGGTGCAAAAGCATTGTTGACGATCGCCGCAAACTGGGCGCGGGTTACTGGCTGATTCGGGCGATAAGTTCCATCGGGAAAACCAGCGATAATCCCCTTGGAAGTCAAAGCAGTAATATAAGCCTCTGCCCAGTGACCGCCTACATCAGACAAAGCAACTTGGACATCAGATTGGACGAAGTTGACCCGCCCAGCAATTTTATCTGCATCGATATCGTTGCCGATCGCCGTGATAGTCTGGCTCGCCGTAGCATTAAACAAATCTTTCCCGGCATTATTGCGGATGCGATTATTGCCCGGGTCGCTCGCCGTGCCCAAATCTGGATTGCCGTCGGCGATAATCACCACCCCATTGCGGTTATTATTCTCGATAGAATTACCTCGCAGCACTGGCTTCGCAGCATTTGAGATAACAATTCCGTCGTTATTTTCATAAATACCGTTCTCTATCACAGTTGGCGAAGCCACATCGCCTATCGCAATCCCAAAACCCGTTTCTCGGAACTGGTTGCCTCGTATTTCGCCCTTTGCTGCGCGAGCCACAGAAATTCCGTTCGCGCTATTATTAACAAATAAGTTATTTTCAATTATAGGACTGGCTTTTCCAGTTACAAAAATGCCATCTCTTAGACTATCGCTAAAAGTATTGTTGCTAACGGTTGGACTGCCATACTCAATCCACAGCCCCGTGCCTCGGCTCGCCCGGTTGGTGACGGTTAGCCCTTCAATGACGCTACCGGATTCAGCAGTAAGGGTCACATTTTGGCGGGCAAAACTCGGGCTGGTGTGGACTCCGCTCCCTTCAATGAGAATCCCTTGACCTTTAGTGGCTGCATCTCCTCGCAAAGTCACTCCGGGCTTGATTTCTAAGGGAAAAACTTCGCCGTTCTCTTCGTTATAAGTGCCGGGAGCCAACTGAATGACGCTGCCAAACTTGGCTTGCTTTAAGGCATGAGTAATAGTGCGATAAGCATCCCCTTCGCTATTTCCTGAAGCGAAGTCATTGTTTCCCAGTTGCGGGTTAACATAGATGATGTTATTGCTAATAGAAGATTGAGCGGTTTCTAGGGGAGCCGCAGCGGGATTGGCGCTAGCGACTAAGGGTATTGTTCCACCAGCCCAGAGCAACAAGGCAGCCAACCCAGCCCGTATAGATAAGGTAGCGCGTTGGCGATTTTTGGAAGTTTGGAGCTTAGAAGTTTGGAAAGCAGAAGTTTGCAGTGCAGAAGCTTGGATTGCAGAATTGTGGCGTTCCATTTTTTCGTTTCCTCGGGTTGCTTGTTTTTCTCTACATTCCCAATCTACAAAACCGAACTAAAAGTGAGATGTAGGGATATAACACTGCTTCATCTGACTGCAAATTATCCTCTTTTTGTTTCCGTGGCCCAATTCGCCCGGCGAGGGCAAAATCGCTCCCGCACTAGGCTCAGAGCCAAAAATGCCAATAATTTTTTTCTGAGGAAGGATCTGGACAATCCCCCAACTGACCCTTTTTTAGTTTTGAGTGTTGAGTTTTGAGTTTTGAGTTTTTGGTTGTATATATGCAATATGCAGGGCAAGATCGAATCCGCTTAAATATCCATACAAAAAATTTGGAATATCCCGTAGGACGGGCGTCCCGCCTGTCCGCCAGCCTATTCAGGGACAGGCGGGACGCCCGTCCTACCTACGGAGGGACTATTCGTTGAGCGATAAATTTATGCGCTTCCTTCAACCTTCAACCCACCCCTAACCCCTCCCAGGAGGGGAATAAAGAGTGGGTTCCCCTCTTGGGAGGGGTTAGGGGTGGGTCTCTTACAGATAATTTTTCAAGAACCAATAGTCCCTGCCTGTCCTACGGGTCATTGGTTGGTGCTTGGCGCACGGCAACTATATATATAGAGTTAAACCCGATCGCAAAGTGCAGGTCCTGAAAACTCAAAACTCAAAACTCCGGGGCGCTCGAACTCAAAACTCTTTATCAATAAGGTTGCGAATAGCAGCTACTTGATTGTTGTAGTCTGAGTCGCTCAGGACGGGAGCCGAGGCTTCGAGGGAAATCGGCGCAGCTAAGTCTATCCAAGAACGACAGCCACCGTATTCGGGGCGGTAGGCAACTATCTGCGGTTGTTGGAGTTTGTGGGTCCGCAGTAAGAGGACGTAGAGGGGCGATCGGGGCTTCCACTTGAGCCGATCGCCAACCATGCGATCGTTCCAAATATGATAGGGCAGCAATGCGGTTAGCTCCGACGGGTCGCTTACGGGCAAGATATCGGTAATCTCTGCCCAAGCCCCAAGTTGAATAGTTTCGGGATGCCAGCCAGATTCTACCGGCGTGACCTTCTCTTTATAGTCGGGATCTAGCAGTTCTGGCTTTTGATGCTCGTAAGTAGGATAGAGCAATGCTTGGCGGTGGGTGACGCTAAAGCGCCCTCCTTCTTCGCGGATGCCCCCTTTGCGCAAGAGTACGATCGTTTCTCCCCGTTCCAGAGCCTCGACGGCAACCGCCCATTCTTTTAGCGCAGCAGTTAGTTTCATCTAAAAATTAGGGTGATAGGGTGTAGGGTGTGGGGTGTAGGGTGTAGGGTGTGGGTTTTTTTTAGGGTGTAGGGTGTAGGGTGTGGGGTGTAGTCGGAAACTAGGCGGAAACTAGGCTTAATGCTTATCCTCCTTGTCTCCTCCTTCTTATCCCCACACCCCACACCCCACACCCCACACCCTACACCCTAACTATACAGAGAGCAATGTTACTATGGAAACGCGCAACTTAGGTAAGTCTGAATTAAAAATAACCCCGATTATTATGGGGACTTGGCAAGCAGGTAAGGCTATGTGGGTCGGAATAGAGGATTCCGAGATAATCGAGGCGCTGCGATCGGCATACGATGCGGGGATTACTACGTTTGATACCGCCGAGGAATACGGCGAAGGCTATTCGGAGCGGATTGTGGGGGAGGCGCTGGCTCCTATCCGAGACCGAGTTGTATTGGCAACTAAGGTTTGGTCTGCTAATCTAAAATACGACTTACTTATCGAAGCTTGCGATCGCTCTCTAAAAAATCTGCAAACCGACTACATCGATCTGTACCAAATTCATTGGCCTTCTGGGTCTTGGGGTACTAAAGTAGTACCGATTGAGGAGACTATGCGGGCGCTTAACGACCTGAAGCAACAGGGTAAGATTCGGGCTATAGGCGTTTCTAATTTTTCCAGCGCCGAAATGGAAGAAGCATCCCAGTATGGCATCATCGATAGCTTGCAGCCTCCTTATTCTCTTTTTTGGAGAGACATAGAGGAGAAAGAGATGCCTTACTGCGTTGACAATGAAATCACAATTTTGGCTTATTCCTCTCTGGCACAAGGATTATTAACGGGCAAATTTGCTCCGAATCATCAGTTTGCTAAGGGCGACCACCGGGCAAATAACAGGCTTTTTCGCAATAAGGAGAATTACGATCGCGTGCAGCAAGCTTTAGTCCAACTGCGTCCAATTAGCGATCGCTATCAATGTAGCCTCGCTCAGTTGGCCTTGGCTTGGTGCATCGCTCAGCCCCAAACCTGCGCTATTGTCGGAGCCCGCAATGCAGAACAAGCTACGGCCAATGCCTTGGCAGCTGAGATTAAACTATCTGCTGAAGATTTAGCAGAAATTGACGCGATCGGGCGTACCGTCACCGACTCCTTAGAATACAATAAAGTAATGTGGAACTTTTCTTGAGATTTTTGATTTTTGAGATTTGAGTTTTGAGTTCTTAGCTTAAGAGTTTTGAGTAGATGTAAGACCAATTCTTTATGAAGCTGCAACAAATAACGATCTTTATCCGCCGTTCGGGCTCAGGGCTCAGCCCGAACGGATTTGTTCCATCTTCATACAGAAATGGTATAAGGTAGGGGCGCGATAAGGCGTAGGGGCGAACGGCCGTTTCGCTGTCGCGACATGAAACGCCCCTACAGGCTCGGCGCAGGCGTAGAGCCGCTACACTTAGAATTCCAAGAAATAAATTACCCAATTCGTAGGACGGGCGTCCCGCCTGTCCGGGAGCAGTGAGACTTTTCGGAAGCCCGTCCTACGGGGAAGCGAGAGATATAGACAGCAAACTAAGAGCGAACAATGATAAAAATTCTGCACCTATCGGACATTCATATAGGAAGCGGGTTTTCTCACGGGAAGATCGATCCGGAGACAGGGCATAATACTCGGCTGCTTGATTTTACTAATAGTTTGAAACAATGCATTGACCGAGCGATCTCCCTGCCAGTAGATATAGTTCTCTTTGGCGGCGATGCTTTTCCCGATGCCACGCCGCCGCCATTCGTCCAGGAAGCTTTTGCCAGCCAATTTCGCCGCTTGGCAGATGCCAATATTCCTACAGTTTTGCTCGTCGGCAACCACGACCAGCATTCCCAGGGAGAGGGAGGAAATAGTCTCTGCGTTTATCGCACCCTCGCCGTACCGGGCTTTATCGTCGGCGACTCGATTAAAACCCATCGCATCGAAACTGGCAGCGGCGCGATACAAATTATTACTCTTCCTTGGCTGACTCGCTCGACTCTGCTGACGCGACCGGAAACGGAAAAGCTATCTCTCTCAGAAGTGAATCATCTGCTAATTCAAAAATTGGCAACGGTTCTGAAAGGGGAAGTCCAGCAGCTAGACCCAGAAGTGCCGACGGTCTTGCTAGCTCACTTAATGGCCGACAATGCCCAGTTCGGTGCCGAGCGATTTCTGGCAGTGGGCAAAGGATTTACGATTCCCCTCTCGGTGCTGACCATGCCAGAGATTGATTATGTAGCTCTAGGTCATGTCCACTGCCACCAAAATCTGAATAAGTCTAACGATCCGCCGGTTATTTATCCCGGCAGCATCGAGCGGGTTGACTTTAGCGAAGAAAAGGAAGATAAAGGTTTTGTATTGGTGGAGCTGGAGCGGGGGCAATGCAAGTGGGAGTTTTGTCCCGTGCCGGTACGGAAGTTTTGCACGATTAGAGTAGATGTCTCTAAGGAAGACGATCCGCAGGGGGCTTTGCTGAAAGGAATTCGGGCAAAAGAAATTAAGGATGCGGTGGTACGGGTGCTTTATCAACTGCGACCGGATCAAATCGATATAATTGACAATCAAGAGCTGCACGATTCTTTGAGCGAGGCTCACAGCTATGCGATTCAGCCAGAATTAGTCAGCCAATTGAGCGCGCCGAGACTGCCAGAGTTAGAAGCTGGCATGAGCATAGATCCGATCGCTGCTTTGGAGACTTATTTGGCAGCCCGCGAAGATTTAAAAGAAATTGAAGCGGATATGTTGGAAGCTGCAGAAAGTCTGCTCGCTGGCGATAAGTGGGAGTTGCGAGAGTCTCCGGCTACAGAATCTGCAGTAAAAAGTAAAAAGTAAAAAGTAAAAAGTAAAAAGTAAAAAGCAAAAAGTAAAAAGTAAAAAGTAAAAAGTAAAAATGCAAAATGCAAAATGCACCCATTCAAAATGCTTTTGCTGCAATTCAAAAGTGAAAAGTAAAAAGTCAAAATGCAAAATGCAAAATGCAAAATGCAAAATGCAAAATGCTTTTGCCTCAAGGCTCCAAAGGAATTTTGATATCAAATCCGCGTAGCTGTTTCATAAATACCGTAATGTAGGGGCTTTTCCCGAGCGCGATTCTCCTTACGGAGACGCTTCGCGAACGCCCCGATTGGTTTGGGGCGGGCACGGGGAACCCCTACTATGACTGTTTAACAGGATTTGATATGACTTTTGACTTTTGAATTCACGGGGGGCCATGTGCCCTCCGTCGGCATATGAGGGCATCCAAAAGCGAGTCATTGTAGAATCTACAAAAAGCAAGGAGGAGCGGAGGAAGAAGACTTCCCCGCTCTGCTCCTCTGCCTACAAAAAGCAAGGAGGTGCCGCTCGCCCAGATCCCTCCCTGGTGCAAATAGCCGCGTTGGCGCGATCGCTCCGCAACCATTCCTTGCGGAGCTAGCTCGACTGCGTGCGATCGCCGCTCAGAGCGATCGCGAACATCCGTCGCCGGGCTCCCCAACTTTCAGGCTAATTAAGACCAGTGGTGAAAACTAGGGCGAATTTTCTCCCAAAAGAAACCCACCCGCTGCCGCTCATTGAACCAGTCTGCGGTGTTTTTGGGCGGGTTTCCCACCTGATGCTGCTTATGGAGTAAGCCACTTGAGCGCTAGTCCCCACTAGCCAAAGGCTTACCCCGCCGCAGGCTGGGTTTTTGAGGGAGAAATTTTTTTGAGTGAGAACACCTCCTCTGCTTGGGTTTCCGTTTTCGGTGTGAAAGGGTCGCGGTTAGCCGTGGCCCCCTTTTTTTGCCCCTTTTTGAGGGCATGAACCTATATTAGCAAAGTTTTGGTAGAATTTCAACGTTCGAGGCATTTTCTGAAATTTCTGAAATTTTTGCACTTTCTCCACTTATATATATTTAGCCAAAGTAATGGCCAAGGTCGAGCTAGAGAGCATTAGGGGCGATCGCAGCAAATTTAGTACCAGTCCAAGAGCGCTCTTTGACCGCCACCGTGAGGGCGATCGCTCCTTTCGGTGGCGTTGGCGTAGTCCTTGTTGAAAAAACCGGGTTTATGGCCCCCATAAATCCGCTTTTAAAGAGAAAATTTATGTATAAACAGATAACTCTGATTAACCAGGACTTACGCAAATTGTACAGATGCGCTCTAAGTTTTGGGGTCAACGGCCGTTGACCCCTACCAGATATAGATTCCTTGCGTAAGTCCTGTAATGCTAGTAGCAATCTCGCAGAATTATGCGATCGCGCGGTGGATAATCGCGAGCCGGTCATTATTACCCGGGAGGGAGAAGAAAACGTGGCCCTAATTGCTGCTGACGAACTGGAAAGCTTGATGGAAACAGCTTATTTACTCCGTTCCCCCAAAAACGCAGCTCGTCTCCTGAGCGCGCTGCAAAGTGCTAAGGCTCAAGGCTTTGAACCCGGTATTATAGAAAGTTGAATTGAAATAGGTTCGTTAAAAAGTTAAGTCAGGATAACTATGAGAATTAATAAGATTTCGGTCACCAATCTGTTTGGCATATTTAACCATGAGATTCCCCTGAAGATGGGCGATCGCATCACCATGATTCACGCCCCTAACGGTTTTGGCAAAACAATCCTGCTCCGCATGATTAATGGCTTGTTCAACTACGAATATTTAGAACTGCACGAAATTCCTTTTACAGAACTACGTCTAGATTTTGACAATGGCAGTTATCTTCAAGTGAAAAAAAATAGAAATGACAGCACAAGTGAGGAAGAAAATAACAAAGACCTGTCTTTATATTTTTGCGTTACTGAATCTAAAAAACAATATGAATCGTTAAATTACAAGAAATCAAAACAGCTTGATGACCTCAATAACTTTATAAAAAAATCTCGCCCAAAAATAACAAGAAAAGGTTTTAATACATGGCTAGACTTAAAAAATAATCAAGAAATAGAAGCAGAAAGTTTTATCAACCAATTTGCCCAATTTTTCCAAAATCAGTTCGATCAATTGCCTAAAATATCAGAGTGGTTTTCAGAGTTAACTGAAAACACCAATATTGGTTTTATAGAAGCCCAGCGATTGTTGAGGCATTCTGTGCAAGAACCTCCCTTTCCTGCTCCAAGACCGCTTTTGCAGAGGAAGGGAACTAGGAGAAATTCTTCTATGATTGCGTCAGTGGAGACCTATGCTGAGGAACTGGCGGAAATAATTCAGGATAAGCTCGCTGAATACGCTGCCTTATCTCAATCCCTGGATAGAACTTTTCCGGCGAGACTCGTACAGAAAACAAAATCAGAGCTGACCGAGGAAACCTTGCGCAATAAGCTCAGTGAAATTGAAAATCAGCGTTTTGAACTAATAGAAGCAGGTCTGCTGGGCAAAGATGATAACACAGATTTCCAAGTGGGGGGGGAAATAGACGAGCCGACCAAAAGAATTTTGTCAGTCTATATTGAGGACGTGGAAAAAAAGCTTAGCGTATTTGAAGATATAGCGAAAAAAATACAGCTATTACAAAGAATTATTAAAGACCGATTTCAGTACAAAAAAATGGCGGTCAGCAGGGATAAGGGCTTTACCTTTACTACCCACGATGGCAATCCTCTAGCGCCCGCCGACCTATCTTCGGGGGAGCAGCACGAACTGGTTATGCTGTACGAGCTGTTATTTAAAGTCGAACCCAATTCCTTGATCCTGATTGACGAGCCAGAACTATCCCTGCATGTCGCGTGGCAAGACAAGTTTCTCAAAGATTTGCAGGAAATTACCAAGCTAGGAAATTTTGATGTATTGCTAGCAACCCATTCCCCAGACATTATTAGCGATCGCTGGGATTTGACCGTAGAACTAAAAGGACCTATTGCATGAAAGACTACATTCCTGCCGATCGCATTGCCAATAGAATTCGCATGCTACGCACCGACGACGCCGCCAAGTCTTTTTTAATTGTTGAGGGAGATACAGATAAGCGGGTTTGGGACAATTTGGTGGCCGAGACAAAATGCTGTGTGGAAGTTGCGTTCAATAAGAATAATGCCATTGCCGTCTTAAAAAATCTGGAAAAATATAGCTTTGCTGGAGTGCTGGCTATTGTCGATGCTGATTTTTGGAGATTGCAGGGAACTGAGCCTCACAGTCCCAATCTGCTCTTAACCGACTCTCACGATTTAGAGACTATGCTGCTCCAGTCTCCTGCTCTAGAAAAGCTGCTCGGGGAGCATGGCTCTAAAGATAAGATCGAGAAATTGACAAAGAGCTGCGGCAAGACTATTCGCAATTTGCTTCTTGATGCTGCATTACCCATCGGTTACTTGCGATGGCATTCCCAACAACCAAAAGGGCTAAATCTTAAGTTTCAAGGCTTGAAATTTAAAAGGTTTATAGACGAGAAAACCTTAGCTTTAGATAACTTAAAGTTAATTAACGAAGTCAAAGAGAAATATGATGAGGAAAAATTAGATAATGCCGTTCTTATAAAACACATTGATGGTTTAAAAAGCGATAGTCACGATCCCTGGTCTGTTTGTTGCGGTCACGACCTAATGAGCATTCTCTCCGTAGGGCTTTGTAAGGCTTTGGGTTCAAGGAAGGCTAACGAAGTTGCCAGAGAGTTGCTGGAAAGAAACTTGCGGCTGGCTTATGAGGCTTCTTTTTTTCGCGATACGCAGCTTTACCAGGAAATCCAGAATTGGGAAAAAGCTAATGAGCCTTTTCAGGTTATGGATGGGTAGTTGCAATAGGCAGGTCACGAGTTTAGAGATGTAGGGGCGACAGCATCCCCGAGATAATTTCCGCTATAAAAACAAATTCCCGCATTGGGATGCTTCGCCCCAGACGGTCTTCGCTTAAAAAATGGGCGAAGCATCCCAAGATAATAGCGATCGCCAAGTAGCGAAGATTGTCCCGGGGATGCGCTTCGCCTCTACAAGGCTAAATGGGCGAAGGCACGAGTTTAGAGACGTAGGGGCGACAGCATCCCCGAGATAATTTCCGCTATAAAAACAAATTCCCGCATTGGGATGCTTCGCCCCAGACGGTCTTCGCTTAAAAAATGGGCGAAGCATCCCAAGATAATAGCGATCGCCAAGTAGCGAAGATTGTCCCGGGGATGCGCTTCGCCTCTACAAGGCTAAATGGGCGAAGGCACGAGTTTAGAGACGTAGGGGCGACAGCATCCCCGAGATAATTTCCGCTATAAAAACAAATTCCCGCATTGGGATGCTTCGCCCCAGACGGTTTTCGCTTAAAAAATGGGCGAAGCATCCCAAGATAATAGCGATCGCCAAGTAGCGAAGATTGTCTCCGGGATGCTGTCGCCCCTACAAAGCTAAATGGGCGAAGCATCCCAATATAATAGCGATCGCCAAGTAGCGAAGATTGTCCCGGGGATGCGCTTCGCCTCTACAAGGCTAAATGGGCGAAGGCACGAGTTTAGAGACGTAGGGGCGACAGCATCCCCGAGATAATTTCCGCTATAAAAACAAATTCCCGCATTGGGATGCTTCGCCCCAGACGGTTTTCGCTTAAAAAACGGGCGAAGCATCCCAAGATAATAGCGATCGCCAAGTAGCAAAGATTGTCCCGGGAATGCTGTCGCCCCTACGTTTCCTCCTTGTCCCCCGGTCCCCCGGTCTCCTTGTCTCTTATATACAAAGCGCGATAAACGGGTTTGCCTTGCTCTAGGGTCGCGACTTCCCGATCGGTTGCTGCGGGAAAGGGGTTTTCTGGCAGCCAATCGCTATTGTGAGTTTTGCTAAAAGCTGGGTTTTCGGAAAAGCGATCGCACATTTCTCGGGCAATCTTTTCTACGTCGGATTGCAGAAATACTTCGCCGCCCTCCGCCAGATGTGCTGCCAAGTCCGCGACTAATTCCGGTTTGACTACCCGGCGCTTGCGGTGTCGGTTTTTAAACCAGGGGTCGGGAAATTGGATAGAAACTCGCTGCAGTCGGTTTGGGGGCAAAGATTCCAGCAGGGATTGCAGGGAAGCATTGACATTGCAGAATAAATAATGAAGATTGGCCAATTGGGATTTATCGCGCTCGGCGATCGCAGTTTCTACTAAAGGCTTGCGAATCTCCAAGCCCAGAAAATTCCAATCCGGTTGCTCTTCGGCCATTTGCAGCAAAAAGACTCCCCAGCCGCAGCCAATATCTAAATGCAGCGGTTGCGTCAAGTCAGCATAAATTTCGCGCCAATCCGGCGGCGGCACCGGCACCTGATAGCGCCGATTCAGGGGATTAACATGTTGGCGAACTCGTACCCGAGCCAAAGTTTTTTACCTCCAAATAGGGTGTGGGGTGTAGGGTGTGGGGTGTAGGGGTTTTAATTAGGGTGTAGGGAAAAAAAGAAAATGTAATACCTCCTTCTTCCCCCACACCCCACACCCCACACCCCACACCCTACTTAGCCGCCTTCCTCGCCAGTTTTGCATAAGTTTTGACGGTTTCGTAGGGGAGGTCTAAGTCGGCGGCGATGTCTTGCAAGGATTCGCCAAACTCTCGCCGAGCTAAAATAGTGGCGCGGGTTTCGGCGACTTGGAGGGCGCGATCGCCACCAGGTCGCTTGCGATCGGCCATCAGCATTTCGGTCAATTCTTCGATGCGATCGGCCAGTTGATTTTCGACGGAAATCGTCGGGCTCGACTCTGGTTTGGATAGCCAGCCGAGGCGCGTCTGACCTAAGCCAAAAGTGGTTTTGTGACCCGTGCCGCAATAGGGAGCGAGCTGCCCCAAGGCATAAAATAGCTTTTCAAATTGCATTTGTTGGCGGGCTTCTCTTGTTAGGGAAAACTCAATCGAGCCGGTAAATCCGGTTACTAAACCTTTTTTTCCCGCTGGCACTTTGACCGATTCCAATTTATGACGAGCGATTAGGACGCTATCGTCAACCCATTGCAGAAATTCATCCTGGGAAGCGGGCAGATTGGAGAAGTTATTCCAGCGGCGCAGATAGCTGTGAAAAACGTTAGTAGGCCAGGGTAGCGGCAGGTGATGGCCTTTGCGACGAAAGCTAGTCGGGGTAAGAAAGCTCAGGGGTAGGGATTTGCGCCGATCGCCATTGAGTTGGGCATCGAGCAATTGGGCGTAGGTGGTGGCAGGGTGGACTATCCGCACGGAAAGAATTTCTAATGGTGCTTGGCGCAGGGCGATCGCCTCGGGCAAGTCCCGCAGCCAGTCTTGCATCCACTGCACTACTTTTGGCGAAAGGGCGGTGACGTACCAATAATAAGTTTCTCTCGGCAAGAGCCTCAGTTGCTTGCCAGAAGTTGCGAGCTGACCCTCTAACCCAGAGATGGTAAAGGGTTTTTCCGATTCGCCGTCGTGCAGATAGGCAGAGAGTTTTGGATCGTAGGAGCGCGCTTGGTCGAGAAACCAGGCGTGGAGGGCGATCGGGTATTGGGGATAAAGGTAGCCTCCCCTGGCGGATTGCACCTCAAATACCAGCCCCACTAACTCCGTGTCAGCGGGCCAAGCTAGCGGGTCGAATGGCTCTGGGTTCCTTGCTGGCAATGAAATGGTCACTTGGGGCTGCCCTAACTCTCATATATATAGGGTAAGGCTAGGGTGTGGGGTGTGGGGTGTGGGGTGTGGGGAAACTTCATACTATTTCCCGCGAAGCGCTAGTATTCTGTCAAGACAGAATTGGGCATTGGGCATTGGGCATTGGGCATTGGGTATTGGGCATCAGAAAAAAATGCTCAACTATTCAAAACTGCCTTGACAGACTACTGAGGTAAGACTAATGATGGCGATCGCGACTATAGCAGGACCAATTGGCTTTATAAACGGTAGGGGTTCCCCGTGCCCGCCCCGGTTAGACAGCTTCGCTGACCTGGCGGTGCGTGCGAATCGGGGCGGGCACGGGGAACCCCTACAAGACCGATAAGTTAGATCGTAGCATAAGCGCGGATTGCTATGTACGCTAGCAGAATTAATGGAGATGTAATTTAATGAAAGATCCGATAATAGAAGAAATCCGGCAGATACGTCTGAAGATAGAAGCGGAATGCCAAAATGATTCGCGACTTCTCTATGAGTATTTTTGCAAAGTGCAGGAGCAATATGGAGATCGCCTAATCCAACGTTCTCCCAAACAGCCAGCAGACAGGAACTTTTGGGATGGCCGCAGGAGACGAGCCAAGAAGATGACGAACTTCTCAAGCCGTTACGCTTGTTGTTCGATCGCGTGCAGTTGTCGGATCGCGATCGGGAAGAAAAACACCACTACTGGCCAGCGATCGCAATAGCCGACGAAGAGCCAGAAATCCCCTATCCCCAAAGCGAGCGATCGAAGCCAGAAAAACTAGAAGAACTGAAAGCTAGCGTCAAATCTGCTTTAGAGTCGTTAAACGCGGAAGACTGGCAAAACCTCTCTCTGCTAGGGCTAATTCTGGAAAAATTTGGTTCTTATCTGAGTTGGGGAGAATCGGACGTGGCCTTAGCAGATATGGCCAGAAGTATCGGAGCGGTGGCGGCGGCTCTAGCCCACAACCCGAATGCAAAGGAACTCAGTTTAATCGCCGGAGATTTATCGGGAATTCAGAAATTCATCTATACGATTTCCTCGGACGGCGCTCTCAAATCCCTGCGCGCCCGCAGCTTTTATCTGGAGTTGGTCGTAGAAGAATTAGTGCAGCAACTCTTGGAAGCGCTAGAGTTACCTCGCACGAATGTTATTTACGCTGGCGGCGGCAACTTATACCTGCTGGCACCGGCGAGAGAGGAAACCAAAACTGCGGTAAACCAAGTCCGCCAGCAGTTTAATCAATGGCTCCGGGAAGAGTTTCAAGGCAAAATATTTCTCGCTCTGGATTGTTTGGAGTTTGAGAGCAAAGATGTTTCTGGGACAAAATTTGCCGATCGCTGGTCGGAGGCAACCAAGAATCTCGCCGGACAGAAGTCTCGCAAATTTGCCGATCGGCTTGAGGATTTCCTGAAACCGCGTCAAGCCCACGAACCCTGTCGCGTCTGCCATCGGGATGATGTGGAAAATTTGAAACCTTTGAAACAAGACGAAGCGGATTCGGCTCTGGCTTGCGGTACTTGTCGGCGGATGTTTGAGTTGGGCGGCCAGCTTTTGAAAGTAAAGGCTATTGTGCGATCGCACCAAAAACCAACAGAGCGGGACAACACGCCCTATCTGAAAATTGAATTGCCTGCTGTAGGGGAACGCGGGGCTAAGACAACTTACTATTTCTTCTTCGATACCGATAAGCCCATAGTTCCAGAGTCCGATACTGTATTATTAGTAAATAACTGGAACTTAGAAACCTATCGCCTCCCTTCTTTCCACAATCCCGTGCCTCTGCTGCTGGGTCAGTACGGCAAGGGCAGTGAAGTAGAACAGGGTTTTATGTCCGGTGGCGAGATGGCAGAGAAAGCCGAAGGTATTGCCCGACTTGGCTATCTGCGGATGGACGTAGATCGACTGGGATTGATTTTTGCCCGAGGTTTGGGAGAAAGTCAGACTTTACCGCGACTGGCCGGACTTTCCCGCCAGATGAGTTATTTCTTTAAGGTCTATCTCAATAGTTTGGCAGAAAAGCGCAACTGCAATATGCCAAAAAATCTTAAAAGACTGACTGCGAGCGATCGCCGGAATCTCTTATTTATATATGCTGGGGGAGACGACCTTTTTGTAACCGGCGCTTGGAACGAAGTAGTAGAATTTGCTTTTGACATTTACCAATGCTTCCGCGCCTACGCGGGAGGCAATCCCGATATTACTATATCTGGCGGTATCGAAATTGTCGGACCGAAGTATCCCCTCTATCAAGCAGCCGACGAATCTGGCGATGCCGAGCATAGTGCCAAGGATAACGGTCGAGACAGCTTGGGCTTGTTCGGTGAGGCGTTTAAGTGGGCAGAATGGCTCGGGCAGGCAAATAAGAAGCTAATTAAGTCACGATACTATTAATCGCCTGCTGAAAAAATTACTCCTCGATTACTTTGGGAAAATGTCAAAGACTTGGAGACTTCAGAAAATGGTCAAATTATTTTTGACGATACGGTTTTAAACAAAAAATATTCTCAAAAAATATAATTAGTCAGGAGACAGTACAGTGGCAACGAACATAAGGTAATCAAAGTAATTAAAGTAGTTAATTGTGTTTATTTCAATCCAGAAACAGATAAATTTTGGATTATTGATTATAGAATTTACGATCCAGATGGAGACGGAAAAAGCAAGATAAATCATGTAGAAGATATGCTGGGCAGTCTCTTTTACCAGAAAAATTACCTTTTAGTACGGTGTTAATGGACAGTTGGTATGCCACAACAAAATTAATGTTAATGCTAGATAAATTAAAAAAATATTATTCCCCTTTAAAAAAGAATCGTTTAGTCGATGACACCGGTGGCTCAAAAGAATATAAAAGAATTGAAAATCTTATCTGGAGTCAGACAGAGTTAAAAACAGGCAAAGAAATCAAAATAAAAAAAATTCCCAAAGATAATAAGGTGAAACTATTCCGAGTATTTGTTTCTACCAACAGAACGGAATATATCGCTACTAACGATATATCTCAAGACTCTACGAACGATGTAAAAAAAATCTGTAGCATCCGTGTTCTGGGTTGAGGAGTTTCACCGCGAAATAAAGCAATTGACAAGTATAGAGAAGTGTCAGTGTAGGAAGGCAAGGCTTCAAAGAAATCATATAGGAGCTGCCATGTTGGTTTGGGTAAAACTAAAAGATTTAGCATACCAAACAAGCTCAACAATTTATTCTTTGAAGAAAGGATTGCTGAGTGATTACTTAACATATGAACTCAGAAACCCATCTATACCTATGACTTTAGTGTCAGCTCCGTTTTAGCAGGATCGACAGGCCTGTATGCGGTTATTATTAAGAACTAACCCTAAACACATGATAATTTTAAGTTTAAAACAAGGCACTTTCTTTGTAAAAAGTCAAACTTATTTAAGATGCGTTTGCCCTGGCTAATAGGCCAGCCCGACGGGACGTTTGCGATCGCCTCGGTAGAGTTTAAAAATGTCTTCCTGCGGATGGCAGGTAATGGCGTAACCGAAAAAAAACGGTCCCGGCGGCGGCACGGTCAATTGCCAGTTTGGTGTTGGCGCCTATGAGAAGTTCTATATCGTTCCGCAGGACGAGGGCACCATCGCCATTGCTTCGCAGGCATTCCCAGGCGTCTTCCTGCGGATGGCAGGTAATGGGGTGACCGAACCAAGCGGTCCCGGGGGTGGCACGGTCAATTGCCAATTTGGCGTTGGCGCCTACGAGAAATTTAATTTAAAATAACGGTACTGTAGTAGCTTGCCTGAATCCGCTGAATCCGGCAATCAATGCCGGATTCAGGCTTCCCCAGAATCTTCTTCATGCAAATCTTCATGGAAATCCATAAGGTTTTGGTGCTGCCTGCGACGGGAGATGCGGCGATACTTCTTTGTCTCTAGCTTCGGTTCGTACTCGCGCTTGCCAGACCTTTTGGTTTTAAGCTTTTGGTTGGTTTCGGCAACTGCTTGTTGTCGCAAAGTATCTTCGCGGGCGATCGCCTCTTCGAGCAATTGCAGGTATAGCTCGTAGCGTTCCCAATCCCCTCGCACCGCACAATTGGGCTCGTCTCGATGCAGGCAATCGCTAAACTGGCAGCTAAGATTAGTCAGTTTATAGCGGGCTTCGGGAAAACAATGGGCTAATGCTAAGGGCGAGCAGTCCAATTCCGGGCGATCGAAACCGGGGGTATCCGCCAAAAGTCCGCCACCGGGCAAATCGAACAATTCCACATGCCGAGTAGTATGGCGACCCCGACCCAATTTCCCAGACACTTCACCCACCCGCAACTGGAGAGTAGGAATTAGGAGATTAATTAAACTAGATTTGCCTACTCCAGAAGGACCAGATATGACAGTAATTCTATTCTGGAGTCGGGAACTGAGGATATCGACTCCGAAACCAGTTTGGACGCTGATAAATATAGGATCGTAGCCCCAGGTGCGAAGTCTCTCCTGCCAATACTGCCGCTCTTCGAAGGAGGCAAGATCGCTTTTATTGAGGCTGATGCTTACTTCTAAACCTGCGGACTCCGCTTTGATTAAGAAGCGAGAAATTTGGTTGGGGTCCGCCATAGGATCGACTAGGGCAAAGACCAATAATATATGGTTGGCATTGGCGACAGGGGGACGGTCTAGTTCGGTCTGGCGGGGGAAAACCCAACCGATCGCCCCTCTTTCCCCTTCCCAGTCTGGTTCTTCTACCAGAACCCGATCGCCCGCCCGCACTGCCAGACCCATTTTTTTCAACCGCGATCGCCGAGTGCAAAGGAGAGTAGAACAGGACCGAGTTCCCGGCCGAGTAAGAGGTGCGTCTAAGCGCACCTTATAATAATTTGCTTGTACTGCCAGCACTGTCCCCGCAACCTGACAGCTATTGTCAGCTTCGGTGTCTTTATTTTCTGGAGTCCTACTCATGCCTGTGCGGCGGAACGTCGAACCTTGAGAGCAAAAAAGCCAGAGCGATCTTCTATTTCCGCGATCGCGTGACCTTCCATTGCCAGACTGTCGGGCACTTGTTCTATAGGCTCTCCCGGATCCAGCCACAGTTCTAGCACTTGCCCCACTTCCATTTGCTCCAAGCGCAGTTTTGCCCGCACGAAGTTAATCGGGCAGGGAGTTCCCCGCAGATCTAGTCGAACGTCAGAAGTGGGGGAGGCAAAATTATTGGTCACTTGTTAAAAATCCCTCCCAAAAATCCTTTGCCCCCGTTGGCACCGCGATCGCCCTTGAGTTTTGCCAATTGCTCCAACAATTCCCGTTCGTCATTGCCGACCTTTTTCGGGATTTCCACATTTACTGTAATCAGATGATCTCCTCGGCTCACTTGATTGCCCAGGCGAGGCACGCCCTTATTTTGTAAAGTCAGTACCGTATTCGGTTGCGTTCCCGGCTCGACGGTCACTTCTGTCGGGCCATCTACCGTATTCACTTCCAGGCGACTGCCTAAAATTGCCTGTAGATAGCTAATCTTGATACCCGATAGAATATTTATTCCATCCCGCTCGAACTCGGAATCCTCATTAACAAACAGATAAACGTATAAGTCTCCTGCTGGACCTCCATACTTTCCTGCATCTCCTTCTCCCGAGACACGCAGGCGGGTGCCATTATCTACTCCAGCCGGCACGGTAATTTTTAGTTTCTTCTTCTCTTGCTTGCTACCCGTGCCTCCACAAGTAGGACATTTCTCTTCAATTATTTGCCCAGTACCGTTGCAGGTGGGACAAGTGGATACCTGAGTAAAGCTCCCGAAGGGAGTACGGGTAGCCCGTCGCACTTGACCCGTACCGCCACAAGTCGAGCAGGTTTGGGGTCTAGTCCCCGGTTTTGCTCCCGTGCCGCCACAGGTATCGCAGGTTTCTGTGTGGCTGATGCGGATTTCTTTTTCACCGCCAAATATAGCTTCTCTAAATTCTAGTTTCAGATCCAGACGCAAATCGTCGCCTCGAATCGGGCCTCTAGTTCTGGTTCTCTGTTGGCCCGACATCCCAAAGCCACTGAAGAAGGTTTCAAAGATGTCTGCAAAGCTATCGCCTATATCCCCAAATCCCGGACCTCCGGCAGCACCGCCTGCTACTCCTGCTTCGCCAAAGCGATCGTACCGAGCCCGCATTTCTGGTTCTGATAGAACTTCATAAGCGCGGTTAATTTCTTTGAAGCGATCCTCAGCACCCTCTTCTTTGTTGACGTCTGGGTGATACTTGCGTGCTAGCCGACGGTAGGCACGCTTAAGCTCATCTTTGTCTGCCTCGCGAGAGACACCAAGAATTTCATAGTAGTCGCGGGCCATAAAGCGCTTCTGGGGTAATAAAAAACAAAAATGGAATTTATTTGATTTAGCTGGTCTTGGTAACCAGGATTTATAAACACCTAAAACACCTAATTGTTTTCTGGTGCTTATTTTCTGGCAGTTACTTTTGTTATGGTAGCTACTTTTGTGATAGCAGCAGTCTCAAACGGTCCTATTCGCCTTTTGATTCGGCTTCCTCCGAGGATTTGGCAGGGCTTTGGGCAACCTCCTTTTGTTGCTCCTCGGGTGGATTTTGCTCTTTTTCGGCAGCAATCCCCACCGAGAATAGGGTTTCCTGCAAGGCCGACATTTTGTAGCGCAGGTCCGAAACTCCTATATTGGGGTCGGCGATCGCTGCCTTTAACGCTGCTGCCTTTTCCCTAATTTCTACCTTTAGCTCCTTATCGAGCATCCCGGCATTTTCCTTGACCTTAGCTCCTAAATTATAGAATATGCTTGCCGCATCGTTCTTCAGTTCCGCAATTTTTTGCACCGCCGCATCTGCCTCTGCAAACTCCTCGGCGTCCCGGCGCATTTGTTCGACTTCCTCCGGGCTCAACCCTCCCGTGTTAGTAATTTCAATACTTTGAGCCATACCGCTGCCCTGGTCTTCTGCGGATACATTGAGAATCCCATTGGCATCGATTTCAAATGTCACTTCAATTTGAGGCGTCCCCCGAGGGGCTGGAGGGATTCCCGTTAGCAGGAATCGGCCCAAGCTCTTATTGTCCTTGGCCATTGCCCGCTCCCCTTGTAGGACATGGATTTCCACGGTATTTTGGTTGTCTATGGCCGTGGAAAATGCCTCAAAGCGGCTGCTGGGAATCGTGGTATTGCGATCGATAATTTTGGTAAACACCCCACCCAGGGTCTCCAGTCCCAAAGATAGAGGAGTTACGTCCAGGAGCAGAACGTCTGTCACCTCGCCGCCCAAAACCCCTCCTTGAATGCCTGCCCCTATGGCCACTGCTTCATCGGGATTTACATTAGCGTCGGGTTCTTTGCCGCCGAAATAATTTTTAATGGCTTCTTGAACTGCTGGTATTCGGGTCGAGCCTCCCACCAAAATAATGCGATCGATACCATCTTCTTCGAGTCCGGCATCTTTGAGCGCTTGACTAACCGGCTCCATTGTATTTGCCACCAACTCCTCGACCAGCTCTTCAAATTTGCTGCGGGTCAGCTCCATTTCCAGGTTTTTAGGCCCTGTATCGTCGGCGCTGATAAAAGGCAAGTTAATAACTGTGCTTTCTCGGTCCGATAGGTCTATCTTGGCTTGTTCTGCAGCTTCTCTAATTCGCTGCACCGCCATTTTATCCACCGACAGGTCAACCCCTTCCTCTATGCGGAATTGCTCTATCGTCCAATCGACCACGGAGTTATCGAAGTCATCTCCCCCCAGGCGGTTGTTGCCTGCGGTTGCTTTTACTTCAAATATCCCGTCACCCAGTTGCAGTACCGATACGTCGAACGTTCCGCCTCCGAGGTCGAACACTAATACTTTTAGATCCTCGTCTTGTTTGTCCAACCCGTATGACAAAGCCGCTGCTGTAGGTTCGTTGATAATCCGCAGCACTTCTAAGCCCGCGATCGCCCCTGCATCTTTAGTCGCTTGGCGTTGAGCATCGGTAAAATATGCCGGTACTGTGATAACCGCTTGGGTTACCTCTTCCCCCAGATAATTTTCAGCTTCGATCTTGAGTTTTTGCAGGATCATCGCCGAAACTTCTTGAGTCGTGTATTGAGTGCCCCGGATTTCTACATCCACTGTATTGTCCTTACCCTCAACACAGGTATAGGGAATCCGCTCCCGTTCTTCTTCCGTATCTTCCCAGCGGCGGCCAATAAAGCGTTTGATGCTATAAACCGTATTTTCAGCATTAGTTACGGCTTGTCGCTTTGCCAGTTGCCCGACCAATCGGCTGCCATTTTTGGCAAATCCCACGATACTCGGCGTGGTTCGCCCGCCCTCTGAGTTGGGCATCACGATTGGTTTGCCGCCTTCCAAGACAGAAACACAACTATTAGTAGTGCCCAGATCGATGCCAATAACTTTTCCCATAGCGGTTTGGCGCTTGTGCCTTGGTTTGGATTTGCTATAAGTTTCGCTCTAGAAATATTTCTAACCCATCTTTAGGACCGGCGTATGGTCTTTCTCTAGCCCAGGACAGGCCATACGCTGGGACTATTTAAATAGGACTTACGCAAAATATCCAGATATAGTGTTTTGTAGGGGCTTTTCCCGAGCGTGGTTGCCCCGTTAGTAGAGTCTATGCGTAAGTCCTATTAAAGTTGATTATTTTTTGGAATCTCCTAAATTATTGTAGAAAACTTTAGAAAATTTTAGATAGAGCCGCACCCGAGTCCGGATTTTCCTAGCATTCCGCCCTCCAGACTTAGACGCGGCCCCATACTTGGGAGCCCTTTTATTCCGGAGATTCTTCCTGCTTTTCTTCTGGCTCGCTGGCGCTTTCCTCTGAGGTTACCACGGGTTCTGGAGCGGTCGCAACTTTAACCATCGCGTGGCGCAAAACGCGCTCCTTAAATATATAGCCCCGCATCAGTTCCTCGGTTACCGTGCCTTCGGGATACTCTGTAGTTGCATCCCGCATCACCGCTTCGTGAAAATTGGGGTCAAATGGCTCGCCTTTAGGATACATGGCCGACACTCCCAGGCGTTTCAGGCTATCCACCATTTGCTTATAGACGCTTTGGTAGCTCTTGTGGATGTTCTTTTCTCCATCGGTTTGGGGTTTTATCTGCGATCGCGCCCGCTCGAAATTATCCACAACGGAGAGCAGCTCCTTGAGCGTGGCCGCTGTTGAAAGCATTCCCAATTCTTCTTTTTCTTTCTCGGTACGCCTGCGGTAGTTTTCAAAATCCGCTCCCAGACGGGCGTACTGATTTTTGATTTCTTCAAGCTGGCTCCCGAGCCTTTCTTGTTCTGCTTTTAGGGCCTCATTGTTCAGCATCAAGGCTTCTATGGCCATTGGGTCAAAGAACTCCGCTTCGCTTGGCTCTACCGTTGCTGAGGCATTTGCCCCACTTGGCGCTTCTGGATTCGTCGGTTCCCGAGCGTCATCGGTTGCTGCTCTTTGCTCCACTTCCTCTCCCTCTTGTGAGGAAGTTCCTAATTCCTCGGAAGCGTCTGTTGTTTGGTTTTGCTCTTCTACTTGCTTTTCCTCTTCCATCATCAAATCTTCCCCTTAGAGATAGGTTGGCTGCTTTTCCTCAAGTTACCACCAGACAAGCTTGGGACTGGCGCTCGGTCTCCTCACAATCGACACCCGATACTACCTCTATGGTGCCAATTATCGGTCCCTCTTAATTAGCGCGCACGGGTTATCGCCCGTAAAAACGCCCCACCCCGCAACTGGCAATAATTTGGCCTAGAGTCCCAGCCTTTACCATACTATGCTGCGATCTATATTTCCAATAGCACCCTTATAGCAATAAGCGGTCAGGGGTCAGCGGTCAGGGGTCAGGGGTCAGCGTCAAAGTCTTACCATTAGGACTTACGCATTGACTCTATGAATAGGGGCGAGAGCTGCGCTGACCTTGCGGTGCGCGGGGGGATTGCCCCTACAAATACTAGATGTGGATAGTTTGCGTAAGTCCTGACAATTTTAAGCAAAAGCCGCGTTTTGATTCCTGTCAAACACCTTCATCAGTAGTGGTACACCACCTCAAATTCCCGGCTGCTCTGGCCAGAGCAAGATTAGGCAGGAAGGGTATTTCCGACTGTGGCTGGCCTAAGATAGTATCATAAAGCTAGGCAAATTAGATATCTCGCAGTTAGGACCTGGTAAAATGGGGGGAAGACTATACCTACTGCCTACTTTGTTGCTGCCTATTTTTAAAAGCCCGAATCCACGTTGGCGACCCCCTTAGTATTGGCGTGCAGTAGAGCAATGCGATCGCGAGCAATACTATCGCGTCCATTGCGGCCCTTATATGCGATCGCATTGCTCTACTGCATACCCTTAAGCCTCCACCAGGGTTTATAGCGAGGAATTTAGCCCACAAACCCGCTCTCGATCGGCGATTTTGAGGATAAGTATCTCTGCCCCTCCTCAGATCGACATCCCTATGCTCCCAAATTAAACTCCCAGGGATTTCCAAATAAATATTTCTCCATCGTTTCCTGTAGGACGGGCGTCCCGCCTGTCCCAGACCCAGGACAGGCGGGACGCCCGTCCTACGAATTGGGTAATTTATTTCTTGGAATCCCCCCAGACAAGTGCCGGCTCTACAAAACAAGCGAACAAGCGAAAAATCTATCCCCATCTGCTATGTCATATTCCCCCATATCAACTAAACGCGCTCTAGTTACAACGGCTGGAAAGTTTTCTCCCTTCCAAAATAAACTGATAAAATCTGGTTATGCCAACCCGAACCAGATGGCAGAAGCAATCAAGCAAGCACGCGAGACGAAAAAACCATTTCCAGAAACGATTGCAGCAATAGTTGGCAAGGAACTGGAACCGGAACTGCTGCGGCAGTATAAAGTACAGCAGCTTTTTGAAATCAAAATTCTCTACGGCGTAGAATCTTTCGATATAGAAGCAGAAGAGATTACTACAGAAAAGCTTCTAGAGCTGATGGGCAAGGATAAGTTGATTAGCGAAGAGATATGTCGCCTCCACCGCCTGATTCCGCTGAAAAAAACAGGAACCAATCCTATTTTTGTGTTGATAGGAATGGTAGAGCCAGACAATATTCAAGCTCTGGATGACTTGCAGCGAATCTTGCAGCCGCAAAAATTAGGTTTGCGAAGGCGGGCGATCGCTTTAGAAGACTATCAAAAGCTGCTCGACCAATACATGCAGGAAAAAGCAGCCCAAGAGCAAGCGCGCAAAAAGCTTGAAGCAGATAAAGCCAACCAGGTAGATCTGACAGTCGATGCCGAGGCTTTTGACGACGTAGATATGGGGGAAGCGGAAGCCGATGTCAATGATGATATGGACATTACTGCTTCCTTGAAAGGAGCAGAGTCCGCTCCTATCGTCAAGACAGTAAACGTTATATTGGCCAAAGCTTTGACCGAGGGCGTCTCTGATATACATGTAGAACCCCAAGAAGAATTTCTGCGGATTAGGATGCGCAAGGACGGGGTGCTACAGGAAATAATGAAGCTGCCCAAGAAGATTATCAATCCCTTGGTAGCTCGCTTTAAAATTATTGCTGACTTAGACATCGCCGAACGCCGGAATGCTCAGGACGGTCGGATTCGCCGCATATTTCAAGGGCGGGCAGTCGATTTTCGGGTAAATATCGTTCCCAGCCGATTTGGGGAAAAAATCTGTATGCGGATTTTGGATAACTCCTCAACGCAGTTGGGTTTGGATTTGTTAATTAGCGATCCGGAAGCCCTGGCTAAGGTAAGGGAATTCGCCAGCCGTCCCTTTGGCATGATTCTGGTGACAGGACCGACGGGTTCGGGCAAATCAACATCTCTGTATTCGGTGCTGGCAGAACGGAACAGTCCAGAGGTGAATATTTCGACTGCAGAAGACCCGATTGAGTATGCCTTGCCCGGGATTACTCAATGTCAGGTCATCCGAGCGAAGGGTCTGGATTTTACCGCGCTGCTGCGGGCCTTTATGCGACAAGACCCGGATATTATTCTGGTGGGAGAAACGCGGGATAAGGAAACGGCGAAAACGGCAATTGAAGCGGCTTTGACGGGCCACTTGGTTTTGACTACGCTACATACTAACGACGCAGCAGGGGCGATCGCTCGCTTGGATGAAATGGGAGTGGAGCCTTTCATGGTAGCAGGGGCCTTAATTGGCATTTCCGCTCAGCGCTTGATGCGCCGCATCTGTAGCAAATGCCGCATTCCCTACTCCCCTACCGCAGAACAACTGGCTCGCTATGGAATGTCGGCATCTAACGAAGCAGAAGTCACTTTCCATAAGCCCAATTTCATCGTTCCAGGGGAACGCAAGGCCCTAGCTGAAAAAGGAGATTTTGAGGATGGCGGTTTGTGTTCCAAATGCGGGGGTGGCGGTTACAAGGGCCGCGTTGGCGTCTATGAAGTTCTCAAAAACAGTGAAGAACTCGCTGCCTTAATTACCGAACGCGCCCCGTCAGAACTTATTAAGGAAAAGGCGGTAGAAGAAGGAATGCTAACCCTACTAGCCTATAGCTTGAATTTGGTGCGCGAAGGTTTAACTAGCTTTGAAGAGGTAGATCGCGTCACATTTACCGATACCGGCTTGGAAGCAGAAATGAAGGCCAAGCGCAAGAGCGGTCTTACTTGTGTCAATTGCGGAGCTGGCTTGCGACAAGAATGGTTTGATTGTCCCTACTGCATGACTCCTCGCTTTCAAGATTAAGGTCGTCTGGCAAAGGCGGCATGCTTTGGCTGGGCTTTTTGGGCTGTTTAGTCTTTTTTAGGCTTTTACTCAAGCTGGCGATCGCAGTTATAGCACCTACGCATAATTTGGTTAGGGCAATCTCATTGTTTGCCAAAGTAATCTTCCCGGCAATGCTGCTGACTGCTGACTGCTATATTTGCGTGTTTTTGGCGTTTTAAATCTAAATCAAAATAGTAAATTTGGGAGAAAACGAGGATGCCACAACAAGGTTTGATTGTTGAAGATGTTCTAGAGTCTCTGGTAGAACAGGGTGGATCGGATATTCACATTCAGGCGGGAGCCCCTATCTATTTCCGTATCAGCGGCAAGCTCACCCCTCAGCCTCAATTCGGAGAAAACCTGGAGCCAGAAGATTCTCAGGCGCTGATATTTCAGATGCTCAATAACCAGCAGCGCAAAGAGTTAGAGCAAAACTGGGACTTAGACAGCGCCTACGCAGTAAAAGGATTGGCTCGCTTCCGCCTCAATGTTTACCGAGAACGAGGATGCTGGGCTGCTTGTATGCGAGCCCTGGGTTCTAAGATTCCCAATGCCGATAAACTGGGAGTCCCGCATATATTGCGAGAAATGACCGAGCGACCTCGGGGAATGCTCTTGATTACTGGCCAAACTGGTTCTGGGAAAACTACCACGATGGCAGCCCTGATCGATTTAATCAACCGAACCAGAGCGGAACATATCCTCACGGTGGAACAGCCAATCGAGTATGTTTTCCCCAATATAAAAAGCTTGTTTCACCAGCGCCAAAAGGGCGAAGATACTAAGAGCTTTACCAACGCCCTTAAAGGAGCCCTCCGCCAAGACCCGGATGTTATTGTGGTCGGGGAAATGCGCGACTTGGAAACGATTTCTCTAGCTTGCTCGGCCGCAGAAACGGGGCACTTAGTAATGGGAACCCTGCATACTAACTCGGCACCGACGACCGTTACCCGGATGCTCGACGTATTCCCGCCGGAGGTAAAACCTGCTATGCAAGCGCAGATTGGTAACTCCCTAGTGGGTATCTGTAGCCAAAACTTGATTAAAAAGATTGGGGGAGGCCGAGTTTGCGCTCAGGAAATTTTGGTCAATACCGCAGCTATTGGCAACCTGATTAAGGAAGGGAAGTATTCTCAAATCTATTCTATGATCCAGACTGGTCTGAAGTTGGGAATGCAGACTATGGAAATGGCGTTGGCGAACCATTATAAGGACGGCAAAGTAACTTGGTCGGATGCGATGCTCAAAGCCGTGAAACCAGACGAATTGGAACGGCTAATTGGGCCGAACCCGGAACTGGCGGGAGCGGCAAAAGCTAAGAGCCGTTAGAAGCGCCTGAATAAGGCTAGAAGCTAAAAGCTATTAAGTAAGCTTAGGTTGGTAACCCAAATCGATCGCAAGCCGAACCGGAGCCACCGGAGACAGAAACCCGGTTTTTTTAGAAAAACCGGGTTTCTCAAGTTAGGCTTCTAAATAAAAGAATATAGGAGGGGCAGGTTATATATATGGTTCAAATCACTGAGGACAAACCGAAAAAAGGATTTGACTTCGCGGCATTTGAAGAGAAAATTAATGTCGCGATGGCTTCCGTAACGGTCAAAGACAAGGCCGTATTTTCGCGCCAGTTAGCGATGATGTTCAGTTCCGGCATTGCTCTTATGAAGGCGATCGCCTTGTTGGGCGACCAATCGGAAAATGCCAAAATGAAAAACGCCCTGAAGAAAATAAGAGTCGATATCGAAACCGGGGTGCCTCTGTCCGTGGCGATGACAAAATTTTCGGATATCTTTGACGACCTCTACTGCGCTATGGTCGAGTCAGGAGAAATTGGGGGCGTTCTGGATATGGTACTTAATCGTCTCGCAACGTCTCTGGAAAAGTCGGCCAAGATGGAAAACGAAATCAAGAGTGCCTCGGCATATCCAAAAGCAGTAGGATCGATCGCCATTATTGTGTTCTTCGCAATGACTACCTTTCTGCTGCCCACATTCGCTACTATTTTTGAAGAAATGGGGGCTGAGTTACCCTTTATCACTGTATTGTTGCTGGGTATCAGCGAATTTTCCCGAACACCGGCTAAAATGGGGCCTCTCATTGTTGCTTTGTGGCTTTTTATTGTTGCCTTCAAAGCATTTTACAAAACCCCGGTGGGTCGGGTGACTGTAGATAGGGCAATGCTTTATATACCTGTGATTGGCGAGCTGATTAAACTGATTGCAGTGGCTCGCTTCTGTAACACTTTCGCCATGTTAACTTCTGCTGGAGTGCCGATGCTGCAGTGTTTTGAAATTGTCGGTAGAACAGCAGGAAATCAGGTAATCGCCAATGCCATTACGAATGCCAAAGATGAGGTGCAACAGGGCGGGAGCTTAACGGAAGCTTTTGAACGAGAAAAAATATTTCCCGTGATGGCTATTTCTATGATGCGCATTGGGGAAGAAACCGGGGAATTGGACAAAATGTTGGCCAAAGTCGGCGAGTTCTACGAGGATGAAGTCGAACAGGCAATTAAGGGAATCACCAGTACCCTAGAGCCAATTATGATGGTTTTTATTGCTGCTTTGGTAGGTTCGATTCTGATGTCTATGTATCTCCCCATGTTTGCCGTGTTCGATAAACTAGGTTAATGCTGGAATTGGGCATTGGACATTCATAGCGGTCAGCAGTCAGCGGTCAGCAGTCAGCTAAAAGCACAGAGCAGCAGAGTAGCAGAACTTTGTTGGGCATTGAGGGAATTGGGCAGGGGAGCAGGGAGCTTTTGGAGCAGGGGAATATTTACCCCATTGCCCCCCTTACCTTCTGCCTCTTTACTTACCCAAGGGTAGATGTTCGCTCCTATAGCTTTTAGATTTTAGTAAGGATATGACGGCTGAGAACTGAATTAAAATGTTTATTGAAATTAAGGAAAAAATAAAAATACAAGATAAGGGATTTTGAATCGATGCCAGTTAAACAGTCTCATTATGAAGATCTGCTAGCAGAGTATAGCAACTGTACGAATGCGATAGAGCTGCTTAGGCAATATCGACCGTACCTGGAGATGATTCCCAGCATGCGCCGCCCGAAGGAAAGCATAATCTCGATTCCTTTGCCGACCGTGCGGATTCGCGATCGCATTTCTTCAGCAGAAACAGGCGGCTTCAGCGCAGCTTCTGGAGAAACTATTAGCTTGCCCTGTGATGTAGCGATTTTGATGTGCGATCCAGAATGGAAAATAAAAGTGGGTGCAGAGATTTTTGTTTTCATTTATCGCCCCCAAGAACAATTCTCCGATCTGCTGATGCGCTGGCGCAAAACGCAAGTCTGGCTCAGCCACGGCTATGAGTGGTTAATGCCCCTGCAATATCAATATATTCTCGGCGAAGAAGCGGATGCTATTTATCCCCTCTTCGTAGTATTTGAAGAGACGCCAGATAGAATCAAAAAAGGTCTTAAAGGAGCCTCTCTCCCTTTTGTGGTTAATAGCCACCACCCTACAAGCGAGAAAGAGCCAGAATACGAATCGTCCGAAATCATTACGCCAACAGAAGAGTTGTGATAATTGAGGGCATGGGGCATTGGGCATTGGGCATTGGGCATTGGTAATGTGAAAAGGTTTTTTAAAAAAATCACTATTAATATTCACTTTTCACTATTCTGAAAAAGAAGATATTCTTCTCCCTTATGCTTCCCCTGGCCTGAAAGTCCCAATGCCCAATGCCCCATGCCCCATGCCCCATGCCCAATTTCATAAAATGAATTCTATAGATGAAGTAGCTGAAGCTTTGAATGAAGGTGACTACCGAGGAGCCGCTAGATTATTGAAAGCCTTGCTCAAGGAGTCGCCAGAAAATCCGTGGGTGCAGTTATATGTGGCCAGACTATATGAAGAAACAGATAAACTAGAAGCGGCGGAAAAAGTTTATCGAAAATTGCTCCGTCAGGCCAGAAACCCGAAAGTAGTCGGTCAAGCTCGTCAGGGATTGAAGCGAGTGGAAACTATCCCAAAAGAACGCCGCAAAGAAGCGATCGCCCGGGCAACTGCCAACCCAGATCGACGCCAGCTCGGCGTCCTAGTTTTAGAGCCTATTGCTGACGAACTTAAAACCGAAGCCGCTCGGCGTTTTGCCCGCATTATGCAGCTCCAACCCTACTCGGCACGACTGCTGCTACCGAGTCGCAGTTGGCGAATGTATCGCACGGGGGCAATTGGAGAGCTGCGCGTTTTCGTTGCAGAACTGCGCCAAGCTGAAATTCCTTGTTTTTGCGCCACTGTCGAACAGATTAACCAGATTCCCATTTTCAAAGTCAGATATTTTCAGGCAATTTCTCCCGGAGCTAGTGTAGTTTGTAAAAATCGCTCTAATCAACTGGGTCAGCTCGCTTTTGATTGGTCGGAAGTCAATCATGTAGTGACAGCATTAATGCCTATATTTAAAGAGGTGGCCGTACAGAATCACCGTCGTACCCGCACTAACTATAAGGAAAAAACGAGCGATTATGTCGGTATCTGCGATTTGCACTTACAGAACCGGGGCTGTATTTTGCGCCTGTGCCAAGAAACATATCAATTTCAAGAGGGAGTAACCTTTACTCCAGTGCTGGATAAGGCTTTTTCGGGTTCCAATGTGAAAATAGATAGTCTGAGCGTCAATCTGAGATGGCAAACTTTACTCAAATTTCTCCAAGAAAAGTTAGTATTAGCTGGAGTCCAGTCTGATTTTAATTTTTTTGCGGAGACCGCTTTGCCAGAATCAAATATGCTAGAGTACATTGACTCCCAAATCGAATTCTGGCGCTACGCACCGAGTAACTGGGATCCAGCATTTCAACTCTATAGCGGGCTGATTTTGTTGCGAAGGAGTCTGTGATGTCTGTCTCGCAAATGGGGATTGGGAATGGGGAATTGGGCAAAAAGCTCTCAGCTTTCAGCAATCAGGACTTACGCAAAATATCCAGATATAATGTTTGTAGGGGGCAATCCCCCCGTGGTGATTGCCCCTACCCGTAGCGTAGATGCGTAAGTTCTAAGCAATAAGCTGACTGCTGAGCGCTTCTTTAATGGGTGACCAGTATCACCCAATGGGTTGGAGGGCGATCGCCCTTCCGCAGAGGGAGCGATCGCAGACAATTTACCCTAAATATTGCAAAATAGATACCATCAAGCCTTGTTTTTCAAACAGGACTTACGCAAGGACTCTATTTGGGGTAGCACCTAGCACCAGACGCTAGGTACAGAGCTAGATCCGAGCATTTGTAGGGGTAGCACCTAGCACCAAGAGCTAAATATAGAGTTATATCTGGAGCGATGGGCGTAAGTCCTATCAAAAAAATTGATGCAATTGTCACCGCTTACCATGACAGACCTTTATTTTTCCCCTCAAGTTGTCGCTAGCAATCAGCGATCTCTCAAAAGGCTCCACCGAGCTATTTCCCTATCTCAAGGGCAGTTTTCCTTAATAGTGGCTTGCTGCAACAATCAAGCTTTGCGGCAGCAGATGGCGGAAAAGCTGGAGGACCTATTTTCAGGCCAGATTCAAGAACTCGTTTTGAATCCTTCTTTCCAGAAACTCTACACTACAATCCAAGCCAACTGTCAAGAATGTCAGCCGCAAGCGTTAATGATATTCGGTTTGGAATCTATTGAAAAGGTCGATCGCTTGTTAGTCTCTACTAATCTGGTACGCAACGAGTTCGGCAAAAAGTTTTCATTTCCTGTAGTTTTATGGGTAAATGACGAAACTCTGCGTAAACTGGTTCGCTTAGCTCCAGATTTCAAGAGCTGGGCTGCATCTACGATTAGATTTGTAGCGACGGAATATGCCAACCCAAAGCCCCTGACTTATAAATTGGCTTAGATATATTTATATTTTACTTTACCCAAATTTACTTTCCCTTTCCCCAAGACAGAGATATAACTTCTAGTAGGAGATACAGAAAGAATTGGGCATCGGGTATCGGACATCGGCTCCAAAAGCATTATCGTAAAAAATGTTCAATAAAAATACATATCAAAAACTACTAAACAGGGCGATTGCCTGCCTAAAGATAATGCCTACTATATTTATTGCTAGAATAAATATAGCAGCGATAGGGTTTTTAAGTATGTAATTGTTACTTGTTAATAATCTGCATTAAGCCTTGAATCTCTTGGCAAAAATGATTGCTATTGGGTGCGAGTTTTGCCATAATAGCCAAGGTTGATGCAAGGGGAGCATTTCAATATTGCACGCTGCCGCAGCAGCGCCTATAGGCGTAAGCCCCGCCTCCGCTCGCGGCTGGCGCGGCTACACAAAACAAGCGCCCTCCGGGCTGCCCCGTTACAAAAGTGAAATGCTCCCGATGCAAGTTCCCCTTTGGCGGGGGGTTCGCTAAGGTAAAGGAGGCCAGAATTTGATAGAGATTCACCCTGCTTTACAGTGAGAGTTAAAGGGTAGTACGGCGCGTTCAAAGGCGTTAAACTGCCGACAGACAGAGAAAGCGGTAGGGATTGGGCTTTGTCGAGATGAAAGACGAGGCCAAAGAACAATAGCGCGATCGAGGCACTAAACGAATCAGAGTGGGTCGGACGTTGCGAGTAAACAAAGCTCTATCGCGCCAAGACAAAAAAACAATAACAGTAGCGGTGGTGGATTTAACAATTGATATTAAGTTGGTTACACCTAATTTTTGGGGATAGCAAATCAAGGTAAGGTTGGTGCAGAAAGACAATGGCTACCTATGCAGTAAATGCAATGGGCGGTAAGGCTATAGATAACCGAAATTTATATTAAGTATAAGTAGGGCTTGTTAACCTGAATAACGCATTTGTGGCTTTTAACCTCTCTATATTGAAAATAGAGGTATTATATAAAATCTCGTTGACAAGCAATTTTTATTTTGAGTATTAAGGTTAGGCGACTCAGGCTGTAGTAGTGCTAGCTGAGTTAGAAAAAAATGATAAAATTACGATCTCTGGGCAGCAACTGTTGCCATTGGGTGCGAGTTCTGCTATAATAGCCCAGATTGATGCAAGTTCGTTTTTGGCGGGGTTTCATTAAGCTTTGTAAATTTTTCACGGTAAAAGGGCCAGATGTTCGACAGAGATCCACCCTGCGTTACAGTGAGAGTTGAAGGCAGAATCTCCAACCGAACTTCATCTTGCCGTGACTGATTGAGGAAATTTTGTGACGATTTACATCGGCAACTTGCCGTACGAGGTTAGCGACGTGGACGTGGAAGACGTGTTCAAAGAATACGGCGCTGTTAAAAGCGTTTATCTGCCGACAGACCGAGAAACAGGTAAAATGCGGGGATTTGGCTTCGTCGAGATGGAAGACGAGACTAAAGAACAAGACGCGATCGAGGCACTAAATGAAGCAGATTGGATGGGTCGGCAGTTGCGAGTTAATAAGGCACGGCCGCGCCCAGACAAAGGAGGAAGAAGATAAGAATCGCATTGCTGGTGTTTTTTTCACCAACAGTAATAAACTGATTCTCTCTCAGGGCTTACGCTTTGTTATAGGTTTTAATTCTATATATAGCGTCTGGTGCTAGGCAGAGCAGCCTACAAAAAGCGATCGCGCGCGTAAGTCCTGTCTCTCAGGTCGTCAGCGAGTCAGTTCCGGTCTCTTCTTATAGGGTCTCTTCCTATAGGAAAAAAGACTGGGAAACTCAGAGCCTGTACCCATATCCAAATTAAGCCTTTGGGAGGCTGCCAACCAGAGGCTTAATTTATTGCCGTTTCTATGAGGTATTATTTGTGGCTAAACGTCGAAATCTAAAAAAAGAAAAAGCTCTTCGCAATAAAGCCTACGCCCGTAAGTTTCGCAAGCGTAACGATCGCCGTAAAGGTGGCCGTTTTTCCCGACAATACAACAGCAATGGTTACAAGAGCCAGGACAAGCAAGAGTCCGATAAGGACAATAACCAACAAACAGGGACAGGAGCAGCCCAAATCTAATCACGAAGCCAAGACTGGGGCGGGAAACCAATTACTTCCCTTGTCTGTAGTAAGTGAAATCTACACCTAGGCTACCGATAGCCTGGGTGTTGTTATCTGTTTATAAAGCTATTTCCCCTAACTAAAGGGGAATAGTTTATATATAGCATTACATAGTAAGGTTAGGACGGTTACAAAATGCCACAGCTTACGAAAGGCAAGGCTTTGGCCGATAGCTGAGAGCTGATAGCTGACCGCTTACTGCTATATGAATAGGTTGCGCTGTTGTCAAATAGCGATCGCAATCTTGCCAACCGTGCGACCCAGTTCGCTGTATTCGTGAGCGGCAGCCACCTCCGCTAGAGGATAAGTTTTGTCGATAATGGCCTTCAATTTACCGGCTTCGCTCAATTCCTTAAGATAAGCCAGATCGACTCCTGTCGCCTTGAGTACAATCAGCTTTGCTTTTTTGCCTGCCCAGAAGCTAGTTAAGAAAATATCTAGTATAGCCCCGGGAATCGGTAGAGTGGTGATGTATATTCCCTGGGGGCGCAATATATTTTTGCACCGAGAAAGACTAGATGAAGCAACCGCATCAAAAACGATATCATATTTAATTAAGGCTTGAGGTGGCCGAGAGTCTGCGCCCGCCATTTTGCTAGTTGCGCGAAAATCGGTAAAATCTTGTTTAGTATAATCAATAGCGCGATCGGCTCCCAAGCTTTTGACGAATTCCAGATTTTTGGTACTACAGACAGCCGTCACCTCCGCTCCAAAAACTTTGGCAATTTGTACGGCAAAGCTGCCCACGCCGCCAGAAGCTCCATTAATTAGCACTTTTTGTCCCTTCTGGATTTTACCCAAATTACGCAAAGATTGTAAAGCAGTCATAGCTGCTAAAGGAATTGCAGCGGCTTCTTCGTAGGTCGTGTTATCCGGTTTGAGAGCAAGCGATCGCTCCTCAACTACTGCGTATTCCGCGTAAGCTCCGCCGGGAAAAGCCACCATTCCATAAACAGAATCTCCTGTTTTGAAAGTCGAGACCTTCTCCCCCACTGCCACCACTTCTCCGGAAATGTCAAATCCCAGGGCGATGGGGAATTTGTTTCCGCTCAGCACCTTAAGCATTCCTTTTCTCAGTTTCCAATCGATTGGGTTGACGCTGCTGGCTAGCACTTTGACTAGCAATTGGTTGCTTGCGATCGCCGGCTGTTCGATTTCTGCATACTTCAAAACCTTGGGGGAGCCATAACTCTCTATAAAAACCGCTTTCATTAATTTATTCATTGTCATTTTCTAGATTAGCGAATGGGGGGCATTGGGCATAGGGCAAAAAGCGATCTGCTTTCAGCGATCGGCTTTCAGCAAAAGAGCTTACTGCTGACTACTTACCGAGATGACTGCTTCTTTGGGCATTGAGAATTGGGAGGCGATCGAGGCAGTTTTCACAAGGCATGAAAACGGCAAATCTCCCAGGAAAACATTTTCTTTGTGATGGAGAATCAGAGGCAAAAGGATAATAGCTCTGTGTTGCAGACAGCCCCGTGCCCGCCCCGATTGGCTTGGGGCAGCCACGCTATTGATGGTCCCTACAGGATTTTTAGGTGTTAGGACTTACGCATAGACACCGTTTGTAGGGTGCGCAGTGCGCACCAGACTCTATATCTAGCTTTAGATCTCGTAATTTGCGTAAGTCCTGGGTGTATTATTCAACCGGATTTGATATAGCACTACGAACCAAAGTTAGGACAGTTACAAAATGCCAATAGCCTTAACTGGCAAGACTTTGACTGAAGGCTGACCGCTCTCTTGCTGACTGCTTACTGCTATATTAGTTCTTCGCTTGACTTGAGAGGTGTAATTTTTATAGGGGCCATTGTTATCGAGCAATGGGCGCAGTATATATATAGGGCTTGCTGAAAAAGGCAGAGTGCAGGGAGTGTGGGGAGAGGGGGGAGTGTGGGGAGAGGGGGAAAGGACAATTTTATTTAATTCTTCCCACACTTCCGACACCACACCATCCCACACCACACCATCCCACACCCCAGGCTTTTGGATTTATACAGCAAACCCTATATAAGGTAGGAGTAGCACGAGTAGCACTGCGTACCCTACTACACAAAAAAAATTTTGAGTTTTGAGTTATGGGTTTTCAACTTAAAACTCAAAACTCAAAACTCAAAACTATTTTTAAACGGGCTAGGAGGGATTCGAACCCCCGACACCGTGGTCCGTAGCCACGTGCTCTAGTCCACTGAGCTACAAGCCCTTGCAACAAATCTATATTAACACCATGCATGGAAAATGACAACCAATTCTCAATATTTTTTTTCTGGCTCTGACGATCGCCCTGGATTAACCCACCTCGATTCTAGCGGAGAAGCCCATATGGTGGACGTTTCAGGCAAAACGGCCAGCGTTCGGCAAGCGGTTGCGACAGGTCAAATCCGGATGGCTAAAGAAACTTTTGAGGCGATCGCCGCCGGTAATGCTCCTAAAGGAGATGTTTTGGGGACCGCAAAATTGGCTGGAATAATGGCTGCCAAGCAGACATCGCAACTAATTCCCTTGTGCCATCCCCTACCCCTACAGAAAATAGACGTGCAATTAACTCCCGACCCGGGGCTACCGGGATATCAGATTCGTGCTTCTGTGAAAACCAAGGCCGAGACGGGAGTAGAAATGGAGGCCCTTACTGCGGTGTCAATAGCAGCCCTTACTCTTTACGATATGGCCAAAGCCTTGGAAAAGACAATGCAGATTGAAGGAATTAGGCTTTTGAGCAAAACTGGCGGTAAATCGGGGGATTTTCAATTGGAGAAGACTTAGGAATATATGCGATGTAGGGGCGATTTCGCGAAATCGCCCCTACATCTGACTGCTGACTGCTATACATTTATCCTTCGCCCTTTCCCAGCCTGCGGACCGTCATATCTCTTAGCAAAACTTCATAAAAATGTTAAGTTTTACTGAGAAAATAGCAACCCGATTACAATTTTTTGGTAAAAAAAGTCAACTAGGACTCTAGATCCGGTCTTCTAGAACTTTACTAATATAAGGAGAAATCAATAGATGCTTTCCACCTTAATGACTACGGTCCCAAATACGTTGGAATGGAGCCCGACGGTGGCACTCGTGATGATTATCTGCAATGTTATCGCTATTGCCTTCGCCAAATACACGGTTAAGTATCCCAGCGTTGGCCCAGCATTGCCCTCCCCAGAAATGTTTGGTGGCTTCGGCTTGGGCGGGATGCTTGGCGCTACTTCCTTTGGCCATGTTTTGGGAGCGGGCGTTATCTTAGGACTCGCTAATATAGGCGCGCTCTAAGGCGTGCGTGCTGAGGGAGCTATTTTTTTCTCGTTCCCAGGCTGCCTCTGGGAACGGGGAATTACCGAGATTGGTAGCAGGCAAAATTAATAAACAAAAATTAATAAACAAAATTAATAACACCTTGAATATATATTTTAGTAGCGGCCTAAAACCCTTAAAAATTGCTTGAGCTTTTTAGTAAAATATACTTAGTCTCAGGCCAGTCAATGATTTCGCTACATTTCTGGCTGGTGGAGAGAAAGAAATATAGCAAGGCTAATTAATTGAACATTTTCTGTAGGGGCGTTGCCTAGGGTGTAGGGTGTAGGGTGTAGGGTGTAGGGAAACTTCATCCTATTTTCGCGATCGCTTTCGGGAGCCGGAAAGTCTTACATTTAGGTGCTTTCAGGTTTCAAGCGGCAACGATACCCGGATGTCACCAATTGGCGTGAAAAGTTTCAGAGTCAACACCCTAGGCGTTGCCCCAATCTAAACTGGGCAACGCCCCGTTTAGATTGTTTATAGCGTTTCTCAAATAAGTGTAATAAACAATAGGACCCTAGAAACGTAGGGGCGACAGCATCGCGAGCGACAATCTCAGCGCGCTCCTAACGGCAACCCTCATATTGGGATGCAACGCCGGTGGCACCTCACATCAAGAAAGAGAACCGCTATAGATTGGGGCAACCACGGGGGGATTGCCCCTACAGGCTTTTACACAGATGATTTTAGACATACTATAGTCAGCAATTTTACCTTGGTTCTGACTTGGAATTAATCGGGGTATTTTAATTTGGAAATACTCCCAATTGCTATATTGAGTTAACTAGCTAGGCGCGATCGGGCGCGATCGCCAATTCCCCTGTTGGCTTGCAGGCAGGCCGAGTCCGTGAATTTACTACAGCTTTATAGAAAAAGATCGGGAAAATGGCCGATGGCAAGACTGAAGAGTGGATGGGATAATAGTGATATGGAGCCTCTGCCGGAACATTAACGGCTTGAGGTGGCAAATATCCCAACTATTATAATTAGCCATGAAAACTCAATATTCCTCCAAGACTTTCCTAGCATTAAAAACTGCTATAGATTTTAGTATTCCGACTATAGGAGCGAAAAGTTCTCTGCTGGAAGCGATCGCTCTAATGAAGAAACCAGAACAAAACACTCTACTAACCGAAGAGTTGAATGCTTCCGGGAAAGAATTATATCAGCAGCTAGAGACAATAAGAAAGGCAAGTATATACAAGGGCAATAAGCCAGCTAGTTGTGTTTTGGTAGTGGAAGGGGATAGGTTAATTGGCTTGTTAACAGAATGGGATTGCGTCCGAGCGCTCGCCAAAAATATAGATATAGATTCTGTCAGCGTGGCTGAGGTAATGACCCGCAAGTCAATCGTGCTGAGAGAATCAGACTATCGAGATATTTTCACTATTTTAAATCTATTTAACCAGCATCGCATTAGCAATCTGCCCATTGTGCGAGATAGCGGTCAGCTATTGGGAGCGGCTACTCCCGCCTCAATTCGCCAAAGGCTGCAACCAGCCAAACTCTTTGAGTTGCAAACAGTCGCAGATGCGATGGTGCATGATGTCATCTACGCCTCACCCACTGCATCGGTGTTGGAGTTAGCCACGCTAATGGCAAGGCATCAAGTAGATTGTATTGCGATCGCTAGAGAACAACAACAAGCTCCAGCAGCTTCCGAGGTCAGAACAGAATCTATTGTGCTGGCCAAGACCCTGGCAAATTCTTCGGTGCCAAGCGCATTATCTCTGGCTTCCTCTGAAAGAGAGAGAGATTGTAGCGGGACTATAGTTCCCATTGGTATAGTGACTGCTAGAGATATAGTTCGACTGATGGAGGAAAAAAGAGGGAAGGAACTGGCGATCGCAGGGATACCGGCGTCAGAAATAATAAAAGCAAAACCACCCTTATTTTGCCTGAGTCATACGGATAGCCTTTTGACAGCAGATCGAGAAATACAACGTTCTGGAAGCCAGCACCTCCTAGTTACTGGCTGTGGAGGAGAACTACTCGGCTTTACAACCCAGAATCATTTGCTGCTTTCCTTAAAGCCAAACGGTTTTCACCGAGCCCTAAAGGTATTGCAGCAAAAAATGGAAACTAAAAATAATACTATGTTAGAAGCATTGTCGGAGCCACATTTTAGCCAACAAAGTGAAGATAAGGCAATAGATTTTAATCGTTCTGCACTTAATCTGAGCTTGGCTAAAAAAGCCAATCAGATGTTGCAACGAGAAATCAAGGAACGCAAGCAATTAGAGGATGCCCTGCATAATATAGCTGTGGGTATAACTGCAACAACTAGCGAGGCTTTCTTCGCATCTTTGGTGGAATATATGGCCAAAGCTTTAGAGTTAGAATATGCTTTAGTTGTGGAGCTAATCGATAGACAGTCAAAACGAGCTAGAACGGTTGCTACTTATTCTTGGGGTCGGGTTGTCGATAATTTCGAGTATGATTTGGCTCAAACCCCTTGTGGAAAAGTTATCCAGAACGGATTTTGTATTTACCCAGCTCGCGTACAAGAGCTGTTTCCTGACAATAAGTTGCTCGCCGAACTGTCAGTCGAGAGCTACATGGGCATTCCCCTCTTTGACTCCGGCGGGCGTCCCTTGGGCTTAATCTGCGTTATGAGCTGCAAGCCACTAAGCAATACGAAATTTATCGATGAAGTTCTGCGCATTTTTGCAGTCCGAGCCAGTTCGGAGCTGGAGCGACGCCAGGTAGAAAAACAATTGCAAGCCACTGCTAGACGAGAACGACTGCTAAACCAAATTGCTCTGCATATTAGACAATCTCTGAATCTAGAAGATATTCTGAATGCGACTGTAGAGAACGTGCGGCAGTTGCTAGAATGCGATCGCGTCCTAGTTTATCAATTCGATACCGAAGTTGACGGCACTGGCACAATTGTGGCAGAGTCTCTGGCTTCTGGCTGGACGGCTACTTTAGGTTTTCAGATTAAAGATGCTTGCTTTAGCTCTGCGAGGGCTAAGCATTATCTAGAAGTTGGAAAGGTAGCGCACGATAATATTGAGGAAGCCAACTTATCTGATTGCCATCGTCAGGTTCTAGAGAAACTTGAGGTAAAAGCCAATCTAGTCGTCCCGATCTTAATCAATGAAAATCAATCCAACTCCGAGCTTTGTTATAAGTCATCTTCCCAATCGCGTTACCTCTGGGGTTTGTTGATTGCCCATCAATGCTCTGCTCCCCGACACTGGGAAGTGGAGCAGTTAAACTTGCTAGATGAATTGGCTTTGCAAATAGCGATCGCCATTCAGCAAGCCAGACTGTATCAGCTCGCGCAAACAGAACTGAGAGAGCGCCGCAAAGCAGAGCAAGCCCTGCTAACTTTAAATCAGGATTTAGAGACAAGAGTGGCAGAAAGGACGGCTCAACTGCAAGCCACCAACAGAGATTTATTGGCAGAAGTCGCCAAGCGCGATCTAACCCAAAAAGCACTGGAGCGCCAATACCTGAAATCAGAGCTATTTGCCGATATTACCCTGAAAATAAGGCAATCCCTGCGATTAGAAGATATTCTCCAAACTACCGTAGCCGAACTCAAGAATATTCTAGATTGCGATAGAGTTTTAATTTATAGCATTTTTCCCAATGGTACTGGTAAGACTGTAGCGGAGGCTGTGTCCCCGGAATATACTGCTATTCTCAATCTTGAATTTCCCGAAGAAGTTTTTCCCGAAGAATCTCGCCAAAGCTATGGTAAGGGAATGGTCAGGGCGATCGCTGATGTTGAGAAGACTTATCGCGAGGAAGCATCTTGTTTGCTAGACTTCCTGGCTGGCTGGCAGGTGAAAGCTAAATTGGTAGTTCCGATTATGCAAAATGGCCAGCTCTGGGGCTTGACAATAGCCCACCAATGTTCTCAGCCTCGGCAATGGAGTGGTTTTGAAATAGAGCTGATGGAACAATTGGCGGCTCAAGTAAGCATTGCGCTGCAACAAGGGCAATTGCTGGCCGCCCAACAGGAGGGCTTAGAAGCCCTGCACCAAAGCCAAGAAAACTTACAAACTCTTTTTGATAATGCTAACGACTTGATTCAAAGCGTTTCTTTGGAGGACGGTCGCTTTATCTATGTAAATAGGGCATGGCGAGAAACTTTAGGATACAATTTAGAAGAGATTGCTAACCTCTCTGTCTTTGACCTGATTCACCCGGATTTTAAAGACCATTGCTTAGAGTTATTCGCGGCGCTGCAAAAAGGAAAGTTGAATAACCTTAAAGGAGTTGAAGTCGTATTCTTAACTAAGTCCGGTAAACCCATTACCCTAGAAGGAAATATTAACTGCCAAATAAAGGCGGGTAAAGTCGGGGCAACTCAAGGTATTTTCCGAGATATTACTGCGAGGCGGATGGCAGAAGCTCACCTACAAGAAGTTGTCCGGGAATTAGCCTATCACAAGCAAGCCTTAGACCAAGTAGCGATCGTTGCCATTACCGACGACCAAGGCAAGATTACCTATGCTAACGACAAATTTTGCCAAGTCTCTCAATACCAGCGTCAGGAGCTTCTGGGCGAGACCCATAGAATTGTCAAGTCGGATTATCATCCCGATTCTTTTTTTGAGAATATGTGGTCAACTATTACTGGCGGGCAGATTTGGCAAGGGGAAATTAAAAACCAAGCTAAAGACGGCAGTTATTACTGGGTTGACACGATTATAGTGCCTTTTCTGGACGAAGCTGGGAGACCCTTCCAATATTTATCGATTCGCATTGACATCACCGAACGGAAGCGATCGGAAGAAGCCCTGCGCCGACAACTAGCGGCAATAGAAGCAGCTATTGACGGTATTGGCATCGTCCGCAACGACCAATACATTTACATAAACGATGCTCATGTCAAAATGTTTGGTTACGATAATGCCGACGATTTGACGGGCAAAAGTTGGCGAGAATTGTATTACCCCGATGAAATCGCTCGCTTCGAGGAGGAAATCCTCCCTCTGGTGGATCGAGAGAAGTCTTGGCAGGGAGAGGTAACGGCGAAAAGACGGGACGGCAGCACTTTTGACCAAGGGGTTTCCCTGACCTTAACCGAAGATGAGGATTTGATTTGCGTATGTCGGGATATTAGCGATCGCAAGCAAGCGGAGGCAAAAATACTCCAAGCCCTGGCGAAGGAAAAGGAACTAAACGAACTAAAATCCCACTTTATTACGATGACTTCCCACGAGTTCCGCACCCCTTTGACTACTATTCTCAGTTCGGCGGAGTTGATAAAATATTACGGTCATCAATGGAGCGACGAGAAAAAGATGAAACATCTCGATCGCATTTACAACAAAGTCCAACATATGACGGGGATGTTAGATGATATCCTTACCCTGGGGCGGGCGGAGTCCGGCAAGTTGCAGTTTAAACCGCAAGCCATAGACTTACTTAAGTTTTGTCATTCTTTAGTGGAAGAGTTAAAAACTGGTCTTGGCAAAAACCATACTATTGAGTTTACCCATACAGATTGCCATACCGAATCCGATAGCGAACAACCGGAAATGGATGAAAAGTTGCTCCGACATATTCTGAGCAACTTGCTATCTAATGCTATTAAGTATTCGCCGACAGGCAGCACAATCTATTTCGATATATCCTGCGATAAAGGCTCGGTTGTTTTTAAAGTTAAAGACGCTGGTATTGGCATTCCTCCAGAAGACCAAGAGCGCCTGTTTGACTCTTTCCATCGCGCCAAAAATGTGGGCAATATCCAAGGTACGGGTCTGGGACTCTCTATTGTCAAAAAGTCAATCGATCTACACCGGGGCAATATAGCTTTGCACAGCGAAGTCGGCTTGGGAAGCACTTTTACCGTTACTTTGCCTAGGGTTTAGGGTGTGGGGTGTGGGGTGTGGGGTGTGGGGTTTGGGTCGCAAGCGATCGCTCTTTACCAAACGGGACTTACGCATGGGCTCTATATCTGCTAGGGGTCAACGGCCGGAGTACCCCTACACTTAGGGCGCATCTCCACAATTTGCGTAAGTCCTACCAAAAATAAAATAACCGTCTGTCTTCTGGGGCGAGAAAGCGAATGGGAGCATTTCACTTTTGCACTGCCGCCGCCTAACGCCTAAAAATAAAATAACCGTCCATCTTCTGGGGCGAGAAAGCGAATCGCCCCCTACTGCTTTCTTTGACCCACCACCGTTCGGGCGCTCGCGGAGTCGAAGCCCCTCTCGACTACCGAGCCGGGAGAGCGATCGCCTGTTGTCGAAAAATAAAACAGCCGTCGGTTTTTGGGTCGCACTTGTCGTACTGCGATCGCCTCATATCCAAAAATAAAGTAGCTGTCGATTGCCGAGTCGCCATGATGACTAGAGAAGTTAACTTTGCCACGTTGGAAGAATTACTTACCAAAGCAGGATTTAAATCCTTGCCCACCGCCGGGAATCACTGGGTTTTTAAGGAGCCTGTCTCTGAGGCTATGGTCATTTTGCCCGCTTACCCAAAGCAAGCGCAGGTTCGCCCCATTCATTTAGTAGCCGTCCGCAGAACTCTGATGGAAAACGGATTAATTGACGAGGATGCGTTCGATAGACTTACGAATTACCGATTTGCGAGTTAAGAAGTGACGATATCCCAGATGGCGGGGGAGAAAAAAAGGCGATCGCCTGATGTCCGAAAATAAAATAGCCGTCGGTTGTTCGGTCGCAATGCGATCGCTTCTTATCCAAAAATAAAACAGCCGTCGGTTTCTGGGTAAAGAGCGATCGCCTCTTATCCAAAACAAATCGCCAGCAAAAAACAAAGGCGATCGCATTGATGTGTGCGATCGCCTTTGGTTGATATGGGTTAGGAGTGAGGTTGAGCTAGAAAGGGCAAGCGAAGGAGAGTCTTGCCCCCGCCCTATCTCCTATCGTGACTCCTGGATTGCTGTCACCAGAATACTTGGCTCCCCAAGCATCTCTCCTTGTCCATACGTCCAATATACTGACATCCACGGATATGGCTTTTCACTTATCTCAGGATCTAGTCGTTGAAATCCATCACCGACTACTTCGTACCTTTTTATTCCCCCAACTCCGTCGCTCACTACAATTTCCACGGTCGATCCTGGCAGTGGTCTTCCTAGGTACTGGACCCTTACGCTGTCGCCCAACCTTGGCCTTTCCCCTAGACTGCAAACCGCCCCTGGAGACGACTTTGTCAACAGATCCTGGCATTTTGCATAGGTCACGGTTGCCTCTGCCTTCCCTGGCATTGCCAGCATCATTAGCACAACCGCGCTCAATACTACTACAGCTCGTTTTATTCGTTCCATGTTTCCTTCTCTCTTCAATAGAATAACCCGCCAAGGACATTCGCCATCTCTGGCGATGCCACCGCAATTCATCTTGGGCTGATGTCGTTTTCTCTCTCACCAAGAGAGCCAATAAACAACGAATTGCGGCCTAATAAAACTAATAACCCTGTAAATTGTCACTTTGCTGATTATAAACTCTCTTCGACGGATTTATATTAAAATTATGTTGAATATTATTAAGAGCTTTTTTACATTTTTTGCCTAAAAATACATATTTTTTGTATCGTTAGATACAGCTTTTAGATAAGAGGTGGTGCAAGACAGATATTTAAAGGCCTTGAGTCCGCTATTAGCCTTGCAGTGCAATGTTTTTAGCCGGTCGAGAGGGTAAGCGATTAGTATCAAAGGGTTCGCAAAGGGTCCTAGGATAACCAGCCGTATAATCTAAAACTTGCAGCTCTGGATTGCGCGGGCGTATTATTTTTGAAAGTTTTACAAACGGTTGAGAGAGATAAAATGAAATTGCCGCGATCGCACCGCATCAGAAAAAACAGCGGTTAAGAAAGATCTCTATTGCTTAAAATAGCCGTCGGTTGCCGGACTGAAGGTGCGATCGCTTCTTATCCAAAAATCAAACAGCCGTCGGTTGCAAGTCGCAAGTGCGATCGCCTCTTGTCCAAAACAAATAGCCAGCAAAAAACAAAGGCGATCGCATTGATGTGTGCGATCGCCTTTGGTTTATATTGGGAACAAAGTGGAGTTCAGAGAGTCGAGTTAGGAGGAGAGAGGGAAGAGGCGATCGCCTTTTTCTCCTCTTCCCCAAGGCGACCCCTCCACTTGGTTGTTATCCCATCATTATATACGATAAGACCTCAATCACTACAATTACTCGTAGGTCAACACGCCATTAATATTTGCTATGTGATCGTCCAGATTGATTCCTGTTTTTTGCCAAACCTGACTGCGTGTTTTACACTCTCCTGCCATATCACTCTTTGATACCAAGTCCATACCGCGACAGGTCTCAATGTAGTTATCGGGCTGCCACTTGAGGACTCCATCTACATTTTCTATATATGGATTCAAGTTTATGGAGCTTTTATTCGGGGTATAGCCATCTGCTTTATAACAAGTCGATGACAGGGTTGAACCGCTAATACTAGAACTATAGCAGGTTTGGCTAAAATCGCCTAATGCCCAAGCTTGGCTAGCAAACGTACTGATGGACATTGCTGCTGCAAACAGGAAGGCCACCGCAGCCTTTAGTAATCCGTTTTTCATGACTTTATTCTCGTTTTTATTACTAGAGTGAATGACAAGGGGTCGCTCTTAATGCCTTGATATTGGTTGTCGAATCCAAGACTTGCTTAACCCCTAAATCGTCTTCTGTCTTATAGAAGTTTTCTTTCGCCTTTTTCTGACTTTACTCTTTTTTTTCTTCCGTCTGCTACTCACTACATCCTTAACAATTCATTATGGCGTTGGCACTTACGCGGTGGGGCTTGCGGCAGGCGATTAATTAAGGCGACTAACCTGGTGATGGCGGATTCAAAGGGTCTCGGGCTATTTCCTTGTCGGTAAGCTCTGGATGTTGCGCCCTTGGAATCGACTTAGGCGCACTCTCCCTAAGTCTATCTCTCGGAAATAGCCGCTCAACTTCTCTATTAGCTTTTCCCGCGCGATCGCTGTCCCCAAGCCAAATTTTTCCCAAATATTCTTAGGGTCTCGGGCTATTTTATTTAAGGCTTGCTCTCAAATCTGCGCCTTTAGGATTGACTTAGGCGCACTCTCCCTACGTCTATCTCTCGGAAATAGCCGCTCAACTTCTCTATTAGCTTTTCCCGCGCGATCGCTATCCCCAGGCCAAATTTGTCCAAAGTCTTCCCAGGGTCTCGGGCAATTTTAGGGAATTCCAAATAAATATCTCTTCCTCGCTTCCTCGTAGGACAGGCGGGACGCCCGTCCTACGAATTGGGGAATTTATTTTTTGTAATTCCCTTATAGCCTTTCTCAAATAAGTGTAATAAACGATCGGCTTGGGAAACGTAGGGGCGATAGCATCCCTTCGACAATCTCTTAGCTCCTAACGGCAACCTTCATATTGGGATGCTTCGCCCCAGAGACCTTACATCAATGTGAGAACCGCTATATTTAAGGCTCGCTCTCGAATCTGCGCCTTTGGAATTAACTTAGGCGCACTCTCCCCTACATCTATCTCTCGGAAATAGCCGCTTATCTACTGGCCTTTCCCGCGCGATCGCTATCCCCAAGCCAGATTTTTCCCAAATATTCCCAGGGTCTCGGGCTATTTTATTTAAGGCTCGCTCTCGGTTCTGCTTATCTGGGTCGGTGGGACGGGGAACGGGGAACAGGGGACAGATCGCAGGGACGAAGAGTTGAAGCAATGAAAAATTACCTTCTTTCTCCTCTGTTGTCTTCGGCAGAGCGACTTTCTCTCTCGACTCTTGCTCTATCTCGGGGGAGCGGGGAAGGGGGAAAGAAAGTTCCTGCCTTTCAGAACTAACTACAGAGACTACTAGCGGGAGCATTTCACTTTTGCAATTGGTAGCCCTTTTGGGTTTCGTTTGTGTAGCCGCGCCAGCCGCCTGGGAGGCGGGGCTTGCGCCTATAGGCGTTAAGCGGCTGGATGCGAAATTAAAATGCTCCCCTACTAGCTTCCTGCGCCCGTTGCCGGTGCTACATTCTTTCTCCTCTATTGTCTCCGGCAGAGTGACTTCCTCTCTCGACTCTCGCTCTATCTCCCTCGACTCTACTATTCTCTCAGGTGTTGGAATTTCTTGCGCCTTCTCCTGCTGACTAGATTCCTCAAACTTGTGCTGCTTCGGCTGCTTCAGCTTCTTCGCTTTTGGGGCAGGCTCCGGCGAAGTAACGCCAACATCTCCATCGCGGAAATAGCCCTTCAACTTTTCCTTAAGCATTTTCCTTGCTCGGGAAATCCGCTTGCAAACGCTCTGGTAGGAAATCCCCTGCTGTTGGACTATTTCTTCGTGGGATAGCTGCTGGTAAAAATGCAGTACAAAGGTGTCGCGCGTCGCTTGGGGTAAATCCGCAATAGCCCGGAGAATCTCGATCCTTCTCTCCTCTTTCTCCAAAGCCTGCTCTGGCGTCTCCACCAAACCAGCCGTAGCCACAACCTCGGTTCCGCCCGCCCACTCGATATCTTCTACTCCGGCGGCACCTCTGGATTTTTCCTTAATAATGTCAAAGCAGAGATTGCGAGTCAGTTGCCTCAGCCACGGCCCGAGCTTAGTAATTTTCCCCGCATACTTTTCTATCTTTTCCCGACCCTTGAGCATCGCCCGACTCAGAGCGTCCTCCGCTTCCGTTGGGTTCTTCAAAATCCCGAGACAGCACTTATATAACTGGCCTTCTAATTTCTGCCATTGCTGCCAAAACTCCGCCACTAGATCGATATCGCTGCTCGATCCAAATTCCTGACTACAAGCGTTTGCCATAATACACTTCTTTATTTTATTAGCTGCCCCGTGGCTGCACCCTGGCTGCCCCGGTTGAAGCAGTCAAGTAATTTTTGATAAGAAAGAAGATCGCCTATAATCGGGCGCTGTCAAAACCCGTCGATCTAAATGGGAAACTTTCATCAAGTTTCCCTACACCCTACGCCTACCGCCACAGCCTAGGTTCACCCTAGGTTGGGGGGACTTTCTGTGGTTAGGACCACATCACCTCTAATTCCCCTCTTGGGTTGTGGGCAAGACCCACCAAGAGAGCCAACAATAACTTGTTAATTGTCACTTTCCTGATTATAAACTCTCTTCAACCTGATTTACCCTAAAATTATGTAATTTTTTATGACAATTTTTTTGCATTTTTGGCCCTTAAATACATAATTTGAATATTGTTAGATACAGATTTTAGATAAAAGGTGGTCAAGCAAGACATATATTTAAAGGACTTGAGTCCGCTAAAAGCCTTGCATTGCAATAGTTTCAGCCGTTAAAAAGGGTAAGCAATTAGTATCAAAGGTTTCGCAAGGGTCCCGGGGCAACCAGCCGTATAATCTAAAACTTGCAGCTCTGAATTGCGCAGGCGTATTATTTTTGTAAGTTTTACAAACGGTAGCAAAGATTGAGGCAAAAGTTAGCGCAGAGAGGGCCGCAACTAACTATCCTGCAAACTTCTATCGAGACCCTATTGTTAATTTCCTTAAGAACAGGACTTGCGCAAGGACTCTTTTTTGACCACCGTCTATAATTAGGTGCAATAGGTTGGCTAGTAACCGGCAATGCAAGTGCTGAAAGCTGACTGCTGAAAGCTAATTGCTGAGCGCCATAGGCGCAAAAAAAAAGGACTCCTCGGGGAGTCCAGGCATAAGGCGTACCGGAAGCGCGCGGGTTAGCTCAGGCGGATGATGTCCTCTTGAACGAGTGCCATCACTGCGGTCCGGCACTCTGGGATGGTTAGCTTGCAGTCCCTTGCCATGTTGGCGTAACTGCGGCCCGTATTGTTAAAAACGAACCAACCCAGGACAAAGACCTCAATGCGCGTCAGGTTGCGGCGACCTTCCCTGGTACTATTGGGATTTATCTCTAGATGGTCTAAGATCCACTCGGAAGGGTCCGGGGGAGTTGGGGGGGTTGGGGGATTTGGCGGGAACATAATCATATGGTTTATTTTTTGTTACATCGGGGGGCGTAAAGCCCCTTTTTTTTTGCTTGCTCTTATTATAGCAAATATTTTATAAACGTCAATAGTTTTTTTGGATTTTTTTGAAAAAATATTTTGGCTTTTTATGTCACTCATTTGGTTCGCAAAAGCACAAATATGGGCTAACATCATAGCAGTTAAAGTTCTGTAAGTCCTTTCTAGACAATAACATTAAGTTTTTCGTACAGGTTTAAATAGGATTTAACTATTAAATTTTACTGACGGCTAAAAAAACGCAATTATTACCAACAGTTAAATAAGCGATTGGCTCTTTTTAAACACACTTTTATCAATAAAACGCGAGCAAGATAGTTTTTATTGATAAAAACTCATTATTAGTATAAATTTGTCGTAGCGACGGTCCAGTAAAGTTCTTGGTCCAGACAAAGCGACGGTCCAGGCGAGGCGAGGAATTAGCGGACCGCTTCGCCCCCGGCATTTTGAGTTCGAGCGCTTGAGAATTTTGAGTTTTGAATTGACTTACGCCGGCCTGTTGGAAAATGAAACAGAGGTGGATAAGCGGACCGCTTCGCCCCCGGCATTTTGAGTTCGAGCGCTTGAGAATTTTGAGTTTTGAATTAGGTTGCCGCGATCGCTCTTGTTCAAAAAAACAGCAGTTGAGAAGTGGCAGCGGATGTGGCAGCGGATAGGTAACGGATGTAACGGATTTGGCAGCGGATGTGGCAGCGGATAGGTAACGGATTTAGCGGATTTGGCAGCGGATGTGGCAGCGGATAGGTAACGGATTTAGCAGATTTGGCAGCGGATAGGTAACGGATTTAGCAGATTTGGCAGCGGATAGGTAACGGATTTAGCGGATTTGGCAGCGGATGTGGCAGCGGATAGGTAACGGATGTAACGGATTTGGCAGCGGATGTGGCAGCGGATGTGGCAGCGGATAGGTAACGGATTTAGCGGATTTGGCAGCGGATAGGTAACGGATGTAATGGATTTGGCAGCGGATGTGGCAGCGGATAGGTAACGGATTTAGCGGATGTGGCAGCGGATAGGTAGCGGATTTGGCAGCGGATTTGGCAGCGGATTTGGCAGCGGATAGGTAACGGATTTAGCGGATGTGGCAGCGGATAGGTAGCGGATTTGGCAGCGGATTTGGCAGCGGATTTGGCAGCGGATGTGGCAGCGGATAGGTAACGGATGTAACGGATTTGGCAGCGGATAGGTAACGGATGTAACGGATGTAATGGATGTAGCGCTACTTGAAGGATGAAATGGGATTGCCGCGATCGCCTTTCTTCAAAAAAATAGCGTTTGAGAAGTCTAACCCTCGCTTCCACCCCCAATAAGCGTCTTAATACTTGTAAGTAAAAATATTTCTTGCAAAAGACTTGACAGTTTAAAAATAAGTGCTATATTAATGATATGGCGTTCGGAAAGGACAAGATTAGCCTTGGATCCCTCTCGCCAAGCAAAAAAAAGGGAGCTAACTTGCCCCCTCTAATCTAACAAACACATCCAAAATGACCGATCAATTTAACAGGTTCTTAAATAGCCTCGAAATCGACCCTAACAGCGACCCCGAAAACCATCGCTTACTCGATCGCGATAAATGCTTCACTCTCGCATGGCTTTCCTTTCACCGGGAGAAACGCACCTACCAGAAGCTAATCGAAGACTGCAATTTAAAGGGCTTCGAGCGCTGCCAGGAAATTATCCAAGAGCTAATTGACTTGGGCATACTGCGATCGCGCTAACCAAACCGGCAAAGGCAATGGGCTCCGAGGCAGGCAGTCCACCAGCGCTTGGTGGGGCCTTCTCGGAAGCCTACGGAGATTGCAAATTCGTTATTTAACGGTATTCGACGTTAAAATTAGGACTTACGCAGTGACCCAATCTGTAGGGGCAGTGCCCCCGTGCCTGCCCCTAGTCTAGCAGCAAATATAGGTATAATGCGTAAGTCCTGTAAAATTTTAAAATTATTCCTAAATTCTACAATATAGCTTTCAGCTTTCAGCTTGAGCGTGAAAGTCTTGTCATTTTAAGCAAAAGGCGCGTTTTGTAACTGTCCTAACTTTAATTGGTAGTGCTATACTACAGCAACTTGAAAAATTCTATAAAAACTATGAAATCGTTGGTAGCAAAAAAGGTTGCAACAGGAGCGATCGCCGCCCTATTGACCTTAGAGATACTGTTCGCTCCGGTCGGCTTGGCCGAGATTGCCCCGGCCGATATTACTGTCAATGCTACCCTGGAGCTGGAGCCAGCAGTACCAGTAGAGTCACCAGTGGAGCTAGTAGAAGTTGCTAGCTCCGAGCGTCAGTGGACTGGAGTTACTCTGTCGCGAGAAGGACGGATTTTTGTTAATTATCCTCGCTGGTCGGATAACGTTACTTTTTCGGTTGGGGAAATAGGGGAATCCGGTGAGGTTAGACCTTTTCCCGATCGCCGCTGGAATAATTGGAATCCTTCTTTGGCACCGGAGCAACATTTTATCTGCGTTCAGAGCGTATATGTTGACAGAGATAATTTTTTGTGGATTGTCGATACGGCTAATCCCAAGTTTCAAGGGGCGATCGCCAACGGGATTAAGCTGATAAAAGTGGATTTGAGCAAGAACGAAGTAGTAAGGACGATTCATTTTGATGACTCGGTAGCGCCGCCAGCCAGCTATCTCAATGACGTTCGGGTCGATACAAAAAGAAACTATGCTTATTTGACCGATTCGGAATTGGGGGCATTGATTGTGGTCAATCTGACTACCGGGGAGAGCCGTCGCCTGCTGGATAATAGCTCGACAACTGAAGCGGAAAATATTGCTTTAGTTATTGAAGGGAAAAAATGGCGATCGCCCGATGGTACTATTCCCCAAATTCATTCCGACGGGCTGGCCTTAGACCTCACCGGCGACTATCTCTATTTTCAGGCGCTATCCGGTCGCAGCCTTTATCGCATCCAGACGAAATGGTTGCGAGACGAGAGTCTTTCCGAGGCAGAACTGGAGGAAAAAGTAGAATTTCTCGCTCGCACCGGGGCAGCGGACGGGATTGAGTTCGCGCCAGATGGTTACGTTTATCTTTCCGCTTTGGAAGACAATGCTATTAAGCGCTACTCGCCGGACGGAAAACTGGAAATTGTCGTCCAAGACGATCGCTTGGCATGGCCGGATAGCTTTGCGATCGGGCCGGATAATTCTATTTATGTCACTACTTCTCAGATTCATCGAGGCGCGAATCCCCCGGAACCCTATCGGATTTTTAAGTTTAAGTTTTAAGTTTTGAGTTTTAAGTTTTAAGTTTCCAGTTGCCAACAAATAACTCATAACTTAAAACTCAAAATTCAAAACTTTCCCATTGGGAGTAGAACGCGGTCGGGCGATCGACGGTTATTTGATTTTTAAATAGCGATCGCGGTAATGGATTTTGGCAGCGGATATGTAGCTGACTAACGGATAAACGGATGGTTAGCTTCCGCCAAATTCCGAACCCAGGAAGCGATCGCTATTTGGTTTTTGAATAGCGATCGCGGTAATGGATGATTAGCAGCGGATATGTAGCTGACTAACGGATAAACGGATGGTTAGCTTCCGCCAAATTCCGAACCCAGGAAGCGATCGCTATTTGGTTTTTGAATAGCGATCGCGGTAATGGATGTTGGCAGCGGATATGTAGCTGACTAACGGATAAACGGATGATGAGCTTCCGCCAAATATAAAATGCGGAATAGGAGCGATCGCACCCCGACCCAGTAACTGATGGCTCGTTTCGGAATAGGAGCGATCGCACTTCGATCCAGTAATAGACGGCTGTTTTATTTGGCAGGTTACTTCGATTCGATGAAACTAGATCGCATTACAAGCAATCCCAACCGCATGAACGGACAACCAGGAATTCGCAATCTTCGTCTCACCGTTCGCCGGGTAATTGAGTTATTGGCAACTTATCCCGATCTGGGCGAGCTATATCGGGAGTTTCCAGAGCTAGAAGAAGAAGATGTCCGACAAGCCTTAATATTTGCATCTTCATATTTATAGGACTTACGCAAATCGTCAGCTCAAAATCTATGTATGGGTTTTGGTGCTAGGCAGCGCACCCTACATTTGGAATCTTACGCAAAGATGCTATTCGTAGGGTGCCGCACCGCGCACCAGAACATATCTATTTGCGACATGTGAGAAACCCGGTTTCTAAACAATACCCTCGCCGTTTTCCCGGGTCTTAATAAGGTGTAGGGGCGACAGCATTCCCGTATCGGACTTTTGCTCTCTTCGCAAAAATCTATTGTGTTGGAATGCTTCGCCCTGGGTTGTCTCGGGGATGCATAGGCGTCTGGGGCCGGCGCATCCCAAGATAATATAGCGATTCTCAAATTGATGTGAGGTGTCTGGGGCCCGCGCATCCCAATATGAGAATCCCCGTTATACAGCAGAGTCCAGAGCGGGGATGCTATCGCCCCTACGTTTCTAGGGTCCGATCGTTTATTACACTTATTTGAGAACCGCTATAAATTTACTTTTGCTCTCTTCGCAAAAATCTATTGTGTTGGAATGCTTCGCCCTGGGTTGTCTCGGGGATGCATAGGCGTCTAGGACCCGCGCATCCCAAGATAATATAGCGATTCTCAAATTGATGTGAGGTGTCTGGGGCCCGCGCATCCCAATATGAGAATCCCCGTTATACAGCAGAGTCCAGAGCGGGGATGCTATCGCCCCTACGTTTCTAGGGTCCGATCGTTTATTACACTTATTTGAGAACCGCTATAAATTTACTTTTGCTCTCTTCGCAAAAATCTATTGTATTGGAATGCTTCCAAAAAACCGGTTTTCTGGGGTTTCTAGGATTTCTAGCTTATTCCTCTCCAACCGCTTCCTTTAATATGCCTGCTTGGATTTTGCTGAAACAGTCGATTAAATATTCTAGCTGTTGCTTGGGCTTGAGCAGACCTGCTCCCCGGACGGTCACCTTTTGGGGGGAGTAAATAAACTTTTCCTGTGATTTTGGCGGTAAATTAGCTTTGAGAAGATTCCAACCGGGTTCCTCCATCGGCGTCTCCAGGACTATATTTTGCTTGCCTTCGGGTTTGATGCGAGAAAAGCCCAGACTCTTGGCCAGTTGTTTCAGTTCTACAACCTGCAGGAGTTGCTGGGCTGCCGCTGGAATCGAGCCGTAGCGGTCTGTCCATTCGGCGGCGATCGCATTTAGCTCCACGGAATACTGAGCAGAACCGACGGCTCGATAGGCGCTCATTTTTTGGTCTAAATCGGGGATATAATCCGCCGGAATAAAAGCGCTTACGAGCAAATCGACTCGGGTATTGTCAACTTGGGGAATATCCTGACCCTGAATTTCTCGAATTGACTCTTGCAACATCTCCATATAAAGGTCAAAACCCACGGCTTCCAAATTGCCGGACTGTTGCACTCCTAACAAATTGCCGACGCCGCGAATCTCCATATCTCGCATCGCCAACTGGTAGCCGGAGCCCAACTTAGTAAATTCCTGAATGGCGCGGAGGCGCTTGCAGGCGGCATCGCTCAGGGCGGCATCGCCGTTGCTTTTGGTGGGATAAAACATCCAAGCATGAGCTTGAATTCCCGCACGACCGACCCGGCCGCGCAATTGGTAGAGCTGAGCCAAGCCAAAGCGATGGGCGTCTTCGATGATAATCGTATTGACTCGGGGGATATCGAGACCGGATTCTACAATTGTGGTGCAGAGCAGAATATCGGCTTCCCCGGAGCTAAAGCCCAACATAATAGATTCTAATTCTGCCGGCTCCATTTGACCGTGAGCGATCGCCAGCCGTACTCCGGGCACTATCTCTTGCAGTTTTCCCGCCAATTCTTCAATCCCTTCAATCCTCGGCACCACATAGAATATTTGCCCGCCCCGGTCTAACTCTTTCCGAATTGCCGAGCGAGCGGTTTCTAGGTCGAAGGGCGCTAAATGAGTTCGAATCGGACGCCGGAGCGGCGGCGGCGTCATAATCAAGCTCATTTCCCGAATGCCGGATAGAGACATATATAAAGTGCGGGGGATGGGGGTTGCCGTCAGAGTCAGGACATCTACTTGGCTTTTCAGAGCTTTAATTTTTTCTTTCTGGTTGACGCCAAACCGCTGTTCTTCATCTACTACTAGCAAGCCTAAGTCCCGAAACTTGACGGTTTTGCCTAATATAGATTGCGTCCCAACTACTAGATCCAATTCGCCAGTACCGAGTTTGGCGATAATATCGCGACGCTCGGCGGCGGTGCGGAATCGATTCAGCAAGCCGAGGTTAATAGGATAGGGAGCAAAGCGTTCTTTGAGGACGTGATAATGTTGCTGGCTGAGAATAGTTGTCGGCGCGAGCATGGCAACCTGCTTGCCAGCAGTAACTGCTTTGAAAATAGCGCGGATGGCGACTTCTGTTTTTCCAAAGCCGACATCGCCGCAGACGAGACGATCCATAGCGCGATCGCTCTCTAAATCTCGCTTCACGTCTTGAATTGCTTTCAATTGATCTGGCGTCGCTTCATAAGGAAAAGAATCCTCCATTTCCTCCTGCCAGGGCATATCCGGCGGATAAGCATATCCTTTTATCTCCGCTCGCTTGGCATAGAGCTTGAGCAAGTCTAGCGCCAGTTTTCTAACATTTTTTTGGACTTTTTTCTTAGTTGATTCCCACGCCTTGCCGCTGAGCTTATTGAGTTGGGGTTTTTTATCTCCCGTGCTGCGAAACCGAGATAGCTCGCTCATCCTATCTACTGCTACCCGCAGCAAACCATCGGCATATTTTAAAACCAGATATTCCCTATCATCGACTGGTTCCAGTTTCATAAATTTCCCGACGCCGTGCTGCCGGTGAACGACAAAATCCCCCGGCCGCAGCCGATTGGGATCTATCTGTTTCGAGGCGGCGCGCCTTCGCTTGCGCACATAAGTGGGGGTGGCTAGAGCGTGTTGCCCGTAAAATTCGCGATCGGTTACGACTGCAAGGCGAAATCCGGGCAAGACGAATCCTTCGAGTTCCGCCAAGCCATTATATTTGAGGGCGACTGGTTCTCTTTGAGTTTGCAGTTTTTCAATACCTCGATAGTCCCGAGGGTTGGCCACAAACTGAGCGGGGCAATCGTGTTCCGAGAGGAGAGAGACCGAGCGAGACGGCTGGGCAGAAATAAAGAAAACGGCAAAGCCCTGATTGGCTTGGTTGCGCGCTACTTCTGCTAGCTTGGCAAATTGGTGGGGCAGTACGGGGATGGGTTTGCTTGCTAAGTTTATGGTAGAAAATTGACCCGTTATAACTGTGCTACCAGTTTTGGAAGTTTCTTTATCTAGTTCCGACAGATAGAGACGCATAAAGCGTTCTGCTTCGGCCAAAGATTCGGCAAAAGAGCGATGGATTTTGGGCAAGGGGGCAATGGAGGCTGAGGAAGAGTCGTTATCTTTTTCTTGTTTTCTGGTTAATCTTTCATTTTCTATCGCCCAGCTTTCTTCCGCATATTCAAACCCGCGATCGCCGTGAGCCGCACATTGCTCCGGTTCGTCTATGGCCACCAGAGTTTCTGCTGCCAAATAATCCAATAAAGAAACTGGATTGGCAGGTATCTGGGACTTGCGCAGAAATAAAGTACCAGTCCCCAAACCCTCTTTGACCGTCACCGTTCGGGCGCTCGCGCTTCGTTGCCCATTATTAACTTGCAAGTCCCTCTTGGCGATCGCTCTCTCGGGATTAGCCAGGGATTCTTCAGTTTCCCCCGTTTCTGGATTATTCATAGCGCTGAAGCTGGTAGGGGTCAATACCAGTCTGTCAATTTTATCCAGAGAACGCTGGCTGGCAGGATCGAATTCCCTCATTTGTTCTAATTCGTCGCCAAACCATTCCAATCTCACCGGCAATTCCGAAGCTACTGGAAATACATCTATAATATCGCCCCTGCGACTCCATTGCCCTTCCGTTTCTACCAGAGCAACTCGCTCGTATCCCAGGCGCGCCAAGGTTTTGTCTAGTTTAGATATACCCAGAGGAGATTCGGCGTTGCTAGAATCCCTGCTATCTAAAGATAGACAATACTGAGAAAAAACCTCTACCGGCGGCAGGTGCGGCTGGAGCGCTTTTTCTGTGGTGACAATTGCTATTGATTTTTGCCGATTGCTTGCTTCAAGTTCCTCCGGGGAACTCTTCGAGCGACCCACTACCAAATCCGCCAATACCTGCATTTGACCCCAGATAGTTTCCGACTCGGCGTCAAAAGCTTCGTAAAAAGATGCCTCGGAAGTGGGATAAAAATAAACCGACGACCAGCCCATTGCCTCTAGACTGACAGCCCAGCGCGCTGCTTCTTCTAGAGTGGCAGTGACGACTAGCAAATCGCGCTGTTTTTGTTGGGCTAGGGCCGAGGCAACTAATCCTTTGGGAAAACGGGGGATGCCATTGACCTGGAGGCAGCGATCGCGCTCCAAGAGGGTATTTAGTTCTGTGTTGAGCTGCGATCGCTCCAAAGTTTTGATAATCGACGCAAAAGCCATATTAGTCAGATATTTTAAATTCGATCGCTCTTTTGCAGGCGGCAGGGCTTGGGCGAAAACTGGCAAGGAGCGGGCGAATGGCCATATGCCCTCCGGGCAGGCTCCGCCTTTTATGTCGCAACAGCGCGAAACGCCTACAGGCTCTGCGCATAAGCTATCGGCAGTAGGGGCATTAGGAGCCGGAAAGCCCCATGACACGCCCCTAGACATCGCCTAATTTATCGCCGCCCATGACACGCCTAACTAATTTACATTCCCTACACCCTACACCCTACACCCTACACCCTTAAACCCTACACCCTAGCTAAAAGCTAGACTACAGCCCCTAGGGGTTACATTCCCTAGGGCTTACATACTTCAAATTATTTTGGTTTCTGCTTTTCGATATGTCACCTCGCCCGCCTCGCCTTTCTCCCGCTCTCCCCACAGCCCCATCTCTCCCCACATTCCCGTCTCTCCTTTCTTTTCTGAGAGCCTGGAAATTGCCTTCTAAATCTCTAGCGGGACGCTCTCCCCAAAGGCAGCCATATAATTCTTGTTTAAATTATCTAATGTTAGATTAGACAACAAACAGTCGATCTGATTATACTCTAAATTAAAGAATCTGGATGTTTCGCTTTCGGATTGTCCAAAAACCACCCTATCTAGATAATTTCCCAACTAATAGGAGGTTGAAAGGCAAAACCAGATTCGAGTTTTTACTGAATAAGCGATCGCAAGGAAAAAGCAAATGTCAGTAGATTACGAACTAAGGCTAGTCACCGATTGGCAGCCTCGACAAATCCTAGAAATTGTGTCCAAAGAGCTTGGGCTCCAGTGGCAAGAAAATTCTCGGCTCGTAGGTCGCGGCATAGTATTAGGTGCCACGGCAGAACCCGAACAACGCCAGTCTCTTATGATGGAAGCGTTTGGATTCAAACCCACTGTGGATATATGGTTTCGGGTCGAGACGAATGAAGAAATCTGCCCGGGCAAGACCATCTTGCTCAAAGCATCTTTATCTATCCTCGGTAAAATACCGGGAGATGGGGTCTTATTGGTTGGCGAGGAGAAGATTGTTTTCCAGCGAATCAATGGCACGTTAATCTTCAACAAAAAGTTGCAAGTTTGGGCTGACTACGAACTGTCCGAACTCAATGTCCCCTATTTCGGACAACTACTCCGATCGCCGCTCATTTCCAATCACCCTCCCAGGGTAAAAATGCGCAACAACATCTATACCCGCCTAAAGTCTCTAGCCACTCGTCAAGGCAAGTCCATGACAGAACTGGCCAATGAGGCAATAGAAGTATATTTAAAGCAAGTGGGCGCATGACTTGTCAGCTAGCTGAGGGCTAGGGTGTGGGATTTGGGGTGTGGGATTTGGGGTCTGGGGTCTGGGGAAATTTCCCAGATGCTATTTTCCCGCGAAGCGCTTCGGGAGCCAGAAAGTCCGTTCGCGTTCGGAGGTTTCCGATTTTGAGCTGGAACTATACCCAAATCTCACCATAGGAGTGAAAAGCCTCCAGAGTCAACACCCTAGCTGAGGTCTAGGTTATTTGGGAGCAACTGTCGAGGCGATCGCTGTCGAACCAAGGCGGCGATCGCTTTTTATGCAATAGCGCTCAGCAATAAGCCTTCAGCTTTCAGCTCTTAGCTGAACGCTTGCCCCATGCCTGAGGTGTCGGGTGTGGGGGGTGTGGGGTGCTCGCTGTGTAGGGTGTAGGGAAACTTCATATTCCCTACCGCTTTCGGGAGCTGGAAAGCCCTACGGGAACGGAAGTTTCTCGTTTTCATCGTGACTATAGCGTTTCTCAAATTGATGTAAGGTATCTGGGGCGAAGCATCCAGTACGGAAATTACCGTTATACAGCCGAGATGGTTCCGGGGATGCTGTCGCCCCTACGTTTTCGTTCATTACACTAATTTGAGAAACGCTATATACGAGCGATGCCACACTGAGATTGAAAAAGCCTCATAATCAACACCCTACCCCATGCGAACATGCCCAATGCGAACATGCCCGACGCGATAGCGGTCAGCGGTCAGCTAGAGCTAAAAGCAGAAGAGCTACGCCTGCGCATTGAGCGCATAAGCTGAGAGCTTTTTTGCCCAATGCGAACATGCCCAATGCCCAATGCCCAATGCCCTACTTCTTAACTAAAATCGCGCAGCATTTTTTTGATTTCAATATTATGCAGTTCTTCCGTACCAATCATAGTGCGAGCAAATTCTTCCAGATAAACGCTGGCATCTTCTACAGTAGAAAGTAACTCTTTATACATTTCCAGTGCTTTCTTTTCGTGGTTGAGACTTTCCTCCAAAATAGCCTTAACACTATGTTGGTAAGTTTCCTCAATTGGTGCAATCCGCAGAGAGGGATGCCCTTCCAAGCCCGTGAGAATTTCTCCTACTTGTTGGGCATGAGTCAGAGATTCCGCAGCCTGAGCCTTAAAAAAATCTACGATAGGAATCCGGTTCGGTCCGGTAACCATGAGGGAATAGTGGGTATAGCGCACCACTCCGGCCAGCTCGAACTCCATTATGGAACTGAGCAAGCTGTTGGTCTTTTCAAGGTCGAGTTCTTTCATGGTTACCAGTCAGGTTCAAAGGTTAAAGACTATTTAACTTAAGATTATGCGACTATTTTGGGGCGATCGCTCCAAGTGGGGACTGTGGGGACTGGGGAGATGCCTAGTGGCGCGTCCAGCTTAAAATTGTAGGGAGCGGCCCGGGAACGAAACAAGGGCGCAACGATTGGTAGAGTTGGGTTACTCGCACGAGTTGGCTCCGCCAACACTCCGTTCAACCCAACCTACATTTACTTCCTACACCCCACACCCCACACCCTAGGAGATGCCCCCTCCCAGGAGGGGAAGCGGCATTTTCGGGAGCATTTCACTTTTGTAATCGGTAGCCCAAAGAGGGCGAGAGTTTGTGTGGCCGCGCCGGTCGGGCGGAATGGCGGCAGCGTACAAAATTGAAACGCTCCCTTTCTTTCCCAGAACTCTCCTTAGGGATTTCCAAATAAATACTTCTCCCTCGCTTCCCCGTAGGACGGGCGTCCCGCCTGTCCTGTGCCGAGAGACTTTTCGGAAGCCCGTCCTACGAATTGGGTAATTTATTTCTTGGAACTCTCCTTATTAACTTTCCCAGAAGTCTCCTAGAAAGTGAAGGTAGTCCGAAGCGTACCAACCACTAGAGAATCGTTATCGGAGTCGTGGTCGGGAGCGGTCAGCCAAACAAACCCGGGGGTAATGGCAATATTCTCGCTCAGGCGATACTCGTAGAAGCCTTCAATGTGAATCGAGGTATCTTCATCCTCAAAAGCTCCTTCGAGGAACTCACCTTCATAAGACCGAATCACTTTCGGTTCCATACCTACGACCAAGCCCAATTGGCTTCCCGGAGGGCCTGCATCCAAACCTAGGGTTACCGCCCAGTTGAGGATACCCTGATCTCCTTTCAAGCCTTCGTCCAAGATCCGAGCATTGGTGTAGCCAACCCAGCCGCCAAATTTAACCGGAACCTCGTCAGACACATAGCTGAACTGAAATCCGTAAGCATTGGTGATAGCGCTGAAACCAAGGGATGCAACTGGCGTGGCAAAGTTACTACCCGTCTGCATATCCTTGTTGTAGGCATTGACATAGGTAAAGCCAAGTTTCAACTCTTCGGTTGGCTTGAGAAGCACCTGAGCCATAGCGCTGTAGGGTCCGTTGAAAAGGCCATTACCTGTCGTCGGACTCGGAGCGCTTCCGCTGTCAGCCAAGTAAGCCAGAGTGATTTCTGCCGCACCGGCATTGTGCGTCAGACCAATACCCGTTCCTTCAACGAGGTGATAAATAGGGGCGCGAGTCCCGAACCGAGAGATAGCACCGCTGCCACCATCGCCGTCTAGGGGGGTGATGGTATCTGCTACGTCATCAGCAGCGCCGTTATTGGCAATGATAATCAGTTCGGTGTTTTCGCCAATTGGAGTGCTATAGAACAAGGTATCCAATTCAAAAGTCGAACCCCCTTCTTCATCCAGGCCAGCATTAAACTGCAAATCCCCTTCGGGAGTGAAGGTATTGTCCAAGGTCAGCGACGGGATATTGACTACCTGGAGTCGAGTGAACAGCAAATCGCGACCCGTGAAGCTGGTATTGAAGTCGAGGCGAGTCCGCGTCCCGAAAGCAAATTCTCCATCTGCATCGCTGTTGACTGCGTTACCACCATCTGCGGCTATTAGAGCAAATATAGATTCGCCCTCTAGTTTGGTAGTGGTGGAGAATTGATTCCCTTCTAGTTCTGCCGTCCGTACTTCTAATTCGTTGACGCGACCGCGCAGGGTTGCCAGTTCGGCGGCGAACTCTTGTTGCAGGCGCTCGATCGCTTCTAACTCGCTTCTATCGAGACCTTGTTCTAGATTTTGCCGAATCAGCTCTTGGATCACTCCCAAGCAAGCATTGAGACCCGCCGCAAATTCATACCTGGTCAGGGCTCGATTGCCTCGGTAGGTGCCATCGGGAAACCCGGCAATACAACCGTACCGTTCTACCAGGCTTTGCAGGGCTTGGAAGGCCCAGTCCGTCGGTTGAACGTCAGATAGCTGAGACACCGAGGTTACTTGCCCCGCCGAGGTATTGGCCGCTCCTTCGCGACTGTATTGATTTATTTGTCGGAACATATTCTGAGGGTTTGACGAATTTGCTCCCGGAACGGCCTGAGCCAGAGCCGGTGACGAAATTGCTAATGTCGCCCCTAGTAATGCTGGGCTTAGCAATAAAAACTTCGACGTTTTAGACATGTTTCTCCTCACACCTTTTTCTAGGCATTTTGACTTGTTACCTTGGGACTTCCGCGCAGGGGAACTAGGGCAGCTTAGCAGAAATAATCCACCAGCCCGATCTGGCTTTTCCGCCAGGGTCCAAAGGCGTTTTGGCTTATTACCTTGAGACTTCCGCGCAGGGGAACTAGGGCAGCTTAGCAGAAATAATCCACTAGCTCGATCTGGCTTCCCCGCCAGGGTTCAAAGGCGTTTTGGCTTTTGAGTGCATGACTTTTGAGTGCATTACTTTTGACTTCCGCCCAGGGGCACTAGGGAGCGATCGCCTTTTCGCTGGTTTCCCGAATCTCTTGCACTCCTGCATTCACTTCCGAGGCAGTAACCACGGGTGCTTCTGGGGGAATGGGTCCTGGCCAAGCGAGGATAAGCTTTGCTAAAGCGGACTTTATTTTTTGATCTGCTTTTGGATTTTCCTCAGCTAATTTATCCTCGATGCTGGGATACAAAATATCCTTAACATAAAGAACAAAGCCCCGGGAGTCTTGATACTCAATATCTTCGACAAATTTGCCATCGCTAATAGAGGCCCCATATTCAGCATTAGCCGTATCTAAAATACCATTAATTGCTTGCAATACAAAGGCTGGCGATCGCCGCTGCTCTTCCGGCAAGGCAGCGATCGCATTATCTATAGCTATAATAGAAGCGCCATATTCTTGGCTTATTGCAGGGTCGGATGGTTTATACTTCACCAAATCGTGCAGGCCATTCAAGGTGTCTTTAAATTGTGGCACTCCCCGATCGTCGAGTTCCTCTTCGATATCTAGATATATTTCTTCCACCGGATGGCCGATATGTGGTTCTGCCTCTGCAACCTTTCCTCGGTCTAACAGTTCCTTGGCCACTATCATATGACCCTTCATTAGACCAAGATTTACCAAATAATTAACATCTTTGGCTTCGCCCTTGAGTTCGCTCCCGCTCTTGGAATGGCTTGAATGGCCGCTCTTGGAATGGCTACCGTGGCCTCCTTCTACTTTTTCTTCTGTTTTCTCTACAGCCTTGGCATCTTCTACTGGCGGCGTTTTGTTACAGCCAGTCATGCCAATTATGCCGCTTAAGGCAATTGCTGCTATAGATAACGAACGAACAGTTAGCATATTTCTACTCCTCAAATTTAACGATTGGTTAGCCGATCGCTCTTAATTAATTGTTACTAAGCGATTACCTCGAATTCACCCATACAGCCAGACTCGGCGATCGCATCCTGGTGGGGGTGAAACATATATTTGCCCACAAACGGATAAGAAAACTCCAGAATATGCCTTTCGGCAGTGCCCATAGTAATCACGTCTGTTTCCAAAGTAGGAGCCAGGGTCATTCCCGTGGGATAGACGCGAAAGAAATTAGCGTGAATGTGAAAAGTAGCTGCGGTGTCGAACTCTATAACGTTCAGCAGGTACAGCCGCACCAACTGATTCTGATAGATGGGAATTGGATAGCGCCGGTAGTAATTGGGCAAGCCATTAAAAGCATATATTTCGTTATGCTTATCGTCATTAATGTCATATCCTGCCATCACCAAAACTATTTCATCGGCTGGGGGGCGGCCTTGGGGCGGATCGATAATAAACATCCCGTAGAGCCCTTTGCTAATATGGCGCGTCACCGGCGCAATATGGCAGTGATAAAGATGAACTCCAAACGGTCGAGCGTTAAACTCATAAATAGTAGAGTTGCCATGACGCACTGGTTTCACTCCATCCGCTTCTGCTGGGTGAATGCCGTGAAAATGCATGCTGTGGGCGTGTCCGGCATTGTTGGTAAAAATAACCCTAACTCTGTCTCCTTCTTTTGCTCTTAAGGTCGGCCCAGGCACTCTACCGTTATAATTCCAAGTCACATAAGAAATAGCCCGATTCAACTGTAAAGTAGTCGTCTCCGCCTCAATCCTAAATTCTCGAATTGTCCGACCGTTTTCATAAACTTCCCTGCCATAGTCAAAATCTCGCAACATCGCCATTGGACTGATTAGCTCGCCGCCTTTTGGCAACTCGCTATTCCAGGGAGGCACTCGCACGACTTGCCCTCGTCCCCGCTGTTGTATTGCTGCCCCGCCCAGAGCAAGGGCGATCGCGCTCAATCCTCCGTGCAGCAAGCGACGACGAGTACAAAGTTTAGAAATTTGCTCTAGCATAGGCAAAGAAAAGACGTGAGGGTCCGCATTTGACTGTTTTATGCCCGCAATGTACCAATGACTTCGCTCCTAAGAGAGAACTAGGCGGAGTCGCCATTCGGCAATCCATCTAACAATTGATACTTATTTCTGATAAATCATGCCAGATAAGTTTATTATTGGACCTTATTAAGACATTTTTTATGGCCCTTGATTAGGCTTTTAAAGCCTGGTTTAGCACGCTATTTCGCCAGAAAGGCTTGTTTTAGCTCCTTATAAAGATCCTTATAAGGGCCTATTGTTTGACAAAAAAAACACTATAACCCTGTTTATGCTTCTCAACTGATTCGTAATCTTATCCTAATTTTTGCAATTAATTAGCAATAAGTCTGCCTGCCTTGCGATAATTTTTTTCAGCATGACGCAAAGACGCTATTTGTAGCGGCAGCAATGCAAGCAAGGCGCTCTATGCAGGGCTTGACATGACAATTTGCGTAAATCCTGAAGATAAATAAATCTTTTTTGCCAATGGCTATCTGGACCATCTGGACAGTAGTGGGATTGGAATTGTCTGGCTTATAGCAGTAAGCGTATGCGCTCCACGGCGCGCAGGCTCCGCTCTTCTGCTTTCAGCTTATGCGCTCCACGGCGCGCAGGCTGCGCTCTTCTGCAGTCAGCTAAAGTCCTGCCAACAAGCGCACTCAAGCGCGTTTTGATTCCTGTCAAACACCTTAATCGGTAGTGCTATAAAATTGTAGGGAGCGACCCGCCAAGATTACTAGGTCCTCCCTACAATTGTTAGCAATTTGAGATTTGACAGAGCAATAGACCCAAGCCAATCCTAAGAGGAGCCTGGCGCGGCTACACAAAACTCTTCAATGCCTTTTGGCTCGGTTCGCTCTGGAATAGTTCTAGCGGGAGCCGAGTCGCGACGCAATAGGAGCAACGACCATTGGGCGATATCGATCCAGGCAGAAACAACTTGGGGAATTTGCACGAAAACCAGGGCAGCAATAATCAGAAGTTTTTGGATTGCTTTTTGCTCGGCAGGCTTTTTGCTATTATCGCTCATTATCTCTTCCAAACTCTATAGCTGCATCCTAGCCAGAGCAAATGTCATGTTTCCAGAGCTATTGGGTTGGAGTTATAAGTCCGATTTGCCCTATCTTTTAGGGCAGAGCGGGACAATAGAGAAAACCTATCTGCCCTAGACGGAGAAGCTAAAAGGATCTATATTGGAAGTGTGGGACTGGGAGCCAGAAACCTGGGAGCCAGAAACCCGTTTTTTTGAACAATACCTTCGCCAAAACGCAAAAACACCTTATTTTTAGGTTGCTCCCGGGAACGAAACACAACAAATGCGAGGTCTAATACCAAGGTCAGATCTGACCTTGGGGCAAATAGGCGTTGGTATTGTTGAAAAAGACGGGTTTTTATAAGACTGGGAGCCAGAAACCCGGTTTTTCACATACTACCTTACTAAAGCGCGGCTATGGTTAAATCGGAACGACTACAATCGGATAAAGTTGGCTCTAGCGAAGCGGGAAAAAGAAAACTGAGACAGGCGATAAAGGACGCTGGCCTAACCCAAGAGAAACTGGCGAAGGAAGCGAATGTCTCCGTCGATACTGTCAAGCGTTTGCTGGGAACAAAAGATTGCCCCAATGGCTTGGAGCGATGGGCAGTGGAAAATGTTGCTGAAGCTGTCGGCATCGCGCCGACGGATATTGTTGACCCCAAAGATTGGTACGGCCTGCCGGAGCTGCCGGAGGAGTTTGCAGCTCTGATTAAAGATAAAATCGAGACCTTTTGCGGTCGCCAGTTTATCTTTAAGGAGTTCGAGGAGTTTTGCCAAGAAAATCCCTGCGGTTATTTTATTGTGGTGGGAGATGCCGGAACTGGTAAAACCGCGATCGCCGCTAAGTATGTTTCCGAGCATTATGCCCCTTGCTACTTTAATATTCTGGCGGAAGGTCGCAATCGACCGGAGTTGTTTCTCAAAAGCATTCGCCAACAACTGAGCGATCGCTTCTCTTTGGCCGACGCGCAGCAGGCGGACTTGCCCGGGTTGCTCGCCCAAGCCAGCCGCCAGCTTTCCGCTAACGAGAGTTTGGTAATTGTTGTCGATGCCCTGGACGAAGTAAACCAAGAACCGGGAGACAATCTCTTATATTTACCGACGACTCTGCCGGAGCGAGTCTATTTCCTGCTGACCCGACGGCCTTATAATTTAGAGAAAAAGCGCTTGACCGTATCCCCGAGCCTGCCGGTGAAGGAATTGGACGTAGCGGCAAGGGAGTATTTTGAATTCAGTCGCGCCGACGTGAAAGCTTACATTAATTTATGGCTCAACCCCGCCGCCGATTTGCCGTCCGCCAAAGATAGCAAAAATGCCAAGAATGCCAAGAATGCTTTGAAACGCTGGATCGAGCAGCGCCAGATTGCCTCGGAGGAGTTTGCGGAGCAGGTGGCGCAGAAAAGCGAAAACAATTTTATGTATTTGCGCTATGTTTTGCCAGCGATCGCCCGGGGTTTCTACGACGACCTGACTTTAAAGCAATTGCCCGACGGCCTCCAGGAATATTATCAAACCCATTGGACGCGGATGGGCATGCAGAAGTATAAGGAGAATAAACCGACAGAATTGATGGTGCTGGTTCTCTTTACCTTCGTAGAAATTGGCACGCCGATTACCAAGGAAATAATTACTGGAGTTGCCCGGGCGGAGGAGTCACAAGTAGAAGAGGTTTTGGCGCAATGGGTGGAATATTTGAAAGAGCAGCATATTGAGGAAGAGCTATGCTACAGCATCTATCATGCCAGTTTCCTAGAGTTTCTCAAAGCCAAGCGAGAGCTGAAGCCAACCCGAAGTCTCTTTCGGGAAGTCAACGAACGCATTGTTGCTTATCTAGAAAAGGCGATCGATCTGTTTTGAGAAACCCGGTTTTTTGGAAAAACCGGGTTTCTGACCCTAGCAACCAAGATTGCTGAGAAACCCGGTTTTGAGAAACCCGGTTTTTTGGAAAAACCGGGTTTCTGACTTACCTATAAAAGGCGATCGCATCCTAGGATATATAGTAAGCTAGATTGGGCAATCTTCAGCAGAGCTAACTATGCAATACGACAACTTATGCAAATACCTGGCGGAGAAATATCCGCAGCGCTTTGCCAGTTGGGTTTTGGGACGGCCTGTAACGGGAGTGCAAGTCTTGAAAACCGAATTGAGTATCGAACCGATTAGAGCAGACTCGATAATCTTGCTCCGCCTGAGCGATCGCATTTTGCACCTAGAATTTCAGGTCAGTGTGCCCGGTCCCAAGAAAAAACCCATGCCCTTGCGGATGCTCAACTATTGGGTGCGGCTCCATTGGCAATATGGCCTGCCAGTGACTCAAGTATTGATTTGGCTAGTGCCGACCAGCAATCCTGCTGTTTTTGAGGATTTCTTCGAGCTAGAGTCCACTTGGCATGACTATCAAGTAGTGCGGATGTGGGAGCAATCGCCCTCGGCATTCTTGCAAGAACCGGCACTACTCCCATTTGCCACCCTGGCAGCTCATAAAGACTCGGCCCAATTGCTCGGTAGCGTGGTCGCAGCAGTAGATAAGATAAAACTACCAGAAGTCCGCGAGGAAATTTCTACTTGCACCCAGCTTCTGGCGGGCTTGCGACATCAGCCCAATTTAATTCGCAGCTTATTTGCGGGAGGAATTATGCGGGAATCCCTTGTTTACCAAGAAATCCTGCAAGAAGGAAAGCAGGAAGGGGCCATGTCTCTTGTCACGCGCCTACTGTCGCGCCGATTCGGACCCCTATCCGAAGAACTATCCTTGCGGATTCGGCTTTTATCCACGACTCGGTTGGAGAGTTTGGGCGAGGCTTTGCTGGATTTTGAGAAGATCTCCGATCTAATAGCTTGGCTCGATCGCACTTAAAAAACCCGGTTTTGAGAAACCCGGTTTTTCCAAAAAACTTGAGAAACCCGGTTTTTAGGAAAAACCGGGTTTCTGACCCTAGCAACCAACATTGCCGAGAAACCCGGTTTTTCCTAAAACTTGAGAAACCCGGTTTTTTCAAAAAACCGGGTTTCTGACTTATACCAAATCCGGTAAAGTCCCCACAGAAAAATTTGTAATCTCCCGTAGGACGGGCGTCCCGCCTGTCCATATCCGGGCTGGCGGACAGGCGGGACGCCCGTCCTACGGGAAGGCTTTTTTAAAGTAATTAACCGGATTTGATATTACTCACAAAAGGAGATCGACAATGGCAAGCTTGGCAGCTAAATTAGCAAGCAAACCGCCCTCCTTCCAGCGCGCCTATCTCGGCGGCTATCCCCAAAATCTGGCCAGGTCGCGGCAAAAGCAAAAATATTGCCGAACTCTGACGAACTTTGAATTCCTGGAGGCCAAGATTAACAATCCCGAATTTAGCATTCAATCGCTAATTGAGGATTTCGATTTTGTTGGCGAATTGGACTTGCCGCCGCAGACAGCCAAAGCCCTGGAACTAATTCAAGGAGCCCTGCGCTTATCGGCTCATATTTTAAGTCGGGACAAGAGCCAATTAGCGAGCCAACTGCTCGGGCGGATGCTGGATTTCGACTTACCAGAGATTCAGACTTTGCTGCAACAGGCCAAGCAATGGCAAGGATCGCCTTGGCTGCGACCCTTGACCCAGAGCTTAATCCCTCCCGGCGGGCCATTGGTGCGAGTTCTCGCCGGTCATAGCGGCGGGGTAAGAGCAGTAGCGATAACCCCCGATGGCCGAAAAGCTATTTCTGGTTCTGATGACAGAACCCTGAAGGTTTGGAACTTAGACACCGGAGCGCCAATAGCTACTCTCGCCGGTCATAGCGACCGGGTAAGAGCAGTAGCGATAGCCTCAGATGGCCGAAAAGCTATTTCTGGTTCTGATGACAGAACCCTGAAGGTTTGGAACTTAGACACCGGAGTGGAAATAGCTACTCTCGCCGGTCATAGCGACTGGGTAAGAGCAGTAGCGATAACCTCTGATGGCCGAAAAGCTATTTCTGGTTCTGATGACAGAACCCTGAAAGTTTGGGATTTAGAAACAAGAGCGGAAATAGCTACTCTCGCCAGCCATACTGACAGGGTAACAGCAGTAGCGATCGCCCCCGATGGCGGAAAGGCTATTTCTGGTTCTGATGACAACACTCTGAAAGTTTGGGATTTAGAAACAAGAGCGGAAATAGCCACTCTCGCCGGTCATAACGACTGGGTAAGAGCAGTAGCGATAACCTCTGATGGCCGAAAAGCTATTTCTGGTTCTGATGACAGAACCCTGAAGGTTTGGGATTTAGAAACAAGAGCGGAAATAGCTACTCTCGCCGGTCATAGCAGTAAGGTAACAGCAATAGCGATAACCCCCGATGGCGGAAAGGCTATTTCTAGTTGTTATGACAAAAACCTCAAAGTTTGGGATTTAGAAACAAGAGCGGAAATAGCTACTCTCGCCGGTCATAGCAGCGAGGTAACAGCAATAGCGATAACGTCAGACGGCCGGGCTATTTCTGCTTGTTTTGACAGAAACCTGAAAGTTTGGGACTTAGAAACAAGAGCGGAAACAGCTACTCTTGCTGGTCATAGCGACCGGGTAAGAGCATTAGCGATAACTGTCGATGGCCAAAAGGCTATTTCTGCTTCTTTTGACAAGACCCTGAAAGTTTGGAACTTAGAAACGGGAGCGGAAATAGCTACTCTCGCCGGTCATAGCGACCGAGTAAGAGCATTAGCGATAACCTCAGATGACCGAAAAGCTATTTCTATTTCTCACAACACCCTGAAAGTTTGGGATTTAGAAACAAGAGCGGAAATAGCTACTCTCGCCGCTCATAGCGGCAAGGTAACAGCAGTAGCGATAGCCTCAGATGTCCAAAAGTCTACTTCTGGTTCTGATGACAATACTCTCAAGGTCTGGGACTTAGAAAATGGATCGGAAATAGCTACTCTCGCTGCTCATATAGGCAAGGTAACAGCAGTAGCGATAACCTCAGATGTCCGAAAGGCTGTTTCTGGTTCAAGAGACAACGTCCTGAAAGTTTGGAACTTAGAAACCGGAGCGGAAATAGCTACTCTCGACGGCCATAGCAGTAAGGTAACAGTAGCGATAACCTCAGATGGCCGAAAGGCTATTTCTGCTTCTCACAAAACCATCAAATTTTGGAACTTAGAAACCGGAGCAGGTACTCTGATTGATTATAAAGACGAGGTAAGAGCAGTAGCGATAACATCAGATTTGCGAAAGGCTGTTTCTGTTTCTGTCTCTGATGACAAAAACCTCAAAGTTTGGAACTTAGAAACTGGAGCAAAAATAGCCAGTTTTGCCATTGATGGCGGCTGGGTAAGAGCAGTAGCGATAACCTCAGATTTCCGAAAGTCTATTTCTGTTTTTTATGACAATAAACTAGAAGTTTCGGACTTAGAGACCGGAGCGAAAATAGCTACTCTTGCCGGCGATCGTGACTGGGTAAGAGCAGTAGCGATAACCTCAGATAACCGAAGGGCTATTTCTGGTTATGACGACAGAAACCTGAAAGTTTGGAACTTAGAGACCGGAGCGGAAATAGCTACTCTTGCCGGCGATCGTGACTGGGTAAGAGCAGTAGCGATAACCTCAGATGTCCAAAAGGCTATTTCTGATTCAAGATACAACACCCTGAAAGTTTGGAACTTAGAAACGGGAGCGGAAATAGCTACTCTCGCCGGCGATCGTGACTGGGTAAGAGCAGTAGCAACAACCGCCGATGGCCAAAAGACTATTTCTGGTTATTCTGAAAAGAGTATCAAAGTTCGGTATAGAACCGCTGTAAAAGAAATAGCAAGTTTTGCTGGAGATTTTCCAATAACTTGCTGTGCTATTACGCCGGATGGCAAAACTATTGTGGCAGGGGAGACTTCGGGGCGACTGCATTTCTTGCGCTGGGAAGGGCGATGCGGCATTATGAATTCCACCACATTTAAAATCCCAAGCCAAATCGATCGCCTCCTTAGAGAAAAGAGCGCAAACTTTACGAGTCGCCCGCATATCTTCTCGACTTTGGCAGATTTCTTGCAGCGCGAGAACCGGGGCTATTTCACCATAGTCGGCGCTCCCGGTAGCGGCAAAACTGCCATCTTGGCCAAATATGTCACGGCCAATCCCGACGCTATCTATTACAGTGCCGCGCTCCCGGGCAAAAATCGAGCCGATGTCTTTTTCGCCGATCTCTGCCAGCAACTCGTCCAGGGCTACGGCTTGGAGGACAGCGGCCTGCCGGATAACCTTCTGCCGGATAGCGCCGCCGAGGGCAATTGGCTATTTTCGCTTTTGCTCCAGAAAGTCAGCCGCCAGCTAGAACCAAACCAAAAACTAATTATTGCCATTGATGCTTTAGAGCAAGTGGGCTTGGACTCTGGCAGAGCTGGGCAAATCCCGGGCAGCAATATTTTCTACTTGCCGCGATATCTGAGCGATCGCATTTATTTCCTCCTAGCCCGCCGCCCCTTCCCGAAAGAAAAATCCGGCTTATTAATCGAAGCTCCCGCCCAACTCCTGAACCTCGAAGACTGCGCCGAGGAAAACCGGCAAGATATCCGCGCCTACATTACGGACTTGCAAGGGCTAAGCCCTCCGGGCAGGCTTCGACTCCGCTCAGCCCGAACGGTGGCGGTCGAAGAGAGCCAGACTAGCAGCCAGATGCAAGGGCTAAGCCCTCCGGGCAGGCTTCGACTCCGCTCAGCCCGAACGGTGGCGGTCGAAGAGGGCCAGATTAGCAGTCAGATTAGCAGCAATTTGGCCGAGAGTCTCGCCGCCAAAAGCGACGGTAATTTTATGTATGCCAGCCAAATTTTAGAGGCTATAGCTCGGGGCCTTTATACAGATATTTCGGCGATCGACCCAGACTTTGACCCCCTGCCCCCAGAGTTAGCAACCTATTATCGCCAGCATTGGCTACAGATGCAAGCTGGGGAATTGTCCGACCTTGCCCGAGGGGTCCTGGGAGTTTTAGTCCAGCAAAGCGAACCCCTATCGACAGAGGCCATAAGTTCTCTTCTCGATGCAGACGAATACGAAGTGGAGGAAGTCCTAGAGGATTGGTTGCAGTTTTTGCGCCTCCAGGAAATCGGAGCAGAAACCGGCTACGCCCTTTATCACTCTAGTTTTCGCGAGTTTTTGGCAAGAACTGGGGTGTAGGGGGTGTAGGGTGTGGGGTGTAGGGTGTGGGGTGTAGGGTGTGGGGTGTGGGGTGTGGGGTGTGGGGTGTGGGGTGTGGGGTGTGGCGGTAGGGTGTGGGGTGTGGGGTGTGGCGGTAGGGTGTGGGGTGTGGGGCCGCCAAGCCCCGAAGGGGCGGCTACGCCTACGGTGTGGGGAAGAGCGGATAAGGTCATTGTTGGATGCAGCTTCATAAAAAATTAGTCTTACAGGACTTACGCAACGACAAAGAGCGATCGGGGCAACCACGGGGGGATTGCCCCTACAAACAACCAAAGCAAGGATGTTTTGCGTAAGTCCTGTCTTACCTACCCACCCACACCGCCCGCAAGAGGGGAAAAGAGCCGATTCCCTTCTTGGGAGGGGCAGGTTTTTTATATTTGATGTTTTGAAAGTGTAGGGGCGTAGGGGACGTAGGGGCGACAGCATTCCCTCGACAGCCTTTGCTCGCTTGCGAAAAATTATTGTATTGGAATGCTTCGCCCAGGAGCTTGAAGGAGCCAGGGACAGGCGTAGGGGACGTAGGGGGCGTAGGGGCGACAGCATTCCCTCGACAGCCTTTGCTCGCTTGCGAAAAATTATTGTATTGGAATGCTTCGCCCAGGAGCTTGAAGGAGCCAGGGACAGGCGTAGTAAGGGAGATTGTAAAAAACCTACCCCGAGGTAAGTATTCCTCTCCTGGGAGGGGTTAGGGGTGGGTCTCCCGAAATAATTTAAACAGCGATCGCATAAAATCGGGCAATTTTCGCCAATAAACTTATAGCGGTTCTAAATGAATTATGTAATCCAATGTAGGGGCGGTGCCCCCGTGCCCGCCCCGATCGCCCCAGACCTATCGCGGGCGGGCACGGGGACCACCCAACCCCCCACCGCCCCCTTCCTAGACTCCCCCACCCCCCACACCCCACCCCACACCCCCCACCCCCCACACCCCACACCCCATACCCCACACCCTAATTTCGCCCACACCCCACACCCCACACCCCACACCCTAATTTCGCCCACACCCCACACCCCATACCCCACACCCTAATTTCGCCCACACCCCACACCCTACACCCTAATTTCCCTAATAGACGCGCAGGGCATCGTCGGCTACTTTTAAATTGACTCGCGTGCCTACGGGAAGCGAAGAATCCAGAGAAGTTCGGGCGTGGATTTCGCGCCCAGAAGGGGTAACCAAACAGTAGCGTTGTTCGCGACCTAAAAACTGCCTATCGCGGATTACTACAGGTGCATTATCATTGGGTTCTATAATCAAATCTTCTTCGCGAACGTACAGTTCCCCTTCTTCTGAGATAGTTTCTTTTGCTTCCCGACCAAACTCCGAGCTGCCCGCCACATTAAAAGAACCCACCTCCGTTTGCCATTGCTGGCCGACCAGTCGCGCTGGGATAAAATTGGCTTGAGTTACGAATCCGGCTACAAACCGAGAAGTAGGTTTTATATAAATATCTTCCGGGGTTCCCAATTGTTCTAAGTGTCCTTGCCGCATGACTGCCACGCGATCGGAAATTGCCAGAGCTTCCTCTTGGTCGTGGGTTACAAAAATTCCCGTCGTCCCCGTTTCTTTAAGAATTTTCCGTACTTCCTCCCGTAGATAGAGGCGCACTTGCACGTCTAGATTGCTAAGGGGTTCGTCTAGCAAGACTATCGCCGGTGCCGGTGCCAAGGCTCTGGCCAAAGCTACCCGCTGGCGCTGACCTCCAGAAAGTTCGTGAGGATAGCGCTTTTCTAGTTTTTCCAGTTCTACCAAGGCAAGACATTCCTTGACTCGATCGCGAATTTCTTTACTGTCAGCAAAGTAAAAGCGCAAATCGGTTAACCATGCCAGATTTTTCTTGGCCAGACTAGCGGGGGATGTAGCTTTGCTCCGGCGGCGCTGCAGTCCAAAGGCGACATTTTCGGCAACTGTCAAATGAGGAAATAGGGCGTATTCTTGAAATACCATTCCTAAATGCCGACGCTCTGGGGGCAGGAAAACTCCGCTACCGGCGACTTCTGTGCCAGCGATCGCGATCGTGCCTGCATCGGGACGCTCGAATCCAGCTATTAATCGCAACAGGGTCGTTTTGCCGCAGCCAGAAGGTCCGAGCAAGGAGAGAATATCTCCCTGCTCCAGTTCTAGGGAAATGCGATCGGTAGCGGGTTCCGTCGTATCTGGATATTGCTTAGTTACACCATCTAAGCGCAGAATTGCCTTGTCAGTCATTTTGTTTTTTCTCGATTTGTTTTTGATATAGCGGTAAGCAGTCAGCGGTCAGCGGTCAGCTTTCAGGGCTTTCAGGATAAATGTTGCCGTTTGTAGCAAGGAGCGAACGTTGAGTTGTCCTAAATTTAATGCGTAGTGCTATAATGGCTTGTTTTTTTTAGGTATCAAAAGGAGCATAGCGATCGTAAATAGGGTTCGATTAGAGCCTCCGCCAGAAACCCGGTTTCTCGAACAATACCTTCGCCTATTTGCCCCAACGTCAGATCCCCCCAACCCCCCTTAAAAAGGGGGGTTGGGGGGATCTGACGTTGGTCAACGAAAAGGCATTTGTTGGGTTTCGTTCCCGAGTTCAACATACAAATAAGGTGTTTTTGTGTTTTGGCGAAGGTATTGTCGAAGAAACCGGGTTTCTCTCTATCTCTAAAATCTAAAATACAAAATTCAAAATCCACACCTACTCCTTCCGCCAAAGCAGAACTAACGTAGAACCAGCGGAAACTACCAGCAAGGCTAGAGATGCAGCGGCGGCATCGGCAAATGCGACATCTTCCGTAGCGCTCCAAATCTCTGTGGCTAGAGTTCGGAAGCCAATTGGCGAAAGCAGCATTGTAGCCGGTAGTTCTTTAATCGCCGTCAGAAAAACTAGCAGACTTCCGCCAATTACTCCCGGAGCTACCAAAGGCAAAGTAATTTCTCGCCAAGTTTGCCAAGGGGTGCGACCCAAACTGCGGGCAGATTCTTCCAATTGAGGGTTGACTTGGAGCAGACTGCTGCGTATGGTTCCGACTGACTGGGGCAGAAATAAGACTAAATAGGCAAAGACCAGCATCGGCAGAGTTTGATAAAGCATCGGCAGATATCTGGCACCGACGAAGACTAAAGAAAGAGCTACGACAATTCCGGGCAATCCAAAGCCGACATAGGTACAACGCTCTATAAGCGTACTAATTTTTCCCGGAAATCTGACTCCGAGGATTGCTACGGGTAGGGCGAATAGAGTTGCTGCTATAGCTGCCAGACTCGAAGCCAACAAAGAGTTAAAAGCTGCTTCCAGTAACTTGGGCGAAATGCTCTCGGCATTCAAACCGCGCCAAAGCCAGATAATGGCAGTTGCTACTGGCAGCACCAAGCCCAAGGCGACGACGATCGAGCAAAATGCTAGGGCTGGCCATTTCCAAAGTCCTAAATGTACCGTGGGTTGAGGGCGGCCGCTTGCCGAGCTGTTGCTGTAGTAAGCAGCCCGGTTGCGCGCCCGGTATTCCAGCCAGAGGATGAACCAAACTACTGCGACCAGCACTAGAGCCAAGACTGCAGCAGAGTTGCGATTAAAGCTGCTCGTGTATTGGGTAAAAATTACTCGGGTGAAGGAGTCAAAGCGCATTAAGCTCGGAGTGCCAAAGTCTCGCAAGGAGTAGAGGGCAACTAAAAGTCCTCCAGCTACTAAGGACGGTCTCAACTGGGGCAGGGTGACTCGCCAGAATGTGGATAATGCGTTATGTCCCAAATTGCGAGCGGCTTCTTCTAGGCTCGGGTCGATTAAGAGTAAGCCAGAGCGAACGCTGATTAATAGATAGGGGTAGGTGAAGAGGGTTAGGGATAGGGTGGCACCGGGCCAGCCATAGATGGAGGGCAGTTCTTGGACGCCTAGGGGTTCTAGGAGTTTTTGGAGCCAAGTGCCTCTGGTGCCGAAGGTGGCAATGAGGGCAAAGCTGCCGACGTAGCTGGGAACTGCTAGGGGTAGGGTGGTGGCGATCGCCCAAAATTTTCGCCCGGGCAAGTCGGTCCGCAGGGTCAAAAATGCTAGGGGCACGGAAATAAGAGCGGAACAGATAGTAACCAGGGCCGCCAGACCCGCGCTATCCCGCAATACTTCTAGAGTTTTCCGGCGCGATAGCAATTTCCAGACCTCATCTGCTCCTGCTCCCCCTGCCCGGAGAAACAGATAAAAGATGGGCAAGGATATGGCGATCGCAACTACAGCCCCTATTGCTATCAAAAACCACGGCGGCCGAGAATGTCTCAAAGATGAACTCTCTTTAAAAAGATCCATTTCCTGCCCCCGTTCGCTTTTCCATTTCTCTTGGCCACCACCTATCCTTACATAGAGACTTCAATCCAACAAACAAGCGCAAGCCTCTATAGGATTTCGAGACCTATATATAAAGTGTAGGTTTAGCACCTTACATATAGCAGCTATGCGCTTGTGCCCGATGCTTTTAGGAGACTTCTGGGAAACGCACCCCTTATTCCCCTCCTGGGAGGGGTTAGGGGTGGGTTTTTCCCAGATCGCAGTACCCACCCCCAACCCCCTCCCGAGAGGGGGCATCGCTCAGGCGCGATCGCTCTTGAGAGTACCTTTATTACCAGAAGTCGCCTTACAACAGTCCTGCTCCTTCTTCTTCATCCCCGAGCAGCTTAAGGGTGCCCTCTAAATCATCTAAGTTGCTCAAATCGATATCAGGAGGATTTATTTGGCTTATGGACATTTGATTTGCTGGGGCAGGTATGCCTTTAACCAATGGATATTCTTTGGTTTTTTGGGCAAAGTAGTTTTGGGAAGAGTCATTGAGCAGATACCGGACGAACTTTTCGGCATCTCCTTGTTGGTCGGTGGTATCGACTATAGCCACCCCAGCGACATTAATCATCGACCCTACATCCCCGGGCATATAGTGGTGAGCTACGGGGAAATCGGGCTTGTCTTTGGTAAACCGATAGAGATAGTAGTTATTGACCAATCCCAGCTCAATTTCTCCCCGTCCCAATGCTTCGACGATGGGGGTATTTTTGGGATAGACCTTGGTGCCGTTGGCCTTCATCGCCTTCAGCCATTCTAGAGTTTTAGCGTCCCCGGCGGTCAAGCGCATAGCCGTGATAAATGATTGGAAAGATCCGTTCGTCGGAGCCCAGCCTACCTTACCCCGCCATTTAGGATCGGTCAATTCCCAGATGGAGCTAGGCAGTTCGCTCGGGTTAGTAACTAATTTCGTATTGTAGTCAACGACGCGAGCGCGACCGGAAATGCCAATCCACTGGCCGTCAGGAGACCGAAATTTGGAATCGACTTTATTCAATAGGTCAGAAGGGATTGGCACGGTGCGTTTTTCTTTAGCTAAGGACCCTAGAGCGCCAGCGTCTTGACCGAAAAACAAATCGGCTTTGCTATTGCGACCTTCTTCCTGAATGGCGATCGCCAATTGTGCGGTTTTGCCATAACGCACTTCTATATCTATGCCCAAATCCTCTTCCGCTTTTTGAATCAGATTTCCAATGAGCTTTTCACTTCGACCCGAATAGATAATGAGGGTTTTGCTCTGGGCAGTCGCGATCGCTCCTACTCCCCAAGCTAATAGCAAGCCCAACAGACCCATTACTGCGACTTTCTTCTGGTTACGCGCCATTAATCTCTTAGCCTCCTATTTTCAATTTATTGCAAGTTAACTGTTAGTAACACGCTCTCAAAATAGAAATTTCCCGCTCGTATTGCTAAAAGCTACCGAGAGCAATTCGTTTCCTAGTCCAGTCTAAAGTAGAACTTTTCTCAATTAATGTCAAGTTTAATAGGATAAATTATTGTAATAGGTGCTACTTACCTTCGGGCTAGGGCCAGTAATAGTAAAGCTTAAAACAGCGTCAAGCGGCGATCTGGGCAATATAACCTTTGCAAGACCGGGCTGTTTTGCTACAAATCGTTTTATTGGGCCCTATCAATTGTTACAAAATTATAGCAAAAGGGATTATACGGTTTTATCCCCTCAATCTAAATTTATAGGGAATTTATAGCAAAAAAAGGTCTAGTCGATTGTGTAGCTTAAAGCTTAGAAACCCGGTTTTTTGGACAATACCAACGCCTATTTCCCTGTAGGTAGGTTGGATCCCCTCAACCCCCCTTTTTAAGGCTTTTTAAGGGGGGCTAAGCTCTCTCTGCGTTCTGAAGCCCCCCTTTTTAAGCTTTTTAAGGGGGGTTGGGGGGATAGCTTCGCGCTCCCTGCGGGTGCGGGCGTTGAGAAGCGATCGGGCATTTGTTGGATCCTGATAGCTAAGGCCGATGCGATCGTTTGCGCGGGAAAAGAGCGATCGCCAACAGGGATAGAAACCCGGTTTTGCCGCCGACTATGCGCTATAATCTTATTAGGACAAAAAAACCGGACTCCTAGGGAGCCCGGTTGTACCGAACAATAAATGGACCGCTTAGCGAGTACGCAGGAGGTCTAGTTCGAGCAACCCTTCAAGCGCCGCCTGTGCTTGTTCTGGCGTCAACTTACATTCTCGAAGAAGGTCGCTATATTTGCGATCGCTGGTGTAGAATATTAGCCAACCCAAAACAAAGATTTCTTGTCGGGTCAGAGAGCAGCGGCCCTCCATGCTAGATTCGGTATTGACGATTAAATCTACAAGAAGTCCATGTAAATCCATTCATTTTCTAATTTAAATCGTTTTGTTTCCAAGGGGGGCGTCACAGCCCCTTTTTTCTTGCGGACATCTTCAGTTTTTTTTAGATTATCAAAGTTTTTTAAAAAAATGGACAAATATTTGACTTTTTTTGAGACAGTGCTGGCCTTAGTCATTGTTTGCCTATATATAAGACCCTGTTTATATTAGGCATTGAGCATTGGTCACTCACCCTTTCAAAGTAAGAAACCCGGTTTTTTCAAAAAACCGGGTTTCTGAGTTCACCTCCTGGTTTCTGAGTCCGGGAGATATCGCCACCTACTGGGGAAGGAGGGGGAAGGAGGGGGAAGGAGGGGGAAGGAGGGGGAAGGAGGGGGAAGGAGTGGGAAGGAGTGGGAAGGAGGGGGAAGGAAGGATTATATAGACAAAGTCCTCCCCCATCTCTCCCCATCTCTCCCCATCTCTCCCCCTCTCTCCCCACCCTCCCTACACCCTACACCCTACACCCTACACCCTACACCCTACACCCCACACCCCACACCCTAACTCTCTAAGCCTTGGGGCGCGTTATGATGGTGCCGTAAGCTTTGAGGTCGAGATACTTTTGTGCTGCCTGTTGGACGTCGGTAGCATCTATTGCTTGAATGCGGTTGGGATAGTTCAGAGCAGGAGCCAAGTCTCCGAGCATGGATTGGAAATAGCCATATAGAGTGGAGCGATCGCTCGGGCTCTCATTATGAAAAATAAACCCATTGGCCACTTGGGTGCGAATGCGACTAATCTCAGTTTCGCTGACTCCTTCAAGCTGCAAAGTCCGAATATGGTCTAAAATTATCGCTACCACCGTTTCTATATTTTCTGCGGGCAGAGCAGCAGAAATATAAAATGCTCCCTGAAGCCGGTAGGTCATGTTGCTGATAGAAATGCTCGAAACCAATCCCCGTTCTTCTCGCAAATCCTGAATCATGCGCGAGGTACGACCCCGACCCAAAATTGCCGCCAAGACATCGAGAGCATAAGTTTCTTCTACATCTACCAAACCGGGCACCCGCCACATCATTACCAACCTTGCCTGTTGCAAGCTTTCATCCACATATTCCCGTAGCACGATATCGCGAAAAGGCTGTTCTGGAGCGGGAACTGAGAATGTCGGGCTGTCAATATGAAGAGGGGCGACTCGTTCGGTCGCCCCTGCTGTTGCCAAAGAATCGGCTACAATTTCAACTAATTCCGATACGGGTAAATTGCCCACCGCTACAGCAGTTAAAGACTGCGGTTGATAGTAGCTGGCGTGGAAATCGCGCATTTGTTGGGGAGTGAGATTTTCGACAACCGAAGCCGGTCCGAGGACGGGACGGCGGTAAGGAAGGGTTTTAAATAGCATCTCCATCGATCGCAAATAATTGCGGCGACCGGGGCTATCTTGCGATCGGCGAATTTCTTCTAAAACTACCAAGCGCTCCCGCTCAAAAGCATCATCGGCAATGCTAGGGTTTAGAACCACATCCATTTGCAACGGTGCCAGCTTGGCAAAATCTTTTGGAGCTGTGGTTATGTAATAGTGAGTGTAATCTTGGCTCGTAGCAGCATTAGTAATCGCGCCGCTCTCTTCTATATAGCGCTCGAATTCCCCAGCTTGCAGCTTATCGGTTCCCTTGAAAACCATATGTTCCAAGAAGTGAGCCATGCCGTTGATTTCGTCAGGCTCCACCGACGAGCCCACTTTAAACCATAGATTCAGGCTGACCGCTTCTACGGGTATCTGTTCTGCCACTATTGTCAGGCCGCTGGGTAGCTTGCAAGTCGTCGGGGAGTTGAGGCGAGGTAGAGTGGGGGGAAGAAGCGTTGAAGTCATGGTTAAACTCGGATACTGGGAATTCCAGTATCTATCTTAACGGTTTCTGCTAGTTGTTGCACTGCTAAGTTGGCTTCTGCATCGTCCCAAACATAGAGCCGGAAGGGTGGGAAGTGTGGGAAATCTCGCGATCGCGCTATTGGCCCATCCTTTACCTAAAGCACGCCCTACATCGCCGCTGCCAATGATGCCAATTTTCATTAAATTCTCCTTAATTTAGGGTTTGCGCTCATAAATCTAAAAAGCCGGGGCGTGGGAGGTGTGGGAAGTGTGGGAAGAATTAAATAAAATTGTCCTCTCCCCCTCTCCCCACACTCCCCCCTCTCCCCCCTTCAAGGGTATGTTTTTTATAATCCTCCTAAATGAGGGAGATCGGTGGGTTGCATGAGTTTCTGGGGCGAAGCATTCCAATACAATAATTTTTGCATAAGAGCAAAAGCTGTCTCGGGAATGCTGTCGCCCCTACGCCCTCGATCGCCTCAAAAATGCCAAATCTAAAAAACATACCCGCAGATTGCCCCTCTCCCCACACTCTGCTTTTTTCAGCAAGCCCTAATGTACCTGTTTTGCCTGCCCTTAAGCTCGTCGCCTTCTGACCAATAGCAAATAAGCAGAAGGAACAAAGTACAGAGCCAAGAGCGTTGCACCGCCAATTCCACCGGAGATGATTACGGCGAGGGGCGGCCAAAATCCGCCGCCATCTAATAAGAGCGGTACAAAACCAATAGTAGTTGTGAGAGTGGTGGCGATGACGTGACGAGTAGCATGAACTACTATTTCTATGGCTGCTTTGTAGTTACCTTGACGGGCAGCAGGGTCGGCTTTGAGGGCGGCAAGGACGACAATTGAGTCGTTGATGGCAATGCCGACTAAGCCGATAGAGCCGATAATCGCCATAAATCCAAAGGGGAAACCAAATAGCCAGAGAGACAATAGTCCCAATCCAATGGAGCAAAAGCCGACGATCGCAATAATGCTGGCTAAGCGGAAGGAACCTAAGGAGAGAACTAGGCTGGCAATAGTCAAGACAATGATAATGCCAACTGTGGAGAGCAAACCGCCGACGGCTCCATCGCGCTCGGCATCTTCGCCGCCGAATTCAAAGGAGTAGCCGGGAGGAAGCTGAAAGTCGCTTTGTTCGAGTCTTTGTTGGAATTCTGAGAGAACGCTGGCTGGGAGAACTCCTGCTTGGAGAAAGGCTTGGACGGTGTTGACTCTGAGGGAATTGCGGCGGGCGATCGCAGCTAATTGCGGCACCAATTTCACTTGCCCCACTGCCGAGAGCGGAATTACTTCAATCGAGTTAGTGCTGTTGTTTTGTTCTGTAGGAGATGCTTGGCGATCGAGACTTTCTCCAACTGCTAGCAAATCTAGGGAGCCAATCCGGCTTAAATCGCTTCTATTGTTTGCCGAGAGTAGCACGCGCACTGGCAGCTCTTCGGTAAATTCCAGAACCGAGCCGCCGACTGCACCTTCGAGACTGGTTTCCAATTGTCTCGCAACGCTGGTTTTATCCAATCCTGCCAAGCGAACTTCGTCTTCGTCCAAGCGCAATTTTAGCTGGGGCAAAGCTTCGCTGAGATTAGCGCGAGTATGGGTGACATTCGCCACTAGAGCCAGTTCTCTTCTGACCCTTTCTCCCAAGCGGCGCAACTCCTGCAAATCGGAACCGTAAATCCGCATCTCTATGGGGGCGTTAAAGGGCGGTCCTTGCTCTAATTGTCGGACTATAATTCTTGCTTCGGGAAAGGCGGCATCTAGCTCCGATTGTACGATAGGAATTAGAGTTTTAGCGGCAGCTACAGAATTCAATTGCACCAAAGCTTGGCCATAATTTGCTGCTGCCTCTCGACCTCCTACTATATTATAGTAAAAGGCCGGGGCGCTTTGACCGCCAAACCAATGGACGTTTGTGACTTCTGGATGGCGGAGAATTAATTGCCGCGCTTGCAGGAGTCGCGATCGCGTTTCTTTGAGAGCGCCAGATGAAGGCATCTCTAGTTCTATTTGAAACTGGTCTCGGTCTGCGGGAGGGAAAAACTGTTCTTCTAGATTGGGAAATTGACTAAAGCCAATAGCGGGTAAGACGAAGGCGAGCAATATTCCCAGAACTGGTCGAGCCAAAATAAACTTTAAAGTCCAGCGATAAATCCGCGTCAGGCCGGGGTGCGAGAATCCAACTTGCCACCAAGAGGAGCGGCGGTATTTTTTCTGTTTTCTATTATTGGCATTTATTGGCGAATCTTGCGGGGCATTTATTTGCGAATCCAGTCGATTGCTGCGATAGAGCCTAGCGGTTAAAGCTGGAATAATAGTTAAGGCTAAAAACAAGGATGAGAAAAGAGCGATAATCACGCTGAGGCCAATAGTGCCGACAAATTCCCCAGAACCTCCGGGTAGCAAGACTATGGGCAGAAAGGCAAGAACTGTGGTGAGAGTGGAGGCCAAAAGGGGAACTGCTAGATAGCGAATGCTTTTTTCAATTGCCTCTATCGGTTTGATGCCTCGAACGAGATGGTTGCGGACTTCATCTACAACTACAATGGCGTTATCAATTAAAAGACCTAAAGCGACAATCAAGCCGGTGATGGACATTTGGTGTAGGGGAATGCCGAGGAACCTCATACAGCCAAAGAGGATTAATCCCGACAGTGGCAGGGATAAGCCGATAACAATCGCAGACTGCCACCCCATTATAAATAGAGTTACGCTAAAAACTAGGACGCCTCCGAGCATTAGATTGAAAATGAGATTGTTGAGCCTCGCGGTTACATAGCGACTCTGGTCGAAGACAGTTTGCAACTCTAGACCCCGAGGCAGTTGTTGGCGGAATTCATCTAGAGAGTTCCTAGCTCTGTCCGCCCATCGGTCGAGTCGCTGGCTGGATTGTACGAAGACAGCTAGAGCGATCGCCGGACGACCGCTAACAATAGCAATGTCCGAAGGCGGCTGGACAATTCCCTTTTTTACCTGGGCAATATCTCCCAAGCGGACAAATTGAGCGCGATCGCCAAAACGAATTGGTATTTGCCGAATTCTATCTAGAGAATCCAGCTCCCCTTCAATTTCTATAGCCAGATCGTTTTTATTTCCTCGCAGTTGACCGGCAGTTACCTTGGCATCGCTAGCCTGGATTTGCCGCGAAAGGTCTTCGGCGCTTAACCCCAGAGTCGCCAATGCTGCTTGGTCGATTTCTACGGCTATCTCTTCGTCTGGCTCGCCGAAGATTTCTACTTTTTCCGTGCCGCCCAGGGCTCGCAGGCGATCGGACAGGGATTCGGCACGGCGGCGGAGAATCGCGTAATTGGGGTTATTGTCTTGCTCCCAGGTCAAAGCGACAATTAAAGCATAGGCTTTTGCTTCCAAATTTTCAAACTCTGGCTCGGTTGCTCCCGGAGGCAGTTGGGGAGAGGCATCGGCCACTTTATCCCTAATCCGCGACCAAACTTCATCGACTTCTTTAATTTCATCAAAAAGTTCGATAACAATATTAGATATTCCCTTACGAGAGGTCGATTGCAGAGTTTCTATTTCCTCAATCTCTCGTAATTCTTCTTCTATTTTTTCCGTGACTAGGGATTCGACTCTGTAGGGATTGGCTCCTGGTAAAAAGGTGGTTACTCTTGCAGCTCTAGGTGTCAATTCGGGATCTTCTAGCCGAGGCAGGAGCTGGTAGGAGGATAAACCCCAAAATATAATTAAGACAAGGGTGAGAATTAATAGGCGCAGATTGCGATAAAAGAGGGAGAACATAATGTTAGGGAATTGGGTGGGGTGTAGGGTGTAGGGTGTAGGGTGTGGGGTGTAGGGTGTGGGGTGTAGGGTGTGGGGTGTGGGGTGTGGGGGGTAGGGTGTGGGGGGGAGGGTGTGGGGTGTGGGGTGTAGGGTGTGGGGTGGAGGGTGTGGGGTGTAGGGTGTAGGGTGTCGGGTGTGGGGTGTCGGGTGTAGGGTG
>JAAHFN010000090.1 GCA_010672965.1 Oscillatoria sp. SIO1A7
AATCAGCGGCCCGCTCCCTGCGGCACTTTTCTGGCCAGCAAGGAGTGGGCAAAAGGAGTGCTTTTCTTGCCCGTTGTTAGTACCCAATATAAATGCGTGACAGCTTAGTCTAGTCTAAACTCCAGTTTTGACTTTTAACTTTTAACTTTTGACTTTTGACTTTTAACTTTTGACTTTTAACTTTTGACTTTTGACTTTTGACTTTTGACTTTTGACTTTTGACTTTTGAAACTATATCAAATCCGCTTAAACAGTATTTGTAGGGCGGTGCCGGGGGAGCGCCCCGTGCCAACCGCATACCAACCGGGGCGCTCCCCCGCCACCCCTACGGTATTTATGGGTAATTAACCGGGAAATTGCCTCTGGCGCACTTCAGTACAATAGTCCTCTACTGCCAGAGCGATCGCCTGCCTCAAATTGGCATAAGCTTTGGCAAAGGGGGGTTGGCGATCGGAAAGACCCAATAAATCGTGAGTTACTAAAATCTGCCCATCGCAATGCGGACCGGCACCAATTCCTATAGTGGGAATAATCAGTTTTTGAGTAATCTGCTCTGCCAAAGAACTGGGTATATGCTCCAATACTATGGCAAAAGCTCCTGCATCTTCGAGGGCTACGGCTTCAGACAAAACCTGCGAGGCAGCGTCTGGGGTTTTGCCTTGCTGTCTGAGCCCGAGCTTATGAATGGATTGAGGAGTTAGACCGACATGACCGAGGACGGGAATTCCCGCGCAGACTAGACGGCGCACAGTTTCCGCCATTGCCGGATAACCCCCTTCTAGCTTCACTGCCCGAGCGCCGGTTTCTTTCAAAACGCGACCGGCAGAATGGATGGCTTGTTGGGGACTTTCTTGATAACTCATAAAGGGCAAATCGACTGCGAGCAGAGCATTTTTTACTCCTCGGCGCGCCGCTTTGGCATGGTGCAGCATCTCTTCAAGAGTTACGGGCAAGGTAGTTTCGTAGCCCAAAACTACCATGCCCAAGGAATCGCCTATTAAGATTAAATCGACTCCGGCTTTATCGAGTAGTTCGGCAGAAACATAGTCCCAGGCAGTCAAGGCTACAATAGGGCGTCTTTGTTTTTTCGCTTCTTGCAGTTTGGCTATAGTTACTGGCATTTGTTTGTCTATTTTTTGGCAGGACTTACACAATATGTATTATCCCACGCTCTGGTTTATACCTAGGGAGTTGACTCCCTCGGCTTTTTCGTCGTTTTGACGACCAATGGGTATCTTAGGCGAACGTCCGGAAAAGCCTCAAAAGTAAGGTTTTCCGGCTTCAAACAGAGATTCAAGGGAAGCCCAGACGCGGGGCGCGAACGGAAAAATAGCAGGAATTTTCCCCACACCCTACACCCTAAACCCCATACCCTAGCTTAGCTTATACCCCTAAAGGAAATTCTGTTTCAATGTGCCATTCTCCGCGATCGTGAATCAGCAGGGTTAGGTGGGTTGCTACAAATCTTTCCTTTAAGGGTCGCTCTTTAAATTCGGGCCATGCTGCTTTAAACGCTTGTCGCTTTAAGTCCCTGAAGGCAACAGTGATATGGGGAGAAAAAGCGCGTTGCTTTTCTTTTTCATCTATAAGTCCTATAGCTGTTTCCAAATGCGCCGTTAATGCCCTTTTTACTTCCATCAATTCTGGGGTTTTTTGGGGACGAACGTAGATAACGCGGGGGGGAAAGGCACCGAATCCATCTAGGATAACAGGCACCGGCGCTCCGGTCAGGGCAAACTCGCTTATGGCTTTTTCTAAGATAGGCACTTCAGAGGGCAGCCATCTAAATGGCGGCTGCAGGGTAATATGGGGAGGGGATGTCAGGGCATGTCTGCTTGCGTATTTGTCGGCAAAATATTGCTTTATTTCCGTTATTTGCTCTTGAATCTCCGCCGGGGGCAGCAGAGCAATAAAGTATAATCTGGTGGATTCAGTCATATAGCAATTTATTTATCATTTGCGAGATTAATGCCAATGCCGATCGCTGGAGAGCAATTTCTCGATGTCAGCGCTGGGGCGTGGCCTATCGAAGAAAAAACCTTGACCGTATTCGCAACCAAGCGATCGCAGTTGTTCCATTTGCTCTTGGGTCTCCACTCCTTCAGCAATCACATCCATATTTAAATTATGAGCCAAAGAGACAATAGTTTCTACAATTGTCGGTCCGTCCTCTTCCATGCGTCTGACAAAAGACCTGTCAACTTTCAAGGTATCCGAGGGAAACTGGCTTAAATAAGAAAGAGAGGAATAGCCAGTACCGAAATCATCAATGCTCAATTTTATATTTAATTTTTTCAGGGCGTGCATAATTTCAATCGCCCCTTTCACGTCATCCATCACCATACTTTCGGTGATTTCTAATTTTAAACTATGAGGAGGCAGACCCGTTTGCTTTAGGGTTTGTTCGATCCAGCCGATTGGATCCGCTTGCTCGAATTGCTTCCCAGAGAGATTCACGGTAATCATCAATTCTTCATAGCCGGGAAATTGCTGCTGCCACTGATAGACTTGCTCGCAAGCGAAGCGCAGCATCAAAGCTCCGAGGGGAATAATCAAGCCAGTTTCTTCGGAGACCGGGATAAACTGGCCCGGGGAAACCATGCCTCGTTCCGGGTGTTGCCAGCGGACGAGGGCTTCAAATCCGGCTATCCTGCCCGTGGCAAAAGAAATAATGGGTTGGTAGTAGGCGATGAATTGAGAAGTGCGATCGCTTGCTGGAGAATTAGAGCTGCCAGAATTGCTGCCAGAATTGCTGCCAGAATTGCTGCCCAATTCTGTACGTTCTTCCTTGAGGGCTCGGCGCAGATCTCTTTCCACGCGAAAGCGCTCTATTGCTCTTTCCTGCATGGTCGGCTCAAATACTTCTGTAGCGTTTTTGCGCAGGACTTTGGCGCGATAGAGAGCAGTCTGGGCATCTCGCAACAAGTTGCGCTCTTGTTCCGAAGTGCCGATCGCTATGCCAATCGTAGTGGAAATAAAAATTTCTTCGCTCTTACAATAAAAAGGCAAGGTAAGCTCGCGGCGGAGTTGGTTGACAATGGCGATCGCAATATCTGCTGCTTCGATATTTTTTAGGAGAATACCAAACTCGTCAACTCCAACCCTGGCGAAGATGTCGGTAAAGCCCGAGCCCCGACTTTTGCTGAGAGTTTTGCGGGTACGAGAGGCAAACTCTATCAGCAAGCGATCGCCCATTTCCGGCCCGAGGGCATCATTGATTGCTTTAAAGCGATCTAAGTCAACCAGTATAACCGCCAGTTTTTGTTCTGTTAGTTCTTGTTTTGTTAGCCTTTCTGCTTCTGCGCCGGACAAATCCCCTTCAGACTGCTCTGGAGAGTCAGCAGCTTTTGAGACTTCTCTATTATCTCTATTCTGCCTGAAGCGGATTTTTTTCTTACTCTGAAGATATCTTAGCTCGTTTGCAAATAAGGCTCGATTTGGCAACCCCGTCAGGTTATCGTGAAAAGCATTATAAAGTAATTTAGAACTCAAGGCGCTGGCACTCGTAACCATAAATGCTACTATTGGGGTCAACACCGGCACCCATCCTCCCCGCAACAATAAGCTAAAGCTCAGCACAATTAAAAAGCCCAAGGCTCCAACAGTGGCAAAACCCAGCTTGAAAGGATGCTCTAAGCGCCAAGTCAAAATACTCCCTGCTATTGCCCAGCAAAATACCCACAGCATTTCTGCCCACTCTGGCCAGAACCAGAATAGGGCAGGACGAACCGACCCGGCGAGGTTTTTGTTTGCGATCGCCGTGCATTCATCGTTGCCACAAGCGGCACTGAGGATTTGGCTGGCCAGATTGGCGTGAACCAAAACTCCGGGCATCTTGACTCTTTCTTTTTCTCCAGCACTATAGGGAGTAAAAAAACTATCTTTTAGGCTGGGAGCAGTCGAGCCAATCAGCACTATTTTGTTGGTTATCCAGCTTGGATCGAAGTTTTGGTTCAGAACATCTGCCAGACTTATTTGACGAGCAATGTTCTTAGAAGCGCGGTAATTTATAAGGATCTGATAGCCTGTATTGTCACTATTTTGATAGCCCCCAGAGTTTGGCTCCAAAGGCGAAAATACTGCTTTTCCCAATTCTATCTGGTAGGGATTGTTCGGGCTGCGGCGAGTGGAAATTCCTTTATTCTTGAGATAGCGCAGCGCCACGCGCAAGGAAAAGGATAACAAAGTTTCATCGTTGTTTGAGATGGATAGCAAGTTGCGGCGAACTACCCCATCGAGGTCGAGCAATAAATCGTTAAAACCAATTCTCTCTTTCGGTACGCCAGAGGGAGCAGGGACTCCCAGAGGGTTATCCAAGTCGGGGAGTTTTTGAATAGCAATAATATTGTCAGCTTTGAGTTGCTCTTGGAGAATGCGATCGCCAGGTTCTTCGCCAATATCGCGATACAGGTCTAGACCAATAACTGCTGGATTGTGGCGGGATAGCTCTGCCAATACCCGCCCCACCGTCTCATTAGATATAGGCCATTTTTCGTAAGTGAGGAGGTCTTCCTCGGTAATCGCCACCACCAGAAACCGAGAATCCGAACCTGCATCGGGACGAAACCGCACCATACTATCAAAAGCGGTCAGTTCCAATGCCTGCATTCCTCCTACTTGTCGCACCAGCAACAATAAGCCAGTCACGACTCCCGTGGCGATTAACACGCGATCGACCCCAGCGGATTTAGGATTCAAGACAGTCGGCCCGAGTTTGCGACCCACAGATGACCATAGAGAATTAGCAAGGCGATAGAGATTAGAAATCACAATTCATTCTAAAGGTAAAAGGCAGGTAGGGTGTGGGGTTTGGGGACAAAAAAAATGGGGAAGTTTTGAGTTTTGAGTTTTAAGTTTTAAATTAAGAATTGCAACTCAAAACTCAAAACTTAAAATTTAAAACTCTCCCCACGCCCTACCTTTTGCCTAATTGACTTTGAAATTAGTCCCTGTTTTCGCCGACCAGGGATTCAAGCGGACGACTCGAACTTTCTCGGCTCCAGCAAAATGTTCTATTGCCTCGACAAACGATTCGTTGGTCGTTGTCAGGATAATTTGCTCTTGCGGAAGGTTCACGCCCAAAGCTTTGCCCAGCAGGGCGGTCATATCTACATCGAGATTTTGGGTCGGTTCGTCTAAAGCGAGAAATCCCAAGTGATGGCCTCCTCCTTCTACCTCTGCCATAGCCAAGAGCGCCGCTATACTTAGAATAGTCTGATAACCGCCAGATAGCATCGGACCTGGTGATGCGTACCAGGAGCCGCTTGGATCTGAGGCGCGCAGTTTATAGATATTCTTGACGATGCCGCCAGACTTGCTGCTTTCCACTTCAATCCGCGCTTTTTTCAGGCGATCGTGCTGGCTCATTCTTTCAAACCAATCGTTAAATTTGCCAGAAATAGCAGCGACTTGTTCTTCGGCCATGCTTTGAAAAACCTCGCCAGCGGTTTTCACTATCGCCTCTAAGGTTTTCTGCCCGGTTTTAATTTCTTCTATTCGGGCGCGAGCGGCGATTACTTCCCTGCCAACTAGGTTTCCATCTTGGCGAGCTAATTCTGCCTCCGCTTTGAGGAATTGGATTAAATATTCTAAAGCCAAAACCTGCTGGCGAATCGATGCCAAGGTCTTGCTATGCCTTTCCCTCTCTTGCTGGGTTATGGCTATGGCTACAGAAATTTCTCCCTTATGACTGTCTAGTAATTTACGCATCTCGACGCGCAGTGCGTCCGTATTTAGCTCTCCTTTTTTTTCTAGCTTTTCAAGGGTTTCTAGGGCTTGCATCAGGGCAGTGCGGCATTGCTGAAAAGCCGGCTGTTCTACGGAATCGGCTCGGTGAGAAATCCAGAAATCTAGAGCTTTTTCTAGAGCTTCTATCTTACTGTTGAGTTGTTCTGAGGCAACATTGGCAGCGATTTGGTATTCTTTCGCCGATCGCTCCAAGCTTTTTTGGTTTTCTTTATGAGTATCTAAAGTTATTTTAGCTGCATTTTTCTGCGCTTCTAGTTGCTGGAGCCGACCATTAGCCCCTTGAAGAACGGCGATCGCATCTTCCACCAGTTCGCCCAAAACCCCTATTTGTTCTGGTTTTCCACAAACCGGACAGTTGACATCTCCCCCATCCTCACCGTCTTGTTCCCCGAGCCAATCCCGAGCCCCCCAGAGCGCTGCTGCCCGAGAGCTAGCGGCGCTTATCTGGCTGGCAATATCGTCTAGTTCGCGCTGACTTTCTAATATCGCCCTATTCACTTCTGCTTCGGTTCCGATGCGCTTTTCATCGCTGCTGAGACGTTCCCAGGTTTTCCGATAAGCTGCCACAGCCGATTCCCATTGGCTATTGGCTTGCCCGAGAATGTTATAAACTTCTTGCAAGCGATTTAAGCGCTCTTGGTGGGGCAGCTCGCTCCACTGGCGATCGGCTTCAGAGCGCAAGTAGTCATAAGCATCTTCCAGCAAACTTAGGCTAGGCGTTCCTTCTATCGGTGCCACCGATAAAGCCTCAGAGATAGAATTGACTAAAGCCGCTCCCCCATCCAGGGAGATTTCGCTACCATTGAGTCCGGCTGCCAGAGCTTTTTGCCAAGCCGCATTTTTTGCCTGTTCTCGCCCTGCCTTATAATGGCGCATTTTATTCGTCAAACCATCTAACCGCAGTTCCAATCGGTCTAAGCGCGGTTTTAGGTCTCGCCTCGCTCTGCTGAGTCCTGCAGCCAGAGTATTTATTTTTTCTATACCAAATAGCAAGTCTAAAGCAGCATTGCGCTCTTTGTCTTCTGAAGAAGCCAGCGCCTGTAGATTGCCTTGGCAAGGAGAAATTGTCCGGCTGAAAAGTTCGCGAGTCAGCCCAAAAAGATTTTCCGCATTTGGCTCCAGGTTTTTGCCGTCAACGATACAAGTCACTTTATCGTTATTAGTCTTTGGCTGCTTTCTGCTTCTGAGCCGACGCCACTCCATAATCGAGTTTCCCGAGCGGAATTGAAGGATTATCTCGGTTTCCGAGCAGCTCTGATGGATATATACGCGATAGCGCTGCAGTCCCATCCCGGCTAAATCGGTCACGCTAAACTCTTTGCCATAATTTAATTCGCCAAAAAGCGCCCATTCAATTGCCGAAACCCAAGTTGATTTCCCCGAACCATTGGCTCCAGTTATGACTACTATTGGTCGGTCGAATTCAACCATTTGGGGTTGAGGACCTATTCCACAGTACCCCCGAGCTTGGATTGAAGTCAGAGTCCATTTTTTTGTTATCATCATGTTTTATTGCAATTCTTTTTCTGCAGCAACAATTGCTGCTTCGGCTTCTTCCAAGGCATCTCCGAGAGCAGCGATCGCAACACCTTTGATTTCGTCGGGAGTTGGATTTGGTCCTTCTAGGGCCTTGACAACTGCCTCAGCCACTCTTTCAGCCGACTCCAATTCTTCTGGGTCGGCTATCCTTTCTGCGAGTTTAGCCTTAAACGTCGATAATAATGGCGATTCCTCATACCGTACAGTTTCGGTCATTGTATTCTAAACTTTAAGTTTTATGTCCTTACCTTAAGAGTTTATCCTCAGAGTAGCATCTGGGCGCAGGGTCGATAAGTGAGTTTTCGGAGCCGGGGCAAGGGGACCAAAGTCTCAAGGTAATAAGTCAAAAGCGAACAGTGACGCTCTTGCGCGATTGCGCTATGCCCGTTCCTCGGTCCGGCTAAGCCTACGCACGCGAAGAGCCCGTTCCTCGGTCCGGCTACGCGCCCCGCGAACGGGCGAACGGAGAGAGTGTTTCTTCAATGCATGACCTTTGACTTTTGACTTTTCTCTCGGCCCCCGGCTCCATGTCCCTAGCAGGAGGGAGATACCCTTTCATAATAACCGAACCTCGGTTAAAATTGCCACGAGCAATAATTAAATTATATCGCTTGATAATCTGACGATCGCAGCTAAATCTAATTTGTTACAATTATTAAAATGGCATAGCTTTTGCTAGTAGGAATACGCCCCCTTTGGTGATGTAGAGAGCGGCCCGGGAACGAAACCCAACAAGACGCTATTGTCCCCTGGCAGGAAGCGATCGCCCTAGCTAGGGCCAAATTATGGACCTACAAAATGACAAACCAACTGAAACAGCAGGCATTATCTCTGCTCCGTCGCGCCCTGAATAACCCCACTGCGGATTTTCGTGCGGGCCAATGGGAAGCGATTGAAACCCTACTTCAAGAAAGATCGCGCCTGCTCGTAGTACAGCGCACTGGCTGGGGAAAAAGTCTAGTTTATTTTTTGGCGGCTCGGTTGCTGCGCGATCGAGGTGCTGGCCCGACTCTGCTGATTTCCCCCCTTCTGGCGCTGATGCGGAACCAAATCAACGCAGCAAAAAGAATTGGCATTCGCGCAGATACTATAAACTCTAGCAACACGGAACAATGGGAGCAAGTGGAAGCAGACTTACTCGCCGGACGAATTGATATTCTGCTAATTTCTCCCGAAAGACTGGCCAACGAACAATTCCGAGAAAATGTATTATTGCCCCTAGCTCGCCGAGTTGCTCTATTTGTAGTTGATGAAGCTCACTGTGTCTCTGACTGGGGACATGACTTTCGCCCCGACTACCGGCGCATCGTCCGAATCTTGCAAGCGCTGCCGCAAAATATCCCAGTTTTAGCTACCACAGCCACTGCCAATGACCGAGTTGTTGAGGATATCGTCACCCAATTGGGGTCAGACCTGCGCGTTTCTAGAGGTCCGCTGGCAAGAGAAAGCTTGCGCCTGCAAAACATTTATCTGCCCAGTCCAGCCGCCCGCATGGCTTGGTTAGCGGAACAACTGCCCAAAATCCCGGGGAGCGGTATCGTTTATACTCTGACAATTCGAGATGCGGAACGAGTGGCCGACTGGCTAAAGTCTTGCTCGATTGACGCCGAAGCTTACTCCAGCAAAGTGGATAGCGAAGAACGCCTGTTATTAGAAGAGCGACTTTTGAATAATCAAATCAAAGCTTTGGTGGCAACCTCGGCTCTGGGCATGGGCTTCGATAAACCGGATTTGGGATTCGTCATTCATTACCAGCGTCCTGGCTCTGTGGTTCATTACTATCAACAAGTGGGACGTGCCGGAAGAGGACTAGACCGAGCCTACGGGATTCTCCTCAGCGGCGATGAAGACCAAGAAATTAGCGACTATTTTATTAATACGGCTTTTCCGCCCCAAGCTCATACCCGGGATGTCTTAGCTGCTTTAAACTCTGCCGATGATGGCCTGTCGGTGCCGATGCTAGAAGGACAGCTCAATCTTTCTCGAATGAAAATTGATAAAGTTTTAAAGCTTCTCTCGGTGGAGACGCCATCGCCAGTTACCAAGCAGGGCTCGAAATGGTATGCAACGCCGGTGGTTTATAAACCAGATTTAGAACTAATAGAGCGATTGACCCAAATCCGCCGCGACGAGCAAAAGCGAATGCGAGATTATATGGAAAGTCGGGAATGCCTGATGATGTTTCTGGCGCGGGAGCTAGACGACCCGACGCCGGAGCGTTGCGGTAAATGTGCCGTTTGCGCGGGGGATCCCCTGCTGCCGGAAAAACCTTCTGTGCCGGAATTGACTAAAAAGGCGATTTTCTTTCTGCGCCGCAGCGACAATGCGATCGCCCCTCGCAAGCAATGGCCAAAGGATGCTTTGTTACAATACGGCTGGAGTGGTAAAATTAAAGAAAGTTTGCGCTATGAAGAAGGGCGATCGCTCTGCTTGTGGGGGGATGCTGGTTGGGGAGAAGTAGTAAAATTTGGCAAATATCGCGACAAGTATTTTAATGAAGCTTTAGTGCGGGGCTTCCTAGAGATGATTCGCCGTTTTTCCCCAGAGCCTTTTCCAACCTGGGTTACTGCCGTTCCTTCCTTAAGCCGCCCGGAATTAGTCCCCAGTTTTGCCCGGAGAGTTGCCGATCGCCTGGGTCTGCCTTTTGTAGCCAGCGTCAGCAAAATACGGCAGAATAGTCCCCAGAAAGAAATGAGCAATAGCTATCAGCAAGCCCATAACTTAGATGGAGTTTTTCAAGTTACGCCCTGGCCGGGAATGAGCGGCTCGGTTTTTTTAATAGATGATGTAGTGGATTCCCGCTGGACGTTTGCAGTTATCGCCGCCCTTTTGCGCGAAACTGGGAGCGGCCCGGTTTTTCCCCTGGCTTTAGCCGTTAATTCGTTTAGCTAATAAAGATGATGTCAATTTGAGACAAAAGAGCGCATTATAGTGTAGGGGCAATCCCCCCGCGATTCTCCTTACGGAGACGCTTCGCGAACGCCCCTGAGCCCCCTGAGCCCCTACAATATTTCCCAAAAAACTAACCGGATTTGGTATGATGTTAAGCCACATTCTATCGCCAGATACCCAAGCAATTCTGCTTTTGTGTGCCAGCTTTGGCCAAAACCGCCAAGCCGAGCCGCAACCTCTGACTGTCAAAGAATATGGTTCTTTGGTAAAATGGCTTCTGGAGCGAAATTTAACCCCAGCTTCTTTGCTGGAACCTTCTTTGCTAGAATCTTCTTTGCTAGAATCTTCTGGGCTGGAATTTTCTGGGCTGGAATTTTCTGGGCTAGAATTTTCTGGGCAAGAGAGACGGGAAAAAAGCCAATTGCAGAATATTTCTATAGGGCAGTTAAATCCTGATAGGTTGGTAGCTTTGTTAGAAAGAGGCGCTATGTTGGCGTTGGCGGTAGAGAACTGGACTAACAAGGGAATCTGGGTTTTGGCAAGGAGCGATCGCCACTATCCAAAGCGTCTCAAAAAGCAACTGCAGAATGCAGCGCCGCCAATTCTTTATGGCGTCGGCAATATAGAACTACTCTCTAAGGGAGGGTTGGCAGTATTGGGTTCTCGGGATGTAGATGAAGAAGCGATCGCATATACCGAGCAAGTAGCGGAAACCTGTGCAGAGGAAGGAATGCAAGTAGTTTCCGGCGGTGCCCGGGGAGTCGATCGCTCGGCAATGCTGGCGGCGGTGCAAGCGGGGGGTACGGCGGTGGGAATCCTGGCAGATAGCTTGACCAAAGCTTCTGTATATGGCAAGTATCGCTCGGGAATTCGGGACGGGCAACTAACCCTGGTTTCTGCCTACGACCCGGATGCCGGTTTTACGGTGGGCAATGCGATGGGGCGCAATAAATATGTCTATGCTTTAGCCGATTATGCTTTAGTAGTCAGTTCCTCTTTGGAGAAGGGAGGAACTTGGGCGGGGGCGACGGAAGCGCTACAGCGGCTAAAAGATGTTCCAGTTTTTGTGCGGATGCAAGGAAATTCGCCCCCAGGAAACAGAGCGCTATTGAATCTAGGAGCAAAGCCGTTTCCTAATCTGTCAGAAAACAGTTCTTTGGCCGAACTGCTCCAAGCGGCATGGGCAGAGGACGCTATGCCTTTGATTTCGATTTCCGAGAGCCTGCGGGATAAAGAGGTTCTGGATAAAGAGGTTCTGGAAATCCAAGTCCAGGATAAAGGCGATCGGGATAAACAGATTCTGGATAAAGGCGATCGGGATAAACAGATTCTGGATAAAGGCGATCGCCAAATCCAAGTTCAAGATAACGAGATCCAAGAGAAAGATGCAAAGGCCGCTTCTGCTGTTGCCGCGTCTAGGCAGACCAACAAAGACTCTGAAACCGAGGAAGTAAAAGCATCTGGGGAGAATCCAGAAGCGATCGCAGCCAAGCCGAAGAATATTTATGAAGCAGCGCTCCCCTTGATTCTGGCAGCCCTAGAGCAACCCCGAGCTTTTAAGCCCCTAGCCCGAGATCTCGACGTGCGAGAGGGCCAACTCCGGGATTGGTTAAATATGGCACTTGAAGAAGGCAAGGTTAGCAAGACAAAGAATATGTATGTAACGAACCCCCCAGAAACTCAGCTTTCCCTTTTGCGCCCGTCGTGAAAGTGTGTGGATCCCCACACCCGACACCCGACGCCCGACACCCGACACCCGACACCCGACACCCGACACCCGACACCCGACACTCGACACCCCAGACCCCACACCCCACACCCTAGACCCCTGCTACCCTAGAGATGGGACAGATAATTGCACGAAATAATCGCCATCGAGAGAATATGCCGGAAACAGGGTCGGTGTTACAAAAGCGCTATCAACTCAAGGAACAGTTGAGCGACAATCCGACGCGGGAAACTTGGCTCGCGCATGATTTGACCTCGGAGCAGCCGGTTGTTATCAAGTTGTTGATCTTCGGGGGCCAAAAGCAGTGGGAAAATTTGAAGCTGTTCGAGCGGGAAGCAAAGGTACTCCAGAATTTGGATCATCCTAGAATTCCGCGCTATCAAGACTATTTTGCGATCGACGATCGCGGGCTTTGGTCTGCATTAGTTCAAGACTATATCCCCGGTTCCTCTCTAATGGCCTTGCTCGATAGCGGCAAAAAGTTTGCCGTTGATGAGGTGCGCCAAATAGCCCGCGCCCTTCTGGATATCCTCAGTTATTTGCACGAGTTGAGCCCTCCGGTTCTGCACCGAGATATTAAACCCAGCAATATTATCTTGGGCGAAGACGGCGAGGTGTATTTGGTGGATTTTGGCTCCGTACAAGACCAAGGGGCAGTGGCAGGAAGAAGTTTTACCGTGGTGGGCACTTACGGTTATACGCCATTGGAGCAGTTTGGCGGTCAGACCGTTGCGGCTTCCGATCTCTATGCTTTGGGCGCGACTCTAATTCATTTGCTGACGGGAACGGCACCAGCGGAGTTGTTGCAGAAAGATTTGCGCCTGGATTTTCGCGATCGCATTAGTTCTACTTTGAGCCCGTATTTTATTCGCTGGCTCCAAAAACTAGCGGAGCCGCAAATAGACAAGCGCTTTAGAACTGCTGCAGATGCGATCGCTTCTCTGGAATCCAGCAGCGCTTTATCCGCCGAGACCGACTCCCTATATCAGCCCGAGACTACCCAAATCCAACTGAACCAATCTCTGGAACGCTTGGAAATTAATATTCCCGAGCCCGGTCGCAGAATTCTCGATGGAGCCAGATCCCTACTCCAGCGTTGCAAAAAATCCCTGGAAGGGGCAATTTCTACAGTGCGACGGAGCATCAGCGGTTCCGACCTCTCTTCTAAAGTTTTGGTCTATATTTTGATTGGCATTGGCTCCGTCTCGGTTCTGTCTGTCGCATTGCAACTGGTTATAGGGCTTTTGCCTGTAGGGATTCTCACCGTTATTTGTGCTAGCTTAACCGATTATTTCGAGCAAACTCACATTTCATTGGATGCCGAGAGCGATCGCTTGGAAATCGAGCATAAGCGATTGGGCTTTACTTACCGGCGCGAAATTGGTCTGGCTTCCGAGATTAAAGATGTCTCTATTTATTACGACAATAAGAAGTTTGTCATGGGCATAACCATTACCGCCCAGTCCAAAGGAGCTTTGCAACAATATTCTTTTGGCCAGTTCGGTCGCAAAATGACCGAAGAAGAATGTATCTGGTTGGCTGAAGAGATTCGCGATTGGTTGGCCTACAGTCAGGCTTTGGTAGAGAGCAAAAACTAGGCTGTTGGCAGCGGATGGGTAACGGATGTAACGGATGTAACGGATGTAACGGATGTAACGGATGTAACGGATGATATAGCTTTTCTCGAATAAGTGTAATTAACGACGAGTTGACAGCAATTTTTCTGGTGGCAACTGTAGAGGCGAATGGCGGCGAATGGCATTCGCCCCGGATACCAAGCTTAACATAAGGGGCGATCGCAAATCTATTGTCTAGGTTTGGCAGCGATCGCAAGGAAACGGCCTACAGCCCACACCCCCCACACCCCCCGCACCCCACACCTTAACCTAGGGGTGCTGCGCTGGTGCTAACCCCATAAATTGAAGTTCGACGAGAGCGACCGGGTTCCCCCAGAAGCCCGGTTTTTGTTTTATAGATTATTATAATAGCAATTCTACGAGAAAGCCTCGGTTTCTCCTACGGCTCATAATCAAAGCTGCATCTCTATTGGCGATCGCCGGGAATAGAGCCATGTTTAGCAATAGAAGATAATCATTTAGAGACTCCCCCGTTTCCCCTGACTTTTCAGGAAATCTCGCAGTGCGATCGCTCTTGCCGAGATCGGGTTGACAGCAAGGGAAATATAAGCCAAAATACTATAGTGCAGCTAAGGCTATTTGCTGAAATATTTTCACTTCTGCAAAAATACTGAAGCTAGAGTGGGGATTGGAGCTTTGGCATAACTCTACGGCTACTAAGAGAAATCTATCTTATGTCTAAACTAAGCAATAGCTTGTGGAAAATAATTACTTTTACGATTGCGATCGCTATAACTCAACTGCTGATGGCTTGTGGCGAAACCGAGGCCGAGCTGTCGCCAACCCCCGCAGCAACTGCGACGCCAGAAGTATCTGACAGCGTATCGGGCGAAGCGGCATCCGACGCGGCATCCGATGCGGCATCTGGCGCTCCAATTCGGGTGGGAATTCTGACCATTGATAGCGCCATGTCCGTTCACGAAAGATATAGCCCTCTATTAGACTATTTGTCTGAGGCCACGGGTCGTTCCTTCGTCTTAGTGCCGCTAACTCAGGAAACTCAATTCACGGAAGTAGCAGAAGGGAAGCTAGATTTTACCCTGAACAATCCCCTGGCGGCGGTGCAAATCCGCAGGCTCTACGATACTGAGTTTCTGGCCACCCACTCTCGACCCAAAACTGGTCCAGAATTTAGCGGCCTAATTGTGGTCGGTAGGGATAGCGAGATTCAGACTCTAGAGGACCTGCGAGGCAGGAAGGGAGCTTGCGTGGATTTTGAGACCGCTGCCGCCGGCTGTATATTCCAGATTTATCACCTCCAGCAACGCGGCATCGACCCGTTTGTAGATTTCAGCGATTTTGTAGAAAATAAATCCCAAGATAATATTGTACTAGGGATACTCAACGGCTCCATCGATGTTGGCTTTATCCGTACCGGCCAATTAGAAAAGATGGTAGCAAAGGGCCTGATAGACAGCTTAGACGCGGTGAAAATCCTAGAGCCAGCGGAAGATGGCTTCTTATATTCCCATACCACCGATCTCTACCCAGAGTGGCCTTTTGCCGCTCTCAAGGAGGCCGACCCGGACTTAGTGGCGAAGATAAGGGAAGCACTTCTGAATATACCCGCCGACCATCCCGCCTTAGCAGCAGCTAAATTAGAGGGATTCGTACCGGCGGTAGATTATGGGAAAATAGACTCTCTGATTAAAACTTTAAAGCTAAAAAGCTGGGATGCCGATTAGCCTACGAATAGCACCCGTGCGTAAATCCTGAGCCAGACAAAACAACAGGCTCTATAGGGGAGCAGACAATGGCCAAGCAAAGTCAAAATTATATTAAGTTTAAGAATAGTATCGCCTTTCGCTATCTAGGGATAGCTAGCATATTTTTGGTTGCAATTCAGCTAGTATTCGGGTTGGTGCAAATCCGTCAAAACTATAAGCGACAATTGAATAACCTGGAAAACAAGGTCAAAGATGAAGCGAACTTCTTGAGCGCGGTGACTCCAGAAGCAGTTCTGAAGTTAGACTTTCTGACCCTGGAAAGGCTGATGGAACAGACGAACGTGGATGCCGATATTGCTTACAGCGTTATCGTTAATCCCGACGGTCGTGCCCTGACTCGCTTTCTGAATAAGGAGAATCCGCCTATTGTTATCGCTATGGCAGCGAGCGACAGCGAAAACAATATCCTAGAAATTATTGCTAAAGTTCGACAGGAAGCCGCGATACGGGAAACCCGGATGCCCATTATATCTGCAGGTCGCCCCCTAGGAGAGGTAGTACTGGGCTATTCCATTGCCAGCGTGCGCCAAGATCTCTTCCGCTCTGCAGTTAGCACCTTGCTGGCATCTATTTTGGTTAGTTTTGGAGCTGCGACCCTAACTATCTTTCTGTTTAATCGCCAAGTTCGCCGTCCCTTGCAAAGTTTGGCGGAGCTAGCGCAAGCACTGGCAGATGGAGATTTGGAACGACGCGCCGATATTCTCCACGATGACGAAATCGGTCGCCTGAAAGCAGCTTTTAATAGCATGGCCGGACAACTGCAAGAAACTCTGAGGGGCCTACAGGAGCGGATAGCAACCGGAAAGCGAGTCGAAATTGCCCTGCGCAAGAGCGAGTACCAGTATCGCTCGGTGGTAGAAAGCGTTAAAGAAGTTATTTTCCAAACCGACCATGAGGGGGTATGGACATTTCTGAATCGGTCTTGGACGGAGATTACGGGATTTTTATTGCAGGAAAGCGAAGGTCAAAATTGGAACGATTACATTCATCCCGACGATCGCCCGCTTCATAAAAAACTGTTTCAACCCCTGCTCGCAGGGAATAAAAGCTATTGCAGGCACGAGATTCGCTTCCTGAAAAAAGGCGGCGGATTTTGCTGGATAGAGGTATTTGCAAAATCGATAATAGACGAGAGCGGGACTGTGCTGGGCAGCGCTGGCACCCTCAACGATATCAGCCAGCGCAAGCAAGCTGAGGAAGCTCTGGAGTTGAGTCAGTTTTCTCTGGATAGAGCTGTAGATGCAGTCTATTTTATGAAATCGGATGCTAAGTTTTTTTATGTCAATGAAGCCGCTTGTCGGGCTCTGGGCTATTCCCGCGAGGAACTGCTGAATATGAGCGTTTTCGATATTGACGCGCAATTGCCCCGGTACGCTTGGGCAACTCATTGGCAAGAAATGAAGGCACGAGGATCTTTCGCCATTGAAAGCAGTCATCGCACTAAAGATAGCCGCTTGTTTCCTGTAGAAGTGACGGTTAATTATTTGGAGTTTAACGGCAAAGAGTACAACTGTGCTATAGCCCGGGATATTAGCGATCGCAAGCAGGCAGATAAAGAACAGCGAGAAACAGAAGGGGCGCTCAGAGCCTTATATAAGGTGGCTTCATCCCCGAAACTCAACTTCGACCAGCGCTTGCAAGGACTATTGTCAATGGGACGGCGGTATTTGCGGCTGGATATTGGTATTCTCGCCAGGATAAAAGGCGATCGCTACCAGGTCGTCGCCGTACAAACGCCGCCTCGCTCTAATATCCCCATTCACCAAGAAGACCTATTCGATTTGGGAGAAACCTTCTGCAAAGAAACGTTTCAGTCACAACAAGTAATAGATTTTACGACAGCAATTGATTCTCAATGGAGCCAGCATCCGGCATACTCCAAGTTCGAGCTAGAAGCCTACATCGGCGCGCCAGTGCTAGTGGGGGGTCAGCCATACGGAACTTTGAACTTTTCGAGTCTCTCTCCAAGAGACGCTAAATTTAAGAACGGCGATCGCCAGTTTTTAAAGCTAATGGCTCAGTGGGTAGGGAACGAACTGGAACGGCAGCAAGCAAAAACAGCCTTAGAACGACAAATACAGCGGGCTTTGCTGCTAAAACAAATTACCGAAGAAATTCGCCAGAGCTTGAACAGCGAACAGATTTTTCAGACAGCGGCCGATCGCATAGGTAAAGCATTTGGGGTAAATCGCTGCATAATTCATACCTATCTAGCCGAACCCGCTCCAGAAATTCCTATAGTTGCTGAATATTTGGAGCCAGGATATGCATCGGCTCTGGAACTGAAAATCGATATTGCAGGCAATCCTTATATAGAAAAATTGCTTTCCCAAGACTGGCCAATATCCGCTGCCGATGTTAGCGCCGAGCCGCTACCCAGATCGCTGACTCCTTTTATTAACCAAGTCGGTCTTAAATCTATTTTGGCAATTCGCACCTCAGACCGGGGGCAACCTAATGGCGCGATCGCCTTGCATCAATGCGACTCCCATCGCCACTGGAGCGAAGATGAAATCGAATTGCTAGCAGCCGTCGCCTCTCAAGTCGGAATTGCTCTGGCTCAGGCTCGCCTCCTAGAGAAAGAAACCGATCAGCGCGAACAATTAACGGTCAAAAACATCGCCTTGGAGAAGGCCAAACAAGCAGCAGAAGCCGCCACCCAGGCCAAAAGCGAATTTCTAGCTATAATGAGCCACGAAATCCGCACTCCCATGAACGGCGTTATTGGCATGACGGGCTTGCTGCTCGATGCGGATCTGACCTCCCAGCAGCGAGAATTCGTCACTGTTATTCGCAATTGTGGAGATAGCTTGCTGGCCATCATCAACGATATTCTGGATTTCTCCAAAATCGAGTCCGGCAAGATGGATTTAGAAGAACAGCCCTTCGACTTGCTTCACTGCGTGGAAGAAGCCCTCGACCTCTTGGCCGCTAAAGCTGCAGAGAAACAACTGGAATTAGCTTATCTATTTCGTCCCCAAACCCCGAAACAGGTTATAGGAGATGTCACCCGATTGCGCCAAATATTAGTGAACTTGATAGGCAATGCCATTAAATTCACCAAAAAAGGAGAAGTTACAGTCAGCGTCAGCGCTCGGCAGATAACCGACGCGGAGCATGGGAGCGGGGGAGCGGGGGAGCATGGGAGCATGGGAGCAGGGGAGCATGGGAGCATGGGAGCAGGGGAGCAAATGTCTTTAGATCGGGCTTCCCGCCAATTCCCAATTCCCAATTCCCAATTCCCAATTCCCAATGCCCAATTCCCAATTCCCAATTCCCAATTCCCCAAAAAATACGAAATTGAATTTGCTATTAAAGATACGGGTATCGGCATTCCTACAGATAGAATAGATCGCTTATTCGAGTCTTTTACTCAAGTGGATTCTTCTACTACTCGCGAATACGGGGGTACGGGTTTGGGTCTGGCGATTTCCAAGAGTATTTGTGAAATGATGGGAGGCACCATGTGGGTGGAGAGTCAACTGGGAGTAGGCTCTACCTTTTATTTCACTATTACTGTGGAGTTGCCTGCGGAACTATTGGAAGACAAGGATACTAATGGCGAGACTGTACTAGCAGGGAAACGACTGTTGATTGTGGATGACAATGAGACGAATCGACAAATTCTGTCCTTGCAAGCTCTGTCTTGGGGTATGATTCCCCAGGAAGCGCGGTCTGGGTATGAGGCAATTGGTTGGATAGATCAGTCGGAACCCTTTGAAATCGCAATTCTGGATATGCAGATGCCAGGAATGGACGGTCTGGCTCTAGCAAAGGCTATTCGCAAGCGACCGGATTGCCAAAAATTGCCCTTGGTGATGTTAACTTCTATAGGCAAGGCAGATATAGAATCCCAGGAATTGGAGGAATATTTCGCAGGGATATTGAATAAGCCTATCAAGCAATCTCAGCTTAACAAGACTTTAATGGGAGTTCTGGGGGGAGAGCCAATTAAGGTTAAGCGCTCTTTTTCCGGGCAAACAGAACTAGATCCCAATATGGGGAAACGCTTGCCCCTGAGAATTTTGCTGGCTGAGGATAACGTAGTGAATCACCAGTTAGCTTTGCAGCTCTTGCGGCGGATGGGCTATAGAGCAGATGTGGTTGGTAACGGACTGGAGGTTCTGGATGCCCTGCAGCGTCAGACTTATGATGTGGTATTGATGGATGTAAATATGCCAGAGATGGATGGTTTGACAGCGACAAGGCAGATAGTGGAGCAATGGCCGCCAGAAGAGCGACCGAGAATTATTGCTATGACTGCTTATGCCATGCAGGGCGATCGCGAGAAATGTCTCAGTGCCGGGATGAACGATTATGTTAGCAAGCCGATTCGGGTTGGGGAACTGGTTCGCGCCCTGTCCCAATGTCAGCCTTTGGGGGCAGCTTCTTCCCCAAAAGCTATGCCAGAAGCTCTCGGGCAGACAAAGCAAATAGAAGAGAAGCTATCTATCTCACCGCTATCTATCTCACCGCTATCTATGCCACCGCAAGATTTCCAGCTAACAGAGCCGTCGGAGTCAGCTAGCGCCCAAGCAAGGGCAGAGCCGTCGGAGTCAGCTAGCGCCGAATCCAGTGAGGAGCCAGCTCCCGCCGAAGAGAAAGGGATTGACCCTATTGAGCCCAAAGCAATTGACCCCCAAGTTTTGGAAGATTTTCGCAATACAATGGGAGAGAGCGCCGATGAGTTTTTGGCAGAATTGATTGATGCTTATCTAGAAGATAGTCCTAGTTTGTTGCAACAGATGAGGGAAGCGATCGCTCCTGAAAATTTTGAGGCAATGAAGGCTGCCGCTCATAGCTTAAAGTCTAGCAGCGCTTCTATGGGAGCGATCGCTCTCTCAAAACTTTGCCAGCAGCTAGAGAATGCAGCAAAATTACCTTATGTATCTACAATAGATGCATTGGCAATGGTCTCCGAAATTGAGTCCGAGTATGAAAGAGTAAAGCTAGCATTGCAAGCAGAACTTCAGGCATAGCAAAGATGACTACCACAAGACCCAAAAACTCAACTCTTATATTGGTTGCAGACGACGACAAGTTTACGCGGATTATGTTGCGGCAAATCATGCAAGGGGAAAAATACCAGGTTGAAGAAGTGGAGAACGGAGAGGAATGCCTCGCGGCCTACAGTAAGCTGCAACCGGATATGATTTTGCTAGATGCAATGATGCCGGTTATGGATGGTTTTACTTGCTGCGCCGAACTGCAAGGTCTGCCAGGAGGTGCCGATACCCCCATATTAATGATTACCGGACTCAACGACAAGGCATCGGTGGATTGGGCTTTTGCAGCCGGAGCAATTGATTATGTCACCAAGCCCATCCATCCCCCGGTTCTGCGCCAGCGGGTTCGTCGCATTCTCCAAGCCAGTAGAGCCGAGAAGGCTTTGCGAGAGAGAGAAAAACAATATCGCTCTGTGGTGGAAAATATTAAAGAAGTTATTTTTCAGACAGATGCCGAAGATCGCTTGACTTTTCTAAATTATGCCTGGACAGAATTAACTGGCTTTGCATTAACAGAAAGTCTGGGGAGGCAGATTTTTGATTTTATTCATGCCGGCGATCGCGAAAGCTATCAGGAACTTTGGCGCTCCAGCTTGCAAGCCAAAAACCCCGAAGCAAAAGCCACCTTTTTTAGAGAGAAGGTGAGATACTTGACCAAAGCTGGGGACTGCCGCTGGATGGAAATTAACGCTTATTCTACAGAGGCAACTGACGATATGGCGACGGGCATGTCCGGCACGATTCAGGATATCACCGATCGCTGCCAAGCAGAAATATTAGCAAAACAGAAGCTAGAATTAGAAGCCGATGTCACAGAGCAAAAAAAGGTAGCAGAAATAATGCGCAATGCCCTGGAAAAAGAAAAAGAGTTAGGGGAGTTCCGCAGTCGCATTATTACCAGAGTTTCCCACGAATTTCGCACCCCTCTTACGGTTATTTTGAGTTCGACAGAATTCATTAAAAAATACGGTCATAAATTAGCAGATGAGAAAAAACTAAAACATTTCCAGAAAGTCGAAACCTCCGTCCAGCATATAACCAAACTACTAGAAGATGCCGTAGCCATTGGCAAAGTAGAATCTGGAGAAATTGAGTTTAATCCGGCGGAGCTTGACGTAGGGGCGACGACCGGCGAGATTGCCGAGGAATTTGAAAAAACTTTAGAAAGCAAGCATAGATTGGCTTTTACAGTTACGGGCGATCGCTCCTTGGCGAATCTGGACAAAAAACTCCTGAGGCTCATGCTCGGTCATTTGCTCTCCAATGCAGCCAAATATTCTCCCCAAGGCGGCCTAATTAGCTTCGAGGTTATCTGCGAAAAGACTGAAACAATTTTCCGCATCAAAGACGAAGGAGTAGGCATTCCCCCAGAAGAGCGGGAGCGATTATTCGAGTCTTTCCATAGAGCAAGCAATGCTGAAAATATCCAGGGAACCGGATTGGGGCTGGCAATAGTTAAAAAATGTGCGAGCTTGCATAGAGGCAAGGTTGAGGTACAGAGCGAAGAAGGAGTTGGCACTATATTTACCGTAACCCTGCCATCAATTGGGGTGTAGGGAGTGTGGGGTGTGGAGTGTGGGGTGTGGGGTGTAGGGTGTGGGGTGTGGGGAGTGGGCGAAATTAGGGTGTAGGGTGTAGGGTGTGGGGTGTAGGGAGAAGAGGCCGCAACGACCAGGCTCAGGAGTGGAAAGATGGGAAGTATGGAAAGAACCAAAGCATAAATTTTCTCTTTACTCTCCCTCCTCTCCCCACCCCTTTCAAGGGTAGGTTTTTTAGATTTGGCATTTTTAAGAGGTATCGAGTATCGACCCGGGGCGTAGGGGCGACAGCATTCCCGAGACAGCTTGTGCTATTAAAGAAAAACTATTGTATTGGAATGCTTCGCCCTAGAAATCTATCCAACCCACCGATCTCGCTCCTGCCAGGAAGATTATAAAAAACATACCCTTGAAACCTACATTCCGCACTACAAAGTGTATTATATTTAGCGAGCGACAATCACTAAGTATAAATACTTAATGATTGTCTGATTACCAGTAACTCACCTGCAAGATCATGGCAATATTGTTTACTTGAAACTTGGGACAGATTCAGTTAGGATAAAGAGTGAAGCTTAAATTTAATAGTTT
>JAAHFN010000091.1 GCA_010672965.1 Oscillatoria sp. SIO1A7
TTCGAGCCTATTTAAAACCAGTGGTAAAAACCTGGGCAATTTCTCCCCAAGGGAGACCCACCCGCTGCCGCGATCCTCGGAATCGTCAGCGGGACTTTAGGGTGGGCTATCTTCCCACCCGGGCTAGCTATCGGGGTAGTGCCTTGGATTTGTTGCCCTAAATCCAAAGCACTACCCCGTTGCAGCCGGGGCTTTTTGAGGGAGAAAGTTTTTTGAGTGCAAACACCTCCTTGCTAAGGTTTGCTTTGCCTATCAGTTCCGGGTCCCGGTTGCAGCCGGGGTCCTTTTTTTTGCCTCCTCTAGGGAGGTTAAAAACTATACTAGCATCATTTTGCTCGAAAAACAACCTTTTTTGGAGAAAATTTTTGCACCTTCTGCAGGTTCTGCACTTCCCGCCTGTCGTATAGCCTAATTAAAATACTACTATTGACGACTCTCGTTCTGCAAGCGGAAGTCAAAAGTCTCAAGGTAATAACAGGACTTACGCTTGCCTGTCCATATGGCGCGTATTTGTAGGGGCAATCCCAAGAGCGAACGCCCCTAGTCCTTGAGTCGATGCGTAAGTCCTGAATAAGTCAAAAGTCTCAAGGTAATAAGTCAAAAGTCTCAAGGTAATAATGCCTTTGGACCTTGGCTTTGGCCCGATCGCCCGAGTCTCTATCCAACAGGACTTACGCTTGCCTGTCCAAATGGCGCGTATTTGTAGGGGCAATCCCAAGAGCGATTCTCAGGGGCACAGACGCTATGCGCCCTTCGGCGCGCAGGCTCCGCTCCCCGCGTTCGCCCCTAGTCCTTGAGTCGATGCGTAAGTCCTATCCAAGTCTTTTGACCGCCGCACCGGCCGCTATTCCCTACAAGTCTCCGAGGGCCGTCAAAGTCTTGCAATTTTAAGCAATAGAGCTTTTTGTAACCGTCCTAACCTTAATCCGTAGTGCAATAACTGCCCTGTAATTTATAACTATTCACAACTATAAGTTTTGTAACCATATTTGCTAAAAATAAAAGACGTCCTTAGTATATAGTTGATCTTAAATAAGACGCGCAAACATCAGCAGTGGAGCGTTTCGCCGCTGAAACCCTTGCAGGAAGGTGGGTTTCAATAGCAGGCTAGTTCTCCATGCTCCATAATCTTGGCGCGAATTGTTTAGCTTCGCTGTAGTTAGAATTTATTATAAAATCAGGGATGGTCTTAAAGCAGCAGCGCGTTTCACGCACAACCCAGCCAAAGACCTTTAAGTCCAATGGCTCCAAGTCAGAAGAAAGGGTGCGATCGATCCCCCTCGACAGGCTTTTGCCCTCGAAGCGCCAACCCAGGTGCTATTTCGATGGAGAGGCGATGCAAAGGCTTGTCGCCAGCATCAAGGAAAACGGCATCTTACAGCCTTTGCTGGCGCGACCTATAGGGGATAAGCAGGAAATGTATGAATTAGTAGCTGGGGAGCGCAGATACCGAAGCGCTCTCCAGTTAGGTTTGGCCGCCGTTCCAGTAACGGTGCGGGAGATGACCGATGCCGAGGCGCTACAGTACGCCCTGGTGGAAAACTTGCAGCGGCAGGATTTGAACCCAGTAGAGGAGACTGAAGGGATTCTACAGCTATTAGTTTTCCGACTGGGATGCAACTCGGCCGATGTCGTCTCCCAGCTTTACCGCCTGGAAAATGAGGCCAAGGGAAAGATTACCCAAAACGTTTTGGGTAAATCGGGTAAACCGGGTAAATCGAATAACGAAGTAGATGAGGGAGAGGCAACAACTACCCCAATTACCCAAAGTGCTTTGGGTAAGTCCAACCGGGCAATAGTAGAGGAGGTGTTTGCCGAGTTGGGGCAGATGAGCTGGCGTTCTTTCGTCAGCAGCCGACTTCCCCTGCTCAAGCTCCCTGGGAAGATTTTAGAGGCTCTGCGCCAAGGTCGCATCGAATATACTAAGGCCAAGGAAATTGCCAAGCTAGAGTCCGAGCCGGAGCAATTGGCGCTTTTAGAAGAGGCGATCGCCAATTCTCTAACCCTGCGACAGGTGAAAAAGCTGGTCGGGGAAAAGAAGACTCCCAAAAAGGTAGGAGAAATGCAGGCGGAGATAGAGGATGTCTTTAAGAAGGCTAAGAAGTTCGCCGCCTGGGACAATACCGAAAAATGCGACAAGCTAAAGTCCCTACTGGCGGAGCTAAAACTGGTTCTGGCTGAAGGGAATTGAGGGGATTTGCGACTGAGGTAGCATCTCCATATAAAGAAGCCCGGTTTCTTCAAGAAACCGGGCTTCTGCGACAATATTCTATAGCAACCCGCCAGTCAAATTATGCCGGCGATCTCTTATGGATTTTTGACAGTGATGTACGGATCCCAATTCAAATACACTGACGCTTTACCCGACCTGTCCTTGATCTTGAACGACCAGTGGTATGTCTCCGTACCTTCTTTGATAAGCGTTGCCTGCCAGTAATTACCAGTAGAACTGGGAATTTCTTCGGGTTGATTGATGACCTTGGGTTCGTTGTCGTTCGACTTTATAAAGTTGTAGAATTCTACCTTGTTGACAGTGTTTTCCGAAATGCTGACTGCCCGCCAGCGAACGTTGTCATCCACATAGCCCTTGACATTCAGCTCATAGCTATCGCTACCGTTTATACTGTCCCCTGTTGAGGCGATCATATGGATAGTTGCTTGAGCGACACTATCCTCAATAGTTGCAGGTGTTGCTTCGGTAGTAGTTTCGTTCTGATACTTGTTCAGTAGGGTTTCTGTATCAATCACTGTCAGCACGTTGATAATACGAGGAGCGGTTGCCATTATAAAACCTCCTTGTCAGTACAATATACGTTCAATAGACGACATCGTTTGATGTTAAGAGTATTATAACTCCTCATATAGCCTATTGGTTGAGGAATTGTCACAAAAATTATTATAATATTTCTAACAGTGCCATGAAAATAAACTGTAAGATATCTAATAATTGTGTGGTTTGACGAATTTTGCAAATTGGTCGAGAGGCTGTTTGTGGCTGCAACTGGGGTGGCGGATCGGGGTCTCATTGGCTTTGCAATGGCGGTTGAGTCTCACCTCCCAGATGCAAGGACTGTTACCCTAGTGCAGCGTGGCAGAAATAATCCAAAACGCCCGATCGGGCCGGGAGCCAGAGTACAAAAGCATTATTACCTTGAGACTTTTGACTTATTACCTTGAGACATGGAGCGCAGCGGCACTAGAGCAATCCGCCAGTCAAATTATGCCGGTGATTTCTTATTTTCTTTGTTTTTGAGCTTTATGGCAGTGATGTACGGATCCCATGTCAAATACACTAACTCTGTACCCGACCTGTCTAGGATCTTGAACGACAAGTCGTATGTCTCCGTACCTGACCCCGCGATAACCACTGCCTGCCAGTAACGACCAGTAGAACTGGGAATCTCTCGGGGTTTAGTGATGACGGTGGGCTTGTCATCTATCTTTGTAAACTTGTATAATTCTACGGTGTAGGAAGTGTCGATCGAAATGCTGACTGCCCGCCAGCGAATGATGTCATCCACATAGGCAGCGACTCTCAGCTCAGAGCTATCGCTACCGTGTATGCTGTCCCCTGTTGAGGCGATCATATGGATAGTTTGAGGATGTTCGCTAACAAACGCAGGTTTGTCTGCGGTAGTCTTTGGGTTATGGTTCTGATAGTTCTTCACTAGGGTTTCTGCATCAATGACTGTCAGCACGTTGATAGTGCGAGGAGCGATTGGTTGAGTAGCCATTATAGGAACTCCTTGTCAGTACAATATACGTTCAATAGACGACAGGGTCTTAAGAGGATTATAACACCTTATTGGTTGAGGGATTGTCACAAAAATTATTATAATATTTCTAAGCAGTGCCATTAAAATAAATTGTAAGATAAGCTGTCGCGCATCTAGATTGGGCAAGCGAGGCCAATAATACCCTGGCTCCCGGCCACAAGAGGGCGCATTGGCAGATTATTTCGGACGCACTGCACTACTGGACTGTCTGCCTTAAAAGTGGTGGGTTGAGCCCGCCACCAACGAAACCCAACACAGGGAGCATTTCAATTTTGCGCGCTGCCGCCTGACGCCTAAAGGCGCGGCTACACAAACAAAGCCCTCCGGGCTACCTTGTTACAAAAGTGAAATGCTCCCCCCAACACAAAGATTGGTATAGTTGAGTTTCGTAATTTCCCGGGCCGCTCCCTACAGTCACGCACAACTTTAATTTTGCCAAAGCACTACATTATTCCTAAAGGAGCTATGGACAAGAACGCTAGAGTACAAAAAACCGTTAGAATCCCCATCACCAACCATTTTGCAGAGGGGGACTACACTGGAGTGTTTTACGTTGGCAAAAATGCGCGGGCAGTGAATCTGCTACTGGACACTGGCAGCAGCACCCCAGTAATCAGGAACATTATTCAAGACTTGGAGGGATTCACTACAACCACCTTTGCCGACAGTCTGGCTTATGGTTCCGATCGTGAGGGGTTTACCGGTCCAGTCATCCAAACCAACCTGGCGACGGGTGACAAGGGATCGCAAGTCAACCTTAACAACGTTTATATAACCGTCATTCCACCAAATGCGGGTAATCCCTTTAGACAGGCTGACGGGATTCTCGGGCTGGCTTATAAGACGCTGAACAAAAGGTTAGACACCTATCACGACCTAGGCATCAACACTGTCGATTATTTACTAGGGGGAAAAGGTCAGCCGACGCAGCACAAGCGCGTCGAACTCCCAACCTATTTCACCGAACTGGAGAGTCAGGGTATCGTCCCGAACAGGTTCTCGTTCTATACGCTACGTTCTGTTCCTCATTGGGGAACTGGCAATCCCAAGACCGATCCGCTCAACCAAGGATATTTTATTTTAGGTGGAGGTGAGGAGGCAACAGACCTGTATGACGGAGAATTCACTACTGTCAAGGTCGTTAATGATATATACTACAACACGAATATGAGTGCCCTGTATGTGGGCAATATCAGGATCGGCATTCCCAAGTACTCTCGACAACCGTCGAATTCGATTGTGGACAGCGGAACGAACCGGATAGTGCTGAATCCGGGTATATACAATAAGGTAGTGGCGGCATTCGGAAAGATCGATGAGAGCTTTGCAGAGGCCATTAAAAACAAAAGGGTCAAAAGTCTGCAAGGTTGGCCAGACGTGACTGTGGAGCTTGAAGGAGAATCGGGGGATGTTAAGCTGACCCTGTCGCCGGAAACTTATTGGCAATTGAATGCAAAGCACGGTGATGCTGTCTTTGTTATCGCATCCTTAGAATCCCCAAAAGTCATCCTTGGATTACCCCTGATGAATAACTACTACACTATTTTCGATCGCTCTGCAAATGAGGGGATAGGGGTAATCAAGTTCGCGCCCATAAAGCCTCCCAACTAATAGACAGCAGAGTTATAGTTAGAGCAAAAACTAACAAAATTTGTATTAAATATGGAATTTAAAAAACAGTTATTAGATCGCCTATTGGTGGCCGAACAACAGGAAGGAGATAGAGGTTTCGTCGCCTTTGTCATTCCGCAAGGGACTACTCCACCGAGCAATCCTACCATCAGCCTCGAACAAGCGCTAAGCAATGCTAACTACATGGGCAGCTTTGTCTTTAGTGCCAAAGATCCGAACATAACAAATGACGAGAAATCGGCCGAAGACTTCCTCAAGTCCATCTACAAGATTGTCCCCAATAGCACCCGCCAATTTATCTGGCTTACAGATACTGCTAACATTACAAGCGAAACTGCGTGCAGCGTGGAATTTGCTGCTGCTGACGACGGCACATCCTTTGAGGGGAAACTCACTGTAAAGCTGGCCTCATTATTGACTTTCGGCATCGAGGACATGAAGATAGAGATAAAGTCGGACGGCTCGACCTTGCGGTTTTTTACCCCTGATATAGGATGGATCGGATTCGAGGGGAGATGCAAGCCGACAATGAGACCAGTAGAAGAAGGTAGCCTACCCTTCAGCGGGAAGCTGCGTGGCTGCGTGCAATTCACGGGTTATATCCAGCGAGATTCCCTATCAAAGGAAGATTTGAAACTGGGCTTCCATTGCTCGATACCCCACCCTAACAATAATGACTCCCCCCTTAGCAAGTGGCTACCCTTGGTTAATACCAGCGAAGGTCCCGCTGACAACCCACGAAAACCTCCCGAATCCGAGTACATAGGCTTTAATATTTCTATCGACCCCAGCGATCCGTATAACGATGCCTTCGAGCCTAGCAATGGCAGCAGTTGGTCGATAGGGGCAGCTTACGACTCGCGCCGAACCTTCTTCGAATTTATTGGTAAGAATCAAAGCAATAATGTTGAGACAACCCTGAGAAGCTTCTACCGGAGTGCTTTCGGTGCCAAAGTGGCTCTCGTCCCCGCAGGTAAGACCGCCACTAATGCCCAGTATCCTGCCCGTTTGGTGATGGCTCGCGGCTCGATAGCGAAAAACGACCCTCCGGAAGAAGAGCCGTTTTACTTCTGCCCGGAAGGAGACTTCTTTCTGGCTTTGCCAACTGTCCTAGAAGCCAAGAACCACAACCTCTGCTGCGGCCTGTCAGGAACGGAATTTTTCAAAATCTCACCCTATGACAAGAGCAGCAAGAAAGGTGATATCCTGCGCTTTATTTCCCGTAAGCCAGCGCATATTCCAGAGTTTCCCTTTCCGACCGCTTCCCCCGTCGGCCCGCCGACCAATCCGACGGCTTCGCCCTTCGATACAAAGTACCGGACATCTTGGGCGACCCTGGTGGCTGCCGATAGCCAAAAACCAATACTCTATGTGTCGCAGCCGAAAGGTGCCGCGTTTTTCGGGCAGGACGAGCTGATTGCTAAAAAGTATTCCGACCTCTTCGGTCACACCACGCCCGGTTTCAAGTTCGTTGCTAACGACACGGGCTTATTCCCAATGCTTCCTTATGCGGGACTGGAGCAGGAGACGCAGGAGAAGCAGGAGAGTATCGGGAAAACAACCATGTCCGTTGGGGATTTGCAGAACCTGGAAGCAACTGCGATCGCGCCCCAGCGAAGAGCGATCGTCAGCAAGCTTGCCTCAAGCAGCAAGGCCCTTCCGCCCGCTTCCGCTCCCGCTTCCGCTCCCGCTTCCGCTCCCGCTTCCGCTTCCGTATCGGCCGCCCCTACCAATACGCCCACTCAGAAGCACGACACGACACCCTCCGGCCTGATTGCCACAACAAGTCAAAGTGCCGACGGCAGTGCGGTGCATTGGGAGAACGTGCAACTGGGATGGAACAAAGACAACAACCGCAAGACCTACATAATGGCCTTTGAGCAACCGCCAGCTCCCCTCATCGACGCCCTGCAAACTAGCAATGTATTTTTGGTGGCTGCCAACAACCAAAACATCGGCACCTTCAAGAAAATCATGAGCCTGAGCGGTTGGGAGATGCAGGCCAACATCGGCACCGAACAAAAGTACGGCGATTACAGTAACGTGATGATTCTCAAGGGTCGCAAAGGCAAACTCTACGACCCGGACAGCCCAAAGGACAGCTTGGTGGCGAATCCAAAGAAATGGACTCAGACCCAAGATTTTGCCGTGCCGAGTACCGACAGAAGCGAACTGGTCATTCTCTCCCAATGGTTGCAGACTTACTTTGAAAACGCCCACAAGCGAGGAACTAACCGCTATTTCCAAAAGTTCAACCAGATTGCCCAGAGCGAGAGCTGGACTGGTATCCTGTTCCTGCGGGTGGATATCCAGCGTTTGCCGGACAACCTCCGAGGCATAAGGGCGGGGGTCACCGCACCGGCAGCCTTTAACGCCCACCACCTCGCCATTAATATCAGCCCGGTGAAGAAAAATACCAGCGGCTGGCCTGCTGTGGAAAAGCCCTCTTCTATCTTCGGTCTTATCTACTATGTCGATCCCGACTTCTCGGATAAGCCACCGATTCAGTCAATCGCCCCCACCAATTCAGATACTTACAATTTCCGGTTGCTCTCCCTGAAAGTCTTGTTCGAGAACACGGCAGTCAAGAGCTTTGAAAGTTACGCTCAGCTGACCCTGAGTCAGCTCTTTGGCGCAAAGGTGACGAAAATGGCCGACTCCAAGAACATTTACAAAAATGTCTTGCTCTCGGGCAGCTTCCAGATTAATAACGGCAAGGCGGTGTACAGCCTCAGCAGCCATAACGATGATGCCTTTTATTTCGACAGCAACATTATCAACAAGGTCGAAATTACCGATGTCATCTTATCCACGCGCTCTGCGAACGACAAGAAAAACAAAATAGAGTCCTGGTTTGGGATGAGCGGCTTTATCGACTTCTGTACCCTCCACAACAAGGATGGCAAGGATGGCAAGGATGGCAAGGATAGCAAGACCGAACTCTTTGACATCTTCTCTTTTGGCAACGATCCGGGAAACAACGATCCCAAGAAAGGGCTGAGCTTCTCGAATCTGGGCATCCAGATGAGCTTGGGCAATGACAACCCGACCCTGACTTTCGATACTTCCAAGATTACCTTCGATCTCTCTCGCAGCAGGCTCCGCCCAAACAGCCTCTATCTCAACTTGGTGCTGGAACTGGAGTCCCTGGTGGTAGGCAGCAAGGACAAAGGTCCCAAGGACAGGGGCTATCTGGATGTGATTCCAGATTTGCGGTTGGGGGGCGTATCCGGTGGGGAGTGGTACGGCTTGCGGTTCAAGTTGAACATGGGCACGCCGGGGGAACTGGCGGGCAAAGTCGATCTCAATTCCTACCTATTGCTGTCTTGGTCGCCGGAGAGCAACGCCCAAAGCTACAAGGCGGCGATCGGTATCGAACTGCCGGGAACCGGCGGGGGGGCCAAGCTGATTAGCTTGCAGAACGTGATGAAGCTGTCTATCGGACAGATCCGTCTGGCTTATGTCAAGGACCAGAGTTCTTTTATGTTGCTCTTTACCGAAATCGCCCTCAAGTTCCTGGGTCTGATCAAGATTCCGCCCAACGCCAACACCCTGTTCTACCTGTTTGGCAATCCCAAGGCGGGGGGTAAGCGATCGGGGTTGGGCTGGTATGCCATGTATGCCAAGGAAGAGAAAGAAAAAACCGCATGACTTAGCAACGCTTTCAGATTGATGCGATGTATGCAAAAGATAAATATTGCAAATATTGCATCATAGGATAAATTAAGTTTACAGCAAATGGAAAAAAGGAGAATTCAGATATGTTCCCCGATCTTGAATCATTAGGACAAGAAAATGCACATGTTACCAATGAACGGCTAAAACAAGGTAGGGATTCATTTGCCGACTTTCTTGCAACGCAGAAAGTCATACGCGCCCTAATAGCTGATAGCACAGGGCACGGACACCAAGCTGCAACTATTAATATCATCCGAAGGTTAACTGATAACGCCCCAACAGGTTTCGCGTACAAAGGTAAGATTGAGATTTACTACGAGAAAGAAGAAGAAACCAAAAAGAAAATCATAAACTTGATGCCAGAGTTCATCCCAGCTCTCCTGAGAAAACAGACGTCTTGCAAAATTAATGAAGCAGAAGTTGAATTGAAAGGTTTTCAAGAACCTAAAGAGAGTGTTTTATTCGGTTTTAGCGGTGGACACGATCTACCCAATATTATACAGGATGAAACGCTCAACAAGCTGAAGATTATCAGCTTTCTTTTGATCCAGCCCTACTGTTGGAAAACTAAAGCTGACGGTATTACTACTACCAAAAAGCAAGTTCCAGGCAACCTAATTTTTTTAAAAAACCAGGGTGAGAATAAGTACGAAATCATTAATCTCGACCAATGTGAATTTTGCAAGTCTTTAAAAATTGTAGAAAGAGGATTTAGCCAGCCGATTCAGGACGTGCTGGATTGGGACATAATTATATCAAAGTTATCCTCTAAAGAGGAAGGCCTTGTAAATTTAGTTAAGAAACTTATAGAAATCAAGGATAAGGAGGGTAAGATTGACCTCGTGCCCCTCTACGGGATCTTGAAGCCTGCATTCCTAGAGCCTGTTAGCCATCGCCTCGCACTCGCAATGGCGATATACCATAATGCTCTAAAGATAGAATCTCGGATCGAATCACCGGTTATCATCAATTTCAGCTCGTACAAGCCAGGGGAACTGTCTCAAAGCGATATCCTAAAACTTGCAAAGGGGGGGGAGACATTTGATGAGTACAAAAAACTCAAGAATCTTGAGGACAATACCGAGGACATTGATGAATCAGTTAAAAGAACAAAAATCTCGGAGATTCAAGAAAATATTCAGAATCGAAAACGTTCCTTCGGCACTACCGAGGAGGAGGAGGATATATTTAGGATCGTCGATTATTTGGATATGTTATCTGAGTACCAACATTATGCGTTTCAAGAATATAAATTAAACAAACATCTGGAATGGCTATCAGGCTCTAAACTACGAGTGCTAATGATACAAGCAGATCGCGTTCCTCCGCTAGTTTTCAATTATGTCATTCAGCAAGCGGGACTACCACCTGTCTTTGAAGGGAACAATACTGCAGTTGTAGCAATGAATGCAGGCGAGCCTTACCTGCATACACGATCTGTTCGGGATCTTAATGAACCCAGCCAATACCCCCACATAGAGGGGGTTAATATTGACCTGCTTTATTTACAAAAGGTCGCAAACTGCATCCAAGCAGATTTTGAGGAATGGCCACAGAAAATCAAGGAGTCTGCAACTTACTGCACAGCAGAATTTATCAAAAATGTTTATGGCAGTACAGACAATACTTATCGCGATTATTTTAATAAGGTAAAAAAGTTTTATGAAAATGAACTCAACGACAAGCTCACAATCTCTGTAGCACTGGCTCAGATCCTATTAAAAGACTCTTGGGAGAAGTCTAACTCAGTTCAAAAGTTCTATCAACAAGAATTGTTTGAGGCTGAATTACCTCCTCTAAATCAGTTATTGGAAGATATACAATCTGAAATCGATGAAAACAATAGAGTTAACTTATTAGATAAGATTTTGCCTTCTGGCGGAATTCATGATTATCTACTCTCGCTCGTGAAGGCTACCGGAGGCGAAATAGTGGTAACCGATCCCAAGGTAAGTTCGGAGAACAATGGGAAACAGCAGATTCAGACGGTTACTCTGACTGGCAAGACTACAGCCTTTAACGTTACCACTGTTGCTACATTCCGGTTCAGCATCTTCAATAATGCATTAGCTTGTGCTGCGGATTTTCAAGGTGCCGAGCCTTGGAGTTTAGAAGATGTACCTTGGATTGTTTTCGAACAGCCGACCTTCGCCACGCTCTCCTCCGATAGCGGTTTACCTCCTAGCGGTCAAGTAAAAGGGAAACTCCGCAACACAGATCTTGAAATTTCGATCGCTTTACCTGATGCAACGGGAATGGCAATTGGAACGGCTTCTTTCGATCGTCCTGAGTCAATTGCCAGTTTTGCTGCATTCGTAGGTGGAATCGATCTCGAACAACACGTTCCGAAGCCGATCGCTGAATTAGCATCTATTGGTGTCAAGCAGCTTCAATTCGGTTACAACATGCAAGCAAAAGCAATCGATCGTATCGTTCTGGACATAGGCTCCTCTGAGAACTGGTCGATTCTGCCGAAGCTCAGTCTGCAAGATCTCGATCTCAAGATTACTGTGATATCGCCCGCAGATCTTCAGAACCGCACCACTACTGCGGCTCTGTCTGGCAACTTGCTGATTGGCAGTGATAAGGACGCGCCGAAGATCGCAGTATCCGCTACAATTCCCGAGCTTTATCTGAGCGGTCAGCTAACCAGTTCCGAACTTCCCCTTAACACTCTAATCGACGTTTTTTGGGAAGGTGCAGATCCGCATTGGCCGGGTGGCCAAGAACCAAAGATAACGAGCTTGGTTATTGGCTATGGTGCGAAGAGTAAAGACTATCGGCTGAACATCTCGCTCGATCTTAAATGGCCGATCGCTGTTGGTGGCAAGACTATCATCACGATTAATTCAGTCTCTTTATTCTTACTGGGGGGTACTGGATGGGCAATGGGTGGGCTGAGCGGCTCAGTAACTGTGCTGCCCGACAGTGCAAACCTTGGATTGTTGCTCAGCGCAACTTACCTCGGGAAAAACGCAGGATGGAAATTTGCAGCCCAACAGACCTCCGGCCAAGTCAGCCTGATCGACCTCTTTACCGGCTACCTTCCTGCAGACTGGCAACCTAGCGCTGAAGTACATCAGACCTTTGATGTCAAGATTGACGGTCTTGACCTCCAGATCGAAACCAAGACCGATTCTTGGGAATTCACTGGCAAAACGGCAAAACCGATCGCGATACCGGGAATCGGGACTGACATCAAAAAACTCGACCTCAAACTGGGATACAACGGTGGCACCAAAACTATGGGCGGTAGCGAGACCCTTATGGGTGTGGCTGAAGTGCCGGCGATCGACTCTAATGCAGGGATAGTCTCCTCGAACTCCCTGTTGCCGGCTGCCCCACCTGAAAAAGGCTACTTTGGCACCGCCAGCGCCGAGATTACATGGGAATCCATCGATATCACCGTTTTCTACGACTTCAAACCGGGCTACAAAGCCTTTGGCATCAAATGGGGATTTCTCGAAGGGCAGATTACCGAAGAAAAGGGGAAGACAGTCGCCACCCTCCAGTTCGCCCATTCCACCACCCTCGGCAGCATCATCGAGATAATGGTCGGCTGGGCAACCGGCTCTAAATTCAGCCTCGGTTCCCCCTGGAATCTCCTCGACTCCGTTTCCCTCGACGATCTCGCCCTCGAATACAACTTCACCGACAAACAAGTCAGCTTCGATGTCAATATCGGCCCGATAGAAATGGGCTTTGCTAGCATCAATAGCATCAAGGTTGCCTACAAATCCACAACAAAGGACAAAGGAGTGCATGTGGAATTGGAAGGCTCCTTCCTCTGGCAGGATGACCCCAACCAGCCCCTCGGTTGGGATGCCTCCAAACCGGAAACAACCCCCGCCCCCAGCGGCCAGGGCAACAAATACCTAGACCTGCGCCTGCTCGCCCTCGGCCAGCACGTCACCCTGCCCTGCTTCGCCACCGCCAACACCGTGCAAGATGCTATTGCCTGCATGGAGAAACTACCCACCCCCGAGACGGACAAGATACCGCCGGTCATCCTCGATGCCAACAGCTCCTGGCTCATCGGCATGGACTTCGGCGTGTTGCGCTTCGGCGACGATAAAAAAAAGAAAGGCAATGGCCAAAGCAGCGCCCTGGCAAAGAAGGAAGCCACCCCCAGCGGCTACCTGATTACCCTGCAGATAATCTTCAACGATCCCAATCTCTATGCCCTGCGCATCGCCTTGGCCGGAGACGCCGCCAAGGTGCTAAAAGGGCTGGATTTCCAAATACTCTACAAAAAGATTAGCGATTCCATCGGCCTCTACAAAGCGGAAATCGCCTTGCCCGATAAGATGCGACACATCAATATGGGCGAGTTTAATATCACCTTGCCGGTAATCGGCATCGAGTATTACACCAATGGCGACTTCCAGGTGGATTTCGGTTTCCCCTGGAAACAAGATTTCTCGCGATCGCTCAGCTTCCAAGTGATAGTTTGGGTCATCGTGCCCATCCCGGTCATGGGTTCCCTAGGGGTTTACTTTGGCAAGCTCTCCAGCGCCACCACCAAGCGAGTGCCCCAAGCCGACAACGGCACCTTCAACCCCGTGCTGGTGTTTGGCTTCGGCATCCAGTTCGGGCTCGGCTACAGCTTTTCCCTCGGCATCCTCAAGGCAGGCTTCAGCCTCACCGCCGTTGCGATTCTGGAAGGGGTCGTGGCGAAGTTCAACCCCTATCAGCTTCCCGCCAGTGGCGGACAGTCTAACAAAGTTGAAAGTTCCTACTATTTCTGGCTGCATGGCACCGTTGGCATAATTGGTAAGCTCTTCGGAACGATTGACTTTGCCATTGTCAAAGCCTCTGTGGATATCGATATTCGCCTGCTTGCTTCTTTTACCTTTGCGTCCTACGAGCCGATAGAACTGAATCTGATGGCTTCGGTGGATGTGAAGGTCAGCCTGGAGATTAACCTGGGCCTGTTCGAGATTACGATTCACTTCAGCTTCTCCGCCAAGATTTCCCATACCGTTAAAATCCACGCCATGGGCGGTACGCCGCCTTGGCACGTCGTTTCCGGAGGTGGCGTTTCGGGAGATGAGGCGTTATTCATGACGCGCCGCCGTGCGCTTGCGCGCAGTCGGATGGAGCCGCAAATGCTTTTTGCCGTGGCTGCGAGTCCCCCCCCCTCCCCCAACTGGGACAATCTTAAGAAAGCCGCAAGCAAGACGAAGCTACAAGGGTATATGGCCCTGGGGCTGACGATGGCCGGGGACGGCCCTAAGCAAGTTTGCAAGCAGCAGCTCCCCTGTTATGTGGCGATGATGTTTATCGACTCCGTTGCTCCTGCCCATGAAGAACCAGACAGCGGTGCAGCTAAAGCCTATAACAACGAGAGCGACCATTCTTTCGAGATTCTGGCGAAAATGATTCTGCGCTGGGCCGTCGCAGCCCTGCAGGACGGACCAGTTAGCGCGGAAGATGTCGATAAACTTGTGGTTGAGGAGTCGCAATTGGAAGGTCTCCTTGACGCCCTCAAGGACGAGCCAACGCCCATTGCGATCGCAGATATCGAGAAATTCATGGCCCGCCAGTTCGAGTTCCAGGTCGAAGGTCCGACGGCCAAGAAAAAGGTCGAAGGTTCGACGGCCAAGAAAGACGAGAAAGACAAGAAAAAAATCAATGGCACCTACTTCCCCGTGCCGCCGGCCATGACCCTGAGCTTGCCCAATGAGGGCTTGAGCTACAGCTTCGGGGAATACAATAAAACCTCCAGCGACTACCTGGAGTTCCTGCGGGATTACTTTAACCACCTCGCCGTCAAATTTCAAGAGGAAACAGGCAGTGCTGCTGCCAAAAGCTTCGATTTGAAAGATGCCACAGGCGAATCCCTCGGCAGCTTCATCTTCGGCGATTATTTTCTGTTGATCTGCCGCCAAATGGTCCAATCTGCCTTGGATTCCCTGCGGGAATTCAAATACTTCCTCAAGAGTGAGGACACGCCGAAGAGCATTGTCAGTTGGATCAATGCCAATGGCGCAGCCCTAAGCGTGGAGGAACTGTTTGCCGACAACCCTGGCGTTGCTCTCAACGAGAAGAAGACGCTTGTCATTCAGGGGGCGACCTACACGGTCCAAGCCGGTGACACGTTCGACAAGATCGCGGCAAATAATCTCTTCGGTGGGGGCTTTACCGCTGCGAGCCTAGCCACGAAGAATGCCAATAAGAAGCATACCCTGACAGCAGGCATTTCCATCACCTATACTGGCAAAGAGCCCTACACCACCAAACCCGGCCAATCGCTCCAAGAGGTTGCCTCGGCGATCGGTGTCGAGGTTGACGATCTGATCCAGAACGCAGGAATTACCTCCCTAGCCAACCTACCGCTGCCGATCGCCACCTATCAGATACCGGACTTTAACTACCAGACTGCTGCCGGGGATACCCTTCGCAGCGTTGCTGCTAAATTCCGCATTAATCAAACAAAGCTAGCAGCTCCAGACAAAAACGGCGAGGTAAAGGACCTCTTCGACCTGTCAGCTAAAACCCTGGATATTGCCAATTTGACCCAGTTTAAGGTGGGCGAACTCCTCAAGGAAATCCAAGCAAGCCTTGGACTGCAGCATCTATCGGGGATGACCTCCCGTTACTACATGGCTGGTTTGCGCCTGCCTACCAAAGGTATAACGCCACAAAAGAAAGGGATGTGGGTGACGGGAGACCCGGGCAACTACAACCTCCGATATGATTTCGCCGGCCTCTACGCTCTCACCGGGCAGCAGTTCCCCATTCCCGAGATCGAAGGTACGGATTTCAACGTGGACTTTGGGAACGGAGGGCTGTCGTGGCTGAGCTTTGATAATACAGATCCGACGAAACTGCAGATCGAGATAGGACCCAACCCGTCCGATACGAACCAAATCAGCGCGGTCAAGACATTCGCCACAAAAACGAGGCTGAATGCGGGGCTGAAATACCTGGGCCTGCGGGGGATGTTCGACACGAAAGAAGCTACCTATACCTTTAGCAGCGAGATTGCCTGGAATGCGGCTTCGGCCTTCACCATGCCCTATATGCCCGACGGTAGCACGAAGCTACCGGGCATTCCGAGCATGCAACTCTGGCGGCTGCCGGATCCGCTCCTGGCGCTACCGGATCTGTCTTCGCGCAAGGTTAACCCCCGCATGGCGATGAAGATTGGCGAATATAGCGAGGCCGCGCGGGGTATCGTCTCTCACGACCTGAACTATTACGGCTACGGCTCCCTGGTGGAGTTTACGGTTAAGAAAGTGCCGGCGATCGCGGCGAGCCCTTCGACCAAAACGACCTACGAGGTGGTGGGTGCCGATGGTAGTAGCGCTAAGGTACTCGAACGCATTGCGATCGCGATCGACAATAACGATGCCATCGAAACCCTAATCCTGGCCTATCCGACCAATCCTCATGGGACCACCTCCCAGGGCATCCAAACCGACAATGCTGACGCACTTACCTTGGGGCTGGCGCAGGTCAATCTCTCAACAGAGACGCGGCCCGATACGGCGGTTGTCGCTGCCGAGGCATTGCAAGCCCAGAGCGTATCCCCCGGCATGACCCTGCTCAATGAGAAAACCGACTTCATCCGCCTGCTCTGGGAAGCGAGTATCACCCGTGCGGGTGGCTACTTCCTCTACTATTTCAACCGGGATAGCAAGAGCGGTCTGCCAGATCGCATTTTCAACGACAAGCAGGAGGCATTGCTTTCGCTGATTGTCGTTTATAAGAAGCCGTCAGACCAGCAGCTCCAAAATACCATCGGCAACTACATGAACGTTCTGGTGACGGGGGAGGCAATCGATCGCAGCAAAGCCAAACTCTTCGCGCAATCCAATCCCAATGCCAATGTCACGATCGATTCGTCGGCAACGCAGACCCTGGCCCAGATTGCTTACGAGTATTTCGGAAATGTCTCCCAGGTGGCAGCCGACAACGCCAGCCTCAAACTGCGCCCCGGTCTAAACCTAGAGGTCTCGGAAGGTATCTACGAAGTCGGCCTGAAAGCACCGGAGGGCAGCTTGCAGCACATCGCCACGCACTTTGGCACGACGCCGCAGGATCTTAAAGGGGCTAATCCGAAGATTACCGACTGGTCGAATCCGCTGCCGCAATACACGGCTCTCTATCTGCCTGCGCTGACCGTTACGAGTTCAAAGGGCGATACCTTGGGGGCGATCGCGCAATATTACGGCATGAATCTCACGGCTTTGGCCAATCACAACAAGGATCTTAAAGGCATCTTTGATGACGGGCAGAAGGTGAAAATCTCTGGCGGACCGACGATTACCGCTTCGACCGTACCTGCTGGAACGATCTCGGTTGAAGCCATCCGACCGGAGCCCCCAGCAATCCCAGCAATCCCCGATACGCCAAAAGGCCAAGAAGATTACGGGGATATCTTCCTAAAACATACATATAGTCTGCTCTCCTACCAGGTCGCTAAGAACCCCTATTTTGCAGAAAGCAACCTGGGGCTGCCAGCCAGCCCGACTGCGGAGCCGGAAGACCCCAACAATATTTCCAAGGTTCGGGTGCCCAAGGCGCCCAACGCGCCTGCTGGGGACAACGAGTGGCGGTTCCGCCTGAGCGTTCCCTACAACCAGCTTTCTCTGCAGAGTCTCCCCAACGCCCCTTCCGGCCTGCCGGACCCGCACAATAGCCCATATAAGGGCCTGGGCGAGCTTCTACAGATCGAGTTTGCTTGGCAAGACCTCTATGGCAACCGTCTGATTACGAACCTGAGCCAACCGGAAGCTGGCGACAAAACGCCCCTCAACCAACCTCCGATTCTGACGGGCTATAACGATGCGATCGTTGGCTTAAAGCAATGGCCTTCTGTGGCTGCCACTTACCAAGTGGTTACGAACAGCGGCAAACCGACGATCCAGCTTTCCTTAAGCTTCGACCCTAGCGTCTATCAGGGGCTGATTTCTGCAAAGGTCGCAAGCACTACCACCATTGAGGCGGTCTTTAGCGAAGATCTCGATCCAGACTCGGCAATAAAAGCGAGCAATTACACCTTGGACCACGGCATTGCGGTAACGTCTGCCACGCTCGGTGCTGACAATCGCACGGTTACGCTGACTGCGGATCCGAGCCTACCTCCAGCCGAAATTACCTTGAGCGTTGTCAATATCAGTAATTCTGGCAAAACCGAGACCTTCCAGGGTACGGCGAAATTCGACCCGGACGACCCGGAGAAATCCACTTCAACTCTGTTGCAAAAAGCCCGAGGCGACCTGCAAGCCTATACCAAGCTCTGGCATCAATTGAAGGATCCCTACGGCATCAGCTATAAGGTTGCAACTAGCCTGGTCGAGGGCGACGGCTATACCCTCAGTACCCAGGTCCCTGGCCTTGTAGATGTTTGGCTGGCTTCGATCTGGAAGTTTGTGAACGATCGCGCCCAGGGCAGTACGACTGTCGCGCTACCCACTGCGAAGCATGTGCTGAGCTTTGAGATCGATACGACGAAACTCAACAAAAAAGAGATCTACAAGCTGGACCTGAGTTTCACGATCGAGCGCACGGGGGGAGCCGTGATGGGCGACCTGGAAACAACAAATGGCATCAAGTCTGTGACTACAGATATCACTCCCTATGGTGGCGCGACTGGTGCAACCGCCAGTCTCAAAACCTTCGCCGAGCAGTTTGAAACGGCATTGGAAACGAGCGATCGCACGCTCAAAATCGCAACGGGCGTCGATCGCAATGAGAGCCTCTCGGGTAAGGGTGGCAACGATCTCTGGGTCGTCTGCCTCGGCCGCAATCCGCAGACGAGTATTGCTTACCAGATTAACGATCGTCCCGATCGGGACGATCGGGACGATCGGGACAATGCGCTGCTCTTCGCACCGCGACCCATTTCCACCAAACTCGAAAGCCGCAGTGGGGTAGATATCAAGGATTTCGACCCGAACACGGGCTTATCCCCGGCCTCGCGCAAGCTCGATTTTACGGGCATTGACATGGACGTTTGGGCGCGGCAGTTATTCAGCGCGGTGGATAGCTTGCTGTCCTCAGAATTCACGGCGGCGATCCAGTTGGTGGATCGCCATCAAAACCAGACCTACCTCCAAACCATGCTGGATAACAAGAAGGCGCTTGCTGACATTATCAAGGATTTGATGACCTTGGTTTTTGTTGAAGACCACTCCGATTCTGCCGATGTTATCCGAGAAGCCTTCTACCAGCAGTTACTCGTTAAGCTCGGCAACGCCTACACGGTCAAGGCAGGCGTGCAATACAGCGCCACAGTTGCGGCCGGGGCAGTGGAGGATGCAAAGATTTACGGTAACATCACTCAGAACTTCAAGTTCCTCGGTGCCACCATTGGGCAGGATAAAAATCAGCTCCTTTTGTACTTCTCCGGCAGCCTTGACAAGAACGAGGCAGAGAAGGAAAGTAACTACACCGTATCCGAGGGCCTCACGGTAAACTCGGCCACCCTTGATGAGCATAATTTGGAGATCGTCACCCTGACGCTATCGGGAAATGCGGTGGAAGAAAAGACAAAGGTAACCGTTGCCGGTACTTTCACAAATACCATCGGGCAGAAGCTCTTGCCGCCTCTAGCGCAAAAAGTCACAACCTCGGTGGATATCAGCCATCGGGCTCATAACATCAGTATTACCTCGCCGAAACTGAACCTCAAAAATGGCGAAGTTCCGCTGGCTTTTCTGCTTTCCGCGCCGCAGCTCGTCCGCAATGACGAGGGCACAGTCGTGCGTTACATCGATCTGGATACCTCCTACAAGGGCAACGCGATCGAACACCAGATTGACAATATGCCGGGAATATCGAATTATCAAGCTTCGAGCTGGCTCAACTTCCTCAACGGATCGACTGCCCTCCATGCCGACCTCGGGGCAACGAAGGTTCCTATGATTCTTCGTTCTTTCCCCGCTTCACCTACAATGGCGAACCAGGAAGGCAATGCCTCCCACACGATCTCGGGCAACGATATTAGCCAGCTCCTGAAATGGGACTACACGATCGCTTATTCCCAAACAGTCCACTATCCCCAAGACGAACTCGACTTCACGGTCAACTTCAATGTTAGCGACAACGGGGCCCAAGTGATGGCTAGCTTGAAAGATGCTTTCAACTCGTTAGCCCAGTTCGTAACCGTTTATCCGGAGGTAGAAAAGGTCTTCCGCGAAACGCTGGTCAAAATCGATGCTACGACCGACAAATCGTCGTCAGAATTCGCCAAAGCGGGGAAAGCCCTGGAAGTTTTCAATCAAATGGTGAAAGATATCGTCCATGATGCAGGAGACAGCGCGTTGCGTATGGTCGATTTCAGCAGCACCCCGCGCCGGAGCAGTAAGGTGGGTTCGTATGAGTTCAAGTTGAAGGAAGGGAGCGAAACTGTCCCAGGGGAAGCGGACGCTCTGGTCGTTACCATCACCGGTCAACCACCAACAGGCATCGGGAATCCTACTGTGAAGATTCCCAAGCATACGACCAAACCCTACAGGGTAAAATGTAACGGTGACTTCTGTTTCTATTTCGAGAACGACGCTACAGGCAAACCTCTGAAAGCTTCAACTAGCCAGGGAATCGGTCCGCGAGAAGTGGTATTGCCAAACATGAATATCCTGGCGCGGCAAGATGCAGAGACAACCGTAGAATTAAAACGGAATGTCGGCCTCGTGCCTTGTAAGACTACGGCCTCAGACTTCATCTACACGACAGGAAAAGTAGGCTTTGCCAATCTTTATCACCCGTCGATAGAGCATGACGAAGAAGTCAAGATCGCAGAGATCGGCGCTGGCGGCCCGCAGAACGCGACCTTGAGTCAACACTTGACAAATCTGTTCGCTACATTGCTTAAGGAAAATTCCCAAGATACTTTGAGCTTCCTGATGACAAATACTTACACCTATAAGTTCAACTCCGCCCTTGAGGAAATAGAGCTGCCTGTCATCATGCAGCCGATGCAGAGTTTCGACGTGAAAAACTCCCCTGGTAACAGTGGCGAAACAACTCTTGCGCAGGCGATATCTTCCTGGAGTGGGAGCATCCTCGATTGGTTTACAGTTCATAAAACCAGTACGCAGGAGGGAATTCTCCATTTCGATCTGACGATATTCTCCAACCTCACTCAAAAGCCCATGCCGTTGTTGCGGTTAGATTCGCTAACCCTAGAGGTGCAGTACATAACAGATATGCCCTAAGGAGCGTCGGTTTCTTCTGATTGCATATCAGCCATAACCCCGGTTTTTTAAATCTAAAAAAACCGGGGTTCTAAGCGCCGATTTGTCTTGCCCGCAAAACAGGGAGCGATCGCGGGATATAGCTCGGGTGTCAGAAAACCGGTAATTACTGCAAAAACGGGTTTCTAAGCACTAAAATAGTCGGTAATTATAAGGAGCGATCGCCGATTTGTCTTGGCTGCAGAACAGCGGGAGCGATCGCCGATTTGTTTTGGCTGCAGAACTTAGGGAGCGATCGCCGATTTGTCTTGGCTGCAGAACTTAGGGAGCGATCGCCGATTTGTTTTGGCTGCAGAACTTAGGGAGCGATCGCCGATTTGTCGCAGCTTGCAGAACAGCGGGAGCGATCGCCGATTTGTCTTGGCTGCAGAACTTAGGGAGCGATCGCCGATTTGTCTTGGCTGCAGAACTTAGGGAGCGATCGCCGATTTGTCTTGGCTGCAGAACTTAGGGAGCGATCGCAGATATGCTACGAGGTATAGATTGCCTCTCGTTCTACAGAAGGTCGAATTAAATTAAAGGTTTGAGGGACAGCAGGGAATGCCACAAATTTGGGAGAGTTGTCTGGGGAGACCTAATCCTCTTCCAGACATAGCTCCAAGACTTCTTTTAGATTTGTCTGGAGTTCGTCTAAGGTAGCCCCGCGCAAAATGCTCGCAAATCGCTGTAGAATCTACAAAAAGCAAGGAGGTGCTACGCCCAGATCCCTCCCTGGTGCAAATAGGCTCGTTGGTGTGGAGGTTCGCGATCGCTCCCTATTCGTTGCCCAATAAGGCGCGATCGCAGACC
>JAAHFN010000092.1 GCA_010672965.1 Oscillatoria sp. SIO1A7
TGGCGGTGCCCCCGTGCCCGCCCCAGACCAATCGAATCGGGGCGGGCACGGGGGCACCGCCCCTACAATTATTGACCCATTTACGCACTATGCTCGGCAAGCAATATCCGTCCAAAGAATAGTGCCTGCATTGAACCAATGCTTCGCCTCGGGGAATCCGAACATATATGGGGGCGAGGATGCGGACGAAAGGACTTGAACCTTCACTCCTCTCGGAACTAGAACCTAAATCTAGCGCGTCTACCAATTCCGCCACGTCCGCAGAAATCTATAAAAGTATAGTAGCACAGCAAGGACAGAATTGACAAGGGAAAACATTTTTTTTAGGACTTAGGCATTAACTCTATATGTGGTAGGTGTCAACGGCCGTTGACCCCTACAGGTTGTATTAGACCATCTCTTTTGCGTAAGTCCTGTTTTTGCTTATCCTGCCAATTTGAGCTGGGGTCCAAGGCAACCCCAAAAGAGTCAATACGCCGAAGAGTTTAGGACAAGTAAAAATTTCTATTAGGGGCCTTTAAAAAGTAAGCCCTGATCGTCGTGGCCGCCCGGCTACGCACCGCGCACCACGCATAAGCTGACCGCTGACCACTGACTGCTTACTACTATACTTTGCTGAAATGCCCAAGAGCAGATAAACTGGAGGAAAAATGCAGCCCTTGTGCCCAAGCGCGAATGTCTCGGTCTGAGATTCCTTGCCTCAGCATAGCGATCGCTCCTCTTAGCAGTGTCGGAGCCCAATCTGCTCCCACCCCAAAAGCAAAACACTATGCCATCTGGGTTCTCCAAGCCCCCTATCCCGGTGGCTATCTTCACCACGATCGAATATGGTCGGAGGCTCTAAGCCAGACCTGGCAAGGGTGGCAACAAATGTTTTCTCTATTTCCCCATCCACTTCCTCCCGAGCCTCAAGGATATGGAGATGGGGAGCAATCGAGCTTTGAGCCATCTCTAGGAAGCCAAACCACCAGCTTAAGCGCGAGGCTTATGCAGCAGTTGGGACTGAGCCTGTGGCCTTGGTTATTTAACGGGCCAATTCAGAGCAGCTTCGCCCAAAGTCAGGGCATTGCCCAAGGTCGAAATCAACCTCTAAGACTCCGATTAGATATTCGCGATCCGGATTTAATTGCTTTACCCTGGGAAATCATGCAACCCAGAGCGGGCAAACCGGCCATTTCTCTAGACGCACAACTGCGATTTAGCCGCACCAGTACAGACGTCGAACCCCTCTGCATTACCAAAACTAATAAGGGATTGAACGTCCTATTGGTTTTGGGAGAGAACGACCCTACTGGCGCACAAACAACTCCCCTCCAATTGGAAGCAGAAGCACGGACTTTGGCGGAAATTCTGGAACACTCTGGCCAAATTGGGTCTGGGAGCAACGATACGGTGCCCTCGCAAGTAGATATTTCTATTCAACCAACCCCAGCAGAACTAATTAAACGCCTTGAAAGTGGCAATTATAATATTTTTTTCTATGCCGGTCACGGGATGCCTGCACCAGATGGGGGCCAGTTGTCGTTGCGTCCGGACACGACTCTCAGCGGTACGGAATTAGCGCAAGTATTGGTAAACTGCCAAGTAACATTGGCGGTATTTAATTCTTGTTGGGGCGCTCAACCTTTTATGCGCCAAAATCCGCAAGGAAATTTGTCTTTTTTGTCCCGCAGCAGTTTGGCACAAGTGCTAATTCATCATGGGGTGCCTGCTGTATTGGCTATGCGAGACCAGATTGCCGATGAAGAATCCTTGAGTTTTATTCGCGCTTTTGCCAGGGCTCTGGGCGAGCGAATGTCTGTCGATCGCGCCCTAGCCCTTGCTCGGCAGCAGTTATTAACTCTTTATAAATTCAATCAACCAGCCTGGACCCTGCCAGTGCTGTATATGCATCCAGAGTTTGACGGCCGGTTGCTAGAACCTTTAGAATCTCTGCTAACGGAACTACCGGAAAACTCGCCAACGCGGCAAGGATTCTCGATTCCGATCGCCTATTTGCGACAGCTCGACGGATTACAGGCCGAAGGAGTAGCCCAAGGAGCTTTCCAAAAAGCCCCCCAAGGAGCTAACAACAAGGTTTGGTCAATTCGCGGCGGTCGCCTCAGTGTAGGGCGCCGCTTGGAAAATGATGTGGCGATCGCCGAGCGCTGGGTCTCCGGGAACCACGCGGAAATTTTCTGCCGCGATCCCTCTGCCACGGGAAATGGAACCCCAACCTATTTCCTGCGCGATTTTTCCCGCTACGGCACTCTCATTCTCGGGTCGAGCGGCTGGCAAAAAGTCCACCATCAAGAGGTATCTCTTGAATCTGGGACCTTAATTAAGTTTGGCAGTTCTCAAGGTCAAACTTTGGAGTTTACCATTGAGGGCTAACAGTCTTTTCTCCCCAATTTGCGGAACTAGCTGGACTGTTATTGTAGCTAGGGATGACAAAATTACTCCATTGACGCACTCAGGAGCAGCATCACAATGGCAAGAAAACGAATTGATTCTCAATGTTTGCAAGCTAGAGAGCTAGCCGTGGAACAAGAACTGTTAGAATCTCTGTTGCTCTTGGACGCTACTTATCCCTGGAATCCCGAAGATCGAGAGTTTCAGAATTATTTAGAAGCTGCTGAAAAAGAAATGGCCTGGGACGAGTTGCTAGATGAAATTTCAATTTCCAATGCATTTACCGAGCAACTTTGGGATAGATCCAATGCCCCTGAAACATCTAATACCACATTGAATGCCACATCTAATTCTCCATCCAAACAAAAACATCTGGTCTCTATTCAAGAGTCTTTAGCCTCTAAATTTGCCGCTCTAGTTCCTATCTCTTGGTTAGAAGATATTGCTATTAGGGCCGCAAGAGTTGCAGCGCAAATTACAAATATATCCGCCGCGACGCAATTGGTTCAATGTACGAGGGGATTGTTTCCCGATTGGGCTGAAGAAGACTTGCAGGTATTGGCTCGTCCTTTTGCCTATGCCATGCGGGGCTCTGCCGTAGAGTCAACTTTAGCAACAACAAAACATCGCGACTGGACGACATTATCAGAAATAGAACGGGTTAAGCTTTCTTTGGCGATCGCCAGTTTCGTCCTAGCTCAATTAGAAAATACTCAATAAGCATAAGCTCTCAGCGGTCAGCTCTCAGCGGTCAGGCGATCGGCGGTCAGCTCTCAGCGGTCAGCTCTCAGCGGTCAGACTTGAGCTGACAGCAATAAGCATAAGCTTGTAGCGGTCAGGCGATCGGGGGTCAGCTCTCAGCGGTCAGCTCTCAGCGGTCAGACTTGAGCTGACGGCAATAAGCATAAGCTTGTAGCGGTCAGGCGATCGGCTTATGCTACAAGCTTATGCTTATTGCTAACCGCCGATCGCCTCAAAACTCAAAACTCAAAACTCTCCAATGCCCAATGCGAACATGCCCAATGCCCCATTCCCCATTCCCATCATTTGCCATGAAAGCGAGTGGCGAAGTTGTCTGGGCGGGTTGGCGAAAGGGTGCGCGCTTTTAGAATAGCGGCTGTCAAAAAGGCATAAGACAAAATACCGACTACGGCCAAGACATGGTAGCCCAAGACAACAGTAGAGTTCCATAAAGCATGCAGCACCGAAGCGCTAGCGTAGCCAACGGCTAAAATTCGCCAGCGCTTCTGAGGTTTGAGAATGCTTAGACCGATAAAATAACCCAAATAACCGCTATAAGCCAAATGTCCGGCAACGGAACCTAAAATCCTAGGAATTAGCAATTGCAATCCTTGCAGTTCGCCGACTTCCTGGATAATCTGAGGAACGTATTGCCCCAAAGTTTCCAAGAGGGTGAATCCTACTGCAGATGCGGTTGCTAGCAAAATACCATCCAGAGGTTCCCAGACTCCCAAGCGTTCTTTCCACGGACTTGGTAGTTGGCGGGCGATCGCATGGGCTCCCAAAACTGGCAATGCTTTGAGAAGCTCCTCCATCATGCCAGCTCCAAAAAACATCCCGACCAACAAGGCGGCGAAATTGCTGGTCTGTCCTTCGACGATCCGGCCGGGCAAAATTTGACGAAAAATTACTATAAATAAAGGGAGCAAGGGGCTCAGCAAAATAATTATGGTGGCGATCGCAACCCCCATCAGCCACCACCAAGGTTTGGATTTACCGCAGAGTTGGTAAACGAAATAATAGGCAGCACCGGCGAGATAAACCCCTAGAAGCAAGTTAAATTGGGCTGCATTACCCAGGGTGGCAAACATCAAAACCACAAATAAGACCGTGATGCTGCCCGGAATCAGGTAAGCTTTGCGGGTTAAATCTCCCCCTGTAGAAACGATGGGAAACAATTGGGTGAAGGTCAGGGAAGTCTTGGCAGCAGAATTGGGCTGCGTCTCGGCTACATTTGTTGTTTGTGAGGTCTTGCTGGGATAGTATTCAAATATAAATTGGGGACCTTCATTGCCTAGTACGAGGCGATCGCCCAGTTGCAGTTTCTGGCATCCTTCCAGGCGCTTGCCATTGATATAGGTGCCATTGGCGCTTTTCAGATCGCAAATCTCCCAAACAGGCTGACCGGAAGCCAGTTCTGCTACAGGACGAATAGAGGCATGACGCCGGGAGACCATCAAATATTGCTGGGAATCCAAGACAATTTGACAGTTCGGTTCGCGCCCAACAAAAATTTCCTGGGTTGCAGACAGGGGATACCGCAGCGGCCCTTCTTGAACAGAACCGCTATTCAACTGCCGCAGGAATCCCCCCTCCAAAGGGTTGCCAGTCATATAGCACTACGCATAAGGTTAGGATAATTCAAAGCTGGCCAAAGCTTGTTCGGCAAGTCGTGCTAAAAGCTGACCGCTGACCGCTGACTGCTTACTGCTATACAATCAATTGTTTTTTATTGGTCCCTAGCAGAGCGCACCGCTGCTACAAACAAAAACCCTGTTAGGGGTACGCTTAATATAGCAATAACGCTCGTAGCTGTCGTGCCCAAATCTGGAACGCCAGAAGACAGTTCAAATATAGAGCCCACTGCAGCGATCGCCGCCACGCACGCTAGGGCTAGAAATAGATAGCTTTTGGCACTCGACATCGCGTTTTAGTTAATTTAATTAATTGTTTTAATATTTGCAGTTGCAAATTATATCAAATCCGGTTACCGATAAATACCGTAGGGGTTCCCCGTGCCCGCCCCTTTTCCTACGGGGCAGCTACGGGGGGCTGCCCCTACAAATACTATAACCGTTTAAACGGATTTGATATTAGTTGCAAATCAGTTGTGAATAAGGTGCGAGTAGAACGAGCTTTATTTTGCACGCTTTATTCGTAGCACCTTATTGCAGGCTCAATTGTCTGCGATAATTTTTACTGCTCTATGCTAACTGACCAATTTCCAGGTTAGTTTTTCTAGATAACAGACTTCATCAAATAGTTCCTGCTTCGCACTTTCTATCCGTTAAGCAACAGGTCTCACTGCGCCAGTCGAAAAGCCATGTTTGGTAAGTTCCTCAACCAGTGCCAGAGAATTTTCTACTCTATCCACAAACAGAACGCCATCTAGATGATCCATTTCGTGCTGAATGCAACGGGAGAGCAGACCTGTAGCCGTTAATTTTTTGGGGCGGCCCTGTTCGTCTTTATAAGATACTTCTATGGCTTCTGGGCGATTCACATCTAGATAAACATTGGGAATGCTCAAGCAGCCTTCCTGGTAAACAGAGAGATCGCTGCCGTACTTTTTGATGACCGGGTTAATCAAGATTACAGGGGGAGTCGCTGGGTTGTCTGGTTCGCAGTCCGCTATAATAACTTGTTTTTGGATGCCTACCTGCGGAGCTGCTAACCCAATACCATCAGCACTGTACATCGTTTGCAGCATTTCCTTGACCAGTTCGCGGATAGAGCTATCTACGCGGGCCACTCTTTTCGCCGACTGACGCAGGGAGCGATCGCCGAGATAGTGAAGCTCCAAGGGTGGTTTTGCTAACTTCTTCTTTTCAACAATAACTTGAGAACTCATGGGGAAAAGCAGCTTGTTCGGGCTATATCTCCAGTATAGGGAATTGGGCATTGGGAATTGGGCATTGGGCATTGGGCCCGCAACGACCGGCTCAGGATAAAATTGGGAATTGGGAATTGGGCCGAAGGGCATTGAGACCGGGGGACTGGGGGACTCAGAGACCGGGAGACCCGGGTACTGGGAGACCCGGGTACTGGGAGACTGGCCGTTAGGCGGCGAAATTGAAATGCTCTCATGTCCCAATGCCCAATGCGAACATGCCCAATGCCCCATGCCCATTCCTTAAGCATTTTCCAGGAACACAGTCCCAAAGAAGGGGCCAAGACCCAACTCGTATATATTATTGGGTGAAGGTAGTACGTTCAAAACTATAGTCTCAAACAGGTCTTCTCCCGTGGGACTTACCGGAATGCCATCGGCAAGAGGAGTTACTGGGATATCCACTCGGTCTTGCCCTGGAGCGATCGCCACTGTAGCGGGCAAGGGTTCGTAGTCAATCCCCGCAGTGGCGCTACTCGAACCATCGACGGCCAAGTTTATCAATAGGGGCACGCTCAAGTCCCCGCCTCGGCGGACGGTAAATTGGCCCCCACTCAAGCTGCTTTCGTTGGCTTCGTCGTCGCTAGCCCTTACGAATACCGTGGGAGTTTCGTTATCGGCGATCGTCACCGTTGCTTCGCCGGTTCCCACACTGTATTCGGTACTATTGTCGTTGACACTCAAGGTTGCCGTTTCATTCAGTTCCACCTGAGTATCGTCGAGAGCCCTCAGTTCAATCGTTGCACTGGAAGCCCCGCCAGGAATAGTAACTTCTCCAGTAATAAAGTCGTAGTCCGTACCATTGACCGCCGAACCGCTAACGGAATAGGTCACCGTTAGGTCATTTGGATCCGTCAGCTCCGTTCCGTCACTGTTTCTGCGAGTTACGGTAAACAAGCCAGTATTGGTAGTGTTATCTTGTTCCGAAGCAGCCGCGTCAGTTGCTGCAATATCCACCACTGGCACGTCGTTATCGACAATCGTCACTTCGGCACTGCCAGGGCTGGCCACATTGTAGTTAGCTGTATCCGGCGCGATGGTAAAAGTGACTGTCTCGTTCCCTTCAGTGAGAGTATCGTCAAAAGGATCGATAGTAACAGTGGCAGTGGGCTGACCGTCAGAAATAGTCACGCTCAGAGGTATCGCCGTTGCCGGATTACCGTTGTAATCTGCCCCATTCGTCGCCGCTGCGGTTCCCGCCGCATTGACTGTGAAATTGACGGTTAAATCACCTGTAGTTATCTGCGTGCCCGCCGCATCCTGACGGGTAAATGTAAATACCCCGTTGCGAGACTCTCCATTTGGACCTGCAGCCGCTTCAAAAGCATTGCTGTCGGTGGCTTCTATTCTCACCGTTGGCAAGTCGTCATCCACAATCGTCAGGGTGGCATTAACAGGAGTTCCTGCAATAGAATTGTCCGGCGTTCCACCAACCGCGAAGTTCCCCAAAGTTAAATCTACTGTTTCTGGGGATTCGGTCGCACCGTCGTTAACCAAAGCAGCACCGCTAGCAGCGCTGGGGATTGATATAGTCTGGGAGCCTGGTTGATCGTTCAAAAAAGTCACCGTTATCGGACTGTTATTAAAATCCGACTCAAGAGTGGCAGCAGTACCCGTAGTACCTGCAGCTAGAGAAATTTGGGCGCTGACTTGTCCCGAAACCCCACCTACTCGTTCCACGGTCACTTGGGTTTGTCCCGCCACAGCAGTGCCATCTTCGCTAACCGAGAAGTTCGTGCCAGCAAATTGGAGCAATCCCGCATTGTCATTATCGACAATATTTAGGGTTGCTGTATTCTGCGCCCCCAGACTGGCACCGCCGGTAGGATTGGCCAATTGCAGTTGCAGGGTTTCAAGACCTTCTGAGGAAGTATCGTCAACTATGGGAATCGAGAGAATTTGGTCGGTCTCGCCAGCAGCAAAGTTAACGGCAATAGCAGTATTGTTAAAATCGACGCTGCCGTCCGTCGGAGTAGTAGTACCGCCAGTAGCAGTAAGATCGTTGAGATTTACGGTAACTCCCACCGCCACGCTAGAGTCCCCAGATCGCGTAACAGTTATTTGTTGTTGCGGCACGGGGGTTCCATTTTCGTTAATGCTGAAGGTGGCTTCGCTAAACTGCAAAGTTGGCGCTGGGGGTGGGGGAGCTGTTGGGGGCGAGGGAACGCCAGGAGCGTCCGCAGCTAAACCGCCAATATTCTGAGGTGGGGCGGGCGGCGCGGGCGGCGCGGGCGGTGCTGGCGGGGCTGCTGGCAGGAAGTCGGAGCGGCTGATTCCCGCTGGCGCGATTCCCGAGATAACTGCCAAAGCCTCGCCGGTTAGTTGGTTCTGAAGGATAGTGCTGCCTGCAAAACCTGCAATATTGTTGCCGTCAATAATATTGAGATTTTCAAAGACTAGACCCGGGATTAAGCGAATGAAATCCTCGCCGGAGACAAAGTCAGCAATAATTGCCGTTTCGGCGGGATTAAAGCTATTGGTTCCCCCTCGGAGCAGAAACTGGTCGGATCCGGCACCGCCCTGTAGGGTATCGGCACCTTGGTCTGCATATAGGGTATCGTTGCCTTCGTTACCCAATACTAGGTCATTTCCTTGGCCCCCTCGGACGACATCGTTTCCGGTGCCCCCATCTACAGTGTCGTTACCCGAGTTGCCATTAAGTTCGTCATTGCCTTCGTTTCCTAGCAGACTGTCGTTCCCTTCGCCGCCAGATATAGTATCGTTGCCAAGATTTCCTTGGAGAACGTCATCTCCTTTTTCTCCAGAGATTTGGTCGTTACCTTGGCCGCCCCAAGCACTATCGTTCCCTTCTCCGCCTGCGATCGCATCGGCTCCTTGGTTGCCATGCAGTTCGTCGTTGCCCGGGCCTCCCTGGAGTTGGTCGTTCCCGCCGCCGCCAAATGCAGTATCGTTTCCTTCGCCGCCGATGAGAACGTCGTTCCCTGCTCCTACACCCAGGCTAGTCGGATCCTCGCCAAAAAGCAAGTCATTGCCAACTCCCGCATCGATAACATCGTTGCCCAGGCCGCCATCGAGGAAGTCATCTCCCCCTTCCCCCAGCAGGACGTCGGTTCCATCTCCGCCGAAACCCGTATCGTTGCCGGTTCCGCCTACAACCAAGTCGTTGCCTTTATTTCCGTTAAGCCAATCGTTGCCCGAGCCCCCTTGAACGATATCGTTATCTTGGCCGCCCCAGACGCTGTCGTCCCCTTCTTGGCCGTCTAGAATATCGTCTCCTTGGTTGCCATGTATTTCGTCGTTTCCAGGGCCGCCTATAATAACGTCTTTGCCGAAGCCATCAGCCAAAATTCCTTGACCCTTGTTGCTGACATCTCCAAACAATTTATCGTCTTCCGAGCCGCCAGTGATGCTATCGTCTCCAGCACCACCGTAGCCGCTGTCTGCACCGGTACTGCCATCTAGGGAGTCATCTCCCTCGTTGCCAAATACGGAGTCATCCCCTTCGTTACCGAAAATAGAGTCTGCTTCGCCAGTGCCAATTATGGTATCGTTTCCATCCAGGCCGTTGATAACTTGCCCTCCGGAAAAATCTATCAATTGACCTTCAGCCATGTTTGCACCTCATTGTTGAACGTTTGAATCAATAAACAATAACTGCTGCTTCTTTTTGGCGATTTTTCTTTATGTTTGTTTTAGCTTTGTTCTATGTCTATCGCTATTTAGGAAACGATTTTGTTGGCCGCAGCAGAGCCAATCATATTTTGTTCTGCAAAATCGCAAATCGGGCAGTTAAGAGCCCAGGGTAATTTGCTCTATTACGATCCGAGCCGGGCGATCGCGATTTATTAAGATTGCAACTATCGCATCTTGGGAATGTCTAGCTAACCCCGTAAGGGGCTAGCTCGGGTTCTAGAAGCTGGGATAGGGCAGAAAAAGAAATATATTTTTATCGCTTTTTCTCGATTATTCTATAAGTTTTCGCTTAAGACGATTTTATCTTCTTAAAGTTCCCAGTTTATGTCTCAATGGTTTCGCCCGCAAAAATACCATTTTGCGATCGCCTATCGGGGACGGTTTTCCCTACTAACCGCTTTTGTTAAAATAACTACCATTTCTTGGCGCTTTTCTTGGGCTCATATTGTTTGCCGTCCTACACCGCTCCAACGCCCTAATATAGGGTTTCATGCCTTGGGGGTGGAAACCATCTGCCGATCGCCTCTTTAGCTTTTATTCGGCTTCAGTGAAACCACCTAATATGGAAAATACCCAAAATAGCTGCAAAAGCTGTCACTAAAATTGCGATCGCTGATTTATCGATAATTATGAATATCCAGTTTAAAATAGGCAACCGGCAATGAGTTATTGAGCCGTAGAGTAGGCTGTGGGGTATGGAGCTGGCGAGAGGAGGGGGAATTAGGTGCCTATAGAGAATTGGACCGAGACGATCGCAAGTCTTTGGCAAGGGTGTAGAGTAGGGTGTTGATTCTGAGGCTTTTTCACCTCACGGGGTGACATACGGGTATCGTCACGACGAACGCCCCGAAGTCTCCGAACGCGAACGGGCTTTCCGGCTTCCGACACCGATCGCTCCGGAAATAGCATGAAGTTTCCCTACACCCTACACCCTACACCCCACACCCGCTTGTGTAGGGTTTAGGGAATTGTTTTTGCCCAATGCTTGTGGAACCAATTCGGCAAAAACAATTAAATTGTAATTTTTTGTGATTTTAAAATTATGAACGCAAGCAAAAAGCCAAAAATGATTGTGGGTGCCTTGGCGATCGCCCTGGCGATCGGCAGCATACTGGGGTGTCAGGCCCCCCAATCTACTACAGAAAATAGCAATACTAATACTACGCCAGAGAAAACTACCCCAGAGAAAACTACCCCAGAGAAAACTACCCCAGAGAAAACTAAAACTCCTGCTGCTACAGAGCAGGCTAAAACTCCTGCTCCTATATCTCAACCGATGACTGTTCCGACCTCTTCAGGCTCCTCCTCTGGCGAGCCAATCGTAATAGTTCCACCAAAAGAAGGTTGCAAAATTAGTATGGCGATCGTTGCCGACCCCAATCCTCCCCTCAATGTCCGCTCCACTCCAAAAGTCGCCGAAGGCAATCTCGCAGGCACCGTCGATAATGGCATTTATGTTTCTATTGCCGAAGAGTCCAATGGCTGGTTCCGCATTACAGACCCAGTAGAAGGTTGGATTGCTAAGACGCGGACGGAAAGTAGCTGTGCCAATGTGACCGAGACGATTCAGTTTGCACCAAATACAAATTCAGCCATTGTTCGCGGTAAGATTATCGGCACGGGCAGCCACAAATATTTATTAACCGCGAATAAGGGTCAAACCATAAAAATTACTAAACTAAATGCTGAGGGAGTCTTTCCCACTTTGGTGGCTCCGAACGGTGAAGTTCTCGCTGGAGACCCTTACTCTGATGCAGAGAGAACTGAATGGAACGGCACCTTACCCCTCGCCGGCCCATACAGCATGCAAATGGAGTCTAATTTTCGAGGTTTTGAATACGAGTTTTTAGTAGAAGTAAAATAGAAAATGGGCATTGGGCATTGGGCATTGGGCATTGGGCATTGGGCAGCTTTTAGCCCAATGCCGATCGCTGCCAAAAGCGAAGCCCTTCCCGCAGGTTGCACTGACTGCTATCCTTTGGGTATTAGGCATTGGACATAGGTGGAGTTTGGAGGGGGAGCATTTCACTTTTTTAACAGGACAGCCCAGAGGGCGAGAGTTTGTGTAGCCGCGCCAGCCGCGAGCGGAGGCGGGGCTTGCGCCTATAGGCGTCAGGCGGCTGCGTGCAAAATTGAAATGCTCCCGTTTGAAGTTTTGAATTTTCAGTTAAAAATTAATTAATTTTAGCCCAACAATCTTAACCTAAGAATTCAAAGCGCATGAGATAATAAACAACTCAGTCCAATGCCCAATGCCCAATGCCCAATGCCCAATGCCTTTATATTATATCCCTAACCGCTGATAAATTTCTGGCAAATGCTTGAGATGCTGGTGGGGGTCGAAGCAAGCGGCAATTTCCTCTGCAGTCAGCTTTTCGGCTACTAGATTGTTTTGCCCGATCGCATTGCGAAAATCTCCGTTTGGTTTATTCCAGGCTTCATGGGCGCAGCCCTGCACGATCGCATAGGCTTCTTCTCGGCTCATCCCTTTATCCACTAAAGCGAGCATGACTTTTTGGCTGAAGATAACTCCGCCATAAACGTTCATATTGTCTTCCATGTTTTGAGGATAAACCAGCAGGCGTTTGACCAAATCGGCTATTTCCACCAACATAAAATGGGTGACAATGCAAACATCCGGCAGAATTACTCTTTCAGCAGAGCTGTGAGATATGTCCCGTTCGTGCCAGAGAGGCACATTTTCTAAAGCTGTTGCTGCATGGCTGCGCGCAATTCTGGCCAAGCCGGAGAGACGTTCCGAGCGAATGGGATTGCGCTTGTGAGGCATGGCGGACGAGCCTTTCTGTCCTGGAGAAAAATATTCTTCTACTTCTAGAACGTCCGTGCGCTGTAGATTTCTAATTTCTACTGCAAAGCGATCTATAGAAGCGCATAAAAGAGCTAGGTGCTGTACGAAGTTGGCGTGGCGATCGCGCGAAATGACCTGGGTCGAGGCCGTATCCGGTTCTAGTCCCAATTTCTGGCAGGCGATCGCTTCTACTCTTGGATCGATATTGGCATAAGTTCCCATCGCGCCAGATATCTTGCCAACGGCCACTTCCTTGCGCAGGCGAATCAGGCGATCGCGATGCCGCAATACCTCTGCCAACCAACCCGCTAGTTTAAAACCAAAAGTAATCGGTTCTCCATGAATCCCGTGGGAGCGACCGACCATAACAGTTTCCCGGTGCTGCTGCGCCTGGTAGCGAATCCCTTGAATCAAATCTTCTAGCGGTCCTAGCAAGACATCCAGGCTGGCTGTTATAGTCAGGGCCAAGGCCGTATCCAGAACGTCGGAACTGGTCAAGCCCAGGTGAATGTAGCGTCCTGCATCTCCCACATATTCATTAACGTTGGTCAGAAAAGCAATCACGTCATGGCGGACTTCGGCCTCTATTTCCTTGACTCGTTTTAGGTCGAAACTGGCCCGCTCTTTAATTTCTGCAACCGCTGCCTCTGGAATATAACCCAACTCAGCTTGAGCCTCGCAAACTGCTATCTCTACCTCCAGCCATGTTTTCAGCTTGTAGGTATCAGTCCACAGCGAGCCCATTTCCGGCAATGTATAACGCTCTATCAAAATTCTCCCCAGCAAAATACAACCGTTTTATTTTAATACGGGAATGGGGAATGGGGAATGGGCATGGGGCATTGCGCATGGGGCATTGGGCATTGGGCCGCAACGAGGGCCAAATTTTTTAGCTATTGGTGCAGTAGAAGAGCGATCGCATTTGACAGGGCTAATATAAGAGGTTTGATGGCTAGTTCCCCGAAGTGGACAATTCCATTGAAATCCAGCACCGCTTGTCGCTGAGGATATTTTTGTGCTAAAGTTCGGACGTATCGCCAATTCCCGTGCGGGTTCTTCGGGGGCGACCGAGATTAGGCGCTCAAAAGCGAGATCGAGTTTATGAAAGGTAAATTACTGTTTGGAGCCATAACGAGCTTGGCCGTATTGGCGGCTGGAGCCCTCCCTTCTTTGGCGCAAAACTGGCTAGAAGGCTCGTCGGAGCGATTACCAACAGAAGCAGAAATAGAAATATTAAGGCAAGAAGTTCGGAGGAAAATAGAAGAAAGGTCGAGATCGGGACACCCAGCTTGGGATCCAAGAACTGATAGCCAGAGGCAAGACACAGAAGATTTTGTTAGAGCTTGGTCGCAAGTAGATCCAGAAATTGCACCCTTTCTCGGAATGTGGCTTCATGTAGAAGAAGTCCTGACAATTTACCCTTCAAATGTAAAGGGTCGCGTTTGCCTTCTTTATACAACCCTTGACTCTCGACCGGGGTTTGCCATAAGTTCCGTAGTCAACGACAAAGTTATCAACGAGAACGATACTGTAATCTTTGAAGAAGGAGGAACTTTGCAAACGGCTTTGATTAGGCATGGAAAGCCAGCATACAGTTATGATTTTCGGCCTTGGCGACCTCTTGTCCCAATTGATGAATTATTGCCAGCTCCTTACTATGGTCCTTCTGCCGAGGCGGAAGCGTACCAAATAATCCGAGAATTTAAGGCTGCTGGCTGCACCGCTTCTACGCCAAGCGAACAGTAAGTAAAGAGACTTGAAGGCGATCTAGGCGGATTGGATATTACACTGGATAGATGTTCGATATTGTATTGACTGCGAGCGCGCTTGAGGATCTGCGCTATCTGAGGAAGGCAGAGCAAAACCTAATTCTGGATATTACGGAACGGCAACTGGTGCAGGAGCCGTTGATTGAGACGCGGAACCGAAAACCAACCCGCCCCAATGACCTATCGAGCTGGGAACTACGGATAGGCAATTATCGGGTATTTTATGATGTCGATTTAGAGCATAAAGAGGTCGCAGGTTTTGGCGATTGGCTGGAAAGACCACAATAGGTTGTTTATTCGCGGGATTGAATTTGAGCTATGAAAACCATTAACTTGTCTGCAACCGTGCCAAGCTTGGCAGAGATTTTAGATCTTGCAGGGGAGGATGCGATTATTCTGAGAACTCCCGAAGGTCGGGAATTCGTAATTGCTGAAGTCGATTTTGCCGAAGAGGTCGCGATGGCGGCACAAAACCAAGAGCTGATGCAGTTTTTGGAAGAGCGATCTCAAGAAACCAAAAAATACAGCCTAGACCAAATTAGAGAACAACTGAGCGCGCCATAATATAAGCTGTCGCACATTTAGATTGGGAAACAAGAGACCTCCTCCGGCGTGCTAGCTCTTTTCTTTGCGGGCGTCGCATCGCGGTATGGGTCACCAATTTAAACGATGCCCAATGCCCTATGCCCTATGCCCAATGCCTGTTCGCGCTTGTGCGGTAAGAACCTTTCCAGCCATTCGGCAACGGGCTCGAAGTCCTGCCAGATATCCCGATCGCTCATAATCTTATCTGAAGTAGCGATCGCTTCTCGGTAGGGAACAAAATGAACAATTTCTGAAGGAATAATTTTTTCCGCTTCCGGCCTATCTCGCTCCAGCACCGAAAGCCAGTCGCCAATCCATTCAATAGCTCTATGCTGGTAGCGATCGATAACTTCAGGGGATTTACTCGCCGGCATGGGCGAAATCAAAAACCGGGGCTCTGGCGTCAGTTGTTGCTGCAAATTCCGTCTTGTGCGGGCAGCAAGCAAAGCCCGAACTAGCGCCTCATTTCCAGAGAAGCTTTGGGGGTTAGGAAAAAAGGTCACGATCGCCAGATCTGCCAAGTCAAACAGCAAGGGAGCGTTTAAAGAATTCATGCCCGTGCGCGCATCCAGCAAAATAACATCTGGCTTAAACGGCAAATCCGACCCCAGCATATCCAGTAACTCTCGCAAAGGATTCCTTTCCTCCCGATACCAAGCTCCCGGATCTATAAACTTCATTTTCCGGGCGTAATTAGCATTCGCAATCCCGGCAGGAAGACAATAAAGTTCGTCGGAGTCCGAGAGGCGCAGGATATGCTTGGCAATATCCGGGCGATTGCCTTGGTCTATATCGAGCAGAACTGACAGCAATCCTCGTTCCGGTTTTATCTCCGCTTCTTTGCCAAAGAGCGCTGCTAGTCCTGGCGCTTCTAAATCCATATCCACGCAGAGTACGGTGCGATCGCGACTGGCCAGAATGCGGGCGGTATAAGCTAGGGCAGTCGAGCGACCAACCCCTCCCCTCAAGGAATAAAAAGTGGTGACAATAGGACGATCTAGATCCTCGTCCAAGTCCGAGGGAAAAACAATATCTTTAGGTTCAATACTTTCAGGGTCTTTGCTGCGCGCTAATGACTCCGGCCAGAGGGGCAGGTCTTCTAAAGTAGAGTCAATCGGCAATACCCCCGCCCATTCTCGTTCTGCTGGCGTTAATAAATCCAGCCACTCTATTTCGATATCCTCTAGTCCTTGCAAGACAATTTCTTTGCGTTCGTAATGGTGCTTTCCTTTAAATCCCTCAGCAACAACGGCAATTAGCCAACCAGAAAAAGGATCCGGTTGGACGCGCAATTCCTGGCTTTCCAAGTTAGCGTTAGCCAGGTTAAGCTGGATGCGCTTTTTGATTTCTGAATGATTCATTTTTTACGCCTCCTTGTTCTTGTGCGAAACCTAATTTGTCTTTGGATAAATATACTCAAGTCCTTTGCTCCTGCCACCAAGTCTTTGGCACTATGACCTTTAAAAGGAAGATTGGTTTCATAGCGCCAAGCTGTATTCCAATCCTCAAGAAAGAATGTTTGGGTGCCTGCGGAGTCCTTCAGATCTGAAAACTTCAATCCAGACGCTCTCCATAACTCGTACAAGTTATGGCCTTTAGCTCCAGAAGTGGGAGTAGGGATCCCTCGCTTTTGCAGCAAGGCTTTGAGACTGCACTCTACAGCATAACCTGCCATGTAAACAGAACCAACTGAAGCGGGTCTGTCTTTTTCAATAGCTTCGGCATCGGCAGCTCGCTCGTTGGCTACTGCGATCCAACCCTCCGCAGTCGTTGGCTCCATTGAGATTTTCTCCTGTCCGCCCTCTTTCTCTAGTTGTATTCTTAAGTATCTTACATGATTTAAGGGCAAAAGCCCTAGCATAATTTCGGTAACTATAGCGTTTCTCAAATAAGTGTCATGTTATAAACGTAGGGGCGACAGCATCCCCGAGACTATCTCTTAGCTCTGAATGTCAAACCCTGTAATGGGATGCTTCGCTCCAGAAACCTAACATCAATTTGAGAACCGCTATATAACGATCGCCATTGACAAATAGTATAATTCCAATGCCACCAACAATCGCAACAACAATCTGACTAACAATCGCAACAACAATCGCAATTGTAAACTTGTGTAAATTCATGTAAACTTGTGAGGTGCAATTAAAGCTTATATGTCGAATTATGGTGACATCTTGGATAGCCGCTGCGGCTTGGGGACTGGGTTCGGTACTGTGGGCGGAGCTGGTGCGAGACCTCTACCACGTTCTGTCCCATGTTTGGCAACCTCTCTATCGGTTGCACATCTGGCATCATCGCGTTTTTCGCCCGAATCTCGTTCCCGTCAGCGATACTATTTATCGTCAAGCTCAATGGCGGCACGACCTACCGGAATCCCTGGCCATGCTGCTATTTGGTTTGCCTTTATTTTTGGCGGCCCATTTTTGGACGCCGGAGCAGCAATGGCTGCCTCTGGTAGGGACTGTCTATACCCTGAGCTTTTTGGCTGGAGCGATCGCCCGGGGTTATGGAGTCGCGGGAGCCCACGAACTGACGGACTTAACCCATCTGCCTGGTCCGTTTCTCGCTCCCCCTTCTAATTGGTTCGTGAACAGAACTTACCACTGGCGGCATCACTTTGATAATCAAAATGCTTACTACTGCGGAACTTTAACATTAGTGGATAAACTTATGGGAACTGCTCTATCCCTTCAGGGAAAAACTGTTGCCGTGACTGGGGCATCGGGAACTCTCGGGCGATCGCTCTTGCTGCATCTCCATCGCGCTGGTGCCAAAGCAATTGCTCTGACTTCTGGCGATCGCCCGATTACCCTAGATATTGATAGCAAAACCAAAACATTCAAAACCGTTACTTGGCAAGTCGGTCGCGAAGCCGAGCTAGCCGATTTACTAGAAAAAGTCGATATTCTCGTCCTCAACCACGGCATTAACGTACATGGGGAAAGGGACGCGATAGCAATTCAAAAATCCTACGAAATTAATACTTTTTCTACTTGGCGCTTGATGGAACTGTTTCTGACTAAAGTTCGCAGCAACGAAGAAATTGCTCGCAAGGAAGTTTGGGTTAATACCTCGGAAGCGGAAGTCGGGCCGGCCATTAGTCCCCTCTACGAATTGAGCAAGCGGGCGATCGGAGATTTAGTTACTCTGCGCCGTCTGGACGCTCCCTGTGTCTTGCGCAAGCTTATTCTCGGTCCTTTTAAAAGCAATCTCAATCCGATAGGAGTCATGTCCGCCGATTGGGTCGCTCGGCAAATTGTCAAGCAAGCCAGACGAGATACGCGCAATATTATTGTCACGATTAATCCTTTGACTTTTGTGACTTTTCCGATTAAAGAATTTTTGGTCTCCAGCTACTTTAAGCTCTTTAGCAACAAAGGAGACTCCGGGCAGGTTTCTCTGGCATCGGAGCCAGAAACCCGTTTTTTTTAACAATACCTTCGCCATTTTTGCGTAGATAACGAACCCCCCAACCCCCCTTAAAAAGGGGGGCTTAAGACTCCTCAATCGCCAACGGTAGAATGAGGGTTTCAGCCTTTACCCTAAAAACTGTCCGGACTATTGTCTAATTAATTAACCAAAAAATATCCCATTTGGGAAGGATTTGGCTTGACAGTCACCCTCAAGGCTGTTAAGGTGGGAGAGATCGTGTAAAGTCCTAGTAGTCTGTCAAGAAATAATTGAGCATTGGGCATGTTCGCATTGGGCATTGGGCAAGCCCCGTAGGCGTAGCCCGCCCTCCGGGGCGTAGGGGCGGCTACGCCTACGGAAAAATTTGCTCAGCTATTCAAAACTACCTTGACGGGCTACTAGGTATCGGTACAGTATTACCTGAAATCGTTATTTTGAGGTAGGGGCGATATAGCTTCGTGCTTCCTGCGGTGCGCGAATCGCCCCAGAAGACGTCTATTGCGGGCAATACACATTCTGCACGTTCTGTCAACTCTTTTTACTGAACCGACCCTCTAGGATATAGGTCTTATCCCAATAGTCCCAATAGGAAAGACCGAGTGTGATGCCTCAAAATCAGATGTCAGAATGGCATCATTAGATGAGGCATTGGGAATTTCCAATCAGAAACCACCAAAACAGGACTTACGCATTGCCCCTGTATCTGGTAGGGGCGATTTCGCGCTCTCGCCCCTACATTTAGGTTTGAACGAGACAATTTGCGTAAGTCCTACAAAAGCAAAGTTGACGGTAAGCAGCCACCGGTGCTGCCGTGCCGACGAGCTAAAGATGCTTCTGATTGGGCCGAACGAGTAGATTGAAGATATGGAATTGAAGAAAGCAATGCAACGAAAAACGAACATCCTTCAGCTAGTATCGATTTGTCTGGGCGCTGTCTTAGCCCTATCGATGGTATTGTTACCTGTAAATGCAGCCTTCGCATCAGATACGGTTACAGCCTGTGAGGAGCTTGCTATCCCACAATATGTCAAGGTTAGCCTGAATGAATCCTGTCCTGGTGATAAATGTGAGGTTATCAAGAAATTCTACACAAGGCGATTTCCAGATGTCAAGAATTGTGAGCCAGCCTGTAAGGGGCTTGCTATCCCACAAAATGTCAAGAATAGCTTGAATGAATACTGTCCTGGTGATAAATGTGAGGCTATCAAGAAATTCTACACAATGCGATCTCCAGATGTCGAAAAATATATCGATTATCAATGTGAGTAGCTTGAGCCAAAACCCGAAATAAAACCACCCGAGACTAAATCATGAACTATCAAAAATGGAGATAGTTGCAAAGGGGAGGCGAGCAGCCTTGGCGGAGATTACACGGGATACTGGCGAATAGTCAAAGTTGTAGGGCATCGGTACAGTATTACCTGAAATCGTTATTTTGAGGTAGGGGCGATTCGCGCTTCCTGCGGTGCGCGAATCGCCCCAGAATGTGTATTGCCCGCAATACACATTCTGCACGTTCTGTCAAATCTTTTTACTGAACCGACCGTCTAGGATATCGGTCTTATCCCAATAGTCCCAATAGGAAAAACCGAGTGTTATGCCTCATATAATGAGGTCAGAATGGCATCATTATATGAGGCATTGGGAATTGCTAATCAGAAGCCACGAGGAGCAAAGTTGACGGTAAGCAGCCACCGGTGCTGCCGTGCCGACGAGCTAAAGATGCTTCCGATCGAACGAGTAGATTGAAGATATGGAATTGAAGAAAGCAATGCAACGAAAAACGAACATCCTTCAGCTAGTATCTATCTGTTTGGGCGCTGTCTTAGCCCTGTCGATGGTATTTTTTCCTGTAAATGCAGCCTTCGCAGACGATATGCAAGATCGGGTTACAGCCTGTGAGGAGCTTGCTATCCCAAAAGATGTCAAGGAGATATTGAATTACTTCTGTCCTGGTCCAGAATGTGAGGATGTCAAGGAAAGCTTCATAGGAGTTCCAGGTGTCGAGAAATATGTCGATAATCTTCTTCTCCCACAATATGTCAAGGATGAATTGAATTACTACTGTCCCGATATAGACTGTGAGTATGCCAAGCAACGCTACGGTAAATTTCCAGGTGTCGAGAACTATATCAAGGATCTTCCTGCTATCCCATACAATGTCAACCAGGAATTGAATTACTTCTGTCCTGGTCGAGAATGTGAGAAGGTCAAGCAACGCTACATAGCTGAATTTCCAGCTTTCGAGACATATATCGAGGAGCTTGCTATCCCACAAAATGTCAAGGATGAATTGAATTACTTCTGTCCTGGTCCAGACTGTGAGTATGCCAAGCAACGCTATATAGGTGAATTTCCAGCTGTCGAGAAATATATCGAGGAGCTTCCTGCTATCCCACCAGATGTCAAGCAGCAATTGAATTACTACTGTCCTGGTACAGAGTGTGAGGATGTCAAGCAAAGCTACATAGGATTTCCAGATGTCGAGAAATATATCGAGTATCAATGTGAGGAGCTTGAGGCAAAACCTGAAATAAAATCACCCGAAATAAAATCAGAAGGAATCAAAACTGGAGACAGTTGCAACGGGGAAGTGAGCAATAGTCATGGCGGAGATTACACGGGATACTGGCGAATAGTCAAGGATGGAGGCTGCGGTCAAGAAGACAATGCGGTGAAAATATGCGATCGGAAAAAAGGGACGGGCAATGTTGAAGGTTCCGTTGAGGTTGAAGAAGGATCCTGTTGCTACGCGAAGTGGAGTGGCGGACAGTCATACATTGGCTCTATCTTCTACGACGAAACATCTAAAACATTTGGATGTGATTCTTACTAGGGAGTCCAAAGGCGCTAGCTAATTTCCAAGTCGGTTTTGAGCCGCCTCCCGGTTGGGTTTCGTAAAGGAACCCAACCGACTTTTGTTTATATCTGGCAGATGCAGATTTTGCGGTAGGGCAATTTGTTGAATTGTTCAAATTCCAGAGGCTACTACTTCTTATTCCTATTCATAAGAGCAAGACCTTACCTTAGAGCAGCGTCTTGCTTTTCTAAAATTACCAATGTCGGAGCGCAGAAAAATTATAGAAGGTCAAGCAGAAGCTATGCTTGATAGCTATAAAGAGGATACTGAATGGCAGGAGTTAATGACGGGCTGCAAATGGCGATCGCTCTTCTGCCAAAGCAACCAGAAACCCGGTTTTCTAAAAAAATACCTAAAGCCAGAAACCCGGTTTTTTAGACAATACCTTCGCCATTTTACCGTAGGGTCAGATCCCCCCAACCCCCCTTAAAAAGCTTAAAAAGGGGGGCTATGGTCAAAGCAAAGGCGTCAATAGCCCCCCTTTTTAAGATGCTGCTGGCGAATTTAACAAATCACAATTATTGGGTCCGGTTGGTTAAGGTTTTCTTGGCCCATTTAACCGTTTTTGGTAAACCAACTGGACTGCCTAACTGTCATAATAAGAACGCATTTG
>JAAHFN010000093.1 GCA_010672965.1 Oscillatoria sp. SIO1A7
TCTTGGCTTTAAGCTTTTGGTTTCTGAGGTCTTTTTTTAGTTATTTTCGAGACCCCAAGTTATCTGGCTTTGGCTTTCAAACTATTTGTTTTTCTTGGTTCGTTTGTGTCCTGAATCGGTTGCCCTTCTCAGCGGCACATTTACTAATATAGCTCCATTTTTTGAAAACGTCAACCCCTGGAGCATTTTTTTTGAAAAATCTTTTTGACCCCTCTATCCCATACTGGGTAACGCTTTTGGGCGATAATGACCTGGAATCGTCCAAAAAAAGGCAAAAAAAAGTGATGATTATAAAATCAACATAGCTAAGGATTTGCATGGGGCCTTTAAAAATTAACCTTTCGCTCGGGCTTAGCTGTTTACAGCTTTTACTCAAATAGGATTGATATTGATTATTAGCTGTCAACGATTAGAGTCCCGGAGAAGAAACAAGGTGAGTATTATTGCTGGGTTGCCTCCTTGGGTAGTGTTAGACCCAATGCTAAAAAGCTGGTTGGTTGAGGACATTGGTCGAGGAGATCGCTCCACCAACTCCTTACATATAGGAGAAGTGCCTTTTGGACAGGCTGAATGGGTTGCAAAGGCCCCAGGTGCGATCGCGGGATTACCGGTAGCCCGTCGCATCTTTTATATATTGGATGACAGGATTACTTTTGAGGCCGCTGTAGGCGAGGGGGACTGGTGCGAGCCCGGACGGGTTGTGGCTCGTATAGAAGGTCCCATAGATGCATTGCTGATGGGAGAAAGAGTGGCCCTTAATTTAACGATGCGTTTGAGCGGCATCGCCACTATGACTCGCCGGTATGTAGAAAAAATTGCCGATTTGCCGGTACAACTGGTGGATACCCGCAAAACGACTCCCGGACTAAGACTATTGGAAAAATATGCGAGTAGAGCGGGGGGAGCGAGAAACCATCGCATGGGCCTAGATGATGCAGTGATGCTTAAGGACAACCATATTGCAGCGATAGGTAGTATTAAGGAAGCGATCGCCCGGGTTCGCTCGGAAATTCCCTATCCACTCACTATAGAAGTAGAAACAGAAACCTTAGCCGACGTAAAAGCGGCCCTAGAATCTGGAGCAGATATCATCATGCTGGATAATATGAGTCCAGAACAAATGCGCGCAGGGGTTCAAATAATTCGGCAGCAGAGCGATCGCATAAAAATAGAAGCCTCTGGCAACATCACCCTAGAAACGGTCCGCCCGGTTGCAGAAACTGGGGTTGACTACATTTCCACAAGCGCCCCGATAACTCGTTCTTCATGGCTGGACTTGAGTATGAAGTTGGGCGATCGCAGCTATAACTCGAATAGCTCGAATAGACTCAATCCAGAAAAAAGCTTGGGACTGGAGAAAGCGCCCTAGATACTTTCTCCAATCCCAAGCTTTTTTCTTTGGTTTTACCCAGTTTAAGCTAGCTTGCTAACAAAAATTTATGGGCGATAGATGGGAGCATTTCAATTTTGTAACAGGGCAGCCCTCGGGGCGAGAGTTTGTGTAGCCGCGCCAGGGTCCGTCTAGGATCGGCTTGCGCCTATAGGCGTCAGGCGGCTGGATGCCGAAATTGAAATGCTCCCCGATAGATTGCGATCGCTGGAAGCCAAAACAACCAGGACTTACGCATAGAGTCCAAATGTACGGTGCTAGGCGGCGCACCAAAACCTATATATAGATTTAAAGCTGACCATTTGCGTAAGTCCTAACAACCTAAAACTTAAAGGTAGTTCTGACAGTGCCGACAACAATTGTCTCGTTATCGCTGTTATGTTCTGGGTTGGTAATCACAATCACCCCAGGAGTAATCGCGATTTTCTTCGCAATGGGATAGCGATACAGAGCTTCAAAGTGGAGTGAGGTATCTGGATCTGTATCGCCGCCATCCACATCAGTTAATTTTGGAGGTTGACCGACCACCAGAGCAAGCACGCTTCCTTTTTTGCCCACATCCGGTACGCCGAAGTTAACCATCCATGTCCAAATATCGGCATTATCGTCTTGTCGCGGACCGTCCTGGGCTTCGGCGGTTAAAAAACCTCCCCAGCCGGAAATCACTACTGGATTGAGATCCACGCTCGCGCCCACTGCAAAGTGATTGGCGGAAGTCGCTACGTTGCCAAAGGGCCGGCGAGCAAGGCTGCTGCCCGTAGAGCCGGTCAAGTTGACGCCCCCACCCGGGTGGTAGCTATTCACATAGCTCAGGCTTAGTTCTATATTTTCTGTCGGGGTAATTGTTGCTTGGGCAAAAGCACTATAAGCGCCATTAAATAAGCCATTCTTGGGGGTCGGACTTTCCGCATCTCCGGCGAAGTAACCCAAATCCAACATCAGGGCATCGCTGAGTTTGTACTCCAGACCGATACCCCCACCGCTTGGGGTTCTGAAAATCAAGGGGTTGCGTCGTGCAAACCGAGATAGAGCGCCACTACCGCTGCTCGCTAGCAGGGGATTGGTCACCGAGGCAAACCTGTGGGGTGAGAATCCTTGTGCGCCGATATTCAACCGAGCCTTGTCGCTTAGGGGAAAACGGTAGTCCAAACGGTTAAGGGTGAATTGGCTGCTTTCGCTGCCGTCAAAGCCCAAACGGGTCATCCGCGTCCCAGTAGCGTCATCCAAGGGAGGCACATTTAGGGCTTGCAGGCGAGTTCGCAAGCGGTCTTTACCAGTAAAGCTGGTGTCGAAGTTCATCCGCACCCGGTATCCGAAGGCGGTTTCTACATCTTCGCCGCCGTTAATAGTATCGCCACTTTCGCCAAAGGCATCCACCAGGGCAAAAATTGCTTCCCCTTTGAGCTTGGTGGTTGTAGAGAATTGATTGGCTTCCAGCTCGGCGGTCCGCACTTCTAGGCCGTCAACCCGCGCTCGCATGGTGGCCAGTTCCGCAGCAAATTCTTCTTGCAGGCGGGCTATAACATCTAGGTCACCAGAACCGATTTCTGATGTGGCATCTTCAATTAGACGCTGCATCACGTTCATACATTCGTCTAAACCTGCGGCGAACTCGTAGCGGGTCATGGCCCGATTACCGCGATAGGTGCCATCTTGATAGCCCAGCAAACAGCCGTAGCGCTCGGCCAGTCCTCGCAAGGCGCTGTAGGCCCAGTCTGTGGGTCGCACGTCGCTCAGTTCGTCAACAGAGTTAATCAGCTCCAAGGGATCTGACTGCAAAGACAAGTTTACTTGAGAGTATTGGTCTAGTTGCTTTAGTAAATTGTCTGTTGAGTCGGTCGAGGGAGCAGTGTTTAGACTGGAGAGAGATGATTCTGAAAAGGAGTCCCTACCAGTTTCCTGGGTATTTGAAAAAGACTCTGTTGCTAGTTCTTGCGCGATCGCAGGACTTGACAGCAGTAATACGGCACTAATAACCCCTGGACTTATTCGTAGCCCTTGCCACAATAGTCTTGACATGGTTTCTCCTCACACCTTTTTATAAAAACAGCCAATTGCTATTGATTGTCTGCTATATATTGAGACCTTTTTTGTAACGAACGCCCACGCATCAAAATATTTTACACAGTCCCACCTTACCCCTTGTATATTAAGCGTTTGAAAACATTGTCTGAAGGATGCTGTCAAATAGTCTGAAGGTGTTTTCATTGGTCACAGGCTCTATAGCAGCAACATTATAAGGCTACATTTGTATTGTTTTTATCAGGTTAATTTTAGGTTAATGTGCTATTAATTTACAATTAAATATAGATTAAATGTCGATCTATCGACTGGAATAAATTTGGATTAGATATTATAATGTAAGCTGGCTATAATTGTAATCTGAAATATTTTGATAATTGATTTAGGCTTGGCAGTATAGCCGTTATAAATAGCAAAATGCTAATAGTGGCAACCAATAGGTAATCACTATTAGCCAACTGCCAATGCTAACTATCGCTAACCACAATAAAGGCAACTCGTTGACCGATATTAGTAGCATGATCTGCCATGCGCTCTATATGACGAATAACAAAAGCCAATAACAAGAGTGGTTCAATTACACCTTTGACATCTTGTTGCGAGGCTAAAGTTGTATAAACCTGTTGGTAAAGGCGATTGACAGTTAAATCGAGCTGTTTAACTCGTTGGCCAACTTCTGCATCCAAATCTGCGAGGGCTACCAGGCTCTTAGCCAGCATGATTTGGGTATGATTGAACATCTCCTCGATTTGACTCATGCAACTCATACTGGGATGAGCTGGATAGCGGCTGAGTTTGTAGGCAATTTCTGAAAGATCCTGAGCATAATCCCCAATTCTCTCCAAGTCCCGCACGAGCTGCATATATGCACCAATCAAGCGCGAATCCTTTCCGTCTGGCGCTTGCAAGGTCATTAGAAATACACAATCCGATTGAATTTGCCTATAAAATTCATCTATTTTACGCTCGATAGGTGTTATTTTTTCAGCAGAGGCTAAGTTTTGGTAGAACAAAGCTTCATGGCTGAGATGGAAAGAATTTTTAACTAAAGCTGCCATGCGAAAAGTATCCTGCTTTAAGTCATTAATTTTTCCCTTGCAATGCCGGTAACCATTGACTATGTAGCCCACTCGTTTGCCAATATTAGTAGCATGGTCTGCCATGCGCTCTATGTTACGAATCACTAGCCCCAATAAGAGTAAAGGTTCGACTTTACCTTTAACATTACGTTGAGAGGCTAAAGTTGAATAAACTTCTCGATCCAGATCGTCCACAATAGAATCAAGCTGTTTGACTTGCAAGCCAACTTCTGCATCCAAGTTTGCCAAAGCTTCTAAACTTTTAGAGAGCATGAGTTGGGTTTGATGAAACATCTGCTTAATCTCAAGCATACAAAGAAGCTCGTTTGGGGAGTATAAGGAAGCAAGCAGACGGGCAATTTCAGAAATTTCCTGGGCATAATCTCCAATCCTCTCCAAGTCTCGCACAATTTGCATATAGGCTCCAATAAAGCGAGAATTTTGTGCGTTTGGCGATTCTAGGGTTATGAGCGATAGGCAATTAAATTCTATTTTGCGATATAAGAAGTCTATCTTTTTGTCTAAAAAAGGAATCTGATAGGAAATGGCTATTTCTCGATAAAACAAAGCTCTATGAGTGAGAGTGCAGGATTCTTCTACTAATGATCCCATGCGAAAAATATCCTGTTTTAAGCTTTGAATATTTTTCTTGAAACTATTTTTTTGAAATTTACGATCGTTAAATAAATTATTAATTTTAGCTTGCATATATATATTGCTCCTCAAAAAAAGGTGGCTCTCCCGTGCCTGCGTGGGATGGAAATGTTGCATAAAATACAAAACAATGGGTACATTAGCCTCTAAACCCTTATAATATCGTTGAAATTTAGCCACATACCGCAACAATTCTAAGAAAACCAAAAAGCTTGGTGGCCTAATGGTCGTCAGAAGCCTTCCCAGATGACAGATTGAGGCAGGGAAACAAACTTAGCCTATTGCTTTACCAGTATATACGATATTGTCTTTTGCTAGATAATAGCTATATCTGGCGAGCCTTAATTGACAACAAGAGACATTGTTAACCAGGACCTTAGCATATTTTTCAAAACCCACTGAAGCTGCCAAACGAAGCGATATCCTCTATATCGCTTTGAATCAAAAAACCTATTCTCAATCGATTCTGCCCTTTTAGGAGATTTATTGAATAGCGATCGTTAATTGTAATTTACAAGATAAAAATATGGGTTTCGATAGGACGATCGCTCACGAATAGTTACGATCGCAAGGCCCTAGAATAATTTCTATTGAGAATTATTATACTGATGCTTTTTTGGCTAACCAGAGCCATCTCAAACACAGATCAAACCGAGGGCAGCCGAATATGCAACCAAGCGCCGCCAGTTTCGGGGTGGTTAAGAGCGGTGATGGTGCCGCCATGAGCCTGGATAATTTGTTCGACGATCGCCAAGCCGAGACCCGTGCCATTTGTAATTGACTTTGGGGAAGCGCCTTCGTTGCTAGACTCCCCTGTCTGCCTTGCTCTAGCGCGATCGCCTCGATACAGTCGCTTAAACACATGAGGCAGATCTGACTCGGTAAAACCAGGACCAGAATCTATAATATCGATACAAATACAGGAGCTAGCTTTCAAAGAATTACTCGTTATTTCTGGCTTGGAAGTTTGAGTTACTACAGCTTGAATCGTTTCCTGGAGGGGACTGTAGCGAATACTATTATCAAAGATATTGAGAAAAACCCGATGAAGGCGAGATTTATCGGCTTCTAGGAAAACAGAATCATCTCCCGAGTAAGCCAAAGTCAGTTGTTTTTCTTGGGATAGAGGTTCTAGAGCTTGCCAAACTTTATGAATTAATGATTTGAGTTCTAAAGGTTGGCGGGAAAGATGCTTGCTGAGATCCACCTCCATCTGAGTTAGTTCCAACCAGTCTTGTACCAATTGAATTAGCCGGTTAATTTCTCCCAACAGGCGCTCTGCTCGCTCTTTCCAGGGAGACTGCAATCGTTCTGGCAACATTTCTGCTGCCAACTGAATAGAGGTTAGGGGAGTTCGCAGTTCGTGAGCTAAATCGGAAACCCAGCGATCGCGACTCTGTGCTAGTTCAAGCAAAGGCTGTTGGTTTTCCAAGAAAACGCCAACTTGGCCCCCTGGTAATGGCCAGCTATAGCCGCACAGAGTAAGCCCCTGGTTTTCCTGAATAGTTTCTGCATTTTTGGCGGAGGGATAGAATACCCACTCTTGGACTTCGGGTTTTTGTCGATCGCGGGTTTGCTCTATTAACCGATCCAACTCGTAGGAAAGCACCAGCTCGATTAGAAATTTTCGCTCTTTTGGGTGAGAATCTTCAATTTGTAAAATTTTTTGGCCCTGCTGATTGCACCAGACGAGCTGGTTTTCTTCGTCCACTTGGACAAAGCCCACGGGCATAACTTCTAGTAAATGCTTCCATTTATGTATTTCCGTCTCTAGATCTTGCCGTTGTTGGTTGGACAAGGCGATCGCCCGTCGCAAACGAGATATAATCGGTAGAGCAATTTCTGAACTTTCCGTCCCTAACATCCGTAACATTTGACGCAATTGCTTGGCGTACCATAACTGCTGACCAAGCCAAAAACCCGTTCCCAGGGCAAGCCCGAGGAAAAACGCGAGTAGGTTCATAAAGCCTCCTGTGGGGCCTTTTCAAAATCTTTTAGGGGGAATCGATTTTAATTTTAGACACCAGATTTGAGACTTTAGCTGGAGTTATGCAAACTATACAGTCAAAATATGTAGTTTAAAGTGCTAGACTATACTATATATAAAGTATCTATGGGTAAGTGCTGTTTGGGTTGCTGTTTGGGTTATTCTACTTCTGAGTTCCCTATTTTCAAATAGGCAATTGAAAATAGGGAACTCAGAAGTAGGGAGTATTAGAAACATGACTTAGGTAGTCAGTCTATATATAGCGCCTCTCAAATATTATATTTTTCAATTTAGTAAATATATGTTAAGTTTGCCAAACCCTTATCAGTTGGTAGTTTATCTTACACGATCTATTTGAGAAACGCTAGATCTAGATGCCCCTAATATAGGGCTTTTCTTGCTAAATAGCGGTTTGAAGTTTAATGATAAACTCTATAGCGTCAGGAGCAGACATAAAACTTTACATATCAAAACCGTTCTGGAAAGTTTGTCGCGACCCAAGGGAGATGGGGACGAGATTGAGAGGGTTTTGGCCGACCTATAGAAAAAAGCGATCGCGATCGCAAGATAGAGGCTAGCGCGATCGCGCTAGATTGCTGACAATTCTCACAAATCCTTGCCGACCGCGATCGCAGCTATTTTGTAGCGATTCATACATAATAGATAATATAGAGTTGGATAGAGGTGATGGAGATGAAAGCTAAGATTTTGGGTGCAACTACAGTTTTGATTCTTTTATCCTCCCTAGGAGCAGCAAGAGCGGAAAATCCCGCCCATGTCAAACAGCTTCTAGAAACCAACCTTTGTCAAGGGTGCGATTTGAGCGGTGCTAATTTAAAAAATTCCCACCTAATTGGTGCGGACTTAAGAAATGCAAATCTAGAAGGGGCTAACTTGGAAATGGCCAATCTAGAGGGAGCCGATTTATCTGAAGCCAATTTAACTGGGGCTAATCTAAAGCAAACTTTCTTAAATAGTGCGGCTCTAAACGATGCGAATCTAACGGACGCCAATTTTACAGAAGCCAATCTGTCTTACGCCGATCTCGCTGGTGCCGACCTAAGCAATACAACCTTTTTAAATACTAATTTGTTAGGAACGGGTATCCCCAATAATATTCTCGGCAGCAAATAGATAGATTGTTATCTAATCGAGAGAAAAGATTTTGTGTTGCAAACAAAGCACTTACTATTACAATACGATCTTAGGTATTTGCCAAGACGTTAAAAACCCGGGTTTTTCAACAACCCGGGTTTTTAGCTCTTGACTTATTGGTTAATGCATTCATCAAGTAAGTTTAGAGTTATTTCGTCACTTTTCAGATGCTACTGCGAAGCGCGAGCGACCTATCTTAGCGAGCTAGAAATTATTTTGTAGCAGTAAGCAATTAGCTGTCAGCAGTCAGCTTTTTGCTTCGCCCGGAGCTACGCTCTTCTGCCACGAGTATGACCGTTATTAGCAATGGCCGCGCTTTTAATTGCCCTAACCAAATATGCTTAATGCTATAAAGCTTCTGAGCATTTATCGTAAGAATATTAAGTCATAAATAATTTTAGGCAGGCGATCGCACATACTCCAAAATAATTATCCTATTCAGACGGACTCTGCTGCTTACTCTTCGCTGCCAGACATCAAGTTTTTCAAAGAATCCAGACCTTTTTTGATGCGGCGAGAAACCGTCACCACGCTGATACCCATCCGAGCAGCAGTTTCCTTCTGCGTCAGATCGTAGAGGAACACAAACTCTACCACCTTACGAGTTCCTTCCTCCAAGGTAGCAAGGGCCTGTTGAACGCGAATTCGATCTTCCTGAGCTAGCTGGAAACTGCGATAGCCATTGTCTGGCACCAGTTCTCCCAAGGAAGTAGATCCTTCTTCCTCATCCTGGATTGGTGCATCCAAGCTCAAAGGCGACTTATTGCAGACTGCTAATTTAACTTCCGCCCATTCCTGTATGGAAATATTCAATGCTTCTGCTATTTCGACATCTGTCGGCTGCCGCTTGAGTTTCTGGCGCAGCAGCACTATTTCCTTGCTAGCTTGGCGCTGTAGAGCCAGCCAATTCCTAGGAATGCGGACCGCAGGGCTTTTGTCTCTTAGATAGTGCTGAATTTCTCCCCTTATATAAGGAGTTGCAAAAGAACTAAATGCGTGCCCTTTGGTGATATCGAACCTTTCAATGGCCCGAATCAAGCCCAAACTTCCCACTTGGATCAGGTCTTCGTAGCTTTCGGTGCATTGCTGTCTCCAGTGATGTACCTCTTTTCTAACTAGCCCAAAATTCAGTTTTACTAGCTGATTGCGTAGTTCGGTCGTGGGAGACTTGTGGTACTGCCGAAGCAATTCTAAGGTCTCACTTTTGTTTTTTTTGGTGATTGTTATTCCCATCATTTCACCCTGCTTGGGAGGCCCCACATTTAAATATAAGCAACTGGATTAGATCTGTAGTTTACATATATTTCACACTTCACAGATATCCGATTTGCTATTATCCGTATGCTACCCATCCGATCGCCAGTCTCCAGACTCGGCGAAATGCACCCCATATTTGGGTTTCTCTTTTATTGTAGCTCGAAGGTGCGATCGCGGAGCTGCTTTTTCTGGGATTGCAGGCCAGACAAGGCAGCGTGCCACCCGGATTATATGAGCTTTCCGAGCAGATTGCAAGATCTCTTTGCAATCTATTGACTAACTTTAGAATAGGTCAAGCTCTAAGCCTCTCCCTGGCTGTATTTCAGCTATACTATCCATTTTTCAGCCTCACCTTTGACTGCTCGTTGCATACTAAATCTTTACATGCGCCCTTAGATACCCTAAAATAGGACATTGCCAACAGAGTATGGGTCAATAAACTGTAAGGGGGTGGATATCTGTCAGTCCCTTTGCTTGTATAGCAATTGGTGATTATAGCGTTTCTCAAGTTGACGCGAGGTTGTCTGTATTTTAATCGTAAAGCGTACCATCGGGCATGGTAGCATTATTGAAAATAGCCTCTTCCCACTCAGCTCCATCAAGAGCAGCATTGCGCAAGCTAGCACCTTGGAGATTGGTTCGATACAAGTTTGCGCCATCAAGATCTGCCCCCCACAAATAAGCACCGCGTAGGCCAGTGCAGGCTAGATTAGTCCCGCAGAGGCTGGCCAAATTTAGGTTGGCTCCAGTCATATCTGCTTCGCTCAAGTCAGCATCGTTCAAATTTGCTTTACTCAAATTTGCTTCGCTCAGAGAAGCTTTTTTCAACAAAGAGCCGCTCAAATTAGCAGCTCGCAAGTTAGCTCGCTTCAAAATAGCAACTCTTAGAGTTGCTCCGCTCATATTGCTGGCCATAAGATTAGCGCCACTTAAGTTGACGCCATTAAGTTTGGCATCGCTCAAGTCAACTCCCTCTAGATCTACCCCATTGAGATCTACTCCATTAAGATAGGCTTCACTAAGTTTGACACCATTAACTCTGGCTTCTTGGAGAGAGGCACCGCTTAATCTGGCTCCTGCCAAATTAGTCCAATTCAAATTGGCTCGGATTAGGTTAGCGCAACGCAGGTTAATTCCTCTGAGGTCTGCACCGCAAAGGTTCACATCGTGCAAATTAGCATGAGAAAGATTGACCCCACTCAAAGACGCCCCACTCAGTTTGGCGCCAACAAGAAAGGACTTGACAAGCAATGCGCCTTTTAGGTTAGCTTTGGTTAGATCTGCCTCGCTCAAGTTGACCTCGGCGAGCTTGGCATAACTTAGATCCGCACGGTATAAGAAGGCTCCGCTGAGGTTGGCTCCCCCCAGGAAAGCTCTATTGAGATTGGCTCCCGTCAGAAAGGCAGTAGCAAGATTAATGCCACCTAGCTGGGCGTTGGAGAGATCTGCCCCAATCAGGTTGGCACCTGTAAACTCTCTTTCTCCTGCTGCATAACGGCTTAAAAGTTCTTTGGCATCCATTACATTGCCCCCCCCATCAGAAGATCCTCTCGGATAGACTTTTTTATTTTAAATCCATATGTGTAGATTATAAAGTAGAGGTTAAGATTATAATAAAATTTCGATAGGTTTCTATATAGTGCTATAGTTAACCAAATTTTGGGGCCAATTTCCCGAGCAGCGCCAGCTAAGGTCTCGCCCGAACTCTCATTCTCTAATTTTTCATTACCCATAGCTGCGATCGCAGCTAACAGAGCTAACAGACGCAGCCAATAGGCGCAGCTAATATGCGATCGCAGCCCAAGGATTTTGCGCGTATGCTGCCTCTATCTACAATACAATCTTTTTTATGCAATAATTATCAGATTAAATTATCAGATTAAATTATCAGATTAAATTATCAGATTAAATTATCAGATTAAATTAACTATTGGGCCATTTAGATACACCGGTTACCGCCCGAAGACAGGCTTAAATGAGTAGTTGCAGTTTTATTCGTAGGCGTTGCCATCGGGCATAATCGCCCCAGCCAACTTGGCATCTCGCAGGTTAACTCTATAAAGATTGGCATCAATCAAAATTGCCTCCGTTAGATCTGCTCCAGTCAGGTTTGACCAACCAAGATTAGCTCTATAGAGACTAGCTCGATGCAAATTAACTCCTCTCAAGGTAGTCCAACTAATGTTAGCCCCTCGCAATCTAGCTCCCCTAAAGTCGGCCCCTGCCAAATTAGAGCCGCCCATATTCGCCCGACTCAGGTCGGCAGCCTTGAGATTGGCTCCGCTGAGATTGGCACCATTGAGAGTAGCACCAATGAGAGTAGCTTCTTCCAGGACAGAGCGAGTTAGTATGGTGAGGGTTAAGTTAGCTCCCTCCATGCTAGCGCGAGTTAGATTCGCTTCGGTTAAATTAGCGCGAGAAAGGTTTGCATCGCGCAGTTTTGTCCCGGTCAAATTAGATCCGCTGAGTTTGGCTTCATTTACAAGTGCCAAACTCAAGTCTGCCCTTTCAAAATTGGCTAGCTCCACATTAGATCGACTCATGTTAGAGGCATTGAGCCTTGCTTCGGTTAAATTAGCCTGATAAAGGTCCGCACCAATTAAGTTGACCTCCCACAGGTCAGTTCCATGTAGTTTGGCACCAGATAGCTTTACCTCGCGCAGATTCGCCCCTTTTAATCGAGTTCCGCTAAAGTTCGTCTCCCGCAGGTCTGACGATCGCAAGTTTATTTCGCTCAAATCCAGATTAGCCATATTGGCTCCGCTGAGGTCGAGCCCTCGAAAATCTCTCTCTCCTTGTGCGTATAGAACAAGAAGTTCGCTCACATCCATAGAAGCACCCTCCTAAAATCTCCTCAATTATTTCCATCCACTTATGCTCTCAGATTCAGGACGGTTTCGCGGACTGGGCCGGATATACAAAAGACAGCCAACAAAATAGCCATAGCTTCTGAGACAATAGATAAATACAGACGCTACCATCCCTACGATCAATATCCTCTCGACTTTTACTTCCTTCAGGCTTATCTAGGAAAAGGGGTGAGGATTGAAATACGAGCAAGGGGAGATATAATTCTTTAGCCCTTCCCCGCCCTACCTTCCCCATGCTTACGCACCCTTGCCGATCGGGGCAGTGAGTTGGGCCGGGTATTGGGGCATAATTTTAGAGGAGAACTTACATGGTGCAAAAGACGGAAAACTTTAGAAGCAAGGTCGTAACCCAAGGAACGCAGCGATCGCCCAACCGAGCTATGTTGCGAGCGGTGGGTTTTGGCGATGGAGATTTTACCAAACCAATCGTGGGCGTTGCCAATGGCTATAGCACTATCACTCCCTGCAATATGGGCTTGAATGATTTAGCGCAAAAGGCAGAAAAAGCGGTGCGAGAAGCTGGCGGTATGCCCCAAATGTTCGGGACTATTACGATCAGCGATGGTATTTCGATGGGAACCGAGGGGATGAAATATTCCCTAGTTTCCCGAGAAGCGATCGCCGATTCCATCGAAACCGTTTGTAACGGTCAAAGTATGGATGGGGTACTGGCTATTGGCGGCTGCGATAAAAATATGCCCGGAGCCATGATTGCTATGTGCCGGATGAATATTCCTGCCTTGTTTGTCTATGGCGGTACGATTAAACCGGGCAAACATAACGGTCGCGACTTAACTGTGGTCAGCGCTTTCGAGGCAGTAGGACAATATAGCGCTGGCAATATTGACGAGGAAGAACTGATGGCAGTAGAGCGCAACGCTTGCCCGGGAGCCGGTTCTTGCGGCGGGATGTTCACTGCCAATACCATGTCCTCGGCTTTTGAAGCAATGGGCATGAGCCTGATGTATTCCTCGACTATGGCAGCGGAAGATGCAGAAAAAGCCGAGAGTGCTGAGGAATCGGCTCGGGTTTTAGTGGAAGCAATTCGCCAACAAATTCTGCCGCGCCAGATTCTAACTCGCAAAGCATTTGAGAATGCTATTTCGGTAGTGATGGCCGTCGGCGGTTCGACTAATGCAGTGCTGCATTTGTTGGCGATCGCTCATTCCATCGGCGTGAAGCTAACCCTAGATGATTTTGAAGAGATTCGCGCTCGGGTTCCGGTGCTGTGCGACCTCAAACCCAGCGGTCGCTATGTAACCACCAATTTTCACGAAGCCGGTGGCGTCCCGATGGTGATGAAAATCCTTCTAGAGCAGGGCTTAATCCACGGCGATGCCCTGACTGTAACTGGCAAGACTATTGCCGAACAATTGGCCGATGTCCCTTCAGAACCTCCGGCCGATCGAGATGTTATTCGTCCCTGGGATAATCCTGTCTATGCTAAAGGACATTTAACGGTTCTCAAAGGCAATCTCGCCACCGAAGGAGCTGTTGCTAAGATTAGCGGCGTTAAAAATACTAAAATTACTGGACCGGCTCGCGTCTTTGAATCGGAAGAAGATTGCTTAAAGGCTATTCTCGACGGGAAGATTAAAGCGGGGGATATTGTTGTAGTTCGCTATGAAGGGCCAAAAGGAGGTCCGGGAATGCGAGAGATGCTGGCTCCAACTTCGGCTATTATTGGCGCTGGTTTGGGAGATTCCGTGGGATTGATTACGGACGGGCGCTTTTCTGGCGGCACCTATGGCCTAGTCGTCGGTCACGTCGCTCCAGAAGCAGCAGTTGGCGGAGCGATCGCTTTGATAGAAGAAGGCGACTCTATTACTATCGATGCCCCAGAACGCAAGTTGCAACTCGATATTGACAATGCCGAACTAGAGCGTCGCCGCGCTAAGTGGCAACCTCCGAAACCTCGCTATACCGCTGGGATCATGGCCAAGTACGCTAAGTTAGTGTCCTCTAGCAGTCTCGGGGCTGTAACCGATTTAGACTTGTAAAGAATAGGACTCGCGCAAAATATCCCATAAGCGGGTTAATTTCAAGGGTATGTTTTTTATAATTTCCTGGCAGCAGCGCGGTCGGTGGGCTGCATGGGTTTCTGGGGCGAAGCATTCCAATCCAATAATTTTTTGTATAGCAAAAGCTATCTCGGGAATGCTGTCGCCCCTACGTCCAGGGTTGATACTCTTGAATGCCAAATCTAAAAAACATACCCTTGAAAGATAGGAGGGTTCCCGTGCCCGCCCTGCCCGCCCCGGTTTGGGGCAGCCACGGGGGACTTCCCCTACGGAATTTGTGGGGTAGTTAAGAGATTTCCAAATAAATATCTCTCCGTCCCTTCTTCGTAGGACGGGCGGAGCGCCTGTCCGGTGCCGAAAGACAGGCGCTCCGCCCGTCCTACGAATTGGATAATTCTTGCTTCGCCCGCCTCAGACGAATCTCCTACAGGTAGCGAGAGTCTCAAAATTGGTCAACAATCGAATAGGGTAATGAAGCGATCGCGCTGGTTTGTTGATACTGTTACTAAGTTTATAATACTTTTATAATAGACCTTCGGGCATCAAACTCACAGGAGCATTTCAGTTTCTTACCCGGACGCCTAACGCCTAAAGGCGCGGCTACACAAAACTTAGCCCAGAAGGGCTAACGATCCCGGAAGTGAAATGCTCCGACAGGAGAGCCAATATATTAGGTGGCTCTCTGGCAATCAGCCAAGTTAAAAAATCAAGAGGATGAAACTATGAGCCCCACCACTACCGCCGCAGCCAACGAGACTGCCAAAACTACCAAGACCACTAAGGCGGAAAAAAATAACGACAAGGATAAGAAAGAGGAAGCACCCACTACTGGGACCATTGAAGCACCTACTACTGGGGCTATTCAGGTAGCTCAGAACCAGTTGCCTGGAAATCGTCCGGTTTCCTCCAGCGCTATTGAGGTACACCATACTATGTCCGCTTCTGGAATTCGCCCGGTGGTTTCGAGCGGTCTGCAAGTAGTAGATACCATATCGGCTTCTGGAATTCGTCCCGTCTCCGCCAGCACTCTGCATATTACTGGCACCCTGATGGGGAAACGCCCGATCGCACCTAATGAGTTGGAGGAAACTGAGATTCTGATGGGGTATATAGATTAGGGAATTGGGAATGGGGCATTGGGCACCCTCTAGGGTGTGGGGTGTGGGGTGTGGGGTGTGGGGTAGGGTGTGGGGTGTCGGGTGTGGGGTGTCGGGAAATATCCTGGTCTTTTCGCACCTACGGCTTTAGGGATTTCCAAATAAATACTTCTCCCTCGCTTCCCCGTAGGACGGGCTTCCGAAAAGTCTCTCGGCACAGGACAGGCGGGACGCCCGTCCTACGAATTGGGTAATTTATTTCTTGGAATTCCCTTAATAGAAGGGCGAATGCCATATGCCCGTTCCTCGGTCCGGCTATGCCCTCCGGAAGGCAGGCTAAGCCTTTCATGTCGCGACAGCGAAACGCCAACGCCCCTACAAAACCTTTGTCCTAAACCGCCTTATTAGTGCAATACTTTCTTTTCCAGAAGTCTCAATAGGAAGCGCGATTTCGAGCGTGGAAGTCCCTAAAAAAAACCCACCCGCTACCGCGACTAACTGACAGTCAGCGGCATTTTAGGGTGGGCTATATTCCTCCAGGCTAGTTTGTGTATATGTAAATGAACTTGCGCGAACAAGTTCAGAGATATACCCTACCAGCCGGCTTTTTTGAAGGAGAACGTTTTTAGAGTGAAAACGCCTCCTTGCGATCTCTATCTTCTTCTCACTCTGAAAGGGTTGCGGCTAGCGGGCTAGCCGTGGCCCTCTTTTGTGCGACCTCTATTGAGGCGCTAAAACTATATTAGCATGTTTTTGCTCGACTTTCAACATTGGAAGCAAAAATTTTTTGCACTTTCGCACCCTCTGCACGGCCGTATAGCTTTAGGTGACATGTCTCCCAGATGCAGACAGGGGCGCGATAAGTGCGAGTCTGAGGGTCGATGGCTCCAACGCCGCAGATTTCCGAGCATATCTATGGGCCAGTCTTTGCTACCACGGTTTGGCAGCCCGAGCAGAGCGAGCCGGGAACGGCGACGGTCTGTTGCTTTGACTTTTTTACGGCAAATTCGCGATCGCGCTACTCGATTCCAAGACAGAATTGTATAACAGTAAGCCGATTCTTCTACGGAGATGCTCTTGCAACACAGTAAGGGCGTTTTATGTCGCTAAGTGAAACGGCCTTTAGCCCCTACTGGCTTGATTACTGCTGCTTTTGTTTGCGCAGCATTGTCGAACTCACGCCTAGAGTTGCCAATGCCAATAACCCCAGCACTGAAGAGGGTTCGGGAACGCTAACCTTTGTCTCGAAGGTAATGTTGTCAATACCCGTACCAGTATCCCGGCCACTATAAACAATAGATGCTGACTGGATGAGATTACCCGGTACATCCACAAACAAACTCTCAAGGTGGGCATTGGGCAGACCGTTTACGATCGTAAAGGTCGTACTGCCAATTGCTGTCGAGAATAGATCGGAGAACGCAGTTAGGGTCACTTCACCTCCTCGCGTACCGCCATCACCTCGGAAATCCAAGATATCGACACCCAAGCCAGACACGGCTTGGTCAAACTCTATGAAGTAGTTTGAAGCCCCTCGATCTGTCAAGAAGAAGCTGCCAATATCTGCTTCTATTGCTGTCCCGCCTCCATCATTAGGAGAAAAAGCAGTAATTGGGGCACCAGTTTCGGCTATGAATGCTGGACTGATACCACCTGTAGTACCGGGACCAACACTAAATGTTACTTGGTTGCCACCTGCCAGTACGGTATCTACAGGTTGTAAGTCGCTAAAACCACTTTCAAAATCGATAGTGGTGGTTATACTTGCTCCTTGTGCTGCTCCCACTGTTCCCAGACAGAGAGCAGCAGCAGTACCCGCAATAGATACAAAGGAGAAAAGAGAAGTTTTCATTGCTGTCTATTTATTTAAGTAAAGTACAGATTAACAGCCAAGATGGTTCTTGCCTGTAGATTAGACCTCTTGCATAAATACATAATACCCCCTTCAAGGGGTTGGGGGGAGTTGGGGGGATTCTTTATGCAAGAAGTCTATTATAGCACTACAGACTAAGGTTAGGACAGTTACAAAATGCCAATCGCCTAAGCTGGCAAGACTTTGACTTACAATCCTTACTTTACAGAATAGTTACAATAACTCGTCTCATCTAACCTTTTCAGTCCGATCCAGATACCAGTTTTTGCCGGTTGCGTCAACGCTTAATGAAAATCTTAAGGTTTGGTCTATTTCTCGGCCACTCCTTAGAAAATATTGTAAATCGGTTTCAACTATTGCGTGAGAATTGACCTTAATAGTTTGTGAATCAATAACATTAACTCGCTTGACCTTAGTCCACCAATCTAGATAAGAACTATATCCTTCCGGATGAGATTCTGAATCATTTTTTAGCCTAGGAGATAGCATATCCCAGGCTTTTCTATAATCACCAAAATTTATATTAGCATAGTACGTTTTAACGAATTCTTCAGGTGAAATAGATGGTCGTCTTTCGGCTTCAGCTTCTGCTTGTCTTCGATCTCGCAAGTCTCGCTTCCACAGTTCGATCGCTGTCTGCGCTGCCTGATAGGAATTGCTGTCCGAAGGAACCTCCTGGGCCAGGGAAATTGCCTCTAGAAATCTTTCCGATTCTGCCTTTTGCCGCGCTTGTGCCAGCTTCTGTTTGCCTAGCTGATTTTGACGTTCTCGGGCCAGTCGGTAGCGTCGCTCCTCGGCAATCTGTTGCTGGCGTTGCTCCTCGGCAATCTGTTGCTGGCGTTGCTCCTCGGCTATCTGTTGCTGGCGTTGCTCCTCGGCTTGCTCCTCGGCTATCTGTTGCTGCTGCCTAGCATTTTCTGCTTGAACGTATGCAAAACCTCCCCCCGCGCACAGAAGAAGCGCAACTCCTATACCAACCAGCAGAGGCAGTTTGCCACCTTTTTGGCGCGTTGGCGGCTGAGGTGTGGGAATCGGTTGCTGTACCAGCGTTGGCTCGGGCACCGGCACATCTGCTGGCAGCCCGCTAACCTTTGTAGGTTGGTATCCGCCGCTGAGAGCGTCCAACACTTCCCTAGCTGTCTTATAGCGGTCTTTGAAATGGTAACGAGTCATCTCGGTCAGTACCGCCGCTAAATCGGGACTTATTTCCGCTTGGCTCTGCCAAATTATTTCTCCGGTGTTTTTATCTTCCCGCAGTTGCTGCGGATAGATCCCGGTCACTGCCTGAATGGCAACCATCCCCAAAGAATAAATATCGCTGCTCGGGCGCGGTTTGCCCCGTCCCTGCTCCGTGGGCATATATCCGGGAGTGCCAATAACCACGGTGTTGCTGACCTGTCCGCTTTGGGGCAGTCCCTGGTTGCCCACTTCCTTAATCGCCCCAAAGTCAATCAGCACTAATTTATTATCTGACGCCCGCCGCATGATATTGTCCGGCTTAATATCCCGGTGTATCACCCCTTGAGCGTGGACGAATTCTAATATGCCCAATACGTCTTCGAGCATGGCTTTGACTTGAGTTTCGCTCCAGCGCTGACCCGGAGCAATCTCTGAGGTTAGGGTATGTCCGTCAATAAACTCTTGGACTAAGTAGAATTCTCCATCTTCTTCAAAGTAAGCCAGCAGGCGGGGAATTTGGTCGTTGGTTCCCAGCTTTTCCAGGACTTGGGCTTCGCTGTTAAACAGGCGACGAGCCGTTTGCAACACTTGGGGGGAACTGCTGGCGGGCTTGAGATGTTTGACGACGCATTGGGGATTGCCAGGGCGGTGGGTGTCCTCGGCGACGTAAGTCTGTCCAAAGCCCCCGGATCCTAGGGCCTTAATTACCTTGTAATGTCCGGCGAGAATTTTACCTATCATGGCGTTTGCCTTTGTTTTTGCTGGGAGCATTTCACTTTTATAAAAATGGCCGTTTTGGGCGTTTTGTGTAGTCACGCTTTTAGGCGGTCGGAAATGCTCTCCCTAGCTATACCTTAGCGCAAGCGCGAGCAGAAGGCTAAACATTAACAGGACTTACGCACAGTCCTGTGTCTTTTAGCTCCATACGCTATATCCAGCGTTCGGCCGTATGCCCGTAAGTCCCGAGCCACCATAGGCTTTTAGAAAAAAATCATGGCAACACCAACTATTTCTTTACCCCCAAGGCTAGAACTAAAGATCGACCTTACGGAGGAGCAGTTTTGGCAGCTCTGCCACAAGAACGGCGATTTACAATTTGAAATGACAGCCACGGGAAAGTTGATAGTTATGCCGCCTACTGGGGGAACTACCAGCGATCGCAATGCCGATTTAACGTTTCAACTAGAAGCTTGGAATCGCCAGAGAAGGCTTGGCATAGTATTTGATTCTAGCGGGGGATTTAAACTGCCAAATGGAGCAATACGGGCTCCCGATTGTTCTTGGGTAAAGCTCGATCGCTGGAATGCTTTAACCCAGGACGAGCAAGATAGATTTGCCCCTTTATGCCCGGATTTTGTCGTAGAACTGATGTCCCCCAGCGACACCTTACCGGAAGGGAGCATTTCAATTTCGTATCTAGCCGCCTAACGCCTAAAGGCGCGGCTACACAAAACTTAGCCCTCCGGGCTGTCCCGTTACAAAAGTGAAATGCTCCCTTACCGGAAACGCGAGCAAAAATGGTAGAATACATAGACAATGGGGCGCGCTTAGGCTGACTAATTAACCGCAAGAAGCGACAAATAGAAATTTATCGCCCTCAGCGGGAGGTAGAAGTCTTAGACAATCCCCAGACGGTATCGGGAGAAAATGTTTTACCTGATTTTGTCTTAGATTTAGCGACTATTTGGTAGGCGGGCGGTAGCCATTAAGAGGTTTCTCGCTCTCTCGACGAGCAATGGCAAGCTCTAAATCTAACAATTGTCGCGATCGCATTTGCTGCTGTGGGTGAATTCGATTCGGCAAAGCAGCTCGCCGAGACAATTAGCGATCGCGATCGCCGCGCCGAGGCTTTCGCGGAGATAGCCAAGGAGTATGCTACAGTCGGTGAATTTGACTTAGCTTTGCAACTAGCCGAGTCGATTACAAGACAGGATTATTATAGAGATCTCCTGAGCCCGTTCGCCCTGAGCGGAGTCGAAGGGTCAGCGATCGCCAGTCGCCTTGCAGAAACCGGTGAATTTGACAATGCTTTAGAACTGGCGCGATCGCTTCGGGGCAACGAGGGCAAAGCTGTGGCATTGGCGGCGATCGCATTATATGCAAATCTCGATCGGCTCGACAAACTCGTACCTCTGGCAATTTCAACCAATCAGAAAATTGCTTTGGCAACAATCGCCGGTCAATATTTGGAGAAAGACAAATTTGATTTAGCCATAGAGTTGACAGCTATTTTAGAAACCGCCAAAGGTTCGGAAGCTGCGATCGTCAAGCTTGCCCGTCAATATGCGGGAGCATTTCACTTTTGCAAGCAGTAGGTTGGGCCCGGGAACGAAACCCAACAAGGGGGCTACCGTTGGGTTTCGTTCCCGGGCCCAACCTACGCAACCAAAAAGCTCGGATTACAAAATTGAAATGCTCCCCAATATGCCGAGGCCGGTCGGTTGGGGAAAGCTCTAGAATTAGCTGACAGTATAGACAATTCCTATTGGAAGTTTGTCGCTTTTATGAATGTCGCTATCGATCGCGTGGCAATGGGCGATCGTACTCAAGGTATAGAAATCGCCAATCGCATTTCCCTAGTTGAGAATAGAATTGAGGCGCTAGAGGCTATAGCAACTCAATATGCCGAATCCGGGCAATACGAACTGGCTTTGGATGTTGCTCGAAATATCCAGCCTGCAGACAACATCGCTTACCAACTGGAGTTTAGACTAGACTAAGCTGTCACGCATTTATATTGGGTACTAACAACGGGCAAGAAAAGCACTCCTTTTGCCCACTCCTTGCTGGCCAGAAAAGTGCCGCAGGGAGCGGGCCGCTGATT
>JAAHFN010000094.1 GCA_010672965.1 Oscillatoria sp. SIO1A7
TCCAGCCGAAGACGGCATACGACCTAACGCTCAATACCCGACTGGAGTTCAACACTTCCCCCTCCCTCTTACCCCACACCCCACACCCTAATTGCCCAATGCCCCACACCCCACACCCCACACCCCACACCCTAATTGCCCAATGCCCAATGCCCAATGCCCAATGCCCAATGCCCAATGCCCAATGCCCCACACCCCACACCCCACACCCTAATTGCCCAATGCCCCACACCCCACACCCCACACCCCACACCCTAATTGCCCAATTTACTATCTAATTAAAATATGAGTTATCAAGTTGAAACTGCAAGTTTTATTAATGATTTGGAGCGAGTCGCTAAGGTGCGCTCTCAGGTGGCAAGTTCTCTGAGCCAAATTGCCAAAACTCTGGAAAGCTCGGAGATAGAAGCCGATAAAGAGTCGGGACGCTTGGGTTTAGACCGAGAAGTGGAAGACCTCAGCATCGCCAGCGATAATTTAGCTAAAGGGGTGTTTCGGCTGATGGTACTCGGCGATATGAAACGGGGCAAAAGCACTCTGCTTAATGCCTTGCTTGGGGAGAACCTTTTACCGAGCGACGTGAATCCTTGTACTGCTTTGCTGACGGTGCTGCGCTATGGCCCGGAGAAGAAAGTTACGGTCTATTTTAATGACGGGAAAAGCCCCGAACAGATTGATTTTAAAAGTTTTAAGCGGCGCTACACTATAGACCCCGGCGAGGCGAAGAGACTAGAAGAAGAAAAGAAGGAAGCTTTTCCCGATATAGACTATGCGGTGGTGGAGTATCCTTTAGCTCTGCTGGAAAAAGGGGTGGAAATAGTGGATAGTCCGGGTCTGAACGATACTGAGGCTCGCAACGAACTGTCTCTGGGTTATATCAATAATTGCCATGCTATTTTGTTCGTCCTCAAAGCGACCCAGCCTTGCACTTTGGCGGAGCGCCGCTATCTGGAAAATTATCTCAGAAACCGGGGCTTGACGGTTTTCTTTTTGATTAATGCTTGGGATCAGGTGCGCGAAAGTCTCATCGACCCGGACGATGAGGAAGAACTGGACGAAGCCGAGTATAAGTTGCGGCGAGTGTTCAAGGCGAATTTGGCAGAATATTGTCAGGTGGAAGGCTACGATATTTATAACGAAAGAGTGTTCGAGATTTCGGCGCTGAAAGCTCTGCGCCAGCGCGTGAAGAATCCCAATGCTTCTCTGAAGGGGACTGGGTTTCCCGAGTTTATAGGATCTTTGAATACTTTTTTGACTAAGGAGCGAGCGATCGCCGAGTTTCGCCAAGTCAGAACCCTAGCCCGCCAAGCAGAAAGCCGCGTCCGGGAATCTATAGATCGCCGCATTCCTTTGCTGGACGAGAATGTCAATCAGTTAAAGGAACGAATTAGCTCGGTACAGCCGGAGTTCGATAAGCTAAATGAAATTCGCGATCGCTTCCAAGAGGAAATTCGCAGGATGCGGGATAAAAAAGCTAAGGGGATCGCCGATTCTTTCCACACCTACGTCCTCAATGCTGGCAATACTTTTGAGACCGACTTTTTGCGCTATCAGCCGAGTCTCGGTTTTATGGATTTCTTGAGCGCTGGGAAGCGGGAAGCTTTTGAAAACGCCCTGACCCAGGCATTCGAGCAATATATTTACGACAAACTATCTGCTTGGAGCGTCGGAGCCGAGCAAGAGATGAATGCTGCTTTTGCCCAGCTCTCCCAGAGCGCGATTCAATATGGAGCGGACTACGCTAAAGTCACGGATAAAATAGCGGAGAAACTGACCGGCCAAAAAGTACAACCGATTAGCACCGGCTCTCAAGAAGATAATTCCCCGGCCTGGGCGAAGTGGGCGATGGGATTGTTTTCATTAGCTCGCGGCAATATTGCTGGGGTGGCAATGGCTGGTGCCGGCTTCGATTGGAAAAATATTCTTCTCAATTTAATTACGGTGATTGGCGTCGGCAGCATTATTACCGCCGTAACTGGAATCGTTCTCGGCCCGGTGGGTTTAGCCCTGCTCGGTTTGGGAGTCGGCGTCCTCCAGGCAGACCAAGCTCGCAAAGAATTGGTCAAGGCTACCAAGAAAGAGTTGATGAAATATTTGCCAAAAGTCGCCGACGAGCAACGGCAGAATATCTACGATGCGATTAAGGAATGTTTTGATAGTTATGAAAAAGAAGTGAGCGATCGCATTAATGATGATATTGACTCGCGCAAGGCGGAGCTAAGCAATCTACTGGCTCAAAAGGAAGAAGGAGAAATAAATCGCGATGCAGAACTAGAGCGCCTGAAAAAATTAGAGATGAATGTCTCGGAGGCATCAACAGTAATTGAAAAAGTCTATCAGGATTTTATTGCATCTGTGGCTTGAAGATAGGGGTGTAGGGTGTAGGGTGTGGGGTGTGGGGTGTAGGTTGTGGTTTTTAGAGTGTAGGGGCGGTGAGCTTCGCTGACTTTACAGTGCGCGAACCGCCCCTACACTCGGGAGCATTTCAATTTTGTACCTCGTCGCCCGACGCCTAAAGGCGCGGCTATACAAACAAAGCCCTCCGGGCTGTCCTGTTACAAAAGTGAAATGCTCCCCCTACACTCTAGGTAAGATGGCGAGGCTATTGTCCAAAGAAGCGAGTTTCTTAGCTAGAATAAAACAATCTTGAAGAGGACAAGCGATATGGCACAGTCCGTTGCTCCTATTTCTAGCAATACCCTCACCTTTGAGGAGTATCTGGTTTATGAGGGGGAGCCAGACGTTCTCTATGAGTTGTTTAGGGGTCATCTAATACCTAGGTCAGTGCCCAGAGGCAAACACGCCAGCATCTGCTTATTTCTGGTTTACCAGTTTCAGCAATACTTTGCCGTAAAAAATCTTCCCTTTGTAGCAGCGACAAATATTGGCTTGCGAACCGAGGAGGGGTCTTCGCGAATACCGGATGTCATTGTTTGCACCCAGAGCGTCTGGAAACAAGTCTGCGATCGCTTTTGCCGCTTTTTTACCGAGTTGGAGAAGAAACCGGGTTTCTGCCGACAATTTTGGCAATAAGAGGAAAATTTTGAGAAGAAACCCGGTTTCTAGTCCCCAGAGAAAGGAGATTGAGGAGCGATCGCGCCCTGTCGCTTTTGCCGCTTTGTAGATTTGAAGATGAGGCAGCGACAGCCTTAATTTATCATTTATAATAGCCTTAGCAAAAGGCGCAGTCTTTTCAAGGAAAGTATTGACAATATGAATGCTCGCAAACTGGCAGCAACATTCACCGAGGATGGCAAAATTATGCTTACAGGTTTGCCCTTTCACGCTGGAGACTCGGTGGAAATAGTTTTCTTGGAAAAGCCAAGAGAAAAGGAATCATCCCACAGAGCAAAATCCGAGTATCCTTTGCAAGGGACTGTACTTCATTATGACGAGCCCTTTGAATCCGCTGTCTCTGTTACCAGATTAAAGGCGCAAAAATACTATAGCACAGAATATTGAAGATCGTTAATGACCAGAAGGGGCTAATGGTAAAATCTTCCATTAGATCGCAAAAAAAATATGCACTCTTGTCTAATAAAAAGGGGTTATTCTCAATAAGCTTTAGTTTCGGGTGCCTGAAACCCTTGCCCAGAACGCGATTCGCGGGGGTCAACGAGAGAATGCGGGTTTCAGCGATTTCCAGACCCCTCGGATGTGGGTTTAAGGAGTGAAGGAAATGAAAAACGCTTTAAAAGCGATCGCCGCAAAATTAGGTTATAGTAGAGGTCAGCCTCTCGGATAAGTCTCCCCAGGCAACTGTGGGTACAGGTTCGAGAGGAATTCCAGAGGACCCCTCTGCTCCGAGGCGGGATTCCTCGGCTCGAGCTGACAAGAATGCTCGGTCAGCGTCGGCGTAATTCTGTACTTCACTTTCCCTCTGGGTCGGTAATGTCAGGATTTGTCGGGTTTTCTAGGAGCGGTTCTATAGTACGCTAGGTCAACAAAATTGATACGCTAATGAATTAACCATTCGTAATTAGGAGCAAACATGTCTCACCTCGGTTACAAAAAAATACTGAAATCAGAAGCGGATGTCCGTTTTCCGTCTTTCCAGCAGGGGTTTAATCAACGATGGTTTTCCAGTAACTGCCAGGCCGTTTATTTATGCCATGACGCACAGGGTACAGCCGCGGCCTTAGATGATGCGATTGCATCTTACAGCGACATTGGTAGTGTTAAGATTAAAAGTGGTGGCCATTGTTATGAGAACTTCGTATTCAATGAAGATACAGCCGCCATTTTGGATGTTACTCCGATGGATGAAGCAGGTCTAGATCCCGACTTGGGCTATTACCTCGGAAGTGGTGGCACCAATTGGGGCGCATTTAAAGCCCTCTTTAGAGATTACGGTAAAGTATTACCGGCAGGCTCCTGTTATTCTGTTGGCTTGGGAGGCCATATTTGCGGTGGTGGAGACGGCATATTGTCACGCCTTTATGGTTTAACTGTTGACTGGTTAACTGGCGTAGATATCGTAGTGAAAGATGATGCCAATTTACCAGCAAAGGTAAAATACGTCAGTTGTGATTCAGTGGGCGATGATTATGACCTGTATTGGTCTGCCACTGGCGGTGGAGGTGGTAACTTTGGCGTGATTACGCGCTACTACTTTAAAACATTACCAGACTCGCCTAAAGGTGCCATTATCAGTAGCGTGTCTATTAGTTGGGACGGTTTAACCCCGGAAATTCTAAAAAATGTGCTCGACTGGTATGTTGACTTTGCTGCGCAAGAAGATAATTGGCGTACTTCGCTCAAATTTCAAATGATGCATAAAAGCGCTGGCGAGCTGAGAATGACTATCCAAAGCTCGTACTTTAATGAAGAGCAACGCATTCAGAGTAAAGTCTATGTTCACCAGTTAGAAAACGAGTTAGAGCAAATTACAGGAAACAGCCTCCTAAAACGGGTAGCATCTACACTAGCAGGCCATGCGGGTTGGTGGTCTGTACCACCGGCACCACGAAACTTTAACACCCGCGAACAAGATGCGATAACAGAATCTACCGGGGACTATACCTACTATGAGGCCGAGCAAACACTTAATTCCTCTGGCCCCAATCAGCGAGGCAAGTATAAATCAGCGTATCAGAGAAAAAGATTTCCTACCGAGCAGATTCAAATCATCTACAATCGATTACAAGTTATTCCGAATGGTTTAACCGCCGATGATATGAAGCAAAGCCTGCTGCAGGTAGATACGTTTGCAGGGAAAATCAATACCGTTTCACCTACTGCAACGGCGATCGCTCAGCGATCTTATTTAGTGAAGCTCCAATATCAAACTTACTGGCTAGATAAATCGCAAGACGAGGAGCATTTATCGTGGATCCGGGGCTTTTACGAAGAGATGTACGCGCCTTATGGTGGCATACCTAACCCAGACCCGGCAATTGGGTTATTTGAGGGCTGCTATTATAATTATCCGGATGTCGATCTTAATGCTTACGGGGGCAGGGATGGTGCACTGACACTCTACTTTCTGGATAATTATGAAAAAAATCCGCGCAATTTGGTGAAAATTAAAAGGCGATGGGATCCGAACAATTTCTTTCATAATGCTCAGTCTATTCCTGTTAAATAGTTTCTCTTTAATTGGATAATCTTGAGTAAACCTCGATTAAGTGCTATTTTGGCAATTCTTGAGAGCTAAAGCATCGAGTATTTGTTGCGATTTGGTTTAGAATCCGAATTTTTCGAGGTTTCCTTGATTTGAGCGATGATGATGTTAGTTTATTGCTATTTTCAATATTTTATCCTCGTTATACTGGCAAGTTTCTCTGTTAACGAGAAAAGGAGACGTTACTATGGAACAATATGACTCACAAAAAAAACCACCCTCCATCAAAAAGCAGTGCTACGGGATAACCGGTAACACGGAAATTTCGGAGTATATCTTAGATAGCGGCTGTAATATGGAGGTTAGGATTATTACTTATGGTGGCACAATTATCTCAATCAAAGTACCGGATCGAGGCGGAAACATTAAAAACGTTGTGCTGGGTTTCGATAATCTTCAAGATTATGTAAGCATGAATAACGATCCTCATTTCGGTTCACTTATCGGTCGCTATGCCAACCGCATTTCCAACGGAATTTTTGAATTGAACGGCAATGTTTATTGCCTAGATATTAATGACCCACCGAACACACTGCATGGGGGGAGTGAGGGTTTTGGCACGCAGATCTGGACTGTAGACGAGGTTGGCTCGAATGAAAATTCTGCGAGTTTGGTGCTTTCCTACCTCAGTCCTGCCGGGGCAGGCTGGACGGGTGAAACTATCAACCCATCATGGAGGCCGGGTTACCTATACGGCTTTCCTGGCAACCTCTCCACTATAGTGACCTACACCTTGACCAATGAAAATCAGTTGATCGTCGATTATAAAGCGACTACAGATGAACCGACGGTTTTGAACTTGACCAACCACACCTATTGGAACCTCGCAGGGGAAGGTAGCGGGACGATTTTAGATCATGTGTTAACCATTAACGCTAGGCAGTTTACGCCAGTAAATCCAGTTATGATTCCTACTGGTGCCATTGATTCGGTTGTTGGTACACCATTTGATTTTCAAGAGCCAAAAGCTGCGGGTAAGGATATCAGGACGTATAATATGCAATTAGTTTATGCCAGAGGCTACGATCAGAACTGGGTATTGCCAGAGGCGGCAGATCCAGAAGAAGTACTACTAGCGGCGACCTTACACGACCCCACATCTGGACGGTTATTGGAGGTATTTACCAGTCAGCCTGCGATTCAGTTTTATACTGGCAATTCGCTGAACGGATCGTATTACGGCCCCAGCGATCGTGAGTATCGACAGAGTGATGGGCTTGCTTTTGAAACCCAGCATTATCCCAACTCGCCTAATCAACCAAATTTTCCATCCACCCAACTTAACCCTGGTGAGACTTTTAACTCGCGAACGATTTTTAAACTATCTGCAACGGAGTAGGTCGGCATCCTGTAAATTCGCCACAAGCTTTCTGACTAAAAACTGAATGTCAACCTAATGAATTCCTGTTGAGCCAATAATATAAGCTCATTCTCAGCGTCCGCGTACTCGATCTATAAGAGATAAGTGTAGAGTGCTGGGCAGGAATTCGGAACGTTCGGTTACGACGAGGCGATTAACAAAACGGCGATTGCTCAAGAAATGGGAATTGCTTATGGCACTGTGGCCAAAGCAGAAAAGCGATCGCTCGAACAACACCTTCGCCAATTTTAAAACGAAGCGTTAGGCTTCGGAACAAGAGTGAATGCGACCTAGGGAGCAAATGCGTGCGAAGATATCAGCCAATAAAACTGGTTCTGGTTTTTCCGGAAGAAGTTTAATAATTTATCTTACATATTTATCGCCCCGACATATAGCCTTGAGGTCTAGGATACTTTTTGGCTTATGGCCCGAAGTGCCCTTTTTTAGTAAATAGTAAAACATATAACCATAAAGAATGATAGATTGGCGGCATTCACGACTCCGTTTTGAGTTACATTCATAAAGTCCTCCAATCCCCAAAATTGTTTGGCGTCTCTGAAATTAAATTCGATTTGAAAGCGGAGGCTATAATAGTCATTATCTTGGACATTCATATTTGGATATGGTGGTTAGATAATAACTCGCGCCTCACCGAACGACTGCGACAAATTATCGCAAGTCATCAAAGCAATGGACTGGGTGTCAGCATTTTCTCTTGCTGGGAAGTAGAAAAACTGGTTGAGAAAAATCGCCTTAAGCTAGCTTGCTCTGTGGACGAATGGCTTAATGTGGCATTGGCCTATCCAGGAGTTCAACTACTAGAGTTAACTTTGCCCATTGTCTTAAAGGCAACACAATTGGAAGGATTTCACAACGATCCAGCCGACCAAATAATTGTGGCCACTGCCCAGATTCACAATTGCCCTTTGCTAACAGCAGATACCAAGATTGTCAATTATCCCTATGTCCAAGTGCTGAAGTAGGCATAGGGCATTAATTTTGTTGCTTTTGCCAGACTTGAAGATTAGGTAGCGATCGCTTTTGCCGCTATTTTGCCTTGGAGAAGAAACCGGGTTTCTGCGACAATTTTGGCAATAACAGGAAAATTTTGATAAGAAACCCAGTTTCTAGCCCCCAGAGAAAAGAGATTGAGGAGCGATCGCTTTCGGGTCAAGCAATGGAAGGCTATTTTATTTGCGAATAGGCGATCGCTCTTTTGGCACGGGTTGCGAGGGCTATTTTATTTTTGAATGGGCTCGCGCTCTGAAGCGGTCCAGTAATTCGGTAAGAAAAAATCGAGAAGGAGTCATAACACGGCAGAACAAGCGTATTATAGATTAAGGGATAACGACATAGTCTTCTTAAGACCGCAGATGACGAGTTGTGTTTTTCAATAAGAGCTATGGCATTAGTTTAATCCACAATTAAACCACGCAAAGAAAGAGAAAAGTAAAGGAAGATGAAAAAAGCTCTGAAAATAGTAGCGTGTCTACTCATTATGATGACAATAGCATTGGGAATAAACGTCACGAAGGCGAGTGCCTCACCAGCGCCCATGTGCGATCTGTCTAACCGGCCAACATGTATCGCGGTACTGTACCCTGGCGAAAGCCAGGAGATACCTCTGCCAGGATATTTATTGGAGGATGTCTCGATAGAATTCACTGGTGGTCCAGTTCACCCAATTTTCCCTCCGCCAACGGTAAACTACGAACTTGACATTGCAGATACTTATGTCAAAGGACGACTAGGGCCAGTAAAAGCCGTATACGAGTTTAACCCACCAACGCCAGCTAACGGCGAAGTCCGGAACATCGACGATCAATCGCCTTTCTCCCTGCCGTTAAAATTGGTCTGGACTAATATACCGGATTGGGAGTAAAAGAAACCGGCTTAAAACATTAACGCCAAGGGGAAGAGGGGAATGGGGCAATAGCCTCTTCCCCTACCCCTCCTAACTCAACTTCCGAACACCATTCAAACACCCATATCAACTAAAGGCGATCGCATTGAGGAATGCGATCGCCTTTGCATTTTGCTGGCTATTTTATTTGGTACTGGACTTACGCAAAGACTCTATGGGTAGGGGGTACGCGGGGCATTGTTCCTATAAAACACTAAATGTAGATGTTCTGCGTAAGTCCTGTGGTAGAAAGGGCGATCGCACTCTGACCCAGCTTACGACCGACTATTTTATTTGGAAATAGGCGATAGCTTCGCGCAACGATCGCGGTGCGCACTTGCGGTTCGGTAATCGACAGCTATTTTATTTTTGGATAGGCGTTCGCACCTGCGACCATTTGCCGCGATCGCAACCATCCGCTACAAATCCGTTGGAAACTATCCATTGTCTGCACTCGCTTATTGACAGCTCAAGGGCTATGCCCCGGAGGGCAGGCTACGCCTACGACAAGCGAGCGCCCGAACGGTGGCGCTACATCAGTTAAAAATCCGTTGCCACCATCCGCTACATCAGTTAAAAATCCGTTGCCACCATCCGCTACATCAGTTAAAAATCCGTTGCCAACATCCGCTACATCAGTTACTCATCCGTTGCCACCATCCGCTACATCAGTTACTCATCCGTTGCCACCATCCGCTACATCAGTTACTCATCCGTTGCCACCATCCGCTACATCAGTTACTCATCCGTTGCCACCATCCGCTACATCAGTTACTCATCCGTTGCCACCATCCGCTACATCAGTTACTCATCCGTTGCCACCATCCGCTACATCAGTTACTCATCCGTTGCCACCATCTGCTACATCAGTTACTCATCCGTTGCCACCATCCGCTACATCCGTTACTCATCCGTTGCCACCATCCGCTACATCAGTTACTCATCCGTTGCCACCATCCGCTACATCAGTTACTCATCCGTTGCCACCATCCGCTACATCAGTTACTCATCCGTTGCCAACATCCGCTACATCAGTTACTCATCCGTTGCCAACATCTGCTACATTCGTTACTCATCCGTTGCCACCATCCGCTACATCAGTTACTCATCCGTTGCCAACATCCGCTACATTCGTTACTCATCCGTTGCCAACATCCGCTACATCAGTTACTCATCCGTTGCCAACATCCGCTACATCAGTTACTCATCCGTTGCCACCATCCGCTACATTCGTTACTCATCCGTTGCCACCATCCGCTACATTCGTTACTCATCCGTTGCCAACATCCGCTACATTCGTTACTCATCCGTTGCCAACATCCGCTACATCAGTTACTCATCCGTTGCCAACGTCCGCTACATCAGTTACTCATCCGTTGCCACCATCCGCTACATCCGTTACTCATCCGTTGCCAACCATCTGCTCTTTTACCTTGGAGAAGAAACCGGGTTTCTGCGACAATTTTGGCAAGAAGAGGAAAATTTTGAGAAGAAACCCGGTTTCTAGCCCCCAGAGAAAGGAGACTGAGGAGCGATCGCTATTCTCAAATAAAATAGCCGTCGGTTGTTAGGGCGATAGACTTGTGCTATAATAATGGTTGTCTTGACGGGCGATCGAATAACAAAGGATATGAGTACGGAGACTCCTGCCCAAAACAAACAAGAATATTCCGAAGTCCTTGGCTCGGGGAAGCCAGACTTGGAGAAGGCGTTTTTAGAGCTGGCCGAGCGATGGCGTAGAGATACTCGCACGCTTTCATCCACCGATGAAATAGCAAGGCATCCGGCTTATCAAGAAATTATCGGCATGGGCAAGGATGCGGTGCCTTTTCTGCTGCGAGAACTCGAACGGTCTTCCGGTCGTTGGTTCTGGGCATTAAAGTCGATCGTGCGAGAAGACCCCGTTCCCCCAGAAAAACGGGGCAAAACGAAGGAGATGGTGAACTGTTGGCTAGAGTGGGGTCGCAGAAACGGCTATAGATGGTAGGAAATAATGCTTGGCGCGAATACGTCCAAGACTTCTTGGAATCTAAATTTCCAAACCTTCGGGAAACTGGATATCAAATTACTAGCCCGGACACAGATGTTTATAATTGTGTTGCTTGGGCGGCTGGAGATACAGAGCGCTGGTGGTGGCCCGATGCCTTAGAACAAGACTACTGGCCTGTAGGTGTCAAGAGGGAAAGGACTTTAGCAGCATTTACAGAAGCTTTTCAAACCTTGGGATATGGCATTTGCCAAGACGCTTTTATAGAAAATGGTTTTGAAAAAATTGCCATATATGTTGATGAGAATGGAAGACCAACACATACTGCCAGACAGTTACATAACGGTCATTGGACTAGCAAGATTGGCTCCAGCGAAGACATAGAACATGATTTGGAGGGATTGACGGGAGAAGAGTATGGATTGGTTGCGCGGATAATGAAAAGACCGACAGGCTAAGCGGCGGTCTAGTTCCTGTCATCCTGCATCAGTCGAGGCAACTGCGATCGCTATTCTCAAACAAAATAAACGCCGGTTTCTCGCGGCCAGGGGCGATCGCTTTTGCCAGAGAAAGGGCACTGAATAGCGATCGCTTTTAGGTCTAGCAATGGAAGGCTATAGCATTTCTCAAATAAACGTACCGAAGGAAACGTAGGGGCGACAGCATCCCCCTTGACCATCTCGGCCGTAGAACGGTAACCCCCGTAATGGGATGCGCGGGCCCCAGAGACCTCACATCAAGAGCGAGAAACGCTATATTTTTTATATTATTTGCGAATAGGCGATCGCCCGAACGGTGGTGGCGCAAAAAAAAACGCAAAAAAAAGGACCCCTTGGGGAGTCCAGGCAAAATGCGGATCGGAAGCGCGCGGGTTAGTTCAGGCGGATGATGTCCTCTTGAACGAGTGCCATTACAGCGGTCCGGCACTCTGGGACGGTTATCTTGCAGTCCCTTGCCATATTGGCGTAGCGGCGGCCCGTATTGTTAAAGACGAACCAACCCAGGACAAAGATCTCAATGCGCGTTAGGCTACGGCGGCCTTCTCTGTTACTATTAGGATTGATCTCTAAATGGTCTAAGATCCATTCAGAAGGGTCCGGGGGAGTTGGGGGGGTTGGGGGATCTGGCGGGTTCATTATCATTTTATTTTTGCTTAGATAGGGGGGCGTAAAGCCCCTTTTTTTTTTGCTTGCTCCTATTATAGCAACTATTTTCTAAATGTCAATAGTTTTTTTGAAAATTTTTGAAAAATATTTTTGGCTTTTTCTGCGTTCTAGTTTATTCGCTAAAACGGACTGACGGGCTAACATTATAGCACTTAAAGTTCTGTAAGTTCTTGTATTTCAATAGCTTGAGCTAGTTTAACGCCAGTCTTATAGCAAAAATTTTTGCCAGCGTTTTGTTTTTAACAACGGCTAACAATCGCAATATTTACCAATGTTTGAATTGGCGATTTGCCCTTATTGAAAAAAAGGCCACACTAATAAAGCGCGAGCAAGATAGTAAATTGCATAATATACTCCTTATTAGTATAAAATAGCCGCCTCGACGGTCCGGCGACGGTCCAGGCGCGGCGACGGTCCGGGCGCGGCGTCGAGGCGGACCGCTTCGCCCCCGGCTTGTTTGAAAATAAAACAGAGGTCGATAAGCGGGCCGCTTCGCCGCCGGTCTGTTTGAAAATAAAACAGAGGTCGATAAGCGGGCCGCTTCGCCGCCGGTCTGTTTGAAAATAAAACAGAGGTCGATAAGCGGACCGCTTCGCCGCCGGTCTGTTTGAAAATAAAACAGAGGTCGATAAGCGGACCGCTTCGCCGCCGGTCTGTTTGAAAATAAAACAGAGGTCGATAAGCGGACCGCTTCGCCGCCGGCTTGTTTGAAAATAAAACAGAGGTCGATAAGCGGACCGCTTCGCCGCCGGCTTGTTTGAAAATAAAACAGAGGTCGATAAGCGGGCCGCTTCGCCGCCGGTCTGTTTGAAAATAAAACAGAGGTCGATAAGCGGGCCGCTTCGCCGCCGGTCTGTTTGAAAATAAAACAGAGGTCGATAAGCGGACCGCTTCGCCCCCGGCTTGTTTGAAAATAAAACAGAGGTCGATAAGCGGACCGCTTCGCCCCCGGCTTGTTTGAAAATGAGTTCGAGCTAACCGGAATTTTGGTTTAGTTCGCGATCGCTTTTCTTCAGAAAAACGGCGCTCTTTGAAGATGAGATGGGAGCATTTCAATTTTGTAAAGGTTAGCCCTTAAGGGCTTTGTTTGTGTAGCCGCGCCTTTAGGCGTCAGGCGGCAAGGTACAAAATTGAAATGCTCCCGATGAGATGTTGGCAGCGGATAGGTAACGGATGTAACGGATGTAGCGGTTTAAACGAGATTGGCGCGATCGCTTTTCTTCAGAAAAACGGCGCTCTTTGAAGATGAGATGTTGGCAGCGGATAGGTAACGGATGTAACGGATGTAGCGGTTGAAACGAGATTGGCGCGATCGCTTTTCTTCAGAAAAACGGCGCTCTTTGAAGATGAGATGTTGGCAGCGGATAGGTAACGGATGTAACGGATGTAGCGGTTGAAACGAGATTGGCGCGATCGCTTTTATTGAAAAAAACGGCGTTTGCAAGTTCTAACCTTAACTTCGGGAACTTCGGGAACTTAAACTTTAATGCTTGTAGCTAAAAATATTTTTTATAAAACGATTGACAATTTAAAAATAAGTGTTATATTAATCTTATGGCGGACAAGATTAGCCTAGGGCTCCCTCTCGCCAAGCAAAAGGGAGCTAACTTGCCCCCTTCTAATCTGGAGAGTAAATCCAAAATGACTTATAAACTTAACACATTCTTAAATAGCCTCGAAATTGACCCTAACAGCGAAACCGAAAAACATAGCTTACTCGATCGCGATAAATGCTTCACTCTCGCATGGCTTTCCTTTAACCCGGAGAAACGCACCTACAAGAAGCTAATCGAAGACTGCAAATTAAATAGCTTTGAGCGCTGCGAGGAAATTATTCAAGAGCTAATTGACTTGGGCATACTGCGCTCCGTGCGATAGCGCTAATCCGTTTCATCCGGCAAAAGCAAAATGCTTGACGCGATCGCATTCCTCAATGCGATCGCGTCAAGCATGAAACTCATTCCACAATGCGCGCAGTTTCTACCCCGCTTTACGGATTGATGACCATTCGCTATTGTAGGGGTAGTGCTTTCAGTCCAGCACCGGGGGTAGGACCTTTATCCGCGATCGCTATGGAAAACCAGGAAATTTTTCAGGATATTATCAACCATATTAGAGCTGCCATTGGCTTGCTAGATTTCGAGCAAGACTCGCAACTGCGGAAAGATGCGATCGCCATTTGCGACCATTTCGACAATCCGATATTTAGAATAACTGTATTCGGGCCGTTTAATTACGGCAAATCGACCCTGCTCAATGCCTTGCTCGGGGAAAAGGCGCTGCCCATCGACTTAATTCCCACCACTGGCGCGGCAATTTACGTCCGCTATGGCAGCGAGTTACAAACGAAAATCTTGCTAAAAGACGGAACGGAAATTAGCGAACCGGGGACGAAAGTGCTGAAGCGATATGCCATTCTCGACGACGATAGGCGGATGCGCGACGACGTTGCCTCGGTGGAAATCTCCTGCCCGCACCCGTTCTTGCAAACCGGAGTCGAATTTATGGATTTGCCGGGGACGAACGACCGGGAAGCCCAGAATGCTTTGGTGCGAGACAAGCTGCTGACTGCGGATTTGATAATTCAGGTGCTAGACTCGCGCAAGCTGATGACCTTGGGCGAGCGAGAAAATTTGCGAGATTGGCTGCTCGATCGCGGCATAAAAACCGTGATTTTCGCCGTTAATTTTATGAATCTCTTGGAACCGGAAGAGCAAAAAGAAGTTTCCAATCGGATGCGCTTTGTGGCAGAAAGTTTTCGCGCCGAACTCCCGGCCGGCATTAGCAATCTTTACCGCATTGACGCGCTACCGGCTTTGAGAGCGAGACTGAAAGGAGATATGGCAGGAGCGCAGACGAGCGGACTGGGGACTTTTGAGTCTGCTTTACAAAATATAACGAGCAGGCAACGGGAAAAAACAGCGGTTCGTTTTCCCCGAGTGGAGGCGATCGCTCGGCGAGTTTGTGAAATCGGCGCGGCCAAAAAGCAGGCGATCGCGGCAGAATTAGAAGCCGCCCAAGAGAAGCAGGGAGCAAAACTGGAACTGCAACAAAAAGCCGAGAAGTTAATTAAACAAGGATTGCAAAGCAGCAGTTCCGATTTCCAGAGCTGGCTCTACTTGCCGAAACTCTTAGACCGCTATCAGTCCGAGCTGGCCAAAGCTCTAGAACTCGGTCAATTTTCTTTTTGGGAAGGCGGACAATTCAAGCCAGCAGTTTTGGAGCAGCAACGGTCGATAGTAGAATGGCTGGAAAAAGCGCGAGACATTTTGGCGATCGCGCCTCCCGAAGCAATGGAGATTTCTTTTCCCGACCCTCCCCCAGTTTCCTTCCCCGAACCTCCCAAGTCTCCTGGGGTATTCGGTAAAGTTTTTCGCACTATGGCCGAAAATGCTAACGTTCTCATTGACGAGGCAACGGGCAAACCCAAAAAGAAAAAATCCACACCTACAAATATCCCTTATCCCGAGCAAGTCGCCCGAGCTTACGCCGATGCCGCTCGCGATTATCTGACTCGCTTTAGTAGCGCTGCTTTCTCGACTCTAGCCGCTTACCAAGACGAAGCAGAAAAAACTATTGTTTTTCAAAGCAGCCCAGAGCCACCGGAGATTGCCGCCCAGCAGAATCAGCTCTATTTATTAGAGAGTTTGTTAGAAAATATAGAGGGAGAATTGGCGGCGATCGCTTCTCAGATGAAATCCGCTTAATCGCCCTAAAATTAAGTCTGCGTAGGACGGGCGTCCCGCCTGTCCGCTTGGGTTGGTATGGCGGACAGGCGGGACGCCCGTCCTACGAGAGATTCCAAATTTTTTCTGTGGGTATTTAACCGTATTTGATATCAGCTCGGCGATCGCTTCTCAGATATAGCGTTTCTCAAACAGGTGTAATAAAGGAAAACGTGGAAAACGTAGGGGCGACAGCATCCCCGCAACTATCTCGGGGCTCCGAACGGGAATTTCCGTGCTGGGATGCGCGGGCCCCAGAAACCTCGTATCAATTTGAGAACCGCTGTAGGCGATGAATAGGCGTAGCATGAAATTTTTAGGAGCTATTTCGCGCGATCGCCCCTACGCAATGTGCTGATATAGCATTTCTCGCTCTTGATGTGAGGTTGCCACCGGCGTTGCATCCCAGGACGGAGGTTGTCGTTCTACGGCCGAGACTGTCTTGGGGATGCTGTCGCCCCTACATTTTCCCATCCCGATCGTTTATTACACTTATTTGAGAACCGCTATAGCTGACTGCTGACTGCTGACTGCTTAATCGTCTCCCTTGTCCGAGTCTGCATCGCCACCCCGCCTAAACCAGCCAAGAATTTTAGAAAAGCGATCGCTGCTTCCCTTTTCTTTGTCTGCTTCGAGATCTTGCTGTTGTTTGGACGCTCGCTCTTCGGCTGCCTCAGCCAAAGTTCTCGGCTTCTGGAAAATCAGCGCTTCCTTGGGTTCTTCTGTAAGATGCCACCAGCCAAAAATTAAGCCTCCAGCCAATCCGCCAATCGCCCCAAGAGCCCAACTCACCAATACAGAATAACCCAGCCAGAAAAAACTAACGGCAAAAAAAAGCCCAATCATTGCCCCGGTTTTCATACCTTCTCGTAGGGGAGAGGGTTTTTTCTCCTTGTCGCCATCTTTCTCTTTCTCTTTCTCTTTAGTCTTGGCTTCGCTACCATTCTCTGGGGCAGAGGGTTCTTTCTCCTTGTCGCTATCTTCTTTTGCCTGTTCCATAGTTATGTAGGATTGGATTTTATGGATTGCGAATTGGATTTATGGACTGCGATCGGCGGGTTGGGTAGGGGCGATCGCACGAAATCGCCCCTACAGGCTCTTAAGCTAAGAACTCTTTTAATAAAGATTGAGTTTCTTCTGGAGCCATGCGAGCACCATAAATAGTAACTACCCGAGAAGATGCTAGGGAAGCCAGGTCTCCGGCTTGAGAGAAACTCATACCGTTGGTAATGCCATAGAGAAAAGCTCCGGCAAACATGTCCCCCGCGCCCACGGTATCTATTGCTTTGACGGGATTGGGAGCTATCTCGATTATCTCGTTACCGTCAAAAATTAAAGCTCCTTCAGCGCCTCGGGTAATTGCAAAACTTTTGGCCAGTTGTTTTAAATTTTCTACGGCCGCCGTTAAGTCTTCAGTATCTGCCATTTTCATAGCCTCGGCATCATTGGCGAATAAGAAATCCACCCCCGGGCCAATGATTTCTAACAGACCTTCTTTAAAGAACTGCACCATATTGGGGTCTGAGAGAGAAAAAGAAGTTTTTACCCCAGCTTCTCGGGCTAATTCGAGGGCTTTAATAGCTGCTGCTTTGCCACTGGGAGAAGTGACTAGATATCCTTCGGTATAGATATATTCGGAATCGGCGATCGCTTCGGGTACGAGTTCGTCAGTAGAGACAGTTTCGGAAATACCCAAATAAGTATTCATCGTGCGATCGGCATCGGAAGTAACCAGCACCAGACATTTGCCCGTCACTCCATCCGGTCGATTTTTATTGTAGAAATTGCTATCGACACCGCTGCGGGCTAAGTCCTCGATATAAAAAGCTCCCGTATCGTCCCCAGCCACCTTACAGGAGTAAAAGCATTTTGCTCCCAACTGAGAAGCGGCCACAATAGTATTGGCAGCAGAACCGCCGGATACTTTTTTCGCTGACGAATCTGCTAGATTTTCCAAAACTTCTTTCTGGCGTTCTCCATCGATTAAAGTCATCACGCCTTTATCGATCCCCAGTTTTTGCAGGAAATCGGTAGATACTTCAAATTCCATATCCACTAAAGCGTGACCGACACCACAGATTTTGTATTTGCTCATAGATTTTTTCTTGGGTATTTTTTCTGTTGTAGTCGCAAACAATAAAGACAGGGCAATGGCTCTGCATCTAGCAAGGGCTTCGTAGCAAGGGGTAGTAAGGGCAAAGCGCAAGAAGGAAAATCCATGCTCAACAGGACTTACACAAATGTATCTGGTGCGCACTGCGCACCCTACAAATAGAGCCCATGCGTAAGTCCTGGTCAAGAAACGCCTCTTTAAGGGATTTCCAAATAAATATCTCTCCTTCGCTTCCCCGTAGGACAGGCGTCCCGCCTGTCCGGAGCATAGGGACAGGCGGGACGCCCGTCCTACGAATTGGGTAATTTATTTCTTGGAATTCCCTAAAAGAGCTAAGCCCGCGAAAGCGGGCTATAACCTGCATATGACTTCACTAGGCAGTCTGTCAATTTTTCCGTAGGCGTAGCCGCCCCTACGCCCCGGAGGGCGGGCTACGCCTACGGGGCTTGCCCGATGCCCAATGCCCTTCGGGGCAGGTATGGAGCCCAATTCTTTCTTGACAGAATACTGGGTGGATTATCCTTCTCCTTCTTCAGAAGCTTCCGACGAGCCACGCGATTGAGGAGCCAGAACTTGTACTACCACTTGTTCTTTGTTGCCCAGAGGTGCCACGCCATCGGGCAAAGTCAGTTCCCCTATATGAAGAGCGTTGCCAATATGCAAAGCAGAAATATCGACATCAATGCTTTCTGGAATCTGGTCAGGGGCACATCGCACGGCTAATTGCAAAATTGCCGTGTCTAAGATACCGCCTTCTAGTTTTACTCCCGGGGAAGTGCCGGTAAAATTCAAGGTAACTTCAACGTCAATACTATCCTGAGAAGCCACTGAGAAAAAGCTCAGATGATAGAGCGAATCTTTCCAGGGATGCTTCTGAATTTCTCGCAGCAGGGTTTGACCCGTCCAGGAAAGATCGGGAATATCCAATTTAATCAGACTGCCTTTAATCCCTGGTTGCTTGACGAGTTTTTCCGCTGTTTTGGCATTAATCGTCAGGGAAACTGATTCCGCACCATTATGGCCGTAGAGTACCGCTGGGAGCAAGCCACTACGTCTAAGGGCTTTCGGTTTGCTTCCTTCTTCGCGTTTTTGACATTCAACGGTGAGTTGCATTTTGGTTCTTCGTTGTTAATTTATAAATTTAGGAATTGGGAATTGGGAATTAATTAGGGTGTAGGGTGTAGGGTGTAGGGTGTAGGAAAAAGAAATAAATACCCCTACACCCTACACCCTACACCCTACACCCTTCCACTATGCTCCATGCCCAGCAGGGGTTCCATTAGTATAAAGCAAGGCGCGTTTTGGTCCGTGGATTGGATCTTCGATTATGATGGTCTGGTCGCGGCTGGCTCCGAGGGAAACGATCGCGATGGGCACTTCCATTAGCTCGGCCAGGAACTTGAGATAGTCTAGCGCTTGCTTGGGTAGGTCTTTCAAGCTACGACAATCTTCGGTAGATTGCCGCCAACCGGGTAAGGTTTCGTAAATCGGCCGACAGCGGGCAAACTGGCGAGGGCTGCTGGGGAAATGTTCGCACCTTTGGCCGTCAATATCGTAGGCCACGCAGACCTTAATTTCATCTAGTTCGTCGAGAACGTCGAGTTTTGTAATCGCCAGACAGTCCAAGCCGTTAATGCGGACGGCATAGCGACCAATGGTGGCATCAAACCAGCCGCAGCGGCGCTTGCGACCAGTGGTGGTGCCGAATTCTGCACCGCGATCGCCCAATATATCCCCAACTCCGCCCTCGATTTCCGTCGGAAATGGACCCTCCCCTACCCGAGTAGTATAGGCTTTGGCCACACCAATCACCCGGTCTATGGTGGTCGGACCGACCCCAGCGCCGACGCAAGCTCCTCCTGCGACTGGATTGGAAGAGGTAACGTAGGGATAGGTGCCGTGATCTAGATCTAAGAGGGTTCCTTGAGCGCCTTCAAATAAAATATTGCGTTTTTTATCTATCGCTTCATAAATTTTCAGGGAGGAATCGACTACATGGGGTCGCAGGCGCTCGGCATATTCCAGGTATTGTTTTATAACTGTTTCCGGTTCTAGAGGTGGCTTATTATATAGTTTTTCCAGAATCGAATTCTTATAATTAATTGTCCAGCTGAGTCGATCGCGCGCTTCCTCTTTATCCATCAAATCCTGAACCCGAATGCCAATACGCTCGGATTTATCGGCATAAGTTGGCCCTATACCGCGACCTGTAGTACCGATTTTTTGGCTTCCCCGCCGCTCTTCCGATGCTTTATCGATAATCCGATGGTAGGGCATCGTCACATGCGCCGTCTGCGAAATTAACAAATTATTAGTCGATACGCTGAGGGCTTCTAAGCGATCGAGTTCTTCTATTAAAATCTCGGGATCTATCGCCGTTCCCGACCCGATAATACATTCCGTATCGGGGTAGAGAATCCCAGAGGGAATCAGGTGCAGTTTGAAGGTCTGGTCGTTAACCACCACCGTATGGCCTGCGTTGACCCCCCCTTGGTAACGTACTACTACATCTGCTGATTTGCTCAGCAGATCGGTAATCTTGCCTTTTCCTTCATCGCCCCATTGGGCCCCAATTACAATAACGTTAGCCAAGGGTCTTCTAAGCTAAAGTGGACACAATCGACTATTATCCCCATCTGTTGTCCCAGATGTCAAACTTTTTTTGTTAAGTTTTGTAAATTAAGCGGGCATGGGGCATTGGGCATCGGGCATCGGGCAAAAAAGCGGTCAGCGGTCAGCGGTCAGCGGTCAGCAGTCAGCTAAAGGCATAGAGCAGCAGAGCAACAGAGCAGCAGAGCTTTTTTGGGCATCGGGCATTGGACTGTTGAAAGTTTTCAGTTTTGGGACACGGGGCCGTTGGGACTTGAGGGGCAAGTTTGATTTTTGAGCTAAGTGCCTGTGCAAAATTAATAGGACAGGACTTACGCTTGCCTGTCCATATCTAGTATTTGTAGGGGCAATCCCCCCGCGATTCTCAGGGGCGGAGACGCGGGGCGCGATCGCCCCAATCGATAGTGTCGTTGCCTAAGTTTTGTAGGACTTACGCACGGCTTGTAGAGGTGCGCCCTAAGTGTAGGGGTCAACGGCCGTTGACCCCTACCAAATATAAATAGGACTTACGCATTGACTCTATGAATAGGGGCGATCGCGAAGCGTCTGCGCCCCTGAGAATCGCGGGGTAATTGCCCCTACAAATACTAGATGTGGATAGGCAAGCGTAAGTCCTGATAAAGGTAATGCGTAAGTCCTGATTAATTGTACATTTTTCTCGGAGTCGGGGCCAGCTATCGGTATCCGTCAGTCTGTTATAACTGATGGGGTAAATATACAATTTATTTTGCCCACTGAAAGAGCTGTAAAGCTGTAACTCAAAACTCTCAAGCGCTCGAACTTAAAACTTTTCCAATGCCCAATGCCCAATGCCCAATGCCCAATGCCCAATGCCCAATGCCCAATGCCCAATGCCCAATGCCCAATGCCCAATGCCCAATGCCCAATGCCCAATGCCCAATGCCCAATGCCCAATG
>JAAHFN010000095.1 GCA_010672965.1 Oscillatoria sp. SIO1A7
GTGATGGTTGGGGGGGTGGGGTGGGGGGTGGGGGGGGGGTGGGGGGGGGGGTGGGGGGGGGGGTGTGGGGTGTGGGGTGTATGGTGTGGGGTGTAGGGTGTGGGGTGTTGGGTGTAGGGTGTGGGGTGTGGGGTGTGGGGTGTGGGGTGTGGGAAGTTTGGGAAGTTTGGGAAGTTTGGGAAGTTTGGGAAGTTTGGGAACTTTGGGAAGTTTGGGAACTTTGGGAACTTTGGGAAAAACCAAAGGGAGCATTTCACTTTTGTAAACAGTAGCCCAAAGGGCTAAGTTTTGTGTAGCCGCGCCAGGCTCCGTCTAGGAGCGGCTAAGCCCAAGGGGCGAGGCGGCTAGATACGAAATTGAAATGCTCCCCAAACCAAAGCATAAATTTTCTCCCCACCCTCCCCCCCTCTCCCCCCTCTCCCCCCTCTCTCCCCACACCCTACACTCCACACCCTTTATAGACATTTCTCCATAGCCGCTTCGGTTATTCCCAAATATAGAGACTCCGACCCAAAGGATTCTGCCAAACTATCTAGTATCGTCCCGGGATTAATAAATTGGTTTACTGTATTTTCCCATTTCTCGTCGTTAGCGGGCAGAATCATGCCATAAAAATCGCAGCTAAGGGGTTGGTCTGGAATTAGCGTATAATTTTCTAGGGTAAAATTTTGTCTTAGTGCTTCTCCCAGAAGCAATACACCGTCGCTGGCAAAAGCCTGATTTTTTTTATCTACGACATCTGTCACGCCGCGTTCTCTTCCCGAAATTCCGTTATAAGTAACTAGGTCAGCCAGGGAATAGGTGCTGGAAATCAGATCGTATGTATTGGACTGTTCCAAAACGCCAATGCTGACATTTGCTAGAGACCCATTTGGGTTTATTCGGCGACGGCTTTCCGGTCTGACTAGAAGGTGCGTACCAGTTACAAAAAATCCTCTCGAATAAACAATACCTTCTACTGGCGGATTGCTCTTGGTTGTATTTGGGCCGCATTCCAGATGTACTGTGCCATCAGCTACTATTTGATAGCGATTTTTTAGAGTAGATTGTACTTTAGCTAGGCGAACTTCTCTGCGTAGCTTTTTACTAAGGCCATTGGCGAACATCTCCATATTATCAATACAGTAGCCTTGCCATTCGCCATCATTGTTTCTCGAACCAAAGGGAGGCGCATCAGTTCTAATCCCTACTTTCAAAACTCCCGTTTGCTTGATTTCTTCTAGGACGCTTTTCGCCCAGCTCGCATATGGCATCATCAAGGATAGGATAATGCCAAGGATTAATACAGTCAGCTTTTTACTCATCTTGCAGTCCAAGAATAGAATTAGCAGTTAGCGATCGCCTACTAGCGGTCCATTGAAAATAGCTGACAAGCGATCGCTTTCTATTATTGCTAATTTTGTCAAAAGTGACAGCATACCATTGTATCCGCAATATATCTTAACAGTTCGACTAGCTACTACACTAAGAGCCCAAAGTGATTGGGGGGCGTCCCAAGCAAAAAAGCGCGCCCCCAAACTCGAAAGGGGCTTACGCTTCTTAAAAGGCGTTTGGGTCGGCAATGCTTGTGCTGACCGCTGACCGCTGACTATTGACAAGCATCAGTAATTTCTGCAACTGTATTGCTCACATCGCCGAACCATTTACCCCAAATTCTGCGGGCTTCTGAGTTATTAACAATAAAAAAGTTAACGGTATCCCGCCAACGGGCATTTTCTGTCCCTCCAGGCAGAATGATTCCATAAGTCGCGCACAAGGGGCGTCCGTCGCTCTGGGGAGTCAACAAACTGTAGTCCTTGTCCTGGCTGAGATTCATGCTGTTGGCGGAACCCAGCAAAAGAATGCCATCGCTGGCAAATCCACTTAGGTCGCCATCGATAACAGCATTTACGCCTTCGTCTCTTTGCGCAAAAGTATTATCAACTAGATTGCTAGGATATATACTTTGAACGTCCCGTTCGTTTGTAGTTTGGTAAATAACCCCTATTTTTTTGTCATTATTGCCTAGATCCGATTCTGTGGCTCCCGGTCGGGTCAATATTTGCGTCGCAGTGACAAAAAAGGGTGCCGAAAACCTCACTCCATATTCCGATTCATTGTCGGGATCGATCGTATTCGGACCGCATTCTAAATGGACTTCTTCACTTCGGATCAAATCCCAGCGACTTTGGGTCGTAGAGGTAACCGTTCTTAACTTCAGCGGCCAAATCCTGTTGCGGCTGAGATGCTTGGCTAGGGCATTGGCGATATCGACACAATACCCCGTCCAATTCCCTTGACTGCCAAATCCGAGCAAGGGAGAATCGCGTCGGATTCCCACTTTTAAGACGCCGGTACTCTGAATGGCAGAATCAGTTTGAGCCCAGCTCGTTTTAGGAAAAACAGACGCCAGAATAACGAGCCATGCAATAGCGAGTAGTTTTAGTCTTCCCTTCATTTTCACTTCCTATTGATAGTAGCCAATTTTATCGAGGACTAATCGCTTGCTTCTTAACTTTGGTTTGGGTTTATTTCTCCCACCACCCCAAAGAAAGCGGCAAAACGCAGTTATAGCGTTTCTCAAATAAGTGTAATACGGGAACCGTAGGGGCGACAGCATTCCCGAGACTTTTCGAGGCCGTAGAACGGTAACCCCCGTACTGGAATGCTTCGCCCCAGACAACCTCACATCAATTTGAGAAACGCTATAGATTATAGCCTAGGTAGCGCTGCGGAGATTGCCAGTCCCTAATAGCGAAGATTGGCTTTTAATGGGTCCCCAGTGGTATGAGAAGCCACCGCCACTCGGCTGCCCCTAGGGAAATATTGCACAACTTACGACGGCGAACGGACGTTCTTGTTCGTAGGGGCTCATGGCATTCGCCCTCTCCCTTGCCCCAAGAGGCTGTTTAACCTAAATCCGTAGCGCTATATATAGCATTTCTCAAATTAATGTGAGGTGTCTGGGGCGAAGCATCCCAATATGAGAATCCCCGTTTGACAGCAGAGATGGTCTTGAGGATGCTGTCGCCCCTACGTTTTCCAACCCTATCGTTTATTACAGTTATTTGAGAAACGCTATATAATTCATTTAGACTGGCTATAAAAATCGACCGCTGAAAGAAAAAAATACAATAGGACAGATATGGCAAAACCCAGGCCAAGAATAAAGTTGGTATCCAGGAGAGCCTTAGCCAGGATAGCAGTAATTTTGACAATTTTAGGTGCCTTGAGTATTTGGGGGTTTTCTGTAATGATTGTAATGCCAGGAAAAAGTTACGCCGGAGACTTGCCGCCGCTAACGCCGCAAGAACGAATATTTCAAGAAGAGCTGCGCCAAGATGTGGAGAAAATTGCGGGTGAGGGCGAGCATAACTATGTCTTCTATAATAATCTAGTTGCTGTTGCCTCTTTTCTGGAAAGTTCCCTGGCAGCAGCGGGATATAAGGTTCGCCGGGAAAGATACGAAGCTAATGGGCAGCAGTTCGATAACTTAGAAGTAGAAATCACCGGCAGGGAAAAGGCAGATGAAATAGTCGTTATCGGCGCTCACTACGACTCAGTTACAGGCAGTCCGGGAGCCAACGATAACGGAACTGGCGCTGCAGCAGTGCTAGCTCTGGCCAGGGCTTTTGCCGGCAAAAATACGTCCCGAACCCTGCGCTTTGTAGAATTTGTTAATGAGGAACCGCCTTTTTTCTGGAGTGAAGATATGGGCAGTCTGGTCTATGCCAAAGGCTGCAGCGATCGCGGAGAAAAGATTGTGGCCATGCTCAGTCTAGAAACAATGGGCTACTATTCCGACGAGCCCGGTAGCCAGCAATATCCTTTGGGTTTGTTAGATATGATTTATCCGATAACTGGCAATTTTATCGCTTTCATAGGCAATATTGCTTCTGGGGATTTGGTGCGGCAGGTAGTTGGCGGATTTCGCAGCCACACCCAGTTTCCCTCGGAAGGCACGCTGCTGCCTGAGTTCGTAAAAGGAGCCGGTTGGTCAGACCACTGGGCATTTTGGCAGCAAGGTTATCCGGCTTTAATGGTTACGGACACGGCTCCTTTTCGTTATCCTTACTATCACACCACAGAGGATACGCCGGATAAGGTGGATTACGATCGCCTCTCTCGGGTTGTCGCTGGAATAGAGCGGGTTATTGCCGAGTTAGTGGTTTTAAAATAATTTTCCAAAGCTATCTAACTAACAGGCGATCGCAGCTTAAGCAATCCTCTTCGCCGATCGCTTAGGATTGCTATAGCACTACGCAAAGTACGCGCTTGACATTTATAAATGCTCGTTCCTTCGTCAGTTCCTACTTTTGAATGCATGACTTTTTACTTTTTACTTGCGCGTAGCGCTATATAGCTAGAGCATTTAAGCTTGGGCCATCATTGCTAGGTTTAATATGTCAAGATTTAGTTGACAGATTTATCCCGATCTGGTAATCTTGAATGGGACTCAAGCAAATTACCAAATATAACTCTACATTTAGCGTATGGTTACCCTTTTAGAGCCCTACAAATAGAGTTTATTTTTTGCATGAGTCCTGTTAAATTTAGCAATCCATCTGTCAGTTGCGATCTGGATTAGGGAAAATTAACAGTTTTATAGCACTACGCAAATAAGCGCTTGACATTTATAAATGCTCGTTCCTTAGTCAGTTCCTACTTTTGACTTTTGACTTTTTACTTTTGACTTGCGCGTAGCGCTATATTAATTGTCTTTTCTCTTCCCTTCCGCAAACGAGCCAAGTCACTTTATTGCAACTTGCAAATTGCAATAAAGCTACTGATATTGCTATAGATCTCTAGCTAATTATTAACAAGTGTAATGCCTAAAAAGAAGTACATTGTAGCTCTTAATCAAGAAGAAAGAGAATATCTAGAGCAGCTCGTTAAAAAAGGCAAGACTGCTGCTTATAAGATTAACCACGCACGAATTTTACTGAAAGCAGATGTAAATCAAAAAGGTGGTGGTTGGCAAGATAGAGATATTAGCCAAGCTTTGGATATCAGTATTTCTACAATTGAACGGATTCGCAAACGCTTTGTAGAATTTGGAGTAGAATCAGCCCTAGGCCGCAAAGCTCAAAAAAACTACAAAGCCCGAAGCCTGGATGAGGAAAAAGAGGCTTATTTAGTCGCCCTTGCTTCTAGCGAAGCACCTCCGGGACAAGCTCGTTGGACTTTACGTCTTTTGGCAGAAAAGATGGTAGAATTAGGAGTAGTCGAGACAATCTCTCACGAAACTATACGGCAGACTTTAAAAAAACGAGTGAAAACAAAGGTGTAAATGAACTAATGATGGGCCATCACAAGCCAATGCCGAATTTATTTGCCTTCCTTGAGGAGATAGTAGAAGGTTAATTCATAATTTACAATCTGAATCAATCTGAATCTAATTTAAAATATAGGAATCCTATATCATTCGCTAATCTTACGAAACCCGGTTTTGTCAAAATTACCTTCTGACTCCGGGTCGGATTCTCAGGGGCAAGGACTAGGGTGGAGGGTGTATAGGGTGTAGCAAATTCCCGCAGGTAGGCAGGCTCTTTGAAAAAAGTCTGTGCTTGCCCGGATTGGCGATCGCCGCTCGCAAAAAAGATCGGGCTTAACACTGCATATGGGGTGCATATAATTATTTAGATCTATATATAGAGCTAAATTGGATTTTCGAGAGTTCCATCGGAGGCCAGAAATTATTAGATTTTCTCCAGCCAAGGAGAGCATTTAAAGAGCGATCGCCAATTGCTATAAGGGTCTGAGTCACTTTTGCATGGCACTACCAACCCAATATTCGATTGTCGCGATCGATGCAGAAGTAAAAATTTTACTTCTTGCCCCACCAGCCAAGCAATCTCCGGTCATCTTTCAATTCCAGAAAAATTACTGATGCTACCTTCCTAACCGAAGATGTACTCTAAGTGCATCGGTACTCAATGGGTCAGCATGATGTAAGAAGGAATAAGAAAACAGCCCGCTCGAACGCTTTAACTGGGCGTATGGAGCTGTTTTATTGGTCCCCCAAATACAGTCTTACTTATGCAACAGCAGGCTCGTGCCGTCACAACAGGGCAGCAAATTGCCCAGATTCTTCTCCAGCATTCCTCGCCAGCAAACGTACTGCCTTCAATCGCCTTAGCCGTAAGGAAGGCATTTGAGGTGGACTGCTCTGTGGTAGCTCTGTTTGAAAAGCGAAAGTCGCTTTTGTCAGAGGGAATGCCAGAGGGAATGCGCTGTTATGCCAGCACTCAGATAGGGGGGACAGAAAAAATTCTAGAGGACGCCAGCATCCTCGGAATGTCTCTGGTAAGTCGGATTTCACAATTAAGTAGCTCGGGTTCTGAAATACTGGCCATATCCAATACAATAACAGCACCTAATAGGGCAGCAAATGAGACAGCAAATGGAACAAGCGAAGGCGAGGCTGTAGGCGAATTGTCGCAACTACCATATAGAGCTGTTTTGGGCATGGCCACGCAGCTTGACGGGCAAGTCAATGGAGGACTCGTGCTGATGAAAGGGCAACCATATCATTGGACGGAGTTAGAAATGGAACAACTAAAAGTGGTCTCAAACCAAGTGGCGATCGCTATCGATCGTGTAGGCAAGAACCAGACTCTAGCCAGAGCTGCCCGTTTTCAGGAAAGCTCTTATCAAAAATACCAAACCTTGCTTTATGACCTGACAACAACAATTCATCGCAGCCCCAATCCAGAGCAAAGTCGCCAACAGGCGATAGAAAGACTGGTGGATGCCTTTGAGGTAGAGCGAGGCTCGATTTTGCTCTTGAAATACACGGATCCCTTATTCCGATTAAAAAATAAAACTTTTTTGCGAGGAAAAGAAAACGGGCAACAAGCCATTCCCCGGGCAAAGGTTACGGTGGTGTCGGAGGCTAGCTCCTTTACAGACCCAGGGGAGATTGGCAAATCTTTTTCTCTATCTGATTGTGCTTGGTGCCAGGAAGCATTTACCAGCGCGCCAAATCCGGTGGCGATCGCCGACCAGCGCTCTGTTATTTCCATCAATCCCAACTTTAGAGTAGGCTCGATTTTTGAGGCCGATGCCATGCCAGCTTTCGTTAACGTTCCTCTGGTGGGCGCTGCGGCCAGAGGTGCTGGCATAGCAACGATACTCGGCTTCTTGGTATTGCAGCATTCTACACCTCGCCACTGGAGTCCAGACGAGTTAAAACTGCTAGAAGTTGTAGCCGCACAGCTAAGCACTGCCATCCTGCATTCTCAAACCCTCCTGCAAGTGCAAGGTCTGGTGCAAGAACGCAGCTCCCAGCTCCAGCGTTCTCTGGAAGTGCAGGCAAAACTATATGAAAAAACCAGGCAGCAAGTTGACGAATTGCGGCACTTGAACGAGGTTAAAGATGAGTTTCTCAGCACTCTGTCTCACGAACTAAATACTCCTCTGACTACTATGAAAATGGCCATCAAAATGCTGCGCGAGAAATCGCTACCAGAGGAGCGTAAGGCCAAGTATATGGATATTTTAGAGGCAGAGTTGAAGCGGGAAAGCAATATGGTTCAAGACTTATTGGAACTGCAGAAGATAGAGTTCCAAAAAGCGGACTTAGAATTAGAGCTCATCGATTTGAATAAGTTTATTAATTCTCTATCTGGAACGTTTGATGATAAATGGATCGATAAGGAATTAAAGCTTTCCGTGCATTTGCCACGGGCTAAGCTCAAAATCCACACGGATACTAAGAGTCTAGAACATGTCGTGCTGGAACTGCTGACCAATGCAGGCAAATACTCAGATCCCGGAAGCACCGTAAGCCTGCGTGCGGCTGCAAAGCCCGAGACCAATGAGGTGGTTATTACTCTCAAAAATATGGGTGCTGGCATTTCCCAAGAAGACTTGCCTCATATATTTGATAAGTTTCATCGCGGCAGCGGGGTGACCCAAAAGGCGATCGCTGGCACTGGCTTGGGCTTAGCTCTGGTCAAGTCCTTCGTCCAGCAGTTAGGAGGAACTATTACCGTTACTAGCTCCCCCTCACGGAAAGTAAAATCTCCCGACCTTGATTCCGCACCTTGGGAAACCTGCTTTACCGTCACTCTTCCCCAGGAACTCGTAAGCGACGGTCAATAAATACTATTTAGCCAATAACAAATTACTAATTACATAACAAGCTTAAAGCCTGCTTTGCTAAGAAAAACTACGTTTGTTGTAAGATTAAGTTTGCATAAACGCAGGATAAACAATAGAATGCCCAAAACCACTGCTGCACCCAAGCCCTTACCTTGGCAGCGGGTTCGATCGCCTCTGTCTCGTCAGCGGACAATTTTTGCCGCTGCGGGACAGTTCTTTTTTTTGTTATGGCTGGATGCAAAACTGGGCCGTGGTTCTAGCGCCATTAGAAAACGTCGGGCTCAGTGGTTAGTCAAAAAACTCTTAGATTTAGGCCCAACTTTTATTAAAATCGGTCAATCTTTATCGACCCGTGCGGATTTGCTGCCCCAAGAGTATGTTACAGAGCTGGGCTTGCTCCAAGATAACGTCCCGACATTTAGTACGGCAGAAGCGATCGCGCTTATAGAAAAAGAACTCGGCAAACCTATCTATGCTTTATACCGGGAATTTTACGATCGCCCCATTGCTGCTGCCAGCCTGGGACAGGTGTATAGAGGCAAGCTCCATACCGGCGAAGAAGTCGTTATTAAAGTCCAGCGCCCCGTCCTAGAAGAATTATTTCGCGTCGATTTTCAAGCCCTGGGCAAACTTATCCGGTTTATACTCTACTGGTTTCCTGCAACTAGAAAATACAACCTAAAAGCTATTTACGAAGAATTTTTTAGCATTCTTTATCAAGAAATAGACTACGTTAAAGAAGCCCAAAATGCCGAAAGATTTGCTAAAAACTTTCAAAACGAATCGCGGATAGAAGTGCCGAAAGTTTACTGGCAATATACAACGACTAAGATTTTAACTTTAGAGTTTTTGCCGGGGATAAAAATAGACGACAAAAAGGAGCTAGAAGCATTTGGAATCAATCCCAAAGAAATAAACCAACTGGGAATTACTTTTTATTTAAAACAATTATTATTAGATGGATTTTTTCAAGCAGACCCCCATCCGGGCAATATGGCAGTCAGTCGCCGCAATGGCAGCCTCATCTTTTATGACTTCGGCATGATGTATGAGGTCAACGCCCTCAACAAAGAAGAAATGATTATGGCGTTCTTTGCGGTTTTAAGAAAAGACCAGGACGAAGTAGTAGGGCGTTTAATAAATATGGGGTTAATCGAGCCGGTATCGGACATGATGCCGGTGAAACGACTGATTGCATTTTTATTAGATAAGTTTACGGAAAAACCAATTGATTTTCAGGCATTTAGCGAAATTAGGAGCGAACTATATCGGATGTTCGAGCAGCAACCTTTTCGCCTGCCCGCACAGATGACTTATATTTTGAAAGCCTTGACTACCCTTGATGGCATTGCTAGGGCTCTAGATCCTCAATATAGTTTAGTGGCAGCAGCTCAACCGTTCGTGAAAAGTATTACAGTCTCCGGAGGGCAGGGCAATATTATTAAAACCCTGGCTATTCAAACCCGGGATTTTGTTAAATACAAATTGCAGAAGCCCAATGCTACGGAAATGGCAATCCGGCGCTTGGAAATGCGGCTCGAACAGGGAGAGTTGGAGTTACGGGTGCAGTCCCTGGAGAGCGATCGCGCCCTCAAACGTATTTATCTCGCCCTCAAAACCCTCATTTATGCCTGCTTGACTGGATTTACCTTGCTCGCTGGAGTCGTGCTGCTCGTCGGCAACCATAATTGGGCGATATTGGCCTTGATTGTATCTGGCCTTTGGTGCCTTTTCTTGCTCCGCTCCTTAAGCGCTCTATCCATTCGAGAAAAACTCGACAAAATGGCCCAACAATAAGGCATCGGGCATCGGGCATTCATAGCGGTCAGCTCTCAGCGGTCAGCTCTCAGCAGTCAGCGGTCGGTGGGTCAGCTCTCAGCGGTCAGCTAAAGGCACGGGGCAGCAGAGCAGCAGAGCCGATCGCTGAGAGCCGATCGCTGAGAGCCGATCGCCGATTGCTGAAAGCTGAGAGCTGACCGCTGAGAGCCGATCGCCGATTGCTGCAAGCCGATCGTCGATCGCTGAAAGCTGAGAGCTGAAAGCTGAAAGCTGAGAGCTGAAAGCTGAAAGCTATACTCTATGAATTAATCCCAGCCCAGTTTTTGTTTGAGCGCAAACCATTGAGAGCGCAATTTCCATAATTTACTGCTTTCCATTGCAGCAATTTTGTCCTGCGATCGCCTTAACTCTGCCTCAGTTTTTTCTAGGCGCTGTTTTAGAACGGCGATTTCTATTGGCGTTCCCGCTGCAAGGGAAGATGGCTCCCTGGGGGCATTTCCCGAACTCGAATCTGGATTGAGGATGTCGCCGTTATAAACGTTAGGCACCAACTCACCCGTAGCAATATTCTTAATAGTCCTAAGATGGATTTGACCTAAAGGCAAGTTAGAAAACAAGGGAGTATAGTAGAGGCAGTCCGAAAAATAATAGTGGGTGACTTGGCTGTGGCGCGTCCGACTAAGGTCTAAGATTGGATTGCCGCCATGAAACAAGTTCGCCGACCAGACTATCGCCTGCCCTTTGCTTAAAGAAATATCGACTTTTTTAAATCCTTGCTCTTGCAGCCATTCAGCCACAAAGCTGGTATATTTATTGTAGTTAATGCCCGGTTTTACAGTCGTTCCAGTTAGGCCGAGGTCGTGTAACTGTATAATTGGCAGTTTGTGGCTGCCTGGATAGTGCAAAGGGCTATTTTCAGCGTCAATATCCTCTAGAGCTACCCAGATCCCGCACATAAATCGCTGGGAAAAGAGTTAAAATGTATGGTATCGCTGTGAGTTGTTTGCTCAGTTCCGCGCCAAAAATTTAAGGTTTGAAACGGAATCGGTTCCCGGCGGTAGAGCAGGCGCAGTAGGGATAATACTTTAGGAGCTAGAGCTAATTTTTTTACGGTTTCCTGAAAAACCCAGGCATCCTGAATTCTATCTTGATACCAAGTGGCGACTTGAGGATTATTTTGTTTGCGCTTAGCCACTTCCAGGCCATCGATGATGTCAGTGGCTGCGGCTTCAAAATTATCCATAACGCTATCTAGAATTACATAGCGGCGATCGGCATAGTGACGAACTAAGTTCTCGCTTTCTGTATCTAAAGAAGACTGGGCTATTTCTGCCTCGAACAAGGGAGAATCTACCCAAGGTGTATTTAGCTGCTTAATTAGGGCTTGCTGAAAAAGGCAGAGGGTCGGGAGAGGGGGGAGTGTGGGGAGAGGGGGAGAGGACAATTTTATTTAATTCTTCCCACACTTCCCACACTTCCCACACTCCCCACACCCCGGCTTTTTAAATTTATTCAGCAAGCCCTAATTAGGCTTTCTTCGCCTTTGTTAGAAAATTCCATAACTATTCGATAATTTTACAAAACTCATAAGACAGTATGGAGCGATCGCTTCCCCCGAGCGTCCGCCAAGCATAGGCCGAGGGTCTGCGAGCGTCTCCGAGGCGAGAATCGCTAGCACCTTAGAGAGTACAAAAGAGCTAGATGTCCCCTACACCCTACACAAGCGGGTGTGGGGTGTGGGGTGTAGGGTGTAGGGAAACTTCATGCTATTTTACCGATTGTTTTCGGGAGCCGGAAAGCTCTGCTGTTAAGAGGAGTAGGGTTTCGATTACGAACGATCCGAGCGTTCTCATCAAAACGAGCAAAAACCCCCATAAGATAATCGCCCTACCCTACACCCTACACCCTAGATTAGAGGTAGGTGGGCGATCGCCTGCAAGTTTTATATACGATCGTGTATAATCAAAAATTGCAAATCCCCTGTAGTCCTATGCCGACAAGTCAGTGGAAGAGAAATCTAACATCAAGCTAAAAATAAAATGACAACCTCCAATCGCCGCTACCACGTTACGACCTTCGGATGCCAGATGAACAAAGCCGACTCCGAGCGGATGGCGGGCATCCTCGAAAATATGGGCTTTCAGTTTTCTGAAGACCCAAACAATGCCAATGTCGTACTCTATAATACTTGCACGATTCGGGATAATGCCGAGCAAAAAGTCTATTCCTACCTGGGCAGACAAGCCAAACGCAAGCATTCCCAGCCTGACCTGACTTTGATTGTCGCCGGTTGCGTCGCCCAGCAGGAAGGAGAAGCGCTCCTGCGTCGAGTGCCAGAACTGGACTTGGTAATGGGCCCTCAACATGCCAATCGCCTCGAAGACTTGCTCGAAGATGTATTTGCAGGCAATCAGGTTGTAGCGACCGAGCCAATTCACATTATTGAAGATATTACCAAGCCGCGCCGAGACAGTAAGATTACCGCTTGGGTTAATGTCATTTACGGTTGCAACGAGCGCTGCACTTATTGCGTCGTGCCTAACGTTAGAGGCATAGAGCAATCTCGCAAGCCCGAAGCAATTCGCGCCGAAATGGAAGAACTCGGCCGCCAGGGTTATAAAGAAGTAACTCTTTTGGGTCAGAATATCGACGCCTACGGTCGCGATTTACCGGGAACTAAGCCGGGAGGAAGGCACCTGCATAATTTTACCGATTTGCTCTATTACGTTCATAACGTCCCGGGAATCGATCGCATCCGCTTCGCCACCAGCCATCCGCGCTATTTTACCGAACGCTTAATCGCTGCCTGTGCCGAACTGCCGAAAGTCTGCGAGCATTTCCACATTCCTTTCCAGTCCGGGGACAATGAACTCCTGAAGGCTATGGCTAGGGGATATACCCATGAAAAATACCGCCGAATTATCGAGACGATTCGCCGCTATATGCCCGATGCTTCAATTAGTGCCGATGCTATTGTCGGCTTTCCAGGAGAAACTGAAGAGCAATTTGAAAATACCCTCCGACTGGTAGAAGATATTGGCTTCGATATGTTGAATACGGCCGCGTATTCTCCTCGCCCCGGTACGCCAGCCGCTTTGTGGGAAAATCAGGTGAGCGAGGAGGTAAAGAGCGATCGCTTGCAACGTCTGAATCATTTGGTTTCTATTAAGGCAGCAGAACGCTCAATGCGCTATTTCGATCGCGTGGAGGAAGTTTTGGTCGAAGGCCAAAATCCCAAAAAACCTGCCCAAGTTATGGGTCGCACCCGTGGCAATCGCCTAACTTTTTTCAATGGCGATATTAGCGAAAAGGGGGAGGTGGTGCGGGTAAAAATTACCGAAGCGCGGGCGTTTAGTTTGACCGGAGAACGAGTTTAATTTTAGGGTATGGCGGTAGGGTTTAGGGTGTAGGGCATATATTGCAAGAAACCCGGTTTTTCCAACAATACCAACGCCATTTTCCCGGGCGTTAATTGTAGGGGCGACAGCATTCCCGAGACAATCTTTGCTTTTTTCGCAAAAATCTATTGTATTGGAATGCTTCGCCCTGGGTTGCATAGCCGTCTGGGCCCGCGCATCCCTGGATAATAACTTTACCTTATAGAAACGGGGATGTCTCTCGGATGCTGTCGCCCCTACATCCTTTGCACCAACGCCAACGTCAACGTCAACAGTTCAACCCAACCTACAAATCAAGACATTTTTGATTTTGGCGAAGCTATTGTCCAAAAAACCGGGTTTCTAAGTCAGGGTGTATGGGATAGGCGGGACGCCTGTCGAAGGGTGGGCTGCAAATTCTTTGGTTAATTAAGCGGATTTCATATAGGATGCGCCACAAGAATAAGCTGTTTTGCATTTAAATTGATTGCTAGCTTCGAGCCAATAACTGCCGGATAAGCCTTCGCCGATCGCCATTCGCAGATGTCCTAATCCAAATTATAAATTACTAATTTAAATGTATAAAAGCTTAAGAGCCTCGCACTGGTAAGGCTTGATAATAGGCGCTTTGCATGACTTAAGCTGATGTGAATTTCCCGCCGCTTCGCCTGAAGTTCGGGGTAAGCTGTTATGCTTTTAACTTGGTAATTCAGGATGGGGAACGCTTATAGGACTTTAGCTGACTGCTGACAGCTGACAGCTTGCTGCTATCAATAATTTCTAACGCCCGCTTGGGCTAAGGGAGGAAAAAAGAGGAAACGATGTCAAGACTTCTTGCAAATGGTTTGCGACTTATGGGCGCGATCGCGGCGATCGCCAGTTTGGCCTGGGTTTACCCGGCTCGGTCCGCAGCGCCTGCTAGCTCGGACAGCAATTCTCCCCAAAGGGGCAACAGTTTGGTCCTCTCGGAGTCTATTGACGGATTCCAAGATGTCTCCCCAAGCGACCCCTACTTTCTGGCCTTGCAAAGTCTAGTTAAAGAGTACAAGATAGATAATTTAGGCTTTTACGATCGCACCTTTCGAGGCGATATGCCCCTGACCCGAGGCGATTTCGTTATTTATTTCGAGCGGGCAATTGAGAAATTTCAAAACAAAATACGGGATATCGACAAGGAGGTAGCAGAACGAGTAATCGAAGAAAACAAGGAGGTTTATTCTCAAGCAGAAAGGGAACGCCGGAGATTTTGTGATTTTCAGGAGTCTTTGTTGACGGCAATAAATAAGGTGCAAGGTCGAAGGGTTGCTAAGACTTCATCCAAAATACGCTTTTGGCACGGCGGTTACGTTGCTATCCTAAAAGGTGCGGCTACCGAAGGAATGTCGAGAAATGCAGGCTACCCCGGGAAGGGCAAGCTCTTATGGGGATTGCCATTACCGGATGCGAGTATCTCGAAATCTACTGGGAAATTAGTTTGGCAATCTGTAGGGCCCAATAGCTTAATAGCCCAGATTACTTCAATTACTGAAGTAACAGATGTTTCGACTGACGCTCCTTATTACCAATCTTTGCAATATGCTATAGAACGCTACGGATTGAATGTAATGCGTTCTAATGGAACTTTTCAAGGAGATGAATTTATAACCCGAGGCGAATTTGCCCTCTATCTTAACCAAATGCTTGAGATTATGAAGGGTGTATTAGCTTCTCTGAAAGAAACTGCTTATAAAGACGAGTTTGAGTATCTAAAAAGGTATATAGAAATTAACCAAGAGCTAGATGCTATTAATGCTTGGGCCAGGATGGAAGCCGTGAAGGAGGCGTTGCAAAAGCTGGGGAAGCAAGTTAAGCAAGAAATAGGACATCCAAGAATAAAAGCAGGTTCGGAATGGGAGTCGCCAGCTTTTACAGGAAATAGGCTATTTTTACCGGAGAATGCGATCGCTCAGGTAACTTCTATCAATGAGGTTATCGATGTTTCCCCAAGCGACCCGTATTTCTTTGCTTTAGAAAGTCTAATACAGCGCCATGAAATAAGTTCTGCGATTCATAGCGATCGCACTTTTCAGGCAGATACTTCCCTAACCCGAGGTGATTTTATAAATTCTTTGGTTCAATATCCAGAGGTAGTAACCAAGTATATAATCAGTCCAGCAGAAGCTACACCTGTAAGCGAGCTTGTAGGCAACATTAATATGAAGTTAGAAAAGTTAGAGGCTACCATTGCCTCTCTGGGAGGGGCTTAATAGGGGAGCAGGGGAGCTTTCGGAGCAGGGGAGTGTGGGGAGTGTGGGGAGTCTTTCAAGGGTATGTTTTTTATATTTGACGTCTGAGTTGCCAGATAGACCCTCGCAACAAGCTGTAGGGGCGACAGCATTCCCGAGATAACCTTGGGTTATAACAGAAATGTATTATACTGGAATGCTTCGCCCCAGAAAACCTGGGAACCACCGACAAAATCAAAAAGGGCAATTACAAAAAACATACCCTTGAAAGGAGAGGGGAGTGTGGGGAGTGTGGGGAGTGTGGGGAATTCTCCGATTCCTCCCACCCTTCCCACCTCCGAGCCTCTCTGCCATTTCCCCCCTTCTGCCTTGCCCCCTTCTGCCTTGCCCTTGCTCCTTAACCTTTGTCATATAAATATAAGTCAAAGGTTATTGGAGGAGATGATGTCAAAACCGATCGCAAATGCTTTAGGAGTTATGGCCGCGATCGCGGCGATCGCCAATTTGGCCTGGGCTTGTCCCGCTCGGTCCGCAGCGCCTCGCAATTATCCTCAAGGTGCCAGGACTTTGGCTAGCTCGGACTCGATTGCCGGATTCCGCGACGTTTCCCCAAGCGACCCGTATTTTCTGGCTTTGAAAAATCTGGTCGAGGAGTACGGGCTGGATAATTTGGGATTTTCCGATGGCTGTAGGCCGGTCTTCGACCATCGCACTTTTCGAGGCGATCTGCCCTTGAAGCGAGGCGATTTTGTAATTTATTTCGATCGAGGGATTAAGGGGTTTCAAGACAAAATGCAGGAGATCGACAGGGAGGCAGCGGAACGGGTAGCCGAACAAATGGAGAGCTTATCTCTTCAAGCGGAGAGGGAATTAAAGGAATTTGATAAATTTAGCAGTAGGTTGGCGGCGGCTCGCGATGCGGTGCAAGCTTTGGAAGCCGAAATTGCTCCCAAGACTTTAGCGGATGGGAAGAAATCGAAATCGACTCGGCAATCTGTCCGACCCGCTCCCTTAATGGCAGAGATTAGCTCAAGGAGTCAAGTAACCGACGTTTCAGCCGATGCCCCCTATTACCAAGCTTTGCAAGAGGCGATCTATCTCTACCGATTAAATATAGTTCGTGCCGATGGCAGATTTGAGGGGGACAAGTTTATAACTCGGGGCGAATTCGCGCTTTATTTTAACGAGCTTCTTGAAATTATGAAAGTTTTAGTTGCCTCTGACCAAGAAAACTATTACCAACAAAAGTTGTACGAACTGAGGAGTAATATCGAAATAAATCGAATCTTAGATTTGTTTAATGGTTGGGAGAGACTGGAAGCCGTGGAGGAGAAATTAGAAAGACTGGCAAATGGGGCTAAGCAAAAAATAGCGCTAGAAAAAATAGGAGCAGATAAGGTATCGGAGTCTCAATATGCGGGGAACCAGGGATTTTTATTGAACTTTAACGCGATCGCCTGGGTAACTTCTGTCAGTCAAGTTAGCGACGTTTCCCCAGGCGACCCTTATTTCCCAGCTCTAAAAAATCTCATCGATCGCTACGAGATAGATTCGGTGCTGCGGAGCGATGGCACTTTTCAGGGAGATGCGTCGCTAACCCGAGGCGATTTTATAATTTCTTTGGTTGAGTTTGCCAACTTACTAAGGAATTCTATTATATCGCCCTCTCTACCGCCTATATCTATCGGCCAAATTGTCCGTAAAGCCGAGGAAACTTTGGTGGATTTAGAGGCTCGGGTTGCGTCTATGGAGGCGGCGCTAAGAGAATAATATCAAATCCGGTTAATTACCCAACCTTTCGCACCCTAAGAGAACCGTTATTTTTTTAAGGGCGATTAAACGGATTTGATATAAGGCCAGATCTGTTACCTAGTTATCCTAGCTATAGCGTTTCTCAAATAAGTGTAATAAAAGAAACGTAGGGGCGACAGCATCGCGAGCGACGATCTCGGCTGTGGAACGGTAATTCCCGTATTGGGATATTGCATACCCCAGACACCTCACATCAAGAGCGAGAAACGCTATAGACAAGCGATCGCATAATAATAGACAAGAGTGCATATAGCATTTCTCAAATAGGTGTAAATTAGAAGTGTAGGGGAGTGTAGGGGCGACAGCATCCCCGAGACAATCTCGGTCATAGAACGGTAACCCCCGTAATGGGATGCAACGCCGGTGGCAGCCTCATATCGCATCAATTTGAGAAATGCTATATTTAAGAAAAATCCCCCTAACCCCCCTTTAAAAGCAGGGACTATTCCTTTTTGAAAAATTATCTGTAAGAGACCCAACGCGCTAACTCACACCTACCCCTCCCAGGAAGGGAATCGGAAGTAAGTTCCCCTCCTGGGAGGGGTAGGGGTGGGTTGAAAATTGAAGGAAGCGCATTAATTTATATAGAAGGAATAATTCCTGCCCTTTGAAAGGGGGGGCTTTTTGGATTTATGCAAGAGGTCTAATATAATTTGTAAGGTAAGGTACGCAGCGCGCACCCTACTTAAGTCTAACAACTCAAAACTCAAAACTCAACACTCAACACTCTTATCTAAGTTTCACTTAGAACGGATTTGGGCATCTAGAACTTTAGTAATCCGATCGCTCGCATCTTCTAAATGCGCTTTGGTCAGGAGATCGAGTTTTTTGCCGTGGCGTCGCAAGGAGGAGCGAATATCTTTCTGGAGTTGGCGCAGTTGATAGCGAGCCAAAACCCGGGCATCTTCTGGGGCGTCGACGACGACGATAGCGCTGAGAAATTCCAGCAGATTCGAGGCATTGAAAACTGCTTCGGTATCTCGCAAGACCATGTTCGTCAGAATATTTAAGTGCTGGCGCTGGAGTCCCCGGCGCAGGGTCGAGATTTCCATTGAGTCGCGCTTTTTATTCTCTAGTATCTCTTTCCAGACACTTGCCTTGAGGGTTTCAAAAAGTTCCGATAAGCTCAGGGCTTCGCCTGGAGGAGTTTTTAATTCAATATCCCGCAAGCGATCGAGCCGTTGTGAAGATAGTAGGTCGATTAAGACTAGACTTTGCAGGGAATGGATGCGATCGTAAATGGGATAGTCGAGTCGCGAAATGCTGGGGAAGCTGCCCCAGTGGAACCAGCGGGAAGGTGCCAGCTTGTTGAGCAGTTCCGGCGGAAAATCGAAGGCATCCTCGGCAAAAACATAGTCATCCAAAAGTGCTAAGACCTGACGCTGTTTTGCTACGGGAACTGGTTCAAAGGGCAGCCGGGAGCCCGGGTCGTCTGGGTGATGGCGGTTGAAGGTCTGGCCGCCAATGTAATCGGTGGCGTTATAGGCGTGGTTGAAATAGTAGCCAAATACAAGATTAAAGCGATCGCGCAAATCGCTATAACGTTCTTCCGACCCCAGATAGCGCTTGTCTAGGCGGCTCCAGATTTCTCGGGCATTATCCATCTGCCACTTGGAATAGAGGAGGGGATCTTCGCTCAAATCGTAAGCTTTTGCTTGCGGGTCTAGAAAAGCATATGTATCTTCGTCGGGAGCATAGGACAATCCCGGTTCCGGGGCTCGTTGGGCAATTTTTTCTAATTCTCGCAATTCCCCCCGAGGACTGATGGCATCAATCGGTTTATAGCCATATTCTATTGCCCAGCGATCGTAAGAGCCGACAGAAGTAGTAAAATAGTCCCCCTGTTCCACTCCTGACGGCGCTAAATTCACCGGAGCATAGTCCATCACCGACCCCAGCAGCCCTCGGCTTTGGGTAATTTCAGTATTGTTTAGCTCCTCGGGCGCGAGCATCGTACTGCCCCGAAAATTGTGACGCAAACCCAAGGTATGTCCAATTTCGTGAGCGGTCAGCCAGCGCAAAAACTGATTAATATATCGTTCCATTTCCTCGCTGTGGGGTAGCACGTTGCCCCGCAGGGATAAAGATAAAGCACCAAACCCGGACTGGGTAGCAGTTTGGATGCCAAAACATAATTTCGATCGATCTATCTGTTGCGACTCGGTCAGCATTCTAGCCAAAAAAGGAAATTCTCCGACCCTGGATTCCGATAAAAGGGATTGTTGCTCCAGCCATTTTAGATAAGGGCGTCCGACTCCATAGCGACAAAGTAAGGGATTGCCTGCCAGTGCGAATAAGCCCGAAGCTTGCGCCGAGGCATCCTGTTGGGCATAGTTGCGATAATCCTGTAGCACGTTTCGGACGGCATTGCCATCGATAATCACGTCGGCGTCTAATATTTGTCCGGTCAAAGGATTGACTCGCGAAGGTCCTATAGCTATTGCCCAAGACTCAAAAGAAGGAGACCAGCGAATCGTGTTGTAGCGCACGTCTTCCGGCTCCCAGTCGGCATCATCGGGCATCTGTCGCACTTCTATAGCATCAATAAATCCCGCCTGCTCGAAGGCTTTGTTCCACATCAGAGCCCCTTCGCGGATAGCATCGCGATATTCCAGGGGCACGGTATTTTCAATCCAGAATACTATTGGCTCTTTGGGGGGGGATAGAGGGGCACTCGGTATTTGTTTTTCTAAATGCCAGCGGTTGATATAGCGGACAAAAGGTTGGAAACGATCGCGATCGGACAAGTCCTGGTAAGCGTGAATAAAATAGCCAATTCGGTCGTCTGCTAGGCGAGGTCGAAAGCCATTATTGCTTGGAAGCTGCGACAGACTGTAGCGGAGGCTGAGGTTGAAGGCACCGGCGTTCGGCAAAGTTGTTAAATCGTCGCTGGCCGGTAAAGTATGTACGGACTCTATCTCGACATTCTCGGGGAATACCTTAGCTTTACTAATATAAGGTTGGCCAATAGCAGAACTGTTGGACTCGCCCAAAATCCAGGGAAAGGCCGATGCGGGTCCGGGCATACTCAGAAATAATCCATCCATGTCAATCAGGATGCTATTGCGTTCCGGGTGAATGCTGATAATTTTCACGGCGGATACAATCGAATCGCTAAACGAGCTATCAATCGATCGCTGTTGCGGGTCGCCCGGTTGGGTGCGGAAATAGGAGTTGGGGACGACAAGCTGTATATTATCCTGGACGCGGCGAAATTGAAACATAAAATCTGATATCGGCCAGCCTCGATAGACCCCCCATTCGCCTATGCCCGATGCCAGAGCGATCGCGCAGAAAAAATTCCTGTTTAGTTGCTCTGGCTGAATTTCAAGAAAATTTGTGTTGTTTTTTTTGTTGCGGTAAATTGCCAACAATCCTTCTTGCTTTTCCGCATCTTTAATGACTTTATCAAATGGCTGAAACTTCTGTTCTTCCTCCTTTTTTCCCTCGCCATCGCTATCCGAAGAGCCTTCTGATTCTGTAGCTTTTTTCCCCTCGCCTTTAGATAGCTCTACCAGGGACTGCCTTTCTTGCTTATTCTCGGCAGACTCCAAGCGAAAAGACTGCCCCGTCCAATTTCTTGCAAGCTCGGCAGCTAGGGATAGCTCCCGAGCCTCACCCGGCGCTGCTCCCCACAACAGGCTATACAGGCAGATTATCCCGAATGGTAGTTTTTTCATTCTTTGCACTTTCTACGACTCTCCTGACCGACTGGCTCGATTTAGCTTTAGGATTTGCGATCGCGCTAGAAACGCATATAGCCATTCTAAATGGTTTGCGATCGCGAGTGCATCTCCATAACGAAAATCAGACCTGGGGCCAGAAACCCGGTTTCTTAAACAATACCAACGCCTATTTTCCGCAGGGAACGATCCCCCCAACCCCCCTTAAAAAGGGGGGCTAAGCTTTGAATCTCTCTCTTGCCCCCCTTTTTAAGATGCTGCTGGCGAATTTAACAAATCACAATTATTGGGTCCGGTTGGTTAAGGTTTTCTTGGCCCATTTAACCGTTTTTGGTAAACCAACTGGACTGCCTAACTGTCATAATAAGAACGCATTTG
>JAAHFN010000096.1 GCA_010672965.1 Oscillatoria sp. SIO1A7
TTACAATTAAAGCAAAAATTAAATATTGTTTTAGCTGGCTTCCCTCGACTATCTCTATTATTTTTCGATTAACATCTATGCAAGGGTTCGTAAGGAAATTAAAATTAATTTAGATGCGTTTACCCTGCACACTCCCTTGTCTCTCTCCCTTGTCTCCCTTGTCTCCCTTGTCCCCTTGTCCCCTTGCCCCCTTGTCCCCTTGTCCCCTAACTTATTACCCTAAACCTTTTCTCAGAAAAAATATTATATCAATTCCGTTTAAATACCCATAAAAAAATTGGAATCTTCCGTAGGACGGGCGTCCCGCCCGTCCTACGCAGGACTTGACTTTTTTTGGGGCATTCAAACCGACATGATATTACTACGATCGCGCTCGCCTTTCCGTTGCGATCGCTGCCATAGACAAAATGAGAATCAAGGAGGGATAACGATGCAACTATCTAAGAAAAATCTCCACGAACGCCTAGATAAAATATACGACGCGATTGTTATCGGCGGAGGTGCTGGCGGCCTTTCGGCAGGTATATACCTGCAACGCTACCGCCTTTCTAGCTTGATTGTCGATAAAGGCAAAGCTCGTTCCTTCTGGATGCAAGAATTGCACAATTACCTGGGTTTGCCGCCAGATACTCCAGGCCGAGTTCTCTTGCAGCAAGGCAAGCAGCATTACCAGTCTTTGGATGGAGATTTTCTTAATGGCGTCGTAGAAGAAGTGGTGGATGAAGGAGAAACATTTGCAGTGCGGGTTAAGGTAGGTCGCCAGAATAGTATTTACCCTATATTTCGCACTAAGTACCTGATTGCGGCCAGCGGCATTATCGACCATTTGCTTCCCTTAGACGATATGCGTAACGTTTACGAATATGCCGGTTATAACCTGCATGTCTGCATGGTTTGCGATGGCTATGAAATGACCGATAAGAAATGCGGCCTCTTTGCCGGGAAGGAAGCTAGTATTGAAAATATGGTATTTACCTTAAGTTGGTTTACTCCTTATATTACGGTTTTTACTCACGGACTCTTTGAGGTTAGCGATCGCCTGCGTCAGAAATTGCGGGAGCATGGTTATCCCCTGGTCGAGACGCCGATTAGTCAGTTTTTGGGCGAAAAGCATCATATGACCGGCGTCGAGCTAGCAGATCGTTCGACTATTCCCCTAGAAACCGGCCTCATTGCGATGGGATCTCGCTATCACAATACCTATCTCAAAGGGCTAAATTTAGAGATGAAAGGGGAAAATTTAGCTACCGATAAAATGTGTCGCACTTCTCATCCTCGGGTTTTTGCGATCGGCGATTTAAAGGTAGGGCTCAATCAAGTCGTAATTGCTGCGGGAGATGGAGCTTTAGCTGGGACCCAGATTTGGCGGGATATTCGCGCTACCTCCGCTCCGCGTGTCTGGGAAGAAAATCTGCCTGTTGTCGCAGGATAAGAAATTGAAGCCGAGGATATCGCATGGTAACTATAAAAGAGCTAAACCAGCACCAACTACCTCGGCCAGGATACTAATCAGACGGTAAAAGGCGATCGCGCCTAAAAGAACCCCTGTAGAAAAATGGTTATCTAATAGAGCGATCGCCGTCGCTTCAAATACCCCTATTCCCCCTGGGGCTCCTGGCACTACTAAGCCAAGCAGCCAAGCGAAACTAAATGCAGCAAAGACCATCGGTAGAGCGGTTATCTCTAAAGTATCTGCGGGAGGGTTCATGGCGGCGATCGCTAACAAAAATCCGCTGCCTCGAAATAAGAGAAAACCCATTTCTCCAAGTAATGGCAAAATAGGATAGCGATCGAGTAGAGCGACTTCTGGCGATGCTTCTCCCGCATCCTTTTGCTTCAGCTCTTTCTCTGGAATATCTGGAGCAGTCTTATTTTTTAGTTTCCGGTTAGCCAGAAATTTAACGACTGGATTTAAAAATCGGGGATGAATGCCCGTCAATACTATCGCCAAACCGATTAGTTGCCAAATAGCGATCGCTTGCTCCGAACGCAGAGTACCCATTAAAGTACCGATTAAAGCAAGAATCGAAGCGGCTGCCGCCATGAGCAGGGGTTCTAGCAAAACACTTAAGGCTGCGATCGATAGGGAAGCGCCTTTTTGGGATACTGCCAAGACGCGACCGTAGAAATGCCAAACATTTCCGGGTAAATACTTGGCAATGTTTGTTTTTAGATAGACTCGCATTGCCCAAGAAGCGGGTACGGATTGTTTAAACTCTCTGAGAATCCAAATCCAGACCCATCCCGACCAAATATGAGCAAGTAGCGTTACCCCTAGAGATAGACTTAATAAAATCCAGCTCGCTCCAGTTATTTCCAGAGAAGCCACTTCTCCAGCACGATCCTTGAGGGTTTTGGCGAGAAAAAATATAGTTGACCCTAGAATTGCCCAGCGCAGGTACGGTTTTAAACGCGAGCTAGTTTGCTTTAGGAACTGGAACAGAAAATAAAAATTTTGCCGCTTCATCTTGTGTATAGCATTAAGCCGATTCTCCTACGGACAGCCGCAGACAGCTATAGCGGTTCTCAAATAAGTGTAATGAACGAAAATGTAGGGGCGATAGCATCCCCACAACTATCTCATGTGTATAACGATAATTTCCGTGCTGGGATGCTTCGCCCCAGAAACCTCACATCAACTTGAAAACCGCTATATCCGCAGTAAGGTGAATGGCAGTAGTATAGGGTCGTAGGCTTCGCCTACGCCCCTACATTTGCCTCAAATTACCTCAGTCGCTGCACCGGTTTCTATTGGCTTCTATTGCGCCGGCTTCTATTGCACCGGCGATAATTCCAAGCGATAGCGATACAAAGCCACCGGGCGTCCGGGCACTACAAAATAATCGGCATCTTGTGGCGATAAATAAATAGCCGTTGCTTGGTCGGCTTCAATTTTTTTTATAGGCTTTTTTGTCATAGGCATATCGTCCCGAACTGTCCCTTGCTCCAGAAATAGATAAGCAGTGGTTGTCTCCACTTCATTGAAATAAATCTGAGACTCGCCTCGAAAGACTTGCTGAGAAATTTCTGTTGCTATAAAGCGATCGCTTCCCGGTATTTCCGAAGAGCGATCGCTAGTCACAGATACTAGCTGGCGATTTCCGCGCAGCAAAGTAATCTGGCGGTTGGGGTTATGCGGATCGACTTTAACCGACAAAACCGCGCGATCGCCCAAATAAGCTTGAGCAATCTTTAAGCCATTAAAAGCGCGATCGGCTACTACTTCTTTTTTGGCTAGCCCTTTATTCCTTGCGATCGGCAATGGTAAGAGCATCATATCTAGAAATTCTGAATTATAGACTTTCTTATTGGCTCCGAACCGTACCTGGAATTTAGTGGGCTGATTCAAATAGCGGCGATTGCTCTCAAACCCAGGGCTGACAAAATCTGGTGCCAGAGGTGCCACCATATCCACCAAGGTACTTGTCACCTCCCAAGTGCCCGCCATCCATTCGGGATAAACCAAATCTCCTGATGCTACTTGCACTGGCGGTTTGCTTTCCCAGTTGGGAAACCGTGCCAAACGGTCGGCCAAGGCTCCAGCTAGGGCATCGTTGTTGCCACTCAGAAAAATTCCTATAAATAGACAAGCTAGGGCGATCGCTTTGCCAATCGAAATAGGCTGTTCGTTTTTCACTTTTCGCTCTTGACTTTTCACTCTTCCAAAGGTGCCGGCTCCCAGACCTCTCCGTACTGTTCTCGCAATTCCTGCCAAGCCTCTACCTGACCTGGTTCGTATTCTCCCGGTTTGCCCCACTGCAAAAAAGCACTTAAAGCGGGCTCCCCTTCATCTAGGAAGCGAATCGCATAAGTCGTGAAATTGCCCCGCTTAGATGCTCCCGTCTCGAATTTTACTTGTGTAATTCGATCCATATTAAGGTGAAACTCAAACACCTCTTCATGCATGTTGGCGTATTTACCTTTCGGCAATTCGGCGTAAAACAGCTTCTCTATTTTACCCCGAACTTCCAATACTGCAGCACTGCTGGTTACAATCAGTCGCAAAGTTCCCAAGCTGTTGCACTTTTCTAAAAATTCCTTCAAACTGCTCATGTCTCTACAGTCCTCTGATTGACTATTTTTGATGTTTTTCATAAGCGGCGACAATGCGCTGCACTAGAGCATTGCGCACCACATCCGCTCCCGAGAGTTGCACGAAAGCAATCCCCTCGACATTTTGCAATATTTTCTGGGCAACGGCCAAGCCAGATTCTTGAGTTCCAGGCAAATCCGTTTGGGTAATATCCCCGGTTACCACCATTCGAGAACGAAAGCCCAGGCGAGTCAGAATCATTTTCATCTGAGCTGGGGTAGTATTCTGGGCTTCATCCAGAATCACGAAAGAATTATTAAGAGTGCGACCCCGCATATAAGCGATCGGGGCGACTTCGATAACCCCTCGTTCCATCAGATTAGTAATTTTTTCTGGCTCGATGAGTTCGTATAGGGCGTCGTAAAGGGGACGCAGATAGGGATTTACTTTTTGCTGCAAATCTCCGGGTAGAAAACCCAGCTTTTCCCCAGCTTCTACGGCGGGGCGAGTCAAGATAAGGCGTTCGTATTCGTTGGCCAGGAGCGATCGCGCCGCCAAAACCACAGCAAGGAAAGTCTTGCCAGTTCCTGCTGGACCAATGCAGAAAGTAAGGTCGCGATTGCGAATGGCTTGGATATATTGCTGCTGTCGGAAAGTTTTGGCGCGAATCTCTTCCCCCCGACGAGTTGTAGCCAAGACATCTCGGTGCAGGTTTGTGAGTTCGTCTTGGCGTTTGGTATCTAGAGCATGGCGGGCCGTCAGGATATCGGTGCCCGTAATAGTTTTGCCGCTTTCCCAGAACTCAGAGAGCGATCGCACCAATCGCGTACAGAGTTTAATTTGGTTGTCGGTTCCAGAAATTAACAATTCTTGCCCTCGCAGGACGACCTTAGCGCCAGTCTGCTTGGACAAAATTTTTAAATTTTCTTCCTTGTAACCACTCAAAGCGATCGCGCTTTCGGGAGAAGAAAGTTGGATTGTAGATATTTCTGCCATGCCTGTTGCCACAGAAGCCCGGTTTTCAATAACGCAAAAAATGCAAAAAGACGCCTTGAGCCACAATTGGCTCCATACAGGCGTCTAGGGGCTGGAGATAAATCGAGAACTGATAATTTAGAACCTTATCCCCTCCTAATGAGAGCGGGAAGATCTCGAAGAGGGTTTGGGAGCCGAGGGTCGGGGGCGGTTAGCTCGGGACGGCTTGTTCTCTGACGATCGGTTTCCTGATGGGCGATCGCCGCGATCTCCGCGATCGCCACGATCTCCGCGATCGCCAGATCGCTCTCCATATATATCCATATATATAGATTCTCCCGCTGCTTTTGCAGCCGCTTCGAGTACCGTCCGAATGGCCTGTATATTTCGGCCCCCTCTACCAAATACTCTACCTTTATCTGGGTCGTTAAAGGCGATGCGAATCCACACTTTTGGCTTGCTGGGCGATCGCTCGCAATCCACCCGCAACGACTCTGGGGACTCCAAAAACGGCTCCACTAAAAACTTCACCAACCCCGCATAATCGGGACTAAGCGTCTCCCTGTGCCCCATCGGTTGCGTTTGAATTTTCTGATTGGGAAGTGGATCCGGCGCTGACCTGTTCGAAGACATTAGCTTTTTCCAGAATGCGACGTACCGTATCTGTCGGTTGAGCGCCCTGCTTCAGGCGATTCACAATACCTGGGACATCCAGGCGGGTTTCATCTGTCCTCGGGTCATAAAAGCCCAACTCTTGTAGGGGCTGACCATCTCGGCGACAACGGCTGTTCATTGCCACAATCCGATAGCTCGCTTGCCTCTTCTTGCCGTATCGCTTCAATCGCAGTTTTATCATCTGACTCCAATAAGTTGCTCCAATGATTCTAAGCCATAACCTAGGGTGTGGGGTGTGGGGTGTGGGGTGTGGGGAAAATTCACGCTATTTTTCCGTTCGCGCCCCGCGTCTCCGTAAGGAGAATCGCTTTCGGGAGCCGGAAAGTCTTACAGGAACGGAGATTTCGGTTTCTCACCGTGACGAGCCCCGTAGGTCACAAAAACGGTGACAAACCCTCATCACCAACACCCTACCCTACACAAGCGGGTGTGGGGTGTGGGGTGTAGGGAAACTTTATACTATTTCCCGAACGCTTTCGGGAGCTGGAAAGTCCTACGGTAACTCTGGATTCGGGTTTCAATTGGGAACGATCCCGGTTGTCACCAAAAACGGTGACAACCCCTCATCACCAACACCCTACCCTACACCCTACCGCTACACCCTACACCCTACACCCCACACCCTACACCCTACACCCCTAAACCCTACCTATAGCGTACCAAAGCCCTTCTTCTTTTTCTTCTTTTTCTTTTTGTTTGGGCCTCCTTTTTGACCCCGCCACCCTCCTGGGGCATTCCCTAGCCCAGGGCCGCCAAACATTCCCGGCATTCCAGGAAACTGACCCTGACCCATCTGTTGCATCATACTTCGCATCCTGCTAAAGTCTGCCACAAGCTTCGTCACATCTGCATTTTTGTAACCAGAACCATTAGCAATGCGCTGGCGGCGACTGGGAGAACTAGCCAACAAATCGGGATTGCGGCGCTCTTGAACAGTCATAGAATTAATCATCGCCTCTGCCTGCTTGAGCTGAGCCTCTCCCTTTTCAAGTTGATCGTCGCTGAGCTTCCCCATTCCCGGAATCAATTTCATAATTCCGCCCAGAGACCCCATATTTTTCATCAAGCGCATCTGCTTGAGAAAGTCAGTAAAGTCAAACCGAGCCTCCAGAATTTTCTCCTGCATCTTCTCGGCATCGGCCAGATCGACTTCCTCCGCCGCCTTTTCCACCAAAGTCAGCACGTCCCCCATACCCAGAATCCGGGACGCCATCCGGTCTGGATAAAAAGGTTGTAGCGCCTCCACCTTTTCCCCAACCCCAATAAATTTGATTGGCGCTCCGGAAATCCGCCGTACCGACAGAGCCGCCCCCCCTCGGCTATCCCCATCCATCTTGGTAAGGATGGCTCCAGTAATGCCAATTTCTTCGTGGAAAGCCTGAGTCAGGTTTGCCGCCTCCTGACCAGTCATAGCATCAACAACCAGCAAAGTGTCGTGGGGCTTGACATTTTCCTTTATTCGTGCAAGCTCTCCCATCATCTCCCGGTCGATTTGCAAGCGACCGGCAGTATCGATAATGACCGTATCTGCACCAGTCTCCTTAGCTCGATCGATTCCCTGACGGGCGATCGCTACCGGATCGACCTCGGTACCTAGTTGAAACACGGGCACCTCAATTTGCTGCCCCAAGGTTACCAATTGGTCAATCGCTGCAGGTCTATAGATATCGGCAGCCACCATCAGAGCAGTGCGATTCTGCTTGCGCAGATGCAGAGCTAACTTAGCCGTTGCAGTGGTTTTCCCCGTACCTTGCAGTCCCGCCATCAAGATAATCGTGGGTGAGGTATCAGCAGTAGCAATGGGTACGTTGGTTTCTCCCATCACCTGGACCAGTTCGTCATAGACAATCTTGATGAACTGCTGGTCCGGTCTTACTCCTGATATCACCTCTGCCCCTTGGGCTTTGGTTTCTATTTCAGCAATAAAATCTTTTACTACCTGGAGGTTAACATCGGCTTCCAGCAGAGCCCGACGCACCTCACGGAGAGCCTCTTGGATGTTAGATTGGCTAATTTTATCCTGGCCCCGCAGCTTCTTCCAGGCTGATTCTAAACGTTCTGCTAGCGCATCAAACATAAATGGACTGTCTCTAGAAAATTCTTATTAGAAGTTGTAAGTAATTAGCATAGCTTTTTGCGGGGCAGGGGATTGTGGGGAGACTGGGGGACCAGGGGCAGGGGGCAGGGGGCAGGGAGCAGGGGGCAGGGAGCAGGGGGCAAGGAGGTGTGGGAAGGACTGCTGAAAATTTTCCCACACTCCCCACACTCCCCACACTCCCCACACTCCCACACTCCCCACACTCCCCACACTCCCAGTCTCCTAGCCCTAATAATCCACTTGCCAGTTTTCCTCTTGGAGCAAAGTACAGGCTTTGAGACCCAAGCTAGGATTTTGGCAATATTCTTCTGCTGGAACTAGGACGCTTACCTTTCGATCTAAGGCAACGGAATAGAGGTATTTAACCTCGGGGTCGTATTCGAGGCCCACGCGCAAGTTAGAGAAATCATCCTCGCAGATCTCAAAGCCGAACCGGACAATAATTTGAGCTACCAAACACTCAGGTGTATCGTGGTACTCTCCAGCGGTCTCTCTTTCTTGCCAAAATTTTTCTAGAAATGGTTTGAGGATGCGCCGAACCTTTTCTGGGGTGCCATTCCGGCTGGCATAGATGATTGCCGGATTTCCTTCTACGATGATGTGACAGGGTGTAGCCATGTTGCTGAATCCTAGTTGCTCTGTTTGCTGCGATCGCGATCGCCAGCGTTATCAGAATAATATTTTGCCTCAGATAAAAAAAGTCGGCTCATCCCTCGTTCGTGCCATTTGCTCGCCTTTGAGCCGACATATCAATTGATATCAACTCTGGTAATGGGCAATTTTTTTCTTTTTCCTATTACTCATTGCCAATCATAAACCAAAATAAATAGGAGTGCAAGCAGTGAATGCAGCAGAACAAGTAAAAAATTTTGAAGTTGCCAGCAAAATTGCGGCGGCGGTAAATCTGTTTAAAAACCAATTTCCCGATGTCAAGGCAGATCTAAAGCCTTGGACTAACGACCCAGATACCCTAAACCTTGTCGATCCCGACTCTATCGATATTGGTTTCCACTTTCCCGGCCGCAGTCGTTCGTTTCAAAGCCGCAGCATTCTAGTCCAGATTCGCTTTTATCAAGACCCAGTAGAAGGATCCCGACGAGCGATCGGCGTGGAAGCAGCGGGCTATGACCATCAAGGGCAACAGTGGCGATTCTCAACAGTCGAAAATTGGTGCTTTGTCGGCTCCACCGAGCCAGCAGCGCCAGTTCGGGAAAAATGGAAGCACTTTTGCCTTGAGATTTTGCAGCTTTTTAATTAAAAAACGAAGGATTTCGCCTTATTGAAAGTAAAAGACTAGGGATGCAGCTATGCTACGTCCCTAGCCTTTTACTTTCAGAACTTTCACGTTTCTAGAGTATGGGTTAAGCAATCTACTATCGACAGAGAGCATTGTTTTTACTTGGGATACTGTCCGTCCTTCCTATATTTCTCTGCTTTGGGCGAAGCATCTCGATAAGAGATTATCTGTAAGAAGCAACGGTTTTGCCAGGGATGCTGTCGCCCTTACTTCATCACAGGACTTAGGCAAGTTATATGGTTGAAATCTATAGTTAGCCTCTGGTGGGCGATCGCCTTACTCCGTAACTCATTTATTCAAACTCAAACCTCACCTTTAGAGGATAGCATCTTCCTCTAGGGTTTCTCGATCTGAGTTTTTATTATGGAGAAAGCGAGGACGGTCGTCGTACCAACCCACGCTATTTCCTTTGACGCTGTTGGCAATAATCCCTAAGACCTTCAGGCGAGATGCTTGTAGTTCATCCAAAGCTTCTAAGATACTATCGCGCTCTGTGTTGCGAATATTGGCTACAAGGGCGATGCCATCAGTCATGGAACCAAGCATCCGACCATCTACAACATTGAGGAGGGGAGGCGTGTCATAGATAATCAATTCAAATTCTTTCAACCAATCTTGCATCAAGTCCCGCATTTGCCGGGAAGATAGCAGTTTTATCGGGTCTCGGGGAAGCGCACCTGCTGTTAAGATAGATAGATTTTTATCGACTGGAGAGATTTGGATAGCTTCTCTCCAGTCTAACTTAGCCGCTAGAACATTGGTTAATCCCTTTCGGTTAATAATGCCGAGGCGATCGTGAACCTGCGGCCAGCGCAAATCGGCATCTACTAGGAGTACCCGCTTACCCATCTCGGCCGCCGCTTGTGCTAGATGAACTGCTACTGTTGACTTACCTTCAGCTGCAGTAGCCGAGGCGATCGCCAAAGAGCGGATTGGCTTATCGGCATTGAGGAACTGCATCTTGGCATTGAGGTCGCGAATCGCTTCCAGAAACACCGTATCTCTCTTATGCAAAAACTCGGCATCGGTATCGCTATCGGCAATCCAGGTAGCGCTCGCCAGTTTTTTGGCGCTATAGCTAAAAGGAATTATGCCTAACAAGGGCAATCTAGTAGTATCTTTCAGGTCTTCGACCGTGTGGAAGTGATTGTCCAGTCGCTCTGCCAGCAAAGCCGCCCCAAATCCCAGCATCAAACCTAACATTGCCCCTAAAACCAGATTTCGGAGCATATTAGGAGAATAGGGAACGGGATTGCCATCTTCATCGCGGGGTATTTTTGGCTCTGCAATCACTTCCCACGGGATTTCTTTCTGAGACGCCTCCAATCGTAGGGTTTCTCGCTGGACTAATAGTTCGTTAAGGGTCTTGGTTGCAATTTGTAATTCTAGCTGTAGGTCTGTGTACTCGCGGACTATTCTGGGGAATTGGTCTAGTTGTTGCTGGAAAAGACCAGCAACTTGGCCAAGAGCATCTCTACGCACCTTGAGTACTTCAATTTGACTATCGGTATTGACCATTTGCTGAATCAGGGACAGGCGAACCGAGCTTTGGTAAGGCTCTTGTTGAGTACCAATAACCCCAGCTCCATTTCTGCCCAGGACTTGTGCTGCTTCTTGACGCAACAGGGCTTGCAGTTCTTGTCTTTGCTGGAATAAGAGCTGCATCTGAGGGGTGTTTGCTGTAAATCGCGTCGATTCTGAGACTATTCTGTTTTCTATATCTTTCAGTTCCTGAAGGCGCCTTTGGTAGCTGGGAGCTTCGCTTAACACTGAAACAGAGATTGCTGCATTGGGTTCCATACCCACTTGCGATCGCAAGGTTTGGTACAGCCGCTGCTGTTGCACCAAAGACGATTCTGTTTCTATCAGTTGGTCTTGAATTCTGGTAAATTGGTCTGCCAGTTTTGCTCCTTTAGTTTCCGGGTCGATCAGATTGTACTTTTGCCGAAATTGCTGGAGTTTTTCTTGCAGGGCATCTACTCGCCGTTGCAGTTGCGGTCGTTGATCTTCGATGAACTGAAGCCCCTGACCGATATTAGTTTTGCGGTCTTCAATACTATATCTGAGATAGCCTTCTTTTAATTTTTGCAATACAAATTCAATCTTTTCTGGATCCTCATCTCGATATCTTACTTGTATAATTTTAGGACCATCATTATGTCGCTCCATTATTAGCGGTCCTTCTGCACCTCCCACAATCGAGTTATATTCAATTTCTGGATATTTTACTTGCAATTGCTGAACGATAGGCTCCATTTTTTCGGGACTTTTCAAGACTGCAAGTTGGCTTGCGTAATCTAAGCCACCACCTTGTCCTCCTAGGAAGCCAGCCCCTAGACTTCCGGCCACTGCGGCTAGCCTGGACGATAATTTATTCCCTTCATCCGTAACAGGCTCGACTAACAACTGAAACGTTCCTTCATACTTTGGCTCCTGCTCCGAGGTCCAGTAGCCTACCCCTGTCGTCACGGCTACGGCCATACCAATAATGACAAATGCTCGGCGGCGAATCACCGCAAACAACTGCCCCAGATCCAGCTCTTCTTCGTCTGGCTCTGGCAAGTCAACTACATACGAAAGCGGCACCGGACTAGCTGTTTGGCTGCTGTTCGCTTGCAGCGATAGCGGCTGAGTATTTGCTCCAGTTTCCATCTCTATCCCCCCTCTCTCCAAGTCTTATTTCCCAGGCGATCGCTCCTGAGTTATTTCATCTGGAATAGGACTTACGCAAAATATCCAGATATAGTGTTTTGTAGGGGCTTTTCCCGAGCGTGGTTGCCCCGTTAGTAGAGTCAATGCGTAAGTCCTACTGGAAGCTAGAAGCGATCGTATCTAACTAATATATCTTTTTTCAGCCTAGGACTGGACCAATCCGCACTAGGAAGACTCCAAAATAGAAGCCAAGGAGCGATCGCTCTTTCACTAGGGTCCCAATATCAATACTCCGGACAGTTTTGGGAACGTGGTTGTAAGGCGAGAGAGCGTAAGTGTTTAATCGATAGTGGCATTTTTTGTAAGTTAGCTTTGAGGCGCTCCTTGGAAAAAAATGCTGCCCTTTGGCAGCAACCCTTACCAGACGTTGGTTTGGGGGTCTGATAACTGTCCGGGGACTACTAAAATATATTAAAAAATCTAACAAACCCAATCACAGAGAAAATTGGACTGGTTAGAGCGCCTATAGTACCCGCTACCCGGCCGAAAGAATCCCTGGTTTTGGCGAGGCTAGAGCGATTGACAACTATTACATCATTATTGCGCAGGGTAGGATTAGTTTCCTCATCCAATCCTTGCGCAAAATCCACCGGCACCACCTGCCGAGACACTGTCCCGTTAGGGTTCAAGCGAATCAGTTCCACTTCCCTTTTCTCCGCTCGCTCGTTGTTAAATCCCCCAGCGGCGAGCAATGCCTGGTTTAAAGAGGAGTTGGGAGGCAATTCCGCCAACCCAGGTTGGAGAACTTCGCCAATGATATTGACCTTAATCTCGCCGGGAGAGAAACTGGTAGTCGCTAGTTGCGGAGCCTCTGCCAGATCGATATTTGTAGCTTTTGGAATCGAGATCGTATCCCCCTGTTGTAGGATAATATCTTGGTTTAGGTCGCCATTCTGTAACAATTGCCAGAGATCCACAGGGATTTCTTCCACCCCCGCTCTCGTCTGCCGACGCACCAGAACCTGACGGATATCCGCTGATGAAGTAATCCCGCCCGCTGTTTTAATCGCCCGGGTCAGAGTAAGCCTTCCGCTGCTTTCTTCAGTACCAGCCACCGTATAAGTTCCCGGACGGTTTACCTCCCCCACCACTGCAATATTGAGCGCTACAGAGACATCCGCTGCAAAGTTTGCAGCTGCGATTAAATCTGCCACTGCCGGATCGGGATTGGTTGTAGTTGGTACCACAATCGTATCGCCCTGTTGCAGAATCACGTCTTGATTGAGATCGCCTTTAGCTAACAGTTCCCAGAGATTCACCTGAATTACTTGTGGCTGGCCAGCTTTTGGCCGTCTAATCACCTGAACCTGCCGAATATCTGCAGAGAGGGTAATCCCCCCAGCAGTTTGTAAGGCGCGAGTAATCGTTAGTAGAGGTCCTCCTTCTTGAGCCACTCTATTAACCGTATAAGACCCCGGACTGGTCACTTCACCGACAACGACAATATTCAGCGGTACGGAAACATCCGCTGCAAAGTTCGCGCTTGCAATTAGCTCCGCTGCCGCCGGATCGGGATTGGCTGTAGTTGGCACTACAATCCTATCGCCCTCGTGCAGAATTACGTCTTGATTGAGATCCCCGTTAGCTAACAGTTCCCAAAGATTAACCTGAATTACTTGTGACTGACCATTTTTTGGCCGCCTAATCACCCTAACCTGCCGAATATCTGCAGATAGAGTAACCCCCCCAGCGGTTTCCAGGGCGCGGGTAATACTGAGCAGGCGCCCCCCTTCCTGAGCCACTCTACTGACTGAATAGGAGCCCGGACTGGTCACTTCGCCGACAACGACAATATTGACAGGCTCAGTTGGATCTCCGGAAAAGCTAGTTGTTGCCAACTCAGGAGATTCGAGTGGATTAAAGTGGGTTGCTGTAGGCACAAATAGGGTATCGCCATCTCGCAAGGTTATGTCTTGAGCCAGATTTCCTTGTCTGACTAAACTCCAAAGATCGATCGTAATGAGTCCTCCAACTTGAGGGCGACGCAGCTCAATGCAGCGAATATCTGCAGCTTGGGTAATGCCCCCAGCTATTTCAATTGCCCGCGTCACTGTTGGCAATTCTGCCTCTGCATTAGCTCCCACAGCGATCGTATAGGAGCCCGGACGTCTGACTTCTCCAGCAATACCAATTTGCAGAGGACTGGATTGAAGCAATTTTAAGCTGAGCAAATCGGGACGTTGTAGAAAAGGGCCATATGCTTGCCTGAGCAGGGCTGCAGCCCCGTCCAAAGTTCTGCCTCCTATGGAGACTTTGCCGACTAAGGGCAGATTGACCGTGCCATCCACTAGCACTTGGTACTGGCCATTGGCTCCGCTGTATTCTGGTACGTTGAAGATATCAATTTGGATGCGATCGCCCGAGCCGAGGGTGTAAGCTTCTGCCTGTTGTCCGCGCAGATAAGATGCTGGAACCCCTGGAGAGCAACTCCTGCGGATATTGCTCCCTACATTTGGCTTGGCTACAGGTTTGGCTACAGGTTTAGCTACAGGTTTGGTTGCTGGTTCCACAAACCGCAGTTGCTGTGCCGTTACCGGCAAAGAGCTGTTCGCCACCATCAACGCGGATAATGTTAAACTCACCGGAGTCGCAACGCCTCTGCTAAAAAGCGGCTTGTGAGCTTTTTGGTTATTCTGTTTGTTTTCCTCGGTCATGTCTCATTTATCCCCTATCTATTACAGGTTTTAACAAAATGGGAGACAAACGATGAGATGAAAAGGATTCTATCGCAGGACCCCTTTTGTTAACCTGACGATCGCTGGTTTTTGGTTGTTGATTAATATTGATATTATCCCACCTACATTGGCTTTGAACTTAGATCTGGTCTATGAGGTTTCCAAGTAAAAGAGCTTGCCCTTGTGCATTTATATACCAATTTTGTTATCCTCGAAACCTTCCTTATGGCTGTCTTTTTTTTGCAGACCTATCTGGTCGGGAAGTTGTAAGCGAAACAATAGAATTGATTTAATTGTCTGCTTAAATATTATGTTTTCTATACTAGAGAGTTAATTTCATGGCTTCTCCATTTCCGGGAATGGATCCTTATTTAGAAGATCGCGAGTTGTGGCCAGAAGTCCATCATAGACTAATTACTGCGATCGCCATTGCTATAGGACCCCATATACGTCCCAAATATCGCGTCGCTATTGAAAAGCGGACTTATTTGACCGATGCAGAAGATTCGGTGACAGTCGAGATTCCCGATATCGCGGTTTTGTCAAAAAGCTCCAAACCCGATTTCAGCCGCTCCGCAGCATCTACAGTAACCCTTCCCGCTTTGTCTGAAGCGTTAAAGGTCAGAGTCCCCATGCCAGAAACAGCCAGGGAAGGCTACTTAGAAATTAGGGAAGTGGCCAGTAAGTCGGTGGTGACTGCGATCGAGATTCTCTCGCCGGCCAATAAAAGAGCGGGAAAAGGACGGCAAGCATACCTTGACAAACGACAAGAAACCTTCGCCAGTCCAACCAATCTAGTAGAAATCGATTTGCTTCGGGGAGGAGAGGCCATGCCCCTTTTGGGTGAAGTGCCCCAGGCAGACTATCGGATTTTGGTTTATAGGCGCAGATATCGGCCTTTTGCCGAACTGCATCCTTTTAGCGTGCGGGATGAGATTCCTAAATTTCTCCTACCTTTGCGATCGCCAGATGTAGAACCAGAGGTGGATTTACAAAGCTTGCTCGCTCAGGTGTACGACCAAGCTGGATTTGATTCGGCAGTGGACTACGCTCGCGAACCAGTGCCGCGATTGAAGAAAGAGGACAGAGATTGGGCCGATGCGCTCTTGCGAGACAAGGGTTTGCGGGAATAGTGAAAAGTGAAAGGCTGCCATCCAAATGTTCGCTATTCACTTTTCACTTTTCACTTTTCACCCACTGCCTTGGCCATTATTCCCGAACTGGTAATGGCTCGAATAGACTTAACTTCTCCTTTTGCTGGCATATACTCCGGCACTAGCTTTTTTAATTCCTGTTTAATGCTTGCACTGTCGTTGCATCGAGCTGCTTCAAACAGTTCTTCTAAGCGGGGTTGTAAAAATTCCCAATGAATTTTGGATTCTCGGGCGCAGAAAATCTTGGGATGTTTTGTGGAGCGGGCATTAGCGCTGTCAACGAGCAATTCCTCGTGCAGTTTTTCTCCGGGTCGCAGACCAGTAATTTTAATCTCAATATCCCGTTTTATCACTAAGCCGCTTAGTTTTATCATCTGCACGGCCAAATCATATATCCGGACTGGTTCGCCCATATCTAGTAAGAATATTTCACCTCCCTTACCCATAGCCCCTGCCTGAATTACCAAGCGAGCGGCTTCTGGAATCGACATAAAATAGCGAGTCATTTCCGGATGGGTGACGGTAATCGGCTGTCTGGCGGCGATTTGTTTGCGGAAGCGAGGCACTACCGAACCACTACTATCTAACACGTTGCCAAATCGCACCATCGTAAAGCAGGTGGAAGTGCCCGGGCGATCGGCCAGAGCCTGAATGATTAGCTCCGCCACCCGTTTGGTGGCTCCCATTATATTAGTCGGGCGCACTGCCTTATCGGTGGAAATTAAGACAAAACTAGGCACCCCACATTTAATAGCACATTGGGCTGCGCTGAAGGTTCCCAAAACGTTATTCAAAATTCCGGGAGCGGGATTGGCTTCTACTAAAGGAACGTGCTTGTAAGCTGCGGCATGATAAACTGTATCTACTCGGTATTGAGATATAATGGAACTGAGTCTGCTTTTATCCGCTACCGATCCCAGACATCCCACTCGGTTGAGACTGGGATAGGTTTCTGCCAATTCCATGTCGATGGTATAGAGGGCAAATTCGCTCAGTTCGTAGAGAACTAGACATTTCGGATCTTGCTTGGCAATTTGACGGCATAACTCAGAACCAATGGAACCTCCGGCTCCCGTAACCAAAACCGATTTACCGCCAATATTCATTTTCAGCAGTTCTGGGTCTGGAGCTACTTCTTCCCTTCCCAATAAGTCCGCTATGTCTATGTCTCGAATCTCTTTAACGGAAATCTTGCCAGATAATATTTCACTTATACAAGGGACGGTTTTCACCGGGATGGATAAAGACTGCAAGCGATCGAGAATATCCCGTTTTGTGGTCCAGCCTACAGAAGGCATTGCCAATAAAATACTGTCTGCTGACTTTTGCGCTATCAATCTGGACAACTGTTTGGGAGAATATACTATCAGACCTTGAATAATTTGGTTGTGTAACGAGGTATCGTCATCTACAAAGGCTAGGGGTTTACACGCATGGTTATGAGCCAAAGTTCGGGCTAGTTGAGAGCCCGCAGTTCCCGCACCGTAGATAATGACTCGTTCCGGTGCTTTATTTTGACTGGCTAGGCAAATAATGGTGTTTACAAACCAGCGGATTAACAACCGCACCCCCACCACCAAAAACAGGGTTAGGAGGGCGTCGTTGACTAAGACGGAACGAGGTAGCCGCAAAAAGCCCAGCAAATAGGCCAAGAGGACAAAGGCACCAGAACTTACGAGTACGGCTTTGACAGCGGTAAATAAGAATTCTAAGCCAGCATAGCGTAGGACGGGACGGTACATACCCGTAGCCATAAATACTAGCGGTTTAATAACGATAAGCAGGAGAATTAACCAAATGTATGGCAGCAGGGTTTCTGATATAGGATCTACGGAGCTGAAGCGAAGCCCAAATGCCCCATAAATGGCTACCATGAATAAGATAACGTCTAGACTCAGCAGGAAAAAATGCTTTTGCTGTCTGGACATAGAAACAGCAACCTTCTGGATGGTGGCTGCTAGTTTTTTAGTTAGCCAGTGCTGCATCATGGGAACAGTTTTAATTTTATTAGAGTCACTATACTTGGACTGGACTCCGCTCCATTGGAGGGGATATTTTCTTAATCGTTAAGTCTTGCCTAAAGGGGCGATAGTTCCCCAAATGCTTTGAAAACAAGCTCTAACCCTACTGATGCCAAGAGATTGAGAATAAATCCATACAAACTCGCCCGATTATACCGGATTCTTCCCCTGTGGCGTATTTTGGTTTCGGGCATTCGGGTCATCCTCGGGGCGATAGCCTTCGAGAATATCTCTCATTTAAAATTTACCTAGTCATAAATTGCAAGAAATACAGTAAAAATATATTTTATGAAGATATTTGCATTTAACACGTTTCCGATTTCAAAAATATAAAATTGCTTTTTTGGGACCAAAAGAGCGAAACGGGCTTTTATACCAGGATTCGCCAGATTTTAGCAAAAAATTTTCCTATATTTGCAAAAAGCGATCGCTTGACAAAAATCCCCAGTTCCGATATTGACCCATGACTATGTGGGGGCTCGCGCATTTGCTCTATTGATTTTTTGGTCCTTTCAAAACAAACAGGACTTACTGAGTAAGTCCTGTTTGTAGCCTCCAGAGCGTACATAAAAATATATTGCGGTCAACCTATTTGCTTAACCCTAGTATAGATCGATGCGACGAGTTAAGAAATGGTTTCGCGGCGCATGAGGCTTGAGTATCGCGGTCCCCTTTTGAGCCAAACAGGCGATCGGCAGTGAGGTTTAGCTTGATTCCTTCTAAGGCGAGGAGAGTATAGTCGTTTTCCATAAGGATGGGCGGTGCGATCGCACAAAAAAACCAGAATGCTAAGGTCGTCTGGGTCGATCGACCATCCTAGCTGGCTACCACGGTCCATGCAATACTAGAGAAAAAATTATATGCGATCGCTTGCTGACCCTTCAAATCGCTGCATAATCATACGTTTCTTAAATTCGGCATAATATTCTATATCGAACAAAATCATTGGAATCAGCTTGATTAAAGAATATGCTATCAAAAAAAATGTTTGACCAATATTTATTCTCTTTGATTTCCATAACTGCCAATAGTTATTAATATCTGCCCATCTCATTCTCAATAAGTTCCTACTTAATCCGCTCTTTCCAAAGCTTTTAAAAAGATAAGCCAATTCAGTATCGATCATAGCTAATTGATGACCATCCAGAGATATTTGGAGCCACAACAAATAGTCTTCACAGTATCTTTTATTAGGATTAAACCTATAGTTAAGATTTCTTTTAAGCATCACAGATGGAGTCACAAATGGATTAGACAAGAGCATTTGCTCTTTGCTAAATACAATCGTCTTAAAGTTAGGCTTAATTTTCAAATTAAGATCCTCATCCTGGCAATTAATGAGTTTGTAGGCATGGCCACACAATGCAATGTCAGGACGATCGCTCATCCAAAAATACTGAATAGCAAGTTTTTCTGAATGCCACGCATCATCAGCATCAAGAAAAGCAATGTAATTTTGTGATGATAAGTCCCAGGCAGTGTTTCTTGCATTGGAAACTCCAGTATTTTTTTCTAAAGCAATAACTTTTATCCAATCTTTACCATATTTGCTTTGAATTAATTTTAATTCTTGTAAAGTATTATCTGAACTGCCATCATCCACCAAAATAATTTCTGCAGGTTTAAGTGTTTGCTGGATAATTGATTCAACAGCTCTATGTATAGTATCAGCACAGTTATAGCAAGGTATAATTACGCTCACAGAAGCATCCATATTTCTTGAAACAAAGTGAAAATAAAGCTAATAATCATATTTTTTATCAAAAATTTATCCCTGTTGAATGGGTTTGAATATTTAAAAATTTAATTAAGAAAAAACTTAGGTATGGAGTCCAAAAAATCAATCTGAAATAATCTTAGCTACAATTAGAAATAAACTGGCATTTTTTCATCGATCGCCCAATCTAATATCTGGCTTACTCTCTTTTCTGCTGTATGAAAGTGTTTGAGTTTCCGTTGGGCATTAGTCACCAATCGTTTTCCTAGATCGGGATCTGACAAAATTCGCTTTATACAATCTGCCAAAGCGGATGGATTATTTTTAGGATAAAGCAAAATTTCTTTGCCATCCTCAAATAGATTTTTGTTCTGAGGGCGATCGGGAATTTCCCAAGAAATAATCGGTCTGCCTGCAGCTATCCCCTCAACTACTCGACCTGCATAAGTTTTTACGGGATGAGGTAAATTAACAACTGCACAACCACTTTGAAGTCCTTCTAGCCATTTGATAAAACTTTTTCGCCGAATACTGCGGAGAAAATTGAGGTAATAGCAAAGAAGAGTATCATTTGCAGCAAATCCGCTGTTTAACACTACGCTACTGGTAAAATGTAGAGTATCAAAAAGTGCATATGTCACCAGTCCTTCTGGTAACTTTAAATAAAAAAGAATGTCTTTTAACTCAGGATGACGGAGCCAATTCGCTCGGTCTCCGTATAGAGCCCCTCCGAAAACTGCATATTGATTATTTACTGAGGTAATGTCTGGATTAATAAATCTTTCGGGTACAGCCTGGGGCCACCACATTGCTGGGATTAATCCATAACCATTAATTCGTTCGGCATCTTTTTCATCACAAGCCACCACATGGGTTATATATTTAAGCCTGTTTTCAACTTCTTGGCGTCTCCCTCTAAGATGTCCTAAAAAGCTATATTCTTCTGGCGTATATTCTAAAGACTCTCCTATAAAACCAATCCCGATCGGTGCGAGTTCGGAAATCCACTGTAGCCAATAGTCATCTAAGTTCGTATGAACGATTTCTAGCCAAACTTGATCGAAATGCTTATCTTTGCAAATATCTCTGGCATGAGATAGCCAGGGAGTTGTAATTGTTAAAAATTCTATGCCATTAGCATTTAA
>JAAHFN010000097.1 GCA_010672965.1 Oscillatoria sp. SIO1A7
TTCATTAAATATAAATGGTTGGGAATAGACGCTTATGAAAGTTTCTCTCATTTGGAAGAGGCCGTAGAAAATATTCTTATAAACTTTGGGCAAGGAGAATATACAATTAATTTTGCTTAACTACTTATTTCTCTGCTCCCCCGAGCTATTGCCTCCTTCTTTTCTCGCGAACCTATAGCCTCTATTAAATCCTCCTCTTTAAGTTCCCCAGCTTCCATCAGATGGAGAAGCATTGAGTGGGGCGTAGATTACCCCAATTGGGTACCAATCTTCCTCGTACTTCTCTATGAGGGCAATCAAAAGCTCTAGTAATTCGTCTTCTTCCGCCGTTCTATTGTGTCGGTGGCTCAGCTCTTCGGCTATAGCAACTGCTTGCTCGTTCTCCTCATCCGTCTTTATTGCTTTTGGCTTGTACTCGGCCAGCAAACTCCCATAAGTCTCTGGATTAAAAGTGAGGGTCATTTTTCCACTGTTCCTTATCGTATTGAGCATGAGTCAAAACATACTTTAAATAAATTATTATGTAGCTTGAAGCTCCATTTAATTATGGAATAATATTGATTTTTTTATATTAAAAAAAGTAAAATTTACCACCGCCTCAGCATGGGCATAAATTGCCTGAACTTCAACGAGATTAGCCCAGCTCGCCAGGGTGGCAACCTTGTACCAGTTGATTAGCAGTTGGATTCTCCCGCAAAGTCCGCGCGGGAAACTCGCAAGCCAAAGGGTTTCCCACCGCGCAGCAATTAAGGGAAATGGGAATTGGGCCACTCTAAATTCACCCTACAGTTCACAGGCTACGTTTTTGGTCCTGATGCCCCAGTTCTGCGAACGGCGATCGCTTGCGCAATGAATCCATTAACCCCTAGCATTCTAGATAATTCGCCAACTGAATTGGGGAGGGGGGATGCAAATCGACGATCTCTATACGAGGCTGAGCGAAACCAGCTTACTCCAGGGGTTTTCCGGCGATGAAATCCAACGAATTGCGAATGCGGGCTATGTGCGGGAGGTAGAGGCAGGAACGGTACTAATGGCAGAGGGATCCGACAGCGACTCCCTGATCGTTTTACTTGAAGGGGAAGCAGAGGTCCTTAAGGGAAAGGTTTCTAGGCCGCATCGTCTGGCGATCGTCGGTCAGGGTACTGTGCTGGGAGAAATCGGCTTGCTCCTTGAAGTTCCGCGTACTGGTACGGTTCGCGCAATTTCTCCCTGTCAGATTTTCGTGCTGCACCGGAATGCTTTTCTGGATCTCCTAGATGAAGGCCACAGCGCCGGTTTCAAGATGTGTCTGCCGATTTCCAAAGTTCTGGCAGCCCGCTTGCAGGGGCTCACCGATGAGGTGGTGAAGATTCTCGCCTATAACGATGCCTTGCTGGATATCCTGGATCTTTTCCACAAGCACGATCGAAGCAGAGATGGCACGGACCAAATCAGGGATGTTCTTCTGAAGCGAGCCGAAACTTTAAGAGCCCGCCAAGACGAGCTTAGAAAGCAACTGTGTATAGAGATTGACCAAGACAAGAAAGCTCGCCAGGTGGCTGAGATTACAAAATCAGAGTATTTCCAAAAATTGCGCAAAAAAGTAAAAGCTCTGAAGAATTTAGGGGAAGACCGCTGAAATAGGACCCAATAAGAGCTATCGGCAGGAGAGCGGTCTGCGATCGCCTCTGCCAATCTTTGTTTAATAAACAATAAGTAATAAAGGATATATTCTGGGCTTTTATAGCACTACGCAAATAAGTTAGGACATTTATAAATGCTCGTTCCTTAGTCAGAGACTACTTTTGAATGCATGAGTTTTGAGTTTTAAGTTGCGGGTAGCTGCCCCTGCGCGATCGCTCCCCACCTGCCAGGAAGTGCTGACCGCCGATAGCCGATCGGCGATCGAATAAATTTTAAAAGTGCTTGTGTAAAAGGATGAAAGTCCCTAATATGCACAGATGGAACAAGAAAATACTCTATGGCTAAAATAGTCGCGGTCCACTCGTTCCGAGGTGGAACTGGCAAATCAAACTTAGTAGCTAATTTGGCTACAAGCATCGCCCTGCAAGGACAGCGAGTTGGCATTGTCGATACCGATATCCAATCGCCAGGGATCCACGTCCTGTTCGGGCTGGATGAGACTCAGATAGACTACACCCTCAATGACTACCTCTGGGGTAATTGTCCCGTGCAAGAGACAGCCTATGATGTCAGCTCGGTTCTCCAACAAGAACTTCCAGAAGAAGCGGCCATTGGTAAAATCTATTTAATTCCCTCTCGACTCCAAGCGGGGGAAATAGTCACGGTCCTGAGCGAGGGCTATGACGTGGATATCCTCAACACGGGATTCCGGGATTTGATTGCTTCTCTGAATCTGGACTATCTCTTTATTGACACTCATCCCGGACTTAATGAAGAAACCCTACTGTCTATCGGTATCTCTGACGTCCTAGTTATTATCTTGCGTCCGGATTACCAAGATTACCAGGGAACTGCCGTGACTGTAGAGGTAGCGGAGGAGTTAGAAGTGCCCGAGATGTTCATGGTGGTGAATAAAGTGTTGTCCGATGTAGATATGGATGCCCTCAAACAACAGGTGGGCAAGACTTACCAAATGCCCGTAGCTGCTGTATTGCCGTTATGCGATGAGATGGTTCGTCTAGCCAGCCGCAGCATTTTCTGCTTGCGCTACCCGGAGCATACTTTCACGAAAAAATTGTATAAGATTGCCGACCAGATATAAGGGCACAAGGGTCACCTACAAGGGCACCTACCACGGATAGTGAGAAGCGTATCTGCGATCGCGGGAAGATAAGGAGGAATGGAGAGGGGTGGGTTTTATATGTTTTTTTTCTTTCTTAAAAACCGCCTATAGGAGACTGGGGAAGCGTTTGAGTCTGCATATGCAGGCTCCCCAATAGCCCTTAATTGGCAAAAACCTGCCCAGGGGTGGAGGTTAGTATCGAAGGGTTCTTCTAGAGGTCAAAACCCTTATCGTGAATACCAGTTTTCTGATTATTTTGTAACAAAAGATACAAATAATACATCGGTACGCCCGTTATGGTAAGGCTTTGCGCTCCTTTTTGGCTCCAATTTGATAAAATAAGTTCGGTAGAGCCGTATCTTGATACTCTTGGAGATTGCCCAATGCTCGATCTAAGACGAGTAGCCGATATTTTACAATTATCCCAATTATCCCTGGCTTCGGGGATTACAGAAAATTTTTAAGAAGAGATAGATAGCGCGAATAACTTTGGTGAAAAACACTTGCAGGGAGTTTTAATCTAAAGTGAAAGCCCAGAGTGCAAAACCTTTAGAGACCCAGAGGCGAAGCGGATATCGATCGCTTTTCGATCCTCTAAACATATAAATATAAATTTTTATATGCAATAAACGCATCTCCCAGACAATCTCGGCTATCAAATCAAAGCTATGTATGCATCTTAGATTTATTAGGACTTACGCTTTCCTGTACGATATAATTATATATAGCGTTTGGTGCGCGGTGTGGCACGCTACAAATAGTGTAGCTGCGAAATTTCTGTTTGTTTGAGAAATGCGATAGCAACTAAAAATACGGTATTGTGATTCCGTTTTTTCTGGGAATCTTGGTAAAGATTCTGTAAAGCTGGCGGCTAACAATAGCGATCGCAATCGGTTTCATGTAAAAATCCAGTATATTTACGGATTGCCGCCTAGATTGACCCTCCTGAAGTGGCAGGTTTGACAATTAATTATCAATAATGCTAAAAACTCCATATGCTTTGTGCAAGCAGATATGCTTTATGCGAGCAGGGGGGCTATTAGGCTAGCAGAGTAATAAGATACCAGTTATTTGGCTGCGAGGGAGAACTCGCACGATGGCTTGTATTTTATTTTTGCGCCCAAGAGCGTTTTTCGGAGCGAGGCATTGACTGGGGATAAAGACTTGGGCAAATCGGCTGGTAGTAGGGCGTTGATACATGGCGGTACTGTTATGAGTTGATTTCGGAGGGTGCTTGCTATGCCGAAAAATACAGTTGAATATGACAGACTCTTGTGGGAAACAATCAAGGATATCCAAAAAACGCGAGAGCTAAACCATTTATGGCAGCAAACAGTTGAGAGCTTGACCAAAGCCCTGGGCGCTAGCCGCTGTGTCTTGTATCCTTATCAAGATTCTGAAGAAGCCCTGGAGGGAGCGATCGCGGAGTTTTGCCAAGAGCCCTATTCAGAGATACTAGGGCAAGAATTGATAGTAGAGGACGAACGGCACTTGAGATTGGCGATCGCCAGTAAAGAGCCGGTGGTGGTGAATGGTTTTCCCCCTAACGATCCCTTGGAGCGACAGTCAATGCTGCTGGTAGCGACTCGGTTTAACGAACGAGTTAATGCCTTGATTGCCCTGCATCAGTGCGATCGCCCTCGCCAGTGGACTGCTGCTGAGATTTCCTTTGTGCTAGAATTTGCCGAGGCAGTAGGCTATTGCATCCATAACGTCACCCTCGAACGGAAATTGCAAGAGGCTCGTCAGGAAGCTGTTGCTGCCTCTCGTCTCAAAACTAAGTTTTTCGATAATCTAAGTGACAAACTTCGCAATCCTCTGAACGGGATTATTTGTTCTCTACAACTAATTTTAGATGACCTGGTAGAAAATGCAGAGCAGGAAAGAGAATTTGTCCACGATGCTCACCGCTGTGCCATGTCCCTGTACAAAATTATTAACGATCTCTTGCATTTCGCCGGTATCAAAGATAGAGAAATAGACTTAGAACTGGATGGGCAAATTAATTTAAACCGGCTGCTGGATAATGTTGAGCGCTTTACAAAACCCCCCGCCGCGCATAAGCAGTTGTCCTTGAAGATAGAAAGACCTAAAACTTCCGAGGAGCTTATGCTGCTAGGTAATGAGTTGCGATTGCTCCAGGTCATGTTAAATATAGTCGGTAATGCAATCAAATTTACTGATTCTGGTGTAGTGCAAATCAGCGCCGAAGTAATCCATAAAAAAATAGTGGCTAACGATCGCGAACTGTCTGGAGTGGTAGAGTTCCAAATCACGGATACTGGGATTGGCGTTCCCTTCCAGTACCAGTCGAGACTTTTTGAACCGTTTTTTCAAGTCCACGATCCGCGTACTAGCCCCTATCCCGGAACTGGATTGGGTCTGGCGATTTCCCACAAACTCATAGGAGCAATGGGCGGCCAGATGAATTTTCATAGTATGGGGGAGGGTATGGGAGCCACGGTTACCTTTACCGTACCGATCTATGAAGAGTAGCCATTATGCCAACAATAGAAATTACCCTACTCTTACCCTGTTTGCACGAATGATTTAGGCTCGCTATAAGATTACTATACTATCAACGATCGCCCTGTGCGATCGCGTTTTGTGCATTCGAGTTGGGGAGGGTGCCATGAACGAGCAACGCTTAGGGCAATACCAAGAATTGTTATTTGAAATCGCCTGGAAAAGCGGGCGCACCCTAGATCTCGATACCATTTGCGAGCAAGCGGTAACGGACCTGGGACGAGGACTAGGGGCATCTCGCTGCATTATTGGCCTCTACCAAGAGGCTAGCGGAACCATTACTGTAATAGCCGAGTATCGCCAAGAACAATATCGCTCGATGTTGGGTTTGGAACTGGCAGCGGTAGAGCTTCAGGACATAGAAGCGGCAATCGCTACTGGAGAACCCGTTACCACAGACAAATTTCCCGACGACGATCGTTTCGATCGTCAGTCTCAGCTCTTGGGAGCTACTCTATATCAAAATAAACCTAATGGTTTAATTTGCCTGCATCATTGCCAATCGCCCTATCAGTGGAGCGAAGCAGAAATTACTTTAATGCGGGAATTGGGCGAAAAACTGGGGGTGGCGATCGCCCATGCTGCTCTCTACCAACAATCTCAGGAGGCTCTTGCTAAAGCAGAAGCGGCCTCCAGACTGAAAACTCAGTGGCTCTCTCACAGTTCCTACGAACTGCGTACTATCCTTAATAACATGATGGGGGGGCTACAGCTATTGCGTTCGGGAATGGCAGATAACCCCGACGAACAGGGAGAATTGCTCCATTTTGCTTATCTGGGCTCCCAAAATCTTATGAAAATCATTCAAGAATCATTAGATTTTGCCCAGTTGGAAGCAGGCCAACTCAATCTCTACCTGGAACCTATCAGCCTTAGAGAACTGTTTAGGGATATAGATAAATCTACCCGATCTGAGATAGAACGGAAAAATTTAAGCTTTGACATCAAACAGCCTACTCCTGCGGAGGATATTCTGCTCTACAGCAACTACCAACGCCTGCGCCAAGTTCTCCTGAAACTGATTGATAATGCGATTAAGTTTACCTCCTATGGAGGAATTACTCTCAGTGCCGAGCAAGTCCTAGAAGAGGCGATCGTCAATAATAGAAAATTTTCGAGCATGGTTAAAATCTGCGTCAGCGATACAGGGGTTGGCGTTCCTCTCCACCGCCAAGACCAACTCTTTCAACCTCCCGAGCGCGTACCCGGAAATGGCTCTCTTCCTTCCAGTTATAGAGGCTTCCAAGGCTGGGGGCTAATTATATCCAAGCAGCTAGTAGAGGCAATGGGGGGCAAGCTGAGCTTCTACAGCGAAGGGACAGAATGCGGCTCGACAGTTAGTTTCACTATTCCTCTGTATTAAGGATTTAGAATTGAAGATTGAGAATTAAAACTTTAAAATTAACCCTCTAGGATTAAAACCAGTAATTACGCAGAGTCAATATTTGTAGGGTGCCGCATCTAGTATCAAACGCTATATAGCCTTTCTCAAATAAGTGTAATAAGTGTAAGATTAGAAACGTAGGGGCGACAGCATCCCCGAGACTGTCTCGGCTGTAGAACGGAATTCTCATACTGAGATGCTTCGCCCCAGGTAATCTCACATCAATTTGAGAAACGCTATATCTATAATTAAATCGTGCAGGAAAGCATAACTCCTAAAAACTTTAGGGTTGAAGTATTCTTAACAAGATTTACCTATGCTGTTGATGCACCCCTGCGATCGGCCAGTAGGGGCGATTCGCGAATCGCCCCTACTGCGAAGAATCAGCTTACTGCTAGATTGCGTATGATTAGCAAATGATTTAGGATGGCTCTAATGGCCTTAGAGCTGATGAGAAAGCGTAAGTCCTGCTAAAATAAGAGAAGTTTATCTGAAGAATTGCAAAATGACAGAACAATCCAATGCCGGAGAGCTATTTAGAGCTGCCTACGAAAACCGCTATACCTGGGACGATAGTTTTCCCGGCTACAGCGCTGAAGTCGAACTCAAGCAAGGAGATGAGATCTATACTGGCCAAGTGAAGATCGATGGCAATCTCAAGGTGGAAGTAACCGGAATCGCCGACGAAGAGGTACAAGAAAGCGTTTATACCCAGCTCCGAGACGTGATTACTCACCGCAAGCGCAATAGTTTTGAACAGGCCCACGGTAAAAATAGCTTTACTTTTGGAGAAAGGGATGAGAATGGTGCGGTAGAAATTCTCGTTACTGGCGATGCAATGGGATCGAATTACAAAATCCGCGATCGGGAAATTTGCCAGGTGAGCCGGGTCATGGGTCGCATGGCTTTCACGATTGATACCTACGCCAGCCAGGATACGGGCACCGGCTATGTTTCCAAGCGCTATGACGCCGTTTTCCGCAATGCCCAAAGCCGAGAATTGATGAAAGAATTGCAGTTTGACGATTACTACGAGAAGGTTGGCGATTACTATATTATGACCCGCCAAGTAGTTGACTCGCGAGAAAATGGCGAAGTAACCAGGACTGAGTTTAACTTTTCTAACGTGAAGCTCTTGGAACCCGCGTTAGTCTAATCTAAAATGCTTGAAGGCTAAGCCGAGAGTTAAGAGTAATTCTTTATGAAGCAACAAATTCGCCGTTCGGGCGCTCGCGCCCGAACGGCGAATAAAAGTCGTTATATTATTTGTTACAGCTTCATACAGAAATGGGATAAAAAGGCGCGATCGCTAAAACAATCGCTATTAAGAGCAGCTATATTTTGAAGCTAAGAATGTTTGTAGTGAGGAGTTTAGGTTTTAAATAGCTAACCTAACTTAGACACTGACTTTATATATTAGGGCGGGCATTGGAAAGTTTTGAGTTTTGAGTTTTGAGTTTTGAGTTGCAGATATTTAATTGAAAACTTAAAATTCAAAATTCAAACCTTGGTTCCCATGTCCCCATGTCTCCCGGTCCCCATGTCCCGATGTCCTCTTGTCTCGGCATTGGCACCAGAAGCTATATTGTCTGGCAATTTTTTGCCTAATGTTGAAGTAGCTTTTTGAGGATTAAACTCTTCACTACAAACTATACAAACGCAAAAACTGAACTCAAAAATTGAAATCCCGCCTATAGTAGCCCTAACAAGTACGACTTCTCGGATTTTATGCAAAAGTCATTGCAAAAGTAAATTATTACGATCGCTTCACTTGGCTGCCGTGACTGCGCGGATCCGTAGCCCCAGTCTTCGCGGGCGCTACGGGTGAGGAGAAAACTGACGTTTGACCCGTGGCCTCAGCATAAGGTAAAGGCAAGTCGGCCACCAAAGAGTCTAGGTTTTCCTCCATAATGCTGCGAGGAATTTCGCCGATCGCGCTGGCAATCTCTTCCCCATCAACTCCCAAAAACACAAAATGGGGAATGCCATCCACCCGATATTGGAGAATTTCCGGCAACCACTTACTATTATCTACATTCAGCATCACAAAATTGACCTGGTTTCCGTACTCTTGTTTTAATTGCTTGAGTTCCCCGGCCATTGCCTGACAGCTCGTACACCAATCGGCATAAAATTCCATTAAAGTCGGTTTGCCATTGGCGATCGCTACTTCCAGGGGCACCGACTTTTTAGCCAGAGCGACAGAAGAAACCGAAGTTGTTTCGGTGCGCAGTCCTAAGAACAAGGCCACGCTCAAGATTACTGCTGCCAGAACAATCGAGAAATTTCGCAAACTTTTGCCCCCAGAGGCAATTGTTTTTTCTGGAGCGGGATTAGGGTCGTTAACAGCCATAGCAGGTTTGGTTATTGATTATGACAAACTCTTTTTAGTTTAGCGTTCTTCCCTCGCTACTTATTTATAGGCTGTAGGTGTGAGGTGTCGGGTGCTATATGTTTCTTATTGCCAATAACCAATTAAATTAAAACTAACAACAAATAACTAATAACATTTGATGACCTGCAAGCCTACGCCCAGGAATTGCTATAGCGTTTCTGGCGTTAATGGGATTAGCATTAAATCTAGAAACCAAACGATCCAAGAGCAAGAACTGTACGGGCAATAGTCAATAAATTTAGTCCATAAATTTGAGAATCGCGATAGGAGGGGAAAAGGCTGTGAAAAAACGGGTGACGCTAACACTTCCAACAGGGTATATCCAAATGCCGGTTACCTATCGGCTGGCTAAGGATTTTAATGTGGCGGCTAATATTATCCGCGCTCAGGTGGCTCCGAATCAAATCGGCAAGCTGGTGGTCGAACTAGCAGGAGATATAGACGAACTAGAGGAGGCGATTGAGTGGATGCGATCGGTCTCTATTGAAGTTTCTGCCTTAAGCCGCGAGATACTCATTGATGAAGATAGCTGCGTTCACTGCGGCCTCTGTACCGGCATTTGCCCGACCCAAGCCCTGACTCTGGAACCGGAAAATTTTACACTAAATTTTACGCGATCGCGCTGTATTGTCTGCGAGCAATGCATTCCTGCCTGTCCGGTTAAAGCAATTTCGACCAACCTCTGAAAAGTCTCTGAAAAATGCTAGCATTGGCTTTTATCGTGATTTTTAGCCTGCTTTATTTAGCCCGCTTTATTTTCTATTCGCCTAGTAGGCATCTAAATTTGGCGACCAAACCCTAGTAGCCTGTGAAGGTAGTCTCGAAGATTAACGAAATTTTTTCCGTAGGCGTAGCCGCCCCGAAGGGGCTTGCCCAATGCCCAATGCGAACATGCCCATTGGTATCATTTATGAAAAAAAAAATAGAAAAAAATACCTGGCTTTCTCTCTTTCTGCTGCTGCTCGTAAATATCAACTTAGGCTGGGTTTTATCCCAATCTGGTGCTGGTTTGTTGGGTTGGCTATTGACTATTGCGTCTATCCTGCTAATCGCTGAGGTTGTCGCTTCTCCTTGGGAGCTGATTAAAAACGTTACCACTCGCTGGCTCCAGTCTCATACGAGAGCTTTTATCGGCGTTATATTATCTGCTTTTTGTGCGGTTTTAATTCTTACTTGGTTTCATATTTCGGCGCACCTGTTGCTTTTGATAGTAGCCACCTCCATTGGCAGAATAGATCTTCAGGAAACGGATTATCAAAATATACAAGCATTTTTAATTTTAGCTATTTTATCTGTATCGGGCTTATGTATCGGTTGGACTATGTATCGAGCCTATACATTATTATTGCAATTTTAAAAACATAATTTTAGATGCATATTTTTAATATTAACATTGCTATGGGAAATACAATAGTAAGCCCTCCCCTTCTTCTCCCTACACCCTACACCCTACACCCTATTTTTTGCCTATTCCCAATTCCCTATTCCCCACTTAGAAATCAGTTTCCGTTTCAGTTGGGTATAGGGATTGTCTTGATTTTTGCGATCGGTCGCATCAGACCAAATCGGGGCGCTATCTTGCCAGTCAATAGAAATAAAATTTGGCGGTAAGAGTCCCAGTCTAAATCCAGATTTACTATTGAAAAATAAATCCGCTACGCTATACAAGGCAAATTGGTCTAGCATCCAGACCGGGTTCTGGCGCAGATTATAAATAATGAAGTCCGAGACAGCATTGAGATAATGGCGAGCTTTTTGGGTAGGAGAGATGACGACGAAACTGGCACAGTAGCGATCGTATAGGGGCAAACCCGAGCCGTAGTCCATGACTGCAATATCGTAATTCTCTTTGGCTTCGATCGCAGGCAGAAAGTTGCGCCTAAATAAAATATCTGCATCGGTAACTATCGCCGTCGTATCTAACTGGCTGACAAACTCGGCCGCCCGACAGAATCTAGCACAACAGTAATAAACTTTCTCTTGAGTCGTTTTAAGCGGGTCGCTAGCGGAGAAATCCACGAATTCTAGGGAGTGGGAGATATCCAGATCTGGGAGCTTGGCTTGCAGTAAATTTAATAACTCTAGGGATTGCGGCTCTGGATTCATAATGTGAAAATGAATGCCGCAATTAGGAGTAGTTTCGTATAGGCTCAGGGCTTGGGCGATCGCAAAGTCCCTAAAGTATCGACCGTCAGCAGATAAGAAAATGACAGGGCGGCTGCGATCGCTTCTCGCTTCTTCGCTTCTCCAATTGCTCCACTTGCTCCTGGATAAATGGGTGTGGTCAAAAGTAGTTGAACCCGGATCCCCCCCAAACCCCCCCTTAGCGAAAGGGGGGGCAAGGAAGCCGATGGCGTTTTTAAGGGGGGTTTGGGGGGATCCGGCGAGGGGTATCCCATTCTTATCAACGAGTTTCGATCGCACCCTGGATAAATTACCTCGCACGGGTTGCAAAGAATAGCGAGTTCCTTCGGAAAACAGACTATTTTTCAAAACCGAAAAGTCAATCGCACAGGTCGGATCGGCCTCGAACTTTTTTTGTCCCATCAGAGATTCTGCTAAAGTGCGGGAGTTAAAACTATTGACCGCGCCATACTCGGGATTTAACTGAATCGCCCAGCGGGCGTAGCGTTCCCCTCGGCTATACTCTCCAGCAATATTGCACAAATAGCTCAGGCGCGCTAAAACCTCTGCTTTGGGGTCGATGGCGATCGCTTTTTCTAAAAGCTCGATGCCGCGTCGTACTTTTTCTAGAGATAATAATTTACTTTGCCGCGACGCTGGAGCCAAGACCTGCGCCAATTCTACATAAGCCGGCGCGAAGTTTGTTTCCAGGGCGATCGCTTTTTCATAGCTGGCTATTGCTTCGTCAATTTTGCCCAGAGCTACCAGAGCATTTCCCAAACTAAAATAAGATTTTGCTGCATTCGGTTCCAGACCTATAGCTATTTGATAGCTCCTCACCGCCGGCTCTAAGTCGCCCCGTTTGCGTAGCAATACCCCCAGATTATGATAAGCCTTCGCCCAGTTGGGAGCAACATAAAATATTTTGCGATAGCTGGCGATCGCAGCATCAATTTTGCCCTGGTTCGCCAGAGCATTGCCCAAATAAAAAAAAATTTCTGCAAGCGATCGCGAGGGCTGCTGTTCTAAAACTTTGGTATAGATTGCCAGAGCCTCTTCTAGCTTTCCTTCTGCCTTCAGGGCTTCCCCCAAGCTCGGATAAAATTTCACCAATTCGGAACTAGATGGCGTTGGCATAGTTTGGTAGCTATAATTCCAGGGAAAGCATTTCAATAGCAACGGCGAGAATTGCACCCCTATCTCCCGGTCTGCTCCAGGGAATTCTGCTTTTTAAACTACGTTGCTGGTGGCAGCGAACCGAATCAAACGGTTGCCTCTCGCATGGAAGTCGAGTATTCTACCACTAAACTACGCTGCCCCAACTTCTCATTGTAGCGCCCGTCCTACGATCGCCCTGTCCTCGAAACTGGTATTCGCAAAGACGCTATTCGTAGGGTGCCCCACCGCGCCCTTCCTATATATGGCACTCAATCTCACGAGAAAGCGTAAGTCCTGTGGTAATTAGCCCGGTCTTTTTTTCTAGGACTTATACATATACATAGACTGCGATCGTAGGCAACTGTAGGGGCGATCGCGCGAAATCGCCCCTGCGAACAATGGCGTTGCCTGCCCTCCGGGGCATAGGGCCGTTTTGGTAGTGCAATATCAACTCTAAGGCATATTATTCGGATCGATTCCCAGTTCTCTCAAGCGATCGGCCAGGATCTCAGCCCGTTGGCGTTCGGCTTCGGCCTCTTGTTGGGCAGTTTCGGCCCGTTGGCGTTCGGCTTCGGCCTCCTGTTGGGCAGTTTCGGCCCGTTGGCGTTCGGCTTCCGCCTCCTGTTGGGCAGTTTCGGCCCGTTGGCGTTCGGCTTCCACCTCCTGTTGGGCCAACTCTGCTTCCTGTTGAGCCGCCTGTGCCTGCTGCTGGGCAGCTTCGGCTTCCTGTTGGGCCGCCTCTTCGGGGAGAGGAACCAAATTGCCGTCAATATCGTAAAAGCGCAACCAGGGAGCGGTCTCCCGATCTATAGTTCCCTGCCAAATTCCCAACCACAGCTCCAAACGGGAACACCAAAGCCAACCTTTATCGTTTGGGTTTAGGGCTTCGTAGCGTTGGTTAGCTCCCAAATGCCAACCCTGCAAGGAATTTTCGTCAAACGGGTCGTACACAAAATAATCCGGAGTTCGGAACTGGCGCTCGTAGATTCTTTTCTTCGTTGATAGATCTGCTTTCCTAGTGCTGTCTGAAAGCAGCTCGACAATAACATCCGGGTAGCGCCCGCCTTCCTCCCAGATTACCCAGCCTTGCCGGGAACGAGTACCATCTACATCCAGCACCACAAAGAAGTCTGGGCCTCGAAAATCTCGATTTTTTACTTGGGCGCTGCTGAAGTAGATAAACATATTGCCGCCAGCGAAAAAATCATCGCGATCGCTATAGGCAATTAGCAACAAGCGGATTAAAACATTGATGCAAATGCGGTGTCGGTTACTTTCCAAAGGTTCTCCGTCATCAAAAATCAGGTCAGTAGGGGGCATTGGGGGTTCCCATTCCAAATCCGCTGCCTCCTGGGGCAAGACTTCTGTTGCGACCTCAACAGAAGCCTCAATTTTGGTCTCTTTTTCCTCAATTGTCGCCTCAACTGGCATTTTACTAACTCCTAATACTTAAAAAAAGGGAATAGGGCATTGGGCATTGGGCATTGGGCATTGGCGCTTCTTAGGCGCGGCTTAAGTCTATAGGCGCTCTGCGGCAGTGGACAAAATTGGAATGATACCTTGTAAAATATGTTAATCATTCCCAATGCTCAATGCCCCAGACGTCCGGGGAGGGGAGGCTTCCCAATGCCCAATGCCCAATGCCCAATGCCCAATGCCCCACGCCCTAAATAAGACTGTCGGCTAATTTATCAGCGATCGCCTCTACCCAATTCTCATCTTGTTTGGTGTAGCTGCGGGGAGCATTGGCACCTAAAATTAGAGCGCCGCGATCGCCGATGGGCTGACAAATAACTCCTTGAGTATTTTCCGGCAGATAGTCAAATTCAATTCTTCCTGGATAAAGCTTTAGGTTAACTAAATAAACTGGTTTTTGTTTTTCTAAAACCCGCTGCAAAATAGCTCCCGGTTTTACCTCGGGATTTTGGCCGAGGATTCCCCGCCGCAACAGAACTCGTTCTTCGTACCAAACTACGAGCGATCGCGTTGCCGTATTGGTCAGCAATAAGCGAGAAGCCCAGGCTAATTCTTTTTGAACTCGCTCGGGCAAATCCTCAGCTAGCTCGAACCCTTCAGAGCCAATCAAATCCACTGCATCGGGCGATCGCGCTTGCACCTGCTCCCACAGCAGCCCCGTCAAAATTAACAGGGCGCTTAAAATTACCCCCAGTACGTCGGAGCGAGCCTGGGAATCAGTCAAAGAATTAGTCAAAAGGCGGTTAACCAAAAGCAGCACGCTAGCTAGCCCGCCAGCAACAATTGGCAACCGCCGTAAAATCCGATTGCGGTCTGTCATGGTTTTTTAGCAGTCAGCGGTCAGCGGTCAGCGGTCAGCGAAGAGAGCGGCTTCGGCTGCCGCGCTGCACTAGGCGTAGGGGCGACAGCATTCCCGAGACAGCTTTTTTGCTTAAATAAAATTATTGTATTGGAATGCTTCGCCCCAGAAGGCCATGCAGCAAGAGCGATTGCCTTCCGGGCAGGCTATGCGCTCCTTGAGCAGGCTACGCCAACGCGAACGCGCTCATTTAGGAAGATTATAAAAAACATACGCTTGAAAGAGGAGATAGGGCGGGGCAGAACAAGCTGTTGGGCGAGAGCCCTTCCCGCTTTGCTGAAAGCTCAAAGCTTAAAGCCGATTGCCGATCGCTGTTGGGCGAGAGCCCTTCCCGCTTTGCTGAAAGCTCAAAGCTGAAAGCTGAGAGCTGAGAGCCTTCCATCACTCATCCGCTTCGAGAATCCTTTGGAAAAGATAGCCGGTTCCCCTTGCAGTCAGGATTAGTTCTGGATTGCTGGGGTCATCTTCTAGCTTGGCTCTAAGCCTGGAGATATGGACATCGACAACGCGAGTATCCACATGGCGTTCTGGGGTATATCCCCAAACCTCCTGCAAAATTTCCGAGCGAGAGTAAGGTTCTCCAGAACGACTTACCAATAGTTCCAGCAGGCTAAACTCCATTCCCGTCAGCCGAATCCGCTCGTCCCCTTTATATACTTGGCGCTTGTTGGTATCGATTCTGATATTGCCTACATGAATAACCCCCGAACTCGGAATGCCAGAGGCCCCTTCTTTTTCTACTCTACGCAGAACCGAGCGGATGCGGGCTTCTAGTTCCTTCGGAGAAAAAGGCTTAACTACATAGTCATCAGCTCCTAACTCCAGACCCGTAATGCGATCGGCCACATCCCCCAAAGCTGTTAGCATAATTATGGGCACGTCGGATTCCTTGCGCAGCTCTTGACAGACGCCGTAACCGTCGAGTTTCGGCATCATCACGTCCAAGACCACTAAATCCGGAGTGACAGTGCGAAAAGTCTCCAGGGCTTCTTCGCCGTCTGCCGCTGTCACTACATCATAGCCAATCATAGATAGTCTGGTTTCCAGGATCCGACGGATACTGGCTTCGTCATCCACTACCAAAATTTTCTCTTTATGGCTTTCCAAACTAAGCAACGCTCCTTAAGTTTGTTGTACAACTGTTAAGTTTTTTACTACTTTACCATTTAGCTCGTCTCATCTTAAGATGGGTGAAGATGCTTGAAACTCTAACTAATTCTATAATTCAGCCTTTTTTAAGATTTGTATAGATAAACAGGACCAATAATTAAAATAATGGCATGGCGAAGCCTAAAACCCATTACGTTTGCCAGGAGTGCGGAGCGACATTTCCGCAAAAGTGGGGCAAATGTCTCAACTGCGGCAGCTATGATTCCTTAGTAGAAGAGGTAGTCAGTCTCGTCCCCGATGGCAAAAAAAGGCCCAGCTTAAACAGCGATAGCTGGATGCGGGAATATGGCGAAAAAGCCGAAGAGAAGCAAAGCGGTCAACCGAGATCCTCAGTAAAGTTAACCGGCATCGCAGAGCAAAAGGTGACACGTTGCTCTTCGGGCTACGGAGAACTCGATCGCGTACTTGGGGGAGGGATTGTTTCTGGCTCGTTGGTGCTGATTGGCGGAGAACCCGGAATTGGCAAATCAACTCTGCTTCTCCAAGTGGCCAATCAATTAGCCCAGGATTACTCGGTTCTTTATGTTAGTGGGGAAGAGTCCGGACAACAGGTAAAGTTACGCGCCCAGCGTTTGCTTGTGGAAGCCGAGCTAGATGATGATGAAAAAACAGATAATAACGATAATAGGGAGCATGACCCAGAAGCATCGGAAACCGCGATCGTTGTTGCCGAACCAGTAGAAGAGGAGCTAGAAGAGTTGGCCGTAGCGGATGCTTTGCCCGACACAACAGCAAGCAGTTCCAAGGGTTCCTCTAGCTCGCCAAACTCCCTGAACTCAGAAGCTAACTTCTACCTGCTCCCAGAAACGGATTTAGAAGAAATTTTGCGGGAACTAGAGTCGCTAAAACCCTATCTGGCAGTAATTGATAGTATTCAGACGATTTACTTTCCGTCTTTAACCTCTGCTCCCGGGTCGGTGGCGCAGGTCAGAGAATGTACTTCGGCTTTGATGCAGGTAGCGAAGCGGGAGAATATTACCTTGTTTATTGTTGGCCATGTTACTAAGGAAGGGGGAATTGCCGGACCGAGGGTGTTAGAACATTTGGTAGATACGGTTTTGTTTTTTGAAGGCGATCGCTTTGCCAGTCACCGTCTGCTGCGTTCCATGAAGAATCGCTTTGGGGCTACCCACGAAATCGGCGTTTTTGAAATGGTGGCTCGGGGTTTGGTAGAAGTACCCAACGCTTCAGAGCTATTCCTGGGCAGCCGCGAGGATGCTGTTTCGGGAAGCTCTACTATTGTCGCCTGCGAAGGCACCCGTCCGATTGTGGTCGAATTGCAAGCTCTAGTCAGTCCGAGCAGCTACGGCTCCCCCCGTCGAGCTACTACTGGAGTTGATTCTAACCGGCTCCAGCAGATTTTGGCGGTCTTGGAAAAACGAGTAGGAGTTCCCCTCTCGAAGCTCGATACTTATCTGGCCTCGGTTGGGGGCTTGACTGTATCGGAACCCGCTGCGGATTTGGGAGTGGCGATCGCAATAGTCTCCAGTTTTCGCGATCGCATCGTGGATCCGCATACTGTTATTATTGGAGAAGTGGGACTCGGGGGCCAAGTGCGCCCGGTCTCTCAGCTCGAACTGCGCTTGCGCGAAGCCGCCAAACTGGGTTTTAGGCGAGCGATCGTCCCCAAAAGACAAATGCCTGGGGATTTGGGACTAGAAATTATTCCCGTTGCCAAAGTGCTAGATGCGATCGTTGAAGCAATTCCCGGTCCACAGGCTCCAGAAAGCGCCCTAGAAACTGCCCTAGAAACCGCTGACGATTGGGACGACGATCCCAAAGCTGACTTCTACGACGAGCAAGACTCAGACGAAAATCTCGACCATGAATTTGATTCAGAGGAGCCGCTATTTTAAAGACAGGACTTGTACATTGGGTATTGGGCATTGGGTATTGGGCATCGGGCATTGGGCATCGGGCATTGGGCATTGGGCATTGGAAAAGGCAGGGACCCCGTTAACGCGCAGGGGGAGTGTAGGGAGCGTAGGGAAAATTTTCACTTCTAAGGGACTTGCGCAGCAAATTTAGTACCAGTCCAAGAGCGTTACCGTTCGGGCGCTCGCTTGGTCGTTGCCCCAAGAACCCGGTACATTATTAACTTGCAAGTACCTAATCCTTCCTCCCACACCTCCCACACCTCGTAGGCGGCCTCCCACACCTCCCACACTCCCCACACTTTCGGTCCCCTTTGCCCCCTTGCCATTATTATTATGTACGGATCGGACGCCCCCAAGGGCACTATATATAATGTGTCTATGGGTGACACCTGAAAAAATCGAGGAGGATTGTCGGAGAATGCATTTTTTAATTTATTCTCAATTGAGGATTGCGAACTCTCAATTTTCACTTCTGACTTCAGGGACAACGGCGGGCTAGTAGGAGAACATCTGTGCTAGGGGAATTATGCGGGTTATTGTGGGGTACTTCTCTGTTTGGAGCTGGCATTACAGGGGCTCTGAGTTCGGGTACTTGGGGCAATTTATCTTATCCAGATTTATGCGTTCTCTTTGCCTTGTGGCGAGATAATACTTTAAATCCAAAAAACGATCGCTTGCAACGCGACTTGCTAGAGGCGACAATATCGGGCATCACAGCGTCAACCCATGTCAATCTGGAACAGAGCCAACAACCTGACAAGGAAAAAAGGAAAATCCAGGATTGGCTCAAAAGAATCATTGCTGCACTTAGAAAGGAAATACCTCTGGATAGTAGTAAAGATTTAAAGGTGGTAGCCGGAAGTTCCCATCGCCTGATGAATGCTACCCCAGCAGGTATTGCCAGCCTTAATCCAAGAGAACGCTCTCAAGAATTAAGAAAACTCAAACAAAAGATAGAGTCAACTTTCGACCTAGACTCTCTACCGGCTGGGTTGGCCTACAACATAGAACAAGATTGGTTTCCTTGTACGAGCCTGTACCTCGCGGACAATATAAGCGACTCTGCTTTAGGGGAGTTTTTACAGGAACAAACCCAAAAGTTTGCCAGCAGCAAGCTTCATCTGCGAGAAAGAATGGGACAACCAGAGGCGGCTATAAATCGACTAACGGATTTATTGAGCAATCCGCAAACTTGCTTGAGCGCGGTGCAAGTAATTGATTTTGATATCGAAGCATTGCGCAAGGAAGTAAAAGTTTTGAGGGAGCAAATCCAAGGGTCTTTGGCTAATTTGGAAGACCCGACGATCGCTTATATAGATAGCTGGCTAACTCCAGATCCGGCGATCGAAGTTGCTTGGGGACTATTGGGAAACAAACCAGAATTGCCAACTCAAGCTCGGAACAAGACTCGAAATAATCTCATTCCCACACCAGCTCCACTTCCAACTAAAAGCTCCGAACCACCTGTAGCTCCCACTGCTCCCCCTCAACCATCGCCACCTCCTGCAGTCGTTCGGAACTGGAAATGCATCCGCACGATCGCCGATCATGCTGACTCGGTTGTATCCGTTGCCTTTGGAGGAGGCCCTCCGCGCACCGTAGCGGGATATACAGCCGGAGATACTGAAGGCGAAACCCCGGAACTCTACACCTTGGCCAGTGGCAGTTGGGACAGAACCATAAAGATTTGGGCAATCAATCCCGCTGGAGGAACCCCCATACCCATCCGCACTCTCACCGCTCATTCAGCCTCAGTTTATTCAGTAGCCTTCAGCCAAGATGGTCAGACTCTCGCCAGCGGCGGCGTAGATTGCACTATCCAATTGTGGCACTTAGGCAATATCGAAAATACCAGCACGGGAGCCTCTCTATTGCGCACCCTAACTGGTCATTCATTTCCCGTTTATTGTGTCGGTTTCAGCGCCGACGCTCGGTTATTGGCTAGCGGCAGCGGAGATTACACCGTTAAATTATGGAATCTCAGCTCTGGCAAATTGCTATCTACTTTGGCCGGTCATTCCAGTTTTGTTTATTCCGTGGCTTTCAGCCCGGACGGCCAAACAATAGCGACTGGCAGTGCCGATAAGACTATTAAGATTTGGCAAGTAACTACAGGTCAGTTGCTGCGCACTCTAATTAGCCCTTCCCCGGTAAATTGCATCGCTTTCAGTCCCGATCGCCGCTTTCTAATTAGCGGCAGTAGAGACGAAACTATTAAACTTTGGCGCTTGGGAACTGGAAGCCTAGGTGCGGGTACTAGACCCGCTCCTACCCTAACTCTTACGGGTCATTCAGCAGAGGTTTTATCTGTAGCCATTAGCCCCCGCGAGCCGCTCCTAGCCAGCAGCAGTCACGACAAGACGATTAAACTCTGGTCGCTAGAAGCAGGCACTCTGGTTGCTAATCTGACAGGTCACTTAGACTCGGTTAATTCTGTAGCTTTTAGTCCCAACGGCAATATGCTTGCTAGCGCCAGTCACGATAAAACTATTAAAATTTGGCGGCGAGGGAAGGAATGATTTATTTTTAATCCTGTTTCTGTATGAAGATGCAACAAATCTGCCGTTCGGGCGCTCGCTTGTCGAAGCCCAACGGACTGGGCTTCGACAAGA
>JAAHFN010000098.1 GCA_010672965.1 Oscillatoria sp. SIO1A7
ATACAGCCAAGCTATAAATGGTAGTCTGCCCGCGTTTTGCTTTGTTCTTGCAGTGATGGAAGTGGCAAAAACCAATTGCCTTTTTGTCATCCAAAAACACGGCCTCTAGCTCGTTAGCTTGTTCGGACGCTAAAAGCGCGGGCTTAAGCACGAAGCCAAGCTCGTTTCTGTGCTTGTCTGCGATCGCTTTGGCCGATTCAGATAGACTCATTGCTGGAATCGCGCACCTAAACCCAATCCAACGGTTCATGTCGTTTCTTTTGAAGAGTGGCTTCAAAAATTGCTGCTGCTTCGTCGGCGGCAGAAAAGTCAAAAAGCTTGCCTTCAATGACACCGTAACGGTTTATGCGCGTCAACTTAATTTGATTTTGCCAAGCACGGAAAATACCAATCTTATCTTTTAGCTCGTCGTTAATGTCTTCAGCTACTCGCCGCCGCAAGCGATCGACAAAGCATTCAGAATGAGTTTCAACTAAAAATGACTTCCCCGCTACGGCTTGAGCCAAAATAAAATCGGCCAACTTTCCTTGTAGAAAAGGATGCAGATAAATGTCTGGGTGCCGCAAGACTAGCAAATTATTTTGTTCGGCTTTTAAAACTGCAATTGTTACGTTCAATAACCGACTCAATCCAGGGTCTGACAACAGCGTCGATCCTAATTTCTCTATCGGGAATCGATAGTGCATTTTGGCAAAAATATCTACAACAGCGTCAACTAAGCGGATGTTGCAAGCAGCATCTCCTAGTCTTGGTGCATAATATACTTCTCGATCTCCTTCCATATCCAAGACTTTAAATGCAATTTTAGAGTCTAAATTAACCGCTAAAGTATTTGGATGCTGAAGCGCATCTTCAATGTAGCGATTTTGACCGTTATTATTATAACCTACAAGAACCGATAACTTAAACTTGTTATGCATTATTTAACTTTCTAATTAAAGCAATCTCGGCACTGTAAAACGGTAATTTCTCTATATCTTTTCCGTATTTGCTGGCTCTGACGTAGTGTATAGCTCGTTGATTAAATAATTGACGAGACTTTTCTTGGCATTTCTACTTGGGAAATGAGTTGCTACTACGTTAATTGAGCTAGCCAAGACAAGCATCTCTTCCGTCGGTCTGGACTCATCAATCAAAAAATTAGTAAGTTTTTTTTTGAAATTCCTTGTCTAGCGGAGAACTCGTATTTAATGAAGCTGCCCAAGCGATCGCTTGTTTCATTTCCCGACTTTTATCTATGCTTGCGTCCGCTGCTTGTAACTTGTTGGGCGAATCGGCTAGGTGTTTTTCTATGTAGTCGAACAGTTGCTTGCCCACTTTTTCTGTCAGTACCTCTTCGTACCAAGACCAACCTCGCTGGGTTGCACCTAATTCAAACTTCATAGCCAACGTCACTGCTTCCTCAGCAAGATCGGCTGCTAAAGCTTCTGAGGGAAAAGATGGGTATCTCATAATAAGATAAATAAAAATTGTTGATGCGGACTCGCAAAAGTCAATGCCAGGCTCTGTAGCATGAGATTTTATCGCTTTATCGAGAGTGTTTGCGAGCCTTGTAGCTTGTGGTATCAAATTAGATAGCAAACTTCCAGGTGAGGAACGGGCAATCGCGCTAGAAAAAACTTTCCTCGCGTAATGTCTTCGCATATCAATTAATTGAGACATAGTTATCGACTAAATATACTGTACTAGGTGTTTACACTTTGATGCAGTTCAAACGAAATTGTCACTATTTACTTAAAGTTTAGCATTTTGCTTTTTCATTCTAATGTCAATAATGGGCTTTTGCAAAAGGCTTTGATTTAAGTTAAATACATTGTTGGAATTAACTTTAGCTTAAACAATTACAAATCCGCATTTTCCGAAATATAGTTTTTACTGTTGCACCGGATAATACCGATGCGCTTTAAAGCATAAATAGTAAACAATTTAAAAAAACGACAATACCATTAAATGAACAAAATTGATTTGCCTAAAGTTGAAAATATTGACGATATTTTTAACTTTTTCCCTTATTTTCCAGAATCTGAAAACAAGAGAGACCAAATTATAGCAAACCTTTTAGGTAAAAGCCAATCTACGGTTGCATCTTGGCGAAAAGCCAAGAAAATACCTCAAAATGAGTTGCAACATTTAGAAGCGGTTGCGTTACACGCTCAAAATGCCGCAATTTCTCTGCAATATCTTGCGTCTAAAAAACTGGGGGAAGAAATATTGCTAAATTTTGTGCAACAATTTATTAAAAAGGTATAGCTCCATATCGACCCAGCAAATATCCTTTTTGTAGCGATTCATTTTTGCGAGTCGCAAAATCAAGCAAAGAGTAAATTTTAGAGCCATCATTATTTTCTACAAACCAAATGCGACTTTTATCAAAATGTTCGAGAAAATTAATATCGTGAGTAGTAAAAATTAATTGCGCATTGTTTTTATTGACTTCAGGATCGTCAAACATTTTAACTAAATTGCGTGCTAAAACAGGGTGGAAATCTTTGAATTTATTGTCTATAAGTATAGTCCAGCCATTTTTTAATGCCAGCAGCCAATTCCCTGCCATGTCAAATAGCCTTACAATCCCTTCAGACTCATTATTGTATATTGTAGTCAAAGTTAATTTTTGTAAGATTGACTTTCTTGTAAAATCAATAATTCCGTCTCGCGGATTTTGACAAAAATCAACAATCGAATCGTCTGCGAGATTCAAAAGTTTGATAACATCAGTTTTTAATGAAAAATCTTCTGAAAGCACATCTACTGTAGTTCGATCGAACTCAACAAAAAGTTTAGAAACAATATAGCGAAAAGCAGTCTTTATTTTTGGCTCATCCCTTTCTGTTAAAAGCAAAAATTGTTGTGTGGATGCTGCTTTTCTTTCAAAACAAATATGACATTTTTCGTCATTGCCTTGCGCATGAGTCAAATAAAGTATTTCTTCATGTATTTTCGATTTATCAAATGAAATTAAATAATCGTAACGTCTCCGATCGACATTAAATATTAGATAAAAACGAGTGGGCTTATTGAGCCATTTGCCCCCTGCAAGTCGAAAAGGGAAATATGCCGAAGAAATGTCAAGATGGTTAAAAGCCGAATCTATAATAAGTTTTTTTAAAGCGCACATAGCTTTCAAAAAATTGGTTTTGCCCGAAGCATTTGCACCGTAAATAGCTGCGCTTGAGAATAGCTGCAAATTAGCCGAGTGTAATTTTTGAGGCTCATAGCTCACCATACTTAAAGTTTGTTTTTCGCCAATCGAGCGATAATTCTCTACACTAAATTCTACAAGCATATTACTTACACTTTAAAAATTTATAAAGCTTTTTGTGAGATGCGATCGCTTCAAAATAACGGCTATGCAAGGCAATGCTTCGATTAACCCTAAATTTTATTTTTTAATCGCCAGTCCATAAGATGACATCTAAATCTTTCTGAGGAAAAAACTATTCGACCTGTATCTTCAAAACGGTTTGAGTTAACCCATGACATTTCCGATGAGAGCTTGCTCGGGCTTGCTCCTAAAAATTCAGACGCTTCCATAGCGATCGCCATAAACTTTTCATAATCAGAAGGTATTTTTGAAGTCTCTCCATTTAAAAAAGACTTAAGTTCTTGCGTGATGTTGTCAAAGCACAGTCGCCGCAAAGGCTCCAACCGTTCCAAAGACATATACTAATTTGAGACCGACGTAGCTGACTATTATAGCGTATTGCTGTTACCGAAACATTGAGCCTTCAGCCGCAAGCGGGATATGGAGCAACACTCAAAATGCAATGCCTAGCGTTAAATAAATAGTTCGTACCGCGTTGGTCTTCAGACGAGAAAGAGCGCGATACAAACTAAGAAAGAGCAAGTGATACTATTGTAATTATAGCAGACGCTTTGCTAATTTTTAACAAATTCATATTGACAGTACGAGCAATCGCGTTACCACAAAACATTTACTGGCTTTTGAATGGAAACAATAATTGGTAAACATCGGCCAACTTGTTGAGGCTGAATCCGCGATCGCTTCCTCCGCCTCATTCCCCGAGAAACATCTGCCGGTTGTTGTCGGGCAATATGTCCTTCAAATATTGCAGATTATCCCGAGACAGTTTTGGTATGTGGATAGCAATAGAGCCTCTGCTTTCTTCTGAGCTAGAGTCTCAACTACCAATTTTCATCACAGTCATCATCGCAGTCATCATCACGATCGTCTTCTTGGCGCTCGTAATCCCCGTACATAAGCTCATACGCTAATATTTGAGCTTCAAATTCTTTAACTTGCTCAAACTGTTCTAACTTTGCGAGATGCTCTTTAAATTCGGGAATTTTTTGAATTAGGGGGTAAACGTCGTACCATTGTTTTATTTCACTTTCGCTGTCAAAATATTCTAGCAAGCAGCGTCTAAGCAGCAAACTGCGATAGGGTTCTTCGTCAAAAACTTGCTTGGACAAGAAAACTTCCGCTAAAATCTCCCATTCGTGATTTTGGACAGTGCGGCGATAGGTATCCCGGGCTTTGGTAATCGCTCTTTGTACTGCTTGAGCGGAAATAGGCAAATCATCGCTGTTGTTAACTGATTCTTGTGCTAATTGCAGCAAATTGTGAATATCACCGCCGCTCATCAAGCACAGCTTCTCGACAGTAGCGGCACTGTCAAATATGTCTGATTCAATATTGCGGCCTTCTGCAAACGGTCTCACTCGTTCAAAAATAATCTCTTTTGTTTCATTTAGCCCTAATTTACAGACTTTTCTGCTTATTCTGTGGTGGCGCAGAATAAAAAGAGTTATATAATCTTTCAAGAATATCTTGATTAAATAACTGATGCGTTACGAGTCTTCGCATTTAAGTTAACTCCTCCAACAATAATCTACTCTCTAGTTCTGCTGGACTTATTCCCGAATCAGAAACGTATTCTTCTTTCAATTTTTCTGATAAATATAATATTCTAGGCTGTTCGTTATAAAAAGTGCGGATTTGGGAGCCATCAATATTAGAATGATAAACTGTCGGTTCAGCATTCGTGATTTGCGGATAAACTTCTATTCTCCAGCCGCGCTCAATATAAGGATCTGGATTTTCTCCCCACAACTCTAGCTCTAGGGCACTGTTAACCCAGTGCTTAAATTGAATGTCAATACGACCAATCACAAAAGGGCACAAATTGCTAATACGACTCAAAACAGCAAACGCCTGTTTCCAATAATCGGTCTCTAGCTTCACAATGTTTAGATCGATATCAAATTTGTTGGCGATCAATTTTGTTGTTTTTTCAAATGAATATACCACAATAAACAAAAAACTTGTACCCGAAGCGACTAAACCAAGAGTTGTCTCAGCTACCTCAAAAAAATGTAAAAACGATCGATAACTTGAAAAAGCCAGCGATCGCATCAGCTTATATTCACAGCCTCAGCTACCCACGCTCGTACTAGGTAAGAGAACCAAGCCCATCCAGTACGGGCATAGATGAGACAAATGCTATTACAATAATTATAGCATGCGCTGCTCCAGCAATCCAATAGTTTTATTCATTGCAAAAGTTTGACCGACGTTACGGCAAAACCGTTGAAGTAGTGCGGTGGCGATCTCGCATTCCCAATTCCCCGAAGACTGCCGCCAATAATCGCGTGCGCTCATCAAAAAAGACCCGGATCGCATTTGGAGCGGCACGGGTCTTTAGAGTTGAGAAGGTACTTGCTATTAATAGCTTACCTTTTTTTAAAATTTTTTGCATTGGGAAAAACTGCCCGCACCAAATGCTCGGGTTTAGTGCGGGTAAATCTGGAATCGCTATTATAATATGATAGCATAGAAACTATCGCGCCTGCGAAAAGTATTTGCCGTTTGAATGAAAACAACAATTAGTAAACATCGGCCAACTTGTTAAGGCTGAATCCGCGATCGCCTTTCCGACTCATTCCCCGAGGAGCATCTACGTCCTGATGTTTATAAGGTCTGGCTGAAACTGTTAGCATCATGCCAATCAAGCAAAATCATGTGGTTAAAATTTGGCTTAGCCCCCAACAAGGAAATTAAGAGGATTAATGAAGTAGCCAGAGGCAAGACCAACTTAACTTGCATATATTGCGGAGGGCAGTTGATTGCCAAAAAAGGTGATGTAAAGCGCCATCACTTTGCCCATGCAGGCACGACCTGCAAACCAGTTGTCAAAAGGCAAAAGTATAAAAGCTTTCCTGGCTTGCCTTATTACGATTCGTTTAACGTTAGCCTTCCCGGTAAAGATTTGGAGAGGTTAAAAGTTTTGTGGCGCGAGTACGGCAACCAAAGCATTCCCATACCTCGCGACCTGACCGACCCGCGCTGGAAACTGAAAGGATTGCTACAGGGAACGGGTGGCGGTCTTGAGTTCTCTGATTTAGGCAAAATTCCAATGGGCGCTTTGCCTTTGGCAAACTTCAGCCGCGTGCAAGAGCCTCTCATGTTGCAAGAATTGGAAAAATACGAACGGCAGAGCGAGCGTGCGACTAAGGCTGGTTATTCAAATGCTAATGAATGTCGCGCTGACTTAGAAATTTATCGCGCTCAGTTGCGACGTATTTTAATCAATCAGCTTTATTTTTTGGAAATAAGAATAGGCCGCAATACTATTTATAAAATAGGCGTTACCGCCAGACAGATTGAGAAGCGAATCCTAGAAATAGAGCGCGACCTTAAAGAACATTTCTCCAGCCCTATTATTAATATATTGGGTCTGTGGCCGCATAGAGGCAATGTAGAATTGTATTTTAAACATCGCTACAAACGATTTAATTGTCGAATCGGAAAGCTAACGGAATATTTTCAGTTCTCTAAAGTAAAGCCGGTACTAAATGACTTGTTCGCCCTCGAACCCAAGGTATGTAGCAAAAAAGAATTAGAACTGATAGCAAGTCCAATTCATTTTTGACCGAAACAATGCAAAAATAAAGGCCGCTGGCAGGAAAAAGTCACTGCCAGCGGCCTTTATTAATAGCGCAGACTTAAGACGCTTTCTACCCAGACTTAAGACGCTTACTGCCCGACCTGCTTCAAGTTAGTATTTTTGCGACCGATGGTAATTTCAAGCTTGTCTCCCGGCTTGAGATTCATTTGTTGGGTATAAGCCGCACCAATTAGCAAATTGCCATTGGACTGGACCCCAACGCGATAGCTAGGGACGCGACCTTTGCGACCTTGTGCGGGAGGATCTAGCTCTATACCTTCTGCATCAATCAGAGCATTGAGAAAAGCCATCATGTTGACCCGTTCTATCCCACCTTTAGTCACGGTGTAATAGCCGCATGTCTTGGCTTTCTCTTCTTTAGGCAAGTTTTTCAGCTCTTTTACTTTACCGAGCAGTGCTTGTCCGGTTAATGCGTTCGTTGTTTTTTCTTTTTCTTCTAACATGGTAAAAACTAACTTCAACTTTACATGAATGCGTCGTCGTGGCATAGGCGGTGGAACTAGACGTGCATTCACATCAAATTCACTCTCTTCTGCCATAGTTGCCCCCATGTAATTAGCATACAACCGCGATCGTGCCAATCGCATCGGCCAGTTTTTATAATAGCCAGTCAATACTCGCGTGCTTTCTTTCAAGAAGAAGTTGGGAAGAAGTTGGGAAGAAGTTGGGAAGAAGTTGGGAAGAAGTTGGGAAGAAGTTGGGAAGAAGTTGGAACGTACTCATCATAAAGGTTTCAGGCATAGATCTGTCGGTCAAGTAACGCTGCACCATGCCAAAAATTATGATCGCTTCATTTTGTTCTACTGCTCAAAAATCCAACTCTACTCCATCGTCAGTAACTCGCAATCCCCATTGCGGATGAGCGTCGATTGCCCGTATCAAGCCCTCCCGCAAACCCGGATCTTTCCAAAGCCGCTGGATTTTGGCCGCATCGGGCTCTTCCTGTTGCATCAGGGGTAAGTTGACCCATTCGCGATCGGCATAAAACTGCTGCCACATCAAGCGAGCCTCTGCCTTTTTTTGAGCTAAAGCATCGTCTCGTTTGCGATTTAGCAGCTCGGCTTCAAGAGCGAGAGATTGTTGTTTTGTTAAATAACCGCTAGTTTGGTCAGCTTCCTCGGTTGCAGAGGAGCCGGATAAATTTACCTTGACCGAAGAGACCATCTTCGCCAATCGAGCCAAATTTTGCTGCGGATTTCCATATTTTTCTGTGGGCTCTTCTAAAGCTGCACCGCCAGAAAAATTATCAGCGCGATCGCCGAAGTGTTCCTGTTCGGGCATCGACTGCAACTGCCCTACTTCTCTGGCAGCCAGGGATTCAGCATCCGCCGATCGGGTAGCGCTAACGGTCAAGGGCAAATCGGTCAAAAGCGACTCGCTCGGGATATCCAATTCTTGCTGCTGCTCTTGTCTGGAGTTTATCGCGATCGCTTTTATCCGCGCCTCAATGCCATTGTTGATTCCCGGCGGGCGTTCGGCACAAAGATCGATATGTGGAGCTAAAAAGAAAAGCGCGTCATCCGAAATTTGGTCTAGGTAAGCATAGGGCGCGATCGCGGCAATTTCCTGGCAATCGGCCAAGAAGTTACGGGCGTTTTGTGGATTGGCTCTGGCCGCCGCGAGCCGTGAGGAAAAGTTAATTACCCTTTGAGTCATCTCCTCGCGGAAGCTCTCCCAAGCTCGCGAAGCCTTATCGCCATCGTTATTCAGCTCATTCTCTACATCAAATTGGTTGGCTGTATCGAATTGCGATCGCCGCAACTCAAACAACCACAGCACCAGGGCATTATCAATTCTTCCGTCCGGCTTGCGACAGACTTCGGATTGGCGATAAGTCTGAAAGCGCAGGTAAATTTTGTCCATTGCCTCATTTTTCCGAAAAGTTTTGCAGCGATCTGTCCCGAGGGGTTCTTGCCGGTTAGCTATTGCGACTTCTTGCGGGGGATTCTTCTCGGGATTTGTTTTGCAGGGTTCTTGCCCGAGTGTCGCCTCAAGCCGGGTTTCGCAGGGTTCTTGCCGATCAGGTGTCGCCTCAAGCTGGTGGGGTTGCCGGGGATATTCTTCTTCGGCCAGCAGCCCCGCGTCTGCCAAAAGCCCTTGGATTTTGCGAACTAGAAACGCGGCCGGCTTTTTGATGAAATTTTTCTCCATGTCCCGCTGGCAGTTCGCGATCGCCCGTTTGACCGTATCGACGCCAGCGCGGATGCAGTAATCGATAACGGTATCGTTTATTTCGCACTCCCGATCGCGATCGATACCCTCAGAGGCGCACCGGGCGATGTCCTTTGGGGTGCAAGCTTTAGAGAGATAGCCCTCGATCATATCCCGGAATTTTTCGTCGAACTCGCGGCGGAACTTTTGACCCCATCGATGGCACCTAGCTTTGCCGGATTTTTTATTTTTTCTCTCTTGCTTTAACTGGGGTTTTGGTAGCGGATTCTTTCTTGTCCGTTTTTTCTCCGGTATTTCTAACTTGTTACGAGTCAGTTTCTCAGTTGACTCAATATTGTTCTTATTCTTAGATCTATTATTATTAGCTGATGCGCCTAAATCGCTTTCACAGCCTACGTTTCGGGACTGTTCAAAATTCACCAAATGCAATTTTAAAAGTTCTGGCGGCGGTTCCGGGTCCCGGTTATCTTCGCTAAACTTCTGGGTTGCGTCGCCGTTAAGTTCGCTCTTTTCCCGGTTATCTTCGCTAAACTTCTGGGTTGCGTCGCCGTTAAGTTCGCTCTTTTCCCGGTTATCTTCGCTAAACTTCTGGGTTGCAAACTTCGTTTTGTCTCGGGACGCTGCCAGCAAGTATCTGTGGTGTCGCCCAGCTCGCCCCGGCACCTTTCGCTCTAAAATTAAAAGCCCCCAATCAACTAGCAGCGCGATCGCTTTGCGAACCGTGGGTAATCCGTACTCGCCGTGCAGCTTTTCGGCAATTCTTCTTTGACCTATTGCTATCCAATGCCGGAAGGGATTTTCTACGTTCTTCAACTGCACTTGCAGCCGGTTAAACATATACTTGAGAATCTTGGCAGCGCAGAATTGTTTTGCCCGCTTGAGACATTGAATGGAAAAGTTGACAAATTCTATTTTTGGTGCTATCATATTTTTTATAAGGTTTATAATCATCGCTCATCCGCAGGCACTACCAATGCCAGCGGTTTTTGTTCTTATTTGTGAGATGTGGTGTAAGCCTTGCAAAGTGCTAACGGTACTTTTTGCCTGAAAAGTATCGTTGGCAAAAACCTAAAGATACTTAGGTATCAAAGCGTCAAATTATCTAACGTTCGTTTTGATACCCAATAAAACATTTGCTCTATAATTCGCCGATGAGCTTTTGGCGAGTGCCCTGCTGTATAGCCCAGAGCCTATCCAGCTTTTCCAAAAAATGGCGGGGAATGCGAGAGGATTGAGTAGGAATAATTTCCTGCACCCAATGCTCGGAACTTTTGCCATAGCCGATAGACTCCAACCAAGCCCAAGTTTGTTTATTGGTTTTAAAACCAAAGCGCTTGGTTAGGTAGGTAATCCCGACGCCATCAAAACTGGCTATCCGCTTTCCGCTCGGATCCACGCAAACGGTTTTTTCAATCGTTTCCGTTTTTTCTATAACTGCTGAAGGGTTGCCGAGAATTAATGCTAAAGTTCCGACGCCATGCAAGGTAGCGATCGCCTCCGAGCGGGCAACCAACCTTTCCTGAGTTTTGGCCAATTCGACCTGCAACTCTGCTAAACGAATTTGCTTGTCCGTTTTTTGTTGTTCCGCGATCGCTTCTGGGCTAAGGTGTTGGGCAAAGCGTTCCTGCCGTTGTTCTTCCGTGCGATCGACTCCAAAGACTGCATCAGCGCGGCGTTCGATTGATTCGTTTATGCAAGCGCTAATAATAGCCCCGGCTTGCTGGTTGCCTTTGCGGTGCTTGTACATCCAGTAAGAGACCGCGACCTCTACTGGGACTGGCTTGATAGAATTGGCTTGTCCTTCTACCAAAATCGGCTTAACTTGCCGGTCGTTCAAATCCTTATGGGGTAAGACTTCTGGCGATTTTCCTGCCAAAAATTGCCGGTAGGATTTGCCGTTAGGATCTTCTCCAATTACGGCCATGATGGAAGCAGAATATAGCTGGTAGCTACCATCTGGCATTTGATAAACTTCTAACGGGACCTCGCCTAAGCTAATTAGGGCCTTGCGTGCTTTTACGGTTTGTGACATGATTGAGTTGAGTTAATTAAATTCTTGGTCTCCCGGGGCATCAGCCTTTGGGGAGGCTTTTTTTTGCTTCCAGGAGACAGCGGGCATTTACGAGCTGCAAATATCTATATAAATGCCCGCTTTTATAAGACCATCTTACTATGAGTTGAATGAAACATCAACGGATAAACGAAAATAATATATTGCCGAGTTTATAGAAAGCTAGCGACAATTTATAAACCCATTGATTTTTTCAGCAATGCTATAATAGTCGTACTGAAACCCGAAGCGAATATTCTTGGCTATTCTCGAAGGTTTTGGAATTCACCCCGATTGACAAAAGCTGCCTGGTTGCGACCCAAGCAGCTTTTTCATTTTTTATGGCTTAGGCTAACTAACGCATAAGGTTTGGCCGACCGCTTGTATAAGCGATTCCCAGGTCGCGCCAGTATAATAGTTAATCTTTGGTTCTAAGGCTTGACAGCAATGAGCGCGATAAAGCTTGGTCAGGCCACGCCCGGTCTTAGCTTTTATCCAAATTTCTGAAATGCCCGACATCCAGGATACTTTCTCTACTTCGAGCCCTGGTTCCGGTTCTGCTTTTTTCTTGTTGTATGGGTCTCGGTTGAACTCTAGCACTTCATTTTCGTACCGTTCCCACAGGCTGACGCGCATCAGCCAAACTACATAAAGTTCGTTGTACTCCCAATAGTTAGAGGGAAAGTCCTGCTCGGATGGTGGCTCTAAAGTTCCGGTGGCTGTATATTCGCCCCCGGATTCTATTATCACCCATTGCCCGGGTTCTTGGCGTTCCAAAAATTCCCAAATATCGTAAGCCACCGCATCGTAGTCTAGGTCGGACGCTCCATAGCAAGAGTTTAGCTGTAATAAGCTTTCCTCTCCGGCTTTTTCTAATAATAGGTTCAGCGCTAATCCGCTTATTTGTATTTTGTTCATTGTCTTATCTCCTGTAGGTTTGTTCGTTTTTTCCAGTCCGCACAATCTTTCACTCGACACCGAACAAATTAAGCTGCCCTGGTATTTCGTTTCTTTTTTTGGTTTGTGGTGCGAGTCCTCTTCTACTTCGCACAAGTGCTTTGGAGCGCCTCCTATATGTTTTGCGAAATGCCCAATCCGGCATTCCTTTGAAAGGATCGGCATCTTTCAACATTTGCTCTAATTCTTCGGGAGATGTCTTGGGCGTAAGTTTTTTCAAAACATCTCCTATTGCCCGCTCTATTTTCGGTTGATATTTACTACTCATTTTTATTGGGGGTTGATGTTTACCTATTCCTTTCCCAATTTTGGTAAGCTTTGTCCGCAAAAAAGAAAGGTTTTAATGTTTTTAGTATCGAACGAACAGCGAATTCAGCATCTGAAGCTAATTGAGCGATCGCATCAGATTCTTCTGTTATTGCAAAAGGAGACCAATTTTCAATCCTCTTCATTTGACTTGTCGTAAGCAGTTGCAATCCCCGCCAAGCAAACCATAAAGCTTTAGAATGCGAATGTAAATCAAACACATCGTTGCTCCAATCCCACATTGATTTTTTATTGTTCATACGCCAAGACAATTCTTCAAAATCGCTTAGAGGGATAGTAGCCCAACAACCTACTAAAAGCTTTATACAAAGCTTTTCTATAATTTGAAAGCGTAGCTTTGGAAAATTCTGGATTTTCTCTGTCATGGTTCCAAATAAAATTTCTTCTACCCAAAATTCGCTTTCTGTCTACGAACAAGGATCGGCTAGTATCCTCAAACATTGCAAAGCTTTTTCTACAGTAATAATTGATTTTGTAGCTGATGTTGGCCATTGCGAGGCTGCTTTTACCCATAAATTAGGACAATCTTCGCCAATAAATGAACTGGGATAAGTTCCGCCAAGAAATGGGTAGTTTTTTTCAAAAGAGACTCCATCTTGCAAAAGCCGTGCTAAAATCGCCGCCAGTGCCAAATATTCCCAACAATTAGGGACTGTTTGAGTTATGTATGGCAAGTTTTCAAGCTTTTTACAAAGCATTTTTTCTGGATTAAAAGTATCTTCTCCGTTTTGCCAAATGTCAAAGGCAAAAATATGCTCTTGAGAAACTATTTTTGGACTATCTGACGTGTCGAGAATACTGAATTATTGGGCATTCTGACAAAAATTGGGTCTAAAGACTTACAAATAGCTGCCAGCAGCCACCGATACCCGTCTTGATTGAGAGCCTCAAGAAAATTCCCAAAAGTATTTTCTAACTCTTCTAAAAGTTTTTTAGGCGGCTGAGGAAGTCGAGATTTTGTTTGATTCATGTTTTTCTGAATTTGATGTAGCATTGAACTTAATAGCAGCGATCGCCCGTTACTTTTGTTTTGTTATTAAATGAACCATCGCTTTTTAACATTTCTTGTTTTAGCGCCCATCGCAAAGGGAAAAGACAAAAATTTGGATGAGGCTCTGGAAATTCATTTATAAAGCTCCAGTATTCATTTAAAACATCTTGCAAATTTCTTTCTGTGGCATCAAAACGATTGACTGGCTGTCTCAACCAGTCCAGAGATAATGGATCGAAAACAATATTATCTTCTGATTGTAGCCAGCAATGCTCTACTCGATCGCCATCTTCAAAAACTACAAATCCTCTCATTATTTTTAAACCAGTCTTGCAAGCGATTGCTAGTGCCACCATTTCGCAATCGCCATAAGGCGGCTTACCAATCAAAGAGCAAAGTCTTTTGTACTGATTATTTACTAGGTCGCTAATTGTTGGTTGTTTTGCGTTCATTGCCTCAGTTATTTAAAATTCTTCGTCTGATATTTTTGTTTGTCCACCCAAGACGGCAGCATAAGGGTTTGGACTTTCTCCAATTAGTTGTCGCAGCCGGTCAATAGTTTTTTTCTGCTCTTCAACTTCTTTGCATTTTTGATTGTATGCTTCATACGCTGCCTCAAGCTCGCTTTCTAAGGAGACTATCGTGCCCAAAGGATTGTTATCTTGGGGTTTCATATACGCAAGGAAATAAATCAACCAATCCCGATCGTTTTTTCGACTTGGCTTTGGCTCGTCTCCGACGTGGCGTGCTTCTTGCACGTCCAAAACTTTTCCAATTAATTTTTTGACTTGCAGCAGCCTTTTGGGGTCATTGTCTATAATTCTGATTTTCACGATAAAATCCAAACTTTCCGATACATCTTCTCGCACGTTAGTAAATACGATTGTTGCGGCAATTTCTAACGCATATTCTATTAATGCCTTTGCTACTGAAGGAGGTAATACATCTACACCTTCAAGATTGACAACAATAAAAGCGTTGGGGAACAGCAGACTCGCGAGGAATTCTTGTTCGAGTTCAATAATAGTGCATTGACCCCTTTTTCCTCGAATTAAACTATTAGGCTGCTTTTCTTCAACTTCTTTAAGCAGATTGACTATCATTGATTGTTTCTTTAAATGTGTAAATTGGCCGATTTTTAGCAATCGCTTTCCATCAAAAGCTTGAGTTCTTTGGGGTCGCCAATTTCAACGGCGTGTCTATCCATAGCCTCTGATTCCCAAGCGACCCAGTAGTATTTCTCACCCATTTGCCATATCGCGCCATACCCCGAACTGTGAGAATGTAGGTACTTCTCATCTTTTTTTAGCTTTTTCATCGGAACAAGGTTAGTCATTTTGAATATTTTTACTCGTTGGCATTTCTACAAAACACAAAAGCGCGCGATCGCTAACTTACAAAGCGTTTTATGTCATTCATAGAGCGCGGAGCAATCAAGCGAGCGATTTGTTCGTAATAGTTTTCCCAGTCTTGCTCGCTAGCAGTGGAGCAACAGGGTGGAGGCACCAATTCGTGTATCCAAGCGCCCCATTCGCTATGCGCGAACCAAGGGGGCGGCATCTTGCTTTTGAGAGCTTGTAGCTCTTTCCAGTCGAGGCAAGGGTAATTCATGTCTGCAAATATTTCCTTAAAATTGGTGGCGGGTTTTTTGTATAAATACTAGCCAGTTGCTTTTGATTGTGAAACTGTTAATAACAAAATAGTTTTGATTAACAGTTTCATTTTTAAGGTTTAAAATGATTCGGATATTTTTCAATCAATATAAAACGAGCTTTTAGCTTAAGCTCTTATTTACGCCGAGGCCGGAATAGCGCGATACCTTGTTTTCCCGGCAAGCGCCGCTGAGTTTGTTTAATTTGTTTAATTTTTCGTTTTTGCGCGATCGGGATGACTTTTGTTGTGTGCGTTTGTGTCTCCCAAAGCTCAGAAGTACCGTAAAGCTTTGGGTTGTAAATTTGGGCGTATTTAAGCAGTCCCGCCTCTCGTAACGCTTTTTTTAATTCTTCAATATCGGGCGTTTTTCCTTTGCAGGCACCGTAACCCGCGTAAAAGCCGTCTATCGTAGCCGCCTTTCTTATGGCGGCGCTGTATATTTCTCCACTTGTCCAATTAGGGTGGACTTTCTTGAGATGACTTGCTAATGCTTGAAGGTGATTCATTGCTGTTTTTTTGTTATTTTTTGAAATTGCCAGAAAACAATTGTTGAAAAAACGGGTATTTTTCAATCAACGAGCAAGTAGAGTCAAGCAACTAGATTCGCGTAACAATTGTTTTTTTCTATCGCCCTGAACTCTATTGTTGTTTTAATTTTTGTATTTGCAATTGTTTATCTTACTGATGGTTACTCTTGCTTAACTTAAAGACTTTTTCGGCAAAATCGGGATTTTCTTCTAAACGTTTAAACAAAGTCGGGACATCTTTGTAATTTTGTTTCAAAAAAGCCTCGTACTTTTGGGGAAGGCGTCCTGCCAGCACGATTAACTCTTCTTCATCTAAATCTAGCTGTTGGGCTAGTAATCGAATGAATCCTTCCTTTGGAGCATAGTCAGTCTTGTCTTTTTCCAACTTAGACATATAGGTAGGGCTGACCCCCAAAGTTTTAGCGAGCTGCGTTTGACTGTATCCTCTACTGTCCCGCGCCTGAGTTATGACTGTTCCAAATGTTGGCTTCATTGTTTTGTGTCTTTTATTGTTTGAATATTTGCTTGTTGGGGGGCGGGCAATTGTAGATATGCTGCCCGCTTGTTGCTGCGATCGCTGTTGTTTTTAATTAAATCTGGGTGGTGGTTCGGGTTTTAAGAACTGTGCCCACCAAATTAAGTTGTCAATCCAGGCGTCTTGGTCTTCGCTGGCTGATAGTTCATACTGCCATTCCTTGCGGTCTTCGTCGGCTTCTTCTGCAGTGCCTACATAAACCCATCCACTTTCAGGACAGTATCCGCCCCCATAATGAATTATTGTTGCGTCTGCATCCTTATGAAGCGCAGATGCCCATATTTGACCGTTTGCATCGAATGCTAGATCTATCTTTTTAAGAAGTTCGCCCAACTTCATTATAAGGGCGTCTTCTTCTTGTTTTGCATATTTTTCCGCTTCCTCCTGGCTGGAAAAATAAACTACTTTATTTTGTTTATTGAAAACTTCTCCCGGCTCCACTTCATAGACTTGGGTCTTGGCACGTCCGGGTAAATTCCCGCGCAGCACCCAAACTATCCAGCCTTTCTTTTGGATTTTGATGTATTCGCTGTCTTCTGTAACCCCGCGTTCGTCTTGTAATGCGATAACTTTTGCCCGAGCCTCTTCCCAATTCCAGTCCCATTCTTGGGCGAGAGCAACGACCGCGCCGCCGAGCCAATAGTGCGTTTCGTCGGATTTGGGCTGCTTGGTAACTTCTTCTATGGCTGCGAGCAGTTCTTTTTCTGTTTTGTATTCTTTGGCGGGTTTCAATTCTGCTAAGTTCATTTGTTTTATCCTTGTAGTTGTTTGTTTTGCTAGTAGCGGGCAATTGTAGATAGGTGCCCGCCGGTTGATTATTCTTCAGGCTGTTTTGTAATTTCTTTGTTCCACTGGGAAAAATTACTTTTTACTCGCTCGATACGAGCAACGCGATTTATTCCCAAAAGTGCGCGGAATCCGTTGGCCAGATCTCTAAAGCCATCTTGAAAGCTGATTTTTGCCTCTTTAAAACTTTCTTGTGCTTTTTCTTGTCGCGTCATTTGTTTTGATTAATAAGGTTAGTTTGCGCTAATCCAGGTCTTCAAGCTCTTTTCGTTCTATATACTTGCCCCATTCAGAGCGAGCGGGTTTTGCTATGTCAATATAGCCAACTCGTTTCATTCCCAGAAGTGCGCGGAATCCGTTTGCCAGCTCTCTAAATCCATCTTGAAAGCTGCCTTTAGCGGTTTCAAAACTTTCTTGTGCTTTTTCCTGTCGATCCATCATTTGTCTATTTAATTCCAAAATTGAGTGATTGATTTTTTAAACCTACATTTTCGTAGTAGGCTGCTATTGCTTTTTGCTGATTATCCTCGGGTTGGGCTCGAAGCGTTTTAACGGCAGAGCTTAAAGCGAAAAGATAAGCATTCCACTTAAAGGCAAGATTTTTTGCTCGCTTCTTTTGAGATTCGTTCACCCTTAACATTTTCCTTGGGCGACCCCGAACATTGCGCTTTTCTTTGTATTGTTCTATGACGCCTTCTTTTAAAAGCAGCTTTACGGCTTTGCAAAGAACGGGGTGGGATAGCTTAAATATTGGTTGGGACTCTTCCAGATTTTTCTTTAGTTCTGTGCTGTAAGAATCTTCCCAAATGAGATGGGATGCGATGTAAGCGATCGCGAGCCGTTTTTCAAGGTGAATTCTGGGCGAACCTTTTAGAGAGTCTTCTATTAGTTCTAATTCGGTCTTGCTCGCAGATTCTAATTGTTTAATTGTTGCCATGATTGTTTTAATTCTAGCGGTTGTTTTGATGGTTATGTAGCGATTTACTTACCGAGGTGTCACATCCTTTTTCTCTTTTCAATGCTCGTATATGTGCATTTCAAAGCTTGTGCAATATCCGTTAACGATTGGTTCGCTTATTCCTTCCGCCTCGATAGCATCTTGCAGGCATTCCCAACCATCGTCTGGGTTGCCCGCGCAGTCTTCTGTTGAAACCTTCCAAAACCATTTGCAATCTTCGCAGTTAACCTTGTTCTGCATTGTTTGAGCTATCGAGTTTGATTCGGTCTTGCTCGCAGGTTCTAATTGTTTAATTGTTGCCATGATTGTTTTAATTGTAGCGTTTGCGTTGGGCGGGCAATTGTAGATAGGGTGCCCGCCGCTTGCTGCTAGTTCTAGTGCGGTTAGCGCCTGAATATTCCGTCTTCAAAAACGAAGAGCCAAAACCCTTCATTTTCAAACGCGGTCTGTTCTATTGCTGCATTTATTGCCCATTCTTCTTGCAAATAGTCAAGAAAGCTTTCTTTGTCGTCATAAGAGCAAGGAGGGTGTTCTTTGAACGTTTTTAGCCAAAAATCTTTTATCAACTTTTCTATTGAATAGTAATGGCCAAAAAAATCTTCTTCAAAAGTTCGAGCCTCAAACTTATTTTGGTGATACTTCCATAGGTCTTTGCCAATGCTAAATATTTTGGCTTCAGGCATTGCGTTTTTTCTTGTTTTTTTGGGCATTTTCTTTATTTTGATATGGTAAGCAGTAGGCAATAGGATTAGGCGGTTGCTAATAATGGGCAAACGTTCAACCCAACGTAACGTGCGTAGCTGTAGCCTTGTGGGTCAACAACAATTTGTGCATTGTGACACGAAACTAAAACCGCATTGTCAATATACGATCCTTTTATCCAAAGACTTCGCTCTTCCTCGTCCATGCTGTAGAGATTATCTGCTTTGGGTTTGTAGGTAGAGCTATTTCCACCTTTCCCTTCTAGCCAAGAAAAGCTTTGGAGAAGATTCTCTAAAAACAGATTCCATTGCTTATAGTTTATCTTAACTTCCCAGCAGATGCGGACTTTCTCAATCTGATATTCGTCTTTGTAAGCTTCTAAGTATTCCTCTATATTGGAGCGCTTGTTAAGCGTTGGGAAATCAGCACTTACATAATAAGGCTTGACCTTTTCGCACATTATTGGAACTTCTGATAGACTTTCGATCTGCCCTTGTCGCTCGCGCTCTTTTTCACACAATCTAGCATTCTTAGTTTCTTTTTTTTGTTCTGCCTTTATCTCCTCTTCGGTGGGCGGGCGATCGCTAATGTCCGATGAGCAGCCATTTGCAAGCCAGTCTTTATATTTTTCAGTCACATTAATCCAATACGTTCCGTCGGACTTTAAGACGTATTGCCGAGCATAGTCGCTCCACTCGGCATCGGGAAACTGAACGGAAATACAGTCCTTTACGAACTGAAGCCATTCTTCGCTAAACTCTTGCTCTAGTCGAATGCTGGTGCCAATCCAAATCTTGTTATAGGCATCGCCTACGTTCTGAGAAGTGTCAAAAGCTTTGGCAACGTTTTTTACCTCTTTTTCTGGCGCTCCCAATAAAGGCCCGTCCGTCCATGTAACGTAGATAGCGGAATTTTTAGTGCGAACGCTAAATTTTACGTTTGGGAATTGTTTTTTTAGGGCTTTTTGAGTTCTCTAGAAATAGTCATAGTTTTTTGACCGTAAATTGCCATTTTTTACTGTTTTGCGGGCAATTTGTAGATAGGGTGCCCGCCATTTGCCGATTATTAGCCAATCTTCACTGGTTTAAAGAATTGGTGAAGCTGTCGCGGATTCGATTTGAATTCCGTCTCTACTAATTCTCCGGGTTCTACCCAGATTAGTCCCTTAACGATCGCCAGTTCCTTTCCCGACATATCCCGGGTAAACTCAGGAAGCGTAGAGAAGCTGCGATCGCTGCGCCACATATTGCGATCTTTATCGAAAATGCAACCGAGGGGTACTTTGCTCCAAGCCGCTTCCCACTCGGCGAAGGTGCAAGTGAGTTGGCCTATATCGTCGCTAGCACTTTGCTGCTTTTCTTTCCAAAGGTCGATTAGCGCCTGGGCTGCTTGGAAATATGTTTCAAATTTCCTTTTGAAGGGCGGGCAAAACCCAGGGAGAGCCGCCCATTGTTCGCGATCGCTCCGCCAGAAACATCCCAGGCGA
>JAAHFN010000099.1 GCA_010672965.1 Oscillatoria sp. SIO1A7
TATCCGCTTAAACAGTCACAGTTTGTAGGGGCGGTGCCCCCGGGAGCGCCCCGGCCGCCTCGGGAGCGTCTGGGGCGCTCCCGGGGGCACCGCCCCTACGGGATTTATGTGTAATTAACTGGATTTGATATTATATCAAATCCGGTTAATCGCCCTAAAAAAGGCTTTCTCGTAGAACGGGCGTCCCGCCCGTTCCAAAATAAGGGCGGGCGGGGGGACAGGCGGGACGCCCGTCCTACAGGAGGTTATAAGTTTTTTGTATTGGCATTTAACCGGATTTGATATAAGTCAAAAGTCAAAAGTAGTCTCTTGTAGTCCAAAACCTTGTTCTAAAGGCATTTTGAATTTTGAATTGCGTGAATTTTGAATTCCGCGCAGCGGCACTAGCCTTTGACATTCCTATAAAACTGCATTGAAGCAATCAGCCCCCAATCCAGAATTGCCAAACCTTCGCCCTCTGGGATATCTCGATCGTGCGGGTAGATAAGATGGGGTTTCAAGTTATTCTCTTTTGTCGCCAAGTAGCGACGGGCTAAATATAGTTTCTGGGTCAAAGTTGACGAGGCACGCCAGCGACGGTATGCCGGAACTGCCACATCGGTTAGGAACTCTCGCCAGCGGCTAAGGAGCTTGGCGGGTTGCGTTTCTTCTGCCCGGGCTCTGCCGTTTTCCACTATTGCACGCCGTAACTCCGGGTCGGAACGCAGGCGCGCCAGAACTTCAATTGTTTCTTTTGCAGAAATCACCTCCAGATAATCTAGCTGGCTCTTGCGTTCGGCTTGGTATGCAGATTCAGGACTGAGAATCGCGGGTACTCCAGCATGCCATGCATTATATAATTTGGTAGCCGGTTTCCACTTGTAGTCGCTTTGCAGCTGGAAATTACGCACGGCTAAGATGGCATCAACTTCACTGTAGTCGTTCCAGCGATCGCGACTTGCCACCAGCCAACGCAAACCCAAAGCCGCGAGTTGTTCTGCCCAAGATGGTTCCTGCAGCTCTGGTGCTAGGTTTTTCTCCAGTCCAAAATAAGCCACGTTTTCAAATCGCTCCCCTCTAGTTGGATCGCGGGCAATCAACCCCGGTTGCGGCCAATAAGAAATATAATCGCTCTGCCTCACCAAGTCCTTTTCTTGCGTATTTTGCACTATATGAAGCTGTGCGTAAGGGTGTTCGTCGTAGTCGGCCTTAATACAAACAATCAGCACTTTGGGCGCCGGCCGCAGATGAAACGGCAAAAAGCTGCGATGCGTTATCACAATCCCCTCAGAAGGCAGAGTTTCGGTTAAGAAACAGGGAAACCCATCCGCCTTGAGATAAAGATAAGTTTGTAGCGTCCAGTTGTACCGGCCTAGATACTTGTAAATTTCCACGGTCTCTGCCATGCGATACCGAGAGCGCATCCACGGCCAATAAGACTCTGGACTTTCCGGCATATAGTCAGTCGGCCAGTCGGATTTCGGGATATAAAAATAAACGGGCGGATAGCTATTGGGGCTCATCGTTCGGGATAGGTTTGAGTTATTACCTTGAGACTTTTGACTTTTGAGTTATTACCTTGAGACTTTTGACTTTTGAGTTATTACCTTGAGACTTTTGACTTTTGAGTTATTACCTTGAGACTTTTGACTTTTGAGTTATTACCTTGAGACTTTTGTCTTTTGACTTTTGTCTTTTGACTTTTGTCTTAGCCTTGAAGCTTAAGTTGTATTGTAGTTAAACCTCAAAACTTAAACCTCTTAGTTTAAGAATGGCACTTCAATTCCGAAAATTTTTGGGGGTAATTTGCCAATAATTATCTCCCGATCGCTCCTTTCTAAGTTACTGGGCACTTCTAAACCCCATTTTTGAAAACTTTCTACGCAGTTTTTGGTTAACTGGCCGCGACTGGTGCTTTCGCCAAAAATTACCATATTTTTCTTGGCGACATACAATTCTTGGTTGCGGGGAACTTTTTGCTCCCGCTTTAATCGATCCATTTCTTTTGCCGCAAAATCGCGATCTGGAAATCCCGCAAACAATGTCTTTAACACTTTAACTCGCACGAATTGATGAAGCCAAATCTGAGCGTAATTCCATCTTTGAATAAATACAGTATTCTCAGGCCCTCTTATGGTCTTATTATAGTTCAAATTTTGCCGCTTTAATAAATTTCTAGATCTAGAGAACATTACGCTCCCAATCTTGGGGTCTTGGATATTCTTCACCCAATGGTAAATATCGGTTACTTTTTTTTCCTTAATTTCCAGCAAATACTTGTCATCTATGCACCAGTAAACCCATTCGCTATCTGGCAGATCCTCTAAAAGCTTTTCTACTGTAGGCTTGATTTGCTTGGGACTGGCCACTAATTCTATTTTATCCCCATACTTTTCTTTCAAAAAATGGGGATAAACCTGATAGGGTACTCTAAAAGTGAAGGGATTGCTCGGCCACAGATTTTGATAAGTATGGAGGGTATGGTCTAGAACTTTAACATATCTATCGTAAGTTAAGACAATCGCTTTCATTTTTTATCCTCTACAACTTGCGCATTCTCCCGCCAGAAACTGCAATATATCGCCATATATTTTTACCTCAACAAGGCTCGCCCTTTCAGCTTTTTGAGGATGCCCTTGGACTTGCGGCCTAACTTCTGCCACGCCCCGCGCACAAGGTTTGTCTCTTGGGGTGCTGGCTCTTGGGCTTCTGGAGGAGAGGGCAATGGTAAGTTGCTGACTCGGTACTCATAGCCGAAGTGTTCGGCTCCAGGCTGCACCTGTGCCTCAAACTCGCTAATTTCCGCATCCGACCAATCGGTTATTGCATACCGCTTGGGCAAGGCGTTGGGACGCCCTGAGGCAATCTCTCGATAGCGCTCTTCTGGAACTGCAGACTCAAACCCCATAAATTCGGTTAATTCTAAATAGGTATTATAGGATAAGTCTTCCAGTTTGACAATTCGCCAGTGGGTCTCGGGTATTTTAGCAAATTGCTCGGCGATCGCCAAGTTAATAGCGTTCCAGAACCAGGCTATTTTGCCTATACGGCTCATTTTATTCCAGGGCTCAAATATAGCTCCCATCGGGGCAATGCGCGAGAAAAAATGGTGATCCATTGGCTGCGGCTGATAGCCTAAGGCTTTTTCCGGATCGGCCTGGATGTATGGTTCTCGATACCAGCCTTTAACCCAAAGGGAGTTGACTACTCGATCCGGGCGGCGCACCAGCATAACGAACTTGGCACCGAAGCGATCGTATAGTTCTGGGATACTCAGGGATAGATAAGAGCTGGACTCGAACGAGAAATTATTTTCCACCAAATCCTGGCGAATCTCTTTCTCCTTTTCTTGCAGAAATCCCTCCTTGTCAACGGGAAGCCGATACCACTGACAATAGCGGTGGAAAGTTTCGTTGATTCGGTTGCGCTCGTGGCAAGCCGCGACCCCTGGCTCTGTAGCCAGCACTCGCTGCAAGAACTGGGTGCCGCATCGCCCGGTGCCGACTGCAAATGCTATCCGACCTGCTAAATCGCTATCTGCCAAATCTCTAATAGACATTATCTACCTCCAACCTTTTCGCGATAGTTACCGCCCGAACGGGAGCGATCGCTATAGAAATCATATAAGTACCCTTGCAAAATTAATTTAACACTTTGTATTGTATGGGCAACGGGGAACGAGGAAACGGGGAACGGGCAACGGGGAAATAATTTTGCGCGACCGACTTAGAATACAATCTATTTTGATAAAATTTGCTGGAATTTATTGGCCCATTTCTTTACTTTGGCGGACATGAGATTAGCCAGATAAGCGCTTTCATACAATAAAGAGTATCCCTTACGTTTCAGTTCCCCACCCGCCGCTATCTCAAAGGCTTTAATATCCGCTGGCGTCAGTTCTTGCTTCCAAGCGTCAATGCGCCCTACCTTGGGAGGTTGTCCTACATTGGCGTGGAGATGCTTGTAGCGCTCTGGCACCCAAGAAGAGCGGGCAGACTCGCGAGCTTGGGAGGCTACCGAAGCGTCTGGCTCTACTTCTAAAAATCGGAACAGGTCGAGCATCGTTGCTGGAGGATTGCTGACTAAAGCTTCATAGCTAACTTCTCGGGTATTGCCCGGATGCTGTCTGGCCAGTTCGTCAAAACTCGCGATCGCCCTGACCCACCGCATTGCTGCTTCTACCGGGTCGGTCTCAAAGGGTTGACCCGTCCGGCTGTGAAGTGCTTTTTTCTTGGAGCTAAAAACCGCCCGACCATCCCGGACTATATTGATGAATTTTGCTCCCGGAAAAAATTCCGATAGTTGATACCCGTTAAAGATATAACTCCCTTTCTTGATGCCCCAGACAGGCCGCCCTGGAAATTCCTGCTGACAATAATAGCGCAAGATAGCATTCACTATTTCCGGGAATGACAATGGCAATTTAGGCTCTAGTTCGCAGAACAGCTCGCTTCGCTCGATTTTTAAGTCGGCAAATTTTGCTTCTCGGTACGCCTGCTGCAATGCCAAATCGAGGTCTTCTCGCGTGGCGATCGCCCGCTCTCCAAACTCTTTCATTAGTTCCGTGACAAAGTTGCTCTCCGGTGCCAGCCCAATCTCCGGGTGTTGAATCAGCAGGTTAGCCAGAAACGTCGTCCCCGATCGCGCATCTCCCACCACAAATACCGGCTGTTTTCTCTTGACTATCATTTATCTGCTAATTTACTCGTCAATTTATCAATTTTTATCGATTGTAATTTATATCAAATCCACATAGCTGCGGAACCATACTTTTAGGGTAGCCACGCTTTGCACGCTTTGCTGCCCCTACAAATGCTGGAGTTGTATAGCAGGGATTTGATACTACCCATTTCCTCTATATTTAGGTTGCGCTTCAAGCGCAACCTACGCTATTTTATCAGGACTTACGCATAGACTAGGGTGTGGGGGTAGCAATGCGCACCAGACGCTATATATAGCCATCAATCCTACAATTTGCGTAAGTCCTATTTATAAATCTATGATGCCAAGCTTTCTTGCCAGGGTTGAAAAAAACGATAGAATTTTCTTAGACCGAGGCCCTTGGTATTTTTCGTACAATAAGAAGCTGGGGGTTATCGCTCTGAGCGCATATGCGAATCTCAGCCAAACGGGATGGCCAATGGGAATCGCTTGATTCCAGATTTTCAGCCAGATCGCCGTTCCTAGTATTTTCGCCAATCGCTCCAATTGCTCCGGTTCCTTATCTCTGAGCGCTTCGTTAATTAAATATTCTAGCCCCAGCCCGCAGAGAGGGCGCAACTCTGGATATTCTCTAGCGACTTTTTCATAAAATTGGGTATAGTAATTTTTCATATAGTTCCAATTGTTGGTGCGATTGCCCTGATGCTTCGTGTAGAAGGAACCAACAATCGGCGCATAAACAAAGGTAACCCCGTTTTTGAGAATCTGCACGCCAAAATAGCGATCGCCCAGCGCCTTGAGTTCTTCGGGAAACCGACTTTTCTCAAAAATGCTTTTATGCATCAGCATGCATTGCTGCAGCGCCGGATGCGGCGAGTCCGCCAGAAAGTCAGGCACTAGCAAGCGTTGAATCAATTGCTCCCGGTTCAAAGCTCCGATCGTATTCGGCTCGCGAGCGGCAATCCGCTCTTCCTTATCTATATATACCCGTTCGTAATCGCAATACAAAACCAGATTTTTTTTTGCGCCTTGTTCGGCGCTCCCTTGTTTGGCGCTATCTTGTTTGGCGATCGCTTGTTCTGTACTCTTGGCGAGATGCTCTAACTGAAATCTAGTCTTATCTTCGTGAATCCAATCATCGGCGTCCAAGCATTGAATCCACTCTCCCTTGGCCTGTTCTACCCCAAAGTTGCGCGCCGATGGCAGTCCCCCATTGTCTCGATAGCAATATCTCACCCTCTCATCCAGACTCATCAATTTCTCTGCTACTTGGCGAGTATTATCAGTGGAGCCGTCATCGACAATAATACATTCCAGGTCGGTAAAGGTTTGTGCCAAGACGCTTTTAACCGATCGCTCCAGGTAATGAGCTTGGTTATAACAATTAACGATAATTGATACTAAGGGAGTCATTTATCAACATCTCCTCCATTTTGGGCAAAAGCGTAAAACCTATCCCCCGTTTTTACCGATCAATTTTCCTCGTTCTTCGTATCGTTTCATGGCTCTATTCGCTTATTCCTTATCGTTCGGGACTTACGCAAATTGGACTATTTATATCAAATCCGGTTAAACAGTCACAGTTTGTAGGGGTTCCCCGTGGTTGCCCCGGGAGCGGGGCGGCCGGGGCAACCACGGGGGGATTGCCCCTACGGGATTTATGAGTAATTGACCGGATTTGATATTAATTATAGACATAGACTTTGGAGAGGTGCGCGGTGCGGCACCCTACAAACAGTATCTCTGCGTCAGTCCTGTTTATGTATTATTCTGCCGAAGCCTTCCCAAAGCTAATTCTATCTAGCGCCTTAACCTCCTTGGCCAGAACTAGAGCCATGACGGTGTTCGTGCCATTGCCAAGCATGGGAGATAATATCTGCTAGATCTGAATATTGAGGCGACCAACCCAGAATTTCCCGCACCTTATCGCTACTGCCCACTAGAGCAGGCGGATCTCCGGGACGGCGCGAGTCTAGTTTAGCCTTTATTTCTCTTCCGGTTACTTGGCGCGCCGTTTCGATAACTTCTTTGACAGAAAACCCGTTACCGTTGCCTAAATTAAAGAAGTCAGTTTTTCCCCCCTCCAATAGATATTCCAGTCCTAAAACATGAGCTTTTGCCAAATCTGCTACATGAATATAGTCTCTGATACAGGTGCCATCGGCTGTGGGGTAATCGGTGCCAAAAATTGAAATTGAATCCCGCAAGCCCAAGGCAGTTTGTAGCACTAGGGGTATGAGGTGGGTTTCGGGGCTATGGTCTTCCCCCAGCAAGCCAGAGGGGTCGGCTCCGGCAGCATTGAAATAGCGGAATGTCACGGATTTGAAATTATAAGCAAGATCGAAATCCGATAGTATCCTCTCCACCATTAATTTACTGGCACCATAAGGATTAATGGGATTTTGGGACAGTTCTTCAGTAATGATATTGGTCTTCGGTATGCCGTAAGTCGCTACAGTGGAAGAAAAGACAAATTTATTGACCTTGGCCGCTAGCATCGCTTCCAGGAGACTGAGGGTGCCCAAGACATTGTTGCGGTAGTATTTGGCCGGATCTGTCACCGATTCTCCTACATAGGCGTAGGCGGCAAAATGCATAACTGCGGCAATTTGGTGCTTGGCGAATACACTATCTAGCAAAGAGCGATCGCTCGTATCCCCTACTATCAGCTCTGCTTGCAATACTTTTTCTGCCAGGTCTCGATGGCCGTAAACCAAGTTATCTAAAATAACAACCTCGTAACCCGCCCGCTGCAATGCTAGGACGGCATGGGAGCCAATATATCCGGCTCCTCCAGTTACTAAAATCTTCGATTTTTCCTCGCTCACTTCACAATACCTTGTTTATTTTATTGGATGGCCAATGGGATAAGCCCAATCCCGGAATTAGGCTGCCGCCCCCTGCAATGCTTGTTGATATAGCTCCATGTATCGCTGCACCTGGAGTTCCAGAGAATATTCCCGAACGGCGATCGCCCGACACTGTTGGCTCATTCGTTCCCGGAGATTCTTGTCTGCCAGCAATTCTACGATACCATTGGCAAACTCTTTGACATCTTCTGGAGGTGCCAAGTAGCCCGTCACCCCGGGACGCACCATCTCGGCAACGCCACCTATATCAAAGGATACCATCGGCGTGCCGCAAGCCATACTTTCTTGCAGCACTACCGGCAGATTATCCGCACGGGTCGGAAAAACAAATAAGTCTGCGGCGCAATAGGCGACCGATTTAGCCCTATCGCTTTCCAAATAGCCGAGATTCAGAGTCTCCAAGCTTACTGCTTGCTGCACTTCCTCTCCCCCCCTCCCGAAAGTCAGCAGCAGAGTTTCCGCTTTTACAGATTCTGGCAACATCGAGAGGCTGGCAAACAGCAAATCCACCCCTTTTCTGGAATTTTGGATATTTTTGCAGCCAAACATCAGCACTTTTTTTCCCTTCGGGATGCCCAGCTCTAGCCTACATCTTTCCCGTTCGATGGGCTGATAAGCATTGGTATCCAGTCCATTGGGAACGTGATGAATGGGAAAGCGAGCCAGCATACTCTGCTTTGCTTCTTCCGCTAGCCACCTGCTCGGAGTTACGATAGTTAAGTTCGAGCGGTCATAAACCCAGTTTTTCAGTTGCCATTCTAGGCGGGTATTATCGCGCTCTATCGCCGGATAGGTCTCTGGGTACGGGCATTGGCCGCAGCCTCTTTTCCAGCGATCGCAGTCTAAGCTGTAAGCACAGTGCCCCGTAAACGTCCACATATCGTGCAAGGTCAAAACCGCTGGTTTATTTTTGGTTAATGCCGGCAGTGCTAGGTAGTTAAAATAGCCAGTCCCCGAATGCAGGTTGTGAAAATTGACCACATCTGCCCCTTCATAAAAAGGGTGCTTGCTAATTTTAAAAGTTCCAATATTGTTGATATGCTTCAGGCTCAACGGTTCTGTCAAAAAAGACAGCCACTTGGTTAGGCGGCGCTTTTGGGGCACCAGCTCTACGCGATCGCTCCTTGCTTTTAATTTCCCCACTAGAAACCGCGAGTCAATGCCTTTTGCCAATAACCCTTGATGCAACCTATATGCTGCTATTCCCGCACCCCCTATTCTATCGGACTGATTCAGCAGCAAAACCCTCATGCCAAAACTCCGTCAAAATTTTTTTTTGCCAATAACCCCGAGGATGCAACCTATATGCTATTCTCGCACTCCCTGTTCTATCGGACTGATTCAGCAGCAAAACCCTCATGCCAAAACTCCGTCAAAAATATCCCTCTGCGACAGGAGCAGGGGAGATGGGGAGGGGTGGGAAAGGATTCCCATGCTCCCCTGCTCCCATGCTCCCATGCTCCCATGCTCCCCTGCTCCTCTGCTCCTCTGCTCCCCTGCCCCCCTACTCCCCTCGCACAGAGGCTGGATTACTCGTAAACTATCTTAACCCGACCCGTTTGGATATAGTCAAATATCCGGTTGATTTGACGCCGCTCTTCCTCTGTGATGTTCTTGTCGCTAAGAATAGCAGAAGTTAACTCCAAGTGTTCCAGACGTTTGATTTGCTCCGATTCTAGAATTTGCTCGACTAGCTCGTTAATCTTGATACTCGCTTGAGCCTGGGATTGCTTTGCCATATATATATGGAAGGATAGCGCTATATGGAAGGATAGCGAAATTCGGCATTTCTGCCCCTTGCCGGGGGGTTGTCTCTATTGATATCAAATCCGTTTAATCGCCCATAATACGAATCGAGCAACCCGAACGGACAGGCTTCCGAAAAGTCCCTACCTGGGATACGGACAGGCGGGACGACTGTCCGTTCGGGTTGCTCGATTCTGTGCGACAACTACGCGGATTTGGTATTATTGCCATTTAAACAAACTTTGGCGGCTAAAATCATGAAGATTTGGTAAAGCTTTGCTGGCTTCTGGCGTCAGCTACATGGCTTGTTATAGCAGGGAACGGGGAACCCTATGCGCTTCGGCGCAGGCTACGCCTAGACTTAGCCTCGGGGCTTTCCGGGGAACGGGGAACGGCGCGAGAAAAAGTCCGTTTTTGTCTGGGGCAAGACAATTCGCATATTGTCCGCGCCCAACAAGAGCAACTGCTATAGCATTTCATTGGTTTCGCAAGAGCCTATTAGGACCGCCTTGCCCACCTAAATCTTCAATATAGCAGTAAGCAGTCAGCTTACCCTGCGGGAAGGGCTTAGCCCAACAGCAGTCAGCTTGAGCGTCAAGGGGCTTGCGCAAAAATAAAATACCAGTCCTCTAAGCCACTACCGTTCGGGCGCTCGCGGAGTCGAATGGCGTTGCCTGCCCGGAGGGCATAGACCTTGAACCGGTATATTATTAACTTGCAAGTCCCCAAAGTCTTGCCAATCTTGCCAATTCAAGTTATTGGCACTTCGTAACTGTCCGCGCCCGAGCGTCGGTAATGCTATAACCCCTGACGATAGAGGTATTTTTCATGCAGATCCATCGAATTCCCGTACTATTGGACAATTATATATTTTTGCTACACGATCGCCTCAGCAATACTGCTGCTGTTGTCGATCCGGCAACGGCCAAGCCCGTATTGCAGAAATTGGATGCCTTGGGTGCTGAGTTGGTAGCAATTTTTAATACCCACCACCACAGCGACCATATCGGGGGCAATCGCGAGCTAATGCGGCGTTTTGGGAATGTCACCGTATATGGGGGAGCCGAGGATAGAGGCAGAATCCCGGGACAGCAGGTGTTTTTGGGGGAGGGCGATCGCCTGGAGTTTGGCGATCGCAAAGCAGAGGTCTTCTTCGTACCCGGACATACCCGCGCCCACATTGCCTATTACTTTCCTCCAACGGCCCCAGAAGAAACCGGCGAGCTGTTCTGTGGCGATACCCTATTTGCCGGTGGCTGCGGTCGCTTGTTTGAGGGAACCCCAGCCCAAATGGTTTCCTCTCTGAGCAAGCTGCGGGCTCTTCCCGATCGCACTCGCATTTGGTGCGCTCACGAATATACCCTCAAAAATATTCAATTTGCCCTAACCGTTGACGGCAACAATCCCCATTTACAGCAGCGTTTCGCCAAAGTTAAAGAAGCGCGAGGGCGACGCGAGGCCACAGTACCTTCTAATCTGGGGTTGGAAAAGCAGACTAATCCCTTTTTGCGCTGGGACGATCCGGCAGTACAGTCAGCGGTTAACAGCTCCGACCCGGTGCAAACTTTTGCTCGCGTGCGCGGTCGCAAGGATTTGTTTTAAAAAGGACAAAAGGGCATTGGTTACTTGGAAATTGTACATCGTCGCGGTGCGAAGTTAGGGAAACGGAGGGCTTGAGAGTTATTAAAATGCCGTGCTAAAATTGTTAAGAACCCAGTCAAAATATTCAGCGATGAAGGTTCCCAAACTAGATGTTTCCTCAGAGGCGAAAATTTTGCCCCAAAGACAGAGCTTGTCTAAAAAATACATTCTGCACTACAAAATGTAATATATTTTAAGGGTAGGATTATTTAAGTATAAATACTCATGCGGAATGTGGGTTTTAAGTTTTAAGTTAAAAATTTGCAACTCAAAACTCCGGGGCGCTCGAACCAGGGTTCCTAAGAAAGTTTTGATTTTTAAGCTTTAAGTTAAAGATTTGTAAATCAAAACTCCGGGGCGCTCGAACTCAAAACTCAAAACTCCCATGCCCAATGCGAATATGCCCAATGCCCAATCATTTGCTATCTTTTAGGAGCGCGGTTATAGATTTCCGTCAGCACCTTAAGGCGATCGCCGATTTCTGGCGTTAAAGCAATAGAAGAATAGCGCCATTGCCAATTGCCCTCGCCAACTCCGGGAATATTCATCCGTTCCCTGACTCCCAAGACATCTTGCATGGGGACTATCGCTTGATAAGCAATAGTGCTAAAAGCCAATCCGATTAGCTTCCAGTGAACGTTACTATCGTCGGGGTTTTTGCCCAAATAGCTCCATAGTTTTTGCCGCGACTCATCGGTCATTTCATCCTCATACCACCCCAGAGTAGTATTATTGTCGTGGGTGCCGCTATAGACGATGCAGTTAGTAGTGGAGAAATTACAAGGAATGAAACCTACTTCCGGGCTACAGAACACAGCGTCATTGGCTTTTAGCCCCAGTCTATCGGAAATATGTTTGAGGATTCTCAAAGCTAGGGAGTCTCCCCAGTTGTCTGGCGCGATCGCGCCAAGCACCATCTGCAGAGCGAAAAGTTTTAGGGGAGCATTTCACTTTTGTAACGGGACAGCCCGGAGGGCTAAGTTTTGTGTAGCCGCGCCTTTAGGCGTTAGGCGGCTAGATACGAAATTGAAATGCTCCCAGTTTTAGGTTGTATGTGAAATTTTCTTATTTACTTTTTTGCCAAGGGGGGGCGAAGCATCCCAATTATGGGTTGTCGGTAAGCAGCAAAGCTTATCCTGGGGATGCTGTCGCCCCTACGTTACTCAAGGCTTCAATTCAAAATTCAAAATTCAAAATTCAAAATTCAAAACTCAAACCTCTCAAGCGATCGAACTCCTAATCCTCGCTCGCCCAAGCAGCAATCATAGCTGTCGGAATTGTAATCATAGGATGATCGAATATATGCCGCAAAGCCTCTTCGCCGCCTTTTTCTAGGGCGCGTCGCAACCTTTGTCTTAACTTGGGATAGCGTTGAATTGCTTTACGAACCGCTTGTTCTGCTTCTTTGTTGCTGGGACCCTTGCTCGCTATCTGGTTGAGAAATTCCTCAACATCCGATTCTAAGTTGTTCCAGAATGCCCGTTCTTCTGTAGTATAATCGGCCAAAAAATCCCTATCTTCTAAATCTATTTGAGCAGCAGCGGGCTGGGCAATAGCTCGGCGCGGCGGTGGTGGGGGGGGATTATCTTGGACGGAAGCATTACCATTACCGATGCGTCGCACGGCACCGGCAAAATCCACTCCAGAAACCTGACGAAACTGCTCTAGAAAAGCCGCCATTTTGGTAGCGGTACTGCCATTATCGCTGTCAATGACAGTGATATTTTCTACATCTACCTCTGGCACGGTAGAGACCATCGTGTCTAGCAAGACTTCTAACTTTTGGAATAGGAAAATATCGCGAGCATTCGAGCCAGCTTGCTGCCAGGATTCGGCCAAGCGCTTGGTACCCATTGCCCGAGCTTTACCGTCTTCTATAATAGGAGCGGCATTCCCCTTAGCCCGAGCGATCGCCTGCTTGCATGCTGCCTCGGCGGGGGCGACCACATCAGCCTGTAACTGTTGCTCCACCTGCTTAATCCGCTCTTGTTGCACTGCAACTTCAGCTTGAGTCCTAGCCACCTCGGATTTTATCTCCGCCTCCGCCTCTGCCACCATTGCCCCGCGCATGGTTAGGGCATCCTGAACTCGTCGCTCGGCATCGGCCTTGGCAATTTCAATATCCCGCTCTATCCTTTTAATCGCCGTTATCTTCTCATTTTCCGCCGCCTTGATTTCCGACTCGGCCTTCGCTTGAGCTTCGGCGATGCGGGCGTCGCGGCGCAATTCGGCTATTTGCTTGCGTCCTATAGAATCGAGATAGCGCACGTCATCGGAGATGTTTTGGATTTGGAGAGTATCCAGCACCAGTCCCAGCTTCTCCAGATCGTCCTCTGCTTCTTCCAACAAACTTTTCGCAAAAGCAATCTTATCTTCATTGACCTGTTCTGGAGTCAGAGAAGCCAGCACCCCGCGCAGATTTCCTTCCAAAGTTTCCCGAGCTATTTTCTCAATTTCGGCGCGACTTTTGTTCAGCAATCGCTCTATCGCATTGTGAATAGTCGGTTCGTTGCCCGCTATTTTAATATTAGCCACGCCCTCCACCGCTAGAGGAATCCCGCCTTTAGAATAGGCATTGGATACCTTCAGTTCAATAATCATGTTGGTTAAATCCATGCGGAAGGCTTTTTCCAGCAGTGGCGTGCGAATGCTGCTCCCTCCTTTGAGCAGGCGATATCCCACCTTGCGCTCGTCTGGCAGTTTCTTGGTACTGCCCGCGAAGATTAGCACCTCGCTGGGCTGACAAATGTAATAAAGATTGCGAATGACGAAGGCTCCTGCCCCCGTCCCTATCCCCATAATCGCGATTAGTAATAAAATAACTTCCATTATTTTTCTCCATTGTTTCCATTGCGACTGTTGAGGGTGCCCATCACATCGATGCCCAGGGTTTTATCCACCCGCTCTAAGAACTGGCGGACGATTTCTGGATAGGCATTGGCCAGACTGGCGAGGGTTTTGCCATCGCCATTGTCAATTACGTTTACGCGATCGAGCTTGACTCGTTCGGGAATCCGAGCCGCCTCGCGCATTACCATCTCTATTTGCTGAATTAAGAAGACCTCGGAGGCATCCACTCCTGCCTCTTGCCAGACTTCTGAGAACATATCGTTTACTATTGCCGCTGCTGCTGCATTTTCTGCTAGCTCCGCCGCTTGTCCTTTGGCATGCAATTCCTTAGCCTGTCGTCGGGCATCTGCCGGTAGCACTTCGTCGGCTTCTAGGCGCAGGCGCTCTAGCTCGGCGCGAACTGTTTGCAGTTGTTGCTCTGCCTTAGCTCTGGCTTCCTTCGCTGCCGCCTTGGTGCGCTCTTCTTCCGATCGCGCTTGCTGTTCTAGTTCTGCCTTTATCTTGCGCAGTTCGTTTCCTTTCTCCTGAGTTACAGTACGAGCTTGAGTTTTCGCAACCTCCGATCGCTGCTGGCATTCTGCCTCCACTCCATCCGCCTGCGCCATAGAATTAGACTCGGCAATCTCGGCATTGCGGACAATCAAAGCTATTTGGCGGCGACCGATAGAGCTGAGATAGTCAACGTCATCGGAGACGCTCTGGATTTTCAGCGTATCTAGTTGCAAGCCCAATTTAGTCAGGTCGTCTTGCACGTCCGCTGCAATCCGCTCGGCGAATCTAAGCCTGTCTTCGTTGAGTTCTTCTGGGGTCAGGGTCGCGACGACTCCCCGCAAGTTCCCTTCCAGAGTTTCCCGCGCCACCCGAGAGATTTCCGAACGATTGCGATCGAGAAAGCGCTCGATTGCATTGCCTACTACTTTCGGGTCGCTAGAGATTTTTACATTAGCGATCGCCTGGATATTTAGCGGCGTTCCTCCCTTGGAATAAGCATTACTTACTTCCACCGGCACTGGCATAGTGGTCATATCCATCCGCTTAATCGTCTCCAGGATAGGAATGCGGATTGAGCGACCGCCAAAAATCACCCTATAGCCCACCGATTGCCCCTCTTTCGTCTCCCGTTTCCGACCCGACAAAATCAGAATTTCGTTTGGCTTGCAGATAGACATGAAGCTATTGACGAACCATAGCACCGCTACAACGCCAAATATCGTTAAAGCAATTGGCAGGGCGGTTAGCACTTCCCCTCTAAAGCTATTGCTTCCGCCTCCCGATGGGTTGCTTGCTTGCGCTACCTCTATGGTTTGCAGTTGGTTGTCCCTATTCATAACGATATTTACTCGATTTACTTTATGAATCAGCTCTTTGAACTGTGGGTACTAAGAATAGTTTTCTGTTTCCTTGGCTATAGACTCTTGGGATATTACCCACAGCTTATGATTCTTCATTTCTACTACGAATACCTTGTCTCCCCGGGCAAATTCCTTGGGGTCGTCTGTGAAAGCGACGAATTCGACTTTAGATTCCTTGATGTCGAGCTGCACTTTGCCTTTGCTCTCGCGATCGAAGGGAATCACGACGGTGCCCATAAGACCGATTGCGTCTTTGGGACGCACCAGGCTATCCGCGCTCTGGCGCAGATAGCGCAGAGACCAAACCATCGATATACCGCAGAAGCTACCAACGGCGATCGCCAGTATGGCTACGGTCAGGGGCGGCAGAGCAGTCAACATAGAGAGAGCTATGCCCGTCAGCCCGAAGAAACAACTACCGAAAGTCCAGAATTTTAAACTGGAAAATGGCAAGCTCCTGAATGGCAGCCCCAGGCGCTTGCGGTCCTTCACGGTATTTAGCATTCCCTCTCCCTCAAGAGCCTTATTCTCGTTGTCCGCAACTTCTAGATCGTGGTCGAAATCGTGGTCGAAATCGGCACCGTCTAGCCCTGCCAAGGCAGCTAGGGCTACGAAGATGCCGCCAATGATAAAAGACAATATGTATAGGGACAGCATAGTATGAGGGCCTGCGTGAGAGATGGGAACTTTAGCTATCTTGATTGTCGCAAATCAATCCCAGTTGTAGGGCATTTCTCAACAGAATGTTACGAAAAAGCTTGAAACCCTTACCCGTACTGATTTTATAGCAGTAAGCGATCGGGCGATCGGCTGTCAGCAGTAGGGTGCCGCACCGCGCACCAAACGCTATCTATATATTCTTCCAATAGGTCCCATTTGCGCGAGCTTTGTCCAGTCGGATTGCTAGACCTCCTGCATAAGTCCAAAAAGCCCCCCCTTTCATTCGCGGGTTTGGGGGGTTCTTTCTTAATTATGCAAGCCAGAATAAGAATCACGAAATCTTCTTAATTGGAAAAGAGGGCTGGCGATCGCCAGTTCTTTTTTTTTGGAAATGGCAATTTTGCGAGGGCTCTAGCTATAGTCAATGCCTTAAATTTGTAGGCAAAGCTTGAGAAAGTAAACGAGCGCGATAGAAACGTAGCGCAAATGCTGAGATAGCCCTACATTTATATTATACAGAGTCTTAGCTTTGCAACCGCTCTAGCTGACAATAATTTGAATATTACAAATTGTTGCAAATAAGCATTAATATTATTTTTGAGTCTGCCAATCGTTTAAAATAGTAATAATAGACAGTTAATGGAGAATTTAATTGAAGACGGATAACGTCTGCAAATACCTAGCCGAACAGTACCCGGAAAGCATGGCCCGCTGGCTGCTAAACGAATCGCCATCCTCCGTTAAAGTTCTTAAAACAGAGCTGATTCAAGAGCCAGTCCGAGCCGATGCTATCATCCTGCTACAAATCGGCAACAAAATCCTGCATGTGGAGTTTCAAACACTGCCCTACTCAAATCCGCCCCTGCCCTACCGCATGCTTCAATACTGGGTCTTGCTCTATGGCAAATACTGGTGCCAAGTCGAACAAATAGTCGTATTTCTAAAGGAAATAAAATCTCCCCTAGTCGATGAAAGTGAATTCCGTTATGGGAAAACCCGCCACTCCTATCGAGTCATCCGGCTCTGGGAACAAGACCCAGCAACTTTTATGGCCGACCCAGCACTATTGCCGTTTGCTACCTTAGCCCGCAACGAGGAGTCCGGAGAGTTGTTGCAACAAGTAGCATCGGAAGTTGCTAAAATTGAAGAACCCCAACAACGGGGGACTATTACCACCTGTGCAGGGGTGCTTGCAGGTCTGATGCACAATGAAAACCTCGTTCGCCAGTTATTCGGAGGGCAGATAATGGAAGAATCGAGCTTTTATCAATATATTCTCAAAAAAGGAGCCTCCCAAGGAGAGCAAGTCGGTCTGGAAAAGGGTCGGCAACAGGGTCGGCAACAGGGTCGGCAACAGGAGGCTATGTCACTGATAATGAGCCTGCTAGACCATAAGCTAGGAGAGTTAGCCCCTAATTTGAGCGAGCGAATTGGCGACCTATCAACCCAGAAGTTAGAGGAATTAGGTAAGGCGCTGTTAGATTTCGCTGGAGTCGAGGATTTAGTAGCCTGGTTAAACGAACAAGCGCCAGCTTAGTCGAGTCGCGCTTAGATTTGCAACCAGAATAAGACTCACGAAATCTTATTAATTGGAAAAGAGGACTGGCGATCGCCAGTTCTTTTTTTTGAAAGGACAGCGATCGCGCAATGCTGCCATCAATCTTAGATTTCCAAACGCGGCGAAAAAGCTGAGGAGTGTGTATGGAGCGACCCCAAGGAGGTCCCAAAGAAGGCCAAGGAGTCTGCTATTGCAAAGGCCGATTGGCAGCTTAACAGCGAGGTTATTCATACTGCCGGAAGAAGACTCTACTTAGACCGTATTGCGCCCATTCTTGCGCCCATTCTTGCGCCCATTCTTAGTATGGTAGCAAGTTTGACTGCTATCTTCTCACATAAGCCCCATCCTTGATGGTGGCAAGTATAGTGATTTGACATAAAGGCCAAAGAAATCTTTGGCCTTTTTTTATTAGGGCGCGTCTCAGTTAAGATCGCTGGGCCAGATTACAGAAGCAGCCAGATAGATCTACCCGACAACATTACGAGCCGTTTTATCTGTAAGAAACCCCAATAGCGCGATGCTGCTTAAATTTGGCAAACTTTTTCAGTTAGTCTTATGTGAAATTAACGACTATAATACCAGTTTGGTAAGCAATTGTAAAAGCTGCAAAATGTCTATATATATGCGCCGTGGCAGTTGAATGCGATCGCAACGTAGTGCTTATTCTTTGACGATTGTCCGTAACCCCGCGATCGCGCTTAGGCTCCCAAGGGCAATACTGGCTTTTTGAAATGCGAAGGCGATAGCGCCAAATTATAAACGCAAAAAAACGTAAAATCGCGATCGCACCCCTATCGCTTTTTGTTCCAAAACCTTGACTCTTAGCTGACCGCTGACCGCTGACCGCTGACCGCTACAGTAACTAATGGGTCGATTAACTCCTCGGGAATTCGGTTGCGCTCAATGTAGTCATTGATTTCACTTTGATTATCGAAATAATAGCTCAAAGCATCAAATACTTGAGCCAGGGTCAGATGAGGCAAACCTTTGGGAATTTCTTCTGGTATAGTTCCCATTTGCCAGGTTTCTACAATGGCCCTCACGGGCGTGCGAGTTCCTCGAATAATCGGCTCGCCTCCGAGAATTGCATCATCTCTAACGATGTATAAATGCTCTGTAGTCAGAACCATAACGAAATTTCTATTAGCGAGTTTTATTTTCAGGACTTGCGCTTTGTTGCCTGTCGCCTGTACGTTTTTTAAATTTTACAACCCATCCGCTACATCCGTTACCAATCCGTTGCTATCCGCTACATCCGTTACATCCGTTACCAATCCGTTGCTATCCGCTACATCCGTTACATCTGTTACCCATCCGTTGCCAACCACACTCCATGTCTCCTGGTCCCCCGAGCGCCCAGATACCTATTGCGATCGCTTCCCAAATAGAGTATGATGACAGTTTGTGGCAGATTCGCAACCAGTCAGCACTGGCTGCGCGCCAAAACCATAAAGACTCGCTGAAACTCGGAGGAACGCATGCGCAGACGGGTTCAATTAGTATTGAACAAAGATATCAAAAAGCTGGGTAAAACAGGGGAACTGGTAGAAGTCGCCCCAGGCTACGCCCGCAACTATTTAATTCCCCAACAAATGGCGGTTCGCGTCACCCCTGGGGTCCTCAAGCAAATCGAACGGCGTAAAGAGGAAGAAAGACAGAGAATTCTAGCGCTCAAGCAAGAGGCCGAGGCGCGCAAGACTGCTCTGGAAACCATCGGTCGCTTTTCTATTCCCAAGCAAGTCGGCGAAGGGGATGCGATTTTTGGTACGGTCACCGATCGCGAAGTAGCAGATGTAATTCAAAGCATCACCGGCCAGGAAGTCGATCGGCGCGGAATCGAGCTTCCCGATATCAGCAAGCTCGGTTTCTACAAAGCCCAGGTCAAGCTCCATCCCGAAGTAACCGCCCAGATAGAAATCCAAGTGGTTTCTAACTAGGGTGTGGGAAGTGTGGGTTTGAAGAAGGGTGTGGGGTGTGGGGTGTGGGGTGTAGGGTTTGAAAAAGGGTGTAGGGTGTGGGGTGTGGGGTGTGGGGTTTGAAGAAGGGTGTGGGGTGTGGGGTGTGGGGTGTAGGGTTTGAAAAAGGGTGTAGGGTGTGGGGTGTGGGGTGTGGGTTTGAAGAAGGGTGTGGGGTGTGGGGTTTAGGGAGAAGAAGGGTGTGGGGTGTGGGGTGTGGGGTGTAGGGAGAAGAAGGAGGAGACGTAGGAGACAAGGAGGATAAGCTAAAAGCCTAGTGCCGCTGCGCGGAAGTCAAAAGTCTCAAGGTAAATAAGTCAAAATGCCTTTGTACTCTGGCTCCCGGCCCGATCGCCCTGGTGGATTATTTCTGCCACGCTGCACTAGCTTCCGCCGTTTCCGCCTACACCCTAGACCCCACACCCTACACCCCACACCCTACACCCTAGACCCCACACCCTACACCCTAGACCCCACACCCTAAACCCTAAACCCCACACCCTAAACCCTAAACCCCACACCCTAAACCCCACACCCTAAACCCCACACCCTAAACCCCACACCCTACACCCCACACCCCACACCCCACACCCTAAACCCCACACCCTAAACCCCAAACCCTAAACCCCACACCCCACACCCCACACCCCAAACCCCACACCCTACACCCCACACCCCACACCCCACACCCCACACCCCACACCCCAAACCCCAAACCCCACACCCCAAACCC